>JAFZZI010000007.1 GCA_017615835.1 Bacteroidaceae bacterium | reverse complement strand
TGTTACCTTATAACGCGGGACCTCTCCTCCCATAGCCTGAGGAATCACGCTGTCGCATTTGAGAGCAATCTTATCATCTGTGCTGTTCACAGCAATACCGGGTATGGTAATGTCAATGGTGACAGGCATCTGCGGAACAAAGCGTATCTGATGTATGGTGACAGATGCGGAGTCACCCTTTTCATTCGGTGCAAAATCAACGCTGATATCTTTGTTGTCATAGTCAGCACCCTGATAAGTAACTGTTACAACTCCTACATACTCACCCTGCTTAGGCTGGATGGGAGCATCAACTTTATCATTCTTTTCACAACTCACAAGAACTGCAGCAAGGGTAGCGATAATAAATACTGTCTTTTTCATAATGCGTTATAGTTTGATTCTTATTCCTGTCATAATGATGCGTGGTTTCACTGAAGCAAAAAACTCATTACCCACAGATTTGAAATAAAAGCTGCGGCCGGTCTCACCAGTAAGATTGTCGGCCCTCACAAAGAGTTCCCAATCCGTAAGGACAAGAGCCACACGCGCATTGGCCTTGAGGCGGAAAGGTTCCAGCTGTGTGCCGGACTCGTTCCAACGGAACGGGCCCTCTCCGCACAGTGATGCATCAGTATCCAGCGTTATGTTTCCCAGCCCGAAACTGTAGCCGATATTCAAGTAGAGCGTATGCTCAGGCACATACGGCAGACAGTTGCCCGAATAATCATTGTTGCCGTCGTTGAAACTCACGAACCGGGCATCACACCAGGACCACGACAGATGTGAACGCAGCCTACCCGGACTCCAGTCAAGTTCTGTCTCTACCCCCATACTGCGGCTATGTCCCGCATTGGTCATCATACGCCCCGTTGCCATACCCGGCGGGAATACAGTAAGCTGCTGGTTACGTACATCCATATAGTAGGCCGATAACTCAGCACTGAAAGACCTGCGGTTCAGACGCATACCCAGTTCCATATTCCATGCGGTCTCAGGATCATATTCCGTATTCCGGGCGGTGACAGAGACAAAAGGTTTATCCAGATAGACACCCAGATCATTCATTGTTGCATTCATGGTAAGGTTCTGCAAAATATCTGAGAATATCTGCGTATTGAATCCTCCGGCACGGTATCCCTTTGATACGGTTGAATACAGGCTGACCGCCTTTGATGCTTTGTACAGTGCAGATATCTTGGGCAGGATCTCAAAATGGCTGTGACTTATAGCACCATCATAAGGAACTGTCAGCTCCTTGTCACGGTTCATGACGGGCTCAAAACGGTAATGAAGCCGCGCCATACAGTCATAATCCATAGTACCGCCTTCATAATCAAGTCTAATTCCGGCTGTGAGCAGCCATCTGTCCAGGTCCAATACTGACTCATGGAACAGTGCAATGTTCCATGTATCAATCATAAAATCAGAGTTTACCGGAATCTCATTATCCGATACGGCAAGCCGGCCCATATCAACGGGAATATGGCCGTTTGCATTAGCAAGTATCAGTTTCTCTATGCCGTCACGCTTGAACGTGACAGGAGCTGTCAGATGGTTGCGCCGGAAGAAAGAGAAGAAGCCTGTCAGAGGTTGCCAGAGAGCATCTTCCTGAGCACGATGCACCGTGAGTTCAATGGTACCGGTGCCGCTCATCTGCTTTTGTTCCAGCGTAAATATGGACTGTTCCGTGTAGTCCTGATCCATCATCATATCATCAGCAAGGAACTGAATTGATACGGTGGCATCGGTCTTGAAGGCATCGGCGCAATGGTGCAGCTTGTATCCTTCTATCACTGACAGCCTCTTATAACCGCTTTCGTCATTATATGATACAGGATACTGTGTACCGTCCTGCCACAGACCGTAAGCAAAGCCTCCCTCCTGTGATACGTTGACAGACAGCATGTTTGTCAGAGACAGTCTTTCACGTGAGCAGTCCACCCGTTTCCAGCGCATAGCCAGACCGTCATAAGGGTCACAGGGCTCACCCTTAAAGGCATTCGGGAAATATCCGTCAGTATGCCTGAATGTGGCCGACAGGGCATTCTTACCTGTCGCCAACGACAGACCGGCACGCACAGTATTTGCTGTCCCGTACTCCACACGCACGGCAGGCTTGTAATCATCGCATGGTGAGAATGTGCTGAGTGACAGCACGCCGCCCATAGCGTTGCGGCCGTAGAGCGTACCTTGCGGCCCGCGCAACATGATGGCCCGGTCAATACCCTCCCAGTCAAAATCATACGCATTCTTGTCAATGACAGGGATTCCGTCCAGATAGAGACCCATTACCGGATTCTCCATCCTGGAGCCCAGTCCACGCAGATATATGGTTGATGTAAGTGAAGCCCCATAATCAGGAATATGCAGACCTGGCACTACTGATGATAACGCATTAGGACGATACGTGCCGTTCCTATCAATTGACTGGAATGATATGGCCGATATTGACGAGGCAACCTTTTCAATTGCTGACCGCTCTTTCGGCGCAGATATGGTTACCGAAGGGAGTTGAAGCGTCACAGTATCCCCTTGAGGCGATACTGCCGCAATAATAGATATTAGGAACATTGCTGTCATTACGGCTGCAAAGGTCTGCAAAAACCGTATCGGATTTTAGAACTACAGATACAGAAATTAGGATTATCCTTGCATAGACTTACGGAACTCCGTGGGAGTCTGGCCTGTTTCACGCTTAAAGAAACGTGAAAAATATGACTGGTCTTCCAAACCCACTCTGGCAGCCACGTCAATTATCGGAACAGATGTGCCGGCAAGCATTTTTTTTGCCCTGATTACACGTACTATGTCTATCCATGCGCCGACACTGCGACCGGTGTATCGCTTGACCTGACGGCTCAGGTAATTCTCACTTATTCCGGCAGCGTTTGCGTATGCGGCCAAGGTTTTTATCTCCCGCTCAGGATTGAATACAGATTCCAGGAATCCGTTGACCACAGCGGGTATTGTCAAAGACTGTCCTGACCTGATTCGTGACAGGAACAGGTCAAGTCCCTTTTCAATGAACAGATCATCGGCCTTTTCAAATGAAGACATAAGCATATTGAAAAGTTCACCCATGAATACCCCCTCATCAAACCAGAAGGCCTGATGTACCGGTTTGGTCAAGAACCTGATGGCTTTCATATCAGAAAGCGCAGAGAGAGCAAAACATCCTGAATAACCGGAGGCTTCGTTCGTATAACTGATAGTGAACGGGCACCCGGCAGGTATTATGAGGGCATGCCCGGGCTGGCAAAGATAAGGGAATCCGTCAGCCTCAATCAGGACTTCACCCGATGTAACATATATGAAACCCATGAGCGGGAGCCTTGCAAGAGGAACCTCCATCGTTTTGCCGTTACCGTGCGCATTCAGCCTGCGGATGAAAAATCTGTAGGCCGAATAATCAGTACCGGGAGCCCAGTGAGGTTTGTATCGCATTATCTGAAGGCTTGAATTCCGCTGCGAAGTTAGTTAGAATCTGTTTTAATTTGGGCACAAAGGGGAACGATCCTTTCGAGTCAACGACGGAAGGCGAGGATAAGCGGGTATATCTCAAGACGACCGGCCAGCATAAGCACCATGCTTGACAGCTTTATGACGGTTGGCAAGTCAGCGTAATTATTCATTGAACCCACTCGGCCGAAACCGGGTCCTACATTACCCATGCAGGCTATGGCGGCTGAAATGCCGGACCTGAGATCCATACCCGCACCTATATTCAATTCGGCACCTATGAATATCAATCCCAGATACATAAGAATGAACAGCTGGGCCTGGCTTATTTCATCAGGTCTGCAGAAACGTCCGTCAAACCTGCTGCGGAGAACAAGCTGGGGATCTCTGAACTGATGCAGTTTGTAACGTATGCTTTTGCCCACCAAGACCATACGGTCTATTTTTATACCCCCCGACGTAGAACCGGCACATCCGCAGATAATGGAGCAGACTATCAGGATGCCTATACAGAATGATGGCCAAACGTCGGCATCGGCAGTGGCGAATCCCGTAGTGGTGGCTATTGACACGGTCTGGAACAGGGCGTGACGGAACGACCGGGCGCTTGTTTCATACACATGGTTATGCTTGAGACTGAAAGTGATAATCAAGACGGCCGCCAATGTCAGGATCATGAAAACACGGAACACCTCTGACTTGAATATGTAGTTGCGTTTGTTCCGCCCGGGTATGATGGTGGAGTACAGCAGTGTGAAATTGACGGCACCGGAGAGCATTGAGGCAATCAGGATGGTTTCAACCACAGGGTTGTCAAAAAAGGCTATACTGCTGTTCTTAGTGCTGAAACCGCATGTGCTGCAGGCTGACATGGCATGTGTCAAGGCATCGAACCAGCCCATTCCGGTCATTTTGAGGCATAAAAATGAAATGAGGGTTATTACGGTGTATGTAAGCATCATGATTCTTACAAAGCCACGTTTGCCCCCTTGAAGTATTCTCTTGCCAGGCTCGAGGTCTCTGAACTGACCAAGATGACCTGTCCGTTACGGTCATCGGGAATGGCCAGGGTTATGAGCAGCACCACTCCTATTCCTCCAATCCATGCTGATGAGATGCGCCACAACTGTAAGCCGGGAGGCTGCGACTCAATGTCATTCAGAATCGATGCACCGGTGGTGGTAAAACCCGACATGCTCTCGAACAGGGCGTTTATGAAACTGAATTCTCCACCGTATATCATAAAAGGCAGGGCACCGAACAGCCAGGCTGTAATCCATGCGCACAGCACGATGGTATAACCTTCTTTGGCTTGGATCTTATCGACCGATTTAGTCAGCAGGACCGGTAACAGTCCGGATACCAATGCCGATAATCCCGACACGGCGAGTGGAACAAAACTGTTGTCTGACGGAAATAGCAGTGCCGTTATGGCCGACATTATCAATAAAAAGGAGATGATAAGCAAGACTATTCCGAAATGTCTTAAAACAACATGAGTTCTCATAGTTGTATGTCTTTTCTGAGGAATGACACTGCAAGACATTCAAGTTCAGTACAAAATATTACCGCGTAGCGGGGTTATGGTAATGGTTCGTTGATAAGTCTCCGGCTTTACGCGATAGGCGTTAAAGATGCCACGGGCGGTACAGCCCACTCCCGATGTGGCGTAATCCAAATTTAACGTAATATCACCTCCACGCTGCAGCTGATACTGATATACCGCCTTGGTCAGGTTATCGGTAGTGCAGTCGTAGGCGTTGAAATTAAACAGCCTGTCCATCTTGAATTCCACACCTTTACCTGTGCTGTCAGTAAAACGTACCCAGCGGTTATCGGTCCTGAGTCCGTAATCCTGGGGCATCAGGTAGGGCTCATACATATCATTGACTGTTGTCTTGTATATGCCTATACGGTATCCGCTCTTGCGGTCGGGATATGAGGCCTGCGGTCCGCGGCCGTACCATGATACCTGTGCTAATGACCTGTCAAGGCTCATTGTTACGCCTATTCTTGGCAGCCAGGCGGGCATCTTGCCCTGCGGACTTACCTTATGGTTCACTGTTATGGTTCCGTCAGCGCTTACCGTCCAGTGCCAGCTGCTTTCAAAACAGTTGTCTGTTCCGTTTGTGGAGACAGAACGCTCTGTTATGTCAATCACTACGAAATCGGCATATTTACCTGCCTTTACTGACACCGGAACCTGACTCCTCTTATCCAGTGAGGCCGAATAGTAATGACCGGCCAGCACCACATCGGCTCCAATGGAACCATATCCTGATACGGCCGGATTGCCGGCAGAACGGCCATTCCATCCGTCAAGCTCATTGGCTACAGGAGCGCGCCATACATTCAGCGTCATGGGTTCACGGAGCAGTTCCTTGCCGTCAACGCTCATTGATACAAGAGCGCCGCTCTGCGCGTTGAAACCATAACTGAACCCTTTGCCGCTCACCATGATTGCATCACCCGTCCGGGTAAGTGTCAGGTCTGATTTGACTGCGGGCCCGCCCGGTGCGGGAGTGTTCCATGATGAGAGCTCAAGCTGGTCCCAAGAGACCTCATGGCCTGCTTTGGCCCAGATCTCATCATTTGCCAGTATTGAGCTTATCTCAATGCGGTACTCTTTGCCTGGCTCAATCCGTGCGGGCTTGTGGAACGGAATCCTTACAATCTTCCTTGAGAGCGGTTCCACGTCAAGGTCAAGCACTCCTGATTCTATCACCTTGTCATCGGCCATAAGAGACCATGCGGTACGGTAGTATGATGCGTTAATGAAATGGTTGCGGTTCCAGACCTCAACAGTACCTTTCTCGGCATCGGCCAGTGTGAATGACAGCGGCTGTACGGTTTTCTTCATCTGCCACATCTCTGGCTGAGGCACGCGGTCCGGCCAGATGGAACCGTATGTGCGGGCACCCTGTCCGTATGTGTAGAATGTTCCATTTTCCTGCTCCTCTTCAAAATCAAGCCACAAAGCGGCCTTGTCCGGGTCAAACATGCCGGGTTCTACCGCGTCGGCAAATATGCCTACATTGTCTATCATGGCATCGCAGATGTAGGGGTTGGCATCCTGACCGCATGACTGCTCGTCACGGCCTATGCATACTGAGAGCGGCAGGTTGCGTATGTTGCCGGTCATGGCCTGCGCTCCGGCCTGCGTACCGTCTATAAAGAGTTTCATCTCCTTGCCGTCATATACAGCCGTCACATTGTGCCATCTGTTCTCCCAGTCCTCAGGCAAGGGTACTGACAGCGTCTGCCTGCGGCCGTTGTCAATATAGAAATCCAGTCTCTCTGAGCCTTGCTGCTTCAGTCCGAACTGGTTGCTGCCTTTGGTAATCAGGTATCCGCCGCTACGGTTGAAAAGGCGCGGATATACATCCAGGGTAAGTGTGATACGGTCACCGCTTATCTCCACATTGTCTGCCCTATACACCTGTACCCACTGTTCCTGCTTGTTCAGGTCAATGGCATTGCCTGTGGGGCCTTTTACAAGTCGGGCACGTCCCATTATATGGGCTGGGGTGTTGTATGGTGAACGGTCCTTGACCATCCTGACAGGCTCTTCCAGACCGGGACTTACAAAATCCCAAATGGCACCGCCCATAAGTTTGGGGTAGGAGTATATCACGCGCCAGTAGTCATCAAGCCCGCCTGCGCCGTTTCCGGCCACAGACAGATACTCATCCATGAATGACGGACACATATCGCGGGTATCTCTTCCGTAGTCCCGCTCATGCTCCTCGGGCGACGGGTAGCGCGGACCAACTATATCCTCGGCCGGGTGTTTTGCTGCGTTGCCTCCGTACATCCAGTATCTGGTGGGATCATATTTCCTGCCTTCGGCCACCACCTCTGTTATGTTGTTTCCCTCACCGCTCTCATTACCCGCACTCCATATTAGCACACAGGCGTGGTTGCGGTCACGCAGTACCATCTGGCGTACGCGCTCGCGGTACATATCGGTAAACTCCGGCATATCTGATACGTACTCGGTGGCGTGTGACTCATCGCCTGTCTCGTCAATGATATAGAGTCCGTATTCATCGGCCAGGTCAAGATACTCGTTTACCGGGGGATAGTGTGATGTGCGCACTCCGTTAAAGTTGAACTGCTTGAGTATCTCCATATCACGGCGTATGGTAGCCTCATCCATAGCGTGGCCCGACTGCGGGTGCTGCATGTGTGAGTTCTGGGCGTTGACCTTTAGCGGCTGGCCGTTCAGATAGAATGTGCCGTTCCTTATCTCGGTCTTCTTAAATCCCATACGCTTCTCAATATGGTCCACAATCTCTCCGTCAGGGGCGGTAAGTTCCATTGTAAGGTCATACAGCTTAGGTGTCTCTGCTGTCCATTTCATGGGGGCCTTGACCTTTGCATTCAGATGGACAGTGCCGGTGCCGTCTTTTATGCTCAATGGTCCTTTCTGCATTCCGGCTACCTCCTTGCCCTCTTTTGATACTACGGCACTTACCTTGTAGCCATCGGCCTCCAGTCCGTAAGAGCGTATATCCATTGCCAGGCTCAGGTCCGAGTCCAGATAGTCCGGTCCAAAATCAGTAATCACCTGCCAGTCATAAATCCTGACCTTGGGTGTGGAATATACAGTCACGTCATCAAATATTCCGGCCAGGCGCCAATAGTCCTGTCCTTCAAGATAATAACCGTCACTGAACTTGAGCACCAGTACGGCCGTGTGTTGCGGCCTTTTGTTACATAAGGCGTGATATCGTACTCACTCGGCTCCTGGGCACCTTCATTGTAACCCACCTGCTTGCCGTTAACCCATACGAACATTGCCGATGCCACCTTCTCAAAACGCAGAAACACCTCATTGCCGCTCCACTCTGACGGCAGGCTGAACTCCGTGCGGTAGGCACCGGTGGGGTTTACATCCATCGGCACATCGGGCACATGAACGGTGAACGGGTTCTGTTGCCCGCCGCCCAGACGGTACTGAGCCATACGTTTCTGCTGCGCCGTTGCATCCGGATCATCAAGTATCTTCTGATACCTTTCAAGCATGGACAACGGCTGGGCGTTGGGGAATGGGGCCGAAACGTTGCGGAACATGGCCTGTCCGTAACCCTGCATCTCCCAGTTTGACGGAACCTCGATGTTTCCCCACTTGCGGTCGTTGAAACCTTTTTTATAAAAATCTTTCGGGACCACAAGCGGATTGTCGTAAAGCCTGAACTTCCAGTTCCCGTTAAGGGAGATATTACGTTCTGGTATATGGAACGCGCGTCCAGGTTCCTGGTTCAGTCCAAATACCTCAAGGTTTTCAACGTAATATGGCAAATTATCCATAAACGGCAGCTGTTCCTGCTCCTTCCCGCCGGTACATGAAATAAATGCGGCTATCAAGCCCAAACTGATTATTCTTATTCTCATAATGCTATTATTTGGTCAGTATTTAATATCGAGATAGTCCAAAAATGACTTGTACTTATCCTGGGCGGTAAGACAGGTGTCGGTCAGATAACCTTTCACGTGCCCCCATTCATTGAGCCCGCGGTAATAGGACCATTTCAGGTCTTCAGTGATAATGAACGGTACGATTCCGCTCGCCAGGCATTCTTTGAACATGATTAAGCGTCCCACACGGCCATTTCCGTCCACCCACCTTGTTGGGCAGTTTTTTGTAATCCACCACTATAAACCATTCCTTCCTGTTGTCCGATGTTCCCGTCTTCAGGATTTGGTGCAATTCTTTGACCATGCTCTCCGACAGGCGTTCTTCAGCCCTGTCAATAATGAGGTCGATGCAGCGGAAGTGGTTTGTGGTTTCAACTATATCATCAACGTTGACAGCATCGTCAGTGACGCCAATGGTATTGGTTTCAAAGATGTTCCGGGTCTGGTCATGGGTCAAACGGCTACCTTCAATATGATTTGAATTATAAGTCAGGTCAATCTGGGTACAGTAATATAAACCACCGCTAACCCGTCCGTCCTTCTCTTCCCTGAGCCGTTTCAACAGCGCTGATACCTTTGGTTTGCCTTTCCTGGGCAGTGGAGCATCGGCTGGAATGTTCCAGGTTTTCCCTGAAAGGAATGCCCCTTGCATCTTCCCTGCATTGCACCAATTTCGCACGGTCCTTTCCGGAAGGCCGTGCATCTGTGCATATTGAGTGACAGTCATCAGGTCCATGTCTATCGGCAAGTTCTCTTATTTCAGCACACAAACATAACAATTCTTGTCGGTATCGGCAAAAAAACAATCTGGCTGCAATGGCCATATTCACTGACCTCGGCAACGCAAGGTCGTTCCTGCTGATAGCACCAGTCACGCTGTTGGTTATGACCCTGATAATAACGCTTACAGTATTCCACCGCATCCGCGTGATAATGCGCACCAATCCTGCCGATGTAATCAAGAGCGAATGAAAGATGAAAAGTAATCTGTAACTTTTGTTTTTCATAAGGTTTGCATTGTTTTTGCAAGTAACAATAATAATATGCAGAAAAAAGACGCTGACAATCAGATAGAGCGCATCAGAGTGACTCTTACTAATGTACTTCCAAAAGGTAGCGCAGCATGGCTCTATGGCTCCAGAGCCAGAGGAGACTCAAGAGTTGATTCTGATTGGGACATACTTGTTGTTGTTGATAAAGACCGGTTGACATTTAAGGATTACAGCGCACAATTGGTAAGCAACTGGAGCGGAAAGATGGATGATGTTAAATAGCACAGTATCTGTCTGAATCAAGCGGATACCTGAGTATTAAATTATCGTGGTCAATATTGACTGGATTCCTGACTGGAAAGCCGACAAGTGGAATCCGGACAGCCTATATCACAGTGTCCGGCTTAGGTTCAAAGACATAATACAACAACCGGAAGATTAAGTCCGTCTCCCTGCTCGGCAGCGATGAAATAGTATCCTGGACGCAGAACAGCAGTGAGCTCTCCATAGGCAAACCGTCAGCCGTACCATCTCCAGAAGCTATCGTTAATAAAGTCACCTTGCGATAAGGGACAAGAATCATCTGTTTTTTCACAAAAAAACCGACAAAGGTGACATCTGCACGGAAAACTTATCATAAACATACACTATCTTTGTCAGTAGATGACAATAAGAGTGCTGACAGCCATTACAATATAGGAACATTATATCCGTTATGGATAATACTGTATATATGATATGTGGGATTCTCCTCCTGCTCCTGTTCATCCTGTACCGTCCCGGCCGACGGAACAAGGTGCATGGGATGCCTGATGGCTCATCGGAGCAATCGCCTGAACCGGCGGTTCCTCAGGGAGAGTGCTGCGGCAAGCATCTGGTGTGCGAGAAACGGCGTCTGGCAGATGCAATGACGCATGATGCCATCTATTATGAGGACGAGGAGCTGGATGTTTTCAAGGGGCATCCGTCAGATGGTTATTCCGACGATGAAATCGAGAGTTTCAGGTATGTGATGGATACTATGAGACAGGATGAGGTGCGTGGCTGGCTGGAGAGCCTGCAAGTACGCGGGATAGAGTTGCCGGATGAACTGAAGGATGAGGCTTGGATGATGATTGGGGAGTGATTGATGGCTTGCGCCACAATAAGAGGCGCTTTTCTGAGTTTATTGTATATATCTGTTATAGAAAGAGGATTGAGAAATTCGGTCAAGGGTTGTCTGTTACTGCTGTCGGCACTGTTGTCGGCCGGCTGCTCGACTCACCGCAACACGGCGGTGGCGAGGTTCTACCACTCGACCGTGACCCGCTTCAATGTTTACTACAACGGCATTACGGCTTACAAGGAGGGCTATGAAGCCCAGGAGAAGGCTGTGAAAGACAATTATCTGGAGATTCTGGATGTCTTTCCGCTGAGCGATGAGAATGCGCGCAATGCCGGGGCATCAAATTTCGACAGGGCGATTGAGAAGGCTCAGAAGAGCGTGACGCTACACTCAATCAAGGCTAAGCCCAAGAAGAAGAGTGGAAAACTGTCTGACAGGCAGAAGGCCTGGTATGAGAAGAATGAGTACAATCCGTATTTGTGGCATGCCTGGATGCTGCTGGGCGATGCGCAGAAGCAGAAGGGTGATTTCCTGGAGGCAGCCGGAGTCTATTCGTACATCTGCCGCCTGTTCAAGGATCAGCCGGATGTGGTGGCCGAGGCTAGGATGAAGATGGCTCAATGCTACTCAGAACTGGAATGGATTTATGAGGCTGACGAGGTTTTCATGAGGCTTTCAGCCGATTCTGTTCCGCATCAGCTCAGGGGTGAGCTGGCGGCTATAAAGTCGGCCCACATGCTTAAACAGAAGAGGTACGGCGAGTCGCTGTCGATGCTGGCGCAGGCAATCCCGGGACAGAGGATGAGCCGTACGCAGAAAATCCGCGAGAACTATATCCTGGGGCAGTTATACAAGGTGCAGGGCAACAATGAGGCGGCCTTCAGGAGTTTCCAGAAGGTAATCAACATGAATCCGCCCTATCGCATTGAGTTCAATGCCCGAATCCAGCAGACTGAGACGACACCGATTTCGGAGGCTGCAAGGATGGAGCGGAAGCTGATGCGCATGGCGAAGGATCCCAAGAATAAGGACTACCTGGATCAGGTGTACTATGCAATGGGCAACATTTTCCTGGCGCTGGGCGATACGGCCAAGGCGTTCGAGAGGTACGAGACGGGGTTGAAGGAGGGCAAGGAGAGGACTCCTGAGAGGGGTGTCCTGCTGCTTCACATGGCTACGCTGTACTGGGACAAGGGGATGTATGCTGACGCAAGCCGCTGCTACTCGGAGGTGGTGGGGCTGATAGATCAGGAGAATCCGAAGTATGACGAGGTTATGACGAGGTCTGCTGCGCTGGAGGAACTGGTGGGTTATACGACTCAGATAGAGCTTCAGGACAGTCTTCAGCGGCTTGCGACGATGACCGACACTGTGGCACTGTACAAGATTATTGACGGTGTGATAGAGAGGCTGCTGGCAGAGGAGGCCGAGGCAGAGAGGCTGGCCAGAGAGGCTGAACGGCAGGCCGACATGAATGCTGACTTGCTAAGCCAGACGACGGTAGCGAGCAATGACGGTTCGTGGTATTTCTACAACCCGGCTCTGACAAGACAGGGCGCGCAGCAGTTCAAGTCGATATGGGGGAACCGTAAGTTGGAGGATAACTGGCGAAGGGCTGACAAGAGTGCGTCTCTAAGTGATTTTTCCGATGGAAACGATGCTGTTTCAGATGGGGCGGCAGGTGGAGACCTGGCTGCTGCGGCCGATTCGACTGCTGCGGCCGGCACTGAGGGGACGGCTGAGATGTTGTCGGACGATCCGCATACGAGGGAGTATTACATCCAGCAGATTCCTTTCTCAGACGAGCAGAAGGCTGAGTCTGACGTTATTCTGGCTGACGCCCTTTTCCATGCCGGTGTGATTTATAAGGACGAACTGACGGAGTATGGTCTGGCAGAGAAGGTGCTGGTGCGCAATGAGGAGGATTTCCCGGAGCTTGAGTATGCGGATGATGCACTGTACAATCTTTATTTGATGTATTCGCTGTGGGGTAAGCCGGAGATGGCAGACAGATGCAGGGAGAGTCTGATGGAGAGGTATCCCGGGAGCGACTTTACGCTGATTGTATCTGATCCGGAGTTTGAGGAGAATGTCAGGTTCGGAAAGCACCGCGAGGATTCACTGTATCAGGCGGCCTACAGTTACTACCGCAACGGGATGTATGATGCCCTGAAGGAGAGTTGCAGGATTTCGGCAGAGAAGTATCCAACGGGGGCACACCGTGCAAGGTTCATGTTTCTGGAGGCAAGCACCTATCTGGCAGACGGTGACATCCAGGGTTTCCTGACTATTCTGAAGTCTCTGGTTGAGAAGTACCCGGAGAGCGAGATTGCTTCGCTGGCTGACATGATTACGCAGGAGGTGCGCAGCGGAAGGGTTCTGCAGTCGGCATCGTTCGGCTCGATATGGGACAGGAGGAACGGCTTGGGTGACAGCGAGGAGGTGGAGGACAGTGTCAGACCGAAGTTCAACCCCGACCGCTATCAGCCTTATATTGTGGTGATGGCATACCCGGAGGATTCGCTGAATGAGAACCAGTTGCTTTTTGAGACTGCACGCTATAATTTCAGCCGCTATATGGTAAGGAACTTCGACCTGGACTTCAGACACGAACAAGGTATCGGGATGCTGGTGGTTAGCGAGTTCCTGAACTTTGACGAGGCATATCTGTACCGCAAGCGCCTGTATTCCGAAGGTAATATTGCTTCGGTGATGAGGGGTATGAATATTTTAATCATCACCGAGGAGAATCTTCAGATTCTGCTGAAGTACTACAGTTTCAACGAGTATTCGGAGTTCTTTGACGAGAACTACCTGAATATTCCTGAGGTGGATATTGATGGTTTCACTATTGATGAGGAACCGGGTTTTGAAGACGACTATACTGAATGAGATGAACAAGAACGGTACTTTGCTCTGGGTGGATGACGAGATTGACATTCTCCGTGCACATATTCTGTTTCTGGAGAACAAGGGGTATGAGGTAGATACCGTTACCAACGGCGGGGATGCCGTGGTACGATGCAGGGAGAAGAACTATGACCTGGTGCTGCTGGACGAGAATATGCTTGGACTGAGCGGCCTGGAGACACTGGCCCTGATAAAGGATATTGACTCGAACATCCCTGTGGTGATGGTGACGAAGAACGAAGAGGAGAATATCATGGATCAGGCGATTGGCTCGAAGATTGCCGACTATCTGATTAAACCGGTGCATCCCAACCAGATTCTGCTGACGCTGAAGAAGAATATTCACAAGCATGACATTGTCGAGGCGGAGACGAACAGGAACTATCAGCAGAACTTTGCCAGGATAGGTTCCAGAATAAATGACTCGTTTACGTTTGACGACTGGGTTGAACTGTACAAGGAACTGGTGTACTGGGAACTGGAACTGCATGAGGCGGACAGCAACATGAATGAATTGCTGGCGATGCAGAAGAATGAGGCTAACAAGGCTTTCGCAAAGTTCATCAGGAAGAATTATTTGGAGTGGATGACTGAGCCGGAAAAGGCTCCACTGATGAGCACCGGGGTATTCAAGCACAGTGTGTTCCCTACCCTGGACGCGGGCGAGAAGATGTTCCTGATAGTGATGGACAACTTCCGCTATGACCAGTGGCGTGTGCTGGGGGCTGAACTGGCTGAGTACTTTACGTTCGAGGAGGAGTTGTACTGCAGTATCTTGCCGACAGCAACGCAGTATGCACGCAACGCGATTTTCTCGGGGCTTATGCCCGGGAAGATTTGCTCGATGTTTCCTGAGCTTTGGGTGGACGAGGACTCTGAGGAGGGGAAGAATGTAAACGAAGGCCCGTTGATTCAGACTCACTTTGAAAGGTATCGCCGCAAGAATTCATTTTCGTACCACAAGATTAATGACAGTCAGGCGGCGGATAAGCTGATGTCGCAGTTCAAGAACTTGCTGACAAATGACCTGAATGTTATTGTCATCAATTTCATCGATATTATGTCGCATGCCAAAACTGACTCGAAGATGATGCGCGAGCTGGCAGCCGACGAGGCGGCTTACCGCAGTCTGATTCTGTCGTGGTTCAGACACTCTTCGGTGAGAGACCTTTTCAGGGCTATGGCGGCGACGGGCAGAAAAGTGGTGATTACGACTGACCACGGAAGCGTACAGGTGAACAACCCTATAAGGATTGTGGGTGACCGCAATACTAACACGAACCTCAGGTACAAGCTAGGACGTAATCTGGGTTACAACCCGAAGGAGGTGTTCGAGATTACCGAACCGGAAAAGGCGTCGCTACCCTCACCTAATGTGAGTACGGCTTACGTGTTCGCAACTGAGAAAGACTATTTCGTGTACCAGAACAACTTCAACAGTTATGCTTCGTACTATAAAGAGACTTTCCAGCATGGCGGAGTGTCGCTGGAAGAGATGGTGATTCCGCTGATAACTTTGGTTCCCAAAAAGAGACAGTGATGGAGATAATAATGAAATCGGCCGATAACCTCGATGAGGAGGCGAAGGATTTTATCCGTGAAATGGGGGATAATACTGTTTTTGCATTCTACGGAAAGATGGGGGTCGGAAAGACGACGTTCATAAAGGCTCTGTGCAGGAATCTGGGAGTAACGGAAGAGGTGAACTCGCCCACATTCGCAATAGTAAACGAATATCGCTCGGAAACGACTGCCGAGCTGATTTATCATTTTGACTTCTACAGAGTAAAGAAGCTGGAGGAGATTTACGATCTGGGATATGAGGATTACTTTTACAGCGGTGCGCTCTGTTTGATCGAGTGGCCAGAACTGGCCGAGGATCTGCTGCCTGAGGATACGGTAAGGGTGTATCTGGAGGAGCAGCCGGACGGAAGCCGGCTGCTGACTGTCAGGTCATAGGAATCACTGTTCGAGGCCGTCGACGTAATCGGCCTCAGCCTCGACTATCAAAAGTATCTCGTCGGGGTCGAAATCTCCCATTCCATCGCGCTTTGCCTCTTTGACGATGTAGGCGGCAACGGCTTCGTTGTCTATTTCGATAAATCCGTCGGCATCCGGGGCGGCATCAAGGACTCCGCTGGTGGAGAAGTAGTCGTTTATGACATCGAGTATGTAGTAGAGTGTATCTTCGGGATACTTCTGCTTCAGTTCCTGGGGAAGGGCTTCCTGGATATACCGGACTGTTTCCTGATCATCAAGGTCTTCGCCTATGAATTCGTCGTCTATCATAAGTCAGAGCAATGCGTTGATTTTCTGTTCGTAGACCTGCTTGGGGGCGGCGCCGACCTGAGTGTCAACAATCTGACCGCCCTTTATAAAGAGGACAGTGGGAACGCTCATGATACCGAATTTATCGGTGAGAGCGGAGTTCTCTTCGATGTCGCACTTGCCGATGACGGCCTTGCCCTCGTACTGGGCAGCAAGTTCTTCGATTATGGGGCCTACACGACGGCATGGCCCGCACCATGTTGCCCAAAAGTCAATGACGACGAGTTTGTCGCCTGAGATGAGGCTCTCGAAATTCTGTTCGTTGATGATCATAGTCTGTATAGTTTAAGGTTATGCGTTGATTTTGTAACTTAATCCTTCGGTTTCACTGATGTATTCGACCAGTTGGCGGGTGACTTCTATTGTATGGTCGGACGAGACGAGCTGGACGGAACGTCCGGCATCGAGGTCACGGATAATGAATCTGATTTTGGTTTTTCCGGGAGTCTGTGTCAGCTGGGAGAGTTCGTTGACGATAACTTGGTCAATCTGGTTCAGGTCCATATGGACGGAGATTGACTGGATCGCCTTTTCCTTGACGTCGGGAAGGAGTTCGATGGAGCTTATGTTGAGGTCTATACGGTCTTCCTTGTGTCTGTTGCGCTCGCATTTGGCTTTGATGTACAGGAAGTTGCCAATTTTCATGTAGTTGCCCCACTTGATCCAGTCAAGTCCGAAGAGGGCTATTTCGCCTGTGCCGGAGAAGTCTTCGATACGGGCGACTCCGTACTGTTTGTTGTTACGGGTAATCCCCTCTCTGACGTCAACGACGATTCCACCGGCTATTATGTCGCGGTCGAGAAGAGATTCTCTGTCATTGAACTCGTCCATGCCGGTGTTGCAGATGTCATTTATGATGATGCTGTACTCGTCGAGGGGATGAGCGGAGATGTAGATACCGGTAAGTTCTTTCTCTTTGTCGAGCCGGGCTATCGGTGGCCACGGAGTGAACTCGGGCGGAGCGGGACGGGTAATGAAGTCGGAACTGCCCTCCATCATGCCGAAGAGGGTGTTGGAACTCTGTATCTTGTCGAACTGATATCTGTTGCCGTAACGGACCAGGACGTCGGCAAAGACTTCGTTCTTGCCACAGGGCTCGATGAACTGTTCGCGGGAGATGTCGAAACTGTCGAAGGCTCCGGCAAGGGCAAGGCTTTCAATGTTCTTGCGGTTGCAGGAGGTGAGGTTGACACGCTCTACAAAATCGTATATGTCGGTGAAAGGACCGTTTTTCTCTCGCTCGTCGATTATGGACTGGACAGCATTGGAGCCTACGCCCTTGACTCCGGCCATGCCGAAGCGGATGTTTCCGTGGGAGTTGGCGGTGAACTTGAAACCACTCTCGTTGACGTCAGGACCCAATACTTCGATACCCATGGCGCGACTCTCATCCATGAGTTTGGTTATTTCGGTCAGGTCACTGATATTGCAACTGAGGACGGCTGCCATGTACTGGGCGGGATAGTGGGCCTTGAGCCAGGCTGTCTGATAAGCTACCCATGAATAACAGGTGGCATGGGACTTGTTGAATGCGTAGGAAGCGAACTTCTCCCAGTCTTTCCATATTTTCTCGAGAATTGCCGGATCATGGCCATTGGCTTTGCCTCCTTCGATGAACTTGGGCTTGAGGTGGTCAAGCTTGTCTTTCTGCTTCTTTCCCATGGCCTTGCGCAGGGTGTCGCTCTCCCCGCGGGTGAAATTGGCAAGGAGACGCGACAGAAGCATGACCTGCTCCTGATAGACAGTTATGCCGTAGGTGTCCTTAAGGTACTTCTCCATGCACTGGATGTCGTACTCTATGGGTTTGCGTCCCTGTTTTCGGTCGATGAAATCGGGGATATAGTCCATGGGGCCCGGTCGGTAAAGGGCATTCATGGCTATGAGGTCCTCAAAGCAGGAGGGCTGGAGTTCGCGGAGGTATTTCTGCATTCCGGGAGACTCGAACTGGAAGGTTCCGATGGTTCGGCCTTCGCAATAGAGTTTGAAAGTGAGTTCGTCGTCGAGGGGGATGTTGTCGATGTCAATGTTTTCTCCGAAACTCTGATGTACGTTGGCAATGGCCTCCTTTATTATGGAGAGTGTCTTGAGTCCGAGAAAGTCCATCTTGATGAGGCCGGTTTCTTCAATGACGCTGCCTTCGTATTGGGTGACGAGGAGTCGTTCGCCGTCTTTGTCGGTGGCGATGCTGACGGGTACCCAGTCGGTGATGTCGTCACGACAGATGATGGTGCCGCAGGCATGTACGCCGGTGCCACGGATGTTGCCTTCAAGCATACGTGCGTACTTGATGGTGTTGCGCACTGAGGGGTCGGGAGATGCTTCGGCGGCCTTGAGCTCGGGGACGCACTCGATGGCGTTGGCGAGGTTCATTTTCTTGTCGCCGGGAAGACGGTCAGGTATTGCCTTGCAGAGTCTGTTGGAGGTTTCGAGGGGTACCTTGAGAACACGGGCTACGTCCTTGATGGACATTTTGGTGGCCATAGAACCATAGGTGATGATGTGGGCGACTTTCTCCTGGCCGTATTTCTGCGTGACCCACTGAAGCACGCGTATGCGGCCGTCATCATCGAAATCGACATCGATATCGGGGAGTGAGATGCGGTCGGGGTTGAGGAAGCGCTCGAAAAGCAAATCATACTTTACGGGGTCTATCTGTGTGATTCCCAGACAGTAGGCAACGACGGAACCGGCAGCGGAACCTCGTCCGGGGCCTACGGAGACATCGAGTTCGTTACGGGCGACGTTGATGAAATCCTGTACTATGAGGAAGTAGCCGGGAAAGCCCATGGTCTTCATGATGTGGAGCTCGAACTTGAGCTGATCCATGATTTCAGCGGGGATTGGATCGCCATAGCGTCTTTTGGCACCGTCGAAGGTGAGCTTGGCAAGATAGTCGGCCTCGAACTTGATGCGGTAGAGTTTGTCGTAGCCGCCGAGTTTGCGGATTTTCTTGTCGGCTTCTTCGTCAGTCATGACAATTTTGCCGTTTTCATCGCGAGTAAACTCTTCAAAGAGGTCTTTGTCGGTGAGCCTGCGGCGATATTCTTCTTCTGTTCCGAAATCTTCGGGTATCTGGAAGAAGGGCATGATGGGCTCGTGGTCGATGGAATATTCCTCAACTTTGTCGAGTACGGCACAGGTGTTGTCGAGGGATTCGGGGATATCCCGAAAGAGGTAGTTCATCTCTTCGCGGGTCTTGAGCCACTCCTGCTTGGTGTAGCGCATGAGTGTGGGGTCGTCAACGTCCTTGCCGGTGTTCAGGCAGATGAGAAGTTCGTGTGCATCGGCATTTTCCTCATCCAGAAAGTGGACGTCGTTTGTGCAGATGGTCTTGATGCCATGTTTTGCAGAAAGACGGAGAAGTTCTTCGTTGGCCTGGCACTGTAGAGGAAAGGTTTCATGGTTAGCCTTCTCGACGGCTGCCTTGTGCCGCTGAAGTTCAAGGTAGTAATCGTCACCGAAGAGGCTGCGATACCATAACGCGGTCTGTTCTGCCTCTTCAGGATGGCCGGACAGTATCTGACGGGGGACTTCGCCTCCAATGCAGGCAGAGGAGCAGATGAGGCCTTCGCTATATTTCTCCAGGTCAAAACGGTCGGTACGGGGATGGTAGTAGTAACCGTCTGTCCAGGCCCTGGAGACTATCTTGATGAGGTTGTGGTATCCGACACTGTTCTTGGCAAGGAGTATGAGGTGATAGTTGGCGGCATCCGGCTTGCCTTCTTTCTGTTCCTTGCGTCGTGGAGCAACATATACTTCGCATCCAAAGATGGGTTTAAAATGGTTACCTGTCTTAGCCAGTTCGGAATTCTTTTTCTTGCAGTAGTTGGAAAATTCCTTTATACCCATCATGTTGCCGTGATCGGTGATTGCAATGCCACGCATTCCATTTCCGACAGCTTTGTCAACCAACTTGGGG
The DNA here is from genome assembly GCA_017615835.1 of Bacteroidaceae bacterium. Lineage (GTDB taxonomy): Bacteria > Bacteroidota > Bacteroidia > Bacteroidales > Bacteroidaceae > Colenecus. The sequence continues at coordinate 393,555 of JAFZZI010000007.1, read as the reverse complement.
ATGCTGGTTTGACCGTCGAGAAGGGAATACTGTGTATGTACGTGTAAATGGACGAAATCGTTCATTCTGATGCTCTGAAAAACTCCATAAAAATACTCCAGTTCGGCCAACTGACAATGATATTCTCTAAAAAGTTATCAACAATATCGGAAGAAGGGCAACACGAGTGGAGGAATTTCACTACCTTTGCGCTTAGTGCGTGTACCGTGCATGCATTTGGCATGACGACGCACTCTGACTGAGTATTGGAGCAAATGGGGGCAAACAGACATAGGATAACTACTATCAACAAGGAGGGGTTCCTTACCTTGACCATCACTTTTGCTGCACTGGCAGTGCTGAACATAATTCTTTTCATTCCCGGCATTTACGGTATCGGTTCCTGGATTGTACTGGGACTCTCTTTGACGATAGCTGGGATAATGGTGAACTTTTTCAAAAATCCACACAGACATTTCCCCAGCGAGGACCGCGACAAGGTTGTGGTGAGCAGTGCGGACGGTGTAATAGTTGCTATTGAGGAGGTGGACGAGACGGAGTATTTTCATGACCGCAGGATAGTGGTTTCAACTTTCATGAATCTGTTTAACGTGCACGCTAACTGGTATCCTGTAAACGGGACAGTTGTCAAGGTGAGTCATCAGGAGGGACACTTCTTCGCTGCCGACAAGCCTAAATCCAGCATTGAGAACGAACGCGCTATGATCGTGATTGAAACGGAGGACGGACAGGAGGTCATGGTGCGACAGATAGCGGGAATGATGGCCAGGAGGATTGTGACGTATCCGTCTGTCGGTGACAGATGCCACATTGACCAGCATCTCGGTTTCATCAAGTTTGGCTCAAGGGTTGACATTTACCTGCCTCTGGGCTCACTTGTTTGTGTGAAGATGGGCGAGAAGGTGAAAGCAGACCTCGATATCATTGCCAAGCTTCCTTAGACTGTAGGATATTAGACATGGCAAACTGTATTATCAGACATATTCCTAACGCAATTACCTGCTGCAACTTGCTGTCGGGCTGCATGGCGGTTATTTCGGCTCTTAACGGAGATTCGCAGACGGCATTCCTGTGGATAGCAGCGGGTGCTGTGGCAGACTTCTTGGACGGTATGTCTGCCAGGATTCTGAAGTGCTACTCATCCATAGGGAAGGAGCTGGACTCTCTTTCTGATCTGGTTACGTTCGGTGTGGCACCTGCGATGCTCTGCCTGAAGATGCTGGGCAATGTGGAGTGGCCTTTCGCACAGGGTTTCATACCTTATCTGGGTCTGGTAATAGCTGTTGCTTCGGCCCTGAGACTGGCAAAGTTCAACACGGACACCCGTCAGACATCGTCGTTCCTGGGACTTGCAGTGCCGGCAGATGCGCTGTTCTGGTGCGGGATAGTACAAAATGGCAGTTTCTTCGCAGAAAGACAATGGGCGGCCTGGGGTCTGATTGCCGCTATATTTCTGTTTGCCTGGCTCATGTTGAGTGAAATTCCGATGTTCTCGCTGAAATTCAGAGACTTGAGTTGGAGGGATAATTGGCTGAGGTATGTGTTTCTTGCGATATCACTGGTTTTGCTGGTTACACTTGGATATGTCGGAATGTCAGCAGTGATTGTTTGGTACATACTCCTTTCGCTGATTTTTTTCAAGAAAAAAGATGTGGCATGATTATTGTGTCTTGCTAAAGTGAACCTTTATTCCGATTAACTGATGCTCATACTTATATCCCTTTTTCTGCTGTTTGTCATCACGACACTCCTGGCACTCTTCAGGGGCTTCCTCTATTCTGTACGCGATACCTTCAGGTCTGTTTTCGGAGGGAAAAGCAGGGGCAGTAATGACGACCCGGAAGTCAGATTTACGGGTAACGATGACGGAGGAAAGAAAAGCAAGAAAAGAAAGGCCTTCAAGTCTGAAGGCGAGTATGTCGATTATGAGGATGTCTGACTGCCTGAACGACGTCTTTCCTTGAAGAATTCTGTCATTAATTTCGAAGATTCCTGCTCCATCACTCCCCTTTCGACCGATGTTTTCGGGTGAAGGGCATCTGGCGCATACACCGTGTATCCGCGCTTGGGGTCGGAGGCACCATAGACGAGACGACCCAACTGTGACCAGCCGATGGCACCGGCACACATGACGCAAGGCTCGACAGTTACGTATAGGGTACATTCGTTGAGATACTTGCCCCCAAGATAATTGGAGGCAGCCGTTATGGCCTGCATTTCAGCATGGGCTGTGACGTCATTCAGGGTTTCAGTGAGGTTATGCGCCTTGGCAATGACGAGTCCTCTGCATACTACTACGGCGCCGACGGGGATTTCGCCCGAACCGGCTGCTTCCTCAGCCTCGGAAAGGGCAATTTTCATGTAAGCAGCATCATCCATCAACGGCGCATATCCTGTTCGTCGAACAATGTAGGATAATCTGTTCCTAGTTTCTGATATATGAAGGAAAGCAGGGTTTCACGCATCCAGCGACTCCTGTTGGAGATTTTGTATTTGCTAAGATAGTCATCAATGAAGTCCCTTTCCTTGTCGTTCAGAAGACACACCATCCTTGTTTCTCTTTTCCCGTTAGCATCCATATTCAGCGAAGATATTACTTTTTAATGATTTAACCAATTTGCTTGACCAAAATGCACTATTTTTGCATTAATGGTTATATGCTATGGCTCAACACAATGATCTGGGACGGAAGGGCGAAGAGATTGCCGCGAGGATGCTGGAGAAGAAGGGGTATTCTATCCTGGAACGAAACTGGAGGAGCGGTCACAAGGATCTGGACCTGATTGCCACGGTAAATGGCGAGCTGGTGGTCGTGGAGGTAAAGACGAGAAGCAGCTATGAGTTCGGCAATCCGGAGGAGGCTGTGAACGACCGTAAAATAAGACGTATTGTGGGAGCTGCTGACGCGTATGTCCGCAAGAAGTGTATTGACATGCACGTCAGGTTTGATATTATTACTGTTGTCTTCTCAGAGGAGGGTTCGACAGTAGAGCATCTGGAGGACGCGTTCTTCCCTCCCGTCTGGAACTGACAGTTTATGATGAAAAGGAATATTGATGTACACTGGCTGGAGGTGACAGACTCAACTAATAATTGGCTGAGAATGAACCCCGGGCTGTCCGAGGGGGTTGAAATGAAGGTGGCGGCAACCGGTTACCAGACTGCCGGACGAGGGCAACAGGGTAACAGCTGGGAATCGGAGAAGGATTGTAACCTTTTATTCAGCGTGCTTTCAAAGCCGTCGTACATAGATGCCGGGGACCAGTTCCTGCTGTCACAGGCAATTTCGCTCGCCGTGCTGGATGCGGTAACACCCCTGTTGGGCGAGAAGGCGACCTATCTGACAGTGAAATGGCCAAATGACATTTACTGGAAAGAGATGAAGCTGGCGGGTATTCTGATTGAGAACAAACTGCTGGGCACCCGGCTCTGCGAGAGTATTGCGGGTGTGGGGCTTAACGTGAACCAGACACTTTTCAGAAGTAATGCCCCAAATCCTATTTCAATACGCAACATCACGGGAAAAGATAATGAGCTGGCACCTTTGCTTGAGTCTGTACTGGAGGCTTATGCGGAGAACTGCGATATTCTTAGAGGAAATGGAGCAGAAGGATTGCGCAGAAGATATGAAGAAAGGCTATTCAGACGAGAAGGATTCCACCGGTTCAGCGATTTGAACGGGGATTTCAAGGCACGCATCGTGTCGGTGAAGCCAAACGGCATCATTGTGATGGAGGACGAAAGCGGTTCTGTCCGCGAGTATGAGTTCAAGCAGGTTTCATATATTTTAGACAAACATTCAAATTGATATACGAATATGGTACGTTTCAAAAGAATTTTATTGAAGCTCAGCGGTGAGAGCCTGATGGGAGAACAAAAGTATGGTATTGACGAAAAACGGCTGGGCGAGTATGCAAGGCAGATCAAGGAGATTCATGACATGGGGGTCCAGATTGGCATCGTGATTGGCGGTGGCAATATCTTCCGTGGCCTGAAAGGAACGGGTAAGGGTTTTGATCGTGTGAAGGGTGACCAAATGGGTATGTTAGCTACTGTAATAAATGGTCTGGGTTTGAGTTCGGCTCTGACTTCTGCGGGTTGTCCTTCGGTAGTGCTGACTGCCATAAGGATGGAACCTATCGGTGAACTGTACAGCAAGTGGAAGGCTATCTCGGCTCTGGAGGAAGGGAAGGTGGCAATATTGGTCGGAGGTACAGGAAATCCCTATTTCACAACCGATACGGGTTCAAGCCTGCGCGGGATTGAGATTGAGGCTGACGTGATGCTGAAGGGTACACGCGTGGACGGTGTCTATACAGCAGATCCGGAAAAGGACAAGACAGCAGTCAAATTCAACGAGATTTCATTTGACGAGGTTTATAACCGCAACCTTAAAGTGATGGACCTGACGGCTACTACCATGTGCAAGGAGAATCATCTGCCCATATATGTTTTCAATATGGATGTGATCGGTAACCTGAAAAAGGTGATAGAGGGTGAACAGATTGGAACTCTGGTGCACGAGTAACGGGCAGCGCTATCTGCTCTCGTAGAGGAGGCCTCCGCTTTGGGTGAAGGTCTCCTTGGTTTTTACGATTTTTACGGATTCGTCCGATGAAAAGGCAAAAACTTCTCCTCCTCTAAGGTTGAAGAATCCATCGTTGCTGATTGACGAATGGGTTGCTGAGAGATTCAGGATGCAGCCTGAGGAGACTGTCAGTCCAACGCACTCGAGGGCACGCGGACGTACGGATTCTCCTCCCTGGGCAGAGAGGGAACCTTTAGCCAGAATGGTTGCGGATGTACCGGAGAAGCTGACGTTGCCGTCGCCGTTAATGCCCTTGCCTCCGGCCCCGGTACTTTTGATCCCGAGGACACAGTCGGAGATGGCAAGTTTGCCGCGACTACGAATACCTGCAGCCGACGAATAGTCTTTCTCTTCATCGTTGTATATGGAAGAGCCTTGAGTCTGCAGTGTGAGCTTGGAGGATGCGAAAGTAAGGTTTCCGTAGCAGTTGATTGCCTTGGAGGCGTTGCCTTTGACAAGTATCTGGAGTATTGCGTTGCTTACGTCCATACGCCCTGAGCAAGAGATACCATGACCCTTTTCACCGGTAGTTTCCACTTTCAGGAATCCACCCTGCATATCGAAGTAGGTGGTGTCATTACTGCTATAGGTCACATCTACTCCTTTGTCGGCCGATGTTATCTTCAACTTTCCGCCCATTTGCCTAAACCAGCCTTTGCGGACAGAGATTCCGTCATCTCCTGCATTTAGGCTGACTTTGCCGCCGTACATGAGGAAGTGCTGTTTGGTGTTGATGCCATCTGAAGCTGAGGTTACGGTCAGATTGCCTAGGTCACTGCGCAGGCGGATGTAGTCGTCGCTGCAGATGCCATGGGCCGAAAGGCTGGTGACTGTTAGTGAGCCGGAACCGCTGATGATGAGTTGTCCCTCGCTGAAAAGGGTTGATTTCTGGTCTTCATCACTGACAGACACGTACTGGACACCGTCCTTCAGTTTGTTGACAGTACCGCTGGCAAGTTTTACATAGACGGACTTTCCGGACTGTATGTTGATGGCGGAACCATTGGGATTTGTAAGATCAAGGCCATTGAGTTCGATAAGCATCTTCTTATCGTATTTCTTATCGGGTAGACCTGTTGAAGGGTCTGTCCAGTTTACCTTGAAAGAACCGTCAGTTGAGGTCCCCTTGAGGATATATCGCATTTTCTGCTGTGAGGTTACGGTGACATGAGCACCGGAGACAGATATTTCGACACCGTCAACTGTCTTGTCAGGTGTAGCCTTCCCGTTCTGATAGACAATGGTTATGGATGACTTCGGGGTAAAGTTCTCGTAAAAATCGTCGTATTCTGAGTTATCTTCATCGACGACGACTTTCTCGCTGACACTGGTCCATGAGTTTTCGTCAGAACTGTCGAAGACTACGTCGAAGTCGGCAGATTGCGGGAAATCACTTACTGCAATGCCGCTGGCGGGAGTGGCAAAGGTTATGCTGTCTAGATAAGATGTCAGCGAGTATGATGCGGAAGACCTGCCTGCGGACATGAAAAAAGTTCCGTAGGTATTGTCGGCTGCGAATAAGGCAGAATCGATGTCGGAGAACCAGACGACTCTTGAAGTTCCGTCGGATTGATTGAAATACACAGGTCTTGACGCGGGCTGTGCAACGGTTGCCAGTGGGAGATTCAGTACCGTTAGAACTGTAAGCAATTCCTTAATCTTCATCACCTTATGATTTTGATTGTCTTTCCGTCGAGCTTGAGAAGGTATATTCCTTTTTCAAGTCCGGAAACATCGATTGTCTCAATCGGGGAACTGATTTTCTGGCTCAAGACCGCAGTTCCGCCAAGAGTGTAGATACAGAGAGTCTTGTCCTGCGAATTTGCGATGACCATGATGCCGGATGCCGGCGAATATGTCAGTTTGCCCTCCATGGCTGACACCATATTGACGTCTGTAGTGCTGTCGAAATCCAGACGTCCTATCTCAGACATAAGGTAGGAAGTTTCAGCGCCGTTGTCATAAGTGGCAACCATTTTGCCATCCTTGAAGGTGATGCTGCGGAGGCTGTCGATGGATAACTCTATCTTGGAGCCTTCCGTCTCGTTTATTATTACGCTCTGCGCCGAAAGATTCTGAATTGTCGGCAGACACAGAACAAGAAAGAGTAAAACTTTTCTCATATAGTGCGTTGTTTATCTCTAAAACTGAAACTTGTAACCTAGCCCAATGATATTGCCCGCAGGTTCGTCATCGTCGGTGAGTTCCTGATAGGCGTACCAGAGCTCGAGTTCGTGATGTTTTCCGGGACTCCATTCTATGCCACCCATGTAGCGCATCTTCTGCAAAGATCCGGAATTTGCCAAATCAGAGTAGGCCTCAACTGAAAGGAAAGGGCTGAACTTGCAGTGAGGGATGTTGTAGCTTGCCTGAAGACGGGAGCGGAGGATGTGGCGACGGGTATTAGTAGCCTTCATCTCCACCTCAGACTTCTCGGGAACCTCGACTACTGCTTTTTGAGTGGTATCGTATCTCCACTTTGACTCAACTACGGCTACGCTGTCGTTATATGTGAACTGGTAGCGTTCCCTGACGGACAATTCGAGACGTCCGGCCTTGAATGAGGCGGAGAGTGATGCAGTTGCCCTGTATTTGCTTACATTATAGGCGGCATCGACGTTGCGTTCATCGGTGACGGAAACAAAATCGTCAAGGTCAGCATCATAGTATTCTTTCGGATCTTTGTAGCTTATAGACTCGGGCTGGTACTTTCTTATGTACCTGAAACCGGCACCTGCCTTGAGGTCGAAAAGCCGGTCTGTACTGCGAAACAATCGGTATGAGAATGATAATCCTGCCGAGAATCGGTCTGTAGCCGAAAAATGATCTTGCAGACGATACTCAGCCTCGATGCCGCCCGTAAATCCTTTGGCAAGTTTCTTCTCAAGGCCCACACTGAACCATCCGGAGAAATCATTGTCCTGAGCCAGGCAGGAGCCCACAGGAAGTATAGCCGCGACTGCTAGAATCAGCCACACTCCAAAAGACAAGACTCTGTCTGGTGTACGTTTCATAATAACTCAGCAAGGACTTGCAAATTTAAGAAAAATTCTCCCAAAGTGTCTGTCGGCCGAAGAAAAGTTGTGCGCGCACGCACGTAGTGGGCACATTAGGTCATGGTCATTGCTCAGAGTATGGAAAAAAGACATATATTTGTGGTCACAATAAAATCAGCAGTGTATGATTGATGTAAACAAGTGTTTGAACGATGCAGAGGAGATGATGGAACTCGCCATCATGCATCTGTCCGAAGAGTACGCCCACATTCGTGCAGGAAAGGCAAATATCCGCATCTTGGATGATGTCCGTGTTGATTCATACGGAAGCAGGGTACCGTTGAATAACGTTGCCGCCCTGACAACTCCGGATGCCCGCACCATCGCTATCCGTCCCTGGGACAGGAACCAACTGAAAGCTATCGAGAAGGCCATTATCGACTCGGCGGTAGGTATCATGCCTACCAACAACGGAGAGATAATCCGCCTGGCGATTCCACCTCTGACAGAGGAACGCCGTAAGGATCTGGTTAAACAGTGCAGCAAGGAGAACGAGTCGGCAAAGATTTCGATACGAAACGCCAGGCGTGACGCTATTGACCAGTTGAAGAAAGCCCAGAAGGAAGGCCTTGCCGAAGATGCCGAGAAAGATGCTGAGGCCAGACTGCAGAAACTGCATGACAAGTATATAAAAAAGGCCGATGAAACCTTCACCGAAAAGGAGAAGGAAATCATGACCGTCTGATCACCTGACAGATTTGCACGGACTTGTCATCAGAAGCACGGGGAACAGCTGCATCGTCAGGACTGACGAAGGCCTGTTGGTCGAGTGTTTTGTAAAAGGGAACTTCCGCATACGCGGCATAAAGAGCACCAACCCTGTAGCGGTTGGTGACGTTGTGACAATAACGGTTCTTGATGGTGGCAAAACAGCATTCATTACAGATATTGAGGAGCGCAGGAACTATATTGTCCGGCGCTCCTCAAATCTTTCCAAACAATCGCACGTACTGGCCTGCAACCTAGACCAGTGCCTACTGGTAGTGACAGTCCGACATCCTGAAACAAATACTGTTTTCATCGACAGATTCCTGGCCACTGCACAAGCCTATAGAATTCCCGTGATACTTCTGTTCAACAAGCAGGATCTACTGGATAAAGATGACACTGTAAAGACTGAGAAACTATGTTCCTTATATGGATCGATAGGATACAGATGCCTGCGCTGCGATAGTCTGCACGGTCAGGGGTTGAACGAACTGAGAATATTGCTGACTGACAAGACGACTCTGGTATCGGGTAACTCGGGCGTGGGCAAGAGTACAATAATAAACGCACTGATTCCGGGTTCAGAGCTCAAAACCGGCAGAATATCGGACAAACATGACACAGGCATGCACACGACTACTTTCTCGGAGATGCTTGAACTGCCGGAAGGCGGCTGGCTGATTGATACTCCCGGAGTGAAGGGTTTCGGTTTGTATGACATGAAAAAGGAGGAGATCAGTCACTATTTCCCGGAGATTTTCGAATGTTCGAAGGAGTGCCGCTATGGAGACTGTACACATACGAACGAGCCGGATTGTGCAGTCAGGGAAGGTGTCAGGACAGGTTCTATAAGCGAATCGAGGTATGCCAGCTATCTAAGCATGATGAGCGACGAAGGTGAGGGTAAGTATCGTCACGGAGAACAGTAGCAGAAACTGCAAAATAAAAAAGAGGACTTCCGAAAAAGCCTTCTTCTGGTGTTCCGCTCGGGGTTCGAACCCGAGACCCCATCCTTAAAAGGGATGTGCTCTACCTGCTGAGCTAGCGGAACTCCCCTTATTGCTGTTAAGCGGGTGCAAAGATATGCCCTTTTGAGCAATTGACCAACTATTTTTCGAGTTTTTAGCCAAATTGGTTCAATCGCGAGACTTGTAAGCGACTTTAACCGACTGAGTCGAATTATATATTCTGGCCACAGTGCGGGCATTGTATTCTTCCTTCGCGGTGTACAATTCAGGAAGATTGAAGGATTTGAGGGTTGTGTAGTAGACATAAGGGTCTTTCTGTGGAAGGAGGAAGGCCTTGCCGGTTTTACCGTCTTCATTGACAAATGCCATGTAAGGTCGCCCGTAAACATTGTCATCCCGTTTTGAGGCAAATGTTATCCATCGACTGTTTGAACTCCAACTATGATATGTGTCTGCACGCCATGCGTTGGTACCGGTCATGATGTTGACATGGCCGTTGCGGAGGTCGATCATCCATAGTTCTGCTTCCTGGTGCCAGACAGGGAAGGTTCCGTACGCAGCTGCAGTGACAAGCAGAAAGCGGCCGTCGGGCGAGCATTTGGGATGACTGAACGAGACATTGTGACTGGCACCACTGATAACGGTGCGAATGGTGTCACCTACCCTCCCGGTCTCTGGATTGAAACTGACAGCGGCGATGTCGTAATGCATGCGCATTGTATTGCCAGGCTGTTCACAAAATGGGGCACGACAGAAAAAAATGATCTTTCCATCGGCTGAAAAACAAGGGAAGGTCTCTTGAAACTCTTTACCTTTGACGGCTTTACTGTCAGTGACAGTGAGATTGTCGAAGTCAATAACGAGGAGGTCGCTGGCTGTATCAAAGACCTCCATACGCATGGACGAATGGGTATGTATGGCAAAGGTTATGTTGGCTGCAGCAAAAACCCCATAACGGCCGTCACGAGAGATATCACCGTAAACGGCTCCGCCCATGGTGCTGTCTGTCTTAGTGTCAAGCTTGAGAAGATGACCGTTACGGTTCAGCAATGTTCCACCATTGCGGCCACGCAGATGCATGAAGGAGGTACCCGATCTGTTGGACGTATGACAGTTCATGCAACTATTGCCTGCATTACCATTGTCGCCCAAAAAGCGGGAACTGAAGGTCTCTATGTCACGTTCTTCTATCTGCATGGTATTCCAGACTTCGTAAGCAGGCTCGATTAGACGATAACTCATATAACGGTCAATGGGCTCTGACGAGATCTTCCACGAAAAAGGTTGCATGGATACCGTATGCCCTTCGGCATCAAGATATGTGACTTGTATGTCTAGCTGGCTACCTTTCTCAGCTTGAAGCATGGCTTTCCAAGTTTTCATCGGAAAAGAGAGCAGTTCTCCTTTGGATTTGAAGTTGTATGTGCCACGGCCACTTGCGGTTAGGCAGACCTGCTGTGCCTCACCAATACGGAAGTTGAGGGGCGCGATGTTGAAGGGAATGGTTATGTCGGTGTAGTCGGGAAACATGACTCCTCCGGCAAGATATGAAGGCCCTTCGCTGCATCCGGAAAGAATGAGCAAAAGTGCCACCGGGATGAAAGTAAGGAGTCTCTTCATGTCTATTCTGATGTATTGAGTGACGAAAGGTTGTGTGAAACGATATAGTGCCAGTAAGTTCCCTTGAACTCGTTCAGATTGGATACGACGCCCCCGGAATTGCTGAAGGCATCGAGAAATCGGTCGTAGCGCGACGAAACAGAGGAATCTATTTTGTATCGAGAAACTATCTTGAGGTAATCGGCACGGTTTGTGGCTGTGGAGAGCAGGGCTTCCTGGTATAGTTCGGGTGCTTGACCGTCGATGTCGAAACGTCCGTGATAGTAACGGTCGTAATGTATGACGAAAGACCGGGTTTTCTTAGCGAGCAGATATGAGCAGAGCAGGTAGTCCAAGGCTGTTCTGTTGTCTGGGCTCGTTGCTGTCAGACTTAGCAGGGAGCCTTCCCAGTCGCTCTGAAGGAAAATATGGTCTGTTTTGGAACTGATACGGCGGAAATGTTCGAGTTCATCGGGTATTTCACCTTTATCAAGATACTCTGACATTTGTCGTGCCCACTGGCGATGGACCAGGTTGTGAGAAAGTATCCCGAGGTATTTTCGGGCAACATCTGTGTCTCCCGCAATCATTGACAGTTCGGCGAGACGGCGCAACATGTGGGTGGAATGTCCTCCGGGCATGATGGTCTGACAAAGGAGAGCACAGCCGGTGGCTTGGGAAATGTCACCTACCTCCATGAGCTGATCGACGCTGGCAAAGTACCAGAGGTAGTCCATACCCTGAGAGACTGGGACATTCATGCCTCCTTCAGGTATTTGCTGATAGTCAAGCAGGCGATCTGGCAAACAACCTTCACGGGCAAGACAGAGGTTGCGGTAAAAGTAACCGTAGAAATAATCATCAGGCGCTTCTACAGCCATCTGCCATACTTTTTCCCAATTGCGGCGACCGGCATGGATATTCATAGTGACCATGTACTCGGTCGTGTAGTCGTAACTCGTATACAACGAAGCGAAGAACGCAAGAGTGGTGGTAAGAATGCCAAGCCATGGCCTTAATATGAGGCTGAAGAGTCCCGAAACGAGAACTATAGACGGGATAAGCAGAAAGAAAGCCGTATTGGGCAACTTGTATCCGGGAACAACGGGATAAAGGACTGTTCCGACAAGCGAGAGATTGCAGCAAAGGCCGGATATTGTCATTCCTAATACTACTGCTGCAATGCCCACAGCAACGACTACAGGTTTGCGGCGGTAGAAGAGTCCGTACAAAAACAGCAGTACTATAGTATAGGCCCCACAGACAAGATGATAGGAGACCACCATCGCAAGCAGGAAAAGCATAATACGCAAGCGTTCTTTGCCGGCTTTCATACAGAATAAAGCCGTCCAGACGGACAAGACAGATGCCACGGTTGCTGATACCGGGTAATTGATGTAGTTGGCAAGGAACATCTCGACAGCGACAGGGAGAAGAGCCGTGTGGCAGGCCGCCTTGCCGGCACCGCAGAGAATGAAAGACCTGGTCAGTCCCAACCATAGAATGACATATAGAATAGTCATGACGGTTGGACCGGCATACTTGTGAAGATAGAAGAACTGAGTAAGGAAATCGCCGGTTAAAACGGATAAGAATGCCGGTTTTGAGATATAGTTGGAAATCAGTTGAGGGCCGAAGATGAAGGCACTTACATGTTCCTTGAATTCCACGAGACTGGGGATGGCAAAGGCAAGCCACATCCAGCAGCATGCAAAGAAAATGAATACGAAAAAGTACTCCCAGAATCTTGACTTGGCTCTCATCGGGAAAAGTCGCTTTATCCATCGCGAAGATACGGAAAAACTACGGTGAATAACAGAGTATCCTGATAAATCTTACAAATGCGTATGGAGGGCTCGGCAATATAACCGGAATTTATTATTTTTGCTATTCGTAACAGAAACCGTATAATGGCCGCAGGCAAACTGTATATAGTTCCGACTCCGGTTGGCAATATGGAAGATATCACCTTCCGGGCCCTGAAAGTCCTCAGGGAGGCTGACCTGATTCTGGCAGAGGACACGCGCACCAGCGGCATCCTGCTGAAACACTATGAGATAAGCAGGCCCATGCAGTCGCACCACAAATTCAACGAACATTCAACTGTTTCCGGCATCGCTGAACGCATCGAGGCAGGCGAAAACGTTGCTTTGGTGAGTGATGCGGGAACTCCAGGCGTTTCAGATCCGGGATTCCTGCTGGTAAGAGAGTGCGCATCGAGGGGCGTTACAGTGGAATGTCTTCCGGGAGCGACAGCCTTGATTCCTGCGCTGGTCTGCTCGGGACTGCCATGCGACAGGTTCTGTTTCGAGGGATTCCTGCCCCAAAAGAAGGGACGTACGTCAAGGCTCGAGGCATTGAAGTCAGAACAGAGAACCATGATTTTCTATGAATCGCCATACCGACTGGTGAAGACTCTCTCACAGTTTCTGACCACGTTTGGTCCTGAGAGACAGGTGTCGGTAAGCCGCGAGATATCGAAAATTCACGAGGAATGCGTAAGGGGAACCTTACGTGAGGTGCTCGGACATTACACAGAAAAAGAGCCCAAGGGAGAAATAGTAATCGTGCTGGCTGGAGCAGACTCCGGACATGTTAAGGAGACGAAGCAGAGATGAAAGAGTTCAATCTTGAGAGAAAAGAGACTTCGGAAAGCGCGATAATCGTGGGCCTGACCACTCAGGAACAGGATGAGCGAAAGACTGCCGAATACCTTGACGAACTGGAGTTCCTGGCCGATACCGCTGGCGTGAGTGTGATGAGACGCTTTACCCAGAAGGTAGAACAGCCAAATCCTGTGACATACGTGGGAAAGGGCAAGCTGGAAGAGATCAGAGCATATATCGATCAGATGAAAGACCAGGACCAGGATGTGGGAATGGCCATTTTTGACGATGAACTGTCGTCGAAACAGATTTCTGCAATAGAGCAGGCGCTTCAGACGAAGGTTCTTGACAGGACATCGCTGATTCTGGATATTTTCGCAATGAGGGCACAGACTGCTCACGCAAAGACTCAGGTGGAACTGGCACAGTACAGATATCTGTTACCCCGTCTGCATAGGATGTGGACACATCTCGAGCGCCAGGGAGGTGGCTCGGGTGCCGGCGGCGGAAAGGGAATGGTAGGTTTGAGAGGTCCGGGCGAAACTCAGTTGGAGATGGACCGGCGAATAATCACAAAGAGGATAAGCTGGCTGAAGCAGCAACTGGCTGACATCGACAGGCAGAAAGCTACGATGCGCAAGAACAGAGGACGCCTGATAAGGGTTGCTCTTGTTGGCTACACGAACGTGGGGAAATCGACAATTATGAATCTTCTGTCTAAAAGTGAGGTTTTCGCTGAAAACAAACTGTTCGCGACACTGGATACTACAGTCAGGAAGGTGGTCGTGGAGAATCTGCCGTTCCTGCTTTCTGACACAGTGGGTTTCATACGCAAGCTTCCGACCGATCTAGTGGAATCGTTCAAGTCCACTCTTGACGAAGTGCGTGAGGCCGACCTGCTGGTACATGTAGTAGATGTATCCCACCCCGATTTTGAAGAACAGATGAAGGTGGTTGAAAAGACCTTGGGAGATTTGGGGTGCTCTGAAAAGCCTTCGATGGTGGTTTTCAACAAACTCGATGCTTACACTTGGGTGGAGAAGGAGTCAGATGACCTTACTCCCCCAACAAAGGAGAACGTGTCGAAGGAAGAATTGATGAATACGTGGATGGCACGTCTGGGCACCGACTGTATTTTCATTTCTGCAACTCAAAGGACCAACCTTGATGCACTTAGAGCCCTGCTTTATGACAGAGTCAGGGAACTGCATGTGCAAAAATATCCGTACAATGATTTTCTTTACCCGATAGAGGACAACTAAAAACAGACGAAATGGATAATTTCAAGTATGCGCCGATGTTTCAGCTCGGCAAGGACGAGACGGAGTACTACCTGCTTACCAAGGATTATGTGAGCGTAAGCGAGTTCGAGGGCAAGCCTATTCTGAAAATAAAGAAGGAAGGGCTGACTGCCATGGCTAACGCAGCTTTCAGGGATGTAAGTTTCCTGCTGCGCCGCTCACACAATGAACAGGTAGCGAAGATTCTGAAGGATCCGGAAGCAAGCGAAAACGATAAGTATGTGGCTCTGACGTTCCTACGCAATGCCGAGGTATCAGCAAAGGGGAAGCTGCCTCTGTGTCAGGATACCGGAACAGCAATAATCCACGGTGAAAAGGGGCAACAGGTATGGACGGGCTACTGTGACGAGGAGGCTCTGTCGCTCGGCGTATTCAAGACTTATACAGAGGAGAACCTGCGCTATTCGCAGAATGCCCCACTCTCTATGTACGAGGAGGTAAACACAAAGTGTAATCTTCCGGCTCAGATTGACATCGAGGCGACAGAGGGCATGGAGTACAGATTCCTCTGCGTAACAAAGGGCGGCGGCTCAGCCAACAAGACATATCTGTATCAGGAGACGAAGGCGAGAATACAGAATCCGGGGACGCTGATTCCATTCCTGGTGGAGAAGATGAAGAGTCTGGGTACTGCTGCCTGCCCACCCTATCATATTGCTATAGTGATTGGCGGAACAAGCGCCGAGAAGAATCTCCTGACAGTGAAACTGGCATCGACACACTATTATGACAGCCTGCCTGTAACAGGCGATATTACAGGCCGTGCTTTCCGAGACATTGAGTTGGAGAAGCAATTGCTGAAAGAGGCCTGGAACATTGGTCTGGGAGCTCAGTTCGGCGGTAAGTATATGGCCCACGACATACGCGTAATACGTCTGCCACGACATGGAGCAAGTTGCCCGATAGGTCTTGGCGTGAGTTGTTCTGCCGACCGCAACATCAAGTGCAAGATCAACAGAGAGGGCATCTGGATTGAGAAGATGGATGACAAACCGTACGAACTGATTCCAGAAGAGTTGCGCAAGGCTGGTGAAGGCGATGCCGTGAAGATTGACCTTAACCAACCTATGGCTGATGTCTGCAAGATTCTGACGAAGTATCCTATAGGTACCCGTCTGAGCCTTAACGGGACAATCATTGTAGGGCGGGACATTGCCCATGCCAAGTTGAAGGCTCGTCTGGATGCCGGCGAAGGCATGCCGCAATACATGAAGGATCATCCAATTTATTATGCAGGTCCGGCTAAGACTCCGGAAGGCATGGCCTGTGGTTCGATGGGGCCGACTACTGCCGGAAGAATGGATCCATATGTTGACGAGTTCCAAGATAACGGCGGAAGCCTGATCATGCTGGCAAAGGGTAACCGCGCGCAGTGTGTAACGGATGCCTGCAAGAAACACGGAGGATTCTATCTGGGTTCAATAGGTGGTCCGGCAGCAATCCTGGCACAGAACAACATTAAGTCTATCGAGTGTGTTGAATATCCCGAGCTGGGCATGGAAGCAATCTGGAAAATTGAGGTGGAAGATTTCCCGGCATTTATTCTTGTGGATGACAAGGGAAATGATTTCTTCAAGCAACTGAAGCCAAACTGCTTTAAGTAAATGATGTTCTTCAGGGATGTTGTCGGACAGGAGGAGGTAATCAGTAAACTTGTAGCTGATGCCGACAAAGGGACCGTACCCCATGCGCTTCTTTTCAGAGGGCGCGAAGGGACGGGCAAGATGCAGACAGCCCTCGCTTTTGCCCGTTATCTGTTGTGCAACCACCCTGAAAACGGAGATGCTTGCGGCCGTTGTCCTTCGTGCGTGAAGATGAACAAACTGATTCATCCCGACCTGCATTTCGTATTTCCGGTGATAAACCGCAGCAAGACGTCCGGCAAAAAGACTCTTTGCGATGACGAGATGGGACGCTGGCGCGAGTTCCTGCTGACTCACGACTACTTCGGATATGACGAGTGGCTGGAAGCGCTGGACGCAGACAACAAGCAGGCAATGATCTATACTGAGGAGAGCGAAGCTGTAATTCATAAACTACAACTGACTTCAAGCCAGGGAGGATACAAGGTTGTTATTCTCTGGAAACCGGAGAAAATGCATATTACTTGCGCCAACAAATTGCTGAAACTGTTGGAAGAACCTGCCCCTCAGACAGTTTTCATCCTAGTCTCTGACAATCCTGAACAGATAATAGACACTATTGTCAGTCGTACTCAGAGCGTGGTGTTCCTTCCTGTTCCGTACGAGGAGATATCAAGGAAACTTCAGGGAAAAGGATACATGCTTGACGCCAGGCAGGCCATAGAGTTGGCACACCTGAGCGACGGAAGCTGGCTGAAGGCACTGCAGACGATGCGAATCGATGAAAACAGCCAGGAATTCCTAAACATATTCATACAGATGATGCGTCTGGCATACGGCCGCAAGCTGAAAGAGTTATTCTCACTGGTCAAGGAGATTTCCGAAAAAGGGCGTGAGTGGCAGAAGAACTTTCTCACGTACAGCCAGCGACTGGTACGCGAAAATTTCATCAACAATCTGAACTGTCCCGAACTGACGTACATGACTCCCGAAGAAAGGGCTTTCTCTTCGAAGTTTTCCCCTTTTGTCAACGAAAGGAATATTGAGGGAATCTCATTTGAACTTTCCGAATGCCAGAAGCATATTGAACAGAACGTTAATCCCAAGATGGTTTTTATGGACTTTTTTCTTAAGCTGATTATGCTTTTAAAACAATAATTATGAAAGACTACATATTGAACACAGGAAGCGGAGGCATCAGTTGCAAGGGTTGCAGCCGTCATGTCGGACAACTCAACTCATACAACTACCTTGAAGGAGTTCCCGGATCAGGAGATGATACCGACTATGTTGAAGTCCAATTCAAGAACACCCGTAAGGGGTTCTTCCTGAATTCAAACAAACTGCCCCTTGAAAAGGGTGATGTGGTGGCTGTCGAGGCAAACCCGGGACATGACATCGGCACGGTATCGATGACAGGGCGTCTGGTTCTGCTGCAGATGAAGAAAGCCCGCCTGAAACCGGATGTGGAGATAAAACGCATCTATAGGAAAGCTCGCCAGGTTGATTTGGAGAAGTACGAAGAGGCAAAATCCCGCGAACACGACACAATGATACGCAGCCGACAGATAGCTAAGAATCTGGGTCTTGAGATGAAGATTGGCGATGTGGAGTATCAGGGAGACGGAGGTAAGGCTATTTTCTACTATATAGCTGACGGGCGCGTGGATTTCCGCCAATTGATAAAGGTTCTGGCCGAAGCTTTCCGAGTGCGCATTGAGATGAAACAAATCGGAGCCCGACAGGAAGCCGGACGCATCGGTGGAATAGGCCCCTGTGGACGAGAGTTGTGCTGTGCAACATGGATGACCAGTTTTATATCAGTATCAACGGGTGCGGCCAGATTCCAGGATCTGTCGATGAATCCGCAGAAACTGGCGGGCCAATGCGCCAAGTTGAAATGCTGTCTGAACTATGAGGTGGATGCTTACGTCGAAGTTCAGAAACATTTCCCTTCGCGCGACATAGATCTTGAGACACAAGACAACACGTACCACTTCTTCAAGGCGGATATTCTAGCCCGTCAGATTTCATATTCAACAGACAAAGTGTTTGCTGCAAATCTTGTGACTATTCCTGCGGACAGGGCCATGGAGGTCATTTCCCTGAACAAGAAAGGTATCAAGCCGCGCTCACTGAGTGAGGACGGAGCAGAATTGGATACTTTCCCCAAAGCGGATATCCTGGACGAAGAGGGTCTGACACGCTTCGACAGAAAAAAGAAAAAAAAGCACAGGAACAGGCCCCGTTCAGAATCGGGAGGTCCGCTCGCTGTCGATGCGCAAAAAAACAAAAAGAAGGAGGGTAAAGCCCCAGAGGGAAGAACCTCCATAACTGAAGAACGGCAACGGAATTCCAATTACAGGGGTAATTCCAATAACCATTCCGACGTTAATGAAAAGGTGAAAAAGGAAGATGCTGGCGACAGAGTATCCGAATACCCGTCCAAAAACTGAGGATTGACGTTCGGAGAGCCGGACGAGCCTTAGAATAAAGGTCGCATAGAGGAGAAGGATGAAGGCGGTGCCTTTGAATCCCTGCTCCTCACCTATTGTACAAAAAATAAAGTCGGTATCCTGTTCAGGAACGTACTTGAGCTTTGTCTGGGTTCCCTTGAGGAAACCTTTTCCCAATAATCCGCCCGAACCTATTGCTATCTTGGACTGGTTTACGTTGTATCCGGCACCATACGGATCGTCTTCAATCCCCAGAATGATATTTATCCGGGTTTGTTGATGAGGTTGAAGGATATGGTCGAAAACGAAATTGCAGGAGAAGAGATAGAGCGTTGAAAGAGAGGCAAAAAGAATTGCCACAATGCATTCCTTGACCAGATTCTTCGTGGCTTGGTATACAAGGTACAAGACAATGGCTGCAATGGATATCAATTGCAGGGCAGTGACTTTGAAAGGCAGTACAAGAAATGAAACCATCAGCCCAAGGACGGTTGACCCTAATCCTATCAATAGCGTGACACGCCCTATGCGCCTGTCGGCAACAAAGGTCCAAAGTATTATGGAAGTAAAGAGTTGAATAAGCGTCAGAACCGTGAAAGGTCCGACATTGAATGGCATTGAAGCTACAGGTTCATTCCAATACTTTATTCCAATCACAAAGAAAAGAACTGCACAAAAGCACGAGAACAGAAGGAGTCCGTTCATACCTTCTCTGTACAACACCAGGAAGAATGCCAAAAATACAAGCGCTGTACCAGTTTCTTTCTCGCAGATTATGAGGACCAACGGAACGATGAAGAAGAGTGAAGTCCGGAGCAGATCCCTGATTTTGTGACTGTCAAAGCCGAATTCATCGATAAATCGGGCAAGGGCAATAGCAGTAGCAAATTTGGCAAACTCGGCAGGCTGAAAACTGACAGGGCCAAGATCCAGCCATGAGCGGGACCCTTTTATATCTTTTGCCAGAAATATGGTAATGAACAAAAGAAAGAGAATCAGAGCATAAAATACATAGGAGTAAGTACGGTAGACGTTCTGATTGAAAGAGAGTACGACGACTGCCAGCACGAAGGAACAGGCAATCCATACCAACTGCTTTCCAGAGCGTGAGGAAAAGTCAAACAAAGTAGAACTGTCAAAACTGTATCCTGCTCCACAGATACTTAGCCATCCGCATGTCAGCAAGACCAGGAACAACACTACGGTTGTCCAGTCCAACTTGTTCCAAACTCTATCTTTCCTGTTCATCGTATGTTACAATACGGTTTTCCATCTGTTCGGCTTTCGCAAGACTAGCCTCCGACAAATAACCGTTGATGAACTGTTCCATCATCAAAGCACCGATGGGAACGCCATAAACGGCTCCGAAGCCACCGTTCTCAACATATACGGCAATAGCTATGCGAGGGTTTTCCATCGGAGCAAATCCCATGAAGACAGAATGATCATGCCCTCTGTTCTCGGCAGTCCCTGTCTTTCCGCAGACTATATAATCGCCTGAAGCGGCTGATACACATGTCCCGCTGATAACAGACTGGCGCATTCCTTCAACTACATACTCATAGTTCTGTCTGTCGATGCCTGTAGAATGACGAACCTTATATGTCGAATCAATCTCGTTGTCCTCAATGGCCTTGACTACGTGAGGGGTATAGAACCAGCCTCTGTTGGCTATGGTGGCTCCAAGGTTGGCTATCTGTAAAGGAGTCAGGGTTATCTCACCCTGTCCGATTGAATTGCTGATTATGGTCAGGCCGTTCCAATGCCTGCCATAGGCCTTATCGTAGTATTGGGCATTAGGTATCATTCCGCGTTTCTCGCCCGGAAGGTCTATGCCCAAGGTATAACCGAACCCCATCGCAACCATATAGTCCTTCCAGACGGTAAGAGCTTCCTGCGGTGACTTGTATTTGTCAGAACCTATGAAACGGTAATACCCCCAACAGAAATAGCCGTTACATGACGTGGCTATTGCCTCACGCAACCGTAATGGTGAAGGATGAGAATGGCATCCTACCCTGAGATTCCTGAAGACGAAGCCTCTGGAACAAGGAAACAGAGTTTCGGTGGTTATTATGCCTTCCTGCAACATTGTCAATGCCTGAGCAGTCTTGAAAGTCGAACCGGGAGGGTAAGTGCCCATGATTGTACGGTTGAGCAAAGGTTTTGACCAAGTTGATGAAAGCTGGCCGTAATTGGCACTACGGTGACGTCCGACAAGATCTGACGGATCGTAAGTAGGAGAAGACACCATGCAAAGAACCTCACCGGTTGAAGGCTCGATGGCGACGATACTGCCAATCTTGTTTTTCATCAGACGCTCGCCAAGCATCTGCAATTCTATGTCAATCGAAAGGGTAATACTGCTTCCGGGAACAGACGGACGATCCAGAGCGCCGTCAAGATAGTGGCCTTGGATGCGGCCGACTGCATCTCGAAGAAGTATTTCGGTCCCCTTGACTCCACGCAGATAAGTTTCATACTGTTTTTCTACGCCTTGTTTTCCGATGAAATCGCCTCTGGAATAGTAAGGATCACTCTCCATCTCGCTTTTAGAAACTTCTCCCATATCGCCGAGTAAATGGGCTGCAGCCGAATACCGGTACTGTCTGAAACTGTTGCTCTGAATGGAAAAGCCAGGAAAGAGATATAGACTCTCTCTGAGTCGTGAAATCTCTTCAAGGGTCAGCTGATTCATAAACACCTGCCCGACATAACTGGAATAGCCTGGATTCTTGCGGGTGTTGCGGATGTCTGCCATGCGATTCCTGAACTCATCGACAGTAATGTCAAGCGTATTGCAAAAGCGCAGAGTATCCAGATTCCTGACATTTCGCATGACAACCATTACATCGAATGAAGACTGGTTGCCGACAAGCATACGACCCTGCCTGTCATAGATGGCACCACGTTCCGGAAGAAGGGTTCGCTTCAGGAAAGCATTACTTTTTGCAGAATCACGGTATTCTGTACTGAGAACCTGCAGATAAAAGAGCCGTATGATGTAGGTAAGCACAACAACGATTACCATTGCACTGAACACATACCTGCGATTATCGAATCCGTGATACTTCACCTTAACCTTCTCCTAATGTTTCTCCTGAACAGGTATTCGAAAACCAGCATCATAAGTACAGAAATAGCAGTTCCTAACAGTACCTCAACCAGCAGATACTTCCAGCCGTCATTCAGAGAGGTGACAAGGAGGTAGTAGCCCGAATTGAATACAAAGGAACCTAAGATCAGATAAAATGAATAGTAACGCATGCCCATCGAGACCACACCCGGCTCAAGTCTGTCACGACGGTCAAAAGAGACGAAAAGACGCAAAAGATAACGTTGTATATATGCCAACAAAGTCATTACCGAAGCCTGAAGCCCGGGAGTATTCATGAAAACATCCACAACAAGTCCCATGGCAAACCCCCAAATCATGCGCTTAGAAGACGATACGTCTGAGTCAAGAATCAGTACCAGCATAAAGTATGCGAACGGTACAATATGGCCCATTATTATCAACCGGTTCAAAAGGAGTATCTGAACAAACAGAAGCAGCAGACAAGCGGTCAGTCTCTTAAAGAACTTTTCCATATTACCAATCGCTTATTTCAGACAGATCATCGGGAACAGTATTCGTATTGACATATACGTAGTTCAATCTGCTAAAGTCTGTCGCAAGTTCGACAAAGACTTCAGGATTGCCGATTTCATCGTTATTTACAGAGCATATCTTCCCTATCGGAAGCCCTTTTGGAAAAATGGAAGAATAACCGCTGGTCAGGACTGTATCGCCGACTGCAACGCCCGAGCGGGAAGGAAGGTCAATAAGATTTGCTATATGAGGATCGCCGCCGTTCCAACTGAGAAAGCCAAAGGTTTCCTGACCAATCACCTTGCAGCTTATATGACTGTTCCTGTTGAGCAGAGGCATAACGAGAGCATAGCCGCGGCTCACTTTGTATACGACTCCAACTACACCGTCAAGACCGCAGACGCCCATACCTTCAGCTATTCCATCACCGGAACCCTTATCTATAGTGATAAAATTCTGCTGACGGTTGATTGTGTTATTTATGACTCTGGCAACAGCAAAGCCTTCCCCTGCATCCGGAAGACTTGCTACCTCGGCTGAATCGCGCAATTCATATAACTGCGACCTGAGAGAAGCAATCTCAGATGACAGCCGGTCATTCTCCTTCCGAAGACTAAAGTAACTGGAAACAGACGAGGATACTCTGTTTACAAAACCGGAAACAGTTCCAGCCGTAGTAAACACAACATTGTCACGCATGGTCGCATGACGATGCAAAAGTATCATGCAAACCGCCTCCAACGCAAGAAACAGCATCAGGTACCGCAACTTAACGAGGAAATCGAGAGGCGAGCGCACGGATACGGATTTATCTCATAAGGAAAGTGAATCGTTCAGCATTCTTGAGAGCCACACCTGTTCCCTTGGCAACGCTGAGAAGGGGCTCGTCAGCAACATGGAAAGGAATGTTGATCTTGTCGGTCAGACGCTTGCTCAAGCCACGCAACAGGGCTCCGCCTCCCGCAAGATATATACCATTGTGCACAATGTCTGCATATAGTTCGGGCGGAGTGTGCTCAAGTGCTGTCAGGATAGCAGACTCTATCTTGTTGATAGAACGGTCAAGGCAATGAGCAATCTCCTGATAACAGACAGGAACTGACATCGGAAGTGCGGTTATCTTGTTCGGGCCATAGACGATATAGTCCTCCGGTGCCTCCTCGCCAAGATCTGTCAGTGCAGAACCGACATTTATCTTGATACGTTCGGCCATACGCTCACTTACCCTGACATTATGCTGACGTCCCATATACTCAAGAATATCGGCAGTGAAGTCATCGCCGGCAACGCGAATAGAACTGTTCGTCACAATGCCACCTAGCGAGATAACGGCAATCTCGGTACTGCCGCCTCCTATATCAACAATCATATTGCCCTCCGGTGCTTCAACATCAAGTCCTATCCCAATGGCTGCAGCCATAGGTTCGTACAAAAGATACACCTCGTGTCCTCCGGCATGTTCTGCAGAATCACGCACGGCACGGAGTTCCACCTCAGTGCTGCCGGAGGGAACACCAATAACCATCTTGAAGGAAGGAGTAAACAGGCGGTGACCCATATTAACCATACCGACCAAGCCACGAATCATCTGTTCACATGCATAGAAGTCTGCTATAACACCGTCGCGCAACGGGCGCACCACTTTGATAAGGTCTTCAGAAGCCTTATCCTGCATCAGTTTTGCCTTTGAACCGACCGCAATGGTCTTCTCGGTTTTCTTGTCAAGAGCAACAATCGACGGCTCGTTGACAACTATCTTGTCGTTGTACATAATGATGGTGTTGGCTGTGCCAAGATCCATCGACAACTCCTGAGTTAATGAAAAAAGTCCCACCTTGCAGTTGTGTTATTTGTTATTAATGTTTGAAATGGCGGAATCCGGTTATGACCATTGTCATTTCATGATTTTCGCAATACTCTATAGACTGCTCATCGCGAATTGAACCTCCCGGGTGAATAACATTCTTCACACCGGCCTCATCAGCAAGTTCCACACAGTCAGGGAACGGGAAGAAAGCATCACTGGCCATAGAAGCTCCATTGAGGTCAAAGCCGAAAGAATGAGCCTTCTCGACAGCCTGTTTCAGAGCGTCAACCCTCGAAGTCTGACCAACTCCACTGGCAATGAGCTGACGATTCTTTGCAAAGACAATAGAGTTACTCTTGCTGTTCTTTACAATCTTGTTGGCAAACAGCATATCCTGAATCTCATCGTCAGAGGGCTTGCGTGAAGTAACAAGGCGCAAGTCATCGGGAGTTTCAACCTTTGAATCCTTATCCTGTACCAATATACCATTCAAAGCAGTTCGGAACTGTATCTTGGGAAGAGACTGCTCCTTGCGGACAAGAATTATGCGGTTCTTTTTCTGACCAAGAATTTCCAAAGCCTGAAAATCATAGTCAGGAGCAATTATTACCTCAAAAAACAGTTCGTTAACGGCCTCGGCGGTATCCTTGTCAACAACAGTATTCGTTATCAGCACTCCGCCGAAAGCAGAAACAGGGTCACCTGCCAATGCAGCCTTCCATGCATCGAGCAAAACGGGACGCGAAGCCAGGCCGCATGCATTATTGTGCTTCAGAATTGCGAAAGTAGTCTCTTCAAATTCATCAATCAGTTCAACGGCTGCAGTGATATCCAACAAGTTGTTATATGAGATTTCCTTTCCGTGGAGCTGGTCGAACATTGAATCAAAATCACCATAGAACAACGCTTTCTGATGAGGATTCTCACCGTAACGCAAAGGTTTATGGTCATCAACTGCATAACGGAAATGGCCGTCCTCTCCTGCACCGAAGTAATTATATATCGCGCTGTCGTAGCGTGACGATACGGCAAAGGCCTCCTTGGCAAACCAACGGCGCTGCTCAAGTGTTGTCTGGGCTCCGTTATTCTTAAGAATATCTGAAAGAGGCTGATACTGTGCCTTGCTGGCGACTATCACGACATCATTGTAATTCTTGGCTCCGGCCCTTATCAGGGATATTCCGCCAATATCTATCTTTTCAATAATATCCTGATGCGACGCGCCACTTGCCACCGTGTCCTCAAAAGGATAAAGGTCAACTATGACCAGATCAATTTCCGGAATCTCATAATTAACGGTCTGCAACATATCAGACTCTTCTTCCCTACGGCAGAGAATACCGCCAAAGACCTTTGGATGAAGCGTTTTGACTCTACCTCCCAGAATAGAAGGATAACCAGTCAGATCCTCAACTGCATCACAAGGCACACCGAGAGACTCGATGAAACGCTGCGTACCACCCGTTGAAATAAGCCTCACTCCTTCAGCATGAAGCATAGAAACTATCTCATCAAGCCCGTCTTTATGATACACCGAAATCAGTGCTGACGATATTTTCTTAATACCTGCCATTTGTTTGAAAAGATTATTGTTCTGTTCCGCAAAGTTACTATTTTATTGCATTATTCTTGAATAACAAATGTCTATTGTTCTTAAAGAATGCAAGCATAATTAAAAGGGGCTCCGAGAAACCGCAGCCCCTTTTTCAGTCACATCAAGAGACTGTTATTTCTCATTGGCAGCCTTAGCTTCAATGGCAGCGTTTATCTCATCCATCTTTTCATCGGAGAGTTCATATTTGCTGATAATCCAGATAGCAAGCATCAGTAGTATGGCAGGAATAATTGTTACCAGCCACAGAATTCCCTGCTTTGCCAAAGAAGTCTGGACAGGCTCCTTCATCAACGAGGCAACGGCGCTTGCAGGATAACTCTCACCGTTCTTTGTCAAGGTCGTAGAATACTTGACCAATTCACCGGTCTGCTTTACAATCTGTTTAGAATCTTTCTTCAACTTTCCTAGCACCTTGCTTACCTCCTTCGAAGCAGAGCCCATACTGCTGTCTGCCTGTTTTGCAGCCTCAAAGAACGAGATTGCCTTTGCATTGACGCTCTCTGCATAAGACTGGAGAGATCCCGACAAAGTGTCTGAGGCAGCAAACATCAAGGCATCGTATGAAGACTGCAAAGAAGAGGTTGATCCATTGGCAGAAGCTACTATCTGAGTAACCTTGGCCGATTCGTCCGTTACAAGTTCAGCCATCGATTTTTCCTGGGGACGGTAGAAACCTACTGCTGCTATTACAAGACCCGGGACGACACCGCCAAGAGCCATTCCTGCCTTGAAGAAGATTCCAGTCAGGGCATTGACGATACCGGCGATACGGCGGCCTGTAGTGAACTCGCCATAAGCCACGACTTCGGGAACGAGAGCCCACATGTAACCTGTAGCAACGATGATACCGGTTGACTTGATAAACTGGACGCAGTAGAGGAGCCAGAACTTACCCTCAAAGAGTGCCGTCTGGGTAAAAATATACTGTAATGCCATACCGACAATGGCGCATGAAAGGAAAAGGTAGAACATTCCGTTCTTGCCGACCTTCTTCTTGATTGCTGGAACAAGAGGCATGAAAATGAATGCCGGAATAGTTCCGAGCCACATGAAAAGTGTCGTCTGGCCAGAGTTGGCATGAAGATTATAAGTCATATAATATGAGTCAGCAGCATTGCTTATACTCATCATAGCGAAAGCTGTGATAAAAAAGAATGCAAGGATACGGAGCGGTCTGTTTCTGACAAACTCTGTAAAGAGGTCAGAAGCCTTGACGTTTGCAGCCTCTTTTTCGTCCATGACTACCTTCTCCTTCGACTGAGTGAAGCAGAAAATAAGGAAAACCAGACCGGCAAGAGCGAAAATGAGCATCGTAACAAACCACGCATGAGCGGAATCAGGGCTCTTCAGGATGTTGTCGCTGGCAGCAGTTTTCTTTACAAAATCACCTATCCCATTGAACTTGGTACCCTGCTGAGAGAGAAAAACTCCAGCAACAATCAGAGGAACAGTCTTTACGATGAGACCGCCAAGGTTAGCCATGAACATACGGGTCGAAGTCAATATGGTGATTTCGTTTGTATCGCGCGTAAGAGAAGAATTGATTGCGCCATACGGAACGTTCACAAGCGTATAGCACATAGACATACCGACATAAGTCAGGTAAGCGTAAAGAAGTTTATGGTCATGTACACCATTCCAGAAACAGAGAATCGCAAGACCGGTAAGTGGAATACCTCCGAAAATAAGCCAAGAGCGGTATTTGCCAAGTTTAGGATGATTCTTGTCTATCATTGCGCCAACAACCGGATCCCACAGGACATCTACAAGACGTACCACAAGGAACATAGTTGCAGCCACCCCTGCCGGTAAACCGAAGACGTTTGTGTAGAAGAAAAGAAGCCAGATACTTATTGTCTGATAAATAAGGTTCTGGGCCATGTCACCCGAACCGAAGCCTATACGCTGAAGCCAGTTTAACTTGTAGTAGCCCTGAGCTTCACCAAGACCTGAAGACTGATTTGCCATAAATAACAGTGTATGAATTTTTATCAAATTGCACAAAAATAATAAAAAATACCGAAAGAACTATATATAGCAAAAAAAATAGCGGGGAGGCAATCTCCCCGCTATCAATTTATCAGATATAAGTCTAACCTTAGTTATTCAAATACCTTGGTAGCTACGCCATTGGATACGCGGATTGAGATGCGGCCCTTCTCAGGAGCAGGAATCTCGATACCGTTCATGTCATAGAACTTGACAGACTGATCGCTCTCCAGCGGAGCAACCTTGGTGATTTCCTCCTCAAGACCGGCGATAGCCATCACATAATTGTAGTTATCAAGCTTGCCTGTGAACTTCAGGCTGAAGTTGTCAAGTCTTGACCAGAAGTTACCGCCAGTGTGAACAGCCGTAATCTTCATAGAGCTGCCAATGACAACACTGTCAACAGAAATCGGAGCCTGATACTGACCGGGATCAGCAGCAACGGAGTCAGCCTTGACAAAATTGTCGGCGATAAGGCACTGCTTAGCCTTATTGTTCTCACCACCACCGTAGTTTACACCAAGAGAGTAAATACCTGCGGGCAGATCCTCAACAGTCTGTGTAAGTCTGAAGTCGGTTGACCAGTCAGCTGCAAGGTGACCTGCTACAGCAAAGCCCTCTGCCTTTGCATAGTAACCCTGATCACCATTGCCACCGCCCCAAGGACCGTTAGCAACATGGAGGTTACCAGACTTGTTTACAAGATTCCAGCCCGGGAAGATAGAGTTTGTACCATCATCGGTTGTGTAAATAACTCTCCACTTGTCGTGCGGATCACCCCAGTTGTAATAGTAGTACTGAACATCCTTGTCAAGAAGAGCTGTGGTGTAGAGAGTCGGGTTGGTGATGAAACCGGTTACGTCAACTGTATCTGTACTTCCGGCAACAATCTGGGTGTAGAGAGCCTTGGTAGCCTCGAGCTTGAGAATCTGTGCAAGATCCTGATCGTCAGAAACGGCAGCTGTCACAGCGTCAGCATACTTGACACCGAGAGAAGCATCCAGAGACTTGGCAAGATCATACAGCTTGTTGATCTGATCGGTAGTAACCAGGACTGTCTGGATAACAGCGTCAGCGTCATCGTAAGAAGCGGTCAAGCCGTCAACGAGTGCCTGAATGTCAGCATTGCTGGTTGAAGGAACAGATACAGCCTTAGCATCTGCAACCTTAGCGTAGAGATCAGCATACTCTGAATATGAGCCGAACTTGTCAGCATAATCTGCAAGGAGAACATCTGACTTGTCAAGAATTGACTTCAGAGCGTCAACATTAGCAAAACGAGCCTTGATCTCTGTGGTAGCATCATCAAGAGCCTTTGAAGCAGCGGTATAAGCCTTCGGTGAAGTGTTGTTCTTCAGGAAAGCAGTCGGCTCATACTGAGCAACGAGAGCCTGGAATGCCTCGAAAGCAGTACCACCATAGTTGGCGAGATCGCTCTCACCCTTGACAATCTGCTCGTCAGCAGCATTGTAAGACTTGACAAGCTTGTCATAGTTGGTCTTAGCTGAACCGGGAACGGTAACATCGGGCTCGCCGTAAGAAATGTTGATCTTGAAGCTCGGACCCTGTTCTGCACCGGTGGCAGCCTTGTCGCTCTGCTCTGACTTAGCCTTCAGCCTGTCAACGAGAATTACATAGTCACCATTGAGGTTGGTCGGAACCTTGTTTGTGAACTCAAACTTGATGACCTTCTTCTCCTCATCGACATAACCTGCATTGGTCAACTGGACATCCTCGCACCCCTCACCTGAGATGAAGGCAACAGCCTCGTTTGCAACAGGCTTGTTGAAGGTAACGATGATCTCACGGTTCTTAGCACCGTCAAGGCCGAATGAACCCTCATCAGGATCGGAATCCTTTACAGAAGGAGCAAGGTAAGGAATTGAAACAGCTGAGAAAGCTCTCGGGAGTACGAACTCGTTCTGGAAGTCAGGAACGATCTTGCCGGCATCAACCCAGTCAGCGTCGTTAGCCTTCGGATAACGGCTGCTTGAAGTATACTTCAGCTGGAATGCGGGATCTGACGGGTTCTTGAAGTTGATTCTGATATCATCATAGTACTCAACCTCGTCCTCGAGCCACAAGTACAGATAGCCATCGCTGTGATATTCAGCGTCAAGAACATCAAGGGTAGAACGCCCGTCACCATCAGCAACGGTAACCTCGATGCAGTCAGCAGGAACGGCAGCGGCACCAACACCGTTGGGATCGCAAAGATCTCCAAGGTTGGTCTTATAACCGAAGTCAACACGAATCATATCGCCGCTGTACTCGGCAGCACCGATAAATGACTTGTAGAGTGAAATATCATCAACCAGGTAGGTTCCGTTCGGGCCCTGGAAAGAGAAGCGGAGCATATAGGTGTCCGGCTGGACAATCCATCCCCACCTTGCATTGGTAGCAGAATCAACAGGAAGGGTATCGGGCAGAGCACCGCCATTGTATTCGGCGAACATCCTGATGGTGTCCTCTGAGAACTGGTTCCTGCGAGACCACAACACACCTTTCCACTCGTCGACCCACCAGTAACCATTCTGATGAACTGCATGGTTGGCAATTGAGTCGGTGGTGTAGTAAGTCATGTAGGTGTAACGGTCCCACTGGCCATTCTTGAAGGTACTGTCACCCATTGTAACCTGCTGGGTGAACTCTGTCGCACCTGAAGCACCGCTGGTGGTGAAAGCCTTCTCAGAGTTGTACCAGCCACGCATCAGACGGAGGTCAAGCTGAGCCGAGTCAACAGGGCTACCCATGTTCATGAAATAAACAACACGATACGAAGTGTTCTCCTCGATTGGAATACCACGAACGAAAACGTTAGCCTGATAGTCGTTGGTAACACCGGGCTTGCCACCCCACTGGTTGAAACCGTAGGAGCTGGGGCCAGAAACATACCTCAGATAGTAGCTGCCACCTTCGCCGCCGAGTTTCTCGAGAGTCTTGGCATGAGCAGCGTCAGCCTCGACAACGGAAACCTCGTCAATACGCTGGCCCGGGGTGTTCACCGGAGCGATTGAATGATAAAGGGCAATCATGGTGTCAACATGCAGGAAACCGTTCTTGTGGGTGTTTACATCCCAAGTACCGTTTCCGGCAGTCCTGCCGATGTAATAATCCAGGCCGTCGATATAGCCTGCGGGAATAGAGTCTGTAAAGAAGCCCAGACCCTGCTCGAAATCTTCTGACCAGATCAGTTCCTGTGCCTGGACGTTAGCGCCCATCAGCAGAAGTGAACCAGCCAACAACAAGTTAAGTTTTTTCATAAACTTTTTGTTTAGTTAATAAAAAGGTTAATAACACAAATTTCTCTCTCAAATAATCTACCCGGCACCTGCGATATACGCAGTGCCAGGCAAATATGCGTTAAGGAAGCTGAAGGTACCAGTCCTTGTTATATCCGGTACCGTCGCCTTTAAGTTTGTCATAAAGGGCCTGATCCAAGGCACCATTCCTCTTTGCAACTCTCTCCGCGACGAAAGCATTGTCGGTATAACCGCCGTTCTTCTCGGCGCGATGCATCGAGAACCTGACGAGATCGCCGAAACGGTTGCCTTCGAACGAAGTTTCCAGAGCAAGTTCGTTGATGAGATACTCCTCAACTTCAATCTGTTGCTCACTCCTTACAGAATCCAGATATGCGGACTTGTCCGCGTCGCTCATTGCAAGATACCTTGCAGAAAGAGTATCCGGATGGCACTTGAGGACGTAAGTGGTATCAAGCTGAGCCTCACCTGATCCGCGGCTGTGGATTCCCTGAGTATTACTCCTGGAATTGACGCCGCCCTGAGTGGGACTGTAAGCATACTGGTAGAAATAGTTTCTGCTGAAATCAAGCAGTTTGTTGGGTTCTGCCATAGCCCTCTCCTCCTTGCTTACGTACTCCATAACATAATCTTCGCACAAGCCATATTTCAGCACAGCAAATGCCGCTTCGGGCATACCTGCGCAATTTAAAGCCTCTGCCAGTCGCAAATATACAAGGTCTTTTCTAAATACACAAATTCTTAAGGGGTCAATTTTTCTAAGAATCTGTTTCCTCGTATTGAAGGTAGATGCAAGTTTCTCATCTGCAATGTCATCGTCAACATCAAGTACAGAGTAGAGACGAAGGTCACCCTTAGTCAGCTGATCAGGCATCTCTTCGGGAGAAACATAATACTCGTTCGGCAGCGGGTCGTACTCGACAAAGCAGAAGGCCTGACTTGCAGCAAGAGAACGGAGTGCCGGCGACGCCGTAGCCTTGAAGTAGTAATAATTATCCTTCGTTGAGGTGTAGATGTCATCCAACTCACTGGTAACACCCATGAACTCCTGAGACTCCATCGGAATGAAGGAGATAATCTGCTCTGCTCTGGACTGTCCGAACAGTGAAGAGTAAGAATCGTCAGTTGACACGAAATCACGCGTCCTCCACCAGACATGGTGAAGGTTTGTATAGACATGCCTGTCAACCGAAGATACATAGTCGTGCAGATACTTTGCAGCCTTCACATAGTATCCGTCTCCAGCCCAGAGACAGAGCTCTGCAAGGATAAGACGGGTAGGAAGGAAGAAGTCGGCCGAGTTGAAATCGCCCATGGTGCCGTACTTGGGCTGTTCGATGTCAACGAATGGCTCAAGGTCCGGAATCAGGCGCTTTGAAATCTCCTTTATGTCAAGCAACGGGTAGAGCGAAGCGTCAGCCATGGCGCCGTTAACTATAGGTTCTGTAACGAAGGGGACCTTTCCGTAGGCTTCAGCCAACTTGATGTAAGCCCAGGCACGATAGCCGAGAACCACTCCGTACTCGTCACGGAAGATATAGCGCTTATTCTTCTTGTAGGAAGTATCAGCCTTTGCAAGATAGTAGTTGCAGTTGTTGATTACGGCATAATAGTCAAGTGCATTGTTGTACTTGTTCTCCTTGGAAACACTGAAGTTGCTTATTTCAGACAGGTCTGAAGAAGCATACTCGTTCAGGGATGTAAGGTCGCCCCTCAATTCACCGAACAGGACAGTCCGGTCTGCAATCTTCTGAATCTTCTGGAGAATACCGACAACTGAATAAAGAGTATCCGTAGATTCATTCAGTTCATGATCCTGCTCGAACATAACGATGGTAGATTCCGTCGTCAGCATCTTCTGGCAGGAAGTCAGACCGAACAGGACAGCTGCACACGCTGTGAATATAGTGGATTTCGTTTTCATTGTCATAATAATTAGAGGTTAATCTTCAAACCGATAGAGAAATTCCTGCTCTGAGGCAGCAGACCACGGTCAATACCCTGAGTCAGGATATTGTTGCTCAATGAGAACTCCGGATCAGCACCAAGGTACTTGGTCAGGGTGAAGAGGTTGTTTGCAGCACCCCAGATTGTGATACCCTGAATTATGTTGTTGCGGACAGGAAGTTTATAACTCAAAGTCACGTTCTTGAGGCGCAGATAAGAACCGTCCTCAATCCAACGGTCTGAGAAGCGGGCATTCTGCATAGGATCACCGTAGTTTGCAGAAGGAATCTGCGTAACCTGACCCTCACAGGTCCAGCGGTTCACCATTGCCACGGTCTGATTGTTGAAGCGCGAACCGCTCTCAAGAATCATCCTCTGGTAGTTGAACACGTCATTGCCCCAAGAATATGTGAATGTGGCACTGAGAGTCAAGCCCTTGAACGAGGCCTTGGTGTAGATGTGACCGAACAACTTAGGATTGGGATCACCGATCTTCACCATGTCCTTCTCATTGATGTAATGTTTTCCGTTCACATCGTCAGCAGTGTACGTGTTGACGAATTTTACATCTCCAGCCTCGAACGGCATATCCTGACCGGTAACCGCCTTCATATAAAGATTTGCGGCATTTGCTTCGGTAGTTGTAGAGAATACGCCATCTGTCTTATAACCCCAGAAGATACCCACAGGCTCACCTACCATCGAGCGGACATTTGCTCCGTAGATGTTGGTGTTGAAGGCGCGGTCATTGTCGGGAAGTGAAGTAAGCTCGTTCTTATACTTGCCTACGCTTAGCCCGGCCTCCCATGCGAAATTCTTGTGATTTACAAGTTTCAGGATTGCACTGACGTCAAATCCGATGTTCTTCAGAGAACCACCGTTACTCCACGAGTCCTCAATACCCGTCATATAGGAAAGGCGGCTGATTGAAAGAAGGTTGTTGGTGTAGCTCAAGAAAGCATTTGCCGAAATGCTGAGGTAGTTCTTGAACAGGTTGATGTCAAGTCCGGCAGAATACCTTGTGGTCGTTTCCCACTGAAGGGTACTGTTACCGATATTGGCCATCGAAAGACCTGAAGCACCAGACTCTCCGAGGATGTGTATCGGCGAGAAGTATGTGCGGGAGGCGGTATCGTTGAATCCGTCGTTGCCGGTCAGATCGAATGCAGCATTCAACTTGAGATAGTTGATGAAACGGGCCTTGAACCACGGCTCAGACGACATAACCCAAGAGAAGGCTGCCGACGGGAAGATTCCCCATGGGACGCCTGCCAGTTTCAGCCCGTTGGAAACATCACCGCCGAAACGCGACGAAGCTGAAAGACCCAGACCTGCGTAAATGTAATATCTCTCGCGGAAGCTGTAATTTCCCTGAGCCCACCAAGTCAGCGATACATCCTTGTCATCGATACCTGCCGTTGACTTGTACTGCAGGTTCGTTGACATGTTCGGAGTCTTGTCGTTACCTGAGTTGTAGCCCAGCATCGAATTCTGCTTATAAACGTTGCTTATCCAGCGGAAACCGGCGGAAACATGCCAGTTGCTGGCCTTCACGCGCTTGTCAAAGTTAAAGTATGTATTACTCATGAAAGCGCTCTGCTGTGACGACATGGCAGCAACCTTGTTGTCCACCTCACCGACTCCGGCAACCTTGAACGAAGGTGTTCCGAAGATTGGAATGTAATAGTTCTCGTCAACACTGGTCATCGTATAGCTGAAATGCTCGCTGATAGACCAGAAACGGTTAATCGAGATTTTCGGTGTAATTGCGATGTTTATCAGACGGCTTCCAAGATAGTTCTTATTGGTGCCTTCACCGTTCTGAAGAATTGACACCGGGTTGGCAAGAGACACCTCCTCGCCCAAGACCTCCTCAAGATAGTCATCGTTCTTTGCAAGGAACGGCGACGGTTGCTTGTTAATGTCATACGAATAGGCTGTAAGGAAAGGAGACTTGATCAGCGACAGGAACGCAGGTGCCGTTATGGTTGCGTCATCTACGTCTGACGGGACACCGTCATCACGAAGGTCACGGGTTACGTCACTATAGGAAGCATCGAAACGGACGGAAACCTTGTTGCCAAGGATGATGTCCGAGTTAAGTCTCAGGTTGAAGCGCTGGTAGTCATTACTCTTCAGAGTAGCGTTGCCGTTTGCGAAACCTACCGAAAGGTTATACTTTGCAATGTCATCACCACCGTCGACGTTTATGCTGTAACTCTGTACGAAAGCATTTCTGTAAGCTTCCTTGCCCCAGTCTGTGTCATTGTGATAGGTATTGTAGTAGTAGTAGTTGGGATCAAGCTGCAGGAACTTATAGTCATCCGAAACCTCTGCAGTAGTAGTACCCAGCAACTCCGACACATAACTTCTGTACTGCGAAGCATTCATCATGTCGGGATACTTGGGCATCAGCTGATAGTTGCCGGCAAGCGAAACGTCAATCCTGGTAGCCATGCTGTGGTTACGCTTGGTATCAATCAGGATAACGCCGTTGGCACCCTTCGAGCCATATATTGCAAGACCGTTCTTCAGCACCGTAACGCTCTCGATATCATCAACCATTAAGTTTGAGAGGATGTTATTGAAATATCCGTCATGAATGGTTTCACGCGTTGACTGGACATCCATGATGACACCGTCAATCACAAACAGCGGCTGGGTGTTGATGTTCAGAGAATTGATACCTGACACCAGAAGGTCAACGCCTGCACCTAACTGACCGGACCTTGTAATAGCCCTTACATCACCAAGAAGACCTGACTGAATCTGCTGGTCAACACTCAGGTCGGCGTTCATACTGCTGACAAGAGATTTCTTGGATATGGTGGCATCTGTCTTTGTTGCATAGAGTTCGGAGAACTTTTCAGGGAACATCAGCACGTCAACAGGGCCGCTCTTGCCTGCTATTGAACTGACGGTGTTGTTGCATCCGTCAACCATAAAGGTAAGCGAGGTGATGTAATCAGGAACCTGGATGGAGTAGGTACCGTCCTCTTTGGTCATTGCAGCATGGAGGCCGTTGTTGTAAGCCTGAATACGTACACCGGGCATAGGAGTACCGAAGGCACCGTCATACACGGTTCCGGTAACAGTACGCATTCCACCCGAAACAGGAGCTGATGCTCCGCCTGAGTTGCCCTTCCACATAACCACCGGCTCGCCAAGATGCGAAATAGGCGAGTTGACGGTAACGAATCCGCTCCGCAGGAACGAAAGCATGTCAACACCCGAAGGGATGCTGATGGAATAAGCTCCACTGCCATCAGTCGTTGCGGTATAGCCTGAATTTCCATAAGCCTGCACCGTTACGCCGCTCATGGCATTGCCGGTAGCGGCATCCACGACAGTACCCGAGATGGTCCTCATATTGCCCGCGTTGCTCTGCGCGGAAATAACTGCAGGAAACATCAGCACAAGGCTGAGGATTCCCATGGGAATTAAACCCTTTACCATTCTACTTATATTCATCTTCATAATTTTAATCATTGGGAGGGTTGGTTATTCGTCAGCAACAGGCTTTACCGGCTCAAGAATAATGCAGTCAAGGAGCATCGTGTTGAAATGGTTCCTCGCTTTGGTCGCAGTGATGGCACTGGTCAGATTGAGTACCACATTAGGCTCGCCTTCCATCTCAAAGTTGCATACCGGCAGATTCACATTGCTGAACAGTGTGATTGTGTCTGCACGCCCCATGTTATTCTCGAATTCCTTCTTTCTGCCTTTTTCATTCAATGCAGTAAGAATCTGATACTTTCCGTCCTTGTCGTAATACTCAAGGGCAGCAGTGAAAATATTCGGATACGCAGGCTCACCTTCGTCCATCTGCTTCTCAACAATCGTCCACGGGAACACTACAATCTTCACGTCATAGTAACCGGTGTTCGTAAGGGTGTCTGTACTGAGATTGTCATAGAGGCCGAAGAAAACATCCCACTTACTGGTAGCCAACGGGCCCTTTATCTGCAGAAGCTTGCCGCGAGATATATCGGAAAGAGTGAAAGCAGGTCTTCCGTCATCAAGCCACGGCACGTTGTTGAGTCTGGTAGGTCTCTTTTCATTAGTTACAGAAGTCTCGTTCTCCATTGTGAAACCCTCAGGATTCTCAGCCTCACGAATCACGGGAGCATCGTAGGTGAAATCAGGATCGAAGGGCCACTCATCGCAGAGATAGACCTTTCCGTTACTGCACTCTACAATCTCAATCGTATGACTGCCGAAGTATCCGTCCTGTTCAAACGCATTTGAAGGATAGAGATGATATGGCTTGCCTGTCTGGAGATAATCATCACGGTCAAAAGTAGTCGTCATCCAGACATCGCCGAACTTTTGTGCATAGGAGTTTGCATTGAAGAACGCATCCTGCAGAAGAGATTCGCTAACCCAAAGTCTCGACAGGGAATCGGCACCCTCGTAATAGGCGTAGTCGAATCTCGGAAGAATCTTCTCGTACATTGACTTCCATCCCTGTCCGGTCGGAAGTACTACGATGTAGTTACTGTCCTCCCTGTTGATATAGCCGAATTTGTCCATAAGGATGCTCTTCTCGTCAAGGACAGAATCAACATAGACCATCTTACCGTCCTTGATACCTGCCGGAACACTCTTCTCTTCATTAATTTCATACTTGGTATATGAGGCGAAGAAAGCACCGAGATTATCCTTGAACTGGGGATCGGTTGTAATGAATTCGTAAAGACTCGGAGTGAACTCTATCTGCTTGTCAACTATATGGAGGATTCCATTCTTGCAGGACTGATTGCTGGCGATGTACTTCGAGTGCTGTATCTCATCACTCTTCATCAGGAATCGCTTTGCACTCATCATCGTAACAGTCTCTTCCCTGCCGACCGGATGGTTGAAACGGGCAATGTGGTTCTTGATGAAACGGAGGCTGGTTTCATAATTCTCCTCATAATTCTTGTTCTCCTTCATGTAGATGTTCCAAAGTGAATCGGGAACAGCACTGTTCACGGGAGCCCAGACTGTAAGGAACTGATCGGCACCGAGAAGATCGTAGTAGGACACATCATCGACAATCTTCTTGCCATTGAAGGTCTTTGTAGTCTTCAGAACCTTGACAAAATTACTTGTCTGGGCATTACCCTCCAGACGGTCCAGGATTGACACATCCGGAACTACCTCCGGATCTACCGAATAGTGATCCTTCCAGGTATCCGAGCAGGAAACGCAGAGACCCACAGCCAGAAGGGCCAGGATTGTTTTAGTTGTACTGAAAAAATGCTTCATATCTTTAATAATTATTATTCTTAATGCTTGTCCTCATTATAATCATAGACACTTTTTGGACACCATTCCATATAGTCAAAATTCATCTCAGCCTTAGGATTGTCCGAAACCAGCTTCATGCGCAGGTAATAATCCTTACCCGAGTAGAAATACTGGGTGGTTATAATCCTGCGGGCCATGGTCGAAAGTGTTCTGAAGGCATCCGAGCCGTTGGTATGAGAGTCGGGACCCTTCATGTAACCCCTGTTGTGCATGGCTTTGTCCAGAGCCTTTACAGCCTCCTCGCCACCTTCTTCCATCAGTTCGTCGTCGGAAACCCATCCTATATTCGGATTGGTATTGGCAGCAAGTCTGAGATCTGTCGGAATTCCGCACGGCTGAAGAGTATAGGGAGAGTCGCCGACATAGTTCTGCACCACTCCACAATTCTCATAGCCTCGGTAAGAGAGTCTGAGTTCCCATGTACCGTCAAACGGAACGGGAGGTAGTTTGAGGTAAAGGTCGAAATTACCCTGAAGGTCTAGTCCGTCACCCTGGTAACTCCAGTTTCCGGTCACAGCCTGACGAACCCACATAATGTAATCGTCAGTGTATGAATGGAAATTCAGCGGCTGCTTGAAACCTGTGTTCTTCTGAGCTATCTGACGGGCTCCGGAAGTCATAAAGTCGGGTGACAGTGTACAACAGTCAATTCTGATTCGCCTGTTAAGTACATCATACCTTGTATTAACGTCATACGTCAGTATGTCGTCAATATAATGATAATACCCGTTGCAGCCCTCATTCTCCACATCGTTCATCTCTGTGGCACTCAGGACCTTGACGCCGCGCACATTGGGCTTGTCTTCAAACTCTACGTCACTGGTTCCTATACCTCTGCGGTTTACATAGACACCATAGTTGTCACCACTCTTGACAGAAGAGACCCTGATAATAGAGTGAGGCATATAAGTCTCAAAATAATCTTCAGGATCAATATACTCAAGAATGCAGCGAGACTGAATTATGTCGGGACGACAATTGAAGTTCGCGCTCGAAGGCACCGCAAAAGGCAGAATATGGTATGATATAAACCTGTTGAGCGGGTGTCTGCGGTCATGATAATCCTCCTCATCATACGTTCCCGCATCCTCGGGATACGAAGCCCCGTAAATTCTCTTTGAATAGGAAATCAGGCTGTCGATACTTGTAATCCCATACTTTGCAAGAACATCGTCAGTCTCGGCGAGAACCGTGAAATTCACCCTTCGTTCACCCCAATAATATACATGGTATTGAGAACCGCCACCATCTCCCCAAATTCCCTCCTCAACGGAGTCATCCGAGATATGATAAGTCTCATCCTTCCAGTATTTCAGGGAGTCTTCAAGTCCTACCAGTTGCAGAGCAGAGGCGAAGATGCTGAGCTTCGGATCATTCTTGATCATATCGTATATGTAGTCTCCGGAGACCGTAATGACGCTGTCAACAATCTGCATCACACCGTTCTGAACAGTATCATCCAGTTCGATAATGTGAGAATTCTTGTTGATGCAGTGCCTCAGACGATATCTTGAACCATCTTCCGAGAGGACAGAATCGAACGAAAGTGTAAGGAAACGGTTGTTCATGTTTACCGAAGGAAGACTACCTTCAACCTGGTCGGACATGAAGAGAGTAGCACGTATGAGATGGGTCCAACCCAAAGTGTCACAATCCTCGCGCGAAAGATCGTCAACTGTATTGTATATACGTGGACTACCCTCGTCGGCAGACTTTCTTTCCTTTGCTTTCAGATAGGCTTTAAAAGCATCGTTTGTAGGTGCAAAACAGGTGAATTCACCATAAGTATCCAGCTCACCCCATATTTCTGAACGCTTCAATACTGTAATGAAGTCGCTGAAGTTTTCAGGGTCATCACTCAAGTAATCTGCTATGGTCTTTCCGGTAAAGGTGTAATAATGCGTAGGGGCATCCTCCCTGAAACAACTTCCAAGGAGAAGTGCTGACGCCATTACAATACCGGAAATGACAGCAGTCTTACATATTTTAGTGAAAGCCTTCATCTGTAAACGGTTAGACAATTAGTTACTAGCCTTTGCAGTATACTCGTCCTCAATATATGCGGGATTCTGGTGAAGAAGAGGATTTATCTTAAGTTCACTCTTCGCAATCGGGAAATAAATAGCGTCCATGTCGGCCAGCTTGATACGGATGGCACTCTGGTTTTCCGTGAATTTAGGTATGACGGTTGAAACCAGACGACGGGTAGAGCCATCCCTTCTGCACATACGGACAAGATCAAACCATCTCTTACCTTCGAACAGAAGTTCACGTCTGCGCTCAAGAAGCACAAGTTCCTCCATTGACTTTATGGAACCGGAGTAATCTGCAAAGACCAAAGGAATAGCCCTTGCATTGGTAGGATAGTTAATGGAGCGGTTATATATTGCAGAAACAATATCAAAAGCTTCTCTGAGAAGGTCCGTCACCTCAGCAGAAGCGACAGCACCGCCTCCGATTTCGTTGGCAAGCTGCACCTTTGCCTCCGCCTTCATCAGCATGACATCTGTCAGACGATAGACAATCCAGTTTGCATTCTGGTTTTCGTTGCGGTACTGAATATTCGCAACAGGCGCGGAAGTAGATGCGGAAACAAGGTCGAAACCAGTGTTGAAAGCAACATATTTACGAATTGGGTACGTTGAAGAACCATCGGCCATACACTCAAGGTAACGGCAGTCATAAGGCTTGAAATACTCATTGCCGGAAGTAGAAGAGGCGTCAATGAAGAGACGGGAATAGGCAGAAAGGTTACCGGAACTGTTCCGTCCTCCATAATAACTGGAAACGAAACTGTTCGAAACGCTCTGGTTGTCCATGAAAGCCAGTTCGAAGAGACTCTCGAACGAGAAACCTCTACCGAAAATCTGATTGTACGCAGTACCTGCCGTAGTGGAACCGGTCGTCTCTTTATACATCGGTATCGGATTCGTTGCAGGATCATAGACAACGAGACAGTCTGAACCCTGCTTCTCTTTCAGCTCCTTATAGTCGATGACCTTGCGTGCAAGAACTTTGTCACAGATATCACTGCACTTCTGCCACTCGCCTTTCCAAAGATAAAGGTCGGCAAGCAGGGCATAGGCAGCAGTTTGGGTAATACGGCCGGTATTGGCCTGCTCCTCAGTATAGTTTGAGGTGGCGGCATATTTTTTGACTGCCTTTTCAGCCCAATACTCCATAGTCTCAATAAGTGAGTCGAGAACTGCTTCGAAGGGCGTAGCTTCTATCACAAACTCTTCAGTATCCTCGGCGGAAGGTCTGGTGACATAGGGTACGTCACGGTATGCACGTATAAGGTAGAAATAGCAGAGACTGCGCAGAGTATAGGCTTCCGCGAGGTTTCCGTCAAGCTCTGCAGGAGTATAGTTGGGATCATTGACACCCGGGGCAAATTTTATAACGGTATTTGCACGGTTTATAACATCATAGAAACAACTCCAACTCATGAGACTGTTGGTTTCAAGCAGATTCTCCTTGGTTATCTGAAGGAGGTCGTCACTGGGATTGTTTCCGGCCACGATGTTATCGGAACGCATCTCTCCCCACATTGACATTCTGACGATGCAGTCGGAACTCTCAAGTGCGGAATAGGTACCAAGAAGCACGCTCTCCACGTCAGCTTTGTCGGTCCAGAAATTCTCGAATACCACATCGTTCAAAGGAAGAAGTGTCAAGAACTTCGAGCAGCCGGAAAGGGAAATTCCTATGATTGCTGATAACGCTATATTGAATATCTTTTTCATCTTCATCTGCAATTAAGATTAGAAATTAACAGTCAGACCAACTGTGAACTGCTTCGAACGAGGAGTCTTGGAGTTATCAACGGAGAGGCCCCACGAACCGCCGGCGGCGATTTCAGGATCTGCACCGGAATACTTTGAAAGAACAAAGACGTTGTTTAAGGAAGCAGTGAGCGAAAGACCCTGGATGCCTATGTTCTTAAGCTTTTGGGGATCCAGAGAATAGGAGAGCTGCACATAGTTGAGACGCAGCATAGAACCGTCCTCTACAAAGCGATCGCTTGTAAGGAAGTTGTAACCGTACTGGTGCAGTGCACGCGGAATTTCCGTAATGTCACCCTCTACACGCCACCTCCAGTTGACTGCAGCCGAAGCATTGTCGTTGCTGTACATGTTTTCGAGGTTCATGCGTGCCTGGTTGATAACCTTGTTGCCATAACGGAAGTTGAACTGGGTATTCAGCGAAAGACGTCCATAAGAGAACCTGAAACCGAAACCGCCAGTTATTTTCGGGAGTGAACTTCCCAGATAGACAATATCAAGTTCGTTGATGTTACCGTCATGGTTTATATCTTCATAGATGGCATCGCCGCCCACGAACTCATACTCGTTGGTCTCACCGTAAGCGAACATCATCGGCTTTGTCTTACCCTTCTGGTTGAGAATAACTTTGCCGTCAGCATCCTTCACGACAGGTGCATTCGGACCGCTTACACCGGGCACTTCAACTTCGCTGTAGTCACTGTACTGGTAAACGCCCAGATATTTGAAACCGTAGATCGAACCGAAGGGGTTATTAATCTGTACGTAGGTAAGCCAGTCACCCTGATTCTGTCCGTTACGGAAATTGAACTCAGCGTTCAGGGTTTCGAGGAAAGTCGGACTGATTTCAAGAATTCTGTTGCGGTTGTCCGAGAAAGTAGCGTTAGCAGTAACATTGAACTTTCCGATATTTATGAAACGGTTAGCCGTAATGTTGAACTCCCAACCGGTATTGCGCATACGACCGTCGTTCCTGCTTGAGAGGTTGCTGAAACCAGATGATGTAGGAATACCATAGTTGTTCAGAAGCAATTTTTCAGTATTCTTCATGTACAGGTCAACATCAATGGCTATCTTATCGTTGAAGAGTCCGACATTGAAACCGAGATTCCATTGGTGGCTCTCCTCCCACTGCATGGTGCTGAGTCGTATGTTCGAAGGATACATGGAAGCGATGCCGAGGTAGGCATTACCGGCTCTGTACTTACTGTAATACAGACCTTCACCGTTTGGAGTCCTACCGTTGATACCCCAGCTGGGACGTATGGCGAGCATGGAAATCCAGCCGACATTGTCTCTTATGAAGGGCTCGTCACTGATATTCCACCTGAGCGACACTGTCGGGAACACACCCCAGCGCTTGTCATCACCGAATACGGTCGAACCGTCGGCGCGGACTGTGAAGTCGGCAATGTACTTGCCCTTGAACGCATAGTGAACCTGGAGAACACCATTGGCTGACCTGCCCTGTCCTGCACCAGTGCTGAAATCACCGATGATACCGGGGAGAGCAGTCGAAGTAAATGTTCCGGAAGGAAGTCCATATACAGAAGAGCGCTGACTCTTGTCTGTACTTGCACCTATCTGGAACCTGGCCATAGCCATGAGTGAGTGGTTAGAGTTGTTGAAATGAGGAACAAGGGTCAACTGATGGGTTGTCTGCCAGTTCATTCTCTTGTTCGAGTTGTTTTCGGCCCTGTTGTTCTGGTCAGACGACCAACCGGAAGTGATGAGGCTTGCAGGCGAGAATTTGTCAGAAACATCGTTGAACACATTAAACGATATACGACCGTCATATGTCAGCTTAGTCTTATCGTTCTCAAGGCCCAGAATGTTATAGACAAGCTGGAACTCCGGCTGAATCTGCAGGGATGTCGAAGTGTTGATTTTGTCATAGGCGACTGCGAGAGGATTCTGCTCACGACGCTGGTCGCTGAGAGCATCGCTTCTGCCCGATTCGGAATTCTGATAAGGCAGCATATGGTAGTACTCATCGGTATCGTTGCCGAATTCATCCTCGTAGTAGGGCGAAAGGTTAGGCATCCTCCTCATTGCTGCATCTATTGAAGTGCTGCTCGAACTCGGCCTCTGGGTATAGGTCATGTTGTAGTTTGTCACAACCTTGATACGGTCGGAGATGAAGTAGTCGAGTGCCACACGGGTAGTGAAACGGTTCAGACGCTGTCCTATAACAGAACCGTTCTGGGTGTCAAAACCGGCGGATATACGGAAGTTGGCCTTCTCACCACCACCCTGTATGGAAAGGTTAAAAGAGTGTTGTGCTCCGAAACACTTCACGAGCGACACCCAGTCGGTGTTGTCGTTGAACATGTTGTACTCGGAGAAGTTGGGGTTGTAGTTGATTTCGGGTATATCCGAAGCCTGGTCACTGAGTTCCGGATTGAAGTAGCTCTCCTTGAGGAACATTGTATACTGATCACCTGTCAGGAGGTTA
Organism: Bacteroidaceae bacterium; assembly: GCA_017615835.1. Lineage (GTDB taxonomy): Bacteria > Bacteroidota > Bacteroidia > Bacteroidales > Bacteroidaceae > Colenecus. The sequence goes on along the minus strand of JAFZZI010000007.1, from coordinate 348,945 downwards.
TAGCTCGAGGGCTGCCATGTACCGTTCATACGGTATGAGAAGGTAACCCTTGTCTTGCCCCGGCTACCACGCTTCGTCTTTATTTCGATTACACCGTTGGCACCCTGAGCGCCCCAAATACCGGCAGCCGCGGCATCCTTGAGCACAGTGATGCTGGAGATATCCTCAGGATTTACATTAAGCAGTTCTGCGAACTTCTCCTCGTTTGCCGTTGCGTAATCGATACTGTTGCCGAAGTCGTTGTTCCATACGTTTCCGTCAACAACTATAAGCGGGTTGGAATCACCTGTGATGGTCGAGACGCCACGGAGGTGCATTGTCGAACCGGCACCGAGGTCACCCGAGTTGAACACGATGTCAAGACCGGCGATACGTCCCTGCAGGGCCTCATCGACAGTTGTGATGCCGAGTCCCTCGAACTCCTCCATCGAAATGCGTTGAGAAGCGTTGGAGACCTCACGGATAGGGATTGCAAGTCCGGTCGATTCAGTTACGCGGTCTGCAGTGATTTCTACCTGAGTTATCTCGTAGTTGTCCTTCAGTACGATGTCGAAACGTGTTTTGTTAATGGGAAGTATTACTGTTTCGTAACCAACATACGAAATCTTGATTTTATCATTGGGACTACCAAGCCTGAAAGAGAAGTTACCCTCCGTATCGGTGATGGCATGTTCGATGATACGGTCCGAGGCGTCAACCTCGATGACGTTGACCATCATCATCGGGCCCTCACTGTCCGAAACGGTACCGCTGATGATGTCACCGGCCTTCTGGGCGAAAACCATACCCGGAAGCAGACTGAGAGCAAGAACTGATACTCCCTTCAACATTCTGTTCTTTATATTTTTCATATTCCTTTTGTTTGCCGGTTAGAACTTAAAATACGTAAAAGGCACACCGTTGTCAAGAGGCTCACCTATCAGATGGATGACTGCGAAAGAGGATGTCTCCAACTGAGTGGGATTCGTTACAGCATTGTACTCATACTCACGGCACATTATATTATAGTATGTCTGACCTCCTACAGGAGTGGTTATGACATTGTGAGTATTGTTCTTCGCGTCGATGACTGTTATGACGCCATCGGGAGTCGAGCGTACCGAGAGTTTCTCAAACTGAGCCTTGCTGTTCATGTAGGCAGTCTCGTAATGTGCATAAGGATCGTTTACATGAATGGTGTCAATCTTAAACTCGCCACCGACATATACGGAGTTATCCTGAATGTGATATTTGACAAAGTCGGTGAGCCACTTCTCAAGAGAAGCGATGTAGTCGGCATGCAGGAAAGAGGTATGGTCAATTTCGCCCTCTTTGTCAGGACAAGCGTCGATTATGGCATTCGCTTCGTTCCAGAACTGAGCGTACTTGGCATCTGCCGGATTCCATATATTGCAGCCTGCATTTGCAGCCTCGAATTCCGCCTTCTTTGCAGCGAAGGTCGTCTTGGCAGAGCCACGGGTAACCTTCGAAAGGCGAGTCATTGCCTTAACATAATCTTCTTCTTCGCCGACCTGCAGATCATCATAGTAGTCGGAGAGATCGGATATCATTTCGGCGTCAATCAACTTATAGTCTGCAAGCATCTGGTCAAGCGTCTCTTTCTTGGGAACATATACAGTATAGTGATATGTATTGAAAGTACTTACAACCGTACCGCCGGTCATGTGGTTGTTTATCTGGCCGTTTGCGAAAACAGGCAGCATCATGTCGGCAAACGTTGCAAACTCGGGATATGTAGCATTATTGCTGACAATGTCAAAAACCGAGTTGTCCGACGAGGCAAGCGGTTCGTCAATAATGTAGGTACGTCCGTTACCATTGGACTTTTTCATGTCATACACAAAGTCGGGATCAATTTCGATACCTGAATTGTTTTCAACCTGATAACCGCCCCAGACGGTTCGCTTTCCGGTGCCGTCCAGTGTGAACCTGACGGTACCGCGGCCCTTGGTCTGGAAATACTGGTAACGGCTGGGCGTTCCCAGACTGTTGCCATCCTCAACGTCACCTATTATTATGTGGTAGTCGAGCAGGTCTTCCAGACGGTCCTTGATTACACTGAAATCAACATCATCTGCAATCTTGCCGTCAATGACCGGCTGACCGTCCTCAAGATGGTACCGATATATCTTTGCCTGCACCTTTTCGGTGTATTCAATCTGCGACTCATCATAATAGAAAGCTATGGCCTGAGTATATTTCTCTCCGCCTGACACAGGGTCAAGATACAGGATAGTCGGAACATCCTCCAATCCCTCAAGTGTAGGATGTATGCTGGCCTTCGGAATGAAAAAGCTGTAGGTTGAAACCATTGAGTTGAGGTAAGGCTTGAAACCGCAGACATCGTCATGAATAGACCAGTAGATTATCTTGAGGGCCTCGCCCACAAGTGCCGGGAAAGAGACAGACCTGTAGGATGTGGGGCTGAATACCGTATTTGTAAAGTAAATGGCACCGTTCGAGCACATCTGTACTGACTTGACATCCTTAGTCTCAAGGCCCATCGGGTCGTTGGCGTCGTCAAGAACGTTCGCAAACTTGCTAGGTACGGAGTTTACAAACGAGTTGAGCATGTTGTTGTTGAGAAGTTCGATGATAACATCATCCGGAACACCCGCAATATCCTCAACAAACTGATCCATCGTGAGTGTGGACAAACCGGCAAGTTCCGGCTTGCCATAACGCTCACGCAGGGTTTTACCACCACCTGTAAGCCACCATGCAAGCATTGCATCATCATCGGGTACAAGCATTACGCCCATATTCTGCTGAAGAGCCACAGAAGCAGCCGTGGTAGATGCGGTTGAAGAATAGTATGAACTCCAACCCGGATCGAACTTGAGAAGAGTCTCGGCTACCGATACGTTATAGGCAGTAATGTTGAGTTCATTGTTACCCTGAGACCTCTTTGAGAAGTAGCGCTTCTGATACACGGTATCAACCTGGCTATCGGGATTCAGCCGGTTATAGGTTTGGGTAAGATACGGTGTTGCTCCTTCAATGTCGTTTGTCGACCTGAAGTATGGAGCACAATAGCGTTCGAGCAGCGATCCGTATATCTTTGTCGACTCACTCTCAGTGAGGAACTCGGCCATGTTGGGTAGAGGATAGATAACTTCTTCCATTACATCTATGAAGCCGTTGAAACACTTGATGTTCTGGGTCTTGATGTTTACACCGTTCACGCTGGCATCCTGAGGCTGATGTGTAATACCTTCGCGTCCGTTGCCATGAGCATAACGACCCTGATTGAACAGGAAGTCATAGTCGTCGCCTGTAATCTTTTTCAGAGTGAGGAACTTGTTGGTAAAGAATACCATCGGTCTGTCTGTTGCATCCATCAGACAGCGTATTCCGGCGCGATTCCTGAAATCATTCCAGTATTTGTTTTCAGGCATCACCTCCGGAGTCAGATACGGGACAGTGTCCCATATTGAGATAGAGGATATTCTTCTCATGGCGTCACCCTCTACCGGAGGTGTACCCTCGGTGCTAGAGAGCATGGCCACCTGATATACATTGTTCAGCATTGCACCGAAAAGCATCAGTTTCTTCTGTGCAACCGAAAGATCCTCGTAGCGGGTGACATTAGTTCCGTCGGCCTTCTTGAAAATGCCCTTTGCATAGAAACGGTTGACTGCAGCTTCATCCGCGATGAAAAGAGTCTTACTACCTGTCCTCGACATGACCTCCTGATATCCAAGGTCATCAATCAGTCTCTGATAGGTAGTGTAACCGTTGTCAACCAGGTACTCGTAGATACTTGATCCCAGCCACTCCGGCACAGTCTCGTCCAGATTGTACTCTTTTTGACAGGAAGCCAGCCCGAGAACAGCCGCAACAGCCACAAAAGCAACTTTCAGCAGCCCTGAACGGTTTCCTTCAGAATTGAAATTTTTCATCTACTTAATATTTTATTATTGTTTTGAATTTCTCGCTCGTAACTCAGACACCTTATATAATATATCGGATGTGCCTGAACTGAACCCTTCGTCAGTCTTTGCCTTCAATTGTTTTTATTCGACCCTCAGCATCGAATTCGAGTTCGCAGACCTTAAGGCTTCTCAGCCATGACTTTCCTCCCGAAGGAACACTGTCATGATGGAACAGATACCACTTGCCCTTGTACTCGATAATTGCATGGTGCGTAGTCCAACCTACCACCGGAGTGAGTATTACTCCCTGATAGGTGAAAGGTCCGAAACGGTTGTCGGACGTTGCATAGCACAGGAGGTGCGAATCGCCCGTAGAGTAGGTAAAATAATATTTTCCATCCTTCTTGAACACCCACTGGGCTTCGAAAAAGCGGTGTGGGTCATCGGCAGTCAGGGTCTTGCCGTTCTCATCGACAACATATACGGGACGCGGTTCTTCAGCAAACTGAAGCATATCTTCAGAGAGCTTTACAACACGACTGGGAAGTGAAGGTTCCTTACCGGAAGGGAGATATGGCTCTTCAAGAGCCTTGTTGTCCTTGTAGCGCTGAAGTTGTCCGCCCCAAAGTCCTCCGAAATACATGTAGTACTCACCGTCATCCTTGAAAACACACATGTCGATGCTATAGCTTCCGCGGATAGGATCTGGCTGTGGAATGAACGGCCCTTCCGGACGGTCGGCAATTGCAACACCGTGATGAAACACGTCATTGCGGTCCTTCATCGGGAAGTAAAGATAATACTTGCCGTCTTTCTCCGCCACATCGCAGTCCCAGAGCTGCCGGCCGGCCCAGGGAATATCCTCCAGATCGAGAATCTTTCCGTGATCTATGACCTCACCATTCATGATATCGTCAGTCGAAAGAACATGATAGTCCTTCATTATGTACTGGTCGCCATTGTCGTTCTCGACATTATCGCTCTCCCAGTCATGCGAAGGGTATATGTACACCCTGCCGTTGAACACGTGAACAGACGGATCCGCCATATAGTCAGCGGGGAAGAGATAGCGCTTTTTCATACTGCTCGTATATGTTATTTTTATATTATACACCTTTAAGCGGTCAAAGATAGGCATATTTTTCTTTTATCAACACATTTTATACAAATTTTTGTGATTATTTCTAAAAATATAATTCGGCCGTGACGCATTACAGACAACAGATCGGCAAGGGAAGACAGAGAAGAGAAGAAAAAAACAAGAGGCACCCGAGGCGCCTCTGTCCGTTGCCACAGGTATCTTCACAGATGCTGGGCAAAACACGAAAGTCAATTACTAACCAAATATGTGCATGAAAACTTACGTCGCAAAGATAGCCTGTCTTCCGGGAGGCGGCTTTCCGTTACGTTACGAAAATGTTCGTTTTTGTGCCAACATTAGGACTCAGGCATCCCAAACTTGCATTTTTTATGAACATGAGCAATATCAGACAGCCGAAATATCCAAATCCGTCACTCTTCAGAAAAACATAGCAGATTCATGAAAAACGGGGAGATTTTTCGTTCTCCCCGCCTGCTGTCGTACGAGGATTCGAACCTCGACAAACAGAACCAAAACCTGTTGTGCTACCATTACACCATACGACAATCACCCGTGGCGCATTTCCTTTCGGAAGGAATGCTGTGCAAAGTTATCAAATACGTTTTATTCGGCAATAAGCAGGTAGTAGTTTTTCTTTCCCCTCTGGAGAATTATGTACCTGTCGTCTATCAGGTCTGCCGCCGTAAAGGAGCGGCCATGATCGTAGAGTTTTTCCTTATTGACCGAAACTCCGCCACCCTGCATCATCTTGCGGGCTTCGCTCTTCGAGAAAAACACCGGGCAAATGTCAGTCAGAAAGTCGGAAGCCTTGAGATTCTCGCTTAGAACGGAACGCTGAAACCTGTATTGAGGAACCCCGTCGAACACATTCAGAAGCATCTCCTCGCTGATCTGTTTCAAATCATCGGACGAACCTCCGCCAAACAGTATAGAAGAAGCTTCCTCTGCAGCCTTATACTCAGATTCCCCGTGAACCATTAGCGTTACGTCCTTCGCGAGGCGTTTCTGTATGAGACGCAAGTGCGGAGCAGCGTCATGGCTTGCTGTCAACTCCTCGCATTCTTCTTTGCCGATATTCGTAAATATCTTTACGTAGCGCTTTGCGTCCTCATCGCTGGTATTAAGCCAGAACTGATAGAACTTGTATGGCGAAGTGTACTCGGGATTAAGCCAGATATTGCCGCCTTCGGTCTTCCCGAACTTCGTTCCGTCGGACTTTGTAATCAGCGGACATGTAAGCGCGAAACACTCGGCTCCATTGATTCGGCGGATAAGCTCGGCTCCCGTGGTAATATTTCCCCACTGATCAGCTCCGCCCATCTGGAGTTTGCATCCTTTATGTTCGTTCAGGTAGAGGAAGTCATATCCCTGAAGCAGCTGGTAGGTGAACTCCGTGAATGAGAGTCCATCCCTTGCCTCACCGCTCAGACGGCGGCGTACAGAATCTTTTGCCATCATGTAATTGACGGTGATGTGCTTGCCTATGTTACGGGTGAAGTCGAGAAACGACAAGTCCTTCAACCAATCATAATTATTTACAAGTTCTGCTTTGTTGGGAGCATCGTCGTCAAAGTCAAGAAATTTTGAAAGCTGTTTCTTTATACAGTCAACGTTATGGAGGAGAGACTCTTCGTTAAGCAGATTCCTCTCCTGCGACTTGCCGCTGGGATCGCCGATCATTCCGGTTGCACCACCGACAAGAGCAAGAGGCTTGTGGCCGCAACGCTGGAAGTGACGCAATATCATTATACTGCAAAGATGTCCTATGTGAAGGGAATCGGCCGTCGGGTCAAAACCGACGTATGCCGTAACCTGCTCTTTCGCAAGTAGCTCGTCTGTTCCTGGCATAGTCTGGTGGACCATGCCTCTCCAGGTAAGTTCTTCTAAAAAGTTCATATTTCAGTTTTTTATTACAATTTCGTTAGAGGGCACAAAGGTACAACTCTTTTTTCACGGTTCAAAATCTATTCCCAAAAAGCGGGCGGCATTATTGGAGGCAACAGTAAGCACTTCAGTAGCGGGCACGTTCAATACAGCAGAAATATTATTTACAACATCTGTCAATTCGGGATACTCGTCCGTCTCTATCAGAAGTTTGTTCAAACCGACTGTCCTGAGTGCCTGGGGGTCGAAGCGAAGTCCGAAAGACATCCAGATTCCCTGATCGGCAAACGAAGCGGCCTGCAAGGAATTGCCCCTAAAACCGTGAACAACCCAGGGCATTGAGGGTGAAAGGTCTCTGTGAAGCCGCAACAATTGGCCGTCACACCTTACATTGTGAACGATCAGAGGCTTGCGCAACATTTCTCCTAAGGACACCTGGGCCTTGAAAACTGTTTCCTGAAGTTCAAGCGACGGTCCTCTTAATCTGTCGAGGCCTGCCTCGCCGACAGCAAGGACGGATTCTCTTCCGGCAACCGAAACCACCCACGCAAGAGATTTCTCCCATTCAGAATCTATCTGCCAGGGATGAAGTCCAACACTACAAGGCTGATCCACAGGTATGTCGTCAATCAGGAGAGGAAGATTATACAGCGCTGCACCTTGCGTGAAAGGGATGTTGTGAGTATGGATATCTGTCAGCATGGTCATGGAACCGGGTCGTAGCCGGAGCCCCCTCCGGGACGACAGCGAAGAATGCGTTTTATAGCCAGCCAGAAGCCCTTGAACGGGCCGTATTTGCGTACAGCCTGTACTGCGTATTCAGAACAGGTAGGGGTAAAGCGGCATGACGGAGGTGTCATGGGTGAAATGCAGTAACGGTAGAAGTGAACCGGAAGAAGAAGTATCCACCCAAGTACATCTGACAGGAACTTGACTGTTTTCTTTAAAACGTTCATGGATTCTGCATTCATTCAGAAGAATTTATAAATGTCTGAGAAACCGTACTGTCAGGGGATTGTGATTCTATCAGCTTTTCAGTCAGACGCTCATACTTCTGTTCCAATTCTGAACTTTTCCAGGGATGAGAGTCAATGAAGACAAAAGACAGAGCCATGCCTTTGCCCGGCGTTGTCAGAGAGCGGGTCAGATACGCTTTCGAATGACGGTAAAGTTCACGGAGCTGACGTTTCACACGATTACGGTCAACTGCAAGATGAAGTTTCCTCTTCGAAACGCTGAACATGACAAGTAATCCTTCATGAGATTCTGTCGGAAGAAAAACGGCCCTCAGAGGAAAACAGGAGACAGACTTGCCTTCACTGAAAAGTCTGTCCGTCAGTTGGCTGCTGCACAGTCGTTCTTCTTTTGGCAACGTAAAGCGTTCCATAATAAAAAAGTTTACGGGCACACTGTGCGGAGAGGTTCCGCCGACAGTTTGCCCGCAAGTAATTCACTTCTTTTTTGCAAGGAACTGATCGATAGCGGCAGCCATGGAGGTTATACCCGGTGACGGAGCCTTTATGTCAAGTCTGAGGCCGGCATTCTCTACTGCTTTTGCAGTGACATCACCGAAACAGCCTATCACAACATCGCCCTGTACAAAATCGGGAGCGTTCTTCTTGAGAGAATCGACACCGGCAGGACTGAAGAAGACCATCATGTCAAATCCCTTCAGTTCATCAGGTTCGAAGTTATTACTTACTGTACGGTACATTACGGCTTCCGAATGGAAAATCCCGTTCTGGTCAAGCAGGTTCTTGAGTTCACTCGTATGAACGTCTGACACCGGCACGAAGTATTTCTCGTCCTTATGCTTGATTATCGAGGGCATAATACCGTCAACACGGCCGTTATCACCAAAGAAGACCTTACGCTTTCTGTACTGGACGTACTTCTGTATGTAATTGGCCACCAAGTCTGATATACAGAAATACTTCATCGTATCGGGTATCGCAATACGCATCTCCTTGCTCAACTCAAAAAAATGGTCAACTGCGTGCCGTGAGGTGAACACGACTGCAGTATGGTCAAGTATGGAAACCTTCTGTGAGCGAAATTCCTTAGCGGTGAGACTCTCGACCTTTATGAATGGACGGAAGACAACTTCCACCCCATATTTTTCACTCAAGTCGAAGTAGGGAGACTTGGCGGTCGTAGGCTGAGGCTGTGAGATTAGAATCTTCATTGCACTGTCTGTTCTTAGTAGCAAACGTTCGCCCTGGTGATGAGACAAGGAAAGGCCTTCTCGCATTTGGGCGCACAAAGTTAGGTATTTTTTGGGAAAGTCGATGAAAATGCAAACTAAAAAGGATTATTTTGCATGAAAAGACAAGAAAAAGCCACTCTCTTCTTACTTCAGTTTCAGCATCATACTCGAAACTGCCTCTTCAGGAGAACCGGCTACCGACCAAAGTTCAACATCACAAGGTCTCATAAAACCCTCATCGGCCACGCGATCAAGATGGCGCAGCAGATGATCATAGAAGCCGTCAGTATTGAGAATCACCAGCGGACAATTCAACAATCCGAGCTGCTTGGATGTTACAACCTCAAAAAGTTCATCAAGAGTTCCGCAGCCTCCCGGAAGAGTTATAATGGCGTCAGAAATATCAAACATCAGTTGCTTGCGCTGCTGCATTGTTTCCGTTGCGACGACATCAGTCAGCGAAGGATGAAGCCAACCGGCATCTATCATGAACCGTGGAATGAAGGCCGTAACTTCACCGCCCACAGAAAGAGCCCCCTCCTCGACACTGGCCATAAGTCCCATGCTGCCGCCTCCCGTCACTGTGCGGAATCCTTTCATGCCCAGCAGACGTCCCGTTTCAAATGCGGCATCAAGATATTTGCGGTCAACTTTGGGACTTGCCGCGCAGAAGACACCGACTGCAAGTTTCTTTTCCATATCAGTAACGGTAATGTTCAGCCTTATAAGGTCCATCTACCGGAACTCCCAAATAGTCTGCCTGACGCCGGGTCAGTTTAGTAAGGTGGGCACCTACGCTGTCAAGGTGGAGCCGAGCTACTTCTTCGTCCAGATACTTGGGCAGACGATAGACACCCGGTGCGTAACTGTTCTGCCATAGTTCAATCTGGGCTAGAGTCTGATTAGTAAAACTGTTGCTCATGACGAAACTGGGGTGGCCGGTGGCGCAACCCAGATTTACAAGACGCCCGTCTGCCAGGAGAATGATACTGTGACCGTCTTCAAAGAAGTAGCGGTCAACCTGCGGTTTTATATTCTGACGGCGTATTCCCGGAACACTCTTCAAGGCACTGACCTGTATTTCACTGTCAAAGTGACCTATATTGCAGACGATGGCCTGGTCGGGCATACGCTGCATGTGACTGACAGTGATGACATCGATATTGCCGGTTGTCGTTACGAATATGTTGCCCTGAGATGCAGCCTCGTCCATTGTTACGACCCTGAATCCCTCCATTGCCGCCTGAAGTGCGCAGATTGGGTCAATTTCTGTTACCAGAACGTTTGCACCATACGAGCGCAGACTCTGAGCACATCCTTTGCCCACCTCGCCGTAGCCGCAGACAACGCAGACTTTTCCCGCTATCATCACATCGGTAGCCCTCTTTATTCCGTCAGCCAGTGATTCGCGGCAACCGTACAGGTTGTCAAACTTGCTCTTGGTGACAGAATCGTTGACATTGAATGCAGGGAAAAGCAATTCACCCCTCTTCTCCATCTGATAAAGCCGGTGGACACCCGTAGTGGTTTCCTCGCTTACGCCCTTTATGCGTCCTGCAATATCGTGCCAAAAGGTTTTACCCTTGACTCCGTCAACCAGGCGGAGCAAAGAGAGGAGTTCGGCCTCGTCCTCGGAAGAGGCCTTGTATTCGAGTGAAGAAGGACAATTCTCCCCTTTAACTCCAAGATGGACCATAAGCGTGGCATCACCGCCATCATCGACAATCAGGTCGGGACCTTCTCCCGATCCAAAGTTGAAAGCCTGCAAAGTGCACCACCAGTACTCGGCAGGAGTCTCTCCCTTCCAGGCGAATACAGCAGCGCCTCCGTCGCGGGCTATGGCAGCGGCGGCATGATCTTGTGTGGAATATATATTGCAGGAGCACCAACGGACTGTAGCCCCAAGTTCGCTAAGAGTTTCGATGAGTACTGCAGTCTGTATGGTCATGTGAAGGGAGCCCGTAATTCGCGCTCCCTTCAATGGCTTCGAGGCGGCATATTTCCGACGGACAGCCATAAGTCCGGGCATCTCCTTTTCGGCCATTTCAATCTCCTTGCGACCGTAATCTGCCAGAGATATATCGGCCACCTTGTAAGGCATCTGTGAGAACAGTTCTGTCATTTTTGTATTATAAGTAAACGTGCGGGTTACAAAGATAATGAATTGTTTTCCGGGCTCAGTATTTTACTTGTTTCCGGTTAACGCAAGACGGTACATTTCAATCAGTTCCTGAATAGAATCGCGGATATCGTACCTGCTGACTGAAGCTGCGTATCTGGGAACCATTTCCTGACGCTCGGCCGGATGCTCTATCCACCAGTCTATACGCTCGGCAAGAGACTTGGGGTCGCGTGCAGCAAAGAGACTGCGACTGTCGAGAGCAAACTGCGAGGTTGCCGACAGGCGGCTTTCGGCAATAACGGGAACCACTCCTGTCCGTAAAGCTTCAAGACACGACAGGCCCTCGACTTCAACCGGTGCGCAATGGATGTACAGATACGCCTTGCCTGAGAGTGTGTTGAGCTCGTGCTGGCTGTAGAAGCCAAAGGAAGGCTCATAAGCGAGTACTCCTTCAGAATACAGACGGTGAGCCATCTTTTTTATTGATTTTGCTTTCGGACCGCTTCCGGCAAAACACAGTCTGATATTTCGGGCGTGACGCGAATAACGCATGGCGCGAAGCAGAGTGTACTGATCTTTCTCCACTGAAAGACGGCCGATGCACAATATCATATACGGGTCGGTTTCAGGATTGTTTTCACATGATTCGAAATCTGTTGTCATTCCATTGCTGATAACATGCAGACGGGCTTTAAAATGGAAAGACCTGAGACGCTGTGCTGCACTTTCGGTGGGGCACTGGATATCCGTGCACTTGTCATAGATGATTTTCTGAAAAGACTTCAGCAGCAAGGCATTGAGAGACCTGCTCCACCCCAGACCGAGAGAAGATATGATGTTTTCGGGATGCATGTGGAAAGTGGCGACCGTAGGCTTACCCATTCCGGCGGCAATGTCCATCGCCTGCTTGTTTATGACAAAAGGATCCTCAATATGTATGACATCGGCCCATTCCACAGCCGTCCGGATAACCTTGCGGTCACTTTTTGCGAAGCAGAAAGTCTGTGCCTCAATGATGGGCTGCAAAAGAGGGAAATGCAGTTTCTCTAACCTGAACTCCGGTTGCGGTCCTTCGGGATCCGGGTTCCCTGCTGCCAGAAGCCTTACGTCCATCCCCGCCTGCCGGAGGTACCTTGCTGTCGTACGGGCTGAAGAGGAAAGACCGTTACCCAGAGCATAAAAATCATTACATACAAAGAGAATTTTCATATTTTTCCATAAACGGGTGCAAAGTTAGTTATTTTTGGCTGATCTTTCATATATTCGCAATTCCGATGTCACAAACTGGGAACTATGACCAACCTTTTAATTCATGGAGGCTTCCGGCGCCTGGTTTTCTATCTGGCGGCCGAAGAATGGGCCGTCCGGAATGCTCCTGAGTCATTGTTTTTGTGGAGTGTGGGACCAACGGTGATTTTCGGACGCAACCAGGACATGGAGGCCGAAGTGAACGTTCCCTATTGTCTCACACAGGGCATAGAAATGTACAGGAGGAAGAGCGGTGGCGGCTGTGTCTATGCAGATTGGGGAAACCTGATGATTTCTTACATCACTTCCCGTACCGACGTGGAGGAGGTTTTCATGGATTATCTTGAAAAGTTGGCCACAGTACTTCGGGAAATGGGGTTCGACGCCGTGACAACAGCAAATAACGATGTACTTGTGGACGGGCGCAAGGTTTCGGGCAATGCATGCTATGCCACAAACCAGGGCTGCATAGTTCATGGCACACTTCTTTACGACACAGACTTCGGGCAGATGGAGCGGGCAATAACACCCTCCTCAACAAAACTGGACAGCAAGGGAATCAAGTCGGTAAGGCAGCGTGTGGCCAATCTGAAGGAACTTGGACTGGAGTTGTCGCTTGAGGATGTAAAACTCAATATTATTCACTATTTTTGCAGAAGAGAAGAGGTTCTTTCCGATATGGCCCTAGGGCAGATAGCCGGAATTGAGCAGGGATATCTGGACGACAATTTCATAAGATATGGCAGAAGAGTTTAAAAGAACCTGTCTGTACGACAGCCATCTGGCCCTCGGGGCACAGATGAGTCCTTTCGCAGGATTTGAGATGCCAATCCAGTACAAGGGCATAACACCTGAGCATCTGGCGGTAAGAAAAAAAGCAGGAATGTTCGATGTGAGCCACATGGGCGAGGTCTTCGTCAGCGGACCGGACGCCGAAAAATACGTGAACCACATTTTCACAAACGAGTTGCGTGGATACAAACCCGGCAAGATCCTTTACGGAATGATGCTCTACCCCGATGGAGGCGTAGTTGACGATCTGCTGGTGTACCGTCTGTTTGAGCCTGGAAGTTTCCTTCTGGTAATAAATGCAGCAAACATTGACAAGGATTTCGAGTGGATGCAGAAGAACAGCGAGGGATTCGACGTGACTTTGGACAATGCCTCGGAACGCTGGGGACAGATTGCAATCCAAGGCCCTGAGGCAGAGAACATCATGACCGGTATTCTCGGACTGGACGGTGCTGCCGACCTCGGATTCTACGAGTATGAAGAATCGGAATGGAACTCAAACCGCATGATTGTAAGCCGCACAGGCTATACGGGAGAGGACGGTTTTGAACTGTACGCCACACCCGAAGACACTGTGTCTCTTTGGAACAGACTCCTGGAGGCCGGTGTGGAACCCTGCGGACTCGGTTGTCGCGACACGCTGCGCTTTGAGGCCGGGCTTCCTCTTTACGGGGATGAACTTTCCGCCAATATCACACCCATCGAAGCAGGTCTGGGAACGTTCTGCAAACTGGATAAGGAGGAGTTCATAGGCAAGGAAGCCCTGACAGTCCAAAAAAACAGCGGAACCCTTAAAAAACTTGTGGGAATAGAGATTGCAGACCGTGCCATCCCTCGCCACGGTTATTCCGTTGAACTTGAGGACGGTACCGTTGTGGGTGAGGTAACCACGGGTTATCACAGCATATCGCTTGACAAGAGCATCTGTTTCGCACTTGTCGCTACCCAATATTCCGCATTAGGAACTCCTCTGTGGATAAGAATCCGCAAAAAAACCTTCCCGGGAATTGTTGTGAAAAAACGGTTTTATCAGACAAACTACAAAAAATAATAACGAGATGAACAAGATTATTGAAGGACTGAAGTACAGCGAAACCCACGAGTGGGTAAGGGTTGAAGGTAATGTTGCCGTCATAGGAGTAACCGATTTTGCCCAAAAAGAGATGGGAGACATTACATATATCGACTGTCCCGAGGTAGATGACGAACTGGAAAAAGGAGAGGAATTCGGAGCCCTTGAGAGCGTAAAGGCCAGCAGCGACCTCTTCTGCCCTGTTTCAGGTGTCGTAATTGAGGTTAACAATGCCGTCGTTGACAGTCCTGAACTGGTCAACAGTGACGCCTTCGCCAACTGGATAATCAAAATAGAGATGAGCAATCCTTCGGAACTTGAATCTCTGATGGACGCTTCTGCATATAAGGCTCTGACAGAGAAGTGATGGCTGGTTTTCCCTATTTCCCGCAAACAGACGAGGACATCCGGCTTATGCTGAACCGCATAGGCGTTTCTTCACTGGACGACCTCTATGCCGACGTCCCTGCGGATTACATCTATAAGGGCGAATACGACCTGCAGGATGCCATGACTGAGCAAGAGGTGCGATCCTTCTTCGAAGATCTGGCTTCCAGGAACCCCAGACTGACGGTTTTTGCCGGATCAGGCGCCTACGACCACTACACCCCAAGTGTAATTCCCTACATCACTCAGCGTTCTGAGTTTCTCACCGCTTACACTCCTTACCAGTGCGAAATATCTCAAGGTACACTCCGATACATTTTTGAGTATCAGAGTATGATCTGCACACTGACCGGCATGGATGTCAGCAACGCCTCAATGTATGACGGACCTACAGCCGCGGCCGAAGCAATGCGCATGGCAGTAGTATCGGGCAGAAAGAAAGGCACCGTCCTTCTCTCAAAGACCCTGCTGCCGCATGTCCGCAGAGTAGTGGAAACCTATTCGCGCTATTACGGGATAAAGACAGCCTACATCGAAACCCTGTCCGGCCAGACCTCGGCAGACGGTCTGAAAGAGTTGCTTTGCAGCGGCGATGTAGCCGGTGTTCTGGTACCCTCTGTCAACCGATACGGAATAATCGAGAATCTGACCGGTTTTGCCGACATGATACACGAGGCAAAGGCAATGTTCGTGCTTTACTGTGATCCTTCGACACTTTCTGTTCTCAGAACCCCGTCTGAATGGGGCGCAGACGTTGCAGTGGGTGACGGTCAGTCCTTGGGTATTCCTCTCTGCTATGGAGGACCTTACGTCGGTTTCATGTCTTGCCGCAAAGAATATATGCGCAAACTGCCCGGCCGTATAGTGGGTCAGACCAAGGATGCAGCAGGACGCCGGTCGTTTGTCCTGACACTTCAGGCCCGCGAACAACACATACGCCGCGAAAAGGCCACAAGCAACATCTGTTCGAACGAGAGTCTGATGGCACTATGGGTAACCGTCTATATGTCGCTGATGGGGCCGGAAGGTATGAAGCGGCTGAACGATATATGCTTCGAGCGTTCTCACTACCTTTACAACGAACTGCTCAAGACAGGAAAGTTCAGAGAGGTGTTCCCCGGAGCCCCGTTCCTGAAGGAGTTTGTCATGGAACCTCTGACTTCTGTATCCGGGCTGCAGAAGAGACTGTATGATGCAGGGTTCTTCGGCGCCCTTGAAACAGAAGACGGGTATGTAAGCTTCTGTGTTACAGAGAAACGTACAAAGGAAGAGATAGACAGACTGGTCGCAACGATAAACGGATAGTGTCATGAAATATTACGATAAACTGATTTTTGAACTGTCAAGGAAGGGACGTACAGGTTTTTCACTGCCTGCATCCTCCTCTGACAGCATCGGCACAGAAACTCTGCCAGCCGTTCTGAGACGTTCTTCAGCACCGGCATTGCCGGAAGTGAGCGAATTGGATGTTGTCCGCCACTATACCAACCTGTCGCAAATGAACTTCGGTGTTGATACAGGCTTCTACCCTTTGGGCAGCTGTACTATGAAGTACAATCCGAAAATCAACGAGGAAATAGCTTCGATGCCCGCTTTCCAGGGGTTACATCCCCTTCAGGCAGAGTGGACGACACCTGGAGCGAAAGCTGTCTATGAAGGCATGGACCGCGCTTTGGCCGCTATCACGGGAATGAAGCACTTCACTTTCAGGCCCTGTGCCGGTGCACACGGAGAGTTGACAGGGTTGATGATAATCCGCGAGTACCACATTTCCAGAGGTGACCTTAAACGTACCCGCATAATAGTTCCCGACAGCGCTCACGGCACAAATCCTGCAAGTGCGGCAGTGTGCGGGCTTGAAATTGTTGAAGTAAAATCAAACGCGGACGGACTGGTAGATGTCAATGACCTCAAGCCGTTGCTTGACGATACCATTGCCGGAATCATGATGACGAACCCCAACACTCTCGGTCTGTTCGAAAAAGACATTCGACGCATAGCCGAACTTGTACATGAGGCCGGCGGTCTGCTTTACTACGACGGAGCCAACATGAACCCCCTGATTGGAATGGTACGCCCTGGAGACATGGGATTCGACGTAATGCACCTGAACCTGCACAAGTCATTCTCTACACCACATGGAGGCGGCGGTCCCGGCAGCGGACCTGTCGGAGTCTGCGCCAGACTGGTACCTTTCCTGGATTTATGTGTTTCGGGGTTCCATGGAAATTTCGGTGTAATTCTCCGGGCATACGCTTACATACTGATGCTTGGAAAGCAGAATGTAGGAATGTGCGGCAAACTTGCAACCCTCGGTGCCAACTATATTAAAGAGTCGCTGAAGGATCTCTACAAACTGCCTGTCAGTAGCATATGCAAGCATGAATTCGTGTTTGACGGACTGGTGAATGACGGTTCCGGTGAGGGAAAAGAGGGTGCTACTACACTTGACGTGGCCAAGCGTCTGCTGGACTATGGCTATCATGCCCCTACAATATACTTCCCGCTGCTGTTCCATCAGTCGATTATGATTGAACCGACTGAGACTGAATCGAAAGAAACACTTGACGGATTCATTGAAGTCATGCGCACTATTGCCGGTGAAGCAGCTGCCAATCCCGACATTCTTCACGGTGCCCCGCACAACACTCCCATTGGAAGACCGGACGAGACTTTGGCTGCCCGCAATCCGATACTCAAATATCAGGACGGATGCGACTGCTGATAATAGGAGCCGGCCCTGGCGGATATGAGACCGCTGTCGAGGGCGCGAAACAGGGAATGGAGGTTACGCTTATAAGCGAAGGTCCTCTCGGTGGCACATGTCTGAATGAAGGATGCATTCCCACCAAGACCTTCTGTCACTACGCAGAGTTGGCAGAGAGTAGTCGCAAGGCGGGTTTTGAGGCTTCCCTTGACTTTGGGAGCATGGTTTCCCGCAAGGAAGAGGTGGTGACAAGACTTCGCAGTGGAATAGAATCATTGCTCCGAAATGTAACGGTAGTTTGCGGGAAAGCATCCTTCAAAGACGACCGGACCGTCGTCTGCAACGGGACTGAATATACGGCTGACCGCATAATAATAGCTACGGGCTCTGTCAGTTCGACACTGCCTGTTCCCGGTGCAGACAGCACACTCACATCCCGCGAAATGCTTAACCTGACTATCATACCCGAACGCCTCTGCGTAATTGGAGGCGGAGTCATTGGACTGGAATTCGCCTCCATTTTCCGCAGTTTCGGCTCCGAGGTAACAGTGCTGGAGTTCTGCCCGGAAATATTGCCCCGCTTCGATGACGACATGGCAAAACGCCTGAGACAGTCGCTCTCGCGCAGGGGTATAACTGTCGAGACACAAGCACAGGTGACAACCATAGACGGTCATATGGTGACATATGTCAAAAAGGGGAAGCAGTTATCCACAGAAGCCGACCGGGTTCTGATGGCAGTAGGGCGCAAGCCGTTAACCGAAGGCCTGAACCTTGAAGCCGCCGGCATAGAATATACCGGTAAGGGCATTAAGATTGATTCCAATTGTCAGACTTCGGTTCCCGGCATCTACGCCATAGGCGACGTTACCGGAGGAATGATGCTGGCCCATGTTGCTGTTTTTCAAGGGCGTCGTGCTCTAAACCACATAGAGGGAAGAAAAGACTCAATACGCTACGATCTCGTTCCTGCAGCAGTATTCACCATACCCGAGGCCGCTGCAGTCGGACTTACCGAAAAAGAGTGTCGCGAAAGGGGTATCGATATAAAGTGCCTTAAATCGTTCTATCGCGCAAATGGCAAAGCCGTCTCTATGGACGAGACTGACGGCTACTGTAAGATAATAACGTCGGCCGTTTCCGGAGAAATACTGGGCTGTCATCTGATGGGAGCCCATTCCTCCGACCTTGTTCATGAGATGGCAGTTGCAATGAAATGCGGCCTGAAAACAGACGGAATGCGCGATGTTATTCACGCCCATCCTTCACTTAGCGAGGTACTGCAGTCAGCTTTCCATCAATGAACTAAAAACTGTTACACAAATCATGAAGTGTGAAGAGAAATTTTACGAGGTTTACCGCAAGCTGCCGGAAGGTGTGGCTTTCTGTCCTTACCGGATATGTCCTATAGGAGCTCATGTTGACCATCAGTTGGGCCGCATAACCGGACTTGCAATAGACAAAGGCATTTACTTTGCCTACAGTCCGAAACAGAACGGTGTTATTGAACTCATGTCACTCCAGTTTGACAAGCGTGCCCAGTTCCATATACGTGAGGTTGCTGACGTAAAACAGAATGACTGGGCAGATTATCTTCGCGGAGTAACAATTGCCCTTGCCCAAAGATACACTCTTTCCACCGGTATTTCGGGTGTGATTGAAGGAACCCTGCCCATAGGTGGCCTGTCCTCATCGGCTGCTGTATGTCTGGTATATCTGGCAGCCCTGTGCAGGGTTAACAGTATCAGGCTTACTCCGCTTGAGATGATTACTATTGCAATGGCATCGGAGAACAAGTATGTCGGCGTAAGCAGCGGCAAACTGGATCAGAGCTGTGAGATGTATTCCAAAAAGGATCATTTGCTGTACCTTGACACAAAGGACGACACCTACGAACTGATACCGACTTCGCCTGCAATGAAGCCTTATGACATTACAATATTCTTCAGCGGCGTTGAGCGCACTCTTGCCGGCAGCAAGTTCAACATGAGGGTTGACGAATGCCGCAGTGCAGCCTATGCGCTGATGGCATACGCGGGAATGGAGTACGGCAAGTACAGCGAGACATATTTCCGGGATGTTCCCCGCAATGTCTACGACGAGTTCAAGGACCGTCTGCCCGACAACTGGCGCAAAAGGGCAGAACACTGGTACACTGAACAGGAGAGGGTTGTGGCAGGTGCTGAGGCGTGGCGCAGGGGAGACCTTGAGGAATATGGCAGGCTCAGCTTTGCCAGCGGATACTCCTCCGTATATAATTGGGAAACCGGTTCTCCCGAACTGAAAACACTTTATGACATTATGTGTGAAACGGAAGGAATCTACGGCGGCAGATTCAGCGGAGCCGGTTTCAAAGGCTGTTGCATGGCACTGACTGACCCGAATTACAGAGAAAGCATAAACGAAATAGTGACGAGGAAATACTTGAAGGCATTCCCCGAACTGGAAGGCAAATACCAGGTTGTTATTTGCCACTCTGCAGATGGTGTAAAACTATGAAATGTCTGATTTTGGCGGCAGGTTACGCAACACGCCTCTATCCCCTGACGGAGAACTTTCCGAAACCGCTTCTCAAAGTAGGCGACAAGACTATTCTCGACTGGCTGATTGACGACATTGACGGTGCAGGTCTGGTAGACGAATACATAATAATCAGCAATCACAAGTTTGCACGGCACTTTGAAGAATGGGCTGCCGGCAAGAAGGTAAGAATTACCGTAGTTGATGACGGGACATCGACCAACGAGACGCGCCTTGGGGCTGTGCGTGACATATTATTTGCCATAGATACACTGAAAATGGATGATGACTTGCTGGTGATAGCAGGCGACAATGTTCTGGACTTCTCGCTCAAAAAGTTCGTCCGTTACGCACACGGTTGCGGAACTTCGTGCATCATGCGGTATTACGAGCCGGACGAAAAGCGCCTTCACAAATGCGGAGTTGTCGAGACAGACAAAGACGACATTGTGCTGAGCATGGAGGAAAAACCTGAAAAGCCGAAGTCTCACTGGTGCTGTCCTCCTTTCTATTTCTACACAAAGGCAGATGCCCGCCTTGTAAAAAAAGGCATTGACTCAGGCTGCGGGACAGATGCTCCGGGGAGTTTCATAGCATGGTTGAGCACGGTAGTTCCCGTGCATGCAATGGAGATGCCGGGCAGAAGGTTTGATATAGGCAATCTGGAGTCTTATCGCAAAGTTTGCGAAGAGTATAAGGGAATAATAGAATGAAACTTCAGACACCGGTCAATGTAACTCCGCTTGAAATCGGCCTGGGCTACAAGGACAGTATGATGTTCCTGGGGTCATGTTTTGCCGACACTATCGGATCACGTTGCCGCAGTCTGTGGATGGTTGTAAAAGTTAACCCCTTCGGAGTGCTTTTCAATCCGTGTTCCATTGCCGAAAGTCTCCGTCTGTTAGAGGGGAACTGCCTTCTGAGTGAAAAAGATGTGGTGAAATCACCTGTCGGATATTGCTCTCTCTACCATCACTCTTCCTTTGCCAGAGAATCATCCTCCGCTTTTCTGCGGGATGCAAATGCTGAACTTCTGAAATCCCGTGAATTCTATGCCGGAGCAAAATGGATAGTCGTTACATTGGGCACTGCATTTGTTTACAGGCACAAGGGAAGAGGAAAAAGTGTGGCAAACTGCCTGAAACTTCCTGCTGCGGATTTCGAAAAATATATGCTGAACCCCAGGCAAGTTTACGACTCACTTGTCCCTTTTGTAAAAAAGGATACTTCCCGGCAGTGGATTTTTACGGTAAGCCCCGTGAGACATGCTGCTGATGGGATGCACGCTAACCAATTGAGCAAGTCAACGTTGCTTCTGGGAGTGGAAGAGATTTTGGCCGACTGTTCCAATGCCCACTATTTTCCTGCTTACGAGATAGTACTTGACGAACTCAGGGACTATAGGTTCTATGCGGAGGACATGTTGCATGTATCTTCGCAGGCTGCCGGTCATATTTTCGAAAGGTTCATCGAATACGCTTTGAAGAGTGAAGATATGGTTCTGCTGGAAAGGGCCAGGAAGTTGCTTTCCCAGATGGAACACCGTCCGATTATCCCAGGTTCTGAACTGTCGGCAGAGTTCATCTCTTCACGCGAGAAAGCCCTTTCAACTTTTCTGAAAGAACTGGGAAGGAAAGATTCTTAAAAAATCAGACAACCATCGGAATTATTCATTAAGTTTGCGTATCAGAAATGTTTTCTTGAAAGATATGGAGGGAAAAGTAAAGATAAAGCCGGCGGAAGGCAAGCTTGGAGTCATGTGCGTTGGCCTGGGTGGTGTAGCCTCTACGCTTATCGTGGGAACGTTAATGGCCAGAAAAGGATTGGCAAATCCGATAGGTTCATTTACCCAGATGGGCAAAATGCGTGTCGGGAGAGGTAAGGAAAAGAGATATCTTCATGTAGCCGACATCATTCCCATTGCAGACCTTAACGACATAGTTTTCGGAGCCTGGGATATTTTCACGGACAATGCCTATGAAAGCGCCCTTTACTGTCAGGTTCTGAAAAAAGAGGATATCGAGCCTGTGCGCGAAGAATTGGAGTCCATAAAGCCGATGAAGGCATGTTACGACCCTTTCTTCGCAGACAACCTGTTGAACCCTTCATTCGGCCGTATTCCGGAACCCTTGTGGGCGATGGAACCCGATACCCGTTGGAACTGGGCACAGAATTTACGCGAGGATATCCGCCGCTTCAAAAAGGAGAACAATTGTAGCCGCGTCATCGTTTTCTGGATAGCAAGTACTGAGTACTATATTCCCCGCAACGAAGCGGTACATGGTTCGTTGGCAGGATTCGAGGCGGCGATGAAGGCAGACGACAGGAAGAATCTTCCTCCTTCAATGATTTACGCTTACGCGGCCCTGCAGGAGGGCTGTCCCTTCATCATGGGTGCACCGAATCTGTGCGTTGACATTCCGGCAATGTTCGAACTATCGCAACAGAAAGGACTTCCTATAATAGGCAAGGATTTCAAGAGCGGCCAGACAATGATGAAGAGCGCACTCGCCCCCACCTTCCGCACACGCCTTCTCGGCGTTGAAGGATGGTTCTCCACCAATATTCTGGGCAACCGTGACGGCCAGGTAACCGACAATCCCATGAACTTTGAAACGAAGCGCATCAGCAAGTCTTCACCGGTAGAGTGGATTCTTGAAGAAGAAGAGTATCCCGAACTCTATTCGGACATCTACCATAAAGTCAAGATAAACTACTATCCTCCGCGCAAAGACAACAAGGAGAGTTGGGACAATATTGATATTTTCGGATGGATGAACTATCCTATGCAGATAAAGGTCAATTTCCTCTGCCGCGACTCCATCCTTGCCGCCCCTATATGTCTTGACCTGCTGCTCTTTTCAGATGTCGCCTTGCGGGCAGGGTTGAGCGGAGTTCAGCATTGGCTGTCGTTCTATGTCAAGAAGCCTATGACATACGATGGAGAAAGACCCGTGCATGACCTCTTCCAGCAATTTGCCATGCTGAAGAACAAAATACGGGAATTGGGGGGGTACGAAGCCGACCAGGAACTTGACTGACCTCTTTCTGCTCAGGATTTACGTCCGCCCTCTTCCTTGAAAAGAAAGGCGAAAAGTATGCCCACGACCAACACGTAGGTTGCGAATATAGCCCAGACTGTCGGCCAGGAGGGGGCAGCTGCTTCATAGACATACCTGTCAACTACGGAACCGGCAGCCAGAGTGCCGATTGAACCGCCGAGGCCATTTGTCATCAGAATCATAAGACCTTGAGCCGAGGAACGTATGTCACTGTCTGAATTCTGCTCTACGAACAGCGAACCCGACACGTTGAAGAAATCAAAGGCCACCCCATATACCATGCAGCTCAGGATAAGGAACAACACTCTTGGCATGTCAGGTTCTCCTATTGCAAAGAATCCGAATCTGAGAGTCCATGCTACAACTGAAATCAGCATCACCTTCTTTATTCCGAATCTCTTCATAAAGAAAGGGATCAACAGTATGCACAACGTTTCAGAAGTTTGCGAAATAGCCAGAAGGGCATTAGAATTGCGGACAGCAAAAGAGTCTGCGAATTGCGGAATCGCTCCAAAAGACGCAAGGAAGGTATTCGAATAGGCATCGGTCACCTTCATGGCGGCTCCTATCATCATGGCAAAAAGAAAGAACACCGCCATTCTACGTTGTCTGAACAGATATAAAGCCTTTATTCCCAGAGATTCAGCGAAGGATTTTCCTTTTTTTCCGCTGTTTGTCTTACACCTTGGAAGCGAAAGGGAATAGAGAGAGAGCACCAGCGACAGGGCTCCCGACAGAAACAACTGCATGTGGGAATTCTGGATAGCCACACCCCCCACTTTCAGCCAGTTTACGGCAAGCATGCAGAAGATGAAGCCCACTGTACCGAAGGCCCTTATCGGAGGCCAGTTGATTACTGGATCCATTCCGGCTACGGAGAGAGCGTGATATGCAACAGAACTGCTTAATGATATGGTAGGCATATAGAAAGCCACACTGCACCCATACAGCACGAACAAAGGAGTGAATTCGGGAGCCGAAGCAATATTCGCACTGTATGCACCGGCCGATATCATGAAAGTTCCGGCCAAAGCGTGACAGAAAGAGAGCAATTTCTGAGCAGGAATCAGACGGTCTGCCACTATTCCGGCAAGAGCAGGCATGAATAGTGATACTATTCCCTGCAAGGCGAAGAACCATTTGATTTCGGGACCAAGCCCCACCTGTCCAAGATATCGGCCAAGAGAAGGAAGATAAGCCCCCCATACGGCAAATTGGAGGAAACTCATGACTATCAGCCGTAGTCTTGTTACACGTTCAGTCTTCCTGTCGGCCATTTTACTCAGTTTTCCCAATGAGTGTTGCCGAAGTTGCATCCAGAACAGTCACCTTGAGAAAATCACCAGGTCTGAAGGATCCTTTGTCGAAAACGACGGTGCGGTTCTGTTCCGTGCGTCCGTACAGTTGATTACGGGAACGTTTTGAAAAGCCCTCAGCGAGAACCTCATAGGTTTGTCCTATACATTTTCTGTGACATTCAAGCGACAGTTCGCCCTGAAGTGCTATCATTTCGTTCAGGCGTCTTATCTTGACCTCGTCAGGAACATCGTCAGGAAGATTACGGCTTGCATAAGTTCCGGGCCTTTCCGAATACTTGAAATTGAACGAAGCATCAAAACGGCATTCACGCATGAGCGACAGAGATAGTTGGTGATCTTCTTCCGTTTCAGAATGATAGCCTGTAAACATATCAGTTGTCAGACCACAGTCGGGAATAATGCGGCGAATTGCCTCAACCCTCTCCAGATACCACTCACGGGTATATTTACGGTTCATCAACGCAAGTATGCGGTTACTTCCGCTCTGAACGGGAAGGTGTATGTGGCGGCACACGTTAGGAATATCGGCAATGACGTGAAGGGTTTCGTCACTCATGTCCTTCGGGTGTGACGTGGTGAACCGAACCCTCATCTCGGGTACGGATTCGGCAACTTTACGCAGAAGTGCGGCAAAACCGATGATGCTGCCTCCCTCGTCATATCTGTACGAGTTGACATTCTGTCCAAGAAGGGTAACCTCCCTGAATCCTCTGTCGCGCAGGTCCCTGACCTCGTTCAGAATGCTTTGTACATCACGGCTGCGCTCTCGGCCTCTCGTATATGGAACTATGCAGTAATGACAGAAATTATTGCACCCGCGCATGATCGAAACGAAACCGCTTATACGGTTTCCGCATATTCTGTCAGGTATTATTTCCCGGTAAGTTTCAGAAAGAGACAATTCCGTGTTGATTGCTTTCATTCCGCTTTCTGCCTGCGCCACGAGTCCGGGCAGCGACAGATATGCATCCGGACCTGCAACCACATCCACATGATGATGCTCTATCAGATCTTCCTTTACACGTTCAGCCATGCAGCCCATCACTCCCAGTATCAGGCTGGATTTCTTCTTTTTCATCGAATACAGAGCCTCAAGACGATTCCAGATCTTCTGTTCGGCATTCTCGCGAATTGAACAGGTATTAAGGAATATTGCATCGGCTTTTTCAATGTCGGTAACAGGCTCGTAACCGGCCATGCGCATGACAGATGCTATAACCTCGCTGTCGGCAACGTTCATCTGACACCCGTACGTCTCTATGAAGAGACCCTTTACCGCTTCCTCTGTCATACAGTATTTCTTTCTGCGGCGAAGTTACTCATTTTCGGATTCTTTTTAATGTGTTGTACTGTCATGATGGAGAAATAATGTGTAAATTCGCGGACTGACTCAAGAAAAGACCTTAAAATCGAATAATAATGGGATTCAACAGATTGACAGCGGCCGAAGCGGCCCAGTATGTTAAAGACGGTTACAACATCGGATTGAGCGGCTTTACTCCCGCAGGTACACCCAAGGCAGTAACGCACGAAATCGGAATCATGGCGCATCAGCTGCACGAGAAGGGACTCCCCTTCCAGATCGGGATCTTTACAGGAGCCTCTACAGGCGACAGTTGCGACGGCATTCTTTCCCGTGAACATGCAATCCGCTATCGTGCCCCCTACACGACAAACAAGGACTTCAGAACCGCTGTAAACAACGGCGAGATTGCCTATAACGACATCAATCTGAGCCAGATGGCACAGGAACTGCGCTACGGTTTCATGGGCAAGCTCAACATAGGTATCATGGAAGCCTTTGATGTTACAGACGACGGCAAAATATGGGTAACTGCAGGCGTCGGCATAGCTCCCACCGTGGCTCGTCTGGCCGACAAACTCATCATTGAACTTAATGCAGCACACTCCAGATGCGCCAAAGGTCTGCACGACATATATGAGCCGGCTGACCCTCCATGCAGACGCGAGATTCCGGTTTACAAGCCAAGTGACCGTATAGGCAAAAACTACATCCAGGTCGATCCCTCAAAGATTCTGGGTATCGTAGAAGTTGATATTCCTGATGAGGCCCGTGGATTCACGGCACCCGACGAGACAACCCTGCAGATAGGACACAATGTAGCCCAGTTCCTTATCAGCGACCTGAAACGCGGTGTGATACCCTCCTCCTTCCTGCCCCTTCAGAGCGGTGTAGGCAATGTTGCAAACGCCGTACTTGGGGCCCTCGGAGAGGATGCAAGTGTTCCGGCTTTTGAAATGTACACCGAGGTGATTCAGGATTCTGTTATCAGCCTGATGCGCGAGGGTCACTGCAAATTCGGTTCCAGCTCTTCGCTCAGTGTCAGCAACGAGACCCTTCAGGGCATCTACGAAGACATGGACTTCTTCAAAGACAAACTGGTGCTCCGTCCGACAGAGGTTTCAAACAGTCCGGAAGTAGCACGCAGACTCGGACTTATTGCGATGAACACTGCTCTTGAAGCAGATATCTACGGAAATGTCAACTCAACCCACGTAAGCGGTGTCAAGATGATGAACGGAATAGGCGGTTCTGCAGACTTCACACGCAATGCCTTCATCTCAATATTCAGCTGTCCGTCGGTTGCCAAGGGCGGGAAGATCAGTGCCATAGTTCCGATGTGTACTCACATTGACCACAACGAGCACAGCGTCAAGGTTCTTATAACAGAGCAGGGCATTGCTGACCTCAGAGGCAAATCGCCCGCTGAGCGCGCAAAGTGCATTATCGAAAATTGTGTACATCCTGACTACAAGCAGCTGATGTGGGATTATCTCAGGATTTCGCAGAAAGGTCAGACATCACATTGCCTTGAGAAGGCCTTTGCAATGCACAAGGCTCTGGCAGAGAAGGGTGACATGCATCTGGCAGAATTCTAAACTGAATACTCAGCAGGGAAACTTCAACGGCAAGTCCCGCAATAGATGGTGTAGTGGTTCATACACCTCTCCGATAAAACGTAATCGGCCCGTGTGCACTTAAGAAACTTATCTGTACACACAGAAGTACACAGAGGTGACTGTTCCTTCTGTGTACTTTTTTGTTTACTTACTGATCAGGTGTACAAAGAGAACCTTTTTACTGCACACCCAATCGTGTTCTCTACGATAAGTGATAATAAGGTTCGCGCGCGTAGAAAATACCCATATCTGAGTAAAAAAAGACCCATATATCTTTGTCGTTCAGATATGGGTAACTTTTCGTTCAGATATGGGTGTTTTTTCATTCAGACCCATATCTTTTTCATACGGGATGTCCCGTTGCCCTGAAAACGGTGTCAGTCCGTCTGTGTAGCGATATGTTTCAGTAGGAAAAATGCTGTTCAAAGAGCTGTTTTCAGTGATAAAAAATCTGACAAAACAAAAAAAAAAGAGACAGAAACTGCAATTTTGCAACTTCTGTCTCTCTGTCGGAATGAGGCGACTCGAACGCCCGACCCCTACGTCCCGAACGTAGTGCGCTACCAACTGCGCTACATTCCGATTGTCCGATAAGACAGTGCAAAGGTAAGGCATTTTTTTGAGAGGTGAACGTTTTTAGGGTCAAAAACTTGCATAAAGAAAAAAAAGCATGTATTTTTGCACCCGCATTCGCTGCTACAAGCATTGAGTATGGTGTCATAGCTCAGTTGGTAGAGCAAAGGACTGAAAATCCTTGTGTCCCCGGTTCGATTCCTGGTGACACCACTTGAAGAAGACCTCCGGGTCTTCTTCGTATTTTCTCTCCCAAATCCGAATATTTTTCTGATACCGGGTAAAAGGAACCGTCGCTGAACCTTCCGTTGTAATCTTCCATGCAGAAGACACTCTTTCTGATTAATAACGGGAAACTTGGGCATCGTATTTGATTTTTGCATAAATTGCAACAAAATAATCAGGCTTTTATGGGAAGATCGTATAAAGGAGGCTTCCGGGTGACCAGGAAGGTTATGACGGAAATGGTGAAAGACTTTTTTGCGGATAACGCGGACTCATCAATAAGCGTAAAGAACCTTTACGAGGTTCTGAAGCTCAAGACACATCCCATGAAAGCCATGTGCCTTGATGCTCTGACGGAGCTTCAGGAGGACGGTTTCCTGATGGAACAGGGAGGACGCTACCAGTTGGCCCACAAAGACAAATTCCTCGAAGGAGTAATACAGCGCAGAGCAGGCGGCAAAAACTACCTCATTCCGGATGACGGGACACTTCCCATTCTTGTGGCCGAAAGGAACTCTAAAGGAGCGCAGAACGGCGACCGTGTACGCATAGTTCAATATGCACGCCGGGCACGGACTGCTCCCGAGGGCGAGGTGACAGAGATACTGAAGCGTGCAAAAGACACTTTTGTCGGGACTTTGCAGGTTGATCGCAAATTCGCTTTTCTTTCTACCGGCAACAAAAATGATATTGACATCTTCATACCCCGCGACAGGCTGAAGGGTGGCCGTGACGGCGACAAAGCGGTTGTAAAGGTGACCGAATGGCCCGAGAGCGGAGGACGAAACCCTATCGGAAAGGTTATTGACTTGCTGGGTGCTGCAGGAGAAAATGAGACCGAGATGCATGCCATTCTTGCAGAATATGGTCTGCCCTACTCGTATCCGGAGTATGTTGAGGAAGAGGCTAATGCCATTCCCTCGGAGATACCGGCAGAGGCCTTCTTTGGCCGCGAGGACTTCCGCGATGCAGTAACTTTCACCATAGATCCGAAAGATGCAAAGGATTTCGACGATGCACTCTCCGTACGCAGGATAAAGGAAGGATTATGGGAAATAGGCGTTCATATAGCTGATGTCAGTTATTACGTGAAAGAGGGAAGTATCATCGACAAGGAAGCTTTCAAGCGGGCAACGTCTGTATATCTTGTTGACAGAACAGTTCCGATGCTTCCTGAGAAGTTGTGTAACAATCTCTGTTCACTGCGTCAGGACGAGGACAAACTGACATATTCTGTCATTTTCACCATGAATGCTGCCGCCGAAGTACGTTCTTCAAAAATAGTACGCACTGTTATTCGCAGCAACCGGCGCTTTGCCTACGAAGAGGTTCAGGCTATAATTGAACGTGAGCAGTCTGGCGGAAAAGAGCCGTTGCCGGGTGATGAACTGACTGCCGAGATTATGACTCTCAACTCAATGGCTGAGATTATGCGGAAGAAGCGCATGGCAGCCGGAGCATTGGATTTCGACAGAGTAGAGGTTCACTTTGAGGTGGACGAGAAGGGAAAGCCCGTAAGCGTGCTTTTCAAGGAGTCAAAGGAAGCGAACAAGTTGGTTGAGGAGTTCATGCTGCTGGCAAACCGTACCGTGGCTGAAAGCATAGGTAAGGTAAAAGGAACTACACCCAAAGTCTTCGTCTATAGAATACATGACAAGCCTGATCAGGAGCGACTTGAGAATCTGGCCCAGTTTGTTCAGAAATTCGGTTACAAAGTGAAGACAACAGGTTCAAATGCAGAGATGTCAAAGTCTCTGAACAAACTTCTTGCCGATGTCAAGGGTAAACGTGAGCAGAATCTTGTAGAGACTGTCTCGCTGAGGGCAATGCAGAAGGCTTGCTACAGTACCGACAACATCGGCCATTACGGACTGTCAATGGACTACTACACCCATTTCACCTCTCCTATACGCCGTTATCCTGACCTGATGGTACATCGGCTACTGACCAGATATGCTGAAGGGGGACGCAGTGTTTCGCAGGGCAGATTTGAGGAGCATTGCGAACACTGCTCGAATATGGAGCAACTGGCAGAACAGGCTGAGCGTGCCAGTATCAAGTACAAACAGGTGGAATACATGAGCGAAAGGATGGGACAGGCTTACGATGCTGTCATAAGCGGTGTCACCGAATGGGGACTTTATGCAGAGATTATCGAGAACAAGTGCGAGGGACTTATTCCTATACGTTCGCTGGGCGGAGACTTCTTTGAGTTCGATGAGAAGAACTATTGTCTGACAGGACACACAACCCGCAAGAAATACCGTCTTGGTGACCCCATAAGAGTAGTTGTCACATCATGCAATCTGGAAAAGAAACAGATGGATTATGCTCTGGCCGACGAATACGGACGCAACTGATGATTTATTAAATACAACAATGATGAAGAGTCGTTTTATAAAAGTGGCAGTTTGTGCATTATTGATGGCAATAGTGTCAGTATCATGCAGTACGGTGGCCTTTACCGGCAGAAACAGGCTGCTTATGTTCTCAGACAGCCAGATTACCTCACTGTCCGATCAGTCGTATGCAGAACTGATGACTACGGCTAAGAAATCCTTGAATACCGCAAATGCAGAGATGGTCCGGAACGTTGGAATGCGTCTGACGTCTGCATTGCAGAAATATTGTGTTGCTACCGGCCAGACCAGTGCTATCCAAGGCCTCTCATGGGATTATCAACTGGTGCAGGGGAAAGATGTAAACGCATTCTGCATGCCAAACGGAAAGATCGTTTTTTATGACGGGATGATGCAGTACGCCAATACTCCCGACCTTGTAGCGGTTGTTATGGGACATGAGATTGCCCATGCCATCGCCCGCCACGGGAATGAGAGAATGAGCCAACAGGCCGTTGTGAACATGGCAGGTTCAGTTGCAAGTCAGATTATCGGTGCCAAAACCTCTGCCAATGCCCGTCAGTTATTCGATACGGCATTCGGTATAGGCAGTGAGTATGGAATAATGCTGCCTTTTTCAAGAAAGCACGAACTTGAAGCGGACGAGATAGGATTAATCATCATGGCAATAGCCGGATATGACGTCGATCAGGCTCCCGTACTGTGGGAAAGGATGTCGGCAGGATCTTCGAGCACGGTGCCAGAAGTGCTGAGCACACATCCCAGCAACGCTACAAGAATACACAAGATAAAGGAGTTTCTGCCTAAGGCAAAAGGATACGTCGGAAAGTATTAGTCAGGCCATGAAGCCTTAATTACGCTTCGGGCCATGTTGCTCCACGAATATTTCCTTTTCTCACGGCGCAATCCTTCGGTGAAAAGGTCTGTTTTTCCCTCCTCGAAGAACTTGGTGAGCCTGTCTGCTATCTGATTTGCGTCAGGTTCTACCACATATCCTGAAACTCCGTCGGGAACAATCTCGGCCAAGCCTCCTACGTTTGTCACAATCATAGGCTTCTCGAAGTGGTATGCAATTTGGGCAACACCGCTTTGAGTAGCGGACTTGTAGGGTTGGACAATTATGTCGGCAGCACCAAAACAGAAGCGTACTTCACTGTTCGGCACAAACTCGCTCTTCCATTCGATAAGTCCCTCCAGTCCAAGTTCCTTTTCAAGTTCGCGGTATCCCGACTCGTTCGAGTAAAACTCTCCTGCAACCAGTAGTTTAACGTTGAAACGGCGCAGACGCTTGTCGGCAAAGGCCTTCATAAGGAGGTCTAGCCCTTTGTAGTCACGAATCAGACCGAAGAACAAGACATAGCGGAACTTTGGGTCAAGTCCCAGAAAAGAGATTGATTCCAAACGATCTGCCGGTTTCCCGAAATTATCATACAGGGGATGTCGGCAAAAGACCTTGAGGGCTGTCCTGTTGAACATCTCGACATCGTGCAGCACGGAATCGGACATGACAGTGAAGCCGTCAACCGAGTTGGCAAAGTATCTGACAAGCAGTCTGTCTCCAGGATGATGTTCATGCGGCAGCATATTGTGTACCAGTCCGGTTATGCGGGTATGTCCGTTATGTCTGGCAATACGTGCAACTGTTCCCAGACATGGAGCCATGAACGGCATCCAGAACGCCACTATGACAAGATCCGGCTTTGTCTTCTTGAGTTCCCGTCCAACCTTTATCCAGTTAAAAGGGTTGACCGAGTTCATCTTGCGCATGGTGACTATGCCTTCCGGCGCCGGATCCTCAGAGAACTGGGTTTTCCCGGGAAAGAGGAATCTGGGATACTGAAGTCTGAATGTCCACTCCTCAACTTCATGTCCGGCTGCAATCAGTTCTTCCGTCAATCTGTCATTGAAAAGAGCAATTCCCCCACGGTAAGGATATGACGGTCCCAGTACAGTTATCTTCATTTTTTCCGCACGGTAAGGTTGTACAGAGTCTCAAGTATCGGGAGATCTCCGGAATAAGTCAGTTTCATGTTTGTCTGACTGCCCGGAACAAGGAAGACGATAATGTGAGGCATATATTTCACTACAGTGCCACAATCATCGGTTGACTTAAAGTCAGGATCCTGCAGAGCCAGGCGATATGCCTCTTCTATCACGCTTTTGCGGAAACCCTGGGGAGTCTGTTCGCAATATAGGGAACTGCGGTCGGGAATAGCCTCTATTTTCGGTCCTTGACCGGCAACGACAACAGTGTCGGTAGCGGGTACAGCCGCATCCACTGCCTGCCACTTGTCGAGAGCGCGGATAACATCGGTTATGATGTCTTCGCTTACCAGAGGTCTGGCCGCATCGTGGAATATCAAGTTGCACTCTGGTTCCTTGCGGTACAGGTCAATGGCGTTGAGGCTGGAAAGATGACGTTGTTCACCCCCCTCAATTACATGTTTCACCTTGGTCCATGACCTCTCCCTGACAAGCTGACAGACTTTCTCTATCCACAAATTGGTGCAGACAATTGTCAGTTCGTCAATCATCGGATGCTTATGGAATGTGTCAACCGAGTGCTCCAGGACGGTCTTACCTGCAAGAGTGAGGAACTGCTTGGGAATGACAGCGCCCAGGCGGGTTCCGCTGCCTCCTGCCAGAATTATCCCGATATTCCTCATCTGACCTCGCTGCCGGGTTTCACTTTCCTTTCGACCATAGTCACAGCCAGGCTCCCGTCTGAATCCAGCGCACTCAGGATCATACCCTGACTCTCTATGCCGCGAATCTTGCGCGGAGCCAGGTTGGCAATAAAGCAGACCTGTCTGCCGACAAGTTCCTCAGGCTTGTAGTACTGCGCTATTCCTGAAAGTATTGTACGGCCTCCGAGACCATCGTCTATCCTGAATTGAAGAAGTTTGTCTGCCTTGGGCACTTTCTGACACTCCAAGACAGTCCCGACACGAATGTCCAGTTTCTCAAAAACAGAGAACTCTATATCCGAAAGGACGGGATTTGCCGGTTTTGCAGCAGCCTCTCTTCTTTCGTTGTCCTTCTTTCTTTCCAGAAGTTTCTGAATCTGAGCCTCTATTACATCATCCTCTATCTTCTGGAAAAGAAGTTCAGGCTTGCCAAGTCTGTGTCCGGCAGACAAGAGGTCAAGGCTTCCCAATTCGTTCCAGTCGAAAGTATCGAGTTGAATCATCCTGCGCAGCCTGTCGCTGCTGAAGGGCAGGAAAGGTTCAAAGGCAATGGCCAGGTTAGCAACCAACTGGAGCGATATGTTAAGAATTGTCCGTACCCTTTCAGGATTGGTCTTGATGAGATGCCAAGGCTCGGTGTCGGCCAAATACTTGTTACCTATCCGGGCCAGATTCATTGCCTCTTTCTGAGCTTCGCGGAACTTGAAATTCTCCAGAAGGTTCTCCAACTGTTTCTTGACGTCAGAGAACTCTTTCAGGGTGTCACGGTCATAACTGTCAAGTTCTCCGCAGGCCGGCACTACTCCGTCATAATACTTGTGTGTAAGTACAAGTGCACGGTTGACAAAATTTCCATAGACAGCCACCAACTCGTTGTTGTTCCGTGCCTGAAAATCCTTCCAGGTAAAATTGTTGTCCTTTGTCTCAGGAGCATTGGCTGTCAGCACATAACGCAGGACA
This sequence comes from Bacteroidaceae bacterium, assembly GCA_017615835.1. Lineage (GTDB taxonomy): Bacteria > Bacteroidota > Bacteroidia > Bacteroidales > Bacteroidaceae > Colenecus. The sequence continues at coordinate 314,922 of JAFZZI010000007.1, read as the reverse complement.
TCCTGTTTGCCCGGGAAATCTTCAAGGTACTCGTGAACCCAGACAGCCCAGTTGCGCGAAGTGGATATTTTATCGTCCTCAAGATTAAGGAACTCATTGCTAGGGACATTGTCAGGCAGAATATAACTGCCTTCAGCCTTCAGCATTGCGGGAAAGACGATACAGTGGAATACTATGTTATCCTTGCCAATGAAGTGTACCAACCGTGTATCCTTATCCTTCCACCAGGTTTCCCAACTGCCCTTCTCGGGATGGGCATCACACAGTTCCTTCGTGTTGCTGATATATCCGATAGGAGCGTCGAACCATACGTAGAGAACTTTTCCTTCGGCCCCTTCGACCGGGACAGGTATCCCCCAGTCCAGATCGCGGCTTACGGCACGAGGCTGAAGCCCCATGTCAAGCCAGCTCTTGCACTGTCCGTAAACATTGGGACGCCATTCCTTATGTTCCTCGAGAATCCACTTCTCAAGCCATTGCTGGTACTGGTCGAGCGGAAGATACCAATGTGTAGTCTCTTTCATTACAGGCTTGCTGCCGCTTATCGTACTGACCGGATTGATGAGTTCAGTCGGCGAAAGTGCCGTTCCGCACTTCTCGCACTGATCGCCATAGGCTTTTTCGTTGTGGCAATGGGGACACTCGCCGGTAATGTACCTGTCAGCAAGGAAAAGATGAGCCTCCTGGTCATAATACTGCTCACTTGTTTTCTCAATGAACTTCCCTTCATCATAAAGCTTGCGGAAAAAATCCGAAGCCAATTTCCCATGGACAGGTGAACTGGTACGGCCATATATATCAAATGAAATTCCCATACCTTCGAAGGTATCTTTCATCAGATAGTGGTAGCGGTCGATAATATCCTTGGGTGACACGCCCTCCTTCCTTGCGCGGATGGTTATGGGGACTCCATGCTCGTCGCTGCCGCCTATGAACAGCACATCTTTCTTTTTCAGACGCAGATAGCGCACATATATATCCGCAGGGATGTAGGCACCGGCCAGATGCCCTATGTGCAGAGGTCCGTTTGCATAAGGCAGAGCGGAGGTCACCAATGTCCTTTTGTATTCTTTCATATTCTTTTGATAGATTCTTGTCGTGACAGGACGCAAATTTACTCTTTTTTCTGATAAGAATTTTCTAATTTTGAACCATACAATCAAAAACAGACATGGGTAGGATAATTACATTGGGTGAGATAATGCTCAGGCTGTCCACTCCCGGAAACAGGAGATTCGTCCAGTGCGACAGCTTTGACGTAGTTTACGGTGGAGGCGAGGCTAATGTTGCTGTCAGTTGCGCCAACTACGGACACGACGCATACTTCGTAACGAAACTTCCGGAACATGAGATTGGGCAGAGTGCTGTAAATGCCCTCAGACGATACGGAGTCCATACCGACTTCATTGCCCGGGGAGGCAACAGAGTCGGCATCTACTACCTTGAGTCAGGTTCCGCCATGCGTCCGGGCAAGGTTATTTACGACAGGGCACATTCTTCAATCGCCGATGCTGTCCCTTCCGATTTTGACTTCGATACTATAATGAAGGGAGCCGACTGGTTCCACTGGAGTGGCATCACCCCTGCAATCAGCGACAATGCTGCAGAACTTACAAGGCTTGCCTGCATAGCAGCCAAACGTCATGGTGTCACGGTCAGCGTTGACCTGAACTTCAGGAAAAAACTCTGGACATCACAGAAGGCCATATCAGTAATGCGTCCCCTCATGGAATACGTGGATGTTTGCATAGGCAATGAAGAAGATGCACAGCTCTGTCTGGGTTTCAAGCCCGACTCAGACGTAGAGACAGGAGACACTGATGCCGAGGGCTACAAGGGAATATTCAGGTCGATGCGCGAACAGTTCGGGTTCAAGTATGTCATATCCACGCTAAGAGAATCATTCTCGGCAAGCCACAATGGTTGGAAGGCCATGATTTACGACGGCAACGAGTTCTATGTATCGAAGCGTTACGACATTCTTCCGATAGTTGACAGAGTCGGTGGCGGTGACTCCTTCTCGGGAGGAATCATCCACGGACTTCTCACTAAGGAGACACAAGGCGAAGCCCTCGAATTCGCCGTGGCCGCTTCTGCACTGAAACATACCATCAACGGGGATTTCAACCTTGTCTCTGTCCAAGAGGTTGAATCGCTGGCAGGCGGAAACGCCAGTGGCCGCGTACAACGATGAAATAAGAATATCAATATGGCAAAGTTCGACAAGTTCCAGGTGATGGACAGAATCAAGTCCACGGGAATGGTTCCGGTTTTCTACAATTCAGATCCCGATTTAGCCTGCAAAGTAGTTAAGGCCTGTTACGACGGAGGCGTCAGAGCTTTCGAATTCACTAACAGGGGTGACATGGCGCACGAAGTTTTCGCAGACGTCATTAATTTCGTTTTGAAAGAGTGTCCCGACATGGCACTTGGAGTCGGTTCCATCGTTGATTCGGCAACGGCCGCATTATATATACAAATGGGTGCATGCTTCGTGGTAGGCCCTCTGTTCAATGCCGATATTGCCCGCGTCTGCAACCGCAGGCAGGTTCCCTACTCGCCGGGATGCGGTTCTGTCACAGAGGTAGGAAATGCCCAGGAAGCCGGATGCGATTTGTGCAAGGTGTTCCCGGGCGATGTGCTCGGCCCAAAATTCGTCAAGGGTCTTCTGGCTCCCATGCCTTGGTCGAAAATCATGGTGACAGGAGGTGTAGAGCCCGAGGCCGCAAATCTGACAGGATGGTTCAAGTCCGGAGTATTCTGCGTTGGAATGGGCTCGAAACTATTCCCGAAAGATGTCGTAGCTTCCGGAGACTGGCAGGCCATCACCGACAGATGCCGCGAGACTCTGGACATCATAAAAAGAATTCGCAACTGACATAATGGAAAAGACATGGAGGTGGTTTGGCCAGTCTGACAAGGTTTCCCTTGACATGCTGCGCCAGATAGGTGTCGAGGGCATCGTTACTTCGCTTCACCATATTAAGAACGGTGATGTGTGGAATGTTGAGGAAATCAGAACCGTTCAACAGCGAATAGCTGAATATGGCATGCACTGGTCAGTCGTTGAAAGTCTTCCGGTAAGCGAACAGATAAAGTATGCGGGCCCCGACAGGGACAGACTGATTGATCAGTACATCACCAGCCTTGAGAACTTGGGAAAGGCCGGCATAAGGACGGTTTGTTACAACTTCATGCCGGTACTCGACTGGGCACGCACCGATTTGGAGTTCCCCAATCCCAACGGAACTTCATGTCTCTATTTCAACAAAGCTGAGTTTGCATACTTTGACATACACATTCTGAAACGTGCCGGCGCAGAAAAAGATTTCGACGCCAGGACTCTTGAAAGGGTTGAAGAACTGAAATCCAAGATGACGCAAGAGCATGTACAAAGGCTTGTCAACACCATAATAATCAAGACTCAGGGATTTCTTACAGGATATGTCAGCGAGGATGCCGCCGATCCGGTACGTGTTTTCAACGGGCTTCTGGCTCTTTTCGAAGGTGTTGACCGAAACGGTCTGCGTACCAATCTCAAGTACTTCCTCGAGGCAATCATGCCTGTATGCGGTAAATATGGAATAGGGATGTGCATTCACCCCGACGACCCTCCTATGCAGATGCTGGGACTGCCGCGCATAGTGACTTGTGACGAGGATATAGACTGGATAATGAAAGCAGTACCCGACAACAACAACGGCCTGACGTTCTGCGCCGGTAGCCTAAGTTCGGGAGCCCACAACGACGTGAGCGCACTTGCTGCCAAGTATGCAGACAGGACAAAGTTCGTACATCTACGCAGCACAGAGATACTGCCTGACGGAGATTTCCGTGAAGCATCGCATCTGGCAGGCAGGGCTGACCTGGTAAGTCTTGTACGGATATTCGAGAAGAAGGATCCAACCCTTCCTATGCGGGTTGACCATGCACCGGTGATGCTGGGCGATGACCGCATTGCCTACAACCCAGGTTATCCGTTCCACGGCAGGATGCTCGCCCTGGGTCAGGTTGAAGGCATAATGGCAACGGTCAGAAGAGAGATAAGCGAAGGTATCATTTAAAGAATAATCTATATGAATGAATTGTTTTCCGTAAAGGACAAGGTCGTAGTAATCACCGGTGGAACCGGTGTCTTGGGACACAGTATTTCTGTCTATCTTGCCAGTCAGGGAGCCAAGGTCGTAATATTAGGGCGCAAGGAAGAGATTGGCAACAATATAGTGAGCGAAATTGAATCTGCCGGGGGCGAAGCAACTTTCATCAAGACAGACGTGATGAATCAGGATTCTGTTCAGAAAGCCTGTGATGCCGTCATTACGAGATATGGCAGGGTTGACTCACTGCTGAATGCAGCAGGAGGCAATATGCCCGGAGCCACCATTTCGCCGACCGGTACATTTTTTGACATTAAGATTGACGAGTTCGAGAAGGTTCTCAACGTCAACCTTACAGGCACCGTCATTCCAACTCAGATTTTCTTGAAGCCCATGGTCGAAGCCGGCAAGGGAACCATCGTTAACTTCTCGTCAATGGCAGCATTCCGTCCCATGACACGTGTCATGGGTTATGCGGCAGCCAAGGCTGGCATAAGCAACTTCACCGCCTTCATGGCCACCGAGGTTGCCAAGAAGTTCACTCCCAACATCAGGGTGAACGCCATAGCCCCAGGTTTCTTCCTTACCCGTCAGAACAAGGATCTTCTGACTAATCCGGACGGATCCCTGACTCCACGCGGGGAAGATGTCATACGACAGACCCCGTTTGGACGTTTCGGAAAACCCGAAGAACTCTGCGGCACGATTCATTACCTCATCAGCGATGCCTCGTCGTTCGTCACCGGAACCGTTGCGGTTGTTGACGGAGGATTCAACTCTTTCGCAATGTAACGCTGTCAACGCCCCCAGTCGGCACGGTCGAGTTTCCGGTAACCGATGGCTTCTGCTATGTGATGGGACTGCACGGTGACAGAGCCTTCCAGGTCGGCGATGGTGCGGGCAACCTTTAGTATTCTGTTATAGGCACGGGCAGACAGGTTGAGGTGCGTCATGGCGTTTTTCAGCAACTGCATGCCTCGTGCATCAGGAAAGGCGTATACACTCGCCATGGCAACGGTCATCTGGGAGTTGCAGTACACTCCATGACATTCTGAAAACCTTTTTGTCTGAATTTTTCGGGCAGCAATGACCCTCTCCCTTATAGAAGAGCTCGACTCACCCCTGACACCACCTGACAGTTCGCAAAACTGCAATGGAGCCACCTCCACCTGAATGTCTATACGATCCATGAGAGGACCACTTATACGGCTCATATACCGGGTAATCATGTCGGGTGTGCAGGTGCATTGCCTTGCCGGATCAGAATAGTAACCGCAAGGGCAGGGATTAACATACGTTAAGGATAGGTATAAGAATAAAGGTGATTTTTTGCTTAAATCACTAAATAATGGTCGTTGTTTTGGTATTTTGATATAGTAAATACAGTGATTATGAGCAAGTATTGTGTTTGTTTTTGCAGAGTATCCACTATTCAACAAGACCTATCCCAACAGACTGCTGCGATTAGAGAGGAAGCAAGAAAGATGGGGTATTCTGACGACCATCAAATAGTTATCGAATACAAGGAGAGTGGTATTTCTCTATCCACAAATGAAAGAGAAGGTATATCTGCGCTCAAATCAGAAATTGAAAAGAACCCATATATAGATTGTGTAATATGTTGGGAACTATCACGAATAGGTCGCAGGGCAGATGTTATATATGATATCCGAGATTTCCTCGTTAATCATGGGATTCAATGGATCGTTCTTACACCATACATGAAACTCTTGGATGAGAATGGTAAAATTAGTCCGACTGCGTCGTTGATGATGGCCATATTTACTTCGATTGCAGAAACTGAAATGGAAATCAAAAAAGAAAGGTCAATACGAGGAAGAAGACACGCCCAGCAATTAGGAAGGTATATAGGAGGAACCGTAACCTTTGGATATCGGGTAAAGAAGGACAAGTATTGGGAAATAAAGGAGGATGATGCAAATATAGTCCGTACTCTATTTGAACTCTATTCAACTGGTAACTATTCTTATCATACACTGGCACTAGAGTTAAAGGAAAGAGGTGCGTTTCCGGAGATGAAACTATATAGTCTTGAAACCCGAATCGCAGAAATGATTCAGATGAAACTTTATTACGGAGAAACTCACTATCCTCCGATTATCTCAAAGGAGTTATATGATAGGTGTCAGGTGGTAAGAAAAGAACATGTCTGCGAATATCGTATCAGTAATGTTTCTGAAATGATTTGCAAACAACTATTGATTAATAAACATACCGGACACATGCTATCCTGTAAAGGAAAGACTAACCTTGCGGAATGCAATAATGACCGTTCCATTTACGTGTCCTCTCATCATTTTGGACGTACTATATCTATTCTTCAGCACGCAATCGACCCGGTAGTATGGGAGTTTGCGAAAGAACTGTATGTAAAATACGTGATGAATAAAAAAGTTCTCCAGACTCAGATTAAGGAAAAGGGGAAAATACTAACGAAGAAATATACTGTAGCAAACAGTAAGGTTATAACCGCACAGCAGAGAATAGATAAGGTTGAGGAAAGAATTATTGTCGGTAATATCAGTGTGGAGAAAGCAAACAGTCTGTTATCATCCCTAAAATCCGAAAAGAAGGATTGGCAGAATAAGGTAGATAAGATACTTATAGAAATCTCCGAGAACATTTCAAACATGAAATCTTTGACAGAACACTCCCAAATAGATTTGGATTCATTGTCATTTAAGGAGAAGTATGATATTGTACACAAAATGATAGAGAAGGTTGAATTATCAAAACCCAATCCACAACTAAGGTATACACTTGCCGAAATCTACACAAAGGTTGATGGTAAAGTGTATGTATATGGAATCTACACAAAAGACATTAAGTGGAAATTACTGGAAGTAAAAAAACGAGGAGAATGATAACCGGTTGAAACCATTTCATCAAAGAGGCCAACTCACCATTGAGTCAGCCTCCTTTTGTGTTTATTATGAACGGATAGTTTTTGGAACAAACTTACTCTTGATATACGGCCCGGACAGGCGCGCCCTTGCAACGGTCTTGCGTTCTCATAAGCATTGTTCCGTGCGTAGCATACTCAGAATCATTATAAAAATCAAAATCACATGCGGAATAAAAATGATCTGTGTAATTCGTCCAATACCACGTATTCGGAGGGAAGACACTGGAACCGGGCCAAATAGTCGTACCATAATAATGACACGCGGCAGGGAAGAAAATACTCCTAGAATTAATCGTGCTGATGGCTAGCCATCCCGATACATCATTGATATAAGTCCACTCCCAGGTGCACTTGTCCAACAGCTCTTGGAACTCGGCCACCGTAGGCATGCGCCAATGAGGGCCCCAATTGACATATGCTGCATCATCTTCGGGGTCTAGAGTATCTTTTCCGTCCATTTCTCCCTCGCCGGCCCAGTATTGACTCCATTTGCAATACTTAGTTAACTTATAGCCATCTCCATTAGCCACCCATTTGTATGTGCTGAAAGAATAATCTTCCTTCGGTGCGGTTTCTCCCCAAGCATAGTAATTACCATAATCCTCGATTTTATTGGCCCCGATATTGATTGGAGCCCACTTTACAGAAAGACCCAGATCAACGGCCGAGGGAATTATAATAGCCTGACCTTCCGCACCGCCTTCATCCATCTGAGGGACCGTAAAACCACCCGTCACACTACTGTAGACATAGTATTTCCCCTTTTCACAGTTAAGATTCTCGGTGTAGCATCTAAACTCGGAGCCATTTGTATATTTTCCTCCGATGTATGCAGTTGCTTGTTTTCCTTCCTCATAGAGTTTATCATTGACGAAAGCATATTTGTATGATTTGAAGTCAAATAAATCTTTCGTTTCCTCACCATTGTAATTGTAGAGCGAAGCTATGTCATCGGCTCCGAAAATCAGAAGATAGCAATCGTAATTCGCTTTCAGCGTGATGGCGTTTGATGAAGTGGATATCTCAATCGTCTCATCAAACAAGAAAGAGCATTTATCCTGTATGTTCTTCCCGGAAGCGGTAGAAGAACCCACAACATGATACGTTCCTGTCCTCAAGGTAAGCCTATCGTGACTCTTCCAAAGACCGTTGAGTTCATATTTCGCTTTAGTAGTTGTTTCTGTAAGAACCAAGGAGTAGTTGGTTGCTACTAGTTCTGCAGAGTTAATTTTCTCATAGAATTCGCTAAATACCTCTGCGTTCGTTGCTTTGGTCATAGAGTTGCCGTTAGTTGTAGGCAAGTTGTAGATAAAATATACGGACACCTCTTCGTTTTCATTCGGTGTGGGATTGTCAATCTTTCCTTCACAGCTGACTAAGGAATAAGTCAAGATTGACATCACGGAAAAGTAAAGTAAGCGTTTCATAAAAAATATCATTAGTTTTAGTGTTATACAAAAAGCGCGGGCGAGGCTCGTCCGGTAGTGGTCGTAGGAAACCAAAGCAGGTACAAGTCACGCCCGCTAAATACCACGAGGGTATCTATTGCGGACGTTTACGACTTGCTGCTGAACCTGCTAAGAGAAATTTCCTACGTTTCTACTCGGCCAGAGCAAATTGCAAACGCAAATATGTCTATGTCTGAGACAGACTATCTGCCTCAAAGGTCAAATTTAATGATTTTTTTTTGATTAATGGTTTGACTACAGCTGATTTCATATTAAAAAGCATTTCATATTAATTTAACATTCAATACAAAAGGAATATGACGGCCAAATCATATTCCTTTAATGTTTTATGTTTAGTTAATATGGTGGGTGACGAGATTGTTAGAACTCGGTCTCTTCATCTTCTTCGTAATCCCCATCATTATAGGCATCTTCACTATCTGCAATCTCTATTCTGTGATAAACTTGGAAAGTGTCTGGTTCGTCTTCCCATTCTGCATCTTTTGATTTCTCAATTGCTTCTTCTAAACTATCTGCCTCAACGCAACAGGACCATCTGGTGCTCTTGTCTGAAATGAATTTGTAAAACATATTGACTTTTCTTTATTTAATTACATTGGATTTATCGTTTTGTTGCCATCGTTAAGAATCCCTCGAAGTCTTCATCTTCTAAGAACGAAGTGTCAACATTACCATTCTTATCAACGATAACTCCAAATACTTCTAGAGGTTCAAATTCTCCATCTTCATCCCCATAGTATTCTTTACCATCATAAATGAAACCGGTCGGGTTTATACTAATATCTCCTCCACGATACCTTTCCTCATTAAATCCGTTAGAGGATAACAGTTTAAGTTTCTTAATGTCAAACGTTGGCGAGTCTATCTCGGCGATAGATTCGGCACCTTCACAGTAAGTGCGATAACCCACGATGAAACGAGGACCATTCCCTTTGCAGAACTTTGTAAACTCGTCATCTTCGTTTCTTTTCACTATTTTAACATCTTCTACTTCTTCGTGGATTACTTCAATCAACTCATCGTCCTTGTAGACTCTGATACTATTTAATCCGTCCATCCCATATTCACGAACGGATAGGTATGGCGTCGGTTCGTGATAGTCAAACAGTCCGTCCGGGTCGTCTTGCCATCTAAGGGCATTGTATACATAGTTTAGAACCGCGTCTTCTCCTTCCTCATCATATAGTTTTTTAAGTTTTAAGAGGTTATCATAAGAGATTTCCTCAAAGTCCGTCTCGTAATACGCAGACTCCAAACCGATAGATATAACACCCATAGTATTCTTCATTAAATGTTCTTTCAAAGTTATCATTTTTTTTCATTTATTTCTCTATCTGTAACACAATCTGTCCGTCAATCACAACTGCAAAGAGTTTGTATTCGAAGTCTTCGATGTAGATTCCGTCTTTTGTAAGGTCAATCCCTTTGACTAATTCGTAGTCAGAACGACTGTAATTACAAAGTGAATACATATCGTCTTCAAAATACTTAATGACCTTTCCGTAATACTTGTTAGGATATCTCGATTCATATTCTCTCTCGTCCATTTCTCCAATATCTACCATATACGCAGAATGAATGAGTTGAGGGTTGTATCTCGTTTCGAGATTGTGATAGTAGAAGGTTTTATCCTTCTCAATAATGTTATCTGCCATTCTATTTCTATTTATTTGTTATCTGCAATAAGATATGTAATCTGCGCCTATTGTTTACTTAAATAATAGGTCGACTGCAATAAAGATTCTGTCTTCGTTTGGTAATTATATCCATTACTGGTATCAAACAAACGATATGGAAAAAGTTGCACTCTTAGTCCGAGTCAGCACGGACAAACAAGACTATCAAAGACAGATAGTAGAACTCACACAGTATTGCTCAAAGGTTGGATGGGAGGTCGCAGAGACCTTTGCAAACAAAGTGAGTGGAGCAAAGAAGAACGAGGACAGAGAGGAAATTCAGTCGATGATTGAATATATAAAGGGGAATTCTATCAGAAGGGTGGTCTGTTTGGAGATAAGTAGGTTAGGAAGGAATACGTTGGAGGCACTGAAAATCATTCAGACACTTAATGAGAACGGAGTCAGTCTGTATGTGAAGAACTACAATCTGGAGACCTTAACGGAAGATGGTAAGGTCAATCCGATTGCGAGTCTTATATGTACAATCCTTTTGGAGATTGCGTCAATGGAGAGACTGACTATCAAAGAGAGGATGGAGAGTGGACGGAAACAGTATATTGAGAAGTGTCGGAGAGAAGGAATTAAGATGGGCAGACCTGCGACCTACCGAAAGAGTGAAGAATCATACAAAGAGCAATACCAAAAAGAGATTTCCTTATTGAGAAAGGGAATCTCTTTGAGTAATGTGTCCAAGATCACAGGGACGAGTATCAATACGTTGAGGAAGGTTAAGAGTCTGTTTGGATAGGGTTTTGAGTGGTTGAAATTATTAATCCTTGTATCGTGTTAAGAATGAATGACTTATTCGAATTAATAATTTGAGTGAGCAAAAACCAGGGGTCGGGACTAGTTCTTATATATATAACTCTAACCAGTTTGCCGGGTTTGGTCTGGCAAAATTATTAATCCTTATAATCGAGTGATAATGAACCGATTATAAGGATTAATAATCTAAAGTGTTTAGAACGGCAGTTCTTGTAGTTTTTTTTCAGTTGTATCGGAGAATATGATATGGATTCTCCAATCTTTGGATATCTCATTCCAGATATCCAACCCCAACTGGTTCTTTCTCTTTTTGAAGGTCAGTTCATCCATAAGATACTTATCGTATTGGAGACGATACCTCTCCAACTGTCTTTGCTTCTCAATCCATAGGTCATTATAGTCTGCTTTAAGGAGTTTGACCAAATCTGCTTGCGATACAAAGTTTAGTTTGACTCCGTTGAACGGATTAATGGTAAGAAGGAGTAAGTCATCAAAGAACGACTGCCCCCACTTATCCTCCCAATAACCACTATTGAAGTATTCCAACCGATTCTGCCCATCTTCTTCCTCCACCTTCATCAACTCCAAAACCGAAGGGTCTTTTTCCTCCCTCTGCAAATACTTAACGAACTCCCTCAGACTCTCTATGTCTGCATTGAGTTTATGGTTCTGCTCCTCCAATTCAGACAACTCACTTTGTAGGTTTTGGATGGTTGTCTTCTGGGATTCTATCGTCTCTTTGAATCCGTCTATGATTGATGGGTCAACCGTCTGTTTCCTTAATGACGTTGACAGTTCTCTGATGGTGCGATTTGCCTCTTTACACTTAGTCTCCCATTCTCCCTTTTGACGTTGTAATCTATCTACTTTCTGATATATCGTTTCCCTCATAGGTATAGTTAGAGTGTATTTGTTGATATAATATATCCAACCTCGAAAAAAACTTAAAAAAAGTTGCAAAATCCACTAAACTTTTGACCCCGGTTTGTTATATAGATGTGCAAGAGAAACAAACAGTTTAACAATTAATCCATACATTATGAGATACAGTAATAGTGAGACACTAAATGATAAATTCATGTCTCTTCGGGCAAGTGCAGGAAACCTTTATATGTCACTCTCCAAAAGGTTTGTTCAGAAAAAGGGCGACAATCACCATTCATTACTTGTCGTGGATAACCCCATCTTATTCATGTATCATACATTGAGTAAAGATGATTATCAGTTCGTTTGGGCAAAGTATTTTGCAATACCACGGGAAGAAGCAGGCGTGATACATATTTACCCCGATGAGAAATCCTTCATCGAGCGAGAAGAACACATATTTATTTTATTGTCTGACATAAGGATAGACAACGTTCATTCACTAATTCGGTTAAATGAAGAATTGGAGAAGGAACTATCGAAATAACCGCAATCACATCATAAGGAGGACCAAAATCCTCCTTCTTTTAATTAAAGATTCCATATCCCTTTGGTAATTATCTCCAATAACCATTAATGATTGAGATATGGATGATAGTCAAAAACCGATTTGTTGCATCTGCGGCAAACCTATCGAGGGAAACGGACACAATGCGACACCCATTAAAGAAGGTCGTTGTTGCGACCTCTGCAATACAGAGAGGGTATTACCCTCGAGAGTTTATGCAGTCCTCAGAATGAGGTATCGGAGAAAGAACTTTTAACACAGTAATCACTATGAAAGTCGGAGACAAAGTAAGGATTATCCATCTCAAAGGAGAGGATAACCGTTATGACGGTAAAGAAGGGGTCATTGAATACATTGACTCTATGGGACAGTTACACGGAACTTGGGGTGGTTTAGCAATCATCCCGGAAGAAGACGAGTTTGAATGGTTAAAATAGATACAACTAATCTGACCCTCGCTCGTCTTAACGACGATATCGAGGACGTTCTTAATCAGTTACTCTTTCTCTACTATGTGTTGGACTATCGTCCTACTAAAGAAGAATTATTGAAGGGTTGCGAAACCGCCCTTAACCACATTTTTAATAGCGGAGAAGATGGAGAATTGGAGAATTGAAGAATTGACAGGGTATAAACCTGTCACTTCTTTTTATATGGACTTCTCTATTGCCGACGTATGGGGTCTGGAGGCAATTCTAGATACCTTCAATCGTGCATTCAACGAGTGGAAGACTAACTACAAATACATTACGGAACTATCAATGGTTCTCAACTGGAAGATATGGAGGTGGTATGAGGAGAAGTACGAGTTTGCCGCCCTCTATGATAAACTCTGGAGGATGGTTGATGAATGGTGTATGGATAACTTAAAAGGAGAGGAACTCGACTACTACATTCAGACAACCGACTAAATTCTTATAGGATTCTCTCAATTCTCTTGCTTATCTGTATTCACAGACTCCAACGGTGTTCTACCGCCATTGAGAGAATCCTTCTCTTTTATATGGACACGATTCAGGATTACCATTCATTCAGTAATAGAATAACAGACCTATTAACCGATTATATTCGTTATAGTAACTGGATAGATCCGGAGGATGGTATTTATGTGGATACTGAGAATGACGTGTACTTAATCAACAAAACAGACATATCTGACCCAGACAATTTCTATTCAATCTCTTCGTTTATCGTTGAAGAAGATGGGAAGTTTTGGATAAGTATTGACCGGATTGAGGATGTAACCGCAAAGTACATATTTGTCCGTTAATCGTATTAAAACAACTGAACACAAAAGACGAGGGTTGAGAACACCCTCGTCTTTTAATTCTGCTGTATGGAACTCTTCTTTTCCGTGTCTTTCCTAAAGTAGTCCACATTGCAATAGGTGTGTGCAATCAGATATGAATTGTCTTTAATGTTGAAGTGGTTTCGAAGTATAGTTGCAATAAGATTTGGAAGGGCGGGATTTCCGGCAAAAGTTGTATAGTCAAAACAATCTTTTCCATCACTAAACCTATCTCCAAATATCCTTCCTTCTTCTGACCTTCTGAATCTGTTCGCTCTCTCTATCGTGTCAAAGTAAACGACTGTCACTTCCTGCATCATAATACCGGCACCATCTAAAAAACCACTTACCATAATAAGCAGGTGTTCGTCATCTTCCTTTTCTCCAATATCGGTGGCAATATATCCACCTTCATTGGTATAAGGGATTCGTTCAAAATTATCCGACAAACTTTTGCGGATTACCTGTGTGATGTTCATATCTGCGCACGTGTAACGGCGGATGTGGTCTGTTTTGTTAATCATAGGTCATAGGGTTTGATGGTTAAACAACCCAAATATAATATATCATTTTTTAACGAATCGGTGAAATGGGTGTATTTGGTTTTGTGTTTTGTTGTTAATCGTCTATATGTTAGTCAGTTATCATGAAATAATTTTGTTTGAGTATTATTTGACCGTTTAACGCGGAAGATTCATATTGGAATTAACGATAGTCTGATATCTTCTTTGAATGGTGTCGAAAATAAACTACCTTTGTACATTAAGAGCGATTGATGATGCCAAAACGAATTAAGATATTTTCCTTTTTTTCTGGTTCGGGATTTCTCGATCTCGGATTTGAGAATGCAGGTTTTACAATAGACTTTGTTAACGAGTTTTCTCCTGCGTTTTTGAATGCTTATAAATACGCACGGACTCATATGGGCATCGCGGAACCAAGATTCGGTTATAGTCGTGATGTTAATGAGTTTATTTCAGACCGAGCAAAAGAATTACACGGTTATATTGAACAAGACCATCAAGAGGACAGTTTGGTCGGTTTTATTGGGGGACCGCCCTGTCCTGATTTTTCCGTCGCCGGAAAGCAGAAAGGTCGAGAAGGAGATAATGGAAAGCTCTCCCAATCGTATATCGATTTAATCTGTGTTCAGAAACCGGATTTCTTTCTGTTCGAGAATGTAAAAGGGTTGTGGAGAACGGCGAAACACCGAGCGTATTACGAAGAGTTAAAAGCATCCCTTTCAAAGCACTATTATTTGACCGATAGACTTTGCAACGCACTTGAATTTGGCGTCCCGCAAGATAGGGACAGAATACTTCTATTCGGTATTCAGAAAAAGGTTGCCAAACAGCTAAAATTGAATATAAATGAGTTTAATTGGAACGGCCATATCTTATTCAATCTGGATGAGGTAAAGAATCTTTCATGGCCGACAACTGAACCGTTCGCTTTCCTTAATAACAGACCTGCACCAGATGGGATTCCGCTTGAACTGACAGTTCAACATTGGTTTGAAAAAAACGATGTTATGCATCATCCGAATTCACAAGATATTTTTACACCGCGCGCAGGTCTTGCCCGGATGATTGCCATTCAAGAGGGCGATGATTCGAGGAAAAGCTACAAACGGTTGCATCGCTGGCGTTATTCACCAACGGTAGCTTATGGCAATAACGAAGTGCATCTTCATCCGTATATGGCAAGAAGACTGTCTGTTGCAGAGGCAATGGCTTTGCAGTCACTTCCGGCCGAGTTTGTTTTACCGCCTGAAATGTCTTTGTCGGACAAGTTTAAAACTATTGGCAATGGCGTTCCGTTTTTGTTGGCTCGCGGAATTGCACAAACGATACAAGACTTCTTTAATTCTGCTCAATAATGAAATTAACGGCGTATAATATTGTCAATGCTATCAATGCTCTTCCAAAAAACAGGGATTATAATTATGTGAACCCTGATAATCATGGAAAAATACGCATTGTAAGTGTTAATCTACCAGAAGGCCCCATTGTTATTCGTCGTTGGGATCCAACCTCTAATAAGCCATCAACACCAAAATCTTTTTCACAAGCATCAAATGTTAGCCTGTCAAGTGAAATGATTTGGCGCTTTGCCAATGCTTTATCGGGTATGGAACCTATTAATCTTGATCGATTATTTGCGGCTTCATATAATACGCGGTCTGTTTTAGAGTCCTTAATCGCTCACACACCTGAATTCTATTATTGTTATCCCGGTCGTATTATGGATAAGGGTGGCCAGACTTCAATAGAAACTGGTCATAAACATGTGATTTGGACTCCTGAAACGCCGCATAGCAATGGCGTTCTTGTACAGAAAGAAGTTCAGAATATGGCCATCTCAGAAATACCGTCGAAGCAAGTCATTTATGACGATATCATAGTTCCCGAATCTCTGACGAATGGCCCGCTTGATATCGAAGCTGTGCGCCGACATACACAAATCCAAATTGCCTTGTACATAATTGGATTACAGTTGGGTTATAGAACGTGGATAGCGCAAAATGATATGGGAATTCAGTATAAAGGGAAACCGCTTGTCTGTCAACCTAATATCATCTCCTCATTAACCGATGATGAGAATGTTGTATCTCGTTTTAGGGCCGAATCAGAAGCAAAACTGATTGACTGTATTTGGTTTCAAAATGGGCGCTTTATGCCAGCCGTCATGGAAGTCGAACACACAACAGGGGTTACTTCTGGACTTACGCGGATGAAGGGGTTGTACGACATGATGCCTGATTTTCGTACACGTTATGTCATAGTAGCGCCAGACGATGATAGAGATATGGTTGTTGAGAAAATCAACAAATCACAATTCAAAGCGCTGGATGCGAGATATTTCGCATATTCTTCTGTTGAGGAGTTGTATTATATCTGTACTCACCGTAATCTACATGGCGTTAATCAAGAATTCCTAGACTGCTATATGGAGAAAGTTTGTCTCTCATAAACAGTTTAATTAATGTCCGATACTCTATCCCCGCAACAGCGGCATGAATGTATGTCGCATATTCATTCAACCTCAACAAAACCAGAAATAAGGTTGAGAAAAGAATTGTGGAGGAATGGATTTCGATACAGAAAGAACGATAAACGACTGCCAGGTTCGCCTGATATTGTTTTGCCGAAATATCGTACAGTTGTTTTCATTCACGGTTGCTTTTGGCACGGTCATAAAGATTGCAAGAAGTATGTGGTTCCGAAAACCAATACGGACTTTTGGATTGAGAAGGTAGAACGGAATCAGAAAAGGGATGAAGATGTTTGGAGACAGTTAGAAGCGAAAGGATGGTCAGTTGTAATTGTATGGGAGTGCGAACTGGAAAAGAAGCGGTTTGATGATACCGTTAACAGAGTGGAGTCGGATATTATTAGTAACGGAGATTCATATAGACGTTATAAAGAGGAACGGAGAATTAATCGGGAGGAATGGTTGGAAGAAAGACGGTCTCACCAACGAGAAACGGAATCACTACTCAATGAGATAAAACATCTCTGACCTATGTCTAGACCATACGACGATAGACAATTCACGAAGGATATCAGCAAACTGATGAGGATAATCTATAAGAGGTTATCCTCTGCCCATTCCTTCGAGGAAGTAAAAGGAGAGTTTGAGATGTTGGAAGGATTGGCAACGAATCCTAACTCTCCGTGTCCATTAAAGACCATGTGGGGTCTGGCATATCTGATGGAAGACAAAGAATGGTATGACCTTAAAAAAGGTTTGGATATCATTAAGACCGCAGCAGAGAATGCAGACGAGAGAGAACCTTTCTGTTGGTATGTATTGGGTTCTTTGTATTTGAATGGAAAGGAAGGATTGGAGAAAGACCCGGTATCTGCTAAGTATTGGTTGGAGAAATCCGCAAAAGTTGGTTATCGGAATGCTGAGAATCTGATGGAACTCCAATGGGGTGATAATCCGGATGGGTTCTTGGATTGGTTTGAAGGGAGGATGGAAAGACGAAGACCCAATTGGATTGTGTGGGGATTGATAGGAGTTGTGGTTGTTATCCTCGTCATATTGCTATTTAAACTCTGGTATTTTAAAGAGAAATAAAGGTGGAGATATAAGTCTTCACCTTTGTCTTTAATGTCGTTTATTTCTCGATTATGCAGTATGTCCCACGATCATTACGGTTGGTTGTAATTACTTTTGTTGGTGATATTTTCACGCCATCGTATATAATGTAATCTGTCGTTGTTTGATAACGAAGTCTTTTTTTATGGTTGTATTTATGGGTGAGATTATCAACTATTTGTAGTTTCTTGTTCTCAAAAGGTTCGGTCGAGTCAAACTCGTATATAACCGAACCAGAACAACAATTCCGTTTCATCAAATATTGTCCACTTTGTAGGACGTCGCGGTCGTAATTCATAATCTTTTTGTGATGGACTCGATCTCGTCTAACCAATTCGTCGTTAATATGCGGTCTCTCTAACTCACAACAATTGGTCGTAATGTACTGAGCGTTGGAGGCGATACATGCATGAATTCCTTTCATTATGTTCGTATCCATAAGAAAACCATCAAGATACCTATTTTGGAGCCTCTGTGTTATTACTGAACCAAGAAGGTGCTGAAGTTTAGGATAGTCTTTGATAGGATAATAGTAATCTTGGTATCCATGAGAAAAATGATAAACGAGTTTGATGTGTGTCATTTTAGTTGGGTTTAATAGATGTTAATGATAAGTGTATTGCTTTGTACATCTACTTATCAAAACAGAAGGAAAAGTTTAGTAAAAGAGTGAACTATTTGCACAAAAAAAAGCGACCTTGCTAGCAAAGTCGCACGAAACTTATTCGAATACTTCGGGATTGCTCCCTGTATCTATCATAAGAATACGATTATAAATCATCATACTGTTGGATGATTGAATATTTCTCAATTTCACTCGCATTGTCTCCCATTAAATTGAGAACATCACGGCAATCGCATCTCATAATAATCTTTCCATCTTCAAACCAGAACGCAATATTGTAACCTTTAAAATCGTCAAATGGAAAATCTGGATTCTCGTAGTAATGCTTTGGTTTGATATAGGTGAAATACATGCCTTTATCATATGGCGTAGAGACCATTCTTGTCGGTATTTCAGGATATTCATGGGATGATATATCTGCCATAAGGTCGCGAACACATGAGACAAAATCGCCGAAAACACGTTCATTAAATTCACTAGGAACATCATAGTATACTCCTTCTCCGTAAGAGTGGACTAGAAAGAAAGAGTCTGCATTCAAAATCTCATCATCCGTTGCATGATCTAATGCATAAACCTTCTTATTAGGGTAAAGATGAATCATTTCGTCTTCTTCTCCTGTATAGTAAACATCGTTTACTAACTCGTTCTGAACAAACTGCTGAATTCTACAAGGTCCCCCACATGCATCTTCCCAATCATCATAGTTCCTCTCATTCCACACATAAATGCCATCTTTATCTATAGCATCTACTAAAACCATATCATTTAACGCCTCTAATAATTCATCATCAGAGACCCTTTTATTCATTGGATAAAAAAAGTAAGTCATATTATGATATTTTTGATTCATAACAAATATAGTCATTTATTTCGTATTTAGATTTTTCTTTTAAGTCTTCTGTTATTATCGACGTTTCTAATTGATTTTCTCTATTTTAGTAATTGTGATGGAATTATCTAGACTTGTCCAACCATTCTTATCCTTAACGAGTCGATAATTCTTTATCCCTTCTACCGTCACTTTGTCTCCTTTTCCGATTGTCTTAATGATATCCATCGGTACTGTTTTGATGTCAGATTTAAGACAATACCACTTCGTATTACTGAACAGATTGCCATTTTGATTCCTAATAACATCGCCAACGAGCAATGATAGTTCGAAAACACTGTGATTCCATCGACACCTACTAACTGTGCCGGTAAGTTTTAGTTTTTCCTTCGTCATATTATCATTCTTTCAGTTAAACATAGAGAGTGTTTGAACCACTCCTTAACATATATTTAACAAATGAACCGTTAATCTTTAGATATCAGTTGTATATCTTTTGGAATCTTTTAGGGTCATTCAGAAAACAATACATCATATCACAGTATTCCTCCAGAACGTTATCGGAGTTCTCCTTTGCACAGAGGAATAGTTCATTCAAGTTGCTATTTAATTCATTAACAAGGTTATCGGTATTATCCATATAGGGTTGTGTTTGTTTCTGTATTAACATATTGAAATACAACCCGGTCTTTAGGGGTTATGGTGGAAATTTTGATTGATTTCCACCCTTATTCTTATACTTATCCTTAATCTATCTATTCATTGATGCTACCAACATAAATGAGGCCGGGAAGCAGACACTGTATTTAGATCTCGATATACTTATGCAATGATCCTCAAGCGGTTGTCTGAGCGATTCGAGCGTCTGACGGGAGAATTCCGGCAACTCGTCGGCAAAAAGGACTCCGTTATGGGCGAGACTGATCTCGCCCGGTTGTGCGTTTACACCACCACCTGTCATTGCAATAGTCGATATGGTGTGATGTGGACTCCTGAAAGGTCTTTCACTTATCAGCGGACTTCCAGCCCTGAGTAACCCCGCCACCGAGTGTATCTTAGTTGTTTCCAGACTTTCCTCCAGTGTCAAAGGCGGAAGTATCGAGGGAAGACGTTGCGCCATCATCGATTTCCCCGAGCCCGGGCTGCCTATAAGGATTATGTTATGGCCACCGGCAGCAGCGACCTCAAGAGCCCGCTTCCCCACCTGCTGTCCTTTGACGTCAGAGAAATCCAGACAGGCGGATTCCGTACCCGGCCTGAAGGAAGTTTCCATACTTTTGTAAGGTTCAAGTCCTTTGCCTTTTGTAAGATATTCTATGACTTGTCCGAGTCCGGTCGCACCAAGAATCTCTATTCCTTCAACTGCCGAGGCTTCACATGCATTTTGAAGCGGTATTATTAATCTTTTGAATCCCTCCTCACGGGCCTTAATGGTTATTGGAAGTACTCCTTTAATTGGGTGTAGCCTGCCATCAAGCCCCAGTTCACCCATCAGCATGGTCTCTTCAAGACGGTCGGGAGGAAGCATTTCACTGGCCGCCATTATTCCTACTGCAAGAGGTAAATCATACGAAGCACCCTCCTTGCGTATGTCGGCTGGCGCCAGATTGATGATGATCTGGTTTGTTGGAAACTTGAGACCGTTGTTCTGGAAAGCCGAAACTATCCGCTCGTGGCTTTCGCGTACAGCATTGTCGGGCAATCCGACCAGAAAAAACTTTATACCCCTTGAAGTGTTTACTTCGATGGTCACTACGTAGGCTTCTATCCCTTGGACAGCAGCACCGTAAACTTTAATGAGCATATCGTATCAGATTTTATGTTAGTCATAGGATGTGTAAGGTATCAGGAACTGGTATATCAGGGGAGAGCCTTTCTGATTCGATTCCTTTTGTCGGGTTTTGGCTTTAACGAAGTCTCCAGCTTGTCTGCAATAACGTCTATACTGCGTCCCTGTGCAATTATTCTGAGATTCTGATCAACAAGAATGAAATATGGAAGGCGCTCCACACCCAACTGATCAATGATAGGACTGCTCCAGCCATTCAGGTCTGTGAACTGTCTCCATGTGAGACTGTCTTCGGACAAAGCCCTCTTCCAGCGGTTTTTCTCTGTGTCTATCGAGATGCCGGCTATATCAAAGATATCTTTACTATGCTTCTCCTTCAGTTCCTTCAGCTCTTTGTGTGAATTGCGGCTGATGCTGTCCCATGAGGCCCACAGACAGAGCAGAAGGTGTCCATCCTTGCACAGATCTCCTAACTTTGTAAGTACAAATGCCGTGTCTGAAACTGTCTTGTTGTCCAGCACCGTAGGCTGGCGTCTGTTCGTGCCGAGTTGTCCCTTGAGAACAGAAATGAATACGTTGTCCTGCATCTGGCCGCTAGTCTTCTCAATCAGCGACAGGAGGCGACTCCTATTGACAGAGCCAGCCTGCAGAAAGTAACGGTACAGCAGGTAGGGAGTCACTTCCGAAAAAGAGTTGGCCTCAATGAAACTGTCAATGCGGTTGATTATGAGGGCGTCTGTTGTATCGTTGACTGACTCCTTGAGGAACCTGGCATACTGCTCGTTCCATTCTCCCCCAGTCACGGCAGCATATTTTGACGCCGAGTCACGGACCAATGTACAGGTCAGCCCTTTATCGGCAAACACCACGTCATAACAACGGTCAGAGTATATCAGGAACAGAGGTGTGACTGTGTCAAGCCGACAACTGTAAACAAACGTACCGTTACCATCGGTGCGGATGGTATCGACCTTGTCAAAACGGGCATCCATTCCTGTAACAAGTATCGATGCATCACCGGCGCCCCAGACGGTTCCGCGAAGGACGAAATCGGAAAGGTTTTTGCGGGAACAGCCCGTGAAGACGGCCGTCAGCAGCATCAACACAAGAAAAACTGTCCTTTTCATCGGCTATTTGACTGCACGTTTGCGCTCAAGTTCATCAAGTATTATCTTGCGCATGCGCATACTCTTCGGGGTTACTTCGACATACTCGTCATTTTTGATATACTCAAGCGCTTCTTCGAGAGAGAATACTACAGGTGGAGCTATGTGAGCCTTTTCATCGGCTCCGCTGGCACGCATGTTGGTCAGTTGTTTTGACTTGGTTACGTTTATCACAAGGTCTTTCTCGTGGACATGCTCGCCCACCACCTGTCCGGCATAGACCTGCTCTTGAGGGATTACGAAGAACTTGCCCCTCTCCTGGAGTTTGTCAAGAGCGTAGGCAAAAACCGTTCCGGTCTCCATAGCTATCATCGAGCCGTTGGAGCGGCGCTCTATTTCGCCCTTGAAGGGCTGGTACTCCTTGAAACGGTGTGCCATGATGGCTTCGCCCTGCGATGCTGTGAGCACGTTGGTGCGCAGGCCTATTATGCCGCGCGACGGAATGTCAAAGGTTATGATGACGCGATCGCCCTGAGTCTCCATCGAGGTCATTTCACCCTTTCGACGGGTAGCCAAGTCTATCATCTTGCTGCTGAACTCCTCAGGGACACTGATTGTCAGTTCCTCTATCGGTTCACAATTGCGGCCATCAATCTCTTTCATTATTACCTGAGGCTGCCCCACCTGCAACTCGTAGCCTTCGCGGCGCATTGTCTCTATCAGTATTGACAGATGCAATACGCCTCGACCCGATACTATCCACTTCCCGTCACCTTCTGCCGGTGTCACGCGCAGGGCAAGGTTCTTGTCGAGTTCCAGCATGAGTCTGTCGTGGATGTGACGAGATGTTACAAACTTTCCCTCTTTCCCGAAAAAAGGCGAGTCGTTTATTGTGAAAAGCATGCTCATCGTGGGTTCATCAATAGCAATCGGCGGCAGTGGATCCGGCTCAGTTGCATCACATACGGTATCGCCAATCTCGAATCTCTCCAGTCCCACGAGAGCACAGATGTCACCGGACTCAACCTGAGAAGTCCGCTTACGCACCATACCCTCAAAGGTATGCAGTTCCTTTATTTTAACCTTTTCGATATTTCCGTTGCGATGTGCGAGGGAACAGGTCATCCCCTCTGTCAGAAGACCCCTGTTTACACGGCCTATCGCTATGCGTCCCGTATATGATGAATAGTCGAGCGATGTAATGAGCATCTGCAGGGAACCTTCCGTCTTCTTAGGTTCAGGGATATATTTTATGATAGCATCCAGAAGCGGCAGTATGTTATCGGTAGGTTTCTGCCAGTCTTCACTCATCCAGCCTTGTTTGGCCGAACCATACAGCACCGGAAAGTCAAGTTGATCTTCGGTAGCATTCAAAGCAAACATAAGGTCAAACACCATTTCGTACACCTCTTCGGGACGGCAGTTGGGTTTATCTACCTTGTTCACCACAACAATAGGCTTCAGACCTATCTGTAGAGCTTTCTGAAGTACGAATCTGGTCTGCGGCATAGGTCCTTCGAAGGCATCGACAAGCAGTATGCAACCATCTGCCATGTTGAGCACCCGTTCAACCTCGCCTCCGAAGTCGGAGTGGCCCGGAGTGTCTATTATGTTTATCTTTACCCCTTTGTAGTTGATCGAGACATTTTTCGAGAGAATGGTTATTCCCCTTTCCCTTTCAAGGTCATTGTTGTCAAGCATCAGCTCGCCTTTAGCCTGGTTGTCCCTGAATAGATTACCTGCCAGCATCATTTTGTCCACCAGCGTTGTCTTGCCATGGTCAACATGTGCGATAATGGCTATATTCCTTACCTCCATCGATTTGATCATTTCCGAGTGCAAAGTTACGGAAAATCGAGAGCAGAACAAAAACATTTTTGTTATGCCGAGATGGAGTAACTTATCTAAAGTTACGGAAAATCGAGAGCAGAACAAAAACATTTTTGTTATGCCGAGATGGAGTAACTTATCTAAAGTTACGGAAAATCGAGAGCATAATAAAAAAACAATTTTTGTTATGCCGAGATGGAAAGCATTTTTTTTGGATATGACAAAAAGAAGACATAACTTTGCACCCGCTAAATAAAAATTCAAACTGAAATGTATTTAGACAAAGAGAAAAAACAAGAAATCTTTGGACAGTACGGAAAGTCCAACACGGATACTGGCTCGCCTGAAGCCCAGATAGCCCTGTTCTCCTACCGTATTTCCCATTTGACGGAACACCTTAAAGTGAACCGTAAAGATTATAGCACTGAAAGGGCTTTGACCCAGCTTGTAGGCAAGCGCCGCTCGTTGCTCAATTACCTTAAGAACAAGGATATTGAGCGCTACCGTGCGATTGTCAAGGCTTTGGGACTTCGCAAGTAAGGCTAACTCTGACGAAGAGGCCGGCATGTGTTTCATGCCGGCTTTTTTTGCCCCTTATTTATATGCGAATCTAGCTGATACAGGGCATTCTCTGTCAGACAGTCTGCATCAGACTGACCAGCTCTTCAATGTTGAAAGGTTTGGGCAGATAATAGTCGGCCTTGGCCATGTAACCTCTCCTGCGTGATGTTTCGTCTGCTCTGGCCGTTAGCATAATGACTTTGACATGTGCAAGTTTCGGATTTCCCTTCATCATCTGGCACAGTTCAAGACCATCCATCTCTGGCATCATTACATCAGTTACGACAAGATCAACACTGTTCTCCGACAAGACCTTGAGGGCATCGACTCCGTTGACGGCAGTCAGTGTCCTGCCGCATATTTCACCGAGTTCGTCTGATACGTACTGACGCAGGTCTGCATCGTCATCGACAAAGAGGATGGTCATAGCCTTGATGTCTCTGATCTGAAGTTTGGAAGCTGATTCTGCGGCCTCCTGAACGACGGTAGAAGCAACAGACTGGGAAACTTCCGGTTCTTCTGAAGCTGCAGGTGCAGCGGAACGGGAACGTCCCTTACGGCGAATTGTTTCTTCACTACATGGCAGCTCAAACCAGAAAGTTGCACCTTGATCGTCATTATTATTGTAGGCCCCCATTTTGCCATGATGGGCTTCAACTATTTTCTTGGAATAGGAGAGTCCCAGGCCAAATCCGGAATTGCCACCTTCGTTGGCTTGATAGGAACCGTCAAACAAAGAAGAGACGTTGACCTCCCCGACTCCGGAACCATGGTCGCTGACAGAAATGCGAACCATGTTTTCCTTTTCCTTGAGCTCTGTCCGGACGTTTATTTCCCTTCCGGCCTGATTGTGTTTCATTGCATTGGAAAGTATGTTAGAAAAAACAATGCGGCACAAATGCTCGTCCATCGGAACATAACCGACATTGGTATCGTGTGCTACGTTTATTTCCATTTCGTGGCCAGACATCTCCTCTTTAAAGTCGTCGACAACCCTCCTGACCCATCTTCCAAGACTGACAGGCTGTGTGTGCACGCTTGAATTGCCATCCTGAAGTTTATTGGTGGTCAGGACTGTGTCAAGAAGGTCTGAAATATGATTGGCCTGATAACATACACTCTTGACCGTGCGGGCATCATTCTCCGAGAGAGTCTTATTGCGCAACATACGTCTTAGCGGACCGATAATCAGAGTCAAAGGTGTACGGAGTTCAAGGCTCACATTGAAAAGGAAATTATTGCGCTCAACCTCCTTTAGATACTCAACTTCGTTCCTCATTCTCTTTCTGTAGTTGGTAAAGACAATAATACCTGTCAACAATCCAGCCAGGCAAAGTGAGACTAAAGTGATGAACCACCACCGATTGAACCAGGCTACTGCAACATCGAAGGATATAATCTCCTCCATTGGAGAGAAAACACCATCAAGCGAAGTGCAGGATGCCGAAACCGTGTAATGACCCGGACTTAGACGGTTGTAGTGAAGGTTAGGATCGGTTGTCTCAAACTCAGAAACCAACTGCCCACGGGATTCTACCCTGAAACGATAAAAGGAAGCACGTGTTATATCCTGAGTCCTCGCAAAAAACCTTATGTCAATATTGCTGTGAATGAACGGAACGACTGTTTTAGGCGATGAAAGCGGATGGTGGTCAACAAGAAAAGAATAGGCAACTATCTTCGGAACCCTGGCCTTGGGAAGATGGAAATCCGGGGTTATATGTAATATTCCGTTTCGTCCGCCAAGGAAAATGTCGCCGTTGGAAGTCGAAATCTTAGCCATTTCTGAGTATTCGTTTCTCATTACACCGTCAATATGGCCGAGAGGAACTCTTGAACCTGCCACGGGATCAAGTACGCATAGTTCATCGAGTGTTCCTATCCACATCTTGCCCGTTTTGTCGCAGAAAAGACAAGTCGGCTCGGATTTAAAGGAATAGGTTTCAGCCTGCATTTCACCGCTCAAAATGTCATATTTAAGAACTTCCTTGCCTGATGAAAGCCAAATGGCATCGTCAGTTCCCATCGTGGCACTTTTAAACTTTGTCTGAGAGGTCTGTTCGAAAAGAACTTTCAATTTGTCGGGACCGCTCTCGTCCCACTCAAACAAGTGTGTGTCGTCAATAAGATAGCGTCCTTTCGAACCTGAGACAAACTGAAGACTTCCCTTGATTACTCCATTCCGGAAAGAGATTGTCTCAAGTCTCCCAAGTGTATTGTCCAGACGCTGGACGGATGTGGATGCAAACAGGACACGTCCTTCAGCATCGTTGGTTATGCTTGAGCCAACAAGTCTGTCAGTATAGCGCAGCGAAGAGCGTATCTGCTCCCCCAAAGAACGCAAGGAGCCTGTCTTTTTATCAAAGACAAGGGCTCCCGCACCAGGAGAAGAAAGCACAATGTGATCTTCGTCCAGACGGGCTATTCCGTAAATAAAGAGACCTGACGTAGAAGGATAATGGACATATTCTCCAGTTTCGGGATTAAAGCTTAAAAGACCGGAACCGAAAGAACCCATCCACACCAAATCATCGGAATTATCCTGATAGAATACGCTAAAGCCTTCGGGTGAAATTCCCAGACCTATGTCTTCTGTAGATATGCTTTCTATCTGTGTCTCACTGATAATAAAGGGGCCACCTGCCGGTCGGCCGCACCACACATGCCCATTATGGTCGCAGAAGATGGAAATAACGGAAAGGGCGGGCATGCTTCGGGAATCGTCTTCTTTGTACATCAACTGCTCAAACTCTCCTGAAGCAGGATCAAGTATGCTGATGCCGCCTCCTACCGTACCCATCCATATTTTCCCGTTCCGTTCTGCAAAACAAAGAACGAGATTGCTGGTGATATTCGAATTGTCGATATTGTACCTGGCTATCAGACGACCGTCTTCAAAGCAGCTTATGCCATCGTTGTACTCGGACATCCATATCATGCCCTTCGAATCGATGAAAGCTGCCATATAACGGTTTTCTGATGGCATGAAGTCCCTGCGGACATTGCCGGTGGAAAGGTCTATTTCGATCAGGCTTGAAGTACCGAGACTGAAGAGCACCAAACTTCTGCCACGTTTCCCATCCGTCAGAAAAAGGCCGTCAATCTTGAAGTCGTCATTAGTCAGGAATTCTTGAAACAATGAGAATTCTCCCGTTTCATGGTTGAACTTCCAAACCTTGTTGATTCCGCCAAAATAAACATCCTGTCCGTCGGAGACAACAGAACAGACTACTGTCTCCCCGTCAATTCCCACAATTCTGGAAGCAGCACCACTCTCATAAACATTGGAATAACCGACGAATCCTTTATCTGTCAACACCCAGACTGTCTCCTTCTCATCCTTGTATATGCGGATAATATCGGAACCGGGAAGTCCGTAATCTTTATCACCTGCATCAAATTTCAGGAAGGTGTTGTTTCCTGTAAGAAAGTAGAGACCATCGTCAGAACCGAGCCACGCGAAACCAAGCTGTTCCACACAGAAAGAATTGACCCTGGTAGGATAACCGTCTTCAGGGAGAAGCTCTGAATATGAATAGCGCGCACCACTTGCGCTCATTGAGAGCAAAAAACACGCAAAAAGCACAGACAAGGTTCTTTTCATAATGTTATTTCAGGGTTTTTGGTGAGACATTATCCAACCACTCATAAGAGAAGTTATAAAACCATATTTCAGGGTCACCATCAGGAGACTTCTCAAGACAGACACCCAGAGTTCCGTCGCTCATCTCTGCAATGGAAGAATTTGAAGAGGGAGCGTGGGTCAAGCGACGAAGAAACTCAAAGCTTTCTCCTGAATCAAAACTGCGAACAATTGAAATATCGTTCGCATCGGGAGAATATGGCACAGTTGCAAGGATAACTCCGTCCCTTACATTGACTAAATCGTTGTCAACGGCAGAGGAAAGCGTATTCATCCCATATTTAACGGGAGGACCCCAACTCTGTCCGCCATCATCCGAAACAGAATGCCAAAAACCGTTCGCGCCGGAATTCACCATTAGGATTCTACTTCCCGACAATTCTACGACATTAAGATACGGCCCCCCGTTTTCGAACGCACAATCCGAAACATTCCAATGACGCCCGTCATCGTCGGAATACAGGGCATAACAACGGAAACGGCCTTCATTACCCTTGTTATTTTGCCCGGCATAAACCAGTACCGGCAGCAGGATTCTTCCATGAAAACGGATATTTCTTGTCAGAAGGCCCTTGCCTGGACTGAAAAAAGCGGATGAAAGGTTCCAGCAAAGCGGATCTGCAGCCCATCCTCCGTAAAGGAGAGAAGATATCTCCTGAGGAGAATCCCATGTCAACCCCCCGTCATTACTCCGCGACAGAAAAACTTTTGAAGAAATGCCTCCGTTTGTATGTTTACGATTGTCATGTCCACTGTAACCGACAATAAGGTCTCCGTTGCGCGTTGTTACTATGACAGGGTCTCTGTAACCCGACCTGAAGTCAGACGCGACGGCAACGGCAACAGGTTGGTCCCAGGTTCTACCGTTGTCTGTACTCTGCCTGACCACAATATCGTTTCTAGCGGGGAGATCGAGAATATTGTCATTCCTTCGCTCGTTTGCAATTGTAAGTATTCCATTCTGATGGCTGTATAAAGCAGGTTCTGAATAGGCCGCTGCTTCGTAGTCCCCACAGGAATAAATCCTTGTACATGCCAGGATTATCTCTCTTCCGTCACCGAAAAGGGTTTGTGAAACCTCACGGTTTCCTGAGCCCAATTGTACAGACGTAACTTCCGCCGCCACTCTATGACCTTCACTGGCATTACCGGCAATATCAGAACAAATTCGAAAGTCAATATTACGCCGGAATAATCTGAAAGTCCTGAGCCTGTATTCGACTATTCCCCCCTGTGTCAGAACTCTCGACAAACGTTTGCCATTACAATATAGATGGAGAGACTTTACGTCTGACGCGTTTCCGCGCAATTTGACGGTGACACCGCGTAAAAGAGACAAACGTCCTGTTGAAATGGTTCCGCGGATGAGTTCCTCATCCATATTACCTATTCCTGTCAACTCGTTGTTGCGGACCTGATGTA
This sequence comes from Bacteroidaceae bacterium, assembly GCA_017615835.1. Classification (GTDB taxonomy): domain Bacteria; phylum Bacteroidota; class Bacteroidia; order Bacteroidales; family Bacteroidaceae; genus Colenecus. Next base: position 285,351 of record JAFZZI010000007.1, on the reverse strand, counting down.
TCCTGAAATCCTTCTGTCTCGATTTCTTCACACCGAGAGCACCTGACAATTCCCTACACATGATCTCATAACCGGAATACATCAGTTCTCCCTGGAAGAAGTACTTCCGGTCAACCTTACCTCGGTCAAAGAATCTCCTGTAGATGTCAATGTACTTGAACCCGTTGCGCCTTGCAACGGACTTTATAATATCGTTGTAAGAGCGGACATCAATATCCGGTTCAATGTATGTCCAATGTGGAAGGAGTGAAACGAGGTATATCTCAGAGTTGACAGATGCCTTGGCAAGACTCTCAGCCATTGCTCCGTATACTGATTCAAACTCTTCCAAGGAAAGATGATGAGAAATCTCGTAAGCACCGGTGTATACGACTATTCTTGAGGGAGATTGTGTTCCATCACGAAAGACAAATGGAATAATCCGCATGAGATCGCATTCACAATCTGGTCCTCCAGAAATGGGAACTCCGGCAAAATCCCACCCAATGCCTCTGTTCTTGAAACGGGAGTCGTTCATCAACTCATACCAGTTGACCGTACCTACGGTGTTATCACCAAACATGACGATGTCGTCTGGAGAGAGAGGGAGGTTTGCAAAAAGGTCTACCCTTGAACCTTCTGCTGAAGATATACTAAAAAAATGGTGCGATGAGGAGACAACGCATTCCGAAGAATCCGCGTATGGTTTCAAAATTTCACCCAAAAGACGCACTCCCGACGAGTTAATCGTCACTCCGTCCGGAGACAGGTCTTTTCTTACCTCCTGTTGATTGGTCAGTGATGCAAACGGCGAGTATATATCGATGAAGGGAATTCTTCGGTCTCTGCAGAAAAGATCCAAAGCATTGTTATATCTGACAACGGCGGAAGGACCGGGGAATTGGACATCCTGACGGGAAACAGGAGTAGCACCGACTACGCAGATCTCGGTATCGGGACTACCTCTTTGAATCTTGTTCACTATCTGATTTACCGATGAAACGGCAGATGATACCACAGCGCTGTCGGACAAGGGCGTTGAAGAACTGGTCTTTTCAGGCATCCCGGTCATCAGTATAATGCGCTTGGGATGGCCGGCAAGGATTGGGTCAAGGTGCTCGATAATCTCTGAGGTGTGATTGCCGGCTACAGCACGGTTTACTATGTCGGGGTTGCTTCCGAAAACTTCCCACCATTCATGGATTGAGACTCTGCTGTCACCTATCAGGACTATACTGTTCCTGTCAACAGAAGTGTTGTCCATGACATCGTATGCGTGGATGCGATAAGAAAGGCTTGCCTGGGCAGATATGACAACTCCGGACAGAACCAGCAAAAAGAGAAACACACCCTTCGCAGACTGCGTTGATGCGAAATGTTCTCTGACTGCCTTTCCAATAAACCATCTCATCCGTAAATCCCCGATTACGATAATACACAAAAGAGAACAAAAAAACTGCGTTGTCGCAGTTTTTAAACAAGCGGTCCGGAAAGAGGTATAGTTCTTTCCGGACCGCAATGCTCAGTCTTTCAGCTTAGCCGCAATAAACTCTCTGTTCAAACGGGCAATATTGCTGATTGAAACACACTTGGGGCACTCAGCCTCACATGCGCGAGTGTTTGTGCAGTTGCCAAATCCCAGTTCGTCCATCTTATGAAGCATGGACTTTGCACGCCGTGCAGCCTCAACTTGTCCCTGAGGAAGAAGTGCAAGCTGACTAACCTTAGCGCTGACGAAAAGCATAGCAGAACCATTCTTGCAAGCCGCCACGCATGCTCCGCAACCTATACAAGAAGCCGCATCCATCGCAAGATCAGCCTTCTCTTTCGAGATGGGTATAGCGTTCGCATCAGGGACTCCTCCTACATTGATCGAAGTGTAACCTCCTGCCTGCATGATTTTGTCAAATGCGCTGCGGTCAACCATCAAGTCACGTATTACAGGGAAACCTGCCGAACGCCACGGCTCAACAGTAATGGTATCACCATCCTTGAAACGGCGCATGTAAAGCTGACAGGTTGTGGCTCCTGTTGCCGGCCCGTGGGGATGACCATTCACATAGAGCGAACACATACCGCAGATACCCTCCCGACAATCATGGTCGAACACAATAGGTTCCTCGCCTTTGTTGATGAGATCTTCGTTCAAGATATCCAGCATCTCAAGGAAAGAGGTGTCGGTAGGAATGTCTTTCATCTGATAGCTTTTGAAGCAACCCTTTTCCTTGGGGCTTCTCTGACGCCATACCTTAAGTGTAAAACTAATAGTCTTGTCCATATTGATGCTTTTTGTCAGTTCTTGTAATTACGGGTTTGTACCTTTATAAACTCATAGTTCAACGGTTCCTTTAGCAGTTCCGGAGCCTTGCCTTCGCCCTTGAACTCCCAGCAGGCCACATACGAGAACTTGTCGTCATGGCGGAGAGCCTCACCTTCGGGAGTCTGATGCTCTTCGCGGAAGTGTCCTCCACATGATTCTTCACGGTTCAAACCGTCATAAGCCATAAGTTTGCCTATCTCGATGAAGTCTAGCAGTCGTAAAGCTTTTTCAAGTTCAACATTAAGAGTTGAAGGTACACCGGGAACGCGAAGTTCCTTCCAGTAAACCTTCTCGATATCATCCAGCTTCTTCAAAGCGGTCTTAAGAGACTCTTCTGTACGACCCATGCCGACATACTCCCACATGATATGCCCGAGTTCCTTGTGGATGGAATCAACAGAGCGGGTTCCACCGATACTCATGATCTTTGCAATCTTCTCCTTGACAGACTTTTCTGCTTCTTCGAATTCAGGACGGTCAGTGCTGAAACGGGGAACCTGAATCTGGTCGGCAAGATAGTTCTGTATTGTATATGGAAGTACAAAATAACCGTCAGCCAAGCCCTGCATAAGTGCAGATGCACCAAGACGGTTAGCACCATGGTCAGAGAAATTGCACTCACCGATAGCAAACAGCCCGGGTATTGAAGTTTCAAGTTCATAGTCAACCCATATACCACCCATGGTATAGTGGATGGCAGGGAATATCATCATGGGGTTCTCGTATGGGTTCACATCGGTAATCTCCTCATACATGTCGAACAGATTGCCATACTTGTCGGCCACAACATCTTTGCCTAGACGCTGAATGGCATACTTGAAATCAAGGAAGACGGCGAGACCAGTATTGTTTACACCATAACCCTTGTCGCAGCGTTCCTTGGCTGCACGTGAAGCAACATCGCGAGGAACAAGGTTTCCGAAAGCCGGATAGCGCCGCTCAAGATAGAAATCGCGGTCTTCATCGGGTATGTCGTTGGGGTTGAGTTCGCCTGATTGCAGTTTCTTTGCATCCTCAAGTTTCTTGGGAACCCAGATACGTCCGTCATTACGCAGCGACTCTGACATCAATGTCAGTTTAGACTGCTTGTCTCCATGTACGGGAATACATGTAGGATGAATCTGTGCGAAGGCCGGATTTGCAAACCACGCTCCCTTGCGGTAGCACTGCATAGCAGCCGAACCGTTACAGCCCATGGCGTTAGTGGAAAGGAAATACGTATTTCCATAGCCGCCTGTTCCTATAACGACAGCATGAGCCGAGCAGCGTTTAATCTCTCCAGTTACCAAATCGCGATAGATGATGCCACGGGCACGTTGTTTGCCTTCCTCATCCTTTATAAGGACAAGGTCCAACATTTCACACCTTGTGAAAAGTTCGACATTACCTTGTTTTACCTGATAGCTCAATGCGGAATAGGCGCCCAGCAACAACTGCTGACCGGTCTGGCCACGGGCATAGAATGTTCGTGAAACCTGGGCTCCTCCGAAAGAGCGGTTGGCAAGAGTGCCTCCGTACTCGCGTGCAAAAGGAACACCCTGGGCTACGCACTGATCGATAATGTTGTTAGAAACCTCGGCCAGTCGATAGACATTAGCCTCGCGTGAACGGTAATCACCGCCCTTGATAGTGTCATAGAACAGGCGATATACGGAATCACCGTCATTTTGATAGTTCTTTGCCGCATTGATGCCACCTTGCGCAGCAATCGAATGGGCACGGCGAGGTGAGTCCTGAATGCAGAAACACTTCACCTTGAAACCGAGGTCGCCCAAAGTGGCGGCAGCCGAAGCGCCAGCCAGGCCAGAACCTACCACGATGATATCCAACTTACGCTTGTTGGCGGGATTGACAAGTTTCTGGTGAGCCTTGTAGTTCGACCATTTCTCAGCTAACGGTCCTTCTGGAATCTTTGAATCTATTGTTGCCATATTGAAAGCCGGTTAATTTCCTGTTAATAAATCAAGCCATAAGGCTCTTTCCGAAGTATAACACCAAAACGCTTGCAAAACCAAGTATCAGGAGGGTGATACAGACATTGCCTATTACCTTCCAACGCTTGTGCCAGACCTTACTGCTCCATCCCACAGTCTGGATTGCACTCCAGAAACCATGAGTCAAGTGAAGCCAGATGAAGAAAAGCCATACCAGATAAACCAGGGCAAAATACCACTTCGAAAAAGTGTTCCTGATGAGATCCACACCGTCGGCCGGCTTGTCGCCCATGATCTCCACCAGCTGCATCTTGGACCAGAAATTGATCAGATGGATAAAGAGACCTATGCAAACTATGATGCCGATTACCAGCATGTTTTGAGATGACCACTCGACGGTTTTCGGTCTTTCCGTCACAGCATAGCGGGAACTGCCGCGGGCTTTGTAATTCTGCCAAGAGAGCCAGAAGGCATAGATAAAATGGATCACCATTAAAGCCGCAAGGCCTACTGTTCCTACCAGAGCATACCAATTCGCTCCCAAGAATTCACAAATGGCACGGTAGCCATCCTCTGAGAAGAGTGCCACGCAGTTCATCGCCATGTGGAAAGTAAGGAACAGGATCAAGGCCATGCCTGTCACGCTCATCACTACTTTACGCCCGATTGATGAATCAATTAACCACATAAAAAACAATTAATAATGAATATTTGATAAAAACCGAATTGTTATAATTTGCAAAAATAATCCAAAATCCGATTTCAAGCAATATCCTAATTAAAATGTTTTCTGACGTTACAATCATTTGGATAGGATTTCCCGCCTTTGTATCTTTGCGATGCAGATAGATTCTTTCTTGCCTGATGGATTTCAAGTACGACGTCATAGTGATTGGTGCAGGGCACGCCGGATGCGAGGCCGCTGCCGCTGCCGCCAACATGGGGTCGAAGACCTGTCTCATAACTATCGACATGACGAAAATAGCCCAGATGAGCTGCAACCCTGCTATCGGAGGAATAGCTAAAGGACAGATAGTCAGAGAGATAGACGCCCTTGGCGGCTATATGGGCATAGTCACAGACAACTCTTCCATTCAGTTCAGGATGCTCAACAGGTCGAAAGGACCTGCCATGTGGAGCCCACGGGCACAATGCGACAGGGCCGGATACGTTCGTAACTGGCGAAGTGTACTAGACAGCATTCCAAATCTGAATATCTGGCAAGACACAGTTACAGAACTTGAGGTTGAACATGGAAGGGTGACTGGCGTCACTACCCTCGAAGGAGCCACGTTCAAGGCCCGGAGCATCGTTCTCACCGCGGGAACCTTTCTCAATGGCCTGATGCACATTGGCCACGTAAGCATGCCAGGAGGAAGAATTTCGGAACCTGCTTCTTATGGACTCACCGAATCTATAACTCGTCATGGTATACGCAGCGGAAGGATGAAGACAGGAACTCCAGTTAGAATAGACTCTCGCAGTGTAGATTTCAGCATGATGGAGAAGCAGGAAGGGGAAAAAGATTTTCACCGCTTCTCTTTCATGGAATCCGAACGCAATCTGAAGCAGATGTGTTGCTGGACCTGTTTTACCAACGAAAGAGTCCATGAGATTCTTCGCTCAGGACTTGCCGATTCACCGCTCTATAACGGGCAGATAAAGAGCATCGGGCCGAGATACTGCCCCAGCATAGAGACGAAACTGTTTACATTCCCCGACAAAGACAGACATCAGCTATTCCTTGAGCCCGAAGGGGAGGATACAAACGAAATGTATCTCAACGGTTTCTCTTCGTCCATGCCGATGAACATACAAATACAAGCCCTTAAGGAGATCCCCGCATTTCGTGACCTCATCGTATATAGACCTGGTTATGCAATTGAATACGATTATTTCGACCCGACACAACTCAGTGCCACTCTTGAGTCTAAAGTGATAAAAGGGCTTTATATGGCCGGACAGGTGAACGGAACAACAGGTTACGAAGAGGCCGGAGGACAAGGACTCGTTGCCGGAATAAACGCCCATTCGGGAGCACATGGATTAGAGCCTTTCATTTTAAAGCGAGATGAAGCCTATATTGGCGTTCTCATCGATGATCTCATAACAAAAGGCGTGGACGAACCGTACCGGATGTTCACATCTCGGGCCGAATACCGCATTCTGCTGCGACAGGACGATGCAGACATAAGACTTACTGAAAAAGCCTACCGTACGGGGTTGGCTTCCGGAGAACGCTATCACAGGATGACCGAAAAACGTGACGCCATAGAGCGACTCATTCAATTCGCAAAAGGGTTCTCTGTCAAACCTTCTCTCATCAATCCTGTGTTGGAAAAACTTGGCACCACGCCCTTGCGTGAGGGATGCAAACTTGCAGACCTTGTTAACAGGCCTCAGATAACCCTACTTAATATTGCTCCTCATATCAAGGCGCTTGCAAACGAACTGGACAATATCGAGTCCCGTCGCAGGGACGAGATTATAGAGGCCGCTGAAATAAGGATGAAATACAGCGGATACATTACCAGAGAGCGGATTATCGCAGACAAGATGGTCCGTCTTGAGAACATCCGGATTAAGGACAAGTTCGATTACGACACAATACAGTCACTTTCGACAGAGGCAAGACAAAAACTCAGCCGTATCAATCCAGAGACGTTGGCTCAGGCAAGCCGTATTCCCGGAATCTCTCCAAGCGACGTAAATGTTCTCCTGGTCCTTATGAACCGCTGAAGTTCCACGTGGAACACTATACAACAAAATAAAGAATATGAGCAAAGAGAATCTTCTGAAGCATTTAAGGAATATCCCTGACTATCCTATGAAAGGGATTCAGTTTAAAGATGTTACATCATGGTTCATGAATCCGGACGATCTGAGGGAAATAGCAGACACTATGTACGAAATGTACAAAGACAAAGGAATCACCAAAGTATGCGGAATCGAATCCAGGGGGTTCATTGTCGGAGCTATTCTCGCAGAAAAGCTGGGCGCAGGGTTCGTTCCCGTCCGCAAGCCTGGCAAGTTGCCTTACGAGAAGGTAAGCATGGAGTACAAGAAAGAGTATGGATTTGACAGGTTGGAAATGCATATTGACTCGATCACAAAAGACGATGTAGTGCTGATCCACGACGACCTTCTTGCTACGGGTGGCACAGCTAAAGCATCATGCGAGTTAGTGAGTCGTTTCAAACCAAAGAAAATCATGGCCTGCTTTATCATTGAACTGACAAACCTCAAGGCACGTTGTTCTTTTCCGGAGGGAATTGAGGTTTCGAGCATGATAGAGATGGATGAATTTGAGAATCTCTAAACAAGGAACTACGGCAGTCGGAATTGAAGAATACAAAAGAATGTCTCTCAAGGAGATAGCTTTGAACCTCCCCGAGACTCCTGGTTGTTACCAATATCTTGATAGCACAGGACGGGTTATTTACGTGGGAAAAGCAAAGAACCTGAAACGAAGAGTCTGTTCGTATTTCAATAAGGAGCAAGAATCTGCAAAAACGAGAATCCTGGTCAGCAAAATCAGGGATATAAAGTATGTAGTCGTAAATACCGAGTGGGATGCTCTGCTGCTTGAGAACAACCTCATCAAAAAATACAAACCAAAATACAACATTCTTCTGAAGGACGACAAGACATATCCGTCAATCTGCATATCAAAAGAAAGGTTTCCAAGGGTATACAAGACACGAAAGATCATACGGAATTCAGGAGAATACTACGGACCATTCAGTCATACAGCAACATTAAACAGATTGATGGATCTTATCCACAACCTGTACAGAGTACGCAGTTGCCGACTGTCGCTTACGGCAGAAGGAGTTACCGAAAAGAAGTTCAGGCCATGTCTGGAATACCACATCCACAACTGCAACGCACCATGCATAGGCGGCGAGAGCGAAGAACACTATAGCCAGCAGATAGATGAAATACGTCAAATACTTAAAGGAAGAACAACCCAGCTGGAGCAAAATCTAAAATCAAAAATGAAGAAGTTGGCAAATGACTTACAGTTTGAAGAGGCTCAGCTATGTAAGGAAAAGATCGAAACAATCGCAGATTTCAGGGAAAAGAGTCAGGTAGTTGCTGGAATAACCAACACTATTGATGTTTTCAGCGGAGAGCAGGACGAAGAGGGAACTGTATTCATAAACTATATGCACGTCACGGAAGGATGCATAAATCAAGCATTTACTCTCGAATTCAAAAACAAGGCAGACGACACGATTGAAGATCTGTTCTTGACAGCAATTACCGAAATCAGAAACCGCTATGGCAGTAACGCAAGTGAGATAGTAGTTCCTTTCATGCCTGAAACAGAACTAGAAGGTATTACATGGACTGTGCCACAGAAAGGCGAAAAGAAGAAACTTCTTGCGCTATCTGAATTGAACGTAAAACAGTATAAACTTGAAAAACTTAGGAAAAGCGACAAATTCAATCCAGAACAGAAGCAGACCCGACGCTTGAAAGAATTGCAGAAAACACTGAATCTCAACAAGTTGCCTATGCGTATAGAACTTTTTGACAACTCACACACTCAAGGGACCGACGCTGTTGCAGCATGTGTCGTCTATGAAAAAGGAAAGCCTTGCCGTAAGAGTTACAGACTCTATAGCATAAAGAGCGGAGTTGGAGGTGACGACTACGCTTCGATGAAGGAGGTTTTAAGCAGAAGGTACGGAAGAATGATTGAAGAGGGGGCTCCACTCCCAGACCTGATTATTGTGGACGGAGGGAAAGGACAAATGAGCGCAGCTAAGGAAGTTTTTGATAATCTTAATCTTAAAATAGAAATTGCAGGACTGGTCAAAAACGAACGACACAAGACATCCAGACTTCTGAAAGGATTTCCACAGATGGAAGTAGGAATAAAACCGGACAGTGATCTGTTCAAGCAACTTGAGCAGATGCAGGAAGAGGTTCACCGTGTGGCAATTTCATTTCACAGGAAGAAAAGAAGCAAGAGACAGACAGAAACCGAATTGACCTCAATTAAAGGCATAGGAGAAAAGACTGCTGCAGAACTTCTAAATAAATTCAAAAGCGTAAAAAGAGTCTCCGAAACAAGTGTTGAAGAACTATCAACTGTAATTGGAGAATCAAAAGCAAAAAATGTTTATATTCATTTTCACGATGAAAAGGGGAAAAAAGGAATATGAGAGCTGTCATACAAAGAGTTAACAATTGCAGCGTCACTATAGACGGTAAAGAAAAATCAAAGATTGGCAAAGGTTTGGCAATATTGGTAGGTGTTGAAGACATGGATACAGAAGAGGACATAGAGTGGCTTACTTCAAAAATTACACATCTAAGGATATTCAATGATGAAAACGGAATAATGAACCGGTCAGTAGTCGATGTATCCGGAGAATTGATCGCAATAAGCCAGTTTACTCTGATGGCTCAGACAAAGAAGGGAAACAGGCCATCATACATCAAGGCATCCAAACCAGAATTCTCAAAACCTATGTATGAAAAGTTTTGTATTGCGCTAGAGAAAGCAAGTGGAACGGAAGTACATACCGGAGTTTTTGGTGCAGACATGAAGGTTGCACTTGAGAACGATGGACCCGTTACGATAATCATTGACACAAAAAACAAGGAATAATGGAAATATTCAAAGAAACAGGGATGGAATACAGGGATAGAACAGAAAGTCAGGAGAGAATAGGAACAGAACAGGACAGATGTAGCGAAGCATTCTCCAAATATAATCTGAAAGTAAACGAAAAAGACGTTGAAAAGGCTGTAAAGTCTATAAAAGGCAAGGTAAAATCCAAAGTCTCAGACGAAGACCTCAGACTAATTCTGAATTGCCTTGATTACACATCACTCAAACAGACCGACAGTGACGAAACAATTCTGTCAATGACAGAAAAAATAAATTCCTTCTTCGGAGCAAAGCCAGACTTAAAGCCATATGCAGCAATATGCGTATATCCGTGCTATGCCAAGACAGTCAGCAATGCTCTTGAGATTGAAGACATAAGGGTAGCCTGCGTAAGCGGAGGCTTCCCCTCTTCGCAAACTACAACAGAGATTAAGATTGCAGAGACAGCTATGGCTATTCACGACGGAGCAGAAGAAATAGACATTGTTCAGCCTGTAGGCAGATTCCTGTCAGAGGAATATGAATATATTGCCGATGAAATCAGTGAAATCAAGGCCGTTTGCGGAGAACGGAAACTGAAGGTCATTCTTGAATCAGGAGCCATGCCCACATTAAGTGACCTCCGGAAAGCAGCAATATTGGCCATGTACTCAGGAGCTGATTTCCTAAAGACATCTACAGGCAAGGAAGCTTCAGGAGCAACGCCAGAATCTTTCTATACTATCTGCAAGGCCGTACGCGATTACTATGATGAAACAGGAATAAAAGTAGGAGTCAAGGCTTCTGGGGGTATTAGTGAAATCGAAGATTCAGCTCTTTATCTGGAAATAGTGAATACAGTACTTGGAAAGCACTGGATGGACAATTCGAGTTTCAGGATTGGAGCAAGCAGACTGGCAGATAAACTCATCAGCGCGATAGGCTGAAAAAGACAAGTCTTAAAAACTCATCAGTTGTTGCGGGCAATAATGAACTGAAGATATGAAATAAACGCCTCCCGCAACTCTGGCTGCATGTCTTTAGGCAAATAGTCTTCAGCCTGACGTACCAGGTTCTCGGCATATTGGTTAGCATATTCTATTCCACCGTTTTTTACGGTGAATACAATTAATTCAGCAATATCGTCATCTGTGGCAGAACCCGAACGGATCAACATAACAGTGTCTGACCAGTCAAGTTTTGAAGAATTAATTGCATGAATAGCAGGTAATGTAAACTTTCCCTCGCGAAGGTCATTACCAGAGGGTTTGCCTGTCATGTCAGATTTGAAATAGTCGAAGACGTCATCACGTATCTGAAAGGCAGTGCCGACAAGTCGGCCAAACTCTGCGAACATGCGAATCTGCTCTTCTGAACCACCACAAATAGACGCCGTTATCATTGAGCAGAAAGAAAAAAGTTCCGCTGTCTTCTGAGAAACAATTCTGAAATAACTCTCTTCCGAAAGATCTCTCTCATTTCTAACACCAAGCTGAACTATCTCGCCGATTGACAATGTTCTTGAGATACCAGACAACTTCTTCATGTTATCCAGATTCCCGGTTTTTGACATTTCCAGCATGGAGAGGGTTAATATATAGTCACCCAACAACACCGCCAGTTTGTTATCGAACTCCGCATTCACCGATGGTTTATTCCTTCGTTTCATACTGCTGTCGACGACGTCGTCGTGAATGAGCGAGGCTGTATGGAGCAGTTCTACAGACGAAGCGACATGATAGATCTTATCATTGATGGAACCGAAATATCTGGCGGTCAGCAATACAAGTAAAGGACGTATCATTTTGCCGTTCGCATTCCTTACATTGTCGAGCAAGGGTTTCATATAGGCATCGTCCGTGTCAAGTAGAGAAGAGAAAGACTCTTTGAACCAGTCGAACTCATTCCGTACCTGAGAAGTTATCTTCGAAAACAACGCTGATTCCATTATCTTCGGTCTGAAAAGGTTCGTAAAATTACGGAAAAAAGTGGAACGGACAAAGCAACAGTGCTTTCTTTAAAAAAATGTCTAACTTTACAGAAAAGATAACTATTATGGAGAAGTTGTTTCTGCTTGACGCTTACGCATTGATTTACAGGGCTTACTATGCTATGATCAAAGCACCAAGAATCAACTCGAAGGGTTTGAATACATCGGCTATACTAGGATTTGTCAACACTCTTCAGGAAATTCTGACAAAGGAGCAACCGACCCACATCGGAGTTGCCTTCGACCCAAAAGGGGGGTCTTTCAGAAATAAACTGTACGAACAGTACAAAGCTCAGCGGGAGGAGACACCAGAAGTGATACGGCAATCTGTCCCTTTGATAAAGGATATAATCAGGGCATACAACATACCGTTGCTTGAGGTAGAAGGGTTCGAAGCTGACGATGTCATCGGCACTTTGTCGTACAAAGCAGATACACTTGGCATCAACACCTATATGCTCACCCCTGACAAGGATTACTGTCAGTTGGTAACTGACAACATACGTATTTTCAGGCCTCGGTTCGGAGACAAGGGTTACGAGGTATTGGATACTTCTGCAGTACTTGAGAAATACGGTATTGTTAAAACAAGTCAAATCAGAGACTTACTTGGACTGATGGGAGATTCGTCCGACAATATACCCGGTTGTCCGGGCGTTGGTCCCAAAACGGCACAGAAACTTGTCGAAGAATTTGGCAGCATCGAGAATCTGCTTGACAACACCGACAAGCTGAAAGGCTCACTAAAAGAAAAAATCGAAAAAAATTCCGATAACATACGTTTCAGCAAAATGCTGGCAACTATAAGGACCGATGTGCCAATTGAACTCGACATGGAAAGTCTTTTGCGCAAGAAACCAGACTTGGAGAAACTGAAGGAACTTCTGGAAGAACTGGAAATGCGGGGTTTGCTCAATAGAATTCTCAAGGAACTTAACTCAACATCTTCAACAGAAGAATCAAGACACGTTTTGGCTGACTTATTTGCATCCGAAGATACGAGTGTTTCAAAAAATTCTATTCTCAGCGGGGTTGCAGTTGTCCCATACGACTTCCATCTTATTGAAAATGAAGATAATATAAAACATATAGAGTCGGAAATTATTGCTGTCGGAAAATTCGCTTTTTCGGCCGACATGACCCCTGGAGCTGCTGTTTCAGCAAAACTGAGCGGTATTGCACTCTCTACGGAACTTGGCAAGGCCTGGTATTTGCCCGCCCCCGAAGACGAAGCAAACTACAGCCGATTTGTCAGGTTTGTCAAATCTGTTATGGAAAATGAAAGCATAGCAAAAACCTGTCATAACCTGAAACCTGTAATCATAGCCCTGAAATCGATGGACATAACCGTAAGGGGTATTCTGTTTGACACTATGGTAGCACACTATGTTCTCCAGCCAGAGCAGAACCATTCGCTTGAGAACCTATCGCAGTCTTTTCTACATGAACCACTGACCGTTGACGAAGGGACTAATCTACAGGAGACCCAACAGGGTGTGCTGTTTTTCAAGCCCGACACTGACAAACTTTGTGACAATTCATGCCGCAGGGCCGTCGCAACCTTCCGTCTTGAACAGATGCTTTCCGATGCTCTTGATAAAGACGGAACCACTCACCTTTTCAAAAACATCGAGATGCCGTTGCTGACAGTGCTTGCAGAGATGGAGAGCATCGGTGTCAGAATCGATACACAAGCACTTAGGGAGAGTGGCAAAATGTTTGGCGAAAGGCTTCGCAGGACAGAGGAGGAGATTTTCAGCCTTACAGGCTTCAGTTTCAACATTCTCTCGCCAAAACAAGTTGGCGAAGTTTTGTTTGACAGGCTAAAAATTACCGACAAAGCCAAGAAAACCAAAAACGGGCAGTACGTTACTTCGGAAGAAGTACTTGAAGGGTTGCGTGACAAACATCCTGTTGTGGAAAAGATTCTGCAATATCGTGGATTGAAGAAACTTATCGGCACATACGTGGAAGCCTTACCTGCTCTGGTGAACCCTATGACAGGCAAGATTCACAGTTCTTTCAACCAAACTGTCACTGCAACAGGAAGACTCAGTTCAAGCAATCCAAACCTTCAGAATATTCCCGTCAGGGACGAAGATGGCAAAGAGGTACGAAAAGCCTTCATTCCAGATCCGGGTTGCCGATTTTTCTCTGCTGACTACTCGCAGATCGAACTGAGGATTATGGCTCATCTGAGCGGAGACCGCAACATGCGTGAAGATTTTGAGCAGGGTCATGACATTCATACCGCCACCGCGGCCAAGATCTTCCACAAGAATATATCAGAAGTTACCCGCTCCGAAAGGTCTAAGGCCAAGACTGCCAATTTCGGCATCATCTACGGAATCTCTGCTTTCGGGCTTGCCGAACGCATGAAGGTAAGTCGTTCTGAGGCTAAAGAACTTATTGACAATTACTTCAAGACTTACCCAGATATCAGGAACTTTATTGACCGTCAGATCAGTGAGGCCCGTTCCAAGGGATACATCCAGACAATCATGAACCGCAAGAGATACCTTCCGGATATTACATCTCACAATGCCACTGTCAGGGGTTACGCTGAACGTAATGCTGTAAATGCCCCTATTCAGGGTAGCGCAGCCGACATCATCAAACTGGCGATGGTCAACATCAGCCGCCGATTCAAGACTGAAGGCCTAAAATCCAGTATGATACTCCAGGTTCATGACGAACTCAACTTCAATGTTGTTCCAGGCGAAGAAGAGGCTGTCAAGAATATTGTTACAACAGAGATGCAAAACGCCTTCCCTATGTCAGTGCCACTGACGGCCGACTGCGGATGGGGGACAAACTGGCTTGAGGCTCACTGATAGGCATTCATAGCGAAAAATAATGTATCTTTGCCCATGTCAATCCAAAAAGCATAACAGACAATGTCACTTCAATGCGGTATAGTGGGACTTCCCAATGTGGGGAAATCTACTCTCTTCAACTGTCTCTCGTCTGCCAAAGCCCAGGCTGCCAATTTTCCATTCTGCACCATTGAACCCAACGTAGGCACTATCACAGTACCTGATGCACGACTTACCAGACTTGCCGAGCTGGTCAACCCGGGAAGAATTGTGCCAGCCACAGTTGAAATAGTTGATATTGCAGGATTGGTAAAAGGCGCAAGCAAGGGCGAAGGACTCGGCAACCGTTTCCTCGGTAACATACGAGAGTGTGATGCAATTATCCACGTCCTTCGTTGCTTTGACGATGATAACGTAACACATGTAGATGGCTCTGTCAACCCTATCCGGGACAAGGAAATTATCGACATGGAACTTCAGATAAAGGATCTTGAGAGTATAGACACCCGTATGCAGAAGATTCAGAAGCAGGCCGCAGCCGGTGACAAGCAGGCCAAGACAGTCTTCTCAGTGCTTGAAGCATTCCGTAAGGCCTTGCTTGAGGGAAAGTCGGCCCGTACAGTTACATTTGATTCAAAGGAGGAACAGAAGATTGCAGCCGAGCAGTTCCTGCTCACTTCAAAGCCCGTTCTGTACGTATGTAATGTTGATGAGTCCAGTGCCAAGACAGGCAACAAATATGTCGATATGGTTCGACAGTCCATTCAGGACGAGGATGCCGGCCTGCTTGTCATTGCAGCCAAGACCGAATCAGAAATTGCTGAACTGGACTCGTACGAGGACAGACAGTTGTTCTTGCAGGAACTAGGTCTCGAAGAGTCAGGCGTCAACAGGCTTGTGAAATCAGCCTTTAGTCTGCTCAACCTTGAGACATTCATAACCGCAGGACCTATGGAAGTCAAAGCTTGGACCTACCGCAAGGGATGGAAGGCCCCGCAATGCGCAGGTGTCATACACACCGATTTTGAGAAAGGTTTTATCCGCGCAGAAGTCATCAAGTACGAAGATTTCGTTGAATTAGGTTCTGAAGCTGCAGTACGCGAAGCGGGTAAACTGTATGTTGAAGGCAAGGACTATGTAGTACAGGACGGAGACATCATGCATTTCAGGTTTAACGTCTGACAAATAACCACCTGCCACCATGCTTGCATATATCAACTGGAATCCGGATTCCGAACTCTGTCACTTGCTGGGTTTTCCCATCCGCTACTATTCTCTTATGTGGATAATAGGACTTCTTGCGGCCTACCTTCTGGTCAAGAAGTTTTATAAGGACATGAAAATTGACAATGATCGTTTCGAACCGCTTTTCCTTTACTGCTTCATCGGCATTCTGGTGGGAGCACGCCTTGGACACTGCATTTTTTATGAACCAGAATACTACTTCAGCAGCCTGCCAAACTTTATCGAGATGCTGCTGCCTGTAAGTTTCAACCCTTCGTTCCACCTTACCGGCTACCGCGGTCTTGCCAGTCACGGCGGCACAATCGGCATTCTGCTTGCAATACTGCTCTACTGCCGCAGGTATGGAGTACGCCCTCTCACGACACTTGACCTTGTCTGCGTTGCCACTCCACTCACAGCATGCTGCATCAGGCTGGGCAACCTCATGAATTCTGAGATAATAGGCAAGCCGACTGGCACCGACTGGGGATTCGTTTTTGTACAGTTGGGTGAAGACTTCCCACGTCACCCGTCACAGTTATACGAGGCTGTTGCATATCTGCTGATCTTCGTCATAATAATGCTCATCTACCACCGTAATCGCCGCCTTGTAGGAACAGGGTTTTACTTAGGGTTATGTCTGGCCTCCATCTTTCTGTTCAGGTTTTTCATTGAGTTCAGCAAAGAGGTTCAGTCTCCTTGGGAAGAGGAACTGCCTCTCGACATGGGACAACTGCTGAGTATTCCTTTCGCCATCACAGGTTTGTGGCTCGTTATCCGTGGATGGAAGTTCAGATCTATGGAAATCAAGCACGTCAGATCCAAAACAACCAAGAAATGACAGGGAGATTGCATCTTTTTGCGGCCTGACTAGAATTTAACTTGAAGTTGCAGCGAGATGTCTTCCTTATGAAAAGAGTCTATCTTCTGCTGCGATGAACTTATCGCTTCACGGTCAAAATATATAGTGCTTCCACACTTCAAAGTCACAAAGAGTGATGGAAGAATGTTATACTTTATAACGAATGAATTGCGTGTACCGCTACCGCTCAGGGTGATGAAATTATAGTCGTACAGTAAACCGTTCTCATATATTGAGACTGAAACATTGCCGCTGTCGGTATGAAAAATCCCGGTGGTTACTGATCCTGAAATCTTTCCGTTGGCCGTGTTGAAAGAAAAACTTTCAGACAGCGACAGTCCTTTTTCGAAGCCTGTATCCGGAAAGTATGAATGTGTGAAGTTAAAAAGCGATTTCAGGGAAATGAATGGTGTGAAACGATGTTCCCAGGACATTTTCAGTCGGCCTGTATTCCTTGAGGCAAGACATCCCAAATCATTGCTGTCATAACCTCTGTTTTTGAAACGGTATCTGCATTCTATTTTGTCAGCTGAGTTTAGTTCTGAAGATGTCAGTTGTATCTGAGTATCGAATCCACCGGAAGAATCTGAAGCTCTGTAACTATGTTCTGAGAAAAGAAACAGATCACAATAGATTGAGAGGTCAAATTTGGCAAACCTCGTAATAGCACCCAAAAATGCTCCCGATTCATTGGACAGACCTTTTTCTGAGAATGACTTGCCGTTGAATGCCACATAATCCGGACTATAGTGCCGGAGTATCAGTGAAAGCCCATTTCGGCCATATATTCTATATTTTATGACGTTTATTGCAGCACATCCACCCAAACCGGTAATTGCAGCCTCGCCCAAGAATGTGAACCTGTTCCATCTGAGTGACCAGTCTGCAGAAGCGTTCCAAAATATATTAGTTCTGTGTTGAAGTATAATCCTGTCATACCTGTCGAATAGAAGTGTAAAGCCTATCTGGTTGGAATTCCACGACCAACCAGCATGAATCAGCCCTGTTGTCTCTGTTGTATTGTGTTTTTTTGACAACTCAAGTGGCGTACGGTGGTAACCGTCTGTCTTGAAAGAACTGACCATTTCATCCTTCAAGGTTGCATCTCGAAAAGTGTATGATGCCATTGCCGAAATTGAGATCCTGCCGAATGCAAAAGTTGCTCCAATACCTGTAAAGTATCCCGTTTCGCTATTTGAGGAGTGGGGTCTGAAGCCGGAGTTTTGACGGTCAATTGAACTCAATGCCATCTGTTTTCCGAAACCGAAGGCCGTGTTTATAACTAGCCCTTGACCGAAAGCGGCTTTAAGGTTACCAACGGTCAGGTGCCTTAGTTTGCTGAATCCATCGATGGAAAGGTATGCAGAACAGTAGTCGTACCAAGGTGCACTGCCTTTGAAAAAGGTTTCACCTGCATCCTTCCCGGCGTTTATTCCGAAACGAATTCTGTCCTTCCAATTGAAAGAATATCTTAGACTATGCGGATATTTATTGCCCAAATACGCTCTATTGGGGTAATTCTCAAGTTCTTCAGTGGTATGATAGTTAAACCCAGACCTTGAATAGAGCGGTATTTCTCCTTTCAGAATCAACTTTTGCTTTCCTTGTCTGAATAGAATATTCAACGAACCGGGACCCTCTGTCCGGAGGTTTCTTTCACCTGCACAAACGAAATATGAGAGAAGTATACGAGTGTTGTAATCAAGGCTCTCTATCAATTGCAATTCGCCAAGTGTCTTCATCTCTCCATTCTTCTTTACATAATCCAGAATATCTTCTATCTGACTTAATGAAAGAAATGGTATTATTGACAATTTTTCGATATTTGCATTATTTATGTCAACAGGGTTTTCATAAATTTCCTCCAATAATTCATAAAGGAAAGTCTCTTCAGAGAAATCTTCTTCCTGCAATACTATGGAAGCGATATCGCTCCACTGAAAATAATTATTCTGGGCAAAAAGGAATGAAGAATGTGCGCCAAGGCAGAAAGCCAGAAGCCATTTGAAATGTGTGTTTTTCATAGTTTCACGTATTTTCAGCAAAAATAAGCTATTCTCTCTGATTTCTTTAATACTTTTGTCTCAGAGTAGTATTGAAAAATAATCTGGCGCACTTTTTTCATACATATTGTCATCTGTGGCCGCTTGAATTTGATGAACTGGCCTTTAATTGGTAAGATAGATCAACCACAGTACGTGTGTTGGAAGAAAGCCTGATTCTTACTGTTCAATCTATGAAGAGAACCGTTCTTATATTGCTGGCGTTAATTGCTGGCGCTATTGTGGCGATTGCAGATATAGATGATGAGAGGCAGAAGCAGATTATCGTCGCATTGAGTACCGTCTATGAAAACGATACAATCCCTTCGTTCAATCTCATGGAGGTGAATATCATAGGAAAGCGGTATTTCACGACTAAACGGAAACAACGCAAATATGATAAGCTTGTCAGGGACGTGATGAAAGCTTATCCATACTCCAAGGAAATAAAGTCGGTCCTTGTTGAGACATATTTGTACCTGCAAAATCTTCCCGACGATGATGCAAGGCAAAAGCATCTGGAAAAAGTTGAAAAAGGAGTATGGAACCAATATTTACCTGTCATGAAGAAGTTGACTCTGTCTCAAGGAAAGATTCTTATAAAATTAATTGACAGAGAATGTAATCAGACCGGTTATGAACTGATAAGTGCTTTTATAGGAAAATTCAGAGCTAACTTCTATCAGGTTTTTGCTTCATTATTCGGTGCTACTCTTAAAAAAGAGTACGATCCTACAGGTGCCGACGCTGAAATTGAAGAGATTATATATCTGATTGAAAACGATATGCTAGAACTGATACCTTGATGGTTATCTGAGATATTTATTTAGTCTTAAAGCAAACTCCCATAGGACAATTCCTACAGATACCGAGACATTAAGCGAGTGCTTTGTCCCGTATTGCGGAATTTCAAGAGCTGAATCACACATATCTACGACATCTTGACGAACTCCCTTAACTTCATTTCCGAATATGAGAGCATAATGACCCTCTTCTATATCATATTCACCTAGTTTGCGGCTTTTATCAACTTGTTCAACTGCTATTACGTTATAACCTTCTGCAATAAGCAATTTTACAGCATCAGACGTATCCTTAAAATGATTCCATTTAACAGTATTCTCTGCACCCAAGGCTGTCTTGTGAATTTCTGCCAATGACTTGTCTGGAGTGGCAGTTATTCCGCAAAGAAATATTTGCTCTATACGGAAAGCATCACAGGTACGGAAAACAGAACCTATGTTATATAGACTGCGGACATTGTCAAGCACTATTGTAACAGGTAATTTAGAACTCAATCTGAACTGGTCAGAATTCATACGGCCTAACTCTTCAACTGTCAACTTTCTCATATTTTTTCAACAATTACACATTTTTTTTCAACTATTCAATAGTATTTCTGTTGATAAACAACAGAGGACAATGTTGAAAAATTAATGATAAAAATTTAATAAATCATATTGTATTCGGAAAACTATTTCAAAGTAATGCAACAATCGGAAAAACAAAAGACAAAAGACTTTTTTTTTCAATTGTTTTCTAACAAATTTTCAACATTACACTTTTCATAAATACAATTAATCTACTTGTCAACAACATGTTTAAAACATTGTAAAATGCTCATAATAAAGAATATATAATCAACATAACATATTTATAACATCTTGATAAGTATTGAAAATTTTTATCAGTTATTTTTCAACACTTTCAACAGGATAAAAACAACAATAAATAGAAATTAAAACAAATAATTAATATTTGATAATATTTCTTACTTTATAATAGTGAAACTTTTAACGGTGCTTTGTCGGCCATCTTCGGAGACAGCCATTACATAGTACATTCCGGATGTTACTCTTTGTCTTCCATAGCCACAGTTCCAGGTATAACTTCCGCCTGTTGAAGTTCCCTGATGAACCAGACGGCCTGCGGAGTTCAGTATTTTGACTGTACAGTTATAAGAAAGTCCGCGAATGGTCACCATTCCTTCATTTTCTGGCAGAACTGGATTAGGATATATAAGTATGTCTGATTTGTCAAGGTTTTCATTTGGTTTGAAAGCGTCGCCTCCGTATGTGATCAGTCCTTTATCAGTAGCAATATAGACTTCACCTGTTGTTCCGTTTGTCTTTATATTAATTATGTTGTCTGAAAGCAGTGGACTGTTTTCAGTAGTGAAGTGATGTATTGTAGTAGTTCCGTCTGCATCGAGCAGGAATATACCATTGCTCATCGTGCCTATCCATTTGCGGTTGGCATAGTCAATGCATGCTGCGGTTGTATAAATGCCGTTAAGCAGGTAATCTGCCTGTCCTGTGCCGTCATTACGAGGTATTTTGACTCTATTGAATATATGGTTGCTTTCATTTATAAAGCTACTCGGATTATTAATAATGAATATTCCTTGGTCTGTTCCTATCCAAAGAATACCGTTGTGATCTTCTTCTATAAAATAAATATAATTGACAGTTACCGTAATACCGTCTTGGTTTGTGAAGTTATGTCCATTGAAGGCACTTTTATCATCATTCTGGTTATCAAGAGTGCCGTTAGTATCAAGACAGAATATTCCCGGACTATAACGTGTAGCAGCAGTCCATACAAATCCCCTTGAATCAAAAAGAATGAATTTGAAAGTAGGCTTATTTGCTATTTCCGGATAATAAAGAGCTGTCCAGTTACCATCATTCTTTATTATTCTGAAAATAGTGTCAACCTCATTGTTTAGCATCCAAAGATTGCCTTCACGGTCATATTGCAGACCATCTACGCTGACAAAGTCATATGGACGTGGATTGTCAGGGAGTATTGTCTTGAGTGGACTGTTATCGAAAGTATGAAGTTTTACAAACTTGTAGTCACGGTATTCATATAGTCCCTGACGCGCCGAGCCGGCAAAAAAGTGTCCTGGTATCATAGGATCTTCTGCAAGTGATGTAAGATTGATATATTTTAGTCCGGTCTGTTCGGTTATTCCATCTTCCGAAAAATTATTCCATCTTCTTCCGCTGTATTCCATAAGTGTTCCTTCATAGTCTATGCCGGCATAATTGAGTGAACCTCCAGCTACGAGAAGCCTTCCGTCATCGGAAATGTTCATAAAGTCAAAGTAGTTTCGACGAGGACTGTCGGGCAGTATTGAAGGTTTAGTGACGGTAATATCTCCATTTCTGACTGAACATTTCTGAAGTCCTTTATCGGAACAGCACAGCCATAAATCATTACCTTCAGAAATAGCATATTTGACAGTAAAATTGATATTGTAGGTTGTTTTTTCCCCAGTAGTGTCATAAATGATAAATTTTCTGTCCCAATTGAACAGGTAAAGAATGCCTTCTGATTGGCAGGCATAGTGTACGCGGTCAATAAACTTGAGGGAGAAATTAGTTTCGTCAAAGAAAAACAGATTCCCGTCTGTAACTTCAATGACAGGTTTGTCAAGGTAAATGTGCAATCTGTTGAATATTGTTCTTTCTGACAGACGAATCCACTTGGATAAATCAAGCAGATTGTCTGTATTTTTCCCTTTATAGACACCAGACGGACCGGTACAGAATAACCATCCGTCATGAAGCAAAACAGAAAGGACGCCTCCCTCGAACAGGTATGTGTCAGATATTTCTTTTCTGATGACATCAAGTTTCACGATGCCTGAATTAGTTGAAATGTAGGCAACTCTTCCATAAACTTTGACTTCATTAACGGTCTTATCGTTAAGGCGGCTATTTACGAGGTCTGTTATATTGTAAATGTCATCATTGCCGTACAGTAGATCAATGTTGCCATTAAGGTAACATATAATAATCGCTTTTTCGGCAGCACACCAGTCTATGTCAGCTATTCCGTTGTCGCTGAGTACTACTGTCTTATCAAATGTCTGAACATTATTGTCGGAAGGGTCGTAGCTGTACAGAGAGTGGTCGCTGACAACATATATACGGTTGAAGGCCTTTATGCATTTTGAGGCATCGTGATATGCCAAGTGGGCCTGCCACTCACCTATGGCGGGTTGTGAATATGTGACAAGGCAAAGAAGGACTGCTGCAAGAAGCAGTATTATCCTTCTGGGCACGTTGTCCTTCTTCATTGTAGTGTGTTCAAATAATCTACCAGTTTTCTTACGGCGCGCCCCCGGTGGCTGATGCAATTCTTCTCGTCAATGTCAAGTTGTGCAAACGATTCAGAATATCCGTCTGGAATGAAAATAGGGTCGTACCCGAATCCTCCAGTTCCTTGCCGGCTCTCAGCAATATGTCCGGTTACAATGCCTTCGAAGAGATGTTCCTCTCCATTGATTAATAACGCAATAACCGTGCAAAATTGTGCACTGCGGTCATTTTTTCCTTCAAGTTCGTGCAATAGTTTTTCCATATTTGCCTCAGAATCGTGATTTCCGGCATATCTTGCAGAGAGAACTCCGGGGGCTCCGCCAAGAGACTTGACCTCTAAACCAGTGTCATCGGCAAAACAGTCTATTTTATAATGCTCCATCACATAACGGGCTTTCATCAGGGCATTACCGCTAAAGGTGTCTGCCGTTTCCGGAATATCCTCATCACAGCCTATGTCAGAAAGCGAAAGAAGTTCAATATTTTTGCCGAGCATTCTTGATACTTCATCCAACTTGTGGGCATTGTTGGTTGCGAATACGATCTTCATTTGTCTTTAATTTTGTCGAAACCCTGTCCATAGACACCTGCTACACGACTCATGGAAACGAAAGCATTGGGATCTATCTGTTTTATTGAACGTAACAGAATGTTGGCGTCATTGCGACGGACAAGTACAACAAGGACATGGCTGTCGCTTTTACTATACCATCCCATACCATTTAGGACAGTCACCCCTCTGCCTATGACGTTATTGATGTAGTCAGCTATTTCGTTGTATTTGTAAGAGATGATAATGAACTGAATGGATTGGCGGGCGCTGTTGACGAAGTAGTCAAGAGATACACTTATTATAACAAGTGCAACATAGCCGAACATCATTTTGGTGATATCGTGGAAGACGAAATATGAGCTGCCGATAATGATGATATCGGACAGCATGATGACTCTGCCGAGCGAAATAGTATAGTACTTGTTTATGATAGCTGCGATGATATCGGTTCCGCCCGTGCTGCCGTTTGCAGCGAAACAGATGCCTATGCCTATTCCGCAGAGTATGGATCCGATGACGCAAGCCATGAAATTCTCTCCTTCGCCCAACACTTGCACGAATCCTCCGTTGCCGTCAGTTGTGAAGAGCTGTCCCAACTTCAGGAGAACTGTTAACAGTACAACGGCATAGATGGTTTTAGCACAGAATTTCCATCCCAGTATCTTCAGTGCAAAAGTCAGTAATATAGCATTGATTATGAGGTATGTAACCTGAATCTCTATTCCGGTTGCGTAAAAGATAATTGCCGCGATACCAGTGACTCCGCCGGTGGTAATTTCATAGGGCAGCATGAAAGTTGTCCAACTGAATGCGTAACAGGCTAATCCGACTGCTATCAGCAGATAGTCCTGAAGTTCGTGCAGAAACAGTTTGTGGTATGGTGCGGCTATCATTTTTCAGAGTACGATGTTTACGATTTTATTTGTAACAACTATTATCTTGCGTATGGGTTTTCCAGCTATGTATCCTTGTGTTTTCTCATTGGAGAGAACTGCCTCCTGAATTTGTTGCTGGGTTGCACCCACGGGAAAGTCCATTGTAAAGCGAGTCTTTCCATTGAAAGAAATGGAATAGGTAATATTGTCTTCCTTCAGGTATTCGGAGTTGAATACTGGCCAGGCAGAGTCACAAACAGTAGAGTTATGACCGAGAGACTCCCACAGTTCTTCAGCGATGTGAGGGGTGAATGGGGCTATGAGTCTGACCAGGATGTCAAGTACCTGGCGTTTATTACATTTCATCTGAGACAGTTCGTTGACGCAGATCATGAAAGCGCTGACCGATGTGTTGTATGAGAAGTTCTCAATGTCTTCTGTCACTTTTTTAATCAACTTGTGTAAAGATTTAAGTTCTTCTTTTGTCGGAGCATCGTCAGATACGCAGAAAGAGCCGTCTCTGTTGTTGAAGAGATTCCAGAACTTGCGGATAAAGCGGTGGCAGCCGTCTATGCCGTTGGTGTCCCAGGGTTTTGACTGCTCGATAGGGCCAAGGAACATTTCGTACATGCGCAGTGTGTCGGCTCCATATCTCTCAATAATCATGTCAGGATTGACCACGTTGTACATAGACTTGCTCATCTTTTCGACAGCCCAGCCACAGATGTACTTACCGTCCTCAAGTATGAATTCTGCGGTCTGATATTCGGGTCTCCATGCCTTGAAGGCGTCTATGTCGAGAATATCGTTGCTGACAATATTTACATCAACATGAAGCGGAGTCGTGTCATACTGGTCTTTCAGACCTAATGAGACAAATTTGTTAGTGTCCTTTATCCTATAGACGAAGTTGCTGCGGCCCTGTATCATACCTTGGTTGATCAGTTTGCTGAAAGGTTCTTCAACGACGCTGACACCAAGATCATGCAGAAACTTGTTCCAAAAGCGCGAGTAGATGAGATGGCCTGTGGCATGCTCTGAGCCTCCAAGGTATAGATCAACGCACTTCCAGTAATTATCAGTTGCAGCACTGACAAGACTCTTGTCATTGTGTGGATCCATGTATCGCAGATAGTAAGCAGACGAACCCGCAAAACCGGGCATGGTGTTGAGCTCAAGCGGAAAGACTGTCTTGTTGTCGATGAGTTCCTTGTCAACGATTTTTCCGGTGGCAGTGTCAAAGGCCCACTTGCGGGCATGTCCCAGGGGCGGCTCGCCTGTAGAAGTTGGCTTGAACTCGCTTACTTCGGGAAGTTCCAGAGGCAGGCATTCCTCAGGCAGCATATGGGGTATTCCATTGTCATAATAGACAGGAAATGGTTCGCCCCAATAGCGCTGGCGGCTGAAAATGGCGTCGCGCAAACGGTAGTTGACTTTTATCCGGCCCAAATTGTGATCTTTCACGTATTTCTTGGTGGCAGCGATAGCCTCCTTCACTGTCAGTCCGTTGAGAACCAGACAACCATCACGTAACTGGTCGGGGCGTGGCGAGTTGATCATTATGCCCTCCTTGGCGTCGAAACTCTCCTGAGAAACGTCACATCCCTCAATAAGGGGACGGATTTCAAGTCCAAAGTGCTTTGCGAAGGCATAGTCGCGACTGTCATGTGCAGGAACTGCCATGATTGCGCCCGTCCCGTATCCGGCAAGTACATAATCACTTATCCAAATGGGAACAGACTCTTCTGTGAGAGGGTTGATTGCATAGGAACCGCTGAAAACGCCCGTTACCTTGCGGTCTGATATGCGCTCTCGCTCGGTGCGCTTTCTGACCTTCTGCACATATCTGTCTACTTCCTCCCTTTGTTCCTTTGTAGTCAGTGTCCTGACGAGTTCGCTTTCTGGAGCAAGAACCATGAATGTCACGCCGAAGATGGTGTCAGCCCGGGTTGTGAAAATCGTGAACTGAAAGTCGCTGTCCTTGACATGGAACCTCATCTCGGTTCCCTCGGAGCGTCCTATCCAGTTCCGTTGGGTCTCTTTGATGGATTCTGACCAGTCGATAGTGTCAAGACCGTCCAGAAGACGCTGGGCATATGCAGAGACGCGCAGACACCATTGGCGCATCTTCTTCTGTTCAACAGGGAATCCGCCTCTTTCCGAAACACCGTCAACTACTTCATCATTTGCGAGAACCGTACCTAGTCCCGGACACCAGTTAACCATGGTTTCGGCCTGGAAGGCAATGCGGTAATTCATAAGCAAGTCAGACTGTTCTTTCAGACTGAAGGATTTCCACTGTTCTGCAGTGAACTCCAGTTCTTCAGACTGGGCAACATCAAGACCCTCGGTACCGCTCTCTTCAAATTTTGCTATAAGATTTTCGATGGGCTGTGCTTTCCTAAGCCGGTTGTCATAATACGAACCGAACATCTTTTGGAATGCCCATTGGGTCCAACGGTAGTAGCTTGGTTCGCAGGTGCGGACCTCACGGCTCCAATCGAACGAGAAACCAATCTTGTCCAATTGATTGCGATAGCGATCTATATTGCCGACCGTAGTCACGGCGGGATGCTGGCCTGTCTGTATTGCGTACTGTTCGGCAGGGAGTCCGTAGGCATCATACCCCATGGGGTTGAGTACGTTATATCCGCACTGCCGCTTGTAGCGAGCGTAGATGTCCGAAGCAATGTATCCTAACGGATGCCCTACGTGCAGTCCGGCGCCTGACGGATAGGGGAACATGTTCAATACGTAGAACTTTTTACGTGATTCGTCTTCAATGACGGTGTATGTTCCGTTTTCGGCCCATCTCTTCTGCCATTTACACTCGATGTCCCTGAAATTGTAATCCATTGTCTTGAAAGTTGAAGCTGTTGTGTGCGCCCGCGCGAGCGCCCGATTGAGGTGCAAAAGTACTTCAACTCTGCTGAAAAAGCAAACCGGAGAGGCAAAAGTGATCAAAAACAACTATCTTTACAGAAAAAAAGATCCAATGCTAATGTCCTCTTCTCCTGCGGTAACAGCGTTCGACTCTTCCGAGACCTGGAACTCGCTGATTCAGATATTCCTGCTAGCCGTTGCCATAATTGCTGGAAATACCATCCGCCGCAAAGTGGCTTTCATGCGACGCAGCCTCATCCCATCTGCCCTCATTGGAGGTTTGATAATACTGCTTCTGAAGGCTTTCCAGTCCGTTGACGGTTTCATTGACAAACGTTTCATGGAGATTGTGACCTATCATGCTCTGGCACTCGGCTTCATCGCCATGTCGCTCAGATCTCCGCGCAAGGCAAGCCGGTCGAACACGATGACAGTAATCGACACCGGAACTCTCACTGCAGCTACATACATAATTCAAGGTATTGTCGGACTGCTTATAACGATTCCCTTGTTTGTATGGTGGCGCAACCCGTTGATAGGGCGTGATATTTTTTACTCGGCCGGACTGCTTTTGCCTATGGGCTACGGACAAGGTCCCGGACAGGCTCTGAATTTCGGGACCATCTATCAGAATACGGCTGCAG
The DNA here is from genome assembly GCA_017615835.1 of Bacteroidaceae bacterium. Lineage (GTDB taxonomy): Bacteria > Bacteroidota > Bacteroidia > Bacteroidales > Bacteroidaceae > Colenecus. The sequence continues at coordinate 257,515 of JAFZZI010000007.1, read as the reverse complement.
ACCAGGAAATCCTCTTTTACGGCATTGACTTCGGACTCTCAATAGCCGCTATTGGTTTCATAGTCGGCAGTGTTGTCGGTGTAATATACATGAACATTTTGAACGGAAAGAATAAGCTCCGAATCAAGTCTGACGAGATTAACGACCGCTACAGGCTCAGTGACTATGAGGCAAACAATGAACTTCCGCACTCAGAGTCCGTGGATAAGTTGACGATAATGGCCAGTATCGTAATAGCGACTTATATGCTTGTGTTCCTGTTGATGAAGGGCATCGGGCAACTTGATATGGGATCTTTCGGAGAGAAGACCGTCAAACCTCTTGTCTATGGTTTCAATTTTTTCTGGGGAATACTGTTCGGAGCTCTGACAAGGAAGTGCCACGACTGGCTGCGCAGCAAGAACATAATGCATCGGGAGTATCTGAATGACTTTCTCTTGAATCGTATTAGCGGATTTTGCTTCGACTTGATGATAGTGGCTGGAACGGCTGCCATAAACTTTACCAATCTCAAGGCGATAGCACTTCCTCTGACGCTGGTCTGCCTGGCAGGGGCGTCTGTTACTTTCTTCTACGTTAGGATGGTGTGCCGTAGAATATATCCTGAATATGAGTATGAGGGTTTCTTTGCCATGTTCGGAATGCTGACAGGCACTGCAAGCAACGGTATGATACTGTTACGCGAAATAGATCCTCGCTATGAGACTCCCGCAGCCAATAACCTTGTGTTGCAGAATATTCCTGCCATGATTATGGGATTTCCCATACTGCTGCTGCTGGGCTATGCGCCCCATAGCCTTTCGGCAACACTGACGACATTGGGCATTCTTGTTGTAGTTCTTGTCTGCTTTACATTGTTCCTTCTGAGAAAACGCAGACTGTCTCACAGTGCGGAACAGTAATTTCATCTCTCAGGAAAATGAAAACCTCCAGTCCGAACGAGACTCCGATGATGAAGCAGTTCTATGACCTTAAGGCCAAGAACCCCGATGCTATTCTGCTTTTCAGGTGCGGAGATTTCTACGAAACCTACTCCTCTGATGCCGTGATTGCGTCCGAGATACTGGGTATAACCCTCACGCGCCGTTCAAACGGCAAGCAAAATCAGAATACCGAGATGGCAGGATTTCCCTACCATGCTCTGGATGTCTATCTGCCAAAGTTAATAAGGGCGGGAAAACGCGTGGCAATATGTGACCAGTTGGAAGATCCTAAACTGACGAAAACGTTGGTAAAGCGAGGCATTACCGAGTTGGTAACACCCGGTGTTTCGATGAATGATACTGTGCTGAAGAATAAAGAAAACAATTTTCTTGCGGCAGTGCATTTCGGCAAGGGTGCATGGGGGATAGCTTTTCTCGACATCTCGACGGGCGAATTCCTCACCGCAGAAGGACCGCTTGACCATATTGACAAGTTGTTGTCGAACTTTCTGCCCAAAGAGGTATTGGTCGAAAGAGGAAGACGCCGGTTGTTCGAGGAGAGTTTCGGAAGTAAGTATCTGCTATACGAGATGGAGGACTGGGCCTTCACAGAACAGTTTGCCAAAGAGCGCCTTTTATCCCACTTCAAGACTCGTAACTTGAAGGGGTTTGGCGTTGACCATCTTCGTAACGGGAAGGTGGCCGCAGGTGTCATTCTGGAGTATCTGGCAGAGACTATGCATACCAACTTGTCGCACATCAGTTCCATACGGCTTATTGAAGAAGAACGGTTCGTCAGACTTGACCGTTTCACCATCCGCAATCTTGAGTTGGTTGACAGCATGAATGAGGACGGGATGCCATTGCTGAAGGTCATGGACAGAACTTCCAGTCCGATGGGAGGACGCTTGTTAAGGCGCTGGATACTTTTCCCTCTAAAGGATCCTGCTGCGGTGAACGCTCGCCTCAACGTGGTTGAATACCTGTTTCGCGATCCCGATACATGCCAGTCTCTCAAGGATTCGTTTCAGCAGATGGGTGATCTCGAGCGCCTTATCTCAAAGGCCGCAGTAGGGCGCATTAATCCGCGCGAGGTCAACGCACTCCGCATGGCGTTGCAGAGTCTGGTAGGTATTAGAGAGGCTTGTCTTGCAGCAGCTGATGAAGGGTTGAACGCTCTAGGCGAGCGCATCGGACTGTGTGAGGAGTTGCGCGATCGCATAGCCCGCGAACTCAGACCCGATGCCCCGATATTGGTCAGTAAAGGTGGTGTGATATCAGATGGAGTCAATACCGAACTTGACCATCTGCGTGAGATTTCGCGCAACGGCAAAGACTATCTGATGAAGATACAGCAACGTGAAACAGAGGCTACAGGTATAGCCAGTCTCAAAGTCGCTTATAACAACGTTTTCGGCTACTATCTTGAGGTACGCAACACGTTCAAGGACAAAGTGCCTGCCGACTGGATTCGCAAGCAGACTCTTGTTAATGCTGAACGTTACGTTACACAGGAACTTAAAGAGTATGAGGAGACAATACTTGGAGCAGAGGATCGAATTCTGGCTCTTGAGGCCAGAATATACGGAGATCTGGTTCAGTCAATCCTTCCGCATATACAGACGATTCAGTCTGACTCCGTTGCCGTTGCCCAGATAGATTGTCTCATCTCGTACGCAATGTTGGCAAAAGAACGTCGGTACATCCGGCCGGTAATTGATGACAGTACTGTGCTGGATATCCGGCAGGGACGTCATCCTGTAATAGAGGCAATGATGCCACCGGGTGAAAGTTACGTTGCCAACGACCTTACGGTTGATACGGACAATCAGCAAATACTGGTTATTACCGGTCCTAACATGGCCGGAAAGTCTGCACTTTTGCGTCAGACAGCACTCATAGCACTCATGGCGCAGATGGGTTCTTTTGTACCGGCAGAGAGCGCCAGAGTGGGTGTGGTTGACAAGATTTTTACCCGTGTCGGGGCTAGCGACAACATCTCGGCCGGAGAATCGACGTTTATGGTTGAGATGACCGAGGCGGCAGGGATTCTGAATAATCTCTCGCAGAGAAGTCTGGTACTTTTTGACGAGTTGGGAAGGGGAACATCAACTTACGATGGCATTTCGATTGCCTGGGCCATTGTCGAATACATCCACGAGCAGCCTCGCGCCCGAGCCCGGACACTATTCGCTACCCACTACCATGAACTGAATGAAATGGCGGCATCTTTTCCGCGTATCCGTAACTATAACGTCTCTGTACGTGAGGTTGACGGGAAGGTGATATTCCTGCGTAAGCTTCAGCCGGGGGGAAGCGAGCATTCGTTCGGTATTCACGTGGCCGAGATGGCCGGCATGCCGGGCAGCATAGTGAAGCGTGCAAATGATATTTTGGCAGAAATGGAGCAGTCATCGGCAGGACAGGGAGTGAGTAAACCTACCGAACTGATTGCCGGTCATCGTGAAGGTATGCAGATGAGTTTCTTTCAGCTTGATGACCCCGTCCTGAGTCAGATACGTGATGATATTCTCAATACAGATATTGATAACCTGACACCTATAGAGGCTTTGAACAAGCTTCACAATATCCGGAAGATTCTCAGGGGAAAGTAGTTATTCCAACTCAAGACTGATGCGTTTTCGCTGCAGGTCAACGTCAAGGACCCTGACTTGAATCTGTTGTTGCAGAGATACTTTTTGAGTAGGGTCCGCAATGCGCCGCCCATGCCCCAGTTTTGAGATGTGTATCAGTCCATTCTCGTGTATTCCGATGTCAACAAAACATCCGAAGTTAGTTATGTTTGTCACAATGCCAGGTAACACCATGCCGATGTGTACGTCATTGATTGTGTGTACTTCGTGAGAGAACTCGAATTTCTTCAGCGGTCCTCTGGGGTCAAGTCCAGGTTTCTCCAACTCTAGCATGATGTCTTTCAGAGTAGGGATTCCTATTCTTTCACTGACATAGCGGTTGATGTCAATCTTTGAGCGCAGGTCGGACGACGTCATCAGTTCCTGTACGGTACAGCCCAAATCGGAGGCCATTTTCTTGACTGTACCATAGCTCTCGGGGTGAACAGATGAGTTATCCAGCGGCTCCTCGCCATTCAGAATGCGCAGGAAGCCGGCAGACTGCTCAAAAGCCTTGGGGCCTAGACGGGGCACCTTCTTAAGTTCGTTTCTTGAACTGAAAGATCCGTTCTCATTCCTGTAATCTACAATATTCTGTGCCAGTTGGGGGCCTAATCCGCTTATGTAAGTCAACAAGTGGGAACTTGCTGTATTTACATTCACGCCAACACGGTTAACGCAACTCACTACAGTCTGGTCGAGCGAGTGTTTCAGTTCCGCTTGGTTGACATCTTTCTGATATTGTCCTACTCCTATAGAAGAGGGGTCTATTTTAACCAGTTCGGCCAAAGGATCCATGAGGCGACGACCTATCGATACGGCTCCACGTACTGTAACGTCATAGTCAGGAAACTCATCTCTGGCAGTCTTCGATGCAGAATATACAGATGCGCCATCTTCGTTTACAGAGAAGATCTGAACGTTATGGGGAAGTTTCAATCCGTTTATGAATGACATGGTCTCGCGCCCAGCCGTTCCGTTGCCTATGGCGATGGCTTCAATCTTGTACTGTTCCACCAAAGTGCCTATTTTGGCAGCTGCCTGACGACTCTGGTTTACAGGTGGATGAGGATAGATAGTTTCATTGTGCAAAAGCGCACCCTCTCGATTAAGACACACCACCTTGCAGCCTGTGCGGAAACCTGGATCAATGCCCAGCACCGCCTTTTGACCTAGAGGTGAAGCCATCAGCAGCTGTTCAAGGTTACGTCTGAATATCCGGATAGCCTCGGCATCAGCCTTTTCTTTTGACTGTGCTGCAAATTCATTTTCGACAGAAGGTTGGAGCAGTCTTCCGTAGGCATCACGGACGGCCTGGTCAACGTAGTTGGATGATTTGGAACCTCCGTGGGCGAAACGGCGTGAAAGGGCTTCTGAGGCCAGATCGTCGTCAATATCTATAGAAACGCTAAGGAACCCTTCGGCTTCTCCGCGTCGCATAGCCAGTAGTCGGTGTGAAGCACATCGGTTCAAAGGCTCGCTGAAGTCGAACCAGTCGCGGTATTTCTGGGCTTCTGTCTCCTTGCCCCTGACCACTCTGCTTGAGATGCGGGCACTGCGTCTAAAGAAACCGCGCACGATATTGCGGGCTTCCTCGTTGACCGATATGTTCTCAGCAATGATATGCATGGCCCCTTCCAGTGCATCTTCTATGCTTTCAACCCCCTTATCTATGTTTATGTATTTTGCGGCTTCTTTTTCTGGATTAATCTGACTGTCTTGTCTCTTAAGTAGCGTAGCCAAGGGTTCAAGGCCCTTTTCCCGGGCAATGGAAGCCAAAGTGCGACGTCTGGGCTTATATGGTGCGTAAATGTCTTCCAGCTCTGTCTGGTTCCAGATACTCTCTATCCGTGCTTTAAGTTCCGGAGTCAGTTTTTTCTGTCCTTCAATCGAGTCAAGTATTGTCTCTTTGCGCTTTTCAATAACCGTCAACCGCTCAACCGAATCACTGATGCGGGCAATCTGTACTTCGTCCATGCCGCCTGTAGCCTCTTTGCGGTATCGGCTTATGAAAGGAATGGTGGCTCCGTTTTCGAGCAGATTGAGAGTGTTCTCTACTCTCCAGGATTCCAGCCCGGTCTCCCTGCATATTATTCTGACAAATTCCGGATTCATTGAGCAACGGGCATCGGTTATTTCCCCGTAAATGTACATAAAACGCTGCGAAGAAAACGCAAATAGACCGAAATAAGATGAAAAAAGAATATCTTTGCATCACTCATTCCACCTACGGATGACAGATGAAGACAAAGAGTGTAGGACAATGGAGCAGAGCGTTGAAGACAAGGTCAAGCCTTGCCATCATAATAACTGTGGCAGTAATAATAGAGCTCACCAGTGCTTTGCAGTTCTGGTTCGCCAGAGAGGGTATCCGAGAAGAGGTTGAGCGCAGGGCTGTAACTGAGCGATATGTGAAGAGCCTTGAGATTCAGAATGTAATGAATGCCGTGGAATCGGCTGTGGGAAACCATTTGTGGGAGGCTGAAAGGTGGCTTGGAGAACCTGATTCCCTATATGGGGTCGCGCGGCGAATCGCCCTGCAGAACGAGCAGATAATAGGAGGCTTTCTTGCATTCGTTCCCAACTATTATCCCACCCAGGGTCAATGGTTTGAGCCTTATGTCCGTGTAGATGCATATGGAAATGAACAGATATCACAGTTGGCAGGCCCTGACCATGACTACACAAAAAAAGACTTCTACCTGAAACCTCTGGACTCCGGAAATTCCTATTGGAGCGAACCCTATCTGGACGCTGAAGGCGCCCGTTCTATGGTAACCACTTATTCTGTTCCGCTTCGCGACAGCAAAGGACGCATTGTAGGTATCATTGCAGCTGACGTCTCACTTGAGTGGTTCGGTTCGGAGATAAATGCCAGACAACTGTATCCTTCATCCTACAATGTGGTAATATCGCGTCAGGGACAGATCATTGCCTGCCCTGTCGAAAGCCTTGTCATGAACCGCAACATCGTTGAACTGACTGCTCATCTGAGCGACACTTCGGTAGTCCGTGTAAACCGTGACCTGATGGAGGGAAAAAGCGGTAAGGCTGAAGTAACCGATGAGGAAGGGGCGTTGAATTATGTGTTTTATGGTCCGATCGGCGGTGATTCAGGCTGGTCAATGGCTGTTGTGTGTGCTGACAGGGATATTTATGGAAAACTGCGTCTAGTGGCATTACAGCAAACGCTGCTCATGCTCGTAGGAATGCTTCTCCTTGGTTTCATAATAAGTCGTATCATAAAGGGATCCAGGCAGCTGAACAAAGTCATTGTAGAACAGGAGCGGATTGAAAGCGATTTGCGTATCGCCAGTGGTATACAAATGGATATGTTGCCCAAGATATTTCCACCCTTTCCGGAACGCGATGATGTTGACGTTTTCGGTTCGCTGGTTCCTGCCAGAGAAGTGGGTGGTGACCTTTATGATTTCCACATACGCGATGAAAAACTCTTTTTTGCCATTGGCGACGTCAGCGGTAAGGGTGTGCCGGCCTCGTTGGTGATGGCGGTCACACGCAGTATGTTTCGCACAGTATCGGCAAACGAGGACTCTCCCTGTCAGATTGTTGCCCGAATCAACGACTCGATGGACGACGTCAATGAAAGCAACATGTTTGTCACGTTATTTGTAGGAGTTCTCGACCTTCTGACCGGAAACATGTGTTACTGCAATGCAGGGCACTGCGCTCCAGTTCTCCTTTTCGGGGCTGGACAAGAGGTGAAATTACTTCCTGTCGATCCGAATCTTCCTGTTGGGGCAATTACAGGTTTCTGCTACAAGGAGCAGAGAACTGTCATTGATCCTCAGACTACCATATTGCTATATACAGACGGTCTTACTGAGGCAGAGAATGCCTGTCACGAACAGTTTGGGACTGAAAAGATGATCGAAGTATCAAGGCAGTGTGCTGCAGGACAATCTCCACAAAAGGTGGTTGCCCATCTGAGCGATGCTGTGGAGGCGTTTGTAGGAGACAATGAGCAAAGTGACGACCTGACTATTCTTGCCGTAAAGTATTTGAAAAAGCAGGGGGGTGAGAAATCTCTGTAAGAAAGATGATGGAGATTTTTGATACAGTACTTTGTATAGTGGCTATTGCCGGAGCTGTTGTTTTTTTCTCCCTTTATTTTGTCGATGCCGGATATGGTAAGTTGATTTCCGGCAAGTGGGGGCCGACAATTCCCAGCCGCCTTGGCTGGATAGTTATGGAAAGTCCCGTTTTTTTCGTCATGCTGGTGTTGTGGTGGACCTCTGATGTAAGGTGGATTTCTCCCTATGTGGTATTCCTGTTTCTTTTCGAACTTCACTATTTCCACCGTTCATTTGTTTTCCCATTGCGTAACAGGGGAAATTCAAGGATGCCTTTGGCAATAGTATTCATGAGTATTCTGTTCAATATGGTGAACGGCTATATACAGGGCTGGTGGATCTTCAGAATTGCACCAGAGCTGGCTGTTTACCAGCCTTCATGGCTGATAAGCTGGAAGTTTCTGGCGGGCATCACACTGTTCTTCGCAGGAATGCTGATTAACAGACATTCAGATGAGGTTGTGCGTAACCTTCGCAAGCCGGGCGATACTTCTCATTATTTTCCAAAGACAGGATTATACCGTTATGTCACGTCTGCCAACTATTTTGGTGAGATAATTGAATGGTTGGGCTGGGCTGTGCTGACTTGGAGCATGGCTGGGCTTGTGTTCTGCTGGTTCACTTGTGCCAACCTTGTTCCCCGGGCCAATGCCATATATCACCATTACGAAAAGGAGTTTCCCGAAGAGTTTGACGGAAAACGTCTGAAAAGAGTTTTTCCTTTCATCTATTGATTTATATCAGAAATGTCAGTGCTGTTCACTCCGTACAAGTTGGGTCCGGTGACACTTCGCAACCGGACTATCCGTTCTGCAGCATTCGAGAATATGTGTCCAGGTAATCTGCCGAGCCGCCAACTGATAGATTACCACACTTCCGTTGCGCGTGGAGGTATCGGTATGACGACTGTCGCTTATTGTTCTGTCGACAGATCGGGTGTCTCGTTCGACGGGCAATTGTATATCCATGAAGGAATCCGAAACGGCCTGCGTGAGCTTGTCGATGCCGTTCATGCCGAAGGTGCGAAGGTTTCCATCCAATTGGGCCATTGCGGCAATATGACGCATAGACATACTTGTGGTGGAAGAATGCCTGTTGGAGCTTCTTCTGGCTTTAATCTTTATTCTCCGACATTGGTCAGACGTTTGCGTGAGAGTGAAATACATGACATCGTAATGCATTTTGGCGAGGCCGTCGATTTCTGTCGGGACTGTGGTTTCGACTGCGTTGAGATACATGCAGGTCACGGCTATCTTATTTCGCAGTTTCTTTCGCCATATACCAACCGGCGACATGACTCATATGGCGGCTGCTTGGAGAACAGAATGCGCATGATGGACGAGGTTCTTAACGAGGTGATGGCCCATGCCGGTTCTGACATGGCTGTCTTAGTTAAGACAAATATGTACGATGGCTTCAGACGAGGTCTTCAGATTGAGGACTGCCTGGATGTGGCAAGGCGCATATCTTCACACAAAGTGCACGGAATAGTGCTTTCGGCTGGATTTGTAAGCAAGGCTCCTATGGTTATCCTGGGTGGTTCTATGCCCATAAGGACTATGGCGCACTATATGGATTCTTTTAAATATTGGTGGCTTAAGGCAGGATTGGCTGTTGCTGGCAGGAGACTTATGCCTACATCGCCGTATAGGGAAACCTATTTCCTAGATACTGCAAGAATATTCCGTTCCGAGCTGGACATCCCTTTAGTCTATGTGGGAGGTATTCAGAGTCGCGAAAATTGTGAGACCGTGCTTTCGGAGGGATTTGAACTTATTCAGATGGCTCACGTACTCGTTCATGATCCTGCTTTCGTCATTCACATGAGAGATTCCGAAATTGCCGGTGAGGGACTAACGTATCGCTCTGCCTGTGGACGTTCTAACTATTGTGTGGGTCGAATGTACTCAAAAGACATGAAGTGTCACCACTGTGTTGAGGATCTTCCGCTCAATCTGCGTAAAGAGATAGTTAAGGCCGAGGCAGCCAATGTTGAAAGCATAAGGAAATATAAGGAATGTGGGCACTTGTGACAGGGGCAAGCAGCGGTATAGGTCTGTGTTACGCGCAGTGTCTTGCACGAGATTATCGGGCAGACCTTATCCTAGTGTCAAATCAGGAAAGAGAACTCTTTGCGGCTGCAGAAAGTCTTGCTTCAAACTATGGCGTGGAAGTAAGGCAGATTTGTTTGGATCTGGCGCAGTCTGATTCGGCCGACAGACTCTATAAGTTTGCAACTGAGAACAAATTCGAGATAGACATTCTTGTAAATAATGCGGGATTTTTCTTTTTTGACAGCTATATACGGGCGACAGAGCAGAAGATAGAATCAATGCTGATGCTTCACGTCGTTACTGTAGCCAAGTTGACACGCCTGTTTGGCGCCGACATGTGTCGCCGTGGCAGGGGTTATGTCCTGAATATGTCATCTTTAAGTGCCTGGATGCCCTATCCGGCTATTCAGACATACAACTCTACAAAGGCTTTCGTCTATAACCTCACTCGTTCTCTAAGACCGGAGTTCCGTCTTAAAGGTGTTAATGTCATGGTGGTTACACCAGGAGCCGTGGATACTTCTCTTTACTCTCTCTCGCCGCGTACAAGACGTTTGTGTGTCATACTTGGCATTATGATTCCTCCGGAAAAGCTTGCCCGCAGAGCTTTAAAACGACTGTTTGCCGGACGTGGCCGCTGCATGCCCGGACTGATAAATCATATCGCCCGTCCTTTTTGCCTTATGTTGCCTGAGTGTATAATAAATGCTATAATCAAAAAAGTTTCAGAGAAAAAATGGGAAAAGTAATACTGATTACCGGAGTCAGCAGTGGCATAGGTGCTGAGACGGCGAAGCGTCTGGCATTGCAGGGTAATATCGTTTATGGAGCGGCACGTAGGGTTGAATTGATTCCCGACGGGGTTATTCCTGTGCGTATGGACATAACAGACAGATCCTCCGTTGAAGATTGTGTGCAAAGAATCATCAAAGAACAGGGAAGAATTGACGTTCTGGTCAATAATGCCGGCTATGGCTATTTCGGGGCTATCGAGAACGTCTCTATGGACGAGGCTCGCCGTCAACTGGATGTCAATTTGTTTGGTCTGGCCGAATTGACCCGAATGGTATTGCCCCACATGCGCTTGCAGCATTCGGGACGTATCATAAACGTTGCTTCTGTAGCCGGAAGAGCCGTTATATACCTTGGTGGATGGTATAACATTTCCAAATATGCAGTTGAAGCGTTCAGCGATGCCCTAAGGATGGAAATTGCCCGTTTTGGGATAAAGGTCTCGATTATCGAACCTGGTTCGATACAGACCAATTGGGGAGTCATAGCAGCCAGTCATCTTGCAGAATCCTCAGCAGGGACTCCATATCAGGAAGAGGGAATGATTCTCGCTTCCAACCTCGAGAATTTCTTTAAAAAGAAGGGGTTGTTCTCTCATCCTTCCGTCGTTTCCAGAACCATAATCAGGGCTGTCAATAGCAGGCGTCCTCGGACCCGTTACCGCACGGGTATGATGTCTCGCTCCATCGTTTTCTTCCATTCCATACTTCCCGACCGATGGTGGGATTCCATCGCAAGACTTTCCGCCAGGAGGGTTTATATGATAAACAGCGAATGAGTTTTAGTTACAGTTCCCGTCAGAATTCCTTAGCCGGAAGTGTAATTGATTTTTTTAAAATTTTCTGTTTCTTGTAGTTTTTCGTAGTCTTGTGCGTCTAATGAGCGTTAATCTTTTGAACAGAATGACAAAATGAATGCATTGGAGAAAAAGTTTGCGCAAACTGTGGCGGAACACAAGGGCACAATCTACACCGTGTGTTACATGTTCTCGCAGGATTCCGATGAGGTGAATGATCTTTTTCAGGAGGTTCTTGTCAATCTTTGGAGAGGGTTTGAAAATTTCGGCCATCGCAGTGACATCAGAACGTGGATTTACCGCATCAGTCTCAATACATGCATTTCAGCTGACAGAAAAAAAAGGAAATCGCCGGTTGTCCCTCTCAGTATGGACATAAACCTGTTCGAAAATCACAGTGAAGATGCCCGACAGGTGGACATGCTGCACGAGCGGATTGCCAGGCTGAAGCCTTTTGACCGTGCGATAGTACTTCTTTGGCTGGAAGATCTTTCATACGATGAGATTGGTCAAATAGTTGGAATCACCGCCAAGAATGTCAGTGTCAGGCTGTTCAGAATTAAGGAAGAATTAAAGAACATGTCAAACAGTTAAAAAGAAGAATTATGGAACTTGAAATGGAAGAGATGCGTCAGCAGATGATTAAACTTAAGAACATACTTGAGAAGCAGGAAATTGTGAATGACAGGCTGTTGCGCAGTTCTATGAGACAGAAAATGAGTTATATCAATCGCCGTTATCTGATATTGTCCATTTTGTGCCTGGCTATCATTCCATACAGTTATTGGGCCTTTGTGATGCTCAATGGCTTGAGCCTTGGCTTCTGGATTTCCACTTGCGTGCTTATGCTCATCTCTTTTTGCTACACTTTGTATAACGGCAGATATCTGTCAAGAGAGGATCTCTTTGAAAAGGATCTGCTCAATGCGAGGAAGATAGTCGCAAATGCCAAGAAGAAAGACAGTGACTGGCTGATTGCAGGCATTCCTCTTGCAATACTATGGATTACCTATTTCTGTTATGAGGAATACTCCATTCATGGTTCAGAAAATGGCAATCTTTTTGTGGCAATCGGAATTATTTCAGGTATTGTGGGATTAGCCATCGGCCTGAAGATTCACTTCAGGATACAGTTGGATTATCAGAAAATCATTGATGAGATAGATGAAATCAGGGAGTGAGAGTGACAGAGGCCTGCCAGTTACAGCAGGCCTCTCCTTTTGTTACAGAAATATCTGAAAATCATTCTTCAAAGTTCTTCCACCGGCGGTGGGTCCAGAGATAGTTTTCGGGCTGAAGGTGAAGGTCCTTTTCGAGCAGGGAATAATAGTTCTGCATTATTTCCTCTACTGTCATTTCAGAGGCGTTTTCGCAAATAGCAGTATAGGAAATGCGGTAATGCCCCCTGCCCTCGCGCAAGAAACTTTGGAAAACCACACTCATGCCAAGTTTGACGGCAAGAGCTGCAGCCCCAGTCATGGTGACAGTTCTACGGTTCATGAAATCAACGGTAATGTTGGCGCCTGATCCATAGTAAGAGGGACTCTGGTCCGTGATGAAATTATATATTTTGTATTCATTTCGATGCTTGAGGGCATATCTGAGAACCTGGGCAGTTTCTAGATAGCCTTCAAAGTGTGAAGGATCTATAAGCGGTGCAGTACGATTGTTTCTCATCAGTTTTTCCCAGGTCTTGCTTGCAAGATTTTTATGTATGACGCAGTAGTTCCCTTCATTAACGACGAAAGGTTCGCCGATATCTTTATAGTTATACGAAGCGATACCTCCCGACAATTCCCAGTTCCCCATGTGAGAACTGAGCACTATTGTTGAAGGTGAGACTTTTGAAAGACTGTTCAGCAGTTCTGGGTTCTGGATGGTACAGATGTGCGATTTGACCAGTCGCTGTGGGTTATGGCATGCTCCAAACCACACCGATTCGGCAAGTAAGTCCCCAAAATGAAGGTAGAATTTGTGGACGGTTTCCTTCAATTCGTGATAATCCATTTCAGGAAAACTTCGTGAGATATTGATGGTGGCGTCACTTACGCGGTATCTGACCACCTTTTCAGCAACAAAGGAGATGAACCTGCCAATGGCGAGACATACTTTGAGAGGTAGTTTGCCGATGAGAAGAAATAGACCCTTCAGGAGGTAGTATGTTACTTTCATAATTGAAACAAAGGTAGGCCATAAGCGAGGATGTTCCAAATAATTGACGATATTTGTAGCCGTTAACAGAAGACAGGATGTCCGTTATGACAGAAGAAATACCCTTTCTCAGCCTTAGAGAAGTGACTTCAAAGTATTCGTCAGAACTGCATGAGGCTGTTGCACGCGTGGTTGACAGTGGCTGGTATCTTCAGGGTTCTGAGGTACATGCTTTTGAAACGGAGTATGCTGCATATATAGGCTCTCCCTGTTGTGTGTCCTGTGCAAATGGACTGGATGCTCTTATTCTGATTTTTCGTGCATACATTGAAACAGGGGTGATGAAGCCGGGCGATGAAGTCATTGTTCCGGCCAATACATATATAGCATCTATTTTGTCAATAACGGAGAACGGTCTTGTTCCGGTACTCGTTGAACCACGTTTTGAAACTCTCGAACTCGATGACAGCCTTTTGGAGCAGCATCTTTCCGAAAGAACGAGAGCTGTTCTTCTGGTGCATCTGTACGGACGCTGCGCCTATACCGAGCGGATCGGTTCTTTCTGTGAAAGAAATGGTTTGAAACTTATAGAGGACAATGCCCAGGCGCATGGATGCAGATATGGAAAAGTCCGTACCGGCAGTATTGGAGATGCAGCGGGACACAGTTTCTACCCAGGCAAGAATCTCGGCGCTTTTGGCGACGGAGGTGCAATAACTTGTCGCGATCCGGAATTGGCTGCAGTGGTACGTTCGTTGGCGAACTACGGTTCCAGCCGTAAGTATGTATTCGACTTTTGTGGAAGAAACAGCCGTCTTGACGAAATTCAGGCTGCCGTATTGCGTGTAAAACTTAGACATCTTGATGACGATAACGCGTACAGAAGGAGCGTAGCAGATTGTTATCGGGAAAACTTAAGAAACCCGAAAGTACAGCAACCTGAAGAGCTGCCTGCAGAAGAGAACGTGTTCCACCTATATCCTGTTTTCTGTAATGAAAGAGACAGGCTGCAGTGTTGGCTTTCAGAGAATGGCGTTGGAACAGTGATCCATTACCCAATACCTCCTCATCGACAGAAATGCTATCGCAGGTGGAACAGCCTTTCTTTGCCGGTGACCGAGAGAATACACAGGGAAGAGTTGAGTTTGCCGATGGGGCCGGTTATCACGAAGGAGCAGGTCTTGAGGGTTGCGGAGCTAGTAAATGCTTTTAAATAGAATTAACTGATCCTAGATCGACAGTTTCTTTACAAGAGCAATATAAACCTTTCCAAGTAGCAGTGCCATAAGGGTTCCGTAGAAGAATCCCGTAATGACATCACCGAAGAAGTGCTTTCCAACGAAAATCCGACTTATGCCTACCAGAAAGGCCCAGATTATGATCCAGATTGTGTAATGGTTGTAATTACGCGTCTTGTCAGTCCTGAACCCTATAATTGAACTCACTGCAAAGCCTGCGGCATTGGCGGCATGCCCTGAGAAGAATCCGTATTTATTGCCGAAGTCCTCAAGAACATGCAGTCCGCGCGACATCATTTCGGCATCCCAACATGGTCTGAGCCTCTGACAGAATTCTTTGCAAAAGTTGCAGCTTTGGTCAATACAGACAATTGTCAGTGCAATGTAGATTGTGACAGCCAGAGCACGTTTCCATCCGAGGTTCCTGAAAAAGAAGACCAATACAGTTGCATAGAGGACAATCCAGATTTCGCGGTTAGAGAAAAGTTGCCAGATACAGTCTGTAACAGGGCTATTGAACGAGTTTATAGTGAAAGTTATGTCTTTGTCAATATAATGGCAGGTTTTTAGAAAATCCAAGATTGTCGTAATGTCCATGAAGCCAATTTTTTACTTTATTTAACACATAATGTTAAGCATAGATAAATGGTGACATATAGAATTAACTTTTTCGCAAAAGCAGACTCTTAATATCGGATGTGACGTTGAGAACGTTGCATATAATTCAGGAACAAGGTTTTTTAATAGTTTGGTTAGTGAAAGGTTGCGGCTGGTTCGTGAGAATCGGCCGCAATTGCTTTCATTCTGTAACCCATCGTGGATTGTGAGCTACTGTCCTGCGCGGGTTGTAGTGGAGTCCTTTCACATCAGGAATGTCAATAAAGTATTCCTTGTGAGAGGAGTCTTTCAGAGTCAGTTCGCGAAGCCAGGGATTGGCTTCACGCAACTGTGCATAAGAAACTCCATGGTCTTCGGCAAATTGGACAAGGTCGGAAATTGTTTCGGTGACAGAGACTGTCTCTTTTGCCGGAATGTAGGGGTATAGTTCTTCTGATTTTAGGCGGAAGCCGAAGAGTTGAGGATTCTCGAACATCATCTTGGCAACCAGGATACGGAACATATAGCGTGAAGTCTCGGCTGCCAGGACAAGATCAGTGGCTTTGGTTTGCCGCTGATTATTCAGGCGTGTCGATATGGCTCCCTGTCCGGCGTTGTAACTGGCTGCCACGGTGAGCCAGTCTCCATATTTTGAGAGCGACGACTTGAGGTAGTTGCAGGCTGCAATGGTCGCCTTTTCGGTGTTGTAGCGCTCGTCAACGTTTGAATTAATTTCAAGTCCGTAGAGTTTTCCTGTTGACTGGGTAAACTGCCAAAGACCTGCTGCTCCGGCACTGGACACAGCCAGGGGATCGAGGTTGCTCTCTATAGCCATGAGGTATTTCAGGTCATCGGGAATGCCGCAGGCTTTGAGAATTGGTTCAACTTGGGGAAATATCCTGTTGGCCCTCTTAAGCATCAGTATTGAGTTTGTGTGAGAATAAGTGAAGGCTATCAGTTCGCGGTCAAGGCGCTCGCGGAGATCTGCACGGTCAAAGCGTATTGTTTCACCTGCAAATACGATATAGTCGGGGACAGAAGGAATCTGTCCTGCTTGTTGAATATATTGACCTTGAGGTGTTCCCGTATTTCTTTGTGCGGACAAACCGGTTACCGCCAATGCAAATGAGATCAGGGTCAGTAGGCGTAGTGTTGTCATTCGTCAGTTGATAGTTTTTGTTTGACATTGCAAAGTTATGGTTTTTCATTTTCATAGCCTCTGTATCCTTCAAATATCATCCCATGTTATAATGTCATATGTTATGTTGAGGACGATAGAAATATACAATCGGTGATAAAGATTGAAACGTCTTTGAAACGGTGCACAGGTGCGTTATTCGTGACGTAACATTATCTTTGCAGAAAACGGGTAACTTCAGCATGACTGAAAAAGAAAGAAATATCGGAATCAGAGAAGTTCTGATGAGAGGAAAGAAAGCATTCAATGAAACTGAATCTGCGGGTTTGATTTCGTCGATGTCAAAAAGCGGGTACCAGCCCAATGTCACTGAACGCAGGTCTTTTTTGGACGACATAGACTGTGCTTTCGTAGATTTGATCGAGACTTTGGCTTCTTTGTCACCTGCTTTGGACAAGACTGACATATATGTGTGTATAATGTCAGGTTTAGGGTTGTCCGCTTCTGCAACAGGTTGTGTCCTGGCACTTTCCGGTGAGGCTGTACGTACCCGAAAGTTTCGAATGAAGAACAAGATGCGACAACAGGAGTATAGGCTGTTTTTCGGTTCAGAGAGATTTGGAATGCTACGTATATTGTTCATGAAGGATGCATTGCAGAACTTTTTCAGACGTTTCCTTGTTGCTTCGACATATCTTGTGGGACTGGCCATATTGCTATTGTTCCTGATATGGAGGAAAGGCAGCATTCCAGACGAGACGGACAGTTGGGTTATGGTTCTTACGTTGGCTGCTGGGGTCTTGCTGAATGTAGCGCTTCGTTTGTGGACCGAGGATTTACCTCCCACTGCGTACAGACGCATGACTGTTATTGTATCTAACCTCCTGTTGGCGGGAAATGCGGCTGTACTGTTGCTGCTGAATTCCGACTGTTTTACCCATGCCTTGTCCATAGGGTACTTATCGGTTGCAGTGGCTTTGTTTGTGGCCTGTCTTTTCCTCCCGTTCGCAAAAGACAAGGATGATGTTCCTGTGTGGAACTTCACGTGGCGCACTCTATTTTGGGCAGGGGTGAGTTTCTCTGTTTGTGGTGCCCTTACAGCAGGACTGATGATTCTCATATATTCGTTAGATCCTCTTTTTGGCATTAGTCCGGACGGCAGGTCATATTATACTGTTGCTGTTCTCACACTGCTTGTGTTGCCACTCGTCCTGTTTTTGGGCCGAATGCCGCAAGGGGAGGAAAAGCATGCAGACACCCTTATTGTATCGCAATTCCTGGTTTTCGCGGTACGCTATTTGCTTACGCCGTTGATGGGGATGTACATGCTTGTACTGTATGCTTATGGTTTGGAAATACTTATACGTTGGGAACTTCCGGATGGAGGTGTTGCCATATTGGTGACGATTCTGATGGCAGGCTGTATTCTAACTGAAATATGTCTTTATCCGCTATTGAGGTCGGGTGGAGCAAAACCGTTTGAGAAAAAAGTTGTCCGGCTTCTGCCGGCAATGATTCTGCCGTTGCTGGTCCTGGCGACTGTCGGAACCATTAAACGTCTGTCTGATTACGGACTGTCCGTGAACAGAATGTATTTGGTCATACTTCTTGCCTGGTTCTATATGGTCTGTGCAGGCTTGATAGCCGGGGGCGGCAAGAGAATCCGCTGGATAGCCATTTCGTTTGCAGTGATGTTCCTGTCTGTTTCAATACTGCCCGTAAATAATTCAACGATAGTAAGGAACTACATGAAGCGCAGAATTGAGGGTTATATGGAGATGTATCCGGTGGGCTCACTTCCTCTTGATCAGGATAGTTACAACGACTGGATTCAGACTATCCCAGATGATGACGCAGTTGCAGACATAATGTCAAAGTCACTGTATCTGCGTAAAAATTTCAGAACAACTACTTATGACCTTTTCGGAAGGGATCCAATATACTTCCCGGAATCCAGAGATTCTTTTGAAGGAAACTTGACAATATCCCATATAGGCTTGAATGAAGAAAGTCTGGAGATATGTAAGTGGGTTGACAGCATCCGGTTCCTCAGCGTGCATGAAGAGAGGGTAAAATTGGAAAGAGGGGTGTTTCTGGTTCCTCTTGATGAAATCAGCGACACACTGAAAGTTGTGCTTGAGGAGATAAAGGAGGATAATCTTAAAAGCATAGCTATCAAATGCGTCACATCTGATAGGTTGTTTTTCCCGAATAGCATTTATGTACATCCAAACCGGTTATCTGAAGGAGAGAAGACAGTCTCCTTTACTGTCAGACTTGATGGAATTCTTATAACGGATAACGGAAATAAATAGGCTGCACCCTTGATTCGCTGGTACCGGTATTTGTATTTATATACATCTTTTGCTGCAGAAACACGACAACTTTTATGCTTGTCTGTTTGCTGTCCCTTTTTCAGAAAAAACAAAGGTTTTGTTTTTTCTTCGCTCGGCATGCACTATCTTTGCACATTATTCCGCGAAAAGACGGAAAAGGGCAGAGTTAGGAACTGAACTCAGATGGCAGATTTTGAAATGATAGCCAAGACCTTTCAAGGGTTGGAAGAGATCTTGGCAAGGGAGTTGACGGAGTTGGGAGCCAACAATGTGGTCATAGGCAACCGTATGGTTTCTTTCACAGGAGACAAGGCCCTGATGTACAAAGCCAACTTTCACCTGCGGACGGCTATTCGCATACTCAAACCTTTCAGGCACTTCCATGCATCAAGAGCCGATGAGGTTTATGATATATGTCGTGCCATCGACTGGAAGGACTATATGGATGTGAACACCAGCTTCTCGGTCGATGCGGTGGTCAACAGCGAGGATTTCAGACACTCAAAGTTCGTAGCATACAAAGTGAAGGATGCTATTGCAGACTCGTTCCGCGACTCTGAAGGAAAGCGGCCAAATGTAAGTGTGGCCAATCCTGACATCATGTTCCACATACATATATCAAACGAGGATTGTTCCTTGTCTCTTGACAGTTCGGGTGAATCATTGCACCGACGGGGTTACCGTCAGGACACTCTTGAGGCTCCACTGAATGAGGTCCTGGCTGCCGGCATGCTGTTAATAGCCAAATGGAATGGCCAATGCGATTTCATCGATCCTATGTGCGGTTCGGGGACAATTCCGATTGAAGCAGCTTTGATAGCCCGTAACATGGCTCCTGGGCTTTTCAGAAGCCGTTACGCCTTCGAGAAGTGGACTGACTTTGACAAGAATCTTTTTGAGACTATATATAACGACGATTCTGATGAACGTCCTTTTGAAGGGACGATTTCCGGATTTGATAAAGACCCTAAGGCTATTTTGGCTGCCCGTCGCAATGCCAAGGCCGCAGGTTTGGCAGATTCCATTCATTTTGAAGTCAGGGATATAAGAAATTTCGAACCTGTTAAGTCAAAGACACTCATGGTTACTAACCCCCCTTATGGTGAACGTCTTAAGGAGGGTGACATACCCGAGTTATATGCCACTCTTGGGGAACGTCTTAAGCATGCCTTTTCGGGGTCGGAAGCCTGGGTGATATGTAATCATTACGAGTATTTTGACAAGATTGGGTTGAAACCCTCAGCGAAAGTTCCCCTTTACAATGGTGCTTTGCCTTGTGAGTTCCGCAAGTATGAATTGTTTGACGGCAGATATAACGCCTTCCGCTCAGAAGGAGAGAAGTTGGATAAAGAGAATTCCTCAACCCGCAGGGGCTCAACTTTGCGACACAAGGCAGCTCAGGAGGAGAAAAAACACAAGAGAGAGTCAGAGGGCGCAGAAAAGGAGAATTCTCCGCGTAAGCCTTTTCGCCGCAGGGAGGGTGGTGAAAAACGTCACAATCCCTATTCGGCCAGGGAAGAAAGCGATACCCACCGCAAGCCATACCGAAACAAGGAGGTGAGCGATTCTCACCCAAGGACTTTCAGCAAGGGAATATCGCGGAAAGGTTATGGCACATCGGCAAAGAGAACAGATAGAAAGTCTTCAGGAAAAATAAGAACTAACAAAGACAGAAAATGAAAATACTGCTTCTTGGAAGTGGCGGACGCGAGCATGCATTGGCTTGGAAGATAGCACAGAGCCCACAGACAGAGATGCTCTTCATCGCACCGGGAAATGCTGGAACCGCAGTTGTGGGCAAAAACGTGGACATAAAGGCAAATGACTTTGACAGTATAGCCGATTTTGTCATCAGTAAAGGCATTGACATGGTCGTAGTGGGGCCGGAGGACCCTTTGGTAAATGGAATAAACGACTATTTTAGAAACAGGCCCGAACTTGCAGGCGTAAAGGTTATCGGACCCACCAAAGCCGCGGCTCAGTTGGAGGGCAGTAAGGACTTCGCCAAGCGATTCATGCAGCGGCATAACATTCCGACTGCTGCATATAGAACATTTACTTCAGAGAATCTTCAGGAAGGTTTGGATTTCCTAGGAAATCTCAAAGCACCATATGTTCTGAAAGCAGACGGTCTTTGTGCAGGCAAAGGTGTACTTATACTATCTACCTTGGACGAGGCCCGTAGAGAACTCAAGGAGATGCTGGGCGGAATGTTTGGAGGAGCTTCTTCAAGGGTTGTCATAGAGGAGTTCCTGAGCGGAATCGAGTGCTCTGTCTTTGTCTTGACAGACGGTTCTCACTATAAAATTCTTCCTGTTGCCAAAGACTATAAGCGAGTGGGCGAACATGATACAGGTTTGAACACTGGTGGAATGGGGTCTGTCTCTCCGGTTCCCTTTGCCGACTCTGTGTGGATGGAGAAGGTGGAGAGCCGCATAATAAAGCCAACTGTCCAGGGTCTTGCAGAAGAAGGGCTTGAATACAAAGGATTCATTTTTTTCGGACTCATTAACTGCGATGGAGAACCTAAGGTAATAGAGTACAATGTACGTATGGGTGATCCCGAAACCGAGACGGTCATGTTGCGCCTGAAATCCGACCTTGTCGAGTTGCTTCTGGGTGTTGCTGAAGGGAATCTTGATACCAAAGTCCTTGAGGTGGATGAGCGTGCCGCTGTCTGTGTTATGCTGGTATCGGGTGGCTATCCGGGTCATTACAGAAAAGGATTCAAGATAACCGGTATCGATTCGGTTCGCAACAGCATTGTCTTTCATGCAGGCACGGCATTCGATTCACAGGGTGAAATCATAACTGCGGGAGGTCGCGTAATAGCTGTCAGTTCGTATGGGAAAGATAAGGAAGAAGCTCTGAAGAAATCATTTGAGGGGGCCCGGATTATAAACTTTGAGGGTAAACATTTCCGCAGCGACATAGGGGCAGACCTTAATTTCAGCAAATAGACAGAATTATGAAATACAAACAAATAAACATCATTGCCGGATGGTTGGCATTTGCAGTGGCAGCATTGACTTATTGCCTGACCATAGAACCGACTGCCAGTTTCTGGGACTGTCCTGAGTTCATTACAACGGGGTATAAACTTGAAGTGGGACACCCGCCAGGAGCACCTGTCTTCATGCTCACAGCCAACCTCTTTTCGCAATTGACAGGCGACCCGGCTAAGGTTGCGATGATGGTGAATGTGATGTCGGCGCTCTTAAGTGCACTCTGCATTCTGTTCCTGTTTTGGACCATCACTTATCTGGCTAAGAAGTTAGTGTGTCAGAGAGGCGAACAGCCCGATACATGGCAAACCTTATTGATTATAGGTTCCGGCATGGTTGGTGCGTTGGCATATACCTGGAGTGACACCTTCTGGTTCAGTGCCGTTGAGGGAGAGGTCTATGCATACTCTTCTTTCTGCACGGCTGTCACTTTCTGGCTGATTCTTAAATGGGAGGACGAGTCTGATAAGCCACACAGTGACCGTTGGCTGGTACTGATAGCTTATCTCATAGGACTGTCTGTCGGCGTCCACTTGCTGAATCTTCTCTGCATCACGGCCATAGTACTGGTATATTATTTCAAGAAATCGGAGAATCCGACATATCTCGGCGGTTTCCTGGCAATAGCCTTGTCTGGAGTCATAATTGCTGCGGTACTCTATGGAATAGTGCCTGGCATCGTCAAGGTGGGTGGATGGTTCGAACTCCTGTTCGTGAACAATCTGGGATTCAGGTTCAACACAGGTCTTTTTGTATATCTGGTGCTTCTGGTCTCTGCGATCGTATGGGGTGTTTACGAGAGTCAGCAAGCTAAAAGTGATGTGCGAATGAATATCGCATTCCTGCTGACCCTTGCATTGACAGGTATTCCATTCTATGGACACAAGATAAAAGGAATAATATTCGGTATAGTGATATTGGTGATATTGGCCTTTTACCTGATGGGTAATTTTACGAGTCGGGACAGAAAGCCGTCGCCGAGGATTCTTAATACAATAATGCTGGGCATAATGTGTATAACGATAGGTTATTCTTCGTATGCACTGATTGTAATACGCTCGACAGCGAATCCTCCCATGGACCAGAATTCACCTGAGGATATTTTTTCACTTGGTGATTACATGGCCCGTGAGCAGTATGGTTCATATCCTCTGTTTTATGGAAGGACTTACGCATCGAAGATAGCTCTCCGTAATGAAGGAAACAGGTGCTATCCTGTCATTATTGAAAAGGGTAATCTCTACGGACGTAAGGAAAAGGCAAGTGCAGACGAGAAGGACAGTTACTATATCAAGGACATGAAGCGTGATTACAAATACGCGCAGAACATGATATTCCCTCGCATGTACAGCAGTGCTTCCGATCATATAAAGCAGTACAAATATTGGGCAGACATAGAGGGCCGTACAGTCATTTATGATGAGTGTGGGAAAAAGGTGAAACTCACTGTGCCGACACAGATGGAAAATCTGCGTTTCTTCATAAGGTATCAGGTGAACTACATGTATTGGCGCTACTTCATGTGGAATTTTTCAGGAAGGCAGAATGATATTCAGGGATACGGACAGATAGACAAGGGAAACTGGATTACCGGCTTTAACTTCATAGATAAGTTGAGACTCGGCGATCAGCGGCTTCTCCCCGACTCTATCAAAGGCAAGGGACACAACGTTTTTTACTGCCTTCCGCTCATACTTGGGATAATAGGAATAGTCTTGCAGTTCAAGAAAGGGCGCGAGGGCGTGAGACAGTTCTGGATCGTTTTCTGTCTGTTTTTCATGACAGGTCTTGCAATAGTACTTTACCTGAACCAGACTCCAATTCAACCTCGTGAGCGCGACTACGCTTATGCAGGATCTTTCTATGCCTTTGCCATATGGATAGGTTTGGGGACCATTGGTATCAGTAATTTGCTGAAAAAGATCATCGGTAGCAAGGTATCTTCCGTCATAGCCGCACTTGCCTGTCTGCTCGTTCCGCTCCAGATGGTAAGCCAAACTTGGGACGATCATGACCGCAGTGGTCGTTATACGTGTCGTGACTTCGGGCAGAATTATCTTACAACCCTTCCCGCGAAAGGGTATCCGATAATCTTCTCGAATGGAGACAATGATACGTTCCCTCTTTGGTATAACCTTGAAACGGAGAGTTTCCGCACGGATTGCCGGGTCTGCAACCTCAGTTATCTGAATACAGACTGGTATATAGACCAGATGAAGCGTCCTGCGTATGAATCGCCTTCAGTTCCTATAGAATATGATCGTATTGATTACGAGTCAGGAACTAACGACATCGTATATATAGATCTGGACAGCAAGCAAAACTTCATCAGGAACGCAAAGAGCCAGGAGGAACTTGAAAAGGTTTACAACTCTTTTGAGTTGAAGAATGTTCTGGAGTTCTGGGTCAAGAAGTATAACGTTATCCCAACCGATACCGTCTGGCTGAAGTTGGACAAGGAGGCAATTCTCAACTCCGGAATGATGATTCCTAAGGAATATAGGGGCGCTACCCGTGAAGAAACCCTTAGCCTTCTGCCTGACAGGATGATTATTTCGCTGAAGGGAAGGTCGGCCATTATGAAGAATGAACTGATGATGCTCGAAATGCTGGCTTACTGCAATTGGGAACGGCCTCTCTACATGGCAACTTCTGTAGGTGAAGATAACCGACTGGGACTGGAACCTTTCTTCGTCCTTGAAGGCCTTGCGTATCGCATAACACCTTTCAACTGGCAAGAGTTAGGCTACATAAAAGATCTCAGGTACGATGTAGTGATAGACACCGAACGCATGTATGAGAACCTCATGAATTACAAGTTCGGTGGCCTTGACAATCCGGATCTCTATCTTGACGAGACGATACGCCGAATGTGTTATAGTCATAGAAGACTGTATGCTCAACTTGCCGAGGCTCTCATTAAAGAAGGAAAAACTGACAAGGCGCTTGAAGTACTTGACAGATGTGAAGCAGGTATTTCCTGCGAACTGCTGCCTCATGATATGATGGGCTACTCTCAAATCATGGCAAATTGTTATCAGTCTTTGGGACAAAACGAGAAGGCATTATCCATCACCAGTCAGATGGCAACGCTTTATCTGTCACAGCTTAGGTGGTACTCTTCGCTTGACAGAAAACATCTGCTGCTGTTGGCAAAGGATTGTTCGGATGTTATCACATACCTGTACCAGGTTATTTTCCCCTTGTTGGAAAAGTCTGGTATTGACAAGGAGAGCTACAATTCAATGCTTCAGGTCTTTGATAACATGTATGTCCAGGTTAGCAGTACATTGGAGTAATGTTTATTGAACAACCGACATTTCTGCTCAAATCGATTTATCCAAAAGGGATTTTCAGAAAGGACCCGTCCGACCATTGTGTTTATCTGACATTTGACGACGGGCCCATTCCGGAAGTCACTCCTTGGGTGTTGGATCAACTTGACAGTCACGAAGTGAAGGCTACGTTTTTCGTCGTTGGTGACAATGTAAAGAAATATCCCGATTTGTTCAAGGATCTTCAGGCACGTGGGCATACGGTTGGGAATCACACATTCAATCATGTAAGAGGCCTTCAGATGCGGACTCCTGATTACATATCAAATGTCAGGAAGTGTGATGCATATTTCAAGACCGATCTGTTTCGCCCTCCTCACGGAACGATGAGGCATTGGGCTTACAGGTATATGAGTTCTTCGTACAAGATTGTGTTTTATGATCTTGTTACACGTGATTACAGCGACAGAATGACAGGAACAGAGGTGTTCAGGAATGTCTGTAAATATACCAGGAACGGGTCAATAATTGTTTTTCACGACTCTTTGCGCTCGTGGAAGAATCTGGAATATGCGCTACCGCGCTCTTTGGATTGGCTCGCCGATCAGGGCTTTCAGTTCCGAACATTGTGAGTTCATTTGCATAGTAGGGTACATATTTCATCTTGTACCTTACGTGAGTCTTTCATCGTTACTGCTCCGCTGTTCATTATGCAGAAAGCGAACGTTCTTCCATGCGAAGAAGAAGCATAACCCGCCAGAGTGCATGCTCCGGTAACAGTTCCTGTCTTTGCGTGAATCCTGCCGGTCATGCCTTTATCCTTCATGCGGTTTTTCAGGGTGCCGTCCTTTCCGCTTATTGGCAGGCTCCCATATATTATTTTGTACAATTCTGAGTCTTTGTAGATACTTCTAAGCACAGAAACGAACAGTGACGCAGGAATGTAGTCGTACATGGACAAACCGCTGCCGTCTGCTATGTGAAAAGGCTGGCTTCCCGGTTTTATGTTTTTCTTTATGAAAAGTTCTTCAAATTCGGCTGCTTTGGAAAAATTTGTCTTGACTTTCCCGGAACTGCGGACGGATTGAAGGAACAGAGCTTCTGCATTCAAGTTGACACTCTCTTTCAGAGCTTCGTCAAGAACCGATAACAGCGAGTGACGTGCAGATGTGATGTAGATTGCCGAGTCAGGACACAAGCCCTTTTCATAATCAGTGAACCCTATGCCTCCTTCTTCAAGATATTCTCTGAAAAGGGCAAAGGTGAATTCTCCTGAATTGAAAATGTTTTGCTCTTTTGAGGTTCCCTTTGCCGAATTACCCGAAATAATAATTGTGTTGTCGTTCTCCAGCCAGTTGCGGCGTATGGTCAGAGTCCCGAGAGAGTTGTCTCCGGTAACAGCTCTATTGTCAATGTTGTAGTATTTTGAATCCGGAAAAGTTGAAACGACAGGCGGCATTCCCTTCTGTCCGGGTTTTACTGATATACCAATAAAACCTCCGTGAACCATCAAGGGTGATATGTAGGGTTGAAAACTGCTTGGAGTGTCGTCCCATGCCCATCCGGGTCCCCAATAGATACTGTCCATCATGCTTACATCCGCAATCACCTTGCCATTGATGGTTCTGATACCCTTTGATTTCAAATCAAGTACCATCTTTTTCAGGTCGTTTTCCATAAGCTGCGGATCGAGACCTCCCACCAGATAGAGATTTCCGTTCAGAGTACTGTCGTTTTCGATGACACCGTCGGTCATGAGATTAGTCTGGAAGGTATAGCCGGAACCAAGTGTCTTCAAGGCAGTGTACGCTGTTAGTATCTTCATTGTCGATGCCGGTCGGTTCAGTACATTTTCACGGTAGCCATATATGGCGCTGTCACCGTCAAGGTCCCATACCTGTATGCTTATATCGGTTCCAGGAGGAAGTCCTTTCTCTACAATGCTGTCAAGCGAGGCAACAAGATTGTTGTTGTCGGCGTAACTTGATGAGAAAGGTACTGCAATCGACAGAATCGGCAGAAAGAGTTTATAAAGATTCATAAGATAATATGTATTTGTCAATAAGAGACCGAAACGTCAATACCTCTTTCCCTGACTTTTTCTGCAATTGAATCAAGGGTCTCAGGCAAAGACTTCTCCAGACCTTTCTCAGGTGTCTCGCGGTCAATAGTGTAAATCATTACTTTTGAGGGCCTTATTTGAGCCAAGGCGTCAAGCCATGGGCTGACGAATCTGTCCGATGTGTTGTCCATATCTTTTCCTTCGCATAATCCACGCAGGAACATAGTCTGGATAATGACATGCCCGTTGAAAGCTTTGAGGGCCTCTATCGTATCTTCCAGACTGTAATTTCCTTTTGGACAATCCAAAACCCTTATGAAGTCAATATCAACAGTGTCCAGTTTCTGAATATTGTTGTCCGCCTTAAGAAGAGCCTCGAAAACCTTTCGGTCAGTGATACGGGTAGCATTGCTCAGTACACTGACTTTTGCATTGGGGAAAAACCTGTCCCTCAGACTAATGACATCATCCATTATCTCAGGAAATTCGGGATGGGCAGTAGGTTCTCCGTTGCCGGCGAAGGTCAGGACATTAGGTTCAGGTCCTTCTGTCTTCATCCTTTCGAGGCACTCGTACAAGGTGTCGAATACCTCTTTGCGTGTAGGTCTTCGTGACGAAGGCCTGTGCTCCGCATTGCGTCCACATTCACAGTATATGCAGTCGAAAGTGCACATTTTGCCATCTGCAGGCATAAGGTTGATACCAAGTGAAACTCCCAGTCTCCGGCTGTGAACGGGGCCGAATATCGGAGAAGAATAGAGAGTGGTGCTCATGAGGCAGTTGTTTGATTGCAAATTTAGCGTTTTTATCCAAAAGGAAATCTTTATTGAAATGTGCTTTTCAATGATGTTTATCAGGGATAAGTGGTGAGGAAAAATCTTTTTGAATATCCCAAGGCTTGCACTATCTTTGCAGATTGTAACGATAACAGTTTTAATGGCTGCACTTTTTCTTTTCCTGTCAATCGCGCTGGTGATCTCCTTCATCTGTTCTATTCTGGAGTCAACGCTGTTGTCAACCCCCCTTTCCTTTATTACAATGCGCGAGGAGGAGGGATTCCGACCTGCAGTCAGGTTCAAAAAATTCAAGACGGAGCCCGATAAACCGATTGCTGCAATATTGGCATTAAACACCATAGCCAATACTATAGGTTCGGCGGGCGTAGGCCGCCAGGCTACCCTGCTCTTCGGCAGCGAATGGTTTGGTCTTGTATCGGCTATAGTTACCCTGCTCATATTGGTTATTGCCGAAATTATACCCAAGACAATAGGCACTACCTATTGGAAGAAACTCATGGGTTTCACGGTACGTTCCATCAGCTTAATAATAGTACTGATGTATCCTCTGGTACTTCTGGTTAAATTGATAAGCAATCTTATAACCCCGAGTGAGGAGGAGGCTTCCGTAAGTCGTGAAGAAGTATCGGCCATGGCCAATATAGGTGAAGAAGAGGGTGTAATCGAAGAAAATGAGAACAAGATTATACAAAATCTCATAAAACTGGACAACGTAAAGGCCTACGATGCCATGACTCCGCGTGTTGTGTCGGCAATAGCGCCAGAATCGATGACTGTAAAGGAATTCTATAAAGATAACGAATACCTCCATCATTCGCGTATTCCGGTATATTCCGAATCTCCTGATTTTATTACCGGCTATATTCTGCGCAGTGAGGCCTTGGAACGTCTGGCTGATGATAAATTCAATGTCAGACTGAAGGACATTCGCCGTGACATCAAGTTCTTCAGCGATGAAGCTTCGCTTGGAGATATTTGGGACGAACTGCTAAAGGGTAAAGAGCAGATATCCGTAATAATTGACGAATATGGTTGTTTTGAGGGTATTCTGACCTTAGAGGACATTCTTGAAACCATTCTCGGTCTTGAGATTGTGGATGAAAGCGATACTGTGAGCGATATGCAGCAGTATGCCCGTGAACGCTGGCAGATGCGTCAGAAACGCATCGAAAAGAAGAAAAAAGAATAAAGAACCAAATTCCCTTTCATAAATGTCTTATTTATTCACATCCGAATCGGTGTCTGAAGGACACCCGGACAAAGTGGCCGACCAAATATCGGACGCAGTCCTTGACGAACTTCTTACCCTTGATTCTGAATCAAAGGTTGCATGTGAGACTTTAGTGACAACAGGCCAGGTCATACTGGCCGGTGAGGTTAAATCAGAAGCCTATATAGATCTTCAAAAGACAGCCCGTAACGTCATAAAGGAGATTGGATATACCAAATCGGAATATATGTTTGACGGAGATTCCTGCGGAGTCCTTAGCGCAATTCATGAGCAGAGTCCTGATATAAACCGCGGAGTTGAGCGCTCTGACCCAATGGAACAGGGCGCTGGAGATCAGGGTATGATGTTCGGATATGCAACAAATGAAACTCCCGAATACATACCGCTGTCGCTTGCTTTGGCACACGGTATCATGCGCACCCTTGCAGAGATTCGCCACGAAGGGAAGGAGATGAAATACCTGCGTCCTGATGCGAAATGTCAGGTCACCGTACAGTATGATGACAACGGAGTTCCGGTCAGCATTGATACAATCGTAATATCCACTCAGCACGATGAGTTTGTGATTCCGGCGGATGGCTCAGAAGAGGCTCAGGCTCAGGCCGACAGTGCCATGCTCTCGCGTATCAGTAACGATGTCAGGGATATCTTGATTCCACGTTTAGTCAGCAGAATAAAGGAACCCTCTATAAAGGCAATGTTCAACGACAGTGTCAAGTATTTCATAAATCCTACGGGAAAGTTCGTTATCGGGGGACCTCATGGCGACACTGGCCTCACAGGCAGAAAGATAATAGTTGATACTTACGGAGGAAAAGGAGCCCATGGCGGTGGGGCTTTCAGCGGGAAGGATCCCAGCAAGGTGGATCGCAGCGCTGCATATGCGGCCCGTCACATTGCCAAGAATCTTGTAGCTGCTGGGGTCTCGGACGAGGTCTTGGTACAGATTTCATATGCCATCGGTGTGGCGGAACCGATAAGTATTTTTGTTGACACCTGCGGAAAAAGTCATTTGGACAAGCCGGACAGTTTTATTGCAAATGTCGTCTCAGAAATGTTCGATCTCAGACCTAAGGCAATCGAAAAGAGGCTTAACTTGCGCAAGCCTATATATAGGCCGACAGCAACATACGGTCACTTTGGCCGTACTCCTTATGTAAAGGACGGACTTGAATTCTTTACTTGGGAGAAATTGGATTACGTTGACAGTCTGCGCCGGGCTCTGGGGCTCTGATTATCCGATAAACAAATTATTTGGGAGAACCCGATATTGTTAACGCATGCGGGCTCTTGCTTTGCTGACAGGAAGATTTATATCCATCTGTACTGGAATCCGTTCTGCATCATCGCTCACGAATATCCGTATCAGTTCCTTTTCTTTTGATTTCCCTTTTTCTGTATATGGCTGAACCAGCGAAAAGACCTGGCAGTCCTTCTGTTCACCGGCCACCTTAACCCGGGAACGGCCCATGTATATCAGGTTCTCATTCTCTACTACAGCGGCGTCAGCCATAGAGAACTGGAATCTCTGCCCTTCAACAGCGTTTTCCAGGTCAATATTGCGTGCATAGAGCACGAGACTTACCATATCATAAATAGGTCTGGGACAAATGGTGTCAAGTCTTTTTTCGTCTCCCTCCTTGTAGCGCTTCATCAACCGGCCGCGATAGTCATTTTCTCCCTCACGGCTGAATTCCGCGGTTTCGTAAACGATGTCATCATTTTCGAAACAGTGTTTGGTGAAAAACAACGGCTCTATATCTGAGGTCACTGTTGTTGTGAGTGTGTCTCGTATGCTGAACAGTTTGTCAACTGCTTTGGTGGTGGACACAATAAGCGATACTTCGTATGCTTCTTTTCCGCGGTAGTTTGTCTTTTTTGTAATGAGTGAAGCCTCTCCCCCCTTGATAAAACCCAGTGAAAGAGTATATGAAATAACCTCACCGTCTGTCAGACCGGCCAAAGATGAGAGACATACCGTCAGAACAGCAAAAAAAAGTGCAATCCTTTTCATAATCATCAGGTTTTGCATATTTGATGCCGTCTCAGACATAAAGTTTAATTACTGTCCGACTGACGTCAATGCCGGAACCAGGTCCTTCAGACCCGAAGTCTGGTTATTCTTCCCTCGTAAAAATTAGGACTGAGAGGTGTTGACAGTCAAAGGGTCCCGTATTTTTCACCGTAATCGAGCTGTTGTTTCAGAAAGTCGTCGTTGTAAACAATCTTGTAATCGACAATCTTTCCGTTCTTTTCCACAGGAATTATATCCGGGTTGATGAACCCTCCATAAGGTTTAAGGTTCAAGGCTTCGTAACGCTCTTTAACCTCCTTGTGAAGTTCAGGGTCGATGTTTACAGCATAGGTCTCGACCAGTTTCTTGCCTGCTTCATAGTCGCCCTCAGACTTTATACGCTGAATCTCTGCCAGAAGTTGTGCGAACAGACCGCGAAGTTTCTGATAGTCTTTCACTATGAAGTAGGTTTTGCCGTCGCGTACTTTTCTGAGAATTACACCGTCTTTCAGTCCGTGGGTGTAACACCATTCAGCAATCAGTTTCCGATCCTGCATATGTGCTTCAGTGTTTGGGCGTCCTAATTCTACGCGGTTGAACTGGACAAGCATTCCGTTCCGGATAAAGTTTGAGTATTCAGCCTTGTATGCCTCAGGATCTGGCATAATACCCAGTTCGACCATCTTCGGGTCCGCAGTGAAATAGAGTCCGAACAGATCGGCACGGGCCTCCTCAAGAGTAGAGGAATATTCGCCCATAGCCGTGGCGGATACACCTGGCAGCAATTGGCCTGATCCGTGTCCCAGGCACTCATGCAGATCTGTGTGGATTTCGTCAGCATACGAACCCCACTTGCGGTAAATTTCCTTTTCTTCATCATCCCATGCAAATTCGTCAAGGGTATTATTGGGAGACTCTTGGGCTGCATAGTCGTAGGCACGGGTAATGTTGGAAATTGTCACAGATTTGCTGCCGTAATCTTTTCTTATCCAGTCTGCGTTTGGAAGGTTAATTCCTATGGGCGTGGAGGGATAACTGTCACCGGCCAGGCAAACTGCATTGATAACCTTCGCAGAGATACCCTTGCACTCCTTTTTCTTGAAACGCGGATCAACCGGACTGTTGTCTTCAAACCACTGTGCATTAGCGCTTAGTATGTCGCTACGTTTCGAAGCCTTGTGGTCCTTTATGTTCACATAACCTTCCCATGAGCCCTTGCGTCCCAGAGGGTCGTTGTAATCCTCAACAAAACCATTGATATAATCAACAGTGCCCAAGGTATCCTTGACCCATTCAATATTGTACTCGTCCCATAACCTGAGATCTCCAGTTTCATAATACCTTATCAGCAATCTCAGAGCTTTAGCCTGAGACTCATTCTCGGCGACCTTTGAAGCGGCTTCAAGTTCCCGGCAGATTTTTTCTATGGCCGGACCATAGATGCCGTTCAGACACCATGGAAGTTCTGTAACCCTTCCCTCTGAGTCTTTTACGAGCTTTGTGTTCAGTCCGTAAGACACGGGAGTCTCGTCTGATGGATTCATTATCGACTTGTAATAGTCTTCTACTTCCTGACGTGTTACTCCTTCGTAGAAATTAACGGCAGACATTGCAACAATGTCGCCCTCGGTACTTGTGGAACGGCGCTGGGGATAGACGTCCGGATCGTAAAAGTAAGGCAGGAACTCAGCTCTTTTGTCTCCGTCACCGACCTCGGCCATCAGTTGGCCAAAATACTC
This sequence comes from Bacteroidaceae bacterium, assembly GCA_017615835.1. GTDB lineage: Bacteria > Bacteroidota > Bacteroidia > Bacteroidales > Bacteroidaceae > Colenecus. The sequence goes on along the minus strand of JAFZZI010000007.1, from coordinate 224,640 downwards.
TTTCGGACAATCCGGAAAGAATTTGTCCTCGGCATAATGGTGGTGAATTCCATTTGAGAAGAAAAACCTTTTGGCATAGACTTCGAAATTCCGGAAGTCGGCACATTGACGGTCTCCTTCATAGTTGTTGAGAATATTCTCTATGATATGGCGGGCTGGTATGTTCATGGAACAGTTCTGGTCCCATGTGATGTCGCGTCCCCATTTTGCAGCCTCAGACAAGTGGTATGCATACTCTTTCTGACTTAGAGTGAGTTCCTCCCATCCGGGAATCTGGTAACGCATAACCTTAAGGTCAGCGAATTCGTCCAACAGATATCTGAAGTTGTCCTTCTTTGTCTGACACCCGGCAATTAAAGCCATAACCGATATACTCATAAGCGTAAATCCGAAAAATCTTTTCATAAACGGAGTTCTCATTTCCTGTAAAGTGAAATCATCGTAAGTAACCTGCAAAGTCAGTTCCCTGTCTTTTCAGGTGCAAATATTATGGTTTTTTTGTTTCGTCTATCCTATAGAGAAGACTATTTTGCATATTTTTGTAACAAAAGGATAAAAAACAATTGAGATGAACAGTAAAATTGAGATGAACCCGAACCTGATTGTAAGGTTCCTACAGAAGCCGGCCGCTGAATTCACATGCAGCGATATAGTACGTTACTGCAGGGAGAATACCGTACGGTTTGTGAACTTCCATTATTGCGGATGGGACGGCAAACTTAAGACCCTGGGATTTGTGTTGAACAGTCTCGAACATCTTGAGAATATACTTCAGGCCGGAGAACGGGTTGACGGAAGCAGTCTTTTCCCCTTCATCGAGGCAGGAAAAAGCGACCTTTACGTTATCCCACGCTATAAGACGGCTTTTGTCAATCCTTTCAGTGAGATTCCCACTGTTGACCTCTTATGCAGTTTTTTTGACCGTGACGGAAACCCCTTTGAGAGCAGTCCCCAATATATCCTCCACAAAGCCCACCAGCAGTTCCGAAGCGTTACAGGCCTGAATATGGAGACAATGGGAGAGTTGGAGTATTATGTAATAGCAAAAGCAGAGGAACTGTATCTTACTCCAGACCAGAAAGGCTATCATGAAAGCGCTCCCTTCAATAAGTTCTCAGATCTCCGGTATGAGGCTATGAGACTCATAGCCCAATGTGGAGGACTAATCAAGTACGGCCACAGTGAGGTTGGCAACTTTACTCAGGATGGGAAGATTTACGAGCAGAACGAGATAGAATTTCTGCCGACGGACATAGAGGATGCAGCAGATCAGCTTGTCATCGCAAAATGGGTGATGCGTCAGCTTGCTTACAGGCATGGAGTCACATTGACATTCGCTCCCAAGATCACCGTCGGAAAGGCCGGTTCGGGAATGCACGTACATTGCCGTTTCACAAAGGATGGTCATACTGCAACCGTCAGGAACGGTGAGTTGACTGATGAGGCCCGTAAGGCCATTGCCGGTTTCATGGAAGCCGGAACATCACTGCCTGCCTTCGGAAATCCGCATCCGCTCTCTTTCATGCGTCTTGTTCCGCATCAGGAAGCGCCTACGTCCCTCTGCTGGTCTTTCTCAAATCGCAGTGCTCTGGTCCGTGTTCCACTTGGCTGGCTGAGCAAGATGGACATGGCCTCCAAGTGTAATCCGCTTGAGAGAGAAGATGACAAGGATTTCAGTGAGAAACAGACATTCGAGTGGCGAGCCTCCGACGGTTTCGCCGATACATATCTGCTCATGGCAGCCCTTTGTTGTGCGGCACGTTACGGTTTTGAGATTCCAAACGGACTTGAGGTTGCTGAACGTACATTCGTCGGCCTGGGAGTCAATATACACGATGCAACCAACAAGGCTATTCAAGAGTCACTTGAACAGTTACCCGGCAGTTGTGTCGAAGCGGCAGCTGAACTGGCAAAAGACAGGGAAATATACACTTCTCGCGGTGTCTTCTCTGACAGTATTGTAGATTACTTCATAAAGTATCTGACCGCTTTTAATGATACAAACTTGCGCAGCGAACTTAACGAGGATAGTCTGCTCAGATACGTCGAGAGTAATATCAACAACGGCTGATTTCTGAAAATCATTTCTTTGACTGTCTGATGGAACGGGGATGACACCCCTTATATGAACATCAGACTCATGGATGGCTGCTCACCTGCAAAGAGTTTTTCTGCCAGTTGAGCCAATGTAAGTGTCTCTGACTGGGGTTGTCGGATATATGACCGTTGTACAATACCGTTCGAGATACGGAAACAGGCATTGTTCTGCGGCAGGTCTTCGTCACCGCAGACGTTAATTGTCTGTTCCGCCTCCGGATGCAGGTCAGCGTATGTTGAGAGTACCTCGTGGACATTGATAATACGGAGCATGGCGGGAATTATAGCGGATTGGCGTAGATTGGCAGGAGTGGCTCTGTAATCCTGAAGGTAGATGCTGAAGCCTTCAGGGTCTTTAAGCAATATGCATGACTTGTCATTCTGCCAATGGTCAAACGAAACAAAATCCATGCTTTCGAAACCGGATGGAGGAGGCAGACACTTTGCTATGTCAGCGTAGCCGTGACTTGCATACCAGCCGAACAGCCACTTTTCTGCGGGGATGAGAAATATAATGCTCTTGCCTTTGTTGAAGGCGGCAAGATGTGCCTGCGAAAGCAATGCCGAACCAATACCCTGGCGGCGTAAGGTGGATTTTACGGCGAGACCGCTCAGATATGCCGCAGACAATTTGCTTCGATTCCATCTGAAAGTGTGTGGAAGCAACTGCAGAGCCCCGGCGACACAGCCTTCCAACTGGGCCGTGATGTTGTGACTGCTGCTGAAAATGCGACTGAAATAGAGGCGGATAAATTGCTCCGGGTCATGGAATGTGTCACTCCATAACTTGATTGTCTGCCGTGTGGCGGTATCTGTATCAAGAAACTGGTGATCGGGGTTGACGGACATAACCAGTCTCTTGCAGAGCCGGATATCCGGAATGTAAGAAGATTTGGCTTGTCTCAGACCGGGATTGCCAAGGTCTTCTTCACGGTTTATGTAGATATATTGTGGTGGAAGATGGCATGCGAATTCCTGGTTTATAATGCTGAAAGATCCCTCGAAAGAGGTGTCTGCTTTTTCGCAGCATACATCGAAGGTGTAGTTGTTTATGGGACAGCCGAAGGAGAAAGCAACCATAGTGCCGTTCACGAAGATGGCACCCCCTGTCAGGCCCAGACGCTGCCAGTTTGAAAGAGTGAAGGTCATGAACCGGTACTCAGCGTCGTAGGCGGATACATCTCCGTCATAACTCTCTCTCTTAGCCTGTATCCATTTCTTTTCCACTTCAAGACACTGTGTTGCAGTCTCTTCCGTCAGGCTTACATATTTGTAGTCAGGATACAGCTTCCTGAAACGATTGACATGGTTTCGCTTTGACTGGAGTTTCTTGCCTGCCAACAATTGAAGTTTCGTACAGCTGTAAATATAATCACATAAATCAGGATTGGACAGAGTTTGGAGCTGAACAGGTACGGCTTCTGAAACAGCCTTTTCGGCAGCATCGTCAGTACACATCATGATAAACTGTTGACCCATCAGCACGGAGTCGGAATAAGCCTTCATGATGGCCTTGCGCAGGCCTTCAATATAATCGGCGTCATTAATTGTGTTTTTCTGACCGTTATTCCTGTAATGGGGTAGAGCATAGGCAAGTCTTCCATCCATCTGGAAACGGATGAACAGCCAGTCTTCGGATTCTGCTAACTGGGTATTGTAAAAAAACTGCCAGCCACAAAGGTTCGCGAGTGAAAAGTCGCAATTCTGTCGTGTACTGTCCTTTATGTACTTCTGCAATGTCGGAATTTCAAATAATGTGATATTCCTGAACTTCAGCATATAGAACAGTTTTGCCGATTATCCCTGACTTATCCGATGACATAGTCCACAACGGATATAGGTAAAAAATTTCTTTTACTCCCATTCAATGGTTGATGGCGGTTTGGAGGAGATATCGTAGCATACGCGGTTCACTCCTTTCACGCTGTTTATTATGTCGTTGCTGACCTGAGCCAGAAAATCGTAAGGAAGGTGTGCCCAATCGGCAGTCATGGCATCAGTGCTGGTGACGGCACGCAGAGCTATTGCATTTTCGTAAGTGCGCTCATCACCCATCACGCCTACGCTCCTGACGTCGGACAGAAGAATTGCTCCCGCCTGCCATATCTGATCGTAAAGAGGTTTTTCCATACCAGGCTCTCCAGTTTTCCAGCTGCGCAAAGCCTTGATGTATATGTCATCGGCCTCCTGCAGAATCCTGACTTTTTCGGGAGTAACCTCACCCAGAATACGTACGGCAAGACCGGGGCCTGGGAAAGGATGCCGTGACACGAGTTTCTCCGGCATTCCCATCTCACGGCCGACGCGTCTTACTTCGTCTTTGAAAAGCCACTTCAAAGGTTCGCACAGGCTTAGGTTCATTCTGTCAGGCAGTCCTCCGACATTATGATGGCTCTTGATGACCTTGCCGGTAATATTCAGGCTTTCTATGCGGTCCGGGTAGATTGTTCCCTGGGCGAGCCATCGTGCATCGGTTATTTTGCGGGCTTCGTTTTCGAACACTTCAATGAATCCTGCTCCTATAATCTTTCGCTTGCGTTCAGGTTCAGAAACACCTTTCAGACGGCTGAAAAACATCTCGGAAGCATCCACTCCCACTACGTTCAGTCCAAGTCCCTCGTACAAACGAATAACATCTTCATACTCGTTCTTGCGGAGCAGGCCGTGGTTTACGAATATGCAGGTAAGCCTGTCGCCGACAGCCTTGTTAAGCAGCATGGCTGTCACAGAAGAGTCAACTCCTCCGGAGAGACCCAGAATGACACGGTCATTCCCAAGCTGTTCGCGAAGAGAGGACACGCTGCTCTCCACAAAGCCAGAAGGACTCCACTGTTTCAAGCTGCCGCAGATGTCGATGACAAAGTTTTCCAGCAATCGGCTGCCTTGGAGGGAATGATAAACCTCAGGATGAAACTGCACACCCCAGACGGGCAAGGTGTCCGACTGATATGCAGCGAAACGTACAGTTTTTGTAGATGCTATTACATGGAATCCTTCAGGCAGTCCTGTTATGGTGTCACCATGACTCATCCAGACTTGTGTCGGGTTGTCAAGTCCTTTCAATAAGGGATTGTCAGGAAAAGCAATTTCAAGTTGGGCACGGCCAAATTCACGCGTACCTTGAGGTTCAACCTTTCCGCCGAGGGAATGTGCAATAAGTTGCGCTCCATAACAGATTCCAAGAACAGGATAGTGTCCGATTATTCCGTCAAGATCAAGAGTGAAGGCATCCTTCCCATATACGCTGAATGGCGAGCCACTCAAGACGACTCCTATCACAGAAGGATCATCATGCGGGAATCTGTTGTAAGGAAGAATCTCACAGAAGGTGTTAAGTTCACGAATACGGCGGGCTATTAGTTGAGTGGTCTGTGAGCCGAAGTCTAGAATTATTATTTTCTGTTGCATACGAAAGAATAGTACATGCAAAAATACGAAAAATGGGGGAGCAGAACAAAAAAGACTCTTTTGTCATCCCATATTTATTATTTCGTCTTGATCTCTTTACTGCACCCCTGACATTGTAACGAGCACCGCTGCAAGCATCATCAGGCATGCAATTGACCCCGGCATTCCAACTGTTTTCTGCATAATCCGGCCTTCGCTTCTGTGATTTCAACTTCAGATATAATCAAAGTTCTGTGTTACAGCAAATTAATTGTAATTTTGGATGCACTCAGTGTGGGAAAAAGGGTAGTGTCCGGATGTGTTTCAGGAGGGTCAGACAACTGACTCTGAAAAGATATGGGTCTGAGCAAATTTAGATATGGGTCTGAGCATTTTTAGATATGGGTCTGAAGCATGCTCAGATATGGGTCTGAGCAAATTTAGATATGGGTCTTTTTTTATTCAGATATGGGTCTTTTCCTACGCGCGCGCGCGTACCTATTTTTTATTGTGTTTGTGCGAGGCACAGAGTCATAATCTGCCAATATTACACTACTCCATCATAGTAATATTAGAATATTTCACCATTCCAGAGCATCTTGAGAAAGTCGTTCACATAGATTAGTTCCATTCCTGCCGATGGTCTTGTTATGGAGTCAAGTGATACCAAAATGGTTCTGCAATCAGGATACTCTTCCTTAAACGCATTGAGTCCGGTCTTATGCCTGCTCATAACCTCTTCGATTGATTTTATTTCAATTGCGATCCTGGCATCACCGATAACAAGATCAACTTCAAGACCTGTATATGTATGCCAGTATGAAATTTTCTCCCTCCTTCTGAAGTAACCCCTGTATGCAAGGATCTCCTGAACGATGTAATGTTCAAATGTATGTCCAAAGTCATAATACTTTTTAAAAAACCTTTTATTCTTCTTTAGGTTGGTTTTTTCGTCTATTATCATTAGCTTTGGGAGAAGATTCAATTTGTTATCTGCAAGCGATATGATATTGACTACTACACCGACAGTAGAGAACAGAACTATCATCGAGTACAAAGGAATAGTTTTTGGCGAAGTTGTGTCCGGGGTGGATTTTATCAAGGATTTCGGGGCTTCGCTGAGAAATATCATAGGTGGACGTTCTTCGTCGTATGAGGGCGAACTCATGGAGGCCAGAGACAGGGCCCTTAAGGAAATGGAGCAACGTGCCCGTGACAGAGGTGCAGATGCTGTAGTAGGCATCGATGTTGACTATGAAGTTCTGGGCCAGGGCAATAATATGCTTATGGTAATTGCCTCCGGAACTGCGGTCAGACTGGACTGAATCCGGCATAGGTGTGGAGTTTAACTTATCTGCGTGAAGATGACCGGATTCCGTGCGAAGAGTCTTCTTATATTTATGCTGTTCTTCGTGTCAGTTCCCGTTTGGGGAGCCAAAGATTACTTTACCACAAGACGCGAAAAGCTGATTGATGCTTCAGGCCAGGCTTTTGTTATAAGAGGGGTGAATAATCCCCATGCCTGGTTTCGTGAACAGGCCTTCAACGCTCTTTTCCATATTCAGGAGATTGGTGCCAATACAGTACGTATAGTATGGCAGACCAGTGGTCAAGTCAGCGAGTTGGAGAGAATAGTGAACCGCTGCATCGAGTTGGAGATGGTTCCGATGGTTGAACTTCACGATGTTACGGGCAGCAATTCAAAGGAACGTCTGTTGGACATGGCGGGCTGGTATGCCCGTGACGACGTTGTCAGGATGCTGCGTAAGTACGAGAGATTTCTTCTGGTAAACATAGCAAACGAATGGGGTAACAATGACATTACGCCGGACAAGTGGTTAGAAGCTTATACCGAGGCGGTAAATGTGATGAGAGCTGCCGGATACGTTTCTACAATAGTGGTTGATGCTCCAGGTTGGGGACAGAACATTGATCCGTTCTTGCTTTACGGTCGCAGGCTTATCAAGAATGATCCTAAGCATAATATCCTCTTATCTGTTCATATGTATGGTTCATGGAATGACCCCGACAGAATTGTTTTAAAACTTAGAGAGGCTCGAAAACAGAAGTTGCCGCTCATCGTCGGCGAGTTTGGCTATAACTATGCGGAAGGAGACAACAACCTTGGATGCAAAGCCGATCACAGAGTCATAATGAAGACCTGCAACAAATTGAAGTATGGTTACATCCCCTGGTCGTGGACAGGCAACAACAGCGAGAATTCATGGCTGGACATAGTTGACAGCAGAGACTGGAGAACCCCCACGGAATGGGGGAGTGAAGTCATTGGGGGTGAGTATGGAATAACTGCCACATCCCGGAAAGCCAGGGCTTTTCAGGCATATAAGAGCCTGTACTGAAAGGAACAGGAAAACGCATTGTTTGGTCTTGAGTTTTTTTGATTATCTTTGCTGAACTGTTTTTCTGTAACGGACAATGATAATTCTGTACTGACAAAAACTTTAGAGATGGAAAAATATCCCCACTATTTGGAAAGACTTCAGTCTGCTACGAGAAAGTTCTGGGACAAACCGGCCCTGAATACCATAGGCGGTGATACATTCACTTATTCTCAGATGGCCCGTTCCATCGCCCGTTTCCACATCTTCTTTGAGGAAGCCGGCATGAAGAAGGGTGAACACATGGCTCTGTGGGCCCAAAACGGAGCACGCTGGGGATTCGCCTATCTGGCCGTCAATACCTACGAGGCTGTGATAGTTCCCCTTCTCGCTGACTTCAGGCCAGAAAACGTGTCGAATCTGGTGAACCATTCAGACAGCATTCTGCTATTTACCGATGGAGACAAGTGGCAGAAGATGGATGTTTCGCTTATGCCGAAACTGCGTGCAGTGATAGATGTGAACACCCTCGATTTGCTCTATAGCGTTGACGAGAAGACAGAAAAGGCTTTCAAGAGTATTGACGAACTTTTTGAGAGAAAATACCCGAAGGGCTTCGGTCCTGATGATGTGGTATTCCCTACCGACAACTGGGATAACCTTTCTACAATAAACTATACATCGGGCTCGACGGGCGATCCGAAGGGAGTCATGCTCACCTACAGGAATTTCTCGTCTATAGTTGATTTCAGCCAGCGCTATGTCCCGGCAGGAGACAAAATGGTGTCGATGCTTCCAATGGCACATATGTACGGTCTGGTGATAGAGTTCCTTTACCCTCTTTGCAATGGAACCTCGATATACTGGCTTGGCAAGGCACCTACTCCTGCAACTCTGATGAAAGCCTTTGCAGATGTAAAGCCATATCTTCTGATTACCGTACCTCTGGTTATGGAGAAAATCTACAAGTCGAAGATCAAGCCCACGATTGATAAGCCGGTAGTCAAGTTTGCGCTTAAGATACCTGGGTTGAACAGGATAATATACAACAAGATTCGCAATGGCCTGGTTCAGGCTTTCGGTGGAAATGTCGAGGAGTTCATCATGGGTGGAGCTGCACTCAATCCTGAGGTGGAGAGATTATTCAAGAGAATAAGGTTTCCCTATCTGGTCGGTTATGGAATGACAGAAGCATGTCCGTTACTGGCTTACGAACACTGGACGAAATATGTGCCGGGCTCGTGTGGAAAACCCGTTGATGTGGCTGAAATCCGCATTGATTCAGAAGATCCTCACAATGTAGTGGGCGAGATACAGGCCCGTGGTGATAATATAACAATTGGATATTACAATAACCCCGAAGCTACAGCCAATGCCTTTACTGAAGATGGTTGGCTCAAGACTGGCGACTTGGGCATCATGGATGCCGAGGGCAATATTTTTATCCGTGGACGTTCAAAGAATATGATCCTTGGTCCGTCAGGCCAGAATATCTATCCCGAGGAGATAGAGGCAGTAGTCAATAATCAGGCTTTCGTAATGGAATCGGTAGTTGTTGACAGGAGTGGCAGACTGGTTGCTTTGGTATTTCTCGATGAACAGGCTGTCGCTAAAGCTCTGCTTGATACAGAGGCCAAAGAAGCCATCCCTGAGAAAATTCGTCTTGCTTCGAACCGTCAGCTGCCTGTTTACAGTCAGATAGCCAAGGTTGAGATTCAGACCGTTCCATTTGAGAAGACACCTAAGATGTCCATCCGTCGCTTCCTTTACAAGTAAGTTCCTCCTTTTTCCCCCGAGGGTTATTCCTGCAAAAGAGTCCGACTGAAGTTTTTTTCAGTCGGCTTTTTTTTACAGGAAAAACAATCATCAAAGGCTTTTGGGGTCTCCTGTTTTCTCATAGTGTGCTGAAGAAATAGGCTTCTCACTGCTTTAGATTTTGTGTTTTATGGAAAGATTCAGAGAATTTGGTTTTTTTAAAATAAGTTTGGTATCATGGTTTATGGATAATAGGTAACTTCGCGGCTTCAAATCACACGGTTATATTAATAGTTAAATTTAATTTGAAGGATAAGTGGTAAACATCTCCATTTTTAAGTACATCTACTACCTGTTTCTGGCATACGTAAAGTTCTTGTTTACGTTTGTTATTGCCAAATTTCAGGATTATCCGAATGAGATTAGGGTTGCTGCATTGGTAGCTGTTGTCTGCGTGATGATTATGGTCGTTATGTGGATAGCAATGTTCTTTAAATCCATAGGGAACCGGAGAAGGGCGAGGCTTCGTGAACATCTTGCGGACAGGTATGGTGAGGGTATGAGGTACGTGATATCTGAGGCTACCCACAAGATGACGGCGGATGAGATTCTCAGAGTTTTTGACGTTGACGTGAAGAGTCTTGAAAAACCTTTGCTGAAGAACGAGCGCGAGAAGGAGCTTCTTGTTGAGATTTTCTACAGATTGTTCATTACCAGGGATTCCGATGTTGCCGTTACTGAAAACATTCATGCTTCTCTTCAGTTGTTTGATATACCCGATTTTCTTGAAAAGGTGATAAGTCTGGGACGGATGAAACGCAAGGTTGAAGCGTTGAATGTAGTGCGTACATTCAAGCTTCAGATAAGCCCGTGGGTCATAAATAAGCTTCTCAATTCAAAATATATGAGTGTCAAGAGGCTGGCCATGTATTCTACCATCATGTCCAGTTCTGACAGCGCCTTGGAATACTTTGAAACCGATTTCTTTGACAAGAACTCGTGTATAAAAGATGAGATAGAACTGGCGTATTCGCTGCAGCGCAGGCGCAAGGCAGGTCTGAAACTTCCGAATCTGGCTCGCTGGGCCCATATTCAGACGAATGAGAGGACTCAATGCATGTGTGTACGGCTGATGAGACGGTTCAATGAGGTAGAGTACTGCGGACAACTTACTGACCTCTACAGTCAGAGCCGTAAGAAAAAACTGATTGAGGAGATTTCCCGTACATGGGGTTACCTGCATTATCTGGATTGCGAGCAGTTGCTCATCGAGACGTTGCTTACTCAACCTGACGATACAAAGGTGGCGATAATGCATGCCATGACACGTCTTGGAACCGGGAAAAGTATGGGAGCTCTGCTTGAAGGCTTCAAGAATACGACGAATCCCCATGTTCAGTTTGAGGCTCTCAGGTGTATTTACAATTACGGAGAAGAAGGACGTGCCAAGTTCTATGAACTCGAACAGAAAGCAACTGAAGAGGAGAAGAAATTCTTCAGTTTCTTCAAGAATCCGATAACATTCGAGAAGATAAGACTTGACAGGGAACAGGCTTACCATCCATCGGTTGAAACCGTCTTTAACGGATAATGTTGAACTAAAAGGATTGTTAATATGTGGTTAACGATATATTACATCTTCAGCTATATTGTATTTGCGTACACTATGATGCTGATTGTCGCTTATCTTGTGCTTGTGTTCATGAGCAGGCAGGCCCAGAAGCAGATGGATGTCAATCTTCCGGACGATGAAACGATTAAATATCTTCTTAAAGGGTCTCCGCTTACTCCTGCCGTGTCTATCATAGCACCTGCTTTCAACGAGGAGGTTACCATTATCGACAATATCCAGTCGCTGATGCAGATTGATTATCCCGATTACGAGATTATCATTGTGAATGATGCCAGTACTGACCGTACTCTTGAGTTGCTGGTTGAAAATTTTAAACTCGTCGAGGTTCCGTACGACATCGCCATGAGAGTGCAGTCCAAACCCATAAAGCGCGTACTGAAATCTACCGATCCGAGATACAGCAAGCTGGTTGTGGTTGACAAGGAACATGGTGGTAGAAAAGCAGACGCCTCCAACGCCGGAATCAATGTGTGCAGCAACAAGTATTTTGTATGTACCGATGTTGACTGTGTGATAGAGCCGATGGCGCTTTACCGTATGATGTGGTTCGTGGTGAACAGCCATACACCAATGATAGGTGTGGGTGCCACAATGCTTATGAGTAACGGTTGTATTGTTGAGAACGGAAAGGTTGTGGAGGCTCACGTTCCGAATTCTCCTATACCGATGTTCCAGCAATTGGAGTATCTGCGTTCTTTCCTTATCAGCAAGCTGGGGTGGTCACGTATCAATGCTTTGCCGAACATATCCGGCGGATTCGGTCTGTTTGATACGGATGTGGCTGTGAAATCGGGAGGGTATGATCCCGTCAGTATGGCAGAGGACGTGGACATGCTTCTGCGCATGGTGACATATATGAAGAACAATAACCTGGAATTCCGTCTTGCTCTTGTTCCGAAGGTCTGTTGCTGGACTGAAGGTCCAAATAACCTCAGACAGTTGGCAAGGCAGCGCATCAGATGGGGCAGAGGACTTTTTGAGATTGTGTCAAATCATCGTAAACTGTTTTTCAACCCCCACTACGGGCCCATTGGAGCACTGACCTTGCCGTTCGTTTTTGTTTTTGAGTTCCTCGCTCCTATTCTGGAACTGACAGGCTTCCTGTTCATGATATGGCTTTCGGTCACCGGTGGCGTAAACTGGAGCGCTGCAATAATGATATTCGGAATGATATATGTTTTCAGCATATTCATCTCCAGTTTTGTCTTGTTCTTTGATTATTCGACGAAGGCTGTCAGCTGGAAGAGCACGAAGTGGAGCTATCTGAAACTGGTGATTGCCACTATTGTTGAGCCATTCATATATCATCCTATCATTACCTATTGCTCAAATGTGGGATATTGGCGTTTCTTGCTTAACACGACTGCCATTTGGACACCGATGCAGCGTAGGGGCTTTCAAAAGAAGAAGGAAAAATGAGAATAAAATATATTTTGGCGGTTTTCGCTGTGTTTTCTGTATTGACAGGTGGTGCTAATGCTCAGGAATTGAATCATCTGCCGCGTTATTACATACTTCGTGTTGAGGGCTATGTGAATTCCGGTGCATGGAATGCGGCCAAACGGGAGATTGATGCGGGTCTTAAGGAGTATCCGGACGATCCCGATCTGCGTTACTATAACGGACGTTACTATTACGTCATTGGCGACATGAGGGAGGCTCGCTACAATCTGGTCCGTTCAATACAGGCCAATGACCAGCATTTCCATTCCAAGAGGTATATGGTTGATGTAGAAGATAACCTGGGACACTATTCCAGTGCGATATGCTATATCAACGAGTTGCTGGAGTTCCAACCGTATGACCGTGATTTATGGCGCAGGAAGATTTCTCTGTACCGTAAGTTGGGCAATGAAGTAGAGGCCGATGCGGCACTGGAACGCCTGTCACACATATATCCGAATGATTCCCTGGTTATGGCTGATGTCAGAAGGCGCAACTATGAGAACAGGGACAAGATTCTTAATAAAAGCACCCTGAGCGATGCAGCAGATAATCTGGAACGTTGGATAGACCAGGATCCCAATGTGCGTGACTACTATATTGAACTGGTTTCAACATATGAGAAGATGGGCGAATTCGAGAGAGCCATTGGTGCCGCCAACCGTGGACTCAGGCATTTCCCCAATGATCCGGAACTTGTGAACAAAGTTGTCGGCATAATGTCGGATTTGGGACTGTATAATCAGGCATTGTCTTTTGTCAAGAACAACCGTTCAGGTAATTCGGCATATAATGCGTTGTTGTATGACGTTGCCAACGATGCCCGTATGAATGATCCGTATGAGGCAAACGGACGTCTCTATTTGGCTACTCATGATACAGATGCCCTGAACTACCTGCTGAGCACCGCTCTCACAAGAGGTTATTATGACGAGGCCCGCCTTTATATCAGCGAGGCCATGAAATATGAGGGACGTACTCCAGGACTTTTGATGAAGCTTTATGATGTCGAAAAGATGTCCGGCAACGACAAAGAGTGTGTAAAGATTCTGGCCGAACTGTACGAGATGAACCCTGAAGATGAGGAACTTGCAGAACTTTATGCAGGCATGATGCTCCGGTTGTCCAATAATGATTTTATTGGCCAGCAGTGGGATGATGCCTATGTGCATCTGGACAAGGCTCTCGAGTTAATAAAGGATACAGCCGACATCTGGCCTGCCGTCGTGTCGAGACAGATTATCGTCCTGGGTTATCTCGGTCGCGTTTCAGAAGCTCGCAGGCTGTTTATGGACTCTTCCGAACTCAGTCCTGCCAACCGTCGGCGTTTTGCCTCAGCATATGAGGATTTGGTGGCCGTCCGTCTGAAAAACCTGATTGAGGAGGAGAACTACGAAGAAGCTTTTCATGAGGCACAGTCGTTGTATGAGGCTATTCCCAACAGCGAGGTTGCCCTTCGTTGTCTGATAAATATGTCTCAGACACTGAAATATGACAGCCAGTTTCATGATTATGCTGCCATAGGTTATGAGAATTATCCTGACGTGCCATATTTCATAGTAAAACAGGCGATATCTCTCAGGGAACAGGGTAGAGATGCTGAAGCGCTGGAGCTTTTGAATCCCCGTAACAATACTGAAGAGTTTGTGAATCCCCAACTTACTGCTGCATTCTCAGGCATAAGTCAGGAGTGGGCCGGTGAACTGTTGCAGAATCATATGCCTGATATCGCACTGGAGATAATTGATACGGCTCTGGTTCACGATCCGGACAACCGTGAACTCCTGTATACCAGGGGCCTGGCATATGAGAGCCTTAAGAAATATGCGTTGGCTTACAGGTATCAGCAACGCTACTATGAACCGAGTAATGCTGAACAGGAGGATTTCATACGGCACATGCGCTATCTCTGTTTCCGTGGATTCAGGAATAGGGTGGATGCTTCATATACGCATGCTTTCTTTGATAACCATGATGAAACATTAGCCTCTACAGCACATCTGTATTCGCTCGCTTCATTAAGTTATTCAAGAATCTTTGAGCGCAATACAGTTACAGGACAGATAAAGTACAAAGGCATAGACGGCTATCATGATAATTACGAAAATGAACCCGGCGGAGTCGGCCTTGAGTTCTCAGCACAGTGGGAACATGAGTTTGGCTCCAGATGGAGCGGAATGGCCGAAGTTTCCATAGCCACCAGATTTTTCAACAAAATCGGCGCCAATCTGTCTATTTCATATTACGCTCCCAGGGAACTGACTCCTTCGCTGAGAGTGGGCTACCGGAGAACACCGCCTACATACCTGTTTCTCGGCGGGGGCAATACAGGGATGTCCACCAAGGATGAATTTGACATTTTCATTATAACTCCCGGAATTGAAAAAGCATGGGAACGCGTAATATTAAAAGGCAGTGCAGATGTTATATATATGTCCAGGAGCCTTTATTATAACGTGGGCCTCAAGGGGAAATTCCTCTTTAATGAAGACAATATCTCTTCTGTTACTCTAATGACAGGTTTCGGATCCTTCCCGGAACTGACATTCTTCGAACAGTCTGCTTTGCGCAACTTGGCCCATACCAATGCGATGGTTGGCTTTGACATACAGTATCTCTGTTCCCGCCACCTTTGCCTCGGCCTGACCGGTACATGGAACACCTGCTACATTCCCTACCGTCAGAAAGACGGTTCTCTGACGGACTCCTACCGCAATATATTTGCCTTGGAATTCCAGACACATATTGCTTTTTGATTACTTTTGTGATATGAGAAGACCTGCAAGTTTTATTTTAGCGGTGAGCACATTGTGCTTCTCCAGTTGCGGTCATGCTCAGCAACAGACTGTAAACTCTCCATTCGAGTATCGCGAGGTATATCTTCCCGAATTGAAATCCGAAGAAGGACATCAGCTGCATTTAAACAGCGTTGACCGCGATTGGGGTATCTGGGGACATAACCTTTCGGTGGTGCTTCCCAAGAATCCATCTCCGAGCGTATATGCAAAACAGGGAAACATCCTTATCCACGATCAGTTCTGCTTCTCGTCAGAAACTCTATTTGAATATATAAAGGACTATATAAATGATAATTACGGCAAAGACAGAACCACAAGATTTGCCATTCTTCCTAATGATAATTCAGTTGTGTGCAAGTGTGGGCGTTGTACTGAACTGGGCAATAAAGATGGTGATGCCTCAGGTGCTGTATATCATTTACTGGAAAGGCTGGCTGAAGAATTTCCAAGGCACATTTTCTTCTCGTCTTATTATCGCACTACATCCAGTCTGCCTCGCCGCCGTTTGCCTGAAAATGCCGGTGTACTGATAAGTGCCATGTCTTTCCCTCTCAGTCCTGTACATACCAGTCAGGAGGACCGGTTCGCAGAACTGCTCAACAGGTGGTCCGAGTTCACCGACCGGATTTACATATGGGATTACCTGAACAATTTTGATGACTATTTCACTCCCTTCCCGATTTTTGACGTTGCCCAGCGCCGTCTCCGTCTTTACGAAGATTCCGGAGTGAAAGGAGTCTTCTTTAACGGCAGCGGGATGGATTACAGTTCGATGCATATACTGAAGACACGCGTTCTGGCTGCGATGTTGTCTGATCCGTATGTCGAGTGGCGTCCCCTGCTGAAGGAGTTGTGCCATGAGGAATATCCAGTGGCAGGAAACCTTATAAGTGAATATATGGAGAAGCAGGAGGATATGACTGCGGAACGAGGTACGTTACTCCCATTGTATGAAGGTCTCCCGGCGGCTTTGAAGACATATCTTTGGGCTGATGAATTCATAAGGTTCCACAATGCACTGGATTCCCTTCTTCCAACAATCAGTGAACCGGAATATTCCCGTGTACTGAAGATGGACAGGGCATTGATGCTTACACATCTTGAAATTAACCGGATATCTGCAGATACCACAGGATGTGTCAGAATGCTTGACCAGCTTGAGAAACTGATTGATCAGGGAACAACAAGTTATAGCGAATCAGGCGGCAGTATAAGGGATTACGTAGAAGACTATCGTAATATGCTGAAGCATGCAGAGAAGGTTGGACGTAAGAATCTGTTGAAAGGGGTTCGTCTTGAACCTCTGACTGCTCTTGACGAAGAGTACCGTGACATCTCGATAATAACTGACGGACTGCTAGGACTGCCGTCTAACTACCATTGCGGACAGATGCTCTCATCAGCTACGCCCTCATTGCGTATTGCGGTGCCGAATGTAAAAGGAATGAAAAGTCTGTGCGTTAATATGACCAGAAACGCAATCTTCCATATTGCTTTCCCTCTCAGAGTGTCTCTCAGTGCCGACGGGCAGGTTCTTGGTGAGAAGGAGCCCAAAGCATCGGCTGACAACCTGCAGCATGCATCGGTTGAGTTTGACATTCCGTCAAACTGCAAGGGAACGCTTGTACTTACAATATTCCGGAATCAGGAAGAACGTACAATGGCTATAGATGAAATTGAAGGATTCTGACTATATGAACAAAATGAAAAATAATTCTGCCTATATATGCCTCATGGCATTGGCAACAGTTGTGTTTGCTTTATACTCGTGCAATAAGGCACTTAAGCCGGCCTCAGTTGTAGTACTTGATCCGGTACGCCACTATTACCCGGTTCTTCAGGGAGAGATGATGGATATTGCTTACGAGATAGAAAATACGTCTGATTATCCTCTTTTCATAGAAGAGATACAGACTACGTGCGGCTGCATAGTTCCGCGAAGCGAACTCCCGATCGTTGTCCTCCCCCACAAAATAAGTGCTGTGTACCTGAGTTTCAACACTATCAAGAATACAGGCTATGTGGACCATTTCATTTACTGTTACGGTAATTTTCAGGATTCCACATACATAGAACTTGAGTTCGACACGAACGTTGTTCCACGTGCAGACTATATTCGTGATTATGAGCAACTCTGGCAGGAACAGACAAGGAGAGTTGGATCTCTCAGGGAGTTTGTCGATGGAATGCCGTCCCAGAAGGGCTATTATACTGATTCAGGTACTGATCCTCGTACTGAATTCAAGGAGTCTTTCCAAGGTGACCTTGACGGGATGTCTTTCTGACTTTCCTCATATAGCACATAAATAACCGTAAAAAAGCAGCAGCCCCTCAAGGCTGCTGCGTAATTTTGGTCACGATGTGACAACGTACATCTGTCTTTGAATAAAAAACAATCAAAAAATTGCAAATTGAAATTAATTTTGTATTTTTGCCGACAGATTGAAGCAATAATGGAGGGAATAGTTACATATAATTGTCTTTCTAATCAGATGAATGACAAGCAGAACTTGAATGATAATCGGGTTCCGGCATCTCCGTGTTGTTTCACCAGTCGGATAATATGATGGAGATTCTGGAAATATTGAATATTATTAATTTGAGTGAGGGCTGGTTCTGGCAGGATCAGCCCTCCTCTTTTTTTGAATTGGAATATGTGTGGAATTGTAGGTTACATCGGTAAACGTCGCGCTTATCCTATCTTGATTAAGGGACTGTCCAGACTTGAGTATCGTGGTTATGACAGTGCAGGCGTGGCACTTATTAATGACAGTGGTGAACTTGTCATCTATAAGACAAAAGGAAAGGTTGCTGATCTGAACCGCTCCGTTCAGGGCAAGGATTTGAGCGGTACGGTGGGCATTGCTCATACACGCTGGGCTACACATGGTGAGCCAAATGATGTGAACGCTCATCCGCATTTTTCGGAGTCAGGTAATCTGGCGCTTATACACAACGGAATTATCGAGAATTTCCGTTCACTCAAAACTGAACTGCAGAATCAGGGCTATCACTTTAAAAGTGAAACAGATACAGAGGTCGTCATCCAGCTTATCCAGTATATTATGGATTCACACGGCATAACTCTTGAGGAGGCTGTTCCGCTGGCCCTTAACAGCGTAATAGGTGCGTACGCTATTGTTATTGTAGATAAGGAGCACCCTGACAAGATGATTGCAGCCCGCAAGGGAAGTCCTCTCATAATAGGTGTAGGTGATGATGAGTTCCTGGTAGGGTCTGATGCCACTCCTATCATTGAATATACTGACCGTGTGGTTTATCTTGGTGAGGAGCAGATTGCTTTCATGGAACGCGGAAAGGATCTTAAGATTACAGATTTGCGCAGTATTGAGCAGACACCGGTCATAAAGAAACTGGAACTGAATCTGAGTCAGATTGAGAAGGGCGGATTTCCGCACTTTATGCTTAAGGAGATACATGAGCAGCCCGGAACCTGTAGTACCGTTATGAACGGCCGATTGCATCCCGAACTTGGACTTGTCAAGTTGTCGGGAGTTATTGACCATAAGGAAAGGTTGCTCAATGCGCGCCGCATAATAATCTGTGCCTGTGGAACATCTTGGCATGCAGGTTTGATAGGCAAATATATGATAGAGGATCTTACACGCATTCCCGTTGAGGTTGAATACTCATCGGAATTCCGTTACCGCAATCCTATTATTTATCCTGATGATGTGGTTATAGCTATTTCACAGTCGGGTGAGACGGCCGATACGCTTGCTGCTATGCAACTGGCCAAGCAGTCGGGCGCATTCCTGTTTGGAATATGCAATGTAGTGGGCTCATCAATAGCACGTGCGGCCGATACGGGCTGCTACACACATGCCGGTCCTGAGATTGGTGTGGCATCGACCAAGGCTTTTACAGCGCAGGTTGAAACGTTATTGCTGCTGGCATTGAGCATTGCACAGGAGAAAGGTACCATTACTGATGAATACAGGCTGCGGATAATAAGCGAATTGCAGACTATCCCTGACAAGATTGCTGTTATTCTCAAGCATGACAAGCAGATACAGGCTTTGGCCAAGACGTTCACATATGCCCACAACTTTATCTATCTGGGTCGCGGTTACAATTATCCTGTGGCTCTTGAAGGTGCTCTCAAACTCAAGGAGATTTCGTACATACATGCCGAGGGCTATCCGGCTGCCGAGATGAAGCACGGACCTATTGCGCTTATTGATGAGGAGATGCCTGTTGTGGCTATTGCTCCGCATTGCGGCAATTATGACAAGATTTTGAGTAATATCCAGGAGGTCAAGGCACGTAAGGGTAGGGTTATAAGTATTGTAACTGAAGGCGATAAGGACGTGCGCTCCCTTTCGGACCTCTATTTTGAGATTCCGGCCACAGAGGAGTGTCTGGTTCCTCTGCTGTCTGTGATACCGCTGCAACTCCTTGCGTACCATATTGCCATAGCCAAGGGACGTGATGTTGACCAGCCCCGTAATCTTGCAAAATCTGTTACAGTAGAATAAAAACAGAACAACTGGGGTTTGTCCACAATTGTTCTTTTGGAGCACAATTGGAATTATGGAGACGAAATTCGTATTTATTACAGGCGGAGTTGTCTCATCGCTTGGAAAGGGTATTATTGCCGCTTCATTGGCCAAGTTGTTGCAGGCCAGAGGTCTCAGGGTCACTATCCAGAAATTTGACCCGTACATTAATATTGATCCGGGCACACTTAATCCCTATGAACACGGCGAATGCTATGTTACCGATGACGGGGCCGAGACAGATCTGGACTTGGGACATTATGAGCGTTTTCTAGGTGTGCATACATCGCAGGCAAACAACGTTACCACCGGCCGTATATATAATACAGTAATCATCAAGGAACGGGAAGGTGCATATTTGGGCAAGACCGTCCAGATAGTACCCCATATTACCGATGAAATAAAGCGCCGTATGTTACTGCTCGGTCAGGCCGGTCAGTTCGATGTTGTGTTGACAGAGATAGGCGGTACTGTTGGCGATATGGAGTCACTGCCGTTCATTGAGGCTGTGCGTCAGCTGCAGTGGGAACTCCCGGAGGGTTCATGCATGTCAATACACCTTACTCTGGTACCTTATCTGAGTGCCGCCAAGGAACTTAAAACCAAGCCTACACAGCATTCCGTCCAGATGTTGCAGCAGGCAGGCGTTCAGCCTGATGTGATTATCTGCCGTACTGAACATCCTCTGAATGAGGAACTGCGACGCAAGGTGGCACTGTTCTGCAACGTAAAGCCCGGACACGTAATCCAGAGTATTGATGCATGGAGTATTTATCAGGTACCTATGAACATGCACGCAGAGCATCTTGACGAACTTGTGGTACGTAAACTGGGTATCGAAAACTTCAATCAACCGGATTTGTCTAAACTTGAAGACTTTCTGGATCGTCTCAAGCACCCCAAGACTGAGGTTAATGTAGCATTGGTAGGTAAGTATGTATCATTGCAGGATGCCTACAAGTCTATTCTTGAGGCCCTTGTTCATGCTGGCGCTGCAAACTTCTGCAAGGTTAACATACATTCGGTCAACAGTGAGAAGATAACTTCATCTAATGTGGCCGATAATCTCAAGGGAATGAATGGAATCCTGGTTGCACCCGGATTCGGCTCGCGTGGTCTTGAAGGCAAGATAGAGGCTATCAGGTACGCCCGTGAGAACAAAATTCCGTTCTTTGGAATCTGTCTGGGAATGCAGATGTGTGTAGTGGAGTTTGCCCGCAACGTACTTGGCTTCAAGGATGCTGCATCAACCGAGGTCAGTCCTGATACCAAACATCCTGTAATAGATATGATGGAGGATCAGAAAAAGACCACTATGAAGGGAGGCACAATGCGTCTAGGTGCCTATGATTGTGAAATCACAAAGGATACTCTTGCATTCAAGATATACGGAACCAAACTGATTTCCGAGCGTCACCGTCACCGCTACGAGTTCAACGCCAGGTACGCCGAGGACTTCAAGAAGGCAGGTCTGGTTGCATCAGGTCATAACCCCCAGACCGGCCTCACCGAGATAGTGGAACTCCCGCAATCAGTCCATCCCTTCTTCATCGGCTCGCAGTTCCATCCTGAGTACAAGAGCACTCCTGAGACCCCGCATCCGCTATTCAAAGCCTTCATTGCCGCAGCAATAGGCGCACAGTAAATTCTTTACTGTGCGCGTAGCAATTTGCAGTAATTACGCTAGTTATGCTTTCTAAATGTTCGTGTATGCAGCGACTTGATAGAAAAAAGTAAAATTTTCTGTGTTTTGGTGAACAATGTATCAAAAAAGTGCTTATCTTTGCCGCAGAAATTGAAACAGGAAAAACAGTTTTATGTTTATCGGTTTTAAAAATATAACCACTGTTCAGCTGAATAACAACCAGCAGCAGAATAATCAGAACCAGAATAATAATCAGGTTCCGATGGTTATACCTTTTGACCGGTCAGGTATGTAACTGTTGATTTAGATAAAAGAAAAAGAAATAAGGCTGGTCTGTTTAGACCGGCCTTTTTTGTTTAACGATGCATCAAAACACAATAATTAACCTCAAAACAAATCACAAATGAAAAAGATTGAAGCAATCATCCGGAAAACCCGGTTTGAAGATGTGAAGGAGGCTCTTTTTGAGGCCGACATAAACTGGTTCTCTTATGCTGAAGTTCATGCCATAGGTCAGGCCCGTCAGGATCGTATCTATCGTGGCGTAATGTACAGCACAGATATCATCTCACGTATTGAGATAACAATT
The DNA here is from genome assembly GCA_017615835.1 of Bacteroidaceae bacterium. Lineage (GTDB taxonomy): Bacteria > Bacteroidota > Bacteroidia > Bacteroidales > Bacteroidaceae > Colenecus. The sequence continues at coordinate 202,434 of JAFZZI010000007.1, read as the reverse complement.
ATCTGCCGTGATCAGTTTGTACAGCCTGCCATTGATGCAATTATGGGTGCTGCCCGTACCGGCCAGGTGGGTGATGGCCGAATATTCGTAAGCCCAGTGGATGATACCTGGTCAATCCGCACCGGAGAACACGGTGATACCGTATTACGTGACAAGAAATGAGTAAAACGCGATTTTAAACAAACACGATTATGGAAGATACAATTATATCGACAATAACAGAGAGTGGAATTAGCGGACTGGATACAGTCTGGGTGTTGATAGCAGCAATGCTGGTGTTCTTTATGCAGCCCGGGTTTGCACTGGTTGAGGCTGGCTTTACCCGTTCCAAGAATACTGCAAATATTCTGATGAAGAACTTCGTGGATTTCATGGTAGGTTCTTTCCTGTTCTGGATGATAGGTTTTGGCCTGATGCATGGAACAAACAACGGATTCATAGGTGGACTTCACCTTTTTGACTGGACATTCATAGGTGACTCAAACGTTCCTGCTGAGTGCACCCTGATTTTCCAAACCGTATTCTGCGCTACCGCCGCTACAATAGTATCAGGTGGTATGGCTGAGAGAACCAAGTTCTCGATGTACGTACTTATTTCTATCATCATTTCAGTGCTGATTTATCCCATTGAGGGTCACTGGACATGGGGCGGCGGTTGGCTGAGCGAGCTTGGTTTCCATGATTTTGCCGGTTCAACTGTTGTTCACACTTGTGGTGGTGTGATTGCACTTGCCGGTGCTATGGTACTTGGACCCCGTATCGGAAAATACTCAAAGGCTGGCGAATCACGCGCTATTCCCGGTCACAACCTGACATTCGGCGCTCTGGGAGTATTCATCCTCTGGTTCGGCTGGTTCGGATTCAACCCTGGTTCACAGCTGGCTGCTGAAGGTTCTGAAAACGCAATGGCAATCTCACACGTAATGTGTACAACCAATATGGCAGCTGCTACAGGCGGCCTTTCAGTGCTGTTCCTTACATGGCTGGTATATGGCAAGCCTTCACTCTCATTGGTTTGCAACGGTATCCTGGCAGGTCTGGTAGGTATTACAGCCGGATGTGACCTTGTTTCAATAGGCGGTTCAGCAATCATCGGTACCGTTTGCGGTGTAGCGATGGTTGGTTCTGTAGCCCTTATTGATAAGGTCTGTAAGATTGATGATCCTGTAGGCGCTGTATCGGTACACGGAGTCTGCGGTATTCTGGGTACTCTCATGACAGGTATGTTTGCTTTGGATGGTGGTTTGTTCTATGGTGGTGGCTGGCACTTCCTGGGTGTTGAGGCCCTTGGATCACTGGTAACAGTTGTTTGGTCATTCGGTCTTGGTATGCTCACATTCGTTATTCTCAAGAAAGTTCACGGTATCCGCGTTGAGCCCAGAGTTGAAGAAGAAGGTCTGGATATCTATGAACATGGAGAGACTGCTTACAACATCTAATGTCACATAGGAACCGTAGATAATAAATATCTCGCAGAGCAAGACAAATACAGTAATAAACAATAGATATTATGTGTGGAATAGTTTCAATCTTCAGGATTAAGAGGCAGTCAGAGGAGCTCCGGCAGCGTGCGTTGGAAATGAGTCGCAGAATACGTCATCGTGGTCCTGACTGGAGCGGTATCTGGTGTGGAGGCTCAGCAATCCTTGCTCATGAGCGTCTGAGTATTGTCGATCCTCAGTCTGGTGGTCAGCCGCTGTTCAGTATGGACAACCTCCAGGTTCTGGCTGTGAACGGTGAGATTTACAACCATCAGGCTATTCGCCGTGAGTATGAGGGACGCTATACGTTCAGTACCGGCAGTGACTGTGAGGTCATCCTGGCTCTATATCGTGATGCAGTGGCAGCAGGTGGCAGTCAGGAGGATTTTATCCGTATGCTTGAAAGATTGAACGGTATTTTTGCCTTTGCACTGTATGATGCAGAGCGTGATGAATATCTGATTGCCCGTGATCCTATAGGTGTGATACCTCTTTATATAGGTAAGGATAAGGAAGGACATGTCTGTGTGGCTAGTGAACTTAAGGCACTTGAGGGTATCTGTACAAAATATGAGCCGTTCCTGCCAGGTCATTTTCTGAACAGCCGCGCCGGGCATATTGAGCGCTGGTACACCCGTGACTGGTTCAAGTATGATGCTGTCAAGAATAACAAATCCGATATAAAGGAACTGCACGATGCTCTTGAGGCTGCTGTAAAGCGTCAGCTGATGTGTGATGTGCCTTACGGTGTGCTTCTGAGCGGTGGTCTGGACAGCTCGGTCATATCGGCCATAGCAAAGAAAAACGCTGCCCGCCGCATAGAGACGGATGATAAGCAGGAGGCTTGGTGGCCACGTCTGCACTCATTTGCAGTTGGCCTTAAGGGTGCCCCTGATCTGGCAAAGGCACGCGAAGTGGCCGAGTACATAGGTACGGTCCACCATGAAATCAACTATACAGTACAGGAGGGTCTGGATGCCATACGCGATGTAATCTATTTTATTGAGACATATGATGTTACGACTGTCCGTGCCAGCACTCCAATGTACCTTCTTGCCCGCGTAATACGCAGTATGGGTATAAAAATGGTACTTAGCGGTGAGGGTGCCGATGAGGTATTTGGAGGTTATCTGTACTTCCATAAGGCTCCTGATGCTCAGGCTTTCCATGAGGAGACGGTACGAAAGATATCAAAGCTCCATCTTTATGATTGTCTGCGCGCCAACAAGTCACTCGCCGCATGGGGCGTTGAGGGTAGGGTGCCCTTCCTTGACAAGGAGTTTCTGGATGTGGCTATGCGCATGAACCCCGAGGCAAAGATGTGTCCTGGAAAGAGCATAGAGAAACGCGTAGTTCGTGAGGCTTTTGCAGATATGCTGCCTGAGAGCGTTGCTTGGCGCCAGAAAGAGCAGTTCAGCGACGGTGTGGGTTACAGTTGGATTGATTCTCTGAAGGAGATTACCGCTGCTGCCGTAACAGATGAGCAGATGAGTCATGCTGCTGAGCGTTTCCCCATAAACACTCCCATGAACAAGGAGGAGTATTACTACCGCAGCATATTTGAGGAGCATTTTCCGAGTGAGAGCGCAGCACTTTGTGTACCCAGTGTTCCAAGTGTGGCCTGTTCGACAGCTGAGGCTCTAAAATGGGATGCCAGTTTCAGTAAACTGAATGATCCAAGCGGACGTGCCGTAAGGGATGTTCACGAAAACGCTTATAAATAAGCCTTTTAAATGTCGGTTTGCTGCATTAAACATTTATTTAATATCATTTTGAGAAAATTTATGAGAAATTGTTTTCAAATTGCAACAATAATTGCTATTTTTGCATCGTTTTTGAAAAATAAAGACAAGCAAAGCAGTGAAAGCGTTGAACGGATTTGGTTTTATATCTGCTCTGGAGGATGGTTTCAACCCCAAGCGTACTGCCGGGAATAATAATTCCGGCAATTGGAACCGTTTTATCACAGACAGGGCTTATCTCTCTCCAGCCGGGGAGTAAGTCAACAGATAAAACCCCCTCAATCAAACAAACATAAAGGCTGGCCCGCTTGGACTAGCCTTTCGTCTTTAGATAATAACAAGAACAAAAAAACAATTTAAATAGAAAATTATGAGTAAAATGAGATTTGATGTAGTACAGGATGCTTTCAAAAAGAAAGCTGCTGTAGTGGAGACACCGGGAAAGAAGGTTTCCGATTATTTTGGAGAACTGGTGTTCAACAGGGACAAGATGCACAAGTATCTTGATGCTGAGACCTACAAGGCTCTGGTTAACTGTATTGACAACGGCGAGCATCTGGATCGCAAAACTGCCGATGGCGTAGCCGCAGGCATGAAGGTCTGGGCATTGGAGCATGGCGTAACACACGTTACACACTGGTTCCAGCCGCTTACTGATGGTACTGCCGAGAAGCATGACTCTTTCATGGAGTATGATGGTAAGGGTGGTATGATAGAGACCTTTGACGGTAAGGCCCTTGCACAGCAGGAACCTGACGCATCATCATTCCCCAGCGGTGGTATTCGTGCTACTTTTGAGGCTCGCGGCTATACTGCATGGGATCCCACATCACCTGTGTTCATACAGGATGATACGCTCTGCATACCTACTGTGTTCATTTCATATACCGGTGAGGCTCTTGACTATAAGACCCCGCTCAAGAAGGCTCTTAAGGCTGTAAATGATGCAGCTCTGCCTATCTGCAAGATGTTCGATTCCAAGGTCAAGAAGGTTTATTCATACCTGGGCTGGGAGCAGGAGTACTTCCTGGTTGATGAGGATCTTTATGCTGCCCGTCCTGACCTGATGCTTACAGGCCGTACACTGATGGGACATGCTTCGTCCAAGAACCAGCAGCTGGATGACCACTATTTCGGTGCCATTCCTTCACGTGTTGCTGCTTTCATGCGTGACATTGAGATAGCAGGTTATAAACTCGGTATTCCTCTTAAGACACGTCATAACGAGGTTGCTCCTAACCAGTTCGAGCTTGCTCCTATATATGGTGAGACCAACCTTTCAAATGATCAGAACCAGCAGATGATGAACGTGATGAACAGCATCGCCCGTAAGCATGGATTTGTGGTTTTGTTCCATGAGAAGCCTTTTGACGGAATCAATGGTTCAGGTAAGCACAACAACTGGTCACTGGGAACCGATACTGGCACATTGTTGCTTGCTCCCGGTAAGGATGCTATGGGTAACTTGCAGTTCGTTACATTTTTTGTAAACGTTCTGGCTGCCGTACAGAAGCACAATGACCTTCTCAAGGCATCTATTGCTACCGCTACCAATGCTCACCGTCTGGGCGCCAACGAGGCTCCTCCCGCAATAGTATCGGCTTTCCTTGGTCGAACAATGACATCTGTTCTCAAGAAACTGCTTGAGGTTCCGTCTGATACTCCTATTGAGATTGCCGGTAAGAAGGGTAAGTCAGTGGGTCTGGTTGAGATTCCGGAGATATTCGTGGATAACACTGACCGCAACCGTACTTCACCGTTTGCTTTCACCGGTAACCGCTTTGAGTTCCGTGCTGTTGGTTCAAGTGCAAACTGCGCAGGTGCTATGACCACTCTTAACGCTGCCGTTGCAGAACAGCTCATCAGCTTCAAGGCTGCTGTAGATAAAGAGATGAAGGCTGGCAAACCCATGAACATCGCTTTCATGGATACTCTTAAACCCATCATCAAGAGCATTATTGATGTGGTTTGCTTTGACGGTAACGGTTATACCGATGAGTGGAAGGCTGAGGCAAAGCGCCGCGGTCTGGACACCAGTACTAACGTTCCTGAGATGTTCAAGGCATTTACCGCTCCTAAGGCTGTCAAGATGTTCACTGAACTGGGTGTTTACACCGAGAAGGAACTTGAGGCCCGTAACGAGGTGAAGTGGGAGACGTATACCAAGAAGGTACAGATTGAAGGCCGCGTAATAGGCCGTATGGCTATAAACCATATAATACCTGCCGCTCTGGCTTATCAGACCAAGCTGCTGGAGAATATTAAGGTTATGAAGGATGTATATGGTGAGAACTATCCAGCAATGTCAGGTGTGAGCATTGGTCTTGTAACCAGTATCTCAGAACTTGTCACTGACCTTCGCCGCCAGGTTGACAGCATGGTTGAGGCACGCAAAAAGGCCAATGCCATTGAAGGAGAGTACGAGAAAGCTCTTGCATACCACGAGATTGCCGATAGTCTCTTTCCGCTGCGCAAGACCATTGATAAGCTTGAGGAGGTGGTTGACAACGATATGTGGCCATTGCCTAAGTATCGTGAGTTATTGTTTATCAATTGATAGCGTAGCTGTTAACTAATCAGGGGAAACCGCTGCGGCGGTTCCCCTTCCAATAAAAACAAGTGTAGTAGATTACCCTTACAAAATAAAGTTCCAATGATTAAGACACAGGGATTATATGATTCTCAGAACGAGCATGATGCATGTGGAATAGGCATGATGGTCAATCTGAAGGGAAACAAGACGCACCAGCTTGTGGATGAGGCCTTGACGCTGCTTGAGAATATGAAGCACCGTGGAGCCGAGGCTGCCGACAACAAGTCTGGTGACGGAGCCGGAATTATGGTCCAGATACCGCACGAGTTTATTCTTCTGCAGGGCATTCCCGTTCCTGAGCGTCTGCATTACGGTACAGGACTGGTGTTTCTGCCGCAGGAAAGAAAAATACGTGAGCAGTACATTGACATTATCCGTGAGGAAACAGAGAAAATGGGCCTGCAGTTGTCAAACACACGTGATGTTCCCGTAAACAGCAATATCCTGGGTGATGCAGCTAAGGCCACTGAGCCCTGCACCGTACAGATATTCATTACCGGAGCGGCTCAGGTTGACGGTCTGGAAACCATTCTTTATAAGATCCGCAAGCATGTTGAGAAACGCATTGACAGCCGTGATTTCTATATTGTGTCCCTTTCAAGCCGCATCATGGTATATAAGGGAATGCTCACATCAACACAGCTCCGTGAGTACTATCCTGATCTCAGCAGTCCGTTCTTTACCAGCGGCATAGCTATGGTGCATTCCCGTTTCAGTACCAATACATTCCCCACATGGTCTCTTGCACAACCGTTCCGTATGCTTGCTCATAATGGTGAAATCAATACTATTCGCGGCAACCGAGGTTGGATGGAAGCACGTGAGAGTGTGTTGTCATCAGAGGCACTGGGTGATGTATCGGATATACATCCCATTGTGCAGCCCGATATGAGCGACAGTGCATCATTTGACAATGTGCTGGAATTCTTTGTGCGCTCCGGTATGTCTCTGCCGCATGCTATGGCGATGATGATTCCTGAGTCTTTCAATGAGAAGAACCCCATAAGTGACAAACTCAAGGCTTTCTATGAGTACCATTCCATACTTATGGAGCCTTGGGACGGTCCTGCCGCAATGCTGTTTACTGATGGCCGTTATGCTGGAGGTATGCTCGACCGTAACGGTCTGCGACCCGCACGTTACCTTATCACAAAAGACGGAATGCTGATTATGGCATCTGAGGCCGGTTGCATTCACGTTGATGCTGCCAGCATAATTGAGAAAGGTAAACTGCAGCCCGGTAAGATTCTGCTTATAGATACTGATAACGGTCAGATATTCCGTAATGATGAGGTTAAGGATGCTCTGGCCAGCGAATACAACTATGGTGAATGGCTCAGCGCCGGCCGTGTTGAATTAGGAAAGCTCAAGAGCGGCCGTAAGGCACCCAATGATATTAGTGAATTTACACGCCGCTTAAGGGCATTTGACTATACGCGTGAGGATATAGACCGCGTGATTGTTCCCATGTGCCAGACGGCCCAGGAGCCGCTCTCATCAATGGGTAATGATACTCAGTTGGCGGTTCTTTCGGACCGTCCGCAGCTACTGTTCAACTATTTCCGTCAGCAGTTTGCACAGGTAACTAACCCGCCAATCGATCCCATACGAGAAGAACTTGTAATGTCTCTGACGGAGTACATAGGTGCAGTTGGCATGAACATTCTTACTCCAAGTGACGGTCACTGTAAGATGGTACGTCTGCCACAGCCGGTACTTACCAACACTGAGCTGGATACGCTCTGCAACATTCGCTACAAAGGGTTCAATACTGAAATACTTTCCATTCTCTTTGAGAAGGCCAAGGGCGCCAAAGGTATGGCTGATGCCATCCAGGAGCTCTGCAAGAAAGCCGAGGAGTCTGTTGATGCAGGTATCAACTACATAATCCTAAGTGACCGCGGCATAAATGATACTCATGCCGCAATACCTTCACTGCTTGCTGTGAGTGCCATCCACCACTATCTGGTATCAATCCAGAAACGTGTCCAGACTGCCTTGATTGTTGAGAGTGGTGAGATACGTGAGGTTATGCATGTGGCTCTGCTTATGGGTTACGGCGCAAGTGCCGTGAACCCGTATATGGCATTTGCTGTGATTGATGACCTGGTAAAGAAGGGTGAGATCCAGCTTGATTATGAGACTGCTCAGCACAACTATATCAAGGCTGTTGACAAGGGTCTTAAGAAGATCCTGAGTAAGATGGGTATAAGCACCATACGTTCATATCGCGGTGCAAAGATATTTGAGTCCATAGGCATTAGCCAGGAGGTGCTTGCCAAGTACTTCGGTACAGCTTCATCAACTGTTGGCGGCGTAGGATTTGAAGGTATCTGCAGGGATGCCGTACGCATGCAGGAACAGGGATTCGGTAAGGCTGAGCCGGCCGATGTGCTTCCGTTCATAGGCCAGTATGCTTTCCGTAAGGACGGAATACGTCACGCATGGACTCCTGAGGCTATCTCAACCCTTCAGTTGGCTACACGTCTGGGCAGTTACAAGAAGTTTAAGGAGTTCTGCTCAATTGTTGATGACCGTCCTGAGCCGTTGTTCCTGCGTAACTACTTCAAGTTCAAGACAAACCCCATATCTATTGATGAGGTTGAGCCGGCCGTGAAGATTGTAAAGCGCTTTATAGGTGCAGCAATGTCATTCGGTGCCATAAGCAAGGAGGCACATGAGGCTATCGCAATAGCACTGAATACTCTTGATTCACGCAGTAATACCGGTGAGGGAGGTGAGGACAGCACCCGTTTCCATGAGGATGTGGATGGTGTTTCACTGAGCAGCCGCATCAAGCAGGTTGCATCGGGCCGATTCGGTGTCACTGCCGAATACCTGGTAAACGCAATAGAGATTCAGATCAAGATTGCCCAGGGTGCAAAACCCGGTGAGGGCGGTCAGTTGCCGGGATTCAAGGTGAATGAGATAATTGCCCGCACACGTAACTCGATTCCCGGGATCTCACTGATTTCACCTCCGCCTCATCACGATATATATTCTATCGAGGATCTGGCACAGCTTATATATGATTTGCGTAATGTCAACCCCAAGGCCAAGATTAGCGTCAAGCTGGTGGCTGAGAGTGGCGTAGGTACCATTGCAGCCGGTGTGGCCAAGGCCAAGGCTGATTTGGTGGTTATATCAGGTTCCGAGGGCGGCACAGGCGCATCACCGGCATCATCAATACGTTATGCAGGTATTTCACCTGAGATAGGTCTTTCTGAGACTCAGCAGACTCTGGTTCTGAACGGTCTGCGCAAGGAGATTGAAGTTCAGGTGGACGGTCAGCTCAAGACCCCGCGTGACGTCATTTCAATGGCTCTTCTGGGTGCAGGCGAGTTCGGATTCGGAACGGCTCAACTTATTGTACTGGGATGTCTGCTTATGCGTAAGTGTCATACAAACGCCTGTCCGGTGGGCGTGGCTACACAGGATCCGGCTTTGCGCGCCAAGTTCCGCGGTCACAGCCAGTACCTTATAAACTACTACATGTATATGGCTCAGGGCGTACGTGAACTGTTGGCCGAGATGGGATTCCGCCGCTTTGAGGATATAATAGGCCGTACAGACCTTATTGAGATCGATACAACTAAGTTCAACGATAAGACAAAGGGTCTTGACTTTAGCCGTATGCTCACCAAGATTGACGGCGATTTGCGTAAGGTCGAGGATCAGCAGCATGACCTTAGCCAGGTCCTTGACCAAAAGATCATAAAGGAGTCGGCCCAGGCAATTGAGAAAGGCAGCAAGGTTGAGCTTGCTTATGATATAATCAACACTGACCGTGCCGTAGGTGCCATGCTATCTGGTGAGATTGCATCCAAGTACGGGCATGACGGTCTGGCCGACGGTACCATTGACGTTAAGTTCAAGGGTTCTGCAGGACAGAGTTTCGGTGCGTTCCTTATGAAGGGTGTTACGTTCCGTCTGGAGGGTGAATCCAATGACTATGTGGGCAAGGGCCTGTCAGGCGGCCGCATAGCTATCTGCCCGCCTAAGGAGACTACTTATGAGCCATCGGACAACATCATTGCCGGCAACACCATATTGTATGGTGCTACAAGCGGTGAGATATTCATCAACGGACGTGTGGGTGAACGCTTTGGCGTACGTAACTCGGGTGCCACTGCGGTTGTTGAAGGCGCAGGAGACCACTGCTGCGAGTATATGACAGGCGGACGTGTGGTTGTGCTGGGAACTACCGGAAGGAACTTTGCTGCCGGTATGTCTGGCGGTCTGGCTTATGTCTGGGATAAGAACCATGACTTTGACTACTACTGCAACATGGATATGATTGAGCTTGACCTGATTGAGGACAAGGCCGGTCGTGAAGAGTTGCACAGTCTGATTGAGAAGCATTATGCATATACGGGTTCTCCGCTGGCAAAGCGTATGCTCGAAGACTGGGAGCATTACGTGGGTGAATTCATCCAGGTAACGCCTATCGAGTACCGCCGCATACTCCAGGAGGAGAAGATGAAGGCGCTGCAGAAGAAGATTGACAACGTTCAGCGTGATTATTAAATCTTAAAGTAAAGACACTATGGGAAATCCAAGAGCTTTCCTGACCGTACCGAGACAAGAGGCCGGTCATAGACCTATACATGAGAGAATAGCTGACTTTGGTGAAGTTGAGCAGACGCTGAATGACAGCAGCCGTCAGATGCAGGCTTCACGTTGTATGAATTGCGGCGTACCGTTCTGTCATTGGGCTTGCCCACTAGGCAACAAGCAGCCTGAATGGCAGGATGCCGTATATAAAGGTAAATGGGAACTGGCTTATAAGTTGCTCTCAGCTACCAATGACTTCCCGGAGTTTACCGGACGTATCTGCCCGGCTCTCTGCGAGAAGAGCTGCGCGCTGAACCTTTGCATTGATGCTCCTGTAACTATTCGTGAGAACGAGTGCTCAATTATTGAACACGCTTTCCGTGAGGGATATATCAAGCCTCAGACTTATGAGCGTAACGGCAAGAAGGTGGCCATTATAGGTGCAGGTCCTTCAGGCTTGAGTGCTGCCGTACGTCTTAACTGCCTGGGGTATGAGGTGACTCTGTTTGACAAGATGCCATCGGCCGGCGGTCTGGTTCGTTACGGTATTCCTAACTTCAAGCTTGACAAGTATGTGATTGACCGCCGAATGGAGATAATGGAGCAGGAGGGTGTCAAGTTCAAATTCAACACAATGGTTGACTTGAACAAGCTGCCTGAGGGCTTTGATGCATACATCATATCAAACGGTACACCTACCGCACGTGACCTCAAGATTCCCGGACGTGAACTCAAAGGTATATATTTTGCTCTGCAGATGCTTACACAGCAGAATCTCAGGCTGGCCGGAAAGGATTTCAGTCCCGAAGAGACCGTATCAGCTAAGGGAAAGAAGGTTCTTGTGATAGGTGGCGGTGATACCGGCAGTGACTGCATAGGTACATGCCATAGGCAGGGTGCCGTAAGTGTAACTCAGATAGAGATTATGCCTAAGCCGCCCATCGGCTACAATCCGGCTACACCGTGGCCGCAGTGGCCTAACATTCTCAAGACCACCACAAGTCATGAGGAGGGTTGCGAGCGCCGCTGGTGTCTTACTTCAAACAAGTTCCTTGATGACGGCAAGGGTAACCTTAAGGGTGTTGAGGTGGAGACGGTGGAGTGGGTACCTGATCCTAACGGTGGCCGTCCTCAAATGAAACTGACCGGTAACAAGGAGATTATAGAGTGCGATATGGTGCTGCTGGCTATGGGATTCCTCAAGCCTGAGCATTCTCAGTATGCTCCTAACGTGTTCCTGGCAGGTGACGCCAAGAATGGTGCCAGTCTTGTGGTAAGAGCTCTTGCAAGTGGCCGCGAGGTGGCAGCACAGGTTGACGCATATCTTAAGAACAAATAAACTGATGGGAGTGATCCGTTTCACAAAAATGCAGGGCCTTGGCAATGACTATATATACGTCAACACCATGGAGTATCCCATAACTGACCCCAGGCAGTTCTCCATTCGCTGGAGTGACCGTCGCAAAGGAATAGGCTCTGACGGTCTTATCATGATAGGCCGTTCTGCAATTGCTGATTTCAGCATGCGTATTTTCAATGCCGACGGATCAGAGGCACGCATGTGCGGTAACGGTGCACGTTGTGTGGGAAAGTATCTGCATGACAAAGGGCTAACCTCAAAGACTGAAATAAGGCTTGATACACTTTCAGGTATTAAGATACTTAACTTGCATCTGGACTCAGACGGAAAGACAGATACGGTAACAGTAAACATGGGACAGGGCCTGCCGCTCAAGGTGAATCATGATTCCGGAACGCTGGTGGGTGAGAAACTCAATGTGGGCGAAGGTCCAACCGTATGCTCAGCCATAGATATGGGTAACCCGCATCTGGTGATGTTTGTAAATGATGCCGAGAAGGCTCGTGTAGAAGAAGTAGGTTCGTTTATGGAGCATCATTCTATGTTCACTGACCGTGCCAATATTGAGTTTGCACAGGTTCTGGACCGCAAGCATATACGCATGCGTGTCTGGGAGCGTGGCAGCGGCATTACGTTTGCCTGTGGCACAGGAGCGTGCGCAACCGCGGTTGCATCGGCCATGCAGGGATATACTGATGCTGATGGCTGTGATGTCATAATGGATGGCGGTACGCTTAATGTCAAATGGAATCCTGATACAAAGGAGGTTCTTATGACAGGTCCGGCTGAGTTTGTATTTGAAGGAACAATAACAGAATAAAAGGGATAGATGGTTAAAGCTAATTTGAACTTTTCCAAATTACCGCAGAGATACCTCTTTCTGGACATTGCCAAAAGAGTTGCGGCATTCAGTGAAAAACACCCCGATGCGGATATCATACGTATGGGTATAGGCGATGTGACGCGTCCGCTGGCTCCCGCCGTGATAGAGGCCATGCATAAGGCTGTCGATGACTGCGCTGCATCTGCCACTTTTCATGGTTATGGTCCTGAGCGTGGTTACCTTTGGTTGCGTGAGGCAATTGTAAAAGGTGACTATGCTCCGCTGGGAGTACAAATGAATCCCGATGATATTTTTATTAATGATGGCGCCAAAAGTGATACAGGAAACATAGGTGATGTTTTGGCGCCTGGAACAACAGTTGGAATTACTGATCCTGTTTATCCCGTATATGTCGATACTAATCTGATGCGCGGAAACCTGATCAAATACATTACATGCAGCGCAGAGAACGATTTTACGGGTGATATACCTAAAGAAAAGCTGGATGTTGTGTACCTTTGCTACCCTAATAATCCTACTGGTGCCGTGATTACCCGCAACAAACTGAAACAGTGGGTTGATTACGCGCTTGAAACAGGTGCACTCATCATGTATGATTCCGCTTATGAAGCGTTTATACGTAATCCTAAGATTCCGCATTCCATCTATGAGATAGAAGGTGCAAGACAGTGCGCCATAGAGTTCCGCAGTTTCTCCAAGACGGCAGGATTTACCGGAGTAAGATGTGGTTATACTGTTATTCCTCAGAATCTTAAAGTCAAGGACGAAAGAGGCCAGGCTGTTAACCTGAACGCTCTATGGGAGCGCCGTCAGAGCTGCAAGTTCAACGGAGCCTCATACATCTCCCAGTGCGGAGCACTTGCGGTGTACTCAGAGCAAGGGCGTGCTCAGACTAAGGCAACAATTGATTATTATCTTGAGACTGCCCAAATCATACGTGAATGCATGCAGGAGATAGGATTGAATCCTCAAGGAGGTGAAAATGCACCATATATTTGGGCTCAGACGCCCGGCAGTATGGATTCATGGGATTTCTTCGATATGCTGTTGGAAAAAGCACAGGTAGTGATTACGCCCGGCAGCGGTTTCGGTCCTGCTGGCCAGGGTTCTTTCCGAATAACTTCATTTGCTGACCGCCAGCGTACAATAGAAGCTATGAATAGAATTAAAAGTTTGATAAAGCATGCATAAAAACATATATCTGGTCTCAATACCCTGTCGCCTTCCTCGGCGTGTCAGAGGGAGGGGCCCGCGCCCAAAGGGCGTGGGAGGGATAGGCCCAAAGTATCGCAGGTCTGGAGATATAGATCTTTGTTTTTTCTGATAAATTATTGATAATGGACAGAGAAGCAGTCTTGATTCTGGAAGACGGAACCCGATATCGTGGACGCTCGTTCGGCTACGAGAAGTCCGTATCGGGCGAGTTGGTATTCTATACAGCCATGACCGGTTATCCGGAGAGTTTGAGTGACCCGTCATACAAGGGGCAGATTCTGGTGCCTACTTTCCCGCTGATAGGCAATTACGGTGTGCCAGGCGATGAGACAGTCAATGGTATATCAAAGTTTTATGAGTCGGACAGAATCCAGTGTTCGGCTATTGTCATTTCCCAGTATTCGGCAGAATACAGCCATTGGGACTCAGCCAAGAGTCTGGGTGAATGGCTTAAGAAATGGCAGGTGCCAGGCATTTACGGTATTGATACAAGGGCACTTACCAAACGTCTGCGCGAGAAAGGTGCCATGCTGGGTAAGATAGTGTTCGGTGATGAGGCTATTCCTTTTTATGATCCCAACAAAGACAATCTGGTGGCCCAAGTGTCATGCCCGGAGATAAAGCATTACGGAAACGGCAAGTACAAGGTTCTCATGGTTGACTGCGGAATGAAGAACAACATTCTGCGCTGCCTGCTTGACTATGATGTACAGATTAAGCGCGTGCCTTGGGATTATGACTTCTCAAACGAGGATTATGACGGTCTTTTCATTTCAAATGGTCCCGGCGATCCTGCAATGTGTACTGTGACCATAGCCAATATACGTAAGGCTTTGCAGCAGGACCGTCCAATAATGGGTATATGCCTGGGCAATCAGTTGCTTGCACTTGCCGCAGGTGCCAAGACTTACAAACTTAAGTACGGACACCGCGGTCACAATCAGACGGTACGTATTCCGGGCACACACAGATGCTTTGTGACGTCACAGAACCACGGTTTTGCAATTGATGACAATACTCTGCCTACCGATTGGGAGCGAATGTTTGAGAATCTGAATGACGGTACCAATGAGGGCATTAAGCATAAGAGCAGGCCTTTCTTCTCAACCCAGTTCCATCCTGAGGCATCAAGCGGACCTACCGATACAGGTAACCTGTTTGGAGTATTTGTAGAGAATATGAAACAATATTCAAAAAAATGATGCTATGGAGGACGTGAAGAGAGTACTTGTGCTTGGTTCAGGAGCACTCAAGATAGGTCAGTCTGGTGAGTTTGACTATTCCGGATCACAGGCGCTGAAGGCCCTGCGTGAGGATGGCAAGTTCACAATCCTTATAAACCCCAATGTGGCTACAGTCCAGACATCTGAGGGTGTAGCCGATGCCATATATTATCTGCCCATTACTCCCGTGTTCGTGGAGAAGGTTATCCAGAAGGAGCATCCTGATGGAATCATGCTCGCTTTCGGCGGTCAGACAGCCCTTAACTGCGGTGTTGAACTGTACAAAAGCGGAATCCTGGAGAAATACGGCATCCGTGTACTGGGCACTCCGGTTCAGGCCATCATCAACACTGAGGATCGTGAAATCTTTGCTGATATGATGCGCTCAATAGGTGTCAAGACACCACGCAGCGAGGCAGTTAATAATATGGATGAGGCTCTTAAGGTAGTCAAGGAGATAGGTTATCCCGTTATTGTACGTGCCGCATATACATTGGGAGGTCTTGGCTCAGGATTCTGCTCCAATGATGAGGAACTCAAGAAGGTGGCTGCATCGGCTTTCTCATACTCTCCGCAGATTCTGGTTGAGGAGTCACTCAAGGGATGGAAGGAGATTGAGTATGAGGTGGTTCGTGACCGTTATGACAACTGCATCACTGTCTGCAACATGGAGAACTTTGATCCTCTGGGTATTCATACAGGTGAGAGCGTGGTTGTGGCTCCGTCACAGACACTCAGCGACCATGAGTATCACAAGCTGCGCCGTATAGCAATTGGTATTATCCGTCACGTGGGTATAGTGGGTGAGTGCAACGTTCAGTATGCATTGGATCCTAACTCCGATGATTACCGCGTAATAGAGGTTAACGCCCGTCTGAGCCGCTCATCGGCCCTGGCATCAAAGGCTACCGGTTATCCTCTGGCTTTTGTGGCTGCAAAACTTGGCCTTGGATATGGTTTGGATGAGATCCCAAATTCTGTGACCAAGGTTACATCGGCCTGTTTTGAACCGGCTCTGGACTATGTGGTCTGCAAGATACCGCGTTGGGATCTGGGTAAGTTTGAGGGCGTATCCCGTTTGATAGGCTCATCAATGAAGTCTGTTGGTGAGGTTATGTCTATAGGCCGAACCTTTGAGGAGGCTATCCAGAAGGGTATGCGTATGGTCGGGCAGGGTCTGCACGGATTTGTGGGCAATAACGTCCATGTGCCTGATATTGAGGCCGAACTGATAAATCCTACTGACCGCCGTCTGCCTGCCATTGAGCAGGCATTTGCTCAAGGTTACACGGTCGGTAAGTTGCATGACCTTACCAAGATAGACAAGTGGTTCCTGTGCCGTCTGGCCAACATCCACCGTATTAAAGAGCAACTGGCTGCTGCCGGCGGTCTTGATAAGGTTGATGAGGATTTGCTGCGTGAAGCCAAGTGTATGGGATTCAGTGATTATCAGATAGGTAAGATTGTAATATCTGGTGATAATATGAATCCTCATGAGAAACAGGCTGCTGTACGTAAGTACCGTAAGGGTCTTGGTATTCTGCCGGTTGTAAAGCAGATTGATACGCTTGCCGGTGAGTATCCCGCCTTTACCAACTATCTCTATCTGACTTATAACGGTTTGGAGAACGATGTTCAGTTTGAGCAAGACGGCAAGTCAGTGATTGTGCTGGGTAGCGGCGCATACCGTATAGGATCAAGCGTTGAGTTTGACTGGTGCGGAGTGGCCGCCGTACGTAAGATCCAGGAGATGGGTTACCGCTCAGTGATGATCAACTACAATCCGGAGACCGTAAGTACTGACTACGATACATGTGACCGTCTGTTCTTTGATGAACTCACATTGGAGCGTGTTCTGGATATATGTGACCTGGAAGTTCCTAAGGGCGTAATTGTATCAACCGGCGGACAGATTCCCAATAACCTGGCTCTGCTGCTTGACCATGAGGGCGTGAACATTCTGGGGACATCGGCCAAGTCAATCGATATGGCTGAAGACCGTCAGAAGTTTTCTGAGATGTGTGATTCCTTAAATATTGACCAGCCCCGCTGGAAGGAGCTCACCAATATGGATGATATCTGGAGTTTTGTCGATGAGGTGGGTTTGCCAGTGCTTATCCGTCCGTCATACGTGCTCTCAGGTGCCGCCATGCGTGTAGTAAGTGACCGTGCGGAACTTGAGACTGCCCTGAACAATGCCGCCGTAGTCAGTCAGGAGCATCCCGTTGTGGTTACTGAGTTCCTGCAGCGCGCCAAGGAGGTTGAGATTGACGCCGTTGCTCAGAACGGTGTAATAAAATGCTACGCCATAAGTGAGCACATTGAGTTTGCAGGTGTGCATTCAGGTGATGCCACAGTTGTGTTCCCTGCACAGAAACTTTACTATGAGACAATACGGCAAATCAAGAAGATATCCAGGAAGATTGCCGGCGCGCTTAACATATCGGGTCCGTTCAATATCCAGTTCCTGGCCAAGGAGAACAGTATCAAGGTTATTGAATGTAATCTGCGTGCATCACGCTCGTTCCCATTTGTGAGCAAGATTACCAAGTTCAACTTCATAGGCATGGCTACTGAGATCATGCTGGGCAAGGATGTCGAGCCTTTCGGCAAGACTTTTGCCGATATTGACTACGTGGGTGTAAAATGTTCACAGTTCTCATTTGCCCGTCTGCTTAAGGCTGATCCCATTCTGGGTGTTGACATGGCATCGACAGGTGAGGTTGCCTGCATAGGTGACAACTACCACGAGGCTCTGCTTAAGAGTATGATATCAGTAGGAACGCGTGTCCCTTCAAAGGATAAAGGCATTCTGCTGTCATCGGGCCCCACCAAATCCAAGATAGATTTGCTGGATGCAGCACGTATACTTGACGATTACGGCTATAAGATCTATGCTACAAGCGGTACAGCCAAATTCCTTGATGAGAACGGTGTAAAAGTGAAGGAGGTGCTGCACTGGCCGGATTCAGAGGAGAAGCCAAACGTGATAGATTATATGCGCGGCGGTAAGATTGATCTGGTAATCAACATCCCCAAGAACAACACTGCACGTGAGCTTGAGAACGGTTATAAGATAAGGCGCACGGCGGTTGACTTTAATATTCCGCTTATTACAAATGCCCGTCAGGCAAGCGCATTCATATATGCTTTCTGCAAGATTGGTGTTGACGGATTGGCTATAAAGAGAATTGACGAATACGTATAAATAACTTCTTATGGAGGAATTGCATCACGAATGTGGAGTTTTTGGCATATACGGTGTAGAGAACGCCGCACACTATGCATATTATGCACTGCATAGCCTGCAGCATCGCGGTCAGCAGGGTTGCGGAATAGTAACTGCCGATGATCAAGGACAGTTTCATCTGCACAAGGGTGCCGGTCTGGTGATTGAGATTTTCGGTGAGAAACATTTGGATGAACTTACCGGAAACATTGCCATAGGCCATGTCCGTTATCCCACTACAAATGTGGGCGGTCCGGAGAATATCCAGCCGTTCACGTTTCACCATTATACCGGCAATTTTGCCATTGCCCATAATGGAAATATAATCAATTCCAAGGAGTTGCGCATGTATCTGGAGCGTCGCGGAAGCCTGTTGCAGACTACATCTGACAGCGAGTTGTTTGCTCATCTCATTAAGAAGGATCCCAGTGAGGAAAACCGCGTAACCAATCTGATCAATGCTCTGAATATGATTGAAGGAGCTTTCTCATTGGTAATATTGACTCCCAACCGTATATATGCGTGCCGCGACAAATATGGATTTCATCCGCTCTCAATAGCAAAACTTGGTAATGGCTACGTTGTGGCCAGCGAAACCTGTGCATTCGATGCAATCGGTGCAGAGTTTATACGTGACGTCAAGCCGGGTGAAATTATTTCAATTGATTATCACGGTATCCGCAGTAATGATTATTCAAAGCTCAAGAGCAATCGCATGTGCGTTATGGAGTACATCTATTTTGCTCGTCCGGATAGCGACATAGAGGGTTGCAACGTCCATTCATTCCGCAAACTCTCAGGCCGTCTGCTCTATGAGGAGTGTCCTATCGAAGCCGATATTGTGGTAGGCGTGCCCGATTCAAGCTTGAGTGCCGCAATGGGTTACGCTGAGGCCAGCGGCATACCGTATGAGATGGGTTTGCTGAAAAGCAAATATGTGGGACGTACGTTCATTCAGCCCAAGCAGGAATTGCGTGACAAGGGCGTAAAAATGAAACTGTCTCCTATCCGTAGCATCGTGAACGGAAAGCGTGTGATTCTTATCGATGATTCCATTGTGCGCGGTACAACATCACGCCAGATTGTCCGTATGTTGCGTGAAGCCGGAGCTACCGAGGTTCACGTCTGTATAGCAAGTCCTAAATATTCTTATCCCTGTTACTACGGTGTGGATACCGGCACGTACGAAGAGCTAATCGGTTCCAGTCACTCAGTTGAGGAGATTCGTGATTATATAAGCGCAGACTCTCTCCACTATCTCTCGCTTGAGGCTCTCTACAAGGCATCGGGCCGTTCCATGGAACAATGCGCCCTTTGCACAGCCTGCTTCAATGGTGACTATCCCACAAACTTGTATGATCACGCTAAATGATGCAATTGGGACAGTCCTCTTTTGCTCATTACTCCCGAGGAAGAACTGTTACTCACAGTTAATCTCCTTTTAATTCTCTATTTATGTAAATACAAAAAAAAATAGTAACCTTAAAAGGCTGCTACCTAAGTTATTATTTGTTGATTATTATCGGAACAGACAGGAAATGATGCTTAGTATTCATCTTCGTTGAAGAAGAAGTCGTCATTTGAGGGATAGTCGGGCCAGATGTCCTCAATACTTTCGTAAACCTCTCCTTCGTCTTCGATTTCCTGCAGGTTCTCAATAACTTCAAGGGGGGCACCGGATCTTACTGCATAGTCGATGAGTTCGTCCTTGGTTGCCGGCCAGGGAGCATCTTCCAGTTTAGAGGCTAATTCCAAAGTCCAATACATAGTGCTATATATTTAGTTTATGGTTCTATTTTGCCGCAAAAGTATTAAAAAAAAGAATCATGATGCTATTCACCCCAATAAAACTCAGGGGTATTGTCTAAGAAATTAATGCGGCGTGACATAACGAACAGATAGTCAGAGAGTCTGTTGATAAAGACAAGCAGATTGGAATCGACAGGAATCGTTTCATTCATCCTGAGGATGCTTCTTTCCACACGGCGGCACACGGTTCGGGCAATGTGACAGACTGCAGAACCACGGCTTCCGCCCGGCAGTATAAAAGACCTCTGCTGAGGAAGACCTTCGCCGGCAGCGTCAATCATTTCCTCCAGTCGGGTTATTTCTTCGTCTGCAATATGGCAGTTGTCGGGTACTCGGGTTGTTGAGGTGTCGGTAGCCAGGGCTCCTCCGACTGAGAACAGCCTGTTCTGTAGCCAAAGAATATTCTCCCTGTCGGCAGCGGTGCTGAGGTACGTTGCCAACAATCCGAGAGTTGAGTTCAGTTCGTCAACACCTCCGTACGCTTCCAGTCTTATATCTGTTTTGGAAACTCGTTTTCCTCCTACCAGACTGGTAGTTCCTTTATCTCCCGTCCCAGTATATATTTTCATAGCCTGTAATATTGTTTGTACATATTCTTGTCGAAAAACAGTAATCCTACAGAGCCTTTTGTGAAACATACTCCTGTATCTTCCGATTTGCAGACCTTTTCGAACCACTTGGACCGTCTGCCGTTGATTCCCTGGACTACAATGACAGAATGAGGGTTTAGGTTAGGTCGCAGTATTTCGTAAGCCTCTTCGAAAAAGACAGTGTGAGCCAGATGTACGAAATCAACGTTTCTGCTTTCCGGAAGAAAGTCCTGCAGAGTCTGAAGGATATCCCCCGGGAAGTACTGAACATTTGGGAAATTTTCGAGCAATTTAGCGACCTGCTGAACAGCGGGGTGTTTGGCATCAATGGTGAAACATGGGGTGGCTGAAGATACAGAAGCAAGATATCCGGTACTGACACCGGCTCCTGTGCCTATTTCAAGAATAGAACGCGGATGAAGAGCATTTACCAGTCGGAAAAGCAACTGGTCGGTTTTTTCATCATATTGGGGAAGAAACTCCGGTGCCTTCTCCCAGTATTCGTACAGATCGTCGTATGCGTAGTAGGGAAGTTTCTCTTCAATGACATTGGTAATGAGGTCATACGCCCAGGGGGAATGGACTCCGAATCCGCGCCTGTTGAGAAATTTGTTACGTGTTACCTGCATGTTCATTCCTTGATCTTGTCAAGCACAACGATTGCTGTAGTCGATTTGCCCAGCATTATCTCAAGTCTTATGGGAAGGTGCTTCTGGTCATCTGTTACAAATACCTTCATCGTCTCGCGTTCAGTGCCGCCTTTGTAGTCGCGGACAGAGAACTGGAGGCAGTCGTAGGATTTGCGCCTGCTATCCTTTACCTTGACTTTCCCTTCGCATACAATGTGCTGCATGAATGCCCTGTCACCGTTTACCATAGGGAAGTTAATGACTTCACCCTCATTTACGTTGTTGAAACTGCGTGTGAATCCGAGAAGGCTCAGCATGTCGTACACGGTCTCATCCCATTCTTCTTCGTGTTTGTAAGACTTGTCACCTGATTCAATCCGGTATTGTATGTGGCATTTGTCTCCTTTGTATGTGAAGAATGCACTTTCCTTACTGTGGCTTTTACCTTCATGGGCAATTTTCTGATAGCGGATGGTTTTTCCTGATGTAGTCTGTATTGAGGTCATGGTGTCATTTAGCTGGTAGAACAGATGTGCGGCCCCGGTAGTGCCCATTGTCATCTGCATCATGACTGCAGGATTGCCGTCTTCGATGGTGCTCTGCTGGATGAACTTGCCTATGCCGGCACTCATTCCAATGATACCGCTACGAACACTTATCTTGAAATTGATTTCTTCAGCCGTCATTACTGAGGGGGCCAAAGCGAGAACAATGATTGTCAGCAGGGTGAGACTCTTTTTCATATGGCTTTCTCTTTTTAGTTATTTGAAACAATCACATCACTGAAAGTTGTTCTTGTGACGTACCTGTAGAGTGGACGGGTCTCCTCTTTTTCTGTTGAAATGACGAACCCGTTGTTGTTGAGATCAAATGTGGTCCCGCACTTTCTGCAAGAGGCGGTGCCTGTGCCGTCAATCCGCAATCTTGAAGTTGTCATGTTTGCCATGTCGCAGACAGGGCAGGCAAGATCGTACGCAAAAACCTTACATTCGAAATTGTCAAGAGCAGGAGTTCCCAGTATCAGGCCTCCCAGTCCGAGTAAAGTGTATTGTCGCTGTTCTTCGCTCATCTCTGCGCGAGACTCGTGACCGTCGGCGTCAACGACCATAAGTGTGGAGCCGCTTTTCCTGACAGTGATGAACGAGCCCATTCCTGCAGCGGTATTGAATGGAGGCTCGGATATGTCGAAACTGAACAGGACGGGATGTGATGTACAGAAGGTGCTGTACGTGTTTTTTGTGCAGGATCCTCCAATCAGGATTATTGCAGCCAGCATTGCGGTTCTGTACTTTCTCATCTTCCAGCCAGTCTCTTCAGTGCAGAATCTATCTTGTCAAAGGGGAACGAATCCGTCAATGATTCCATTCGGGAACGTATGCTGTCGTTGCAAAGGTTTCCGATGCTGCCCTGATGGGTATGATGTATCCTTTTGTCTGCTTTGAAAACACCCTGCTCAATGTCATTGCCAACCTTTACGTAGGCATCGCGGAACGGGACACCATCAAGTACCATGCGGTTAACCTCTTCAACACTGAAGATTGAGTCGTAACGGTCGTCCTTGAGAATGTCGGGATTGACTTCCATCTTTTCTGCCATATAGTTGACCATGGTCAGACACTCCTCAAGTTCGTCAAATGCCGGCAGGAAAACTTCCTTGACCAATTGCATGTCGCGGAAGTAACCGCTTGGCAGATTGTTGGTCATTATGGTTATCTGCTCAGGGATAGACTGGAGACGGTTGCATTTTGCTCTGGTTAGCTCAAATACGTCAGGATTTTTCTTATGGGGCATGATGCTGGATCCTGTGGTGCAGTCATCGGGGAGATGTATAAATCCAAAGTTCTGACTGTTATACAGGCAGGCATCGAAAGAGAGTTTTGACAAGGTTGCTGCGACCGAGGCGAGTGCAGTGCTTACAATCCGTTCTGTCTTTCCGCGTGTCATCTGTGCATAGACGACATTATAGTCCATTGATTCAAATCCGAGAAGATCTGTTGTCATCTGTCGGTCGAGGGGAAAGGAAGAACCGTATCCCGCCGCTGAACCAAGAGGATTGCGGTTGCAGATGTCGAAGGCCGCCTTGAGCATTACTGTATCATCCGTAAGACTTTCAGCGTAGGCACCGAACCACAGACCGAATGACGAAGGCATGGCTGTCTGCAGATGGGTGTAGCCTGGAAGAAGCACGTCTCTAAAGCGGTTGCTCTGCCGTATAAGTGTGTCAAACAACATGTTGACTGCTTTTACGATGCCGCAGATTCTTCCTCGCGTGAACAGTTTCAGATCAACAAGCACCTGATCGTTGCGTGAGCGTCCTGAATGTATCTTCTTGCCAATATCGCCGTATTTTCTTGTCAGGAGCGCCTCTACCTCCGAGTGAACGTCTTCTACGCCTTCTTCAATGATAAATTCTCCTTTGTCGACGAGATCCAGCAATTCGCGCAGGCCTTTAGTGAGAGTTTCAAGTTCAGTCCTGCCAAGAAGTCCGACAGACTCGAGCATCGTGATGTGTGCAATGGATCCGAGAATGTCGTATCTGGCCAGAAGCATGTCCAGTTCACGGTCTTTGCCGACGGTATATTTCTGTATGAGGCTGTTTACGGGTCTGCCTTTGTCCCAAATCGGTTTCATGTCAGTTTTTTTATTGATTCCATCCGGCAGGATCGGCTCTCCATTCCCTCAGAACGGAAAGACTGTCGGCCTTGATATATCCGCCGCTGACTGCGGCCTGAATGAGGGTCTCATAATCGGTAAGGGTCTCCAAGCGAACATCTGCTTCGCGGAAGGCGTTGACAGCGGTCGGGAATCCATAAGTGAAAGAGGCTATCATGCCTACAACAGTGCAGCCTGTGTCCCGAAGGGCCTTTACGGCCTTGAGGCTGCTTCCACCTGTCGAAATCAGGTCCTCAATGACCAGGACACGGCTTTTTTCAGGCAGGAAGCCTTCTATCTGGTTTGCCATACCATGATCCTTGGGCGTGGGGCGGACATATACGAAGGGTTTTCTCAACCTGTCTGCAACCAGGGCTCCCTGAGCAATTGCACCGGTTGCGACACCGGCTACAACATCAAATTCCCGGAATGACCCTGCAGCACTGCAGAGCGAGTCCCTGACAAGGTCCCTGACCAGGGGAAAAGACAAAGTTCTCCTGTTGTCGCAATAGAATGGCGAGTGCCAGCCTGAGGCCCATGTGAACGGCTTTTCCGGTCTTACCTGCACTGCTCCTGTCTCCAGCAGTTTTTCTGCGACTAAACGTTTCGTTTCATCCATATGAATATGAGTATGGTTTTTATTTGCAAAATTAACATTTTTACTCTAATGCTCCTTATCCGGGGGCTATCTGACACGCTAAAATACGATAAAAACCTTATTTATTTTAAAAGAACCTTTAATAGAGGGTTTTTTGGCGAAATGTTGCTATTTTTGCGAATTGTTAAGCAATTTGCAAGGATATGCCCAAAAAGTCATTGTCTCTTTTACCCCTGCTTCTGTCCTCGCTGTTGGTCCTTTCGTGTGTAAAGGAGGCCGGGGTTCAGAGTCCGGAATCGGTTGTGACGAACTTCCAGATAGGAGACTTTTATGTCCTGTATCACGATATCACCGTCAAGGGACATGATACTTTGGTCACAAGGAAAGTCACTGGGGCTACCATCAAATATGCAATTGACCAGATGAAGGGACTCATATATAACGAGGATCCGCTGCCTGCCGGTTCCATTATCGACAAAGTGACTACCAGCGTTTCGGGAACGGGTACGGTGTATTGGCAGAAAAGCCGTGCCGACGGCACCTTGTATGATACAATCTGGTCGTCCAAGGATACTGTCGACATGACAAAACCGTTGAAGTTGCTGTCGGTATCCGAAGACGGATCGTTCAGGCGTCTCTATACTGTCATGACAAACATCAGCACAGCAGATCCCGACTCCATGAGTTGGAAGGAGGTTCCCTCGCTTCCGGTACGGATGAGCGGAATTAAGGCCGTAGAACTTGACGGGCGCATGATTGTCATCGGTGACAGTTTGGGAATCAGGACCGGAGTTACATCGTTATCTGTAGGGGATGGTGACTCTTGGAGTGATTTCGAGTCTTGCAAGGGTCTTTCCAATCCTGTGAAGTGGACTATTTCTGTCCATTCCGGCAGTCTTTACATTGTTGACGGAGAATCCTTGAAGATGTCTGATGACGGTGTGAATTGGACTGATGTAGGGCAGGATACTCCGATGAAGGCATTGGTTCCTTTCAATCAGACAGGTGACGGCGGTACGTCAATCGGTATTACGGAAGATGGCTGGATAGCGTCATCTGAGGATATGACCGAATGGACAAAACTGCAGAGAGTGCCCGATGGTTTCCCGGAAACTGATATAGTCGGCATGATGTATCCTCTCAAGAGCAATCCCGCAATCGAACGTTTCGTTATTATGGGAAATGACGGAAATGGCCTGAATACCTCGACAATAGTCTGGACAAGGCTGTCGACCGAAAAAGAATGGAGTCTTGTCGAAGTCTTGGACGCCAACAGCCTGAGATGCCCTGTTTTTTCAGATCCATCGTTTATTCTCTATGACGGCAGCCTGTTTGCCTTTGGCGGTATTGCCAGTCTCGGCGATATAAGAATTGAGTCTCTGGGCGGCTTCTATCAGTCTCTGGACAATGGTATTTCGTGGCGTTACTGCAACCCGATATTCGACACGTACAATACCTGGAACAACTGCATGCAGATTCCTGCGCAACTGAAAGGGTGTGTAGATCCCATTTGCGGTGCCGTTGACACTCACAACGACATCTGGATAATAACCGGCGGCTCAAAAGGCGTCTGGAAGGGACATATTAACAGACTTTACAGATAGTATGGGTATAAAACGGATATTCGTTGCTTTACTGACCTTCGTCATGGCTGTTCACGTTCCGGCGATGGCTCAGGATGATACTGAATATCTGGTTGAGATCGGGCCTGCTGTCGGATGCAGTTTCTATATGGGCGATGCCAATAACAAACTGTACAAGGGTTCCCGCTTCATGGGTGGAATAACCGCACGTTACAGAATCAATCACAGGTTTGCACTCAAGTCGAATCTGGTAGCTGCCGGCATTTCGGGCAATACGTCCTGGATCAATGACCGCACCTATCCTGAAGCGATTTCTTTCAAGAGAACGGTTTTCGATTTAGGGGTTCAGATTGAGGGTAATTTTCTTGCTTATGGAACGACGACATACAACGACTGTCACAGGCTTGTCCCCTATTACCTGATAGGAGTAGGGATGACTTTTGCACCAAAGCCTGCAAATAATGATTTTGCAGTCAATTTCCCCATCGGAATCGGTGTAAAGTACAAGATTGCCGACAGACTGAATCTTTGTCTTGAATGGACAATGCGTTTCAGTTCCTCTGACCGACTGGATGTTACTGAGAATGCGGGTAGTGATCCTCTGCAGATCAAGAGTGGTTTCATGAAGAATAAAGACAGCTACTGTTTTACAATGCTGACTCTTACTTATGACATTTTTGCCAAGTCATGTGACTGTAACGAATAGGCTTTTTTGATAATACGGTACAGATTATGTCGTACGAGGATAAGATAGACAGAAACAGGATTCCGACCCATATAGCAATAATAATGGATGGAAACGGCAGATGGGCCAAAGAACACGGCCTGGAACGTGCAGAAGGCCATTCCAGAGGGACCAAGAGGGCATGGTCTATCGTTGAAGATGCAGTAAACCTGGGTGTCAGGTATATCACTCTGTATGCTTTTTCCACCGAAAACTGGAAGCGTCCTCCAAAAGAGGTAAAGGTACTGATGAATCTGGTCTTGTCCAATCTGGAAGAGAAAATATTTATGGATAACAACACCCGGCTTCGTATGATCGGTGACCTCAACAGAATTCCGCTGATAGTGCGGAATCGGATTAAGAAGTGTATGAAGACCACTGAGAACAATACCAGAGCAGAGGTTGTGATTGCATTGAGTTATTCGTCTCGCTGGGAGATTGCAAGAGCTGCCAGATTGCTTGCGGAAGATGTCAGGAATGGCATTCTGAACCCTGACGATATAGATGAGGAGAAGTTTGCCTCGAAACTGAATGCAAGTTTCATGCCTGATCCCGATCTGATAATACGTACCGGGGGGGAGATCAGATTGAGCAATTTCCTGATGTGGCAGGCCTCATACTCTGAACTGTATTTCACGGATGTTTATTGGCCGGACTTTGACAAGGAGGAACTGTGTAAGGCTATATACAGTTTCCAGAACCGTGAGAGAAGATTCGGACTGACAAGCGCACAGGTGACTGGAGCAGATAACCAGAAATGACGGAATTTCAGAAAAAGATGATGTACGAGCTGAGAAAAATCTGTCTGACCGGAATCCTGCTTTGCGGGTTTGTATTGTCGACTTCTCTCTGCGCGCAGGAGGAGGGCTATGATGCAGGGGAACCGGAGGAAAACGTCATAGAGAACCCGACTTTCATATACAACGGGTCAAGTCGTAAGTACGTCATCGGCGGCATTTCTGTCTCCGGTGTGGATGATTATGACGAGACGGTTCTCAAGAATCTTTCAGGGTTGTCTGAAGGTCAGACGATAAATGTTCCGGAAGATGTTACAGACGCCGTGCGTCGCTATTGGAAACACGGAATGTTTTCTTATGTCAGTATTTCCTCGCCTCGGATAGTAGGTAACAAAATATATCTGGACATACAGTTGGCACTACGTCCAAAAGTCTCCGGTATTGTTTTTCATGGTATAAAGAAGGGCGAGTCTGACGATCTTGAAGAAAAGATAGGCCTGATAAAAGGAGGCCATGTAACTCCTAACATGATGGACAGGGCCGAGCGTCTGATCAAACGTTATTATGACGGGAAGGGCTTCAAGAATGCAGAGATTCGTGTGGCCCAGCGCGATGATCCTGATGCGGAAAACAGAGTGTTTGTGGACGTTTTTGTTGATAAGAAGGAGAAGGTCAAGGTGAACAGTATCATTCTGAAAGGAAATGAGTTGCTGAGCGACGTTCAAATAAAGAAATCAATGAAAAAGACCAACGAGAAGGGCAATCTTCGCGACTTTTTCCGTTCTAAAAAGTTCATTGACAAGGAATACGAGAATGACAAGAACAACATAATAACCAAGTACAACGAAATGGGGTACCGGGATGCCTATATCGTTGAAGACAGTGTGGTTAGCCATGATGATAAGACGGTCGACGTTTTTCTTACAATTTTTGAAGGCAACAAGTATTATCTCCGAAATATTGAGTGGGTTGGCAATACTGTTTATAACAGCGACCAGTTGTCCGAACTCCTCAAGATGGAACCCGGTGATGTTTATGACCAGACAAAACTAGATGACAGGCTAAATAAGGATGAGGACGCTGTAGGCAGACTGCTATACTACAATAACGGTTATGTGTTCTGTCGGATCGATCCTGTCGAGGTGAATGTCGAGAACGACAGTATCGATCTGCAGATAAGGATTTCTGAAGGTTCGCAGGCCACTATCAACAAAGTCAGTATCTATGGCAATGACCGTGTATATGAAAATGTAGTGCGTCGTGAACTGTATACCCGTCCAGGCGACCTTTTCACCACTGATGCAATGGAACGTTCTTTCAGACAGATTGGACAGATGGGACATTTCAATCCTCAGTCGATTCAGTATGATATCAAGCCCGACATGGTGAACGGAACGGTTGACATAGACTGGAATCTGGAGTCGAAAGCCAATGATCAGATTGAACTTTCGGCGGGTTGGGGTCAGACAGGTGTTATAGGCAGAGTAGCTCTTAAGTTTACAAACTTTTCGATGTTCAATCTGTTCCATAAGAGTGCAAACCGCCGTTTCCTTTTGCCTCAGGGTGATGGACAGACTTTCTCAATCAGCGGACAGACAAATGGAAGCTACTATCATTCTTACAGTATTTCATTCATGGAACCGTGGTTGGGTGGTAACAGACCGAACACTTTGTCTTTCGGCTTTTTCTACTCAAAACAGACTGACATAAGCGATAATTACTACAACTCCTCCTATTACAACAACTACATGCAGTATATGTACGGCATAGGTCAGTATGGGAACGGAGTGTACGGAGGAAACTATTACAACTATGAGTCTTTCTATGATCCGGACAAGAGCTTTTCGATGCTTGGAGCTTCAATTGGATGGGGAACGCGTTTAAGATGGCCTGACGACCTGTTCACTCTTTACGCTGAACTTTCTTACACAAGATACAATCTCAAGGACTGGTCATATTTCCTGATTAACAATGGAAGCTGCAACAATTTGAGTCTTAATATAGTTTTCGGACGTAACAGCACGGACAATGCCATCTACCCCCGTGTCGGTTCGGACATATCGTTCAGCGTCTCGCTTACTCCCCCATACTCGCTGTTTGACGGAGTCAACTATGAAGGTCTGGCTTCAGACCGTTCTTCTGCTACTTATCAGCAAGAACTGCAGCAAAAGCACAAATGGATAGAGTACCACAAGTGGAAATTCAAGGCGAGAACCTATACGTCACTGACCAGCGGACAGAAAAGGAATCTCGTACTGATGACTCGCTTTGAGTTCGGTATTTTGGGTTCATATAACAGATTCAAGAGGTCACCGTTTGAGACTTTTTACGTGGGTGGCGATGGTATGAGCGGAGCATCTTATGCATATGCCACCGAGACTATCGGTCTCAGGGGATATGAGAATGGCTGTCTGACACCAAGCGGTGAAGGATATGCATATTCACGTATGTCTGCTGAACTGCGGTATCCGCTTATGATGGAAAATGCGACTACAATTTACGCCTTGGCTTTTGTTGAGGGCGGAAATGCATGGACTGACATAAAATCATTCAATCCGTTCGATATGAAGCGTTCGGCCGGAGTTGGGGTACGCGTATTCCTTCCTATGATTGGTATGATGGGACTTGACTGGGCTTATGGTTTCGATCCCGTATATGGAACAAGACAGTATGGAGGTAGTCAGATTCACTTCATTCTGGGGCAGGAATTCTGATGTCGGATTAAAGTTTGTTCAAAGTAGTTTTGATTTATTAAGTGAACCCTTTTAATCCTTGCATTCCTTGTCAAATCAAAAAGTTGTAACCAATTAAAATAATGCGATATGAAAAAGTTCATTACAATTTTCTCAGTTGTGTGCGTACTGGCCTTGACGGCTGGAGCACAGAAATTCGCGCTTATCGACATGGAGTACATTTTAGGCAAGATACCGGCTTATGAGCGCGCCAACGAGCAGCTGAATCAGTTGTCCAAGAGATGGCAGGCAGAAGTGGAGGCTATTTCGCAGGAGGCGCAGACCCTCTACAAGAACTATCAGAACGAGGCCCTTTTCCTTTCAGAGGAACAAAAGACCAAGAAAGAGGAGGAAATAGTGGCAAAGGAGAAGTCTGCCAGCGAGTTGAAACGCCAGTATTTCAGTCCCGATGGTGGCGAATATTACAAAAAGCGCGAGAGTCTGATGGCTCCTATTCAGGACGAGATTTACGAGGCTGTCAAGTCTGTCAGCGATGCAAAAGGATACTCTATGGTTATAGACAGGGCTTCGGCAGGCAGCGTGATTTACGCCTCTCCCAAGATAGATATCAGCAATGAAGTTCTAGAAAAGATGGGATATTAAATTTTAATGATTACCTTTGCGTTAACCAGTACGATTATTTATTAAGATAAGCATATGAAAAAGTTATTTGTCATGGCGCTGATTCTTGCGCCAATGTGTGTGTCTGCTCAGAAATTCGGAAATGTGGATTCCGGTTCCATTATACAGCTTATGCCCGAATATACCCAGGCTCAGAACGAATTGCAGACGCTGCAGAAACAGTATGAGGAGGAGTTGACTTATCTGCAGGAAGAGTTGACCAAAAAAAATTCTGATTATGAAGCTCAGGCCTCTACTCTGCCTGACAACATTAAACAGCGGCGTGAGCAGGAACTCCAGGAACTTTACGAAAAAATGAACAAGTTCTATCAGGACAGTCAGCAGAATCTTCAGAAGGTGTCCCAAGAGAAGATGGCTGAGATTTCAGGCAAGGTCCTGAAAGCAATCCAGGAGGTTGGAGACGAAGGTGGTTATATCTGTGTGTTCGACTCTTCCGACAATGTTATTCCATATGTGAGCAAGAGTGCCACGACTGATGTCACGGCTCTTGTCAAGTCAAAGCTCGGTATCAAGTAAGCCTAACGTTAATAATCGGTGGGAAGCGGGGTTGTCACTTCCCACTTTTTTTTCGGTTGCATGAAAAGATTCACAACATTATTGTTCGCATTGACTCTGTTTCTGGTCTCCTTTGCCCAGGAAGGACGTTTCGGCTATCTGAACTTTGACGAGACTATAATGCTGATGCCTGAATACAAAAAGGCTGAGGATAAGTTGCAGAAGCTTCAGGATGAGTACTCCGAGGAAATATCCAGACAACAGAATGAGTTTTACCGTCAGTACACTGAGTATTTGCACGGTCAGAAACTGTTGTCACAGACAATCATCATGAAGAGACAGAAGGAGCTTCAATTGCTTTACGATGAGAATATGGAGTTCAACCGCTCTGCAAAGGAGTCTCTGGCCAAAGAGAGAGAGGCTCTTCTTGAGCCGATAAAGGTAAAGCTTCTGAATGCAATAAACAGAATAGGAAAGCAGATGAAGCTGGATTATGTAATTGATATGGGCAGCCATTCATACCTGTTCATCAATCAGGATAAAGGAATTGATATTTCAGTTCCAGTCTACAGGGCCCTGGGCATTTCCGTCAATCCTAAAGAGAAAAAAGAAGAGTAATCAACCGAAAAAAATATGATGAGAAGAACGGGTTTTCCTGAAGGAGCTGGCCCAATAGGGATCTTTGATTCCGGTTATGGAGGTCTTACCATACTGGACAGGATCAGGAAGAATCTTCCCCAGTACGATTATCTATATTTTGGAGACAATGCCCGTACTCCTTACGGAACGCGCTCGTTTGAGGTGGTATACGAGTTTACCTCGCAATGTGTGGAGAAACTGTTTGAACGGGGATGCCATCTTGTTATACTTGCATGCAACACAGCTTCAGCCAAAGCTTTGAAGACCATTCAGGTTAATGATCTTCCACGACTTGACGTAAACCGAAGAGTTCTCGGAATAATAAGACCCACTGTTGAGAGTATAGGTTCGCTGACCAAGAGTCGTCATGTCGGAATACTCGCTACTCCCGGGACAATTAAGTCGATGTCCTATCCCATGGAAATCCGCAAGCTGTTCCCGGATATTACTGTTACCGGAGAGGCTTGCCCTATTTGGGTTCCGTTGGTTGAAACAGGCGAGTACGATTCGGAAGGGGCGGACTATTTCATAGAAAAACACGTTCGCAATCTTATAGCAAAAGACCCTGCTATGGATACTGTGATATTAGGTTGCACTCATTATCCGCTCATGCTTGAGAAAATCCGCAAATATGTTTCGGATGATATACGGCTTGTCTGCCAGGGTGATTATGTGGCTTCCTCTCTGCAGAACTATCTTCAACGTCATCCTGAAATAGATGTAAAATGCACAAAGGGCGGTGGTTGCCGCTATCTTACGACAGAATCGACGGAAAGGTTCCTGCCGTCCGCGTCGTTGTTTCTTAAAGAAAAAATCAAGGCAGAAACAGTAGCTGTCTAAAGCGTTTCTTTTTCTTTGTTCCCGACAAATCTCCAGGCGATCTTCTTAATTGGCCAGACTGTCGCAAGAGATGTGGCGGTTACGGTAAGTAGTACGATTATGACATCTGCAAACTTGACTTTTACCGGATAGGAATCGACAATGAACCCTCCGTTGTTCCCTAATGGGATGAATCCATAATGCTGTTGCAGAAGTGCCAGTACAATACCAATCGCCAGCCCGGCAACTGCTCCTGAAATCGAGACAAGGATGCCGTTGATAATGAAAATGTTACTGATAGAGTTGCGCGACAATCCCAGACATGACAGCACTTCTGTGTCTCCTTCCTTCTCGATAATGAGCATAATCAAGGAACCTATTATGTTGAAGCAGGCTATTAGAAGGATGAATGAGAGAAAGAGGTAGGAGATGAATTTTTCAAGTTTTACTATCCTGAAAATATCGGACTGTTGCTCGTAGCGGTCCATTACCTTGAAGTCGGGCCCTACAGATGTCTGTAAATCTCTACGGGCTTTCCTTACTGAAAAGTTATCTTTGATTTTCAGATCGATTGACGTTACTTCGGTACTTTTATCGAAAAGACGTCTGGCAAGACTCATCGGTACTATTACATAACTGTTGTCATAAGACGGCTGGCTGACTTGGAAAGCCAACCCTGGAGAATAGAAAGGTGCGCTGTTGAAATTTGCTGTTACGTTGTTCATGTTGACTTTCACACCACGCTTCGGGGCGTATAGGGTTAGGGGAAATGCGGGATTCATGCCGCAGTCCAGGCTATAGACAAGACCAATGCCCATGATACCATATTCGCATACGCTGTCTTTCAGCAAATAATGCCCGTCTCCGATTAGGAGGTTGTCTAGATCATACACTTGCTTGTAGTTTTCGTCCAAGGCTAACACGGTGACAACCTGCTGGTTGTTGCCGCTTTTAACAAGCGCTTGTTCTTTGAAGGAACAGGTTGATGCCTCAACGTAATTCTTGGCAAAAACTATATCTGATAATCCATTTTGCGGGTTGAAGGTCTTTCCCTTGACAGAAACAATTCTGAGCTCCGGGTCAAATCCTGTGAACAGGGACGTCATCAGACTTGAAAAACCGTTAAATACGGACAAGGTGCAAATCATGGCCAGGGAAGACAGTGCGATGCCTGCCATGGTGATACGAGATATCACATTGACGACATTTCTGGACTTACGTCCGAAAAAATATCTGCGGGCTATGAAAAAAGGAAGGTACAAGATGCAGGCTTATTTTTTCAGTAACTCATCGATATGCTCAACATAGTCAAGAGAATCATCTACGAAGAACCGGAAATCAGGAATAACCCTAAGTTGGTGACGCACTCTCTGTCCGAAGTCGAATCGGAGTGATTTTACGTTTTCGTTCACATTCCTGACTGTTTCGACGGCTTTCTCCGAGGGGAAGACGCTAAGATAAACGTTTGCAATCTGCAGGTCGCTGCTGATGCGGACACCGCTTACGCTTACTAACAGTCCTTTTGTCAGTTTCGTCTGTTTGAGGAACATTTCGCTAAGTTCCTTCTGAACCAAACGCGAAATCTTCTGTTGCCTGGTATTGTCCATATGAAGTTCTCCTTAATTCTTTTTCCTGATCAGAGTCAGTCCGTCGCGCATTGGAATCATTGACACCTCGACTCTTTCGTCTGCAGCAACCATGTCATTGAATCTCCGTATTCCGATTGTCTGGGCGTCGTTGTCATAATCGGGTGAAATAACATGCCCGTCCCATAGAGTGTTGTCGGCTATGATATAGCCTCCTTCTGCAAGATAGTCCATAACCATCACATAGTATTCGGGATACTGGCGTTTGTCCCCATCAATGAAAACCATGTCAAACAGTAATCCCATTGCCGGCACAAGCCGTAGAGCGTTGCCTGAATGTTGAATGATTCTGTCCATATATCCAGACCCTGCAATCCATTTGGAAATGAATTCTTCAAGTTCATCGTTACATTCGACAGTATGCAATAACCCTCCTTTCGGGAGTCCCTCTGCCATGCATATTGCAGAGTACCCGCTGAAAGTCCCTATTTCCAGGGCTGTTCTCGGCTTAATCATCGAAGTCAGCATTTTGAGTAATCTTCCCTGAATATGACCGGAGGCCATGCGTGGGTTCAGCAGGTGGATGTTGGTCTCCCGATACAAGGCTGAGAGCAGTTCTCCCTCGGTATCTATATGGGCGCTGATATACTCTTCCAGCGCTTCCTCGCCCGTGTATCCTGTCCCTAGTTCTGTCATAAAGAAAAATAGAGTAACTTTGACGCTTGCTGGTGTTGCCTTTGCAATTGCAATCGCAAATATAATGCAAATAGTTCAGATTAGTCTTATGGGAGAACCATTTGTCGGATTATGGAAACAGAGCTTTTGACGCGTTTCAGACAGTATCTTCTGCTTGAGCAGTCTCTGTCGTCCAACACAGTTCAGGCTTATACTGATGATGTCTTGAAGTTGCTGTCTTTTCTGGATGACCAGGGAGTAGAAGTCTGCGATACGACCTTGGATCATTTGCATTCCTTTGCTGCCACACTTTACGACCTGGGAGTCTCACCGAGGTCTCAAGGTCGTATTATTTCGGGAATCAGATCTTTTTTCAGGTTTCTTGTTACAGATGGATATATTCAGTCTGATCCCAGCGAGATGCTTGAATCCCCAAAGACAGGAATGTATCTTCCAGAGGTGCTGACGGTAGGTGAAATAGACAGGATTATTGCTTCGATAGACCGTTCTCTTCCCGATGGACAACGGAATAGGGCTATTTTGGAGACCTTGTACAGTTGCGGTCTCCGGGTTTCTGAACTGTGTAATCTGAAACTGTCTGAAATGTTTTTCGAGGATGGTTTTGTCAAAGTAACTGGAAAAGGCAGCAAACAGCGTCTGGTACCTGTCTCAGACAGAGCTCTGAACGAGATCAGACTTTATATGACAGACCGTTGTCATATAGAGATAAAACCCGGCTTTCAGGATTTTCTGTTTGTCAGTTATAGAACTGGCAAGCCACTGAGTAGGGTGATGGTTTTCGATATAGTAAAAAAACATACCAGACTGGCAGGTGTTACCAAAAAGGTCAGCCCTCATACATTCCGACATTCTTTTGCCACTCACCTTTTGGAAGGTGGTGCTAATCTCAGAGCTATTCAGAGTATGCTTGGACATGAGAAAATCGCAACGACCGAAATATACACCCACATAGACAGAAGTCGTTTGAGAGAAGAAATACTGGCACATCATCCGCGCAATTCGCATGACGATTGATTTTTTTTCAAATATAAACTTGAAAAATCTGCATAATGACGTTTTTTAACTATATTTGCATGATTGAGTGAGAATGTGTTTAAACAAAACAACTTAAAAATATTTTTGATATGTCTAAATTTTTGCGTTTCGCTCTTCTGAGTGCAGGTGTTCTTCTATTGGCATCATGCAAATCCAACATGAGCCTTTCTGAGGAAGCTTTCAAGGTTACCCCTCCCATTCTTGAGGAAGTGGGCGGTCAGGTTCCTGTTACTGTAAACGGCTTCTTCCCCTCAAAGTGGTTTAACAAGAAGGCTGTGGTCACTGTTACTCCGGTTTTGAAGTGGAACGGCGGTTCTGTCAAGTCGGATCCCGTTACTTTCCAGGGAGAGAATATCCAAGGCAACAATCTCGTTGTTCCTTTCAAAGACGGATATGCATATTCGACAAAGTTCTCGTTCCCCTATCAGCCTGAAATGGAGAAATCGGAACTTTACATGACATTTGACGCTACTGTTAACGGCAAGAAGGTGGAAATCCCGGCCGTAAAGGTTGCCGATGGTGTCATCTCTACAGAGAATATCTATCGTGCTGCCGCTGCAAACGCAAACAATGCCAACTCAGAGGATGCTTTCCAGCGTATAATCAAACAGGCTCAGGAGGCTAACATTATGTTCGTTATCCAGCAGGCCAATGTTCGTGCCAGTGAGACCAACAGCGATGCTATTACAGCCCTTAAGGAATCGATGAAGACTGTGGCTGGCGATACCAAGAACTATGGTGTTGAGAACGTAGAGGTTTCTGCTTACGCATCTCCTGATGGAGGAATGAAACTGAATGACAATCTGGCAAGTCAGCGTGAGAAGAATGCTGTCAACTACATCAAAAAAGAGATGAAGAACAGCAAGCTGAACACTTCTCTTGACTCAAAATATACAGCTGAGGATTGGGACGGATTCAGGACTTTGGTCGAGAAAT
Organism: Bacteroidaceae bacterium; assembly: GCA_017615835.1. Classification (GTDB taxonomy): domain Bacteria; phylum Bacteroidota; class Bacteroidia; order Bacteroidales; family Bacteroidaceae; genus Colenecus. Next base: position 165,291 of record JAFZZI010000007.1, on the reverse strand, counting down.
CCAACCTGCAGGACAAGGATCTCATACTTCGTGTACTTTCCATGTACAGCGATCCTGAGCGCAGGGAGGCTGAAATCAAGAACCTTTCATCCGTATATGCAGAACTTGCCGAGGATATTCTTCCGCAGTTGCGCCGTGCCCGGTTAACCTTGAACTATCAGATAATCGGCCGTAGCGATGACGAAATCAAGGCTGCCTACAAGTCTGATCCGAAGGTTCTGAGCTGCAATGAGATGTTGTATGCTGCAACCTTGACAGACAATGTGGCTGAGAAGAAGGACATCTACACTAAGACAACTGACCTTTATCCCAACGACTACCGTGCATACAATAACCTCGGTGTGATAGCCTTTGAAGCAGGTGACCTTGCTACCGCTTCAAGACAGTTGCACAAGGCTCTTTCGCTGAATGCTTCAGCACCTGAAGTCCATACCAATCTCGCTAATCTGTGCATGGCTCAGGGTAACCTGAATGAGGCTCTGTCTCACCTGTCAAAGGGTGGAAACAGTGCAGAAAACAAAGAGGCTCTCGGAACCAGCTACATTGCTCAGGGTCAGTATTCTCGCGCTCTTGAATCATTGAAGGGCTCTAACACTGAGGCTGAGGCTCTTGCATATATCCTGAATAAGGATTACAACAATGCCAATAGGGTTATTTCTTCGATTAAGAATCCTTCAGGCAATGTTTACTACATGAGTGCAATTATTGCGGCCCGTACAAATGATGCCGCTGCCGTTGCCCAGAACTTAAAGAAGGCTGTGGCGGCTGACAGTAGCTTGAGAGCCAAGGCTCTTAATGATCTTGAGTTCGCAAAGTATCAGGATGCTGTAAAGGCCTTGTAATTAATACTCACGTGATAACGCCCAAAGATGAACTGACGGCGTTGCTCACCCTCTCAAAAATTGAGAAAATCAGACCGGCAGAGGCTAAGTTCCTCTACCAGAGTGTAGGCAACGCATTGGACATCTTCAGGCTAGGTAAGGATCTCGTAAATATAGTGCCCGGGGTCAGTCAGCGTCTTATTGAGGCGCTGGATGACTCCGAGTCACTTTGTGAAGCAGAAAAGGAACTCTGTTTCATAGACAAGAACGCGATCAGGTGTCTGATGCCAGGAGATGATGATTATCCGGCCCGTCTGACTGAATGTCAGGATGCGCCTCTAATACTGTACACATTAGGAAACCTTAATCTGAATGCAGAACATACCGTGGCTGTGGTTGGTACGCGCAAGGCGACAGTCTACGGAAAACGGCTTGCGGAAACTTTTGTCAGAGATTTGTCGCAACTTTGTCCTGGAATTCTTGTTATAAGCGGGCTGGCATATGGTATAGACATTGCTTCACACCGTGCTGCGATTGAATGCTCTTTACCGACAGTAGGTGTCCTTGCACACGGGCTTGACAGGATATATCCAGCCTCACACCGAAAAGATGCCGGTCTCATGGTTAACATGGGCGGATTGGTTACAGAGTTTTCCAGTGGAACAGAACCGCTCAAGCGGAATTTTGTCAGCAGGAACAGAATAGTCGCGGGATTAGCTGACGCGGTTGTTGTAGTTGAATCTGCAATGAAGGGAGGTTCCTTAATTACCGCAGACATTGCAGAGAGTTACTTCCGTCCTTGTTTCGCCTTTCCAGGAGCTGTAGGTGATGTTTATTCAGAAGGCTGCAATCTTCTGATACGCAACAACAAGGCAGGCCTTATACAGTCTGCGGAGGATTTTGTAAAAGATATGGGATGGAATATACCTAAAGTTAAAATACCTGTTCAGAATCAATTGTTTCCTGATATTGATGAATTGTCCATGAAGGTACTTGATGCCGTGGGAAAAGTTCGTTCAGGAGTTGAAATAAACATGTTGGTTTCGGAATGTGACATTCCAATCGGACAGATGCTGAACATTCTTCTGGAACTTGAAATGAAGGGTTTGGTCCAGTCACATCCTGGATGTCTGTATACTAAAAAGAACGCTTGAAATTTCGCTATGTTGAAAAATTGACGGTTTTGTGAAAAATGTAGTGTAAAATTCATAACTTTAGACATGAAAACATAATTGTTCGGATGAAAGTGTAAATCAGACTCTTTGATTATGAATCGTTGTGCAAAAGTCTTGGCAGCTTTATTGGCGCTTTCAGGTTCCTTATTTTCAGGGGCGCAGGAGTCTGGTCATATTCAGTTGGAAAATATAACGGCAAGGGACGGCCTTTCATGTCAGGCTGTGAATACGCTGGAGACCGATGTACAGGATCGGATATGGGTTGGCTCTCCTTTGGGCGTTGATGTTGTCTCTAACGGAAGAATTACCAGGGTAAACACAATATCCGTGCAGGGCAGTATTGTTTATCTCGGGAATGTGAGATCTATTGCCTGCGGCAAGAGAACTGTAATAGCCGCTGATAACCATCTGGTTGATTATGACTTTGACAGGAATGAGAGTTTTTTCATAAACCATCCGGACGGATCCGGTGTTGTTACCGGTAAAGTCATAGTTGATGGTGAAAACGTGTTTTTTTTCGATCAGGTTCTGAACCGTCTGTGCTCATATTCTTTCGAAACCAGGCAGATGGCGATATTAGGCGCTCCTGAGAGGGCAGATATCATACTGAACGTGATTGATATAAAGAAGATGGGGGATAACCATTTTGTTCTTCTCGATCCTGAAAGAGGTGTTCTCGATGTGAAAATAGACCAAAACAGCATGTCTGGATCTCTGGTTTATGATGGTGAGGTTTCAGCGATGGAACTAGACAACGGAGGGATACTTTGGATAGCCAACCATGAAGGAAAAGTCATGGGTCTTGTCCCTGAGGGTGATTTCAAGCAGAACAAATCATTTGAAATAGAGGGCATAAGAGATATTACTTTCATGAATGCGATGCCTGACGGCAGACAACTGATGGTCTGCACGAACAGCCAGGGGTCTTTCTTGTTGGATGTGATTTCCGGCAGATCTGTACAGCTTGAAGGTTCCGTCCTGAACAATGTAACTTGTGTCCTGGCTGCAAGGGACAGGCAGGAAATCATATTTGGAACGGCTTATGCCGGCATTGTACTTTGGAAGAGGTCTTTCATCTATTCCATGTCTGGCCCGGCTTCTAACTCAATGCAGAGATTATTGGTTCCAATATCAGCAGTACAGGATGGATATGGAATGATGTGGTTTGGTACTGATGGATCCGGCATAATCAGGTACGACGAGGAGGATGGAGAGAGTAAGACATATCCTGAAACAGATTTTATGAGAATCAATAGTCTCTGCGAATATGGTGAAGGACAACTTCTGTTCAATTCCGATCAAGGGACATGGTTCTTTGACAAGGTTTCCGGCATTAAAACCCGTTCGTTCATGGAAGATGGTGAGAGGCAGTCCTTCTATTCTTTGAATAATGCTTCCAGTATTCTTTGTTGCAATGGTATTAAAGGACATCGTATTGTCAATCTGAAGGACGGAAGCGCCGAGTATCTGGATCTTTCTCTTGCAGGACTCGAAAGGAACTCATTCATTGACGCAGTGTTGGTTGAACCTTCCTATGCTGTGATTTCAAGCGGAGGCTCCCTTGTAAGGCTGGATTACGGAACCAATGAACTGAGGTTGCTGTTCAAAAGCCAGGATGTCGGAAAGCATAGCTTTAAGAGTCTGGCAGCAGATTCCAAGAAACGGATCTGGTTTATTGAACCCGATAGAATTTTGCGGTATGACCCTGCGACCGATAAAACGGAAACTCTTCACAGTTCTGATCAATACGGAGAATATTGTTCCATCTGCGTCGATCAGAATGACAAGATCTGGATTTCTACATATAAAGGCATTCTTATCAGTTACGACTCTTATAATGACGTGAAAATGTTTTTTACGAATGAGGATGGAGTCGTTTCCAGAGAGTTTCTGCATTACTTTACTCTTTCTTCAAAAAAAACCGGCAACATGTATTTTCCGAGCACTTCTGGCCTTATGGTTGTCGGCTCGGACAATCAGATTAGCACAAAACGTACTGATCATACAGTCAGATGCTATTCTCTTATGGTTGACGGAGAGTTTATTGATCTGTCGGTGCACGACGGGGAAAAACCTGTTTCGTTGAGCGGCAGTTCGGGAACTGTACAAGCGAGGTTCATAATAGACAGTTCCAATGCTTTCAGGACGCATCTGATGCGATTCCTGCTTGAGAAGGACGGTGAATTGGCCTATTCGGTAGAAGGAAGCGACATGACTTTCAATTTGCCGCGTCTTTCACATGGCGAATATCTTCTGAAGACTTCATATCTCAGCACCAATGGCTGGACACAACCGCAGACATCTTTGGTTGTCGATGTAAGAAAACCTCCTTATCAGTCGGCTTGGGTCATTATAGCATTAATGCTCCTTCTTACTGCTACTGTTGCCAATTTGGTGCTTGTGCGCTTCAGAAGGCAACGCCGGAAGAATGAAGCTGAAATGCTAAGACAGAAAAACTCTCTTCTTGAGGATAGGGTACGGTTTCAGACCAGTATTGCCCATGAAATAAAGACTCCACTGTCGCTTGTAACCAACTATCTTACTGATGAGAGGGAAGGGCTTATACCTGACAGCATACATCGTGATAGTGCTGAAAACATGTTTCGGCAGGTTGAGAAGATGTCTGACATGGTTAATCTTATTCTTCAGAACGACCGTTCCAAACTTGAGGGGAAGGACTTGATGCTTGAAGAGGTCAGCCTCAATGAATGGGTTGGAGACACGGCCTTGCTGTTCAAGTCTGAAGCAGTAAGAAAAGGTTTGATCATCGATTTCCAGCCTGCTCCTTCAGATATTGTCATAGATACAGACGTGAAAGTCCTCGAAACTGCGTTCAACAACCTTATGAGCAATGCCTTGAAATATTCAAGAAGAGGAATCGTTACGGTTGGAATAAAGCCAGTCGACGACAAGGTTGATATCTTCGTAAAGGACCAGGGGCGAGGATTTAAATGTGACTCCGAAACTCTTTTCAAACGCGATTTTCGAGAGAATAAAGACGTAAAAGGCAATGGTATCGGTTTGTCACATTCCCGAGAGTTGTTAAGAATGCTTGGAGGTGACATTACTGCAGAAAGCGATGGCAATAGTGGATCCGTCTTCACTCTTCATCTGCCTGTCCAGCCAGAGAACATTCAGTACAAGAGTGCTGTGGAGATTGTACCGAGGCAAATTAATGACGATGTGGAGTTCGATACTACAGGACTCAGTTTACTGTTTGTCGATGACTCGAAGGACATACAAAAACTGATTAAGTACAAGTTTGAGTTTCTGTTCAAGGTTATTTATATAGCAAATAATGGTCGTGAGGCTCTTGATATTGCTAACGAAAGGAAACCGGATGTCGTTATAAGTGATATTGCGATGCCTCGTATGGATGGATTTGATTTATGCAAATCCTTGAGAGATAATCCTGTCTTTGAATTCACTCCAATCATACTGCTCACTTCGCAGAGTGACGCAATGAACCAGAATACTGGTCTCTCGGCAGGTGCCGATGCTTTTATGGCCAAGCCTTTTGATGCCAATACTTTGTTCAAACTCATCAAGATTCTTCTGAAGAAACGACACGAGTTGAAGCATAAGTATGCTCGTGTCATTGAGAAGCCTGTTACCGGTCAGTCTCTTACTAATGCCGATGAGCGTTTCATGCTCAAAGTCCGTGACTTCATAACTGAGAATATGAGTGACCCGGACCTCAGTGTCGAGAAAATTGCAGATTATGTTTGCATCTCCCGTTCAACATTGGCACAGAAAATGGTTCGTGTCCTCGGGATGCCTGCAGTCAAGTATATACGCAAGGTTCGTATTGACCATGCCAAAGAGTTGCTGGCCAGCACAGATAGGTCTATCGGCGATATTGCCTCTGCTGTAGGTTTCACCGAGATTCAGTATTTCAGTTCCGTTTTCAGGCAGGAAACCGGAATGTCGCCGTCTGCTTTCAGAAATCAGGAAAGGAATAATTAACAGTAAGCCAGTTATGTCTGTAAATCTGAAAGCTCTTCTCATGCGCCGTTTCTGGGCGAATCAGATGATCGGTCATTGGGTGTTGGCCAGAGAAGATTTCTACATTGGCAGGAAAAAGATTCTTACTGAAAACAGGAATTTTGATTTTGGTATTGAATTCATGACAGAAAACAGATATGTTCTGTTCAGGGAGACTGTGACGTCATGCATAAAAACCGAGAATGGTGAATGGAAACTTGACAACAAAGGAGAACTGTCTTTGTATGTCTTTCATGGGAACGACACATTTACACGTTCGGCAACAGTCAAGTCTTGTTGGGGTGAAGTCATGGAGTGCATGATGGATTACAATACAATTCCAAGACTAATAAGAGACTATGATACGAGGAAGATGGATAGTGATTTCTGCATACTGACCTTCTTCCGGAGAAGAACCTGAAAACCTTTATTTGATATGGAAAAAAAAGGATTCAAGACTATTACAGTGATTGCATCTGTGGTGACAATAGCGATCTGTGCTGCTTTCATCCTCTATGCATCAGGGTTCTTCAAAAAAGAACCTGAGATTGAGGTCGTTCCGGCAAATGGGAGGTACGCTACTCTCAAGGTTGTGACTGACCAAAGTTATAAACCTTATTCCTATATGGACAAGAACAATGTCCCGACTGGCCATGACGTCGAGGTTCTGTACTATATAGCCAATATATTGAATATGAGTCTCGAAATAACTCCAAAGTCTTGGGAGGAGGCCGTATCTGATATGGAAGAGGGAAGAGCAGACATACTCCTGACGTGTGACGGAGAAGACATTAGAGAAGGTAAAGTCCCCGGATTTATCAAGTCTTCAACGATTGCAGTCGATGATATAGCGGTTTTCGGAAAGGAACGTGTCTCCTCAAAAAGCGGACTTCATGGCAAACGGATAGGCATGAAGGAGGAAGGCAATTCCATCTTACTGCTCACAAGGATTTTGCCGGAAGACTCCCCATTTTTGTTCTCTACCTATGAAGAGGCTTTCTCTGCACTTGGGAAGGGGCGCTTGGACTATGTTGTGGCCCGATATTCAGTTGGAAAAGCTGTCTTGGAAAAAATGGGTATCAGAGGTATAAAGAGTCAGACAAGTCTCGGTATCTGTTCGGAATGTATCGGTATTGCAAGGAAGGGCGCTCTTTCCTCTCAGATAGAGGAAGCCATATTGCAAATGAATAGTGACGGGTCGCTTGTGCGTTTCAATAACAAGTGGATTCCTTCGTTTGAGACTCCCCATTCTCTTGTAGAGTGGGCTGTTGACTATCCCTGGATTTTCATTTTACTTTTCTTGCTTCTCGTGCTGTTCCTGCTGTCTTTCTTCCTATCAAAAGCAAGAAGGTCAGATATTGATAATGAGATTGAATCACAGGTCAACAAGCGCATTATCGACCGTTTTGCAGAAAAATATGACTCCATATATCTTGTGGATATAAATGATGACAAGATGGAGGTCCGGAAAAGACCTACTGCCGTAGAACTCAAATATCAGAGAGGGTCAAGTTTCAGCAGGTTTATGGATGAATATATAAATAAGGATGTGTCTGAGGATGACAGGAGCATGATGAGAATAGCTCTTAAACCAGAAACAATAAGACGTCGTCTTTCAAATTCAGAAGCCTATGATGTAAGGTTTAAGGATATCTCAACCGGTTCTCCCCATTGGCATATAATGAACGTTAGCAGCCTTGGTGAGGACGACAGTCAGATTCTTCTGGGATTCGCAGACAGGGACGAACAGATAAAACTTGATTATCAACACCAGATAGCTCTTGAAGAAGACAGAAAGTCGGAAGAAAAAGACAGAATGGAGAATACGATGGAGGAGGAGCGTTATACATTCCTAATCAACGTAGCCCACGAATTACGTACTCCACTTACTCTTATAATGGGACCATTGAACAGGATGTTGAAAAGCGATAATCTTCCCATTGAATTTGTCGATACCATAAAGCGTGTACAGGTGCAAGGTCAGAGAATGGCGACGCTTCTCAATACAATTCTTACGACCAACAGGGTACAGAATGGCTTCACTCAAGTGAATCTTGAATCAATTAATCTTGGCGAGTGGCTGAAGACGGTAACTGAAGAGTATCGTGATGAGGCTGAGAACCATGAGATGGACATTGTTCTGGAGCATGATCCGACAATCAGAAATGTAATGATTGACGAGGATCTATGTCGTATTGTAATAGCCAATATGATTACGAATGCCATCAAGCACAATCAGCCTGGTCAACCTGTCACCGTTACGTCAAAGATGTGTAAGGATAAACAATCGTATCGTATATCTATATCAGATCATGGAAGTGGAATAGGTGATATTGATCCTTCAAAACTCTTCGAGCGCTTTTTCAAGGCTACCAAAAAGAAAGGATATGGAATAGGCCTTTCCTATGCAAAATCTATAGTCGAGGCACACAAAGGTACCGTTGGTGCTGTCAACAACAAAAATGAGGCAGGCGCAACATTCTGGTTCGAACTGCCCATATCTCCTGATATTCCGGACAATGTCAGCTCCCGTCCTAAAGTAGATGATTCCTCAGTCAAGGAGAAATCATCGCCTGTAGCTTCCGACGACAGTTCTGCTATCCTGTCCGAACAGGCAAAAGAAGGCATAAAGGGCAGAACCTTGCTGTTTGTAGAGGATGATGCAGACCTGAGGGAATACGTAAAGGAGGAGATGGTTGATCTTGGCATGAATGTGATACTTGCTTTCAATGGGCGTAACGCACTTGAGAAACTTCGCGAAAATGAAGTTGACGTAGTCATTACCGATGTGATGATGCCGGAGATGGATGGAATGGAGTTATGTCGGATGATAAAAAATACTCCGCATTTTAAGGACATTCCGGTTGTCATGCTCACAGCAAGAGCTGACGAAAAATCCATGAAGATGGGATACGATGCAAAAGCGGACTATTTCATGCCCAAGCCATTCTTGATAGAGGACATAGAGAAAGTCTTGAAAGATGTGTTTTCAAGCATCTGAGTGTCAGGCGGTGACAACCGCCTGACTTTTATTTATTAAAAGTGAATAATCTCTTCCGGATCGGTGAAGGAGCAAATACGGGCGGTCGCGTTCTTGAAATAATAAACTGCGGTGTTGGGATCGGTTTCACTGTACATACCTCGCAATTCCGGGTGGGCATCCAGCATGGATTTCTTGGCTTCTATCCGTTCGTCAGATACAAGAATCCCGCTTAGGCGAATCCATTCCTTTCCGTTGAAAGCACAGATTTCAACTTTGCCGTTCGCATCTATCTGTTTTGCGACATCCTTCTTGTGACCAGTCTGAATGTATAATTTGTCTTCGAAAATATTTACTGTACCAAATGGACGTACACGCGGCTGATCTTTATCTACGGTGGCCAAGTAGTAAGTGCCGCAAGCCTTGATGAACTCGAATACTTTTTTCATATCTGCTGTTGTTATTTCTTTTCCAGTTTCTTTCCATGCTGTAATGCCTTTTTCGAGATTATAGACTTTGAATCCGGCATCTGCCAGCACTGCGCAGGCATTGGTGCTTCGGACTCCTGTGCGGCAATACACCAGAACCGGTTTATCTTTAGACAGCATTGCCTGTACCTTCTGCAGAAAGCCATCTTGTCTGATATCTGCCAGATATGCAGATGGAATATGCCCTTCTTCATACTCTTCAAAGGTGCGTACATCAAGAACCTGGGACTCGGGCAATGCCGCAAGTCTGGCGAAATCCTCAACAGACACATTTTCGTAGGCTATGGCACATGATGCGAAAACCATCATTGCCAGGAGAGTTGCTGACTTTTTCATCTTATTCTTTTCTTTGTCTCTGCACAAAGATAGAAAAAACTATTCAGTCGTTTTACTGCTCCAGGGAATCGGTATCATGCTGGAGAATCCCCCATCGTTGTAAATATTCTGCATTGTAACCTTGCGGGTGTAATCGGAAAACAGCGCTGTTACCAATCCTGCACAATCTTCAGCCGAAGCGTTTCCAAGAGGTGATTCATTATCCACATATGTGAACATGTCATTCATTCCCTTAATACCACTTCCTGCAGTAGTCATAGTAGGAGACTGTGAGACTGTGTTGATTCTTACGTGTCTTTTCCTGCCATACAGAAGGCCGAAATTTCGGGCAATAGATTGAAGCATCGCTTTTGCATCAGCCATGTCGTTATATCCAAATACCGCTCTGTCGCCCGCTATGTATGTAAGTGCTACGACTGAACCCCATTCGTTCAGAGCGTCCATCGAGTATAAAACCTGAAGTGTCTTGTGAAAAGAGAGGGCTGAAATATCTATCGTCTTAAGGAAATAATCATAGTTGGTATCTTCATACTTTCGTCCTTTGCGAATGTTTGGTGACATTCCAACCGAATGCAATACAAAATCGAACTTCCCTCCGAAATGCTCCATCGACTTTTCAATCAGAGAGGTAAGATCGCTGACCGATGTTGCATCTGCTGGTATTGACAGACTGTCAGTCTGGCTTGCGAGTTGATCTATGGTTCCTAGCCTCATTGACAGAGGTGTGTTTGTAAGCACTAGTTTTGCGCCTTCTGCAGAAACTTTCTCTGCAACCTTCCATGCAATTGACTTGTCATTGAGCGCTCCGAAGATAATGCCTTTTTTGCCGGCAAGAATATTGTTTCCCATTAATTCTGTTCTTTATTTTTTTCAAGATTAACAACCATGAAAGACATTGTACCGCTGCAACACAATGTTTCATCAACGAAAGCCTTGGCTTTTACGACAAAGAGAGATTCTTTTCTGTTGATAAGCGAGGCCTTTACCACTATCGTATCGCCCGGTCTAACTGATTTGCGGAAACGCACGTTGTCGAGTCCCACATACATTGCCAGTTTGTTTTCTACGGCATCCTTGACAAGCAGTACGCTCGATTGTGCCATGATTTCGCAGATCAGCACTCCGGGAACTATGGGGTTACCGGGGAAATGACCTTTCAGAAAAAAATCATCCTCATGTACAGTATATTCGGAAATAACCTCGTTCCCGACTATTTCAGACTTGTCCACCAGCAACATAGGTTCACGATGCGGTAGGATTTTCTTCAATTCTTCCCTGTTCATCAGACTGAATCAATATATGTATTCTTTGGAAAGCACCCTTCCTGAAAAGATCAGGTATACATGAAACGGCGGATGCTTCCCTTCGGAGTCTTCGCAAAAGGCTCCAGTCTTATTTCGTATGAGCTTACCGACGAGTATGACGGAATTGCACTGTTCAGTTTCTTGAGATTCCCTTCCATTATTTTGTTCAGCGTTGCAGAATCCAGGTTGTTTTCCGATATTTTGTTGGCATCAACCACAATTATCGCATGCAGGAAGTTTTCACGTTGTACAATTATTGATTCTGCCACGTATGGGAGCGTGTTCAGTACAACTTCAATCTCTTCAGGGAAAATGTTCTGTCCGTTTGATGAGAGCAACATGTTTTTACAGCGACCAGAGATAAACAGAGTTGTATCCTTGTCCATTGTGCCGATGTCTCCAGTCTTGAACCAGCCGTCTTCAGTAAATGTCGCCTTAGTGGCTTCCGGATTCTTGAAATATCCTGCAAAAACATTATCACCCTTAACCAGAATCTCACCGGGAATATTTTCCGGGTCAATTGAGTCAATTTTTACATTCAGGCTTGGAACATACTCTCCGCAAGACTTAGCTTTGTAGCTTCCCCTATGACCTATGGCTATTACCGGGGCACATTCTGTTATGCCATACCCAGTGATGAAAGGCATGTTTATCTGGAAGGCCAGCAGAGCCTCAATCTGTGGAGGAATGGCAGCTCCGCCTGTCGCAAAGGCTTCAATTCTCCCTCCCAGGGCCGCCAGAACCTTGTCACGCAACATGTCACAGTATTCTCTGTTCTCCTTATAGTGTTCCAGTTTCTCCCTACCTTCGGCGCTCTTCATCTCGGCACCCACGGCATATTCAACAAATTTGCTGAGAATCAATGGCACTGCAAGAAAAATTCTCGGATGATAATCCTGCATTATGGCTGATACATTTGAAGGTATTGGTGGCATGCCCAAAATGATATCGTGCATTCCCATGCACATCGGAATGATGACGTCGCAAGTCAGTCCGAAGATATGGGCATAAGGAAGAATACTTGTGTAATTCTCTTCCGGTTGGTAGGGGAAGTGGTTTGGAATCTCATGCACATTCCAACTGAAATTCCTGACAGTCAGCATTACACCCTTGGGATTGCCGGTAGATCCTGATGTGTACATTATCGCACAGACCTCGTCCATTTCAGGAATGTCAAACGAAATATCATCTGGAGTCATTCCATTCGGGTATTTCTCTTTGAACAGTTTGTCAACTGAACTGTAAGCCTTTTCAAAGGAACCCCTGCTCGCAAGAATCTCCAGAGTCTCAGTATCAATTGCTGCGATGACGCCAGGCATCGACTCAAAATCCATCGATTTAAAAAGGTTTTTCTCTGTGTATAGGATCTTTCCTTCTGAGTGGTTGACGAGTTGCTGAACATCTTTGGGCAGAAAACCGTTGAAAAGCTGTACGCTTACAAAGCTTCCGCTTACAGCAGCCATGAACACCTCAATCCAATGTGTACAACTGCGTGCGTTAATAACGACCTTGTCGCCTCTTCCGAGTCCGGCAGCTTTCCACAAGATCTTGAATTTTTCGAGATCTTCTGCCAACTCTCTGTATGTAATGTCTGATTTGCGATATTCCGACAAGGCCAGTTTGTCCCAGTCTCTCTTTACAGAATTCTCAAACAATTTAATGAAATTTTCCACTTTCATGACGCCAATGACTGAATATTGTTTATATAATTTACAATGTCTCCGACAGTTTGCAAATCCTTTGAGTCTTCCTCTAGCACTCTGATGCCGAACTCCTTTTCTACATTCATAATCAATTCAATCACGTCCAGCGAATCAGCTCCCAGGTCGGAGATGAGGTTGGACGAAGTATTGATATCTTCTTTGCGGATTTCCAGTTTTTCTGAAATGAGTCCAATCAGTTTGGATTCTGTCTCTGATTTTTTTGAAATTTTGTCCATAATAATTATTGTTCGGTTTGTCTTCAATCGCCGGCAAAGGTAGACATAATAATTTTTCTGCCGGTCAAACCTTGTTGAGTTTGGGACGAACGGTGCCGATGTCTTGGCGAATAGCCTTTTTTTTGTGGCGGACAACGTTCAACTGTCAAAGAATAGTGGCCAAATTAGCGTAATATGATTTAGAAACTGGAATTCGGATTGATTCAGGGCCTTCCATCTCTGCGTAGATGAATCCCTGAGCGTTCCGGCCTAGGAACTTTACATGAAGGGGATTGATATAATAAGTTCTGTGGCAACGTACCAATCCGTGTGCTTCAAGTGTGTTTTCAAGTCTTCTCATACTGGATCTTAACGAATATTTCATAATTCTTCCGTTGTCCAGATAGTGTATCTCAACGTAATTCTCGTCAGACTTCAGGAACAGAATGTATTTTTCAGCAATAGCCACCTTCATCAGTTGGCGATGGTCGTAAAACTTGATTACAGTTCTGTCTGTCACTTCATTTGGAGTGTGTTGTCTGTTGGCTCCGTTAGCGACGAAAGACAATGCTATTATTGTATAAGGGAAGGATAGTATGAGCAGCATGCGTCCAACAATAAACATGAGTGCGTTGAAGAAAGGGATGGTCCCGCTATAAAGCGAGAAGAACATGGCTGATAACATTGATGCAGAGAAAATCTCGCACAGACACCATATCCCGTACAGCACATAGTTGATGTAGATTGACTTGAGCAGGAAGTGCATGGTTATTCGCGTCGTTGTCAATACGCCCAGTAGAATGCAACTTATGATGGATATGTTGAAGATGGCATTGCCTTGATCCATGTCCAACATTTCTATCATACCGAGGGGTGTGAACAAAAGAATATAGTCGAAGAAAAAGAAAGGAATTGTCAGAAAGTGGATTACTGTTGCCGGCCAACCGTACATATAATTAGGAATCTTGGGCATTCTAGGCATTGTGACAGAAAATGAGTGTTTGTATTTCGTCACAAAAATATGGATTTTCTATGATATTGCCATGTGCTTTGTCACAAAATTGGAGCAGTTGGCACATATATTTGTCACAATTCACGCGTTATGTAACTTTGCAGCGCTAAAAAATCATGGTATGAGAAGATTGTTACACTTTTCTGCTGTCGTATCCGCGCTGATGGCATGTCTTGACATCGCGGCATTCGACTTCACCGGGGCAGACGCTCTTTTTTCTAAAGGCGAAGACTATGCAGGCTGTGCTTCCATGCTGGAGTCTATGTTGACAAGTGTTCCTGACAGCCATGTGAAATCAGAAGTTTTGTGGCGCCTTTCGCGCGTTTACCTTATGATTGGCCAGGGGAGAACTTCCGTTGAGTCGAAAAGAGAAGCTTTCGGAAAGGGAATAGCATATGCCGAGGACGGAAAGAGAGCAGACCCTGCGAATTACTGCAATTACATGTGGCACTGTGCCAACATTGGTCGTGACTGTCAGACCAGATCTATTGCGGAGCAGGCACGTAAAGTGTCGGTTATGACTGATGATCTCACTGCGATTATCGAGAAACTGGGTAGAACCGATGTGGCTGAAGCTTGGCAGGCTCTTGGGGAAATATACATTAATCACCCCTTGAAGTCAAACGAGGCTGCAATAAATTTCGGAAGGAAAGCAGTTAACTGTATTCCCGATGGGCAGCCATGGATTTCTACTTACTGCTTTCTGGCGCGTGCTCTCTATGACCGCAACTGGAGTGCTTCGAAGCGGAAGTCATCGATTGACAGTAATCACGATAAGTTCTTGCGCAAGGGGTTAGGCAATATTGACAAATACAGTTATTTTGACGGTTCCTTGGGTTCAGATTATGTACCCGCCTGGTCTGATCGTCCGCTTGGCCAGATGTCAGACAGAGAAGAAGCTATGGCTCTGTTCAAATATTCCGAGTCTCTCTATCGCAACTCTCCGCATACCAAGTCGCTTTCTGATCAGTACGACGAGTTCGAGCAAGCAAAGTCGAACTGGAAATAAATAACATATCATCATATGGCTGAAAGATTCTTTTACGGATTCAACAATTCTCAAGATGTCATCCATCTACAGACAAAGTATGCCCTCTTCGAAAGGGTGGCCAACATCCTTTTTTCTACTGTGGTTGATGAGGGCTTTGATCGTGAACTGATGACAAAAGCTATCAATCTGCTTTTTGAACGCAACGACTGTCTTCGCATATCTTTTGTAAAGAAAAACAAGAAAATACTACAGTTTTTCGAAGAAAAGCGTTCCATAGGCAACATTCCGTTCAAGGTGTTTGATACACAGTCCAAGCTCGATGCCTTTCTTCGCAAGTTTCGTGTTAGCCAGGTCAGTCCTTTCAAGGGCGAGACATTGAAGGTGGTTTTTGCTGTCAATCCGGACGGAAAAGACATGATAATCTTCAAGGTTAGCCATTTCTCGGCTGACACGTATGGAATAGGAGTATTAGTCAATGATCTGTTTGCGGTCTACAAGGCTCTCAGAAACGGTACAGAAATGCCTCCTGCTCCAGGCAGTTTTGAGGAAATACTTCGTAACGACAGCAGTTATAGGGATAATGAAGAGGCTGTCCGCAGGGACGAAGAGTTCTTCCGCAACTATTATGAAGGTAAGCCAAATCCCGTTTTCTGTGGAATAACCGGCAACAGGTGTGACTATTGGCTCAGGCAGAAGCGAAAAGGTCGGTTTTCAATACCATATCTGTTCATACGATGTGACACGACAGGTTATAAACTCACCATTCCGGCCTTAGTCAATGAGAAGGTATCCCAGTGGTGCGAACAGCAGCACATAACTATGTCGTCTTTCTACTTTTATGTTTTCTCAATAGCCGCATCGCTTGTGAACGACAAGGCACCTGTCCTTGCGCCTCTCATGCTTCTTGACTGCAGAGGTACAATAGCAGACCGCAAGGCAGCCGGAACGAAGGTCCAGAGTATAAGCGTTTATACCACGGTGGATTACGGTAAGTCTTTCAACCAGAATATTGCCGCTGCCTATGCAGACCAGAATCAGTGTTTCAGGCACACCAAGCTCTCCTATCTTGGTATAGAGAGCATGCAACATAAAGAGTGGGAATACCCTATGACCCATCAACTCATAAGTTTTTGTTACTCATTCATACCCTTCAGTTCTCCTGAAGGCGTCAGATTTCAGATTCACAGCAACGGGAAGGGATCTCTGACGACCTATGTCGCTTTGATGTATAATGTCCAGACCGGCGAGTTGGACGTAATGTATGACATTCAGGACAAAATGGCGTCAGGCGCAGACGTGATGGAATTCAACAATCTTTTAGTACATGTGGCTGAGACCGTTCTGAAAGCTCCAGATAAAAATCTTGAAAACCTTTTTTAGATGAGACAAAAATTCAAATCAGACAGGGAGAACCTTGCAGGAACTCTTTTCAAAGACGGTGATTACCGCAGCATTCGGGATGTTCTGCAAAGAATAGACCATTTCATGCCTGATGACAAGGTTCTTGCCGGGTTGGACGGGAAAGGCGGCATTTTCTACATCACCTGTCACGAATTGCGTGAGGAGGTAATGAATCTTGGTGACGGACTCTTAGATGCCGGATTACAAGGTGCTCACATCGCAATTATTGCAGAGAATTCCTGCCGTTACGTCATTTCAGACATTGCCATATCATGCGGTGTCGGCGTAGTCGTTCCTATTGATAAGGATGCTCCGGAAACTCTTCTCAAGACTCTTCTGACCAAGTGTGATGCAACCGCTGTCCTTTGCAGCGCAGCACACCTTGAGGCCGTTAAATCCGTTCAGCCGGAGTGCAGGCTGCTCAGGACAATCATAACCATCGACAAAGAAATGCCGGGTTGTCTGTTCTATGATAACCTTGTAGCAAGGGGGCTCAGTCTTAAGTCTGAAAGCCGGTACCGCAATATGGAAACCGATCTTGATGAGCCTGCAAAGATACTGTTTACCAGCGGTACCACAGGAGCAAACAAGGGTGTTGTACTCACAAACCGTAATCTTACTGCGAACATAAACAACTGTCTTGATTCAATTCGTGCAGAGAGGGTCAATACCTCAATGAGTGTGCTGCCGATGCATCATGCTACAGAGATAAATACGCATATAATGGCACGCATAGGGGCCGGACGTCTTACCTACATCAACGACAATATGCGGAATCTGATGGTAAACATGAAAATTTTCAAACCTCAGATAATAACAGTGGTTCCAATGATAGCCAATGCCTTCTACAAGAGTATTTGGGCAAATGCCGAGAAGGCTGGGAAAGCTGAAAAACTGAAAAAAGGTATCAGACTCTCCAATTTACTGCGCAAGTTAGGCATTGATAGGACTCACTCGATGTTCAGGGAGATTCACGAGCAATTTGGCGGAAACCTTAATATGCTTGTTTGCGGAGGTTCAATGCTGAACCCTGTTACAGTTAAGGGTCTCAACGACTTGGGTATCCGGGTGGAGAACGGTTACGGTATCACCGAATGCGGTCCGCTCATCTCCATGAACGGCGACACCCTGTCTGAACATCTCAGCGTCGGTGTTCCCTGCTACTCCCTTCAGGTAAGGTTAGACAACATTGACAGCGATGGAATAGGCGAACTCTGCGTAAAAGGACCGAGCGTTGCAAAAGGTTACTACAAAGACGAGGAGGCCACCCGCAAGGTTTTTGGTGCAGATGGTTTCTTCAACACCGGTGACAGCGCCCGCATTGATTCAAAGGGCCGTATTTTCCTTATGGGTCGCAAGAAGAATACGATAGTACTGCCGAACGGAAAGAATATCTGTCCGGAAGAGATAGAGAATATTATCGAGACCAATATCAGTTACGCCAGTGACATCGTTGTCTATCAGGCATCCTGTAATGGCAGGAATGTACTTTGTGCAGGACTGTTCATTCCCGAAGAACTGAAACGTTCTGACAGAGAGGCAATAGGGGCAGACATTGCCCGCGTAAATGCTTTGCTGCCCTCGTATAAGGTCATCGACTATGTGGAACTTCCCGATAAGGAATACCCCAAGACTTCTACGCGCAAGATCAAGCGGGCCGGACTTCCAACCGAGTGCTCTGGCAATGGGATATCAATCAACTGAAAATGAATCAATCAGATGGATAAGAAAAGTGAACTCATCAGCATCGTCAAGGATTATGTGGATGTCCCGGCAAACGAGATAGACACATCCTTGGGACTCAAATTCATTGGCCTCAACTCTTTTGTGGTACTTTCGATGGTTTCTGCCATCGAAGATCGCTTCAACGTTTCCA
Organism: Bacteroidaceae bacterium; assembly: GCA_017615835.1. Taxonomy (GTDB): domain Bacteria; phylum Bacteroidota; class Bacteroidia; order Bacteroidales; family Bacteroidaceae; genus Colenecus. The sequence goes on along the minus strand of JAFZZI010000007.1, from coordinate 147,005 downwards.
TTCCAGACTCGAAACTGATGGAATTCAAGACGTTAGATGACATCATAGAGTTTCTTGGATAAAAAGCATCCCTCTTCTCAAAAAAAGAGCCGATATTTAACAATATTTTAAATATTAGTATATCTTTGCAGAAATCCCAATGCGAAGATGTACGGAATTGTGTTGCCAATTTGTTAAGGTATTCGTGCGGATTCCATTAAAAAACGACAAGAACAATGAGAAGAGAAGTTAAATTACTGATTGCAGCGCTGATAGCGTTCATGCTGCCATTCACAGGTGCGTCCGCCCAGCGTGACGCCATGATTTTCAATCACCTCTCGGCTGGAGTTGATATCGGCACAAGAGGCTTCGGCCTTGAAGTGTCTGCTCCTTTGACCCCTTATCTGGAGGTTAGAACGGGTTTTGATATCATGCCACATTTTGGCTATACGTACGATGTGGATTTGAGTGATGTCAAGATCGGCAACAGTACTCCGGAGCTTCTAAGGATGAGAGACGGAACCTACAAGACAGGTATTAATGGTTCGCTGAACATGACAGACTGGAAGCTTATGCTCGACATATTTCCCTTCAGGAAGAGTTCTTTCCATCTTACTGCCGGTATGTTTGTCGGAAGCAGCACTTTCATTAATGTGACAAACACCAACGCTTTCGGGCCCGACCTGAGCGGTGAATGGGGCATGGGAATAACTCTGAAGAACGGTGACAGGATAAAAGCTGATGAAGACGGTTTCATTCATGCAAGTGCCAAGGTAAACGGATTCAAACCCTACGTAGGAATAGGCTTCGGCAGGGCTATTTCGGAGGATCATCATTTCAGTGTAGCCTGCGACATAGGTGCTCTCTTTTGGGGCAAGCCGAAACTTACGATTTTGAATACGCATGGCGAAGAGAGTGTCATTACAGCTGCTGAATTTGACAGCAAAGACGCGGAGAAAGCTTTTGACATAGTGTCAAAGGTCATTGCCTACCCTCTGATAAACATCCGTCTGATTTATCACATCTTCTGATTACAACTAACTTATAAACCAATAAATCCTATTCGTTATGAGAAAATGCAGTGTTTTCATCATGAGCCTTATGCTCGTAGCGTTTGCTTCCTGCGATAAGGGAGAAAACAAGACCGAAGGGAATGTTACATTTGACGATGCTCCCGAGTTGCCGGCGCCGAAGTTTGCCGATGAGGCTGTAACCCTGAATTTCGAGGGAGTAGAACAGGTTCCTTATGAATCAATCGAACTGACCCCGAATGGAACGGCCATCATCAAGAGAAGAGTGGAATCAGGGGCTCCTACACGTACGGCTGTAGTAGATCTTTACATTGTGGGTAACTATAAGAAGGTCGGTGGGGAAATCATTATTACACAGTTGAACAGCGATGTGATTATCTGCCGATTCGAGTATGAGTTTGAAGAGGAGGGTAATCATGAGGTTCACGTCAGTCTTACCATTGAGAATGAAGCACCAATTGAATGTGTTGCTGTTGCCGTTAAAGTTGAAACTTCCCAAGATGATGTAGTAAATAAACTTACTCAGAAATGGAAAGTGGTGAAAAGCGAACTGACACATACAATAAAGGGTGTTACAATTTCAAAGCCCTTCCGTGGATGCAATATCAATGAGATGGTTGATTATGCAAAGACTGTGGCAGAATTCGATGAAGAACTTAAGGAGAGTTATGATGTCTCGTTCATTGAGTTTATCAATCCGAGTACGATAACCATTGCATACAAGAGCAAGGCAAGCGATGTTGGCGAGTGGAGTTGGACCAACAAGGATGAAAGACAACTCTCTTTCTCGTGGGTCAATCAGGTCAGCACCAAGATTCTGAAGGAGAGTAGTTGCAAATTCGATTATGACGGATACGAGAAATCCTATGTTCTGATTCTCAGTGCTCACATTACAGACGACAAGGAACAGGGTGATTATCTTATCAACCTTGTACTCTTTGTAGAGCCTATGCAATAACAAACATTCACAGAACGGTAAAAGGTCGTCTGCCAATGCAGGCGGCCTTTTTTGTTTTCAATAAGCTAGTGCCTTTTGCGGAACAATACTAGGTTTCACCCTTGAATGGAAGTCGCGGAACCGGAGAGACAGATATGGTCTTGCAAGCAGGGGAACATCCGAATCAGGAAAGGAGTGCTCGAAGCGGGACTCGAACCCGCACAACCGATAAAGGTCAAGGGATTTTAAGTCCCTCGTGTCTACCATTCCACCATTCGAGCATCGCGTGTCAGATGCTATGCAAAGGTAAGAGGTTTTGCATTAATGACAAAAAAAATGTTGTTTCTCCATTTCAGCGTTTTCTGATGCCGGTGTCCTTTGTCTTTCTGATTAGTCGGGCGAAACGCTGGGGCGATATTCTGACAGGCTGGAGGGTAAATTCCGGCACGTTGTATGAGAAGAGTCTTGTGAGATCTGACTGTGGAGCCCGCTGAGGGATGGGGAATGGTTTGCTGAAACGTCCATCGTCGTTCAGATGTGCGATGTACAGGCGACTGAAGGCCCCGTCCTGACGTCGGGAACAGAATATTGTCCACTTGCTGTCATGTGACCATGAGTGATAACTTTCGGCATATGTGCTGTTCAACTCTTCCAGAGGGCGGAGATTGCCGTTACGGAGGTCAATCAGCAATAAGTCTGCATCTTTGTGCCAAATATGGAACACTCCGTATGGACTGATGGCCAACATCAGTAGTTTGCCGTCGGGTGAGATGCGTGGCAAGGTTACACTGCTACCTTCGGCGGCTGCATCATATATCAGTTCTGTTTCGCCAAATTGACGGGTATCGGTATTGAACGACCTGCGGTACAGGTTGTAGTGAAGGGTTTCGTATAGGTCGGTTACAGTGGTTTCGTCAAGATCAGACGGGTCAATGCGAGCAGATACAAAATAGAGGAAAGTTCCATCAGGCGACCATGCGGGAAAGCATTCCAGTTGGTTGACAGAGTCTTGAACGGTGGTAGTGCAATCTGTGTCTATGTCATACAGAACAAGTCCACTCTCAATATCAAAAACCTCAATTCTGTTGTGGTTTGAAGTATGGAAGGCCTGCATAGTGTTGTTGGTTGAGTAGGCAATCAGTGGCAGAGTAGGATGCCAGGCGGGATAAGAGGCTTTAATATTGACAATCTTTGGCTTACCATTGTTGACCAGTACTGTACCGCTTTTGTATTGGCGGACATGAAACTGCATGTTGTCAGTGTTGTAGTTCTGAAAATGGTGGCAGTTGACGCACTGGCCCAGACCCTTGGCAGGCCGCTGAATGAGGGTATTCCGATAGATTGCACGCTCACGGAAGGTCGTGAGGTCGCGTTGCATCAGTGACATCTCTTCGTATTGTCTGAAGGCGGGGGGTATAAGCCTGTATGATACGTATCGGTCTATGGGGTCGGTGACAGTCATGGTGAAGGGTGCACAACTTGTCCACTTGCCTTTGTTCTTCAAGTGGACGAAGACTTGTATGCAAGATTCCTTTTGCAGTTTTTTCCATGCACGACGGCCCAGGCTTGGGGTCTTCCCTTTTCTTTTGAAACTGACATTGCCTGCCTTGTATTCTGTCATGATGCGGTCTGCGTCTTCTTCAATCAAAAAGTTCAATGGAGCTATATTACAGGGAATGTCAATGTCTGTGTAATCGGGAAAGATACGAGGATGTCTGTCTGATATGGAAGACTCCCTGGGGATGCCGGTGCAGCCGGTCAGCAGGGCAATAAAGGTGAATGTTGCAATGAGTTTATCTCCTTTCATCCCTTTTCGTATTGTAATAGTAATAATAAGTGCGGCTGAAGTATCGCCTGAACTCGTCATCACCCGAAGTAATGCCGGAATGTTGTTCCAAGTATTTGCGATAAGATGCGTACGAGGCTCTGACCTTATTGTCGAACGGGAAGTGGGTGACGTTGATATTTGGCTCAATACCTGCGAATAAGATTAAGGCTTCCTGATAGTGAACGGGAACTCTTTCTGTTGAACGGAGAGGTAACCATTGTCCGTATAGATAAAGGAAATCCTCCATGTTGCATTTGCGGGCAGCCCAAAGCATGGCAGCCCGGTAATAGTCTTCATTGGCGCTGTCCGGAAACCTTTCGGTAAAATATCCTGATAGAAAATCCTCCAGCAGAGACATGTCGTTGTCGAACCAGTTGTCACTGCAAAGCAGGGGCAGTACGCTGCTGTATATCTCGTCTTGGGCAATAAGTTCAGGGTTGTTGACAAGTTCCAGTTGCTTTCCGGCCCAGCTGTTATAGAAGATAGTGTGACGAAGCATTGTCAGGAACCTGACTGAAGTGGCTGTCTGTCCTGAAACAGCCGACGACATTGCAGCATATCTGAGACTGCCGGTTCCCCAGCCCGATTCAGCGTGTGTTTCAATGCACCAGCGGAAACTGAAATTCTCAAGGCCGTAGTGAAAGTAGAATTCTTTGCCGGCTTGGAGGGAGAGCGGAATATATACGGGAGTGTGTTGTGGACGATTGCCATCGCGCAGCGAGAAGGCTTCGTCACCTTCCCGGTGCAGTTTAAAAAGTGCCAGATCCTTGTACATAACCATGAGCCTTGTGGGTTCATTAGTCTTGAGACGAGTGACACAGCGGTGGATGTTGACAACTTTCTGCCAGTCGTTTCGGTCTGCAGCCCATGACATGCTGGTTTCGGCATAGAAGGCGAAGTCCTTGAACCAGAAAAGCAATACATATAATATGATTGCAGCGTAAGAACAGATTTGCAAAGCGTGACTCTGTTTGCCTGAAGGCAGTCTGGGTCCCAAAAAGGGGATGACAATAAACCACAAGCCAAGTAGAAAGAAAGGAACATAGTGGCTGAATACGCATCCGTCCGGTATGGGGGGAATCAGGGCAATCCATGAGTTGGCTAGCCTGCAACAACTGAAGATGAAGTACCATAAAAGGGGCGTTAGGCCAATGAGGACTCCAGCAGACAAGGCGGCGAGGACTTTTTCTTTCGTTTGATAACGGTTGTTACCAAGTATCGTCAGTGTGGAAGACAGAGTGCCAATCAAAGCGAAGACTCCAGTTGCGGGATATGCAAAAAGTGTCCATATTGTCAGCCATGACAGTTTAGATGCTGTGGAATGGAGTCTGTTGGTGATATTGGCAGGGAATGTGGCCACAAGAAATCCGAGCGCCGGCACAAACGCCATTGAGGGGAATTTGATTTTATAGATCAGATAGCCGGTATGCATTAGTAGAGATACAAGCAGGGCTGCGGGTATGAGGGCGATGGCACGCTGGCTGTCGGGAATACTGAAGGTTCTAATGTTCAACTTGACGACTGCGAGGTATATAGTTGTCAGGATAAGGGCTCCCAGCCATGGAATGTGCATGAACTGGGTAAGAAAGGCTGATAGCCAGGAAAGTATTCCACCAGGCCGTGCTGTCTTTTGTATAAAGAAGTCGTGAGTGAACAGGAACAGGTCGGTCTGTTCAAGTCTGTAGAGAAATCCGGAGGCCGTCAGCGTCAGCATCAGCCAAAGTATTGCCAAAGCCGCTATTGTGCTATGGTTCGACTTGTCGGCGATTCCAACTCTTTTTGTTGGTTTGATGTATGACATCCGGTTGGGGAGATTGATAATATATCGTCTGTAAAGGTACTCGTTTTGACTCAGATGACGAAGAAAGAAAGCCAGGTTTGTAATAAAACAGACTAGATTTCGTTTTTGAAATGCGATGAAGATTAAACACATGTCGTTTGTCGGGGTGTTGGCTCTGGTTTGTATGAAGGCCGGTGCACAGTATGACGTACACTTTACACATTACTGGGAACTGGATAATTTCTACAATCCCGCAGCGATGAACAAAAACAGTCGGCTCAATCTGACAGGTGCATACAGCATGCAGTTGGTTGGATACGAGAATGCCCCGCGAACAATGTTCTTCGGAGCCAGTACAAGGGCTCCTTGGGGCGATGACGGCAGGCAATCGATAGGAGCAGGACTGTTGAGCGACAGAATAGGGCTCTTCACGCACAATAGGTTGTTCTTGAACTATGCCTATCTGTTCAAGGTTGGAGGGGGGACACTTAATGTCGGTGTTCAGGTTGGAATGCTGAATGAGAGTTTCCGTTCGGATGAGTTACGGACTGTAGATTCTGACGACCCGGCCTTCCCCTCCGGTGGAGAGAGAGGTAAAGGGGTTGACATAGGGGCAGGGGTATATTATAGATATAAGATTCTTTACGTCGGTTTGTCGGGACTCCACCTCACTGCTCCGGTGCTGAAATACGGTAAGGGAAACAATGTGAGCGCTGAACTGAAGATTCAGCCTGCCATCTATTTGCAGGGCGGATGCAATATTCAACTCAGAAATCCGTTATTATCCGTACAGCCGTCTCTTCAGGCATCCACTGATATGGGTGTTTTCCGTGTTGACATTACTGTAAGGGGAACATACAGATATCAGTCGAACAGCTTCTATGGGGGCTTGTCCTACTCGCCGGGTAAATCCGTTTCATTCCTTCTTGGAGGAATAATCGGTTCGGTCCGTTTAGGCTACGCCTATGAAATGTTCACCAACGGAGTGGGCTGGCAAACAGGAAGCCACGACCTTGTGGTTAATTACCAGTTGGACGTGGATTTTTTCAAAAAAGGGAAGAACGTACATAAAAGTGTTAGATACTTATGACTATTCTGATGAAAAAGAGAAGCAACAGATTTATTGCCTCAGCTGTGGTGCTGTCGGCACTGTTGCTGGTCTCATGTTTCGGCAGCAGACAAGCGGCCGTCCTGGGCGGTGAGGTTACAGGGTCTGGCGGATCCGGATTCCGTGAACCTGCTCCATACGGAATGGTGCTGATAAAAAGAGGCTCGCTCAAGATAGGTGACGAAGAGGGCGATAGTCTTTGGGGTTCCAACATCCCTGTAAGAGATATGTCTGTGGAGTCTTTCTGGATGGATGAGAAAGAGGTGTCAAACTCGAAATACCGCCAGTTTGTATATTGGGTACGTGATTCGATTATACGCACGCGCCTTGCGGATCCGGCGTATGGCGGCGATGAGACCTACATGATAACGGAGGATAAGTATGGGGAGCCTGTGACCCCTCATCTTAACTGGGCAAAGCCGATTCCCTGGAAGAAACCGAATGAGGATGAAGCCCGCGCGATAGAGAGTGTCTATATCGTCCATCCTTTTACGGGTGAGAAGATGCTGGACGCAAGCCAGATGAATTACCGTTATGAGGTGTTTGACTATACCCAGGCTTCATTGCGTCGCAACCGTTTGAATCCCGAGGATAGGGTGCGTAACACGGATATATCCGTCAACCCTAACGAAGTTGTGATGATATCCAAAGATACGGCTTACATTAATGACAATGGCCAGATTGTCCGGCAGACGTTGAACCGTCCGCTGACTGGAATGCATGATTTTATCAACACATACATAGTGAACATTTATCCTGATACTACATGCTGGATAAATGATTTCCCGAACTCGAACAACGAGAGCTATATGCGGCTTTACTTTACCCATCCCAATTACAATGACTATCCTGTAGTGGGGGTGAGCTGGGAGCAGGCGAATGCCTTCTGCAATTGGAGAACAGAATTCCTTTTGGCGGGACTTGGCGATCAGGCTAAGTACATTCAGCGCTACCGCCTGCCGACCGAGGCTGAGTGGGAGTTTGCTGCCCGCGGTGAGGAGGGTAACAAGTATCCCTGGAAATCGCTTCTGTCGAAGGATGAGAACGGTTGTTTTTATGCCAACTTCAAACCTGAAAGGGGTAACTACACGAAGGATGGTAGCCTGATAACTACCCGGACCGGAACTTTCAAACCAAATTCAAACGGATTATATGACATGGCCGGAAATGTGGCAGAATGGACGTCGACGCTCTATACCGAAGCTGGCATCCTTCAGATGAATGACATGAATCCCGAATTGTCTTACAATGCAGCGAAGGAGGACCCGTACTACATGAAGAGAAAGGCTGTGCGCGGTGGTTCCTGGAAGGATGCCGAAAAGTTCATTGAGTCTTCCTGGAGAACATATGAGTATCAGAACGAACAGCGCTCATACATTGGCTTTCGCTGCGTCCGCACCCAAGTTGCCTCGTCGACGGGTTCTAAAACGCGTAAATGATTTTTAAAAGAGAACTATTCAGAACAGAAAAAAATGGATGATATAAGGGAAAAAGAGACTTTCATGAAAAAGTTCCAGAGATATCTGGATACGGAGAAAGGCCGTATATTACTGAACTATCTTTACAGTTGGGGTGCAGCAATCGTGATTTTGGGCGCTCTTTTTAAACTGACACACATTCACGGAGCCAACCTTATGCTGTTTCTGGGAATGGGTACAGAGGTGATAGTCTTTTTCATCATGGGCTTTGAAAAGCCTTTCATCCCGGAGCAAGAGGACGATTTTGAAGAGGATGGAATTGAAAATGCCAGTCCGCATGGCAATGTCTATATTAACGGTTCGTTCCAGCCCGTTTCAGGTGGACAGACCCCGTCAGAGGGTTATGTCCCGTTAAACGAAGGGATGTTGAATGCCGGTGTTGCACAGCAGGTTCCGGTGTTGACCGGTAGCGGTGAACTGAATGTTGACGGGATGGAGAGTGTAACTCAGGAGTATATTGACAAGATGCACGAACTTGTCGGTAAACTGGACAAGGTTGCAGAACAGTCAGATTTTCTGCAGCACAGTACCAGCGAGATAGAATCGCTGGGCAGGAATCTTGTTAGTCTGAATACCTTTTATGAGATGCACCTGAGATCGGTCAGTTCGCAGATGGACAATATCGACAGGGTTAAGGATCAGACTTCCGAGATGGTCCGTCAGATAGAAGAACTTAACAAGGCTTACGCCCGGATGGTCGAAGCACTAAAGGTGAACGCGTCAGGAACAAGTCAGAACTGAGATGAAGAGGAAAACCATAGAGAGACCGCCATCGGCGCGTCAGAAGATGATTAACCTGATGTACATCGTTCTTCTGGCGATGCTTGCGCTGAATATCTCTTCGGACGTGTTGAACGGTTTCTCGCTAGTTGAGGAGAGCCTTTCGCGGAGTACGGCAAATGCGACACTTCAGAATGAGGCTATGTATAGGGATTTTGCCGCTGCAGATTCGGCGAACCACTATAAGGCAGGCGTATGGTATCTTAAGGCTCTGCACGTCGGCAGAATATCAGATTCGTTATATACGTTCGCTGACGAATTGAAGATGATGATTGTCCGGGAGGCTGACGGCCGGAATGCCGATCTGGACAATATAAAGAACAAAGATGACCTTGAGGCGGCAACCCAGGTGATGCTGTCCCCATCGAAGGGGCGTGGCAAGGAGTTGTACGATGCAATTAACAGTTACCGCGATCAGATTCTGGATATGGTAACAGATGAAACTCAGCGCGAGATAATACGAAACAACTTCAGTACAGAAGTGCCGCAGACTATCGGAGCGCTCGGCAAGAACTGGCAGGAGTACAATTTCGAGAATATTCCGGTTGTTGCCGCAATTACGCTGCTGACGAAGTTACAGAATGATGTCCGTTATGCTGAGGGTGAGGTTCTGCATACTCTGTCCAACAATATCGACATCGGTGACATGCGCGTGAACAAGTTGGACGCTTATGTCATTCCGACGTCACAGAATGTGGTTCAGGGCAATCCTTTTACTGCTCGCATTATCATGGCTGCTGTTGACTCTACTGCCCGTCCCGCAATATTCATTGACGGGAAGGAGATAGAGTCAGAGGACGGATGGTATCAGGTTGCCACTCCCAGAACCGGTGACTTCAGCTTAAGTGGTTATATGGAACTGAACTCGGGTAGTGGAACGTTGCGTCGCGATTTTACTCAGAAATATTCTGTTGTGGCGCCTTTGGCAACAGTCTCAGCTACTATGATGAATGTGCTTTATGCAGGATATGACAATCCATTGAGCATTTCGGTTCCGGGTGTTCCGAGCAACAGGATCTCCGCGTCGCTGAGAAATGGTAATGGAACTTTGAGGGCTTCCGGCAATGGTTTTATAGTTAAACCTGCACGTGTCGGTGAGGATGTCGTGATAGCGGTGACTGCCAATCAGGATGGACGCACCCAAAGTATGGGCGAGTACAAGTTCAGGGTACGCCAGCTTCCCGATCCGACTCCTTTTATCGAATATGCTGACGAGAACGGTACTGTTCAGCGTTATCGCGGAGGTGGCATTCCGCTTCCGAAACGGAGTCTTATGGCTGCTGACGGAATAGTTGCTGCAATAGATGACGGCTTACTGAACATCGGCTTCAGGGTGCTTGGTTTTGAGACAACGTTCTTTGACAGGATGGGAAATGCTGTGTCGCAGCTTTCCGACGGGGCTCGCTTCTCTGAAAAGCAGAAATCAACATTCCAGGGACTGACAAGGGGTAAGCGTTTCTACATACAGCGAGTACGCGCTGTAGGTCCCGACGGCATTGAACGCCAGTTGACCACATCACTGGAGGTAATATTGAACTAATCAACGAAAAATATGAAAAGAATTGTTATATTGACTGTTTTGTTGGTTGTACTGGCGTCAGGTGCTTTAGCACAGCCCCAGAGACGTGTGGCCGAACAGAAAGCAGCTGCCGACAACAAGGCGGTGTCATTGAGTCCCAGGGCTGTGTCGCAGTATCCTGCTCAGACTTCAAATCCTTCTGAGGTCAGTTGGAAGCGTGACATATACCGTGAACTGGATCTTAGAAAGGAAGCAAACGCTGCATTATATTATCCCGAGGAGCCACTAGGGGACCGTGTCAACTTCTTTACTCTGATTTTCAATCTTATTCTTGAGGGGAAGGTTAATGCATATGAGTACCGTCTTGACGGCAACGAACTTTTTGCAGAGAGCAACAAGTTGAATATTGAGAATCTGCTTGACAATTTCTACATTTACTATGTCAAGAAGGACGGAAAATACGCTGTGGAGACGTCTGATATTCCTAGCGGCCAAGTGATGAAATACTATATCAAAGAGAGTAACTTTATCGACCAGCGAGCGTCAAATTACCAGACCAGGGTTACCGCTATTTGCCCGATTCTTATGGAACAGGATGTGGATGACTCGTACGTCCAGAAACCTATGTTCTGGTTGAATTATGATGAAATCAGTCCTTATCTCAGCCAGACACAGGTTATGACAAGCAGTTTCAACAATACTACTAATATGTCACTGGACGACTATTTCGTGATGCGAAGGTATAGCGGTGACATCTACAAAACATCAAACCTACGAAACCAGTCTTTGTCAGAGTATTGTGAAAACGATACGGTTTTGCTTGCTGAACGTGATCGCATTGAGCATCAACTGATCGATTTTGAGTCGGGTCTATGGGCCTCGTCCGTAAAGTCTGATCAGGAACAGGCAACCGATACCGGCAAGGGACGTCAGTCAAGACAGCGTGCTGCGAGGAATAAGTCTGAAAAAGACAACGAAACGTCCAAGGCCACAAGACCTGCAAGGGAGAAGGCTCCCAGAACATCCAGAAGCGCCTCTTCTTCAGAGAGACTTTCCGTAAATAGAGGCAGATAGCCAGTGTTGTTGAAGAAATCAGATACAATACTCCCCGGAATCTGACCATCTTGATGGTCTTTTTAAGGTTCCGGTTTTGTCCTTGTTGGATATATGTGAAGTTTTTTCGTAGCAGCAACACTCTCATGGACGGCAGTAGACGCACTTGAATGATGTTGCGGAACTGAAAGTAGATACACAGTTTTCAGAGCAGCGGGACATTATGGAGAAAAAAAGACCCATATCTGCTCGCGAAGAGATATGGGTCTCAACGCGAGCAGATATGGGTATCTTCATTTAGAGATATGGGTCTTTCTACCGCGCGCGTACACGCGCTAACCTTTATAAACATCGTGCATCTGAATGACTCGAACAACTTGAAATATCAGCGGTCGGATTGAACTGTACTCTTCTTCTGCTGTTTATCGGGTACAGGCGATGAACTCTTCTTGACGGCCATGAAAAACTGTCAAGTAAATTTATCGCACACAGAACCAACCCTACAGCGAACATGCAGAAGACTCCTATGCTCGTTTTGAAGATTTCCTGAATATTTATTGACTTGTTAAACTGAATTTACATTATATTTGCGTTTAAATCAAACAAGAATCGATTATGAAAAGATTATCAGTTTTTTTATGTGGCATGGCTCTGCTGACAGCCATTCCGGCAAATGCAGGAGGTAACTGGGGTATCCGTGCAGGACTTAATCTTGTGAGCAATGACATTAAGTCTATTAATGCTGAAACAATGGCTAATAAGGACAGCTATACCGGTTTCTTTATTGGTCCTATGGCCGAGTTTAATCTGATTGCTGGATTGGGGATTGACGCGTCCCTGTTATACTCACAGAAGGGTCTTGAAATGGCAAACGGTGAGACTTTCAAGGCTCAAGCGTTGGCTCTGCCTGTTCTGTTCAAGTATTCTTTCGGTTTGGGTGACTTTATTGGTGTTTTCGTTCAAGCCGGACCGCAGGTCAATATGAACATCGGTGACCTTGAGAGGACTTTCTCTATGGCAGGGGAAAACATTGAGAGAAGTTATGTCCTTGACAGACTGGACTGGAGTATGAATCTTGGAGCTGGAATCAAGGCTATAAACCATATTCAGTTTGCGGTGAACTACAACATTCCGCTTGCAAAGGAGGGTGTATACTCAATCAATGGAGTTGGTGCCGCAGTTGATCAGATGAAATCACTTGATTTCAAAGCCAGTACCCTTCAATTCGTCCTTACATATACGTTCTGACAGGTTTTCATTCTCAGTGAATTTTCAGTCTGATTGACGTATTCCTGTCAATAATCTAAAGGCTCCCTCAGGTTTTTCCTTCAGGGAGCCTTCTTTTCTTTGTCGACAGAGAATAAGAGAGGATGGTCAGATTTATGATTCGGTCAGTTGAAAGAGATTATATGACTGGAGGAATGGGTACGCGGGCAGGTTCGGTTCTACCTGGACGTCCAAATGCAGTGAACTCTATTACTCCGAGTTGATTTCCAGGCCACTCTGTTACTGTAAGCCGTATGAAACGGCACTCTATAGGCTTGAACTCTTCAAATATTGTATTGCGCTGAGTTGTGTTGTCGGTTTTGTCCAGGACGGTGATGTAGTCCTCTCCGTCAGTCGATACCTCTACTTTGTATTTGTATATGGTATTTGCAACCGTTGCGCCAAAACCGCGACGCCCTCCTCCTGAGAACATAATTCTTACGGCATCTACATCAAATAACTGTACCTCGTCAAATCGGGTTGCCGGTGACAATTCAACATTAATGGAAGGTTGTGGATCAGACGGATCCGGTTCCCAGACAGTACCGCTGGAATTATCTACTGCGTAAGAAGCGTATCTTCCTTGCTGCTGGGACGAAAATGAGGAGAGAGCGTTCATGGCGTTCATCTTGTTTATGGTTACCGGCAATGAAGTTCTGGCGCTCTTGGTGCCCGGAGCAGGCTGTGGAGTGTCGGTAATCTGTACAGACCAGCGTCCTTTCCGGTCCACGCAAATGCGATCCATGCCTATACGCCGGCCTCCGGGAGGGTTGGACAACACTATAGTGTAGAACTGCCACAGCCCGCCGTCAGGTCCCTCAACTACGCTGCCGTGTGCAGTGCCTGTAACCAAGCCGTCTGTCTTGCGAAGCAAAGGATTGTTGTCAGCGTAGGTATATGGTCCTAAAGGATGCTTTGAGGTATAGTACCCTTCCGCGTAAGTCTTCCATTGTGTACCTGATGCCGAGTACTGTAAATAGTAGATTCCGTCTCTTTTGAAAAGCCATGGATCTTCTATCCATGCAACGCCGTTATATTCATTCATTTCACCGTAACGTTCCCATTTATGGCTGCTGTCAAAACTGAACAGATGTGTAGGCTTGTCTGCGAAACGGTTGGGATGTTCCGGGTCAAGAGGAACACCGAAGATTCCGCTGATGCCGCGTCCTGAGTAGAAAAGATATGGCCTGTCGTCATCAATGAAGATGTGCATATCGAAAGCACCGTTCCAGCCTCCCTCTACATCGGGAGTGTTTTCCCAATCGCCAAATACTGTATAGGGACCAAGTGGATTGTCTGATACGTAAAGCGGGCAGTCATTTCCTGACATGTAATATCGGCCTCGGTATTTTACTACATCCGGTGCCACGGGTACGTGTTGTACAGGGGTGAAATCCCAGTCCAACATGTTGTCAGATGTCCATGCACCGCCGCCGGTGCAGAACATATAGTATTTTCCGTTGTCCCTGAATACTGATACATCGCCCGATGCATTTCCTCCTGGTCCTATTACCATGGGCAGGGGATTGCAGTATCTGCGGCCGTCACCGCTTTCGCCATTGCTCTGTTGCGATTCGGTACAAGCCGTCATCAATAGAGCGCATAACAAACATAATCTGTTGATTTTCATATTCTGTCGTGATTGTTTATCGTGAATCCAAAGATACATTTAATTTGTGAATCAGCTCATAGATTAGTGTCAGAAGAGAATACCCGACAAAACAGGAAAAAAGAACAAGTTTCTTTTTCCTGCTGTTCGTTTTCATTACCTTTGGGATCGGGATGAAATGGTATGTAGATGTAATATTGCCTTTACCGCTGGACAGGTTGTTTACTTATTCAGTTCCTGATACCTGGGTCGGAAAAGTTGAAAGGGGAATGAGGCTGTCAGTCCCTTTCGGTCGTAATCAGACGTATACGGCAATTGTCTGCAAATTGCATACGACAGAACCGTCTGGCTATGAAGTTAAACCTTTTCTGTCTGTTCTTGACACGGAACCCACTCTCTTGGAAAACCAGATGCGTCTGTTGGACTGGATTGCCGGTTACTACATTTGTCCGAAGGGCGACGTGATGAAGGCTATGTTGCCCGCTGCCCTCAGACCAGAAGGAGAGGGGCTGTCCGGTGGCTTCCGTTCTCATGTTGAAAACTGTGTAAGACTTACTTTCGATTATGAAGAGGCAACCCTAAATTCGGTTCTTGAAGGACTTCGAAAGGCACCAAGACAGGCAGAGGCACTTGTTGTGTATATAGACATCTCCGGTTTGGCTGAGAACCCTACTTCAGAGCCTGGGATTGTAACGCGCCGCGCTTTGGTTTCTGCTTGCGGTTCTGCGTCAGCGGTTGATTCCCTGATTTCAAAGGGGATTTTGGAAATCTGGCAGAATGAGACAGGAAGACTTCCGGCATTCGATGGAAGTCCTTTTCCTCCGAATAGGCTCAATGAATGTCAGAAAAGGGCCTTTGATACGATTCGCGCTTCGTTTTCTGAAAAAGATATATGTCTGCTCTACGGAATTACATCGAGCGGAAAGACCGAAGTGTACATCCACTTGATGAAAGAGTGTATCGAGTCGGGTGGGCAGGTACTTTTCCTTCTTCCCGAGATAGCGTTGACTCTTCACATAATGCAGCGACTTCAGAGGTTCTTTGGTAATGACATGTGTGTGTATCATTCCCGTTGTTCTGATGCCGTCAGGGCGGAGATTTGGAAACGGCAATTGAGTCCGAACCCTTTTAAAGTGATAGTGGGGGCACGTTCAGCTTTATTCCTTCCTTTTCGTAATCTGAGACTTGCAGTAATTGATGAAGAACATGATTCAAGCTATAAACAGGAAAATCCAGCTCCGCGTTACAATGCAAGGAATACAGCCTTGGTGCTGGCTTCTTTTTATGGTGCTAAAGTGCTTCTCGGCTCTGCAACTCCGTCTGTTGAAACATATCATAACGCTTTGAAAGGAAGGTATGGACTGGCACAGATGAATTATCGTTTCATGGGCTTCCCGCTTCCTGATATCGAGGTGGTGGATGTGTTTGAATTGCGTCGCAAGAAAATAATGAAAGGATTGTTCTCTCCATTATTGTCCGGGCGGATAGAGGAGGCCCTGTCGGAGGGGCGCCAAACTATTCTGTTTCGCAATCGTAGAGGATATTCCCCCGTAATGAGTTGTACAAGTTGCGGTTGGATTCCCAGGTGTGAGAGTTGCGATGTGAGTCTGACATGGCACCGTAAACTAAAGCGCCTTGTATGTCATTACTGCGGAAAGACCTACCCGTTGCCACAGGTATGTCCCAAGTGCGGAGGAAATTGTTTTAATACGATTGGATATGGTACGGAGAAGGTGGAAGAGGAGATTGGAAAACTTTTTCCGTCAGCTGCCACGGGACGTCTGGATATTGATACTGCCTCATCGCCAGTGGCATACGAGCGGATTCTCCGGGATTTTCAGGATGGGGTTACAGATATCCTCATAGGAACCCAGATGGTTACCAAGGGACTTGATTTCGACCATGTCGGAGTGGTGGGCATATTGGATGCTGACAGTGTGATGGGGGCTCCTGACTTCCGCTCTTCGGAACGGGCTTTCCAGATGTTGCAGCAGGTAGCAGGACGGGCAGGCAGACGGTTCGGTCAGGGACATGTCGTTGTTCAGACCAGTCAGGCCGGACTCCCTCTTTATCATATGGTGGTTGAGGGTAGTTATTTTGATTTTTTCAGGCAGGAGATAGAAGAACGCCGCATGTTCAATTATCCTCCATTCAGCAGAATTGTGTGTGTATATTTGAAAAGCCGTGATTTTGCTGTGGTGGATAATGCAGCCCAATGGCTTGGAGCGCAGATGAGGATTGTTTTCGGGGATAGGGTACTCGGGCCGGATGCTCCTGTAGTTCAGCGAGTTCAGATGCAGTTTATACGCAAACTTATGCTGAAGATGGAGTATGGTGCTGCTGTTTTACCTGTCCGCGAACGGCTGGCAGCCTTGCGGGACCGGTTGACGGCTAAATACCCTAAAGTGACACTTTATTTTGATGTGGATCCAATGTGATTGGTTACCTGCTGAGTTCAGGATAACTGATGCGTGTATGGTAGATTGTCTTCAGTTTTTCTTTGAAAACAACTTTAACTTGTGATATTTCCTTGAAGGTTATGGGACACTCTGTAAAGTGGCCTTCTTCGACTTGAGAGTCAATGATTCTATCGACAAGATTACCGATAGAATCTTCGGTGTATTCAGTCAGGCTGCGAGAACTGGCTTCTACGGCGTCTGCCATCATCAGTATGGCGGTTTCTTTTGTGTCAGGGTCGGGACCTTCGTAGTTGAAAGGAGTAGGGTCTGCCTCTTCTCCAGGGTGTTCATTGCGGTATTTTATATAGAAATACTTGGCCATGCCCGAACCGTGGTGAGTATCGATGAAATGTATGATGTCTTGTGGAAGATGGCTTTTTTCTGCGAGTATTCTTCCGTCCGGTACATGTTGGGTTATTATGCGGGCACTCTGTTCATACGACAGACTGTCATGCGGGTTGACTCCGTTCTGGTTTTCAGTAAAGAAAGGCGGATTTGCCAACTTTCCTATGTCGTGATACAATGCGGCGGTTCTGACTAACTGGGTTTTTGCTCCTATGGCATTGGCAGCTTCGGATGCAAGTGTTGAAACCTGAATTGAGTGCTGGAATGTTCCCGGAGCATTATATGACAGCTGCTGTAATAATGGATTGTTGAGGTTTGACAGCTCAATCAGAGTGACGTTCGAAGTGAATCCAAAAAGTTTCTCTATGGCAAATACCAAAGGGTATGTGAGCAGAAGAATAAAACAGTTAATGCCAAAAAAGATGAATGTTTGCCACTGAATGAGTTTCATGTCGTCAAGTTGCATCATCTGCAGTGCGATCCATACTATACAGTACGAACAGAAAATAATGGCAACTGCCCTGAAAATCTGTGACCGTTGGGTGAGCTCGTGGATGCTGTATATGGCAGCGAAACCGGCTACAGTCTGAAGAAGAACGAATTCGAACGGCATCGGGGTGCAAACGGAGGATATCAGTATTGATACAAGGTAACAGATGAAAGAAGTCCTGGAATCAAGGAATATACGGAGCATCAGGGCCTGCATGGTGCAGGGAAGTATGAAAATGCTCCAATTCCCATATCGGATGTACAGGTTGGTACATACGGTGAAGAGCGTGACGCAACAGAAGAGAAATAGTAGTTTCTGACGGCTGCTGATTATGTCCTTCCGATAGAAGAAAAGGTATAGCATTAGCATTGCAGTAAGTATCGTTACGTAGATTAGGTTACCACCTAGTGAGAGCATCCTGAAGTTTATTCCGTTACTTTGATTTTCAATATCTACATACGACTTTATCACCTGATACCTGTAGTGGTCGACTATATCACCTTTGTCAACGATTTTTTGATTTGCGACAACTCTGCCGCTGAAACGGGAAATCTGTTCTTCGCGTTCTTTGAGGTCGGCTTCAGACCTATCGGAGTCATATTTCAGATTGGGAGCAATGAAGTTGTCGAAGTCCAATTCAAGTACAGATGCGGGAATGTTGTTTTCTGTGAGATGTTGGTACGCGGTTTTTAGCGTGAAGACAGATTCTTTGTTGACGAGACGGGAATTATTTCCGGAGTAGCTTTTGAGATAGTCCCGGCTTTCCAGAATACGTTCCCCCTCAGAGTCAAGAATCCCGGCAGAATATATTTCGGAAAGCCGGTCGGTCATTCGTCTGAACGTAGTGGGGGATACTACCTTCGATAGAGTATCCTCGAACAATCTTCCAAACGCTGCAATGGCCCGAACTCCAGTTTCCTCATCCATTGCGAAATATGGCAAAAAAGAGTTTCGCAAGCTGTCGACCTCTTTTTGGTAGTCTTCGTCGCTTTTCTCGATGGAGAAGTCGTAGGGAGCAATCAGCTCATCATACATCCATGGGTATCCTTCGCTGAACTCATATTTCAGCGTGCGGCCAAATGGCATGGAGTAAACTGCAAGCAGTATGGTTACGGCTGTAAGAATTGTAAGAAGTGTGCCGTTTTCGTGGACGGTTTCTTTCAACCCTTTTCTTCTCGTTGTTGACATATTGCGACTTATTTATGTTCAAAAATAATCGAAAAACGTAAGATGTCCACAAAAAGTCGGCATAACACGAGCATAATCTTTGTCATGCTTCCGATTTTAAGTACTTTTGTACTCTATTTTGAGAATATGTCAGACAATATCGCCTTAGAAAGACGGGTCAGGGTGCGTTTCGCCCCTAGTCCTACCGGCCCCCTGCACATAGGAGGCGTACGCACGGCACTTTACAACTATCTTTTCGCACGCCAGCACGGTGGTGACTTCATTTTCCGGATTGAAGACACGGATACGAACAGGTTTGTTCCGGGTGCCGAGGAGTATATTCTGGAGTCTTTCCGTTGGCTGGGAATAACTTTCGACGAGGGCGTTTCGTTTGGTGGAGAACACGGACCTTACCGTCAGTCGGAGCGGCGCGCAATATACAGGCAGAATGTAGAAACGTTGCTTAAGTTAGGTAAGGCGTACATTGCTTTCGATACTCCTGACGAGCTGGAAGCAAAACGTGCTCTCATACCCAACTTCCAGTATGATGCGTCTACGCGCATGCAGATGCGCAATTCTCTCACCCTTCCGGCTGCAGAGGTTGAATCCCTGGTTGACAACGGTGTTCAGTATGTTGTGAGAATGCTTGTTGAACCCGATCGCGAGGTTGTGGTTGATGACATGATACGAGGAGAAGTTAAGGTCAACTCTTCTATTCTTGATGACAAAGTGCTGTTCAAGTCTGTCGACATGTTGCCTACATACCATCTTGCCAATATAGTGGATGACCATCTGATGGAAGTGTCGCATGTGATACGTGGTGAGGAATGGTTACCGTCGGCACCGCTGCATGTCCTGCTGTACGAGGCTTTCGGGTGGCTTGATACCATGCCCCGCTTTGCCCATTTGCCTCTGTTGCTGAAACCCGAAGGCAGCGGCAAGCTCAGTAAACGTGATGGTGACCGCCTGGGTTTTCCTGTTTTTCCACTTGAATGGCATGATCCTGTGACTGGTGATGTTTCGTCAGGCTATCGTGAGAAGGATTATCTGCCGGAAGCCGTGTTGAATTTTCTGGCTCTGCTTGGGTGGAATCCAGGAGAAGACCGCGAGATATTGTCTTTGGACGAGATGACCCGCTTGTTTAATCTTGAGAAGTGCAGCAAGGCAGGTGCACGTTTCAACTATCAGAAACTGGTATGGTTCAATCATGAGTATATACTTGCCAAACCTGATTCTGAAGTTGCTGAGTTGTTCCGCCCTGTTCTTGAGGAAAAAGGCGTTTGTGTTCCTTTTGAGCGTATTGTAAAAGCTGTATCGCTGGTGAAGAACAGGGTTAACTTCATTCATGAGTTGTGGGATAACTCGCATTACCTGTTCCAGGCACCGCAGGAATATGATGATAAGTCGCTGAAGAAGTGGTGGAAGGAGGATTCTCCTGCAATAATATCCGAACTGTGTGATTTCATTGAGAAGCAGGAAGTCTTTGAGGGAGATATTCTTGAACAGAGAGTGATGGAATGGATTGCAGGGAAGGAATATGCCGTGGGTAAGGTTATGAATGCATTCAGGGTTACTCTTGTAGGGGCAGCGATGGGACCTCAAATATTTGCAATTACCGATTTTCTCGGCAAGGAAGAAACTCTTCGGCGTGCAAGGCATGCGGTATCTGTTCTTTCGAACGGTTAAAAAAACGATTAGAATGGCAATAATAAGATCTGTTCGTGGCTATACACCCGAAATAGGCAAGGATTGTTTCCTTGCTGAAAATGCAGCTGTTATTGGTGATGTTGTGATTGGCGACGGATGCAGCATTTGGTATGGCGCAGTACTTCGAGGCGATGTGAACTCCATACGAATCGGCAACGGTACGAATATTCAGGATGGAGCGGTTATTCACACTCTGTACCAGCGTTCCCAAACCTTCATCGGTGACAATGTCTCAATCGGACATAATGTTACTATTCATGGCGCAACGATAAAAGACAACGCTTTGATTGGAATGGGGTCGGTTATTCTTGATCATGCAGTGGTTGGCGAAGGGGCTATTGTTGCTGCAGGTTCTGTGGTGACTGGCAAGACAGTGATAGGTTCGGGCGAGATGTGGGCTGGAGTACCGGCCAAGTTCATAAAAAACGTTGATCCCGCCCAAAGCGCAGAGATGAACCAGCGCATTGCCCGCGATTACCATATGTATGCATCGTGGTACAAGGATGAATAATTAATGAGAATTTATTCGGTCTTTGTCATTTATTGGCTATCTTTGGCGCAGGTTTAAGACAACAACTATTAATTAAAATATTCGACATGAAGTTCTTAACAGACGAAAAACTCGTTATTGTCGGTGCCGGTGGTATGATCGGTTCCAACATGGTTCAGACTGCTATGATGCTTGGTCTTACTCCAAACATCTGTCTCTATGACATTTACGAACCCGGTGTACACGGCGTGGCCGAGGAAATGTATCATTGCGCCTTCCCTGGTGCCAATATCACGTGGACTGTTGATCCTTCTACAGCTTTTACAGGAGCCAAGTACATCATCTCGTCAGGTGGAGCTCCCCGTAAGGAGGGCATGACACGCGAAGACCTGCTGAAGGGCAACTGTAAAATAGCAGCAGAGTTTGGCGATATGATAAAGAAGTATTGTCCTGATGTCAAGCATGTAGTGGTCATCTTTAATCCTGCCGATGTGACAGCCTTGACGGCGCTGATTCATTCCGGCTTGAAACCTGAACAGCTGACTTCGCTCGCAGCACTTGACTCTACCCGTCTTCAGGAGGCTCTCGCACAGGAATTTGGCGTTCAGCAGGACAAGGTTACCGGTGCACACACTTATGGAGGTCATGGCGAACAGATGGCTGTTTTTGCCAGCCAAGTCAAAATTGACGGAAAGCCTTTATCAGAGATGAATCTTTCTGCAGAGAGGTTTGAGGAAATAAAACACAATACCATTCAGGGTGGGTCGAACATAATCAAACTGCGTGGACGCAGTTCTTTCCAGAGTCCCGCTTATCAGGCTGTAAAGATGATAGAGGGTGCCATGGGTGGCGAAAAGTTCACCTTGCCCGCCGGTTGCTATGTCAACTGCAATAAGTGTGGCTTTAAGAATGTGATGATGGCCATGCCTACTGTGATTGACAGAAGTGGAGTTCACTTCTCGACTCCGAGTGGTACTGCTGATGAAATGGCTGCTCTTAATGCTTCTTATGCACATCTTTGCAAAATGCGTGATGAACTGGTTGACCTTGAGATAATACCTGCAGTCAAGGATTGGGGAAAGATGAATCCGAATCTTTAATGTTTTATCCTTATATAAACAATGTGCCGGTCGACTGACCGGCACATTTCATTTCTGTCGTTTCACTTTCGGACAGACTTCATAATACAAACCTTATGCATGGCTTTTCCCTGAAGGCATGGCCGCTGATGTTTTTGTGGAATGCCGTGTTGTTTGTTTCTGTCTGTGCGCAGATAAGATGTTTATGTTATTAGGAAACAAAAAGGCTTTGGGGTAACTTTTTTATTTAAATCTTTGTAACAGAAAAAAAATTATCTAATTTTGCGCCGCTTAAGTTGACAGTAAATAAAAACAAATAGAAAACAGAAAATGATTGTAGTTCCGGTAAAGGAGGGCGAGAACATTGAACGTGCCCTTAAGAAGTTCAAGAGAAAGTATGAGAAGACAGGTGTGATTAAGGAATTGAGACGTCGTCAGCAGTTTGACAAGCCATCAGAACTGAAACGTCTCCGTATGGAGCATGCCATCTACGTACAGAAAATGCAGCAGCAGGAGGACTGATTGCCGGTTTGGATAAACTGAGTTAATTTTTCTTCCGGGGTATTGTTTTTTCCGGAGATCGTTATTATATTCGTTGCTGAAACTGTTCGGCAACGAATTTCTTTATGATGTATATCGACCTTTTCTCTGACTATCTGAAGCTGGAAAGAAACTATTCAGAACGTACGATAGAAAGTTATCGCAGGGATCTGAAACTGTTCGAAGCTTTTGTCAGGAGTCGGGATGAGGGATTGGATCTGCTTTCGTCAGATTCTGATATAATCCGCAATTGGGTGGTTGACATGATGGAGAATGGGACTCAGCCGTCAACTGTAAACCGTAAGCTTAGCACATTGCGCTCTTTTTACCGTTTCTTGAGAGCCCGAGGAGTTGTATCGTCATCGCCTGTATCCCGTATTAAAGGACCGAAGGGCAGAAAGCCTCTTCCGCAATTTGTACGTGAGTCTGAGATGGACCGGCTTCTTGATGAAACAGATCTTGGGGAGGGATTGACCGGTAAGCTAAATCGTGCCATCATTGCTACTTTTTACGAAACAGGAATCCGTTTGGCAGAGTTGATAGGCCTTGATGACAAAGATGTTGATTTCGCTTCGCAAACTATTAAAGTTACAGGTAAACGTGATAAACAGAGAATCATTCCATTTGGAAATGAACTTGCCGAAATACTTGTCTGTTACATACAGGCGCGTGATGAATTGGAAACCCGGGAAGTTGGCCCTTTGTTTGTTGATCTGAAGGGGAACAGGGTATCTAGGTATAAGGTATATTCCCTGGTCCGGGATTCTTTGGCAAAGGTCTCGTCAGTAAAGAAGAAGAGTCCACATGTGTTGAGGCATACCTTCGCGACAACCATGCTGAACCATCATGCCGAACTTGGCGCGGTAAAGGAACTTCTGGGGCATGAGAGTATCTCTACGACTGAGATATATACACATACGACTTCTGAGGAACTGAAAACTATATACAAACAGGCTCATCCAAGGGCCTAATAAAACTATATATTATGGAACTTAAAATTCAATCACTGCATTTTTCCGCTACAGAACAGTTGCAGTCGTTCATCGAGAAGAAGTGTTCGAAACTTCCGAAGGTTCATGACTCTGTCGGAAAGGTTGATGTTATTCTTGAAGTGGTAAAACCCGAAACCTCGCTCAATAAACAAGCTCGTATTTCGGCTTCGATTCAGGGTGGAGAGGTTTTTGCTGAAAAAACTTGCGACACTTTTGAGGAGGCCGTTGACGGATGCGTAGAGGCCCTGCTGAAGCAACTTAAGAAAAACAAGGAAAAACAGCGAGAGAAATAAAAAATAAATATTTCTTTGTTTGATTGAAAAATAACAGTATCTTTGCACCCGCTCCGCTCTAGCGAGATGCGGGTGCTGCTTTTTCTTGTTGCCGCTATGGCTCAATGGTAGAGCAACGCACTTGTAATGCGTAGGTTGTTGGTTCGATTCCGACTAGCGGCTCAAGTGTTTTTGACAGATTGAAACCGGGTGAATTCCAGAGTGGCCAAATGGGGCAGACTGTAAATCTGCTGTCTTTCGACTTCGGTGGTTCGAATCCATCTTCACCCACGCAAGTAATGGAAGCGGCGTGTTGCTGTACTTGCAGTTATACACCTTTATTTTATACAGTGGATTGTAACGCTTCCGGACAAAGTTGCGGGAATAGCTCAGTTGATAGAGCATTAGCCTTCCAAGCTGAGGGTCGCGGGTTTGAGTCCCGTTTCCCGCTCAATTTTGTCGCTGTTATAGCTCAGCTTGGTAGAGCGCATCCTTGGTAAGGATGAGGTCCCGAGTTCAAATCTCGGTAACAGCTCAAAAATGCTCTCAGGAAGGGGATAGTCCCTTTCAGGGGGGAGTTTTGCAGTTGAAAGAGGTGAATCAAGTTTGTAATCAATTCATAAAAAGTAAATTATGGCAAAAGAAACTTTCGTGCGCACCAAGCCGCATGTAAACATTGGAACTATTGGTCACGTTGACCACGGTAAGACTACTCTGACCGCTGCTATCACCAAGGTGTTGGCAGAGAGGGTTTCTGGTAACGCTGACAAAATCAAGTCTTTCGATCAGATTGACAATGCACCTGAGGAGAAAGAGCGTGGTATAACCATCAACACAGCCCATGTCGAGTACGAGACGGAGACACGTCACTATGCTCATGTTGACTGCCCGGGTCACGCTGACTACGTAAAGAACATGGTTACCGGTGCTGCCCAGATGGATGGTGCTATTGTAGTTGTGGCTGCAACCGATGGTCCGATGCCTCAGACTCGCGAGCACATCCTGCTTGCCCGTCAGGTGAACGTCCCCCGTTTGGTGGTTTTCTTGAACAAGTGCGATTCTCCTGATGTTGATTCAGAGATGATTGACCTCGTTGAGATGGAGATGCGCGAGCTTCTTGACGCATATGAGTTCGATGGCGACAATACTCCTATCATCCGCGGTTCTGCTCTTGGTGCTCTGAATGGTGTCAAGGAGTGGGAAGACAAGGTTATGGAGCTTATGGATGCTGTTGACAGTTGGATTCCACTGCCTCCGCGTGCAGTTGACAAACCCTTCCTTATGCCTGTTGAGGACGTATTCTCAATTACTGGCCGTGGTACAGTTGCTACCGGTCGTATCGAGACTGGTGTTGTCAAGGTAGGTGACAAGGTTGAGATTCTTGGTCTTGGAGAGGAGAAGGAAACGACTGTTACTGGTGTCGAGATGTTCCGCAAGCTTCTTGAGCAGGGTGAGGCTGGTGACAACGTAGGTTTGCTTCTGCGTGGTATCGAGAAGACGGAAATCAAGCGCGGTATGGTTCTCTGCCATCCCGGTCAGATTAAGCCTCATACTACTTTCAAGGCTTCCATTTATGTCCTGACCCAGAAGGAAGGTGGCCGCCACACTTCTTTCCGCAACAAGTATCGTCCTCAGTTCTATATCCGTACAATGGACTGCACCGGTGAGATTTCTCTGCCGGAGGGAACTGAGATGGTAATGCCTGGTGATAATGTTGAGATTACTGTTCAGCTTATCTATCCGGTAGCTATCAACGTAGGTCTGCGCTTTGCTATCCGTGAGGGTGGACGTACTGTTGGTTCAGGTCAGATCACTGAGATTTTGGACGATTAAAACATATAGTCCTATATTAGTCGGTCTTCCTTAGGGGAGACTGACTTTATAGGGGTGTAGTTCAATGGCAGAACAGCGGTCTCCAAAACCGTCAATGTGGGTTCGATTCCTGCCACCCCTGCGAAAGACAAATTGAATATGTTTAGGAATTTAATTTTAAACTGTAAGGAATCTTACAACGAGCTTGTCCATAAAACGACTTGGCCGTCGGGTAAGGAACTTGCAAACAGCGCAGTCACAGTTTTAGTTGCTTCCCTTCTGATTGCGGTTGTTGTGTTCCTGCTGGATAAATGTTGCCAGGGAATAATGACACTCATATACCCCTAATCGTTTAAGGCAATGTCAGAGAAGAAATGGTATGTCCTTAAGGCTATCAGTGGCAAAGAGGGAAAGGTAAAAGAATATCTGGAACTTGATGCACGCAATAATGGTCTTGAGGATAAGATTTCGCAGGTGCTTATTCCTACAGAGAAGGTTGTGCAAGTACGTAACGGGAAACGGGTTGTGAAAGAACGCAACTATCTTCCTGGCTATGTGCTTGTTGAGGCTTCTCTTGACGGTGAAATTAAGCAACGTCTCAGAAACTGCCCCAACGTTTTGGGCTTCCTTGGAGGCATGGACAATCCTACACCTCTCAGACCTTCCGAGGTCAGCCGGATCCTAGGCTCTGCTGAAGAGCTGGTGGAACAGGCAGAAGAGGTAATAGTACCCTTTGTCGTAGGCGAAACGGTAAAGGTTACCTTCGGACCGTTCTCAGGCTTCAATGGCACCATTGAGGAGATTGACAACGCGAAGAAGAAACTCAAGGTCACGGTGAAGATTTTCGGACGCAAGACTCCGATTGATCTCAGTTTTATGCAGGTAGAGAAGGAATAGGCTTGATTGTTACTGAAAGGACTTTCCTTCCCGATATTAGTGTTCACTTTTATTATGATTCAAAATGGCTAAAGAAGTTGCTGGAATAATCAAATTACAGATTAAAGGAGGCGCTGCAAATCCATCTCCACCAGTAGGACCCGCATTGGGCTCGAAGGGCTTGAATATCATGGAATTTTGCAAGCAATTCAACGCCAGAACCCAGGACAAGTCGGGAAAAATCCTGCCTGTCATCATTACTTACTATGGTGACAAATCGTTTGATTTTGTCATTAAGACTCCCCCTGTTGCTGTTCAGTTAAAGGAAGCATCAAAGGCTGCTAAAGGTTCTGCAGAACCTAATCGCAAGAAGGTCGCTTCTGTAACAAAGGAACAGGTGGCTGCTATTGCCCAGGACAAAATGCCGGATCTGAACTGCTTCACACTGGAGTCGGCCATCTCTATGGTGGCTGGTACCGCCCGCAGTATGGGTATAACCGTGAAGGAATAACCCGGAAAAAACCATTAAAAGTTCAAACAGATGGGTAAACTGACGAAAAATCAAAAGATAGCCGCTCAGAAAATTGAAGCGACTAAGGCATATACCCTCAAGGAGGCATCTCAGTTGGTCAAGGATATTACTACCACCAAGTTCGACGCTTCGGTTGACATCGATGTTCGTCTTGGAGTTGATCCCCGTAAGGCCAATCAGATGGTTCGTGGCGTTGTTTCTCTTCCCAACGGAACGGGTAAGGTTATCAGGGTTCTTGCCCTTGTAACTCCTGATGTGGAAGCAGCCGCTAAGGAGGCAGGTGCCGACTATGTGGGTTTTGAGGAGTATATAGAGAAGATAAAGGGCGGTTGGACCGACATTGATGTCATCATCACGATGCCTTCTCTGATGGGAAAACTTGGCCCCCTCGGACGTGTACTCGGTCCCCGTGGCCTGATGCCTAACCCCAAGAGTGGTACGGTTACGATGGACGTTCCCAAGGCTGTCAAGGAGGTCAAACAGGGTAAGATTGACTTCAAGGTTGACAAGACCGGTATCGTCCACACCTCTATCGGCAAGGTTTCGTTCGACGCTGAGGCAATCAGGCAGAATGCAAAGGAATTTATCGATATGATAATTAAATTGAAACCTGCTGCAGCGAAAGGTACATATATCAAGAGTATCTTCCTTTCAAGTACAATGAGCAAGGGTATCAGAATTGATCTCAAGAGTTTGGATGAAATTTAAACCTGAAGCAAAATGAAGAAAGAAGATAAAGCTATCGTTATAGAGAACCTGAAGCAAATCATTAATAGTTATCCTTGCCTGTATGTGGTTGATGTGACGGGTCTGGATTCTACTGCCACGAGTGACCTAAGAAGGAAATGCTTCAAGCAGGAAGTGAAGATGGTTGTCGTCAAGAACACTCTTCTCGAGAAGGCTCTTGAGCAACTGGACACAGACTACTCACCTCTATGTTCAGTTTTGAAGGGCACTTCGGCAATTTTCTTGTCAAATACTGCTAACGCTCCCGCAAAACTGATCAAGGAAGTGCGTGACAAGAAGACCGGTATTCCCGGCTTGAAAGCCGCATACGCTGAAGAGAGCTTCTACATCGGTGAGAACCAGCTGGAGGCTCTGGTAAATATCAAGAGCAAGAAGGAACTTATTGCCGACGTCATCGCATTGCTGCAGTCACCGGCCAAGAATGTTGTTTCAGCTCTGCAGTCGGGCGCCAACACCCTGCACGGAGTTCTCAAAACTCTGGGCGAAAGAGGAGAATGATAAACAAAGTACAAACCAATTAAATTTATACTAAAATGGCTGATTTAAAAGCATTAGCAGAATCGCTGGTCAATCTGACCGTCAAAGAGGTTAACGAACTTGCTACCATCCTGAAGGACGAATATGGCATTGAGCCTGCAGCTGCTGCTGTGGCTGTTGCCGCCGCCGGTCCTGCCGCTGCTGCTGAGGCTGCAGAGGAGAAGTCTTCATTCGACGTAGTCCTGAAGAGCTTTGGAGCTAACAAACTTGGTGTTGTAAAGGCTGTCAAGGAAGCTTGTGGTCTTGGCTTGAAGGAGGCTAAGGATCTTGTTGACGCTGCCCCGAGCACCGTTAAGGAGGGTCTCGCCAAGAATGAGGCTGAGTCTCTGAAGAAGACACTTGAGGAGGCTGGAGCTGAGGTTGAACTTAAATAACATCGACCAGTAGGTCTGGTAATGGTTAAGTCCCGAAGGCGGTCAAAAGGCCGCCTGGGGTGCTTAACCTTTTTGTGCGTTTATTTAACATCAACATCTCCAAATCCTTTCACCCCATTTTATGTCTTCAAATAACGAAAGCCAGAGAATTAATTTCGCATCTGTAAGGAACCCTCTGCCATGTCCGGATTTCCTTGAAGTCCAGTTGAAGTCCTTCAGAGATTTCTTGCAGTTGGATACACCTCCCGAAAACAGAAAAAAAGAAGGACTATACAAAGTCTTTTCGGATAATTTTCCCATTGCGGATACCAGGAACAATTTTGTCCTGGAGTTTTTGGATTATTTCATAGACCCTCCACGTTACACTATTGAGGAGTGTCTAGAGCATGGTCTGACTTACAGTGTACCCCTTAAGGCAAAGCTGAAACTTTATTGCACAGACCCCGACCACGAGGACTTTGATACGGTAATCCAGGATGTCTATCTTGGTCCCATTCCCTATATGACAGGACAGGGTACTTTCGTCATCTCTGGTGCTGAGCGCGTGGTGGTATCTCAGTTACATCGTTCACCAGGTGTATTCTTCGGCCAAAGCATTCATTCTAACGGTACACCTCTCTACAGTGCCAGGATCATTCCTTTCAAAGGCTCGTGGATTGAGTTCGCAACCGACATAAATGAGGTTATGTATGCTTATATCGATCGAAAGAAGAAGTTGCCTGTGACAACGCTTCTGAGGGCAATCGGTTTTGAGACAGATCGCCAGATTCTCGATATATTCAATCTTGCCGAGGAAGTCAAGGTTAACAAGACAAATCTGAAGAAGTGCATCGGCCGCAAGTTGGCTGCACGTATTCTTCACACATATCAGGAAGATTTTGCCGATGCTGACACCGGTGAAGTTATTTCCACGGAGCGTATTGAGGTAATTTTGGAGCGCGAGAGCGAGATAACCGCAGAGAATATCGATGTCATACTTGAGTCTGGAGTTGAATCGATACTTCTTCACAAGGAGGAGGCCGGTTCTTCGGACTATTCCATCATTTTCAACACTCTGCAGAAAGATACCTGCAATTCTGAGCGTGATGCGGTCATCTTTATCTACCGCCTTTTGCGCAACGCTGACCCAGCTGACGATGCGATGGCCCGTGACGTCATTAATAATCTGTTCTTCTCAGATAAGCGTTATGATCTGGGAGAGGTTGGACGTTACCGTGTCAACCGTAAACTTGGCCTTTCAACTGATATGTCAATAGGTGTACTTACCAAAGAAGACATCATTGAGATAATCAAGTATCTTATTGAACTAGTCAATTCGAAGGCTGTTGTTGATGACATTGATCATCTGAGCAATCGCCGGGTTCGTACCGTGGGCGAGCAACTCAGCAACCAGTTTGCCATCGGTCTGGCTAGAATGTCGCGTACCATCCGCGAGCGCATGAACGTACGCGACAACGAAGTGTTCAAGCCCACAGACCTGATAAACGCCAAGACGGTATCGTCAGTCATAAACTCATTCTTCGGAACCAACCCGTTGTCGCAGTTCATGGATCAGACAAACCCGCTTGCCGAGATAACCCATAAACGTCGTATGTCGGCTCTCGGTCCTGGCGGTCTTTCACGTGAACGTGCCGGGTTCGAGGTACGTGACGTACACTATACCCACTATGGTCGTCTCTGTCCCATTGAGACCCCGGAAGGTCCCAATATAGGCCTGATTTCTTCTCTTTGCATTTATGCGAAAATAAACGATCTGGGCTTCATAGAGACACCATACCGAAAGGTTTCTGACAGCCATGTAAATCTGAACAATGACGAAGTTCTCTATCTGACGGCAGAGGAGGAAGAGAACAAAATAATCGGACAGGGCAATGCTCCTTACGATGAGAAAGGTAAGTTCATCCGTACTAAAGTAAAGGCTCGCAGGGATGCCGACTTCCCCGTAGTTCCTCCAGAAGAAGTTGAACTTATGGATGTCTCGCCCCAGCAGATAGCCTCTATTGCTGCAGCATTGATTCCTTTCCTGGAGCATGATGATGCTAACCGTGCCCTCATGGGTTCGAACATGATGCGTCAGGCTGTTCCGCTCATGCGCACCGAGGCTCCTATTGTGGGAACCGGCATTGAGAAGCAATTGGCTGAGGATTCACGCACACAGCTTACTGCTGAGGGCGACGGTGTCGTTACATACGTTGACGCTGCTACCATACGAATCAAATATGACCGTACCGAGGATGATGATTTCGTCAGTTTCGAACCGGCAGAGAAGGAGTACAAAGTGCCCAAGTTCCGTCGTACGAACCAGAACATGACCATCGACCTGCGTCCTGTCTGCGAGAAAGGCGACCGGGTCAAGGCCGGTGACATGCTGACAGAGGGTTATTCCATATCCAATGGCGAACTTGCTCTCGGAAAGAATCTGCTTGTCGCCTACATGCCTTGGAAAGGTTACAACTATGAGGATGCTATAGTGTTAAACGAGCGCGTTGTTCGTGAAGACATTCTCACTTCGGTTCACGTTGATGAGTTCTCTCTTGAGGTACGCGAGACAAAACGCGGCATGGAGGAACTTACAAATGACATACCAAATGTCAGTGAAGATGCTACAAGGAATCTTGACGAGAACGGCATCATCCGTATTGGCGCCTATGTAGAGCCGGGCGATATCCTCATAGGAAAGATTACTCCTAAGGGTGAGTCCGATCCCTCGCCTGAAGAGAAACTGCTCCGTGCCATCTTCGGAGATAAGGCCGGTGACGTTAAGGATGCTTCTCTAAAAGCCTCTCCCTCGCTTAAGGGTGTTGTCATCGACCAAAAGCTCTTTGCCCGTGCCATCAAGACACGTGGTTCGAAGAATGCTGACAGAGCCCGTTTGCCGCTTATTGATGAAGAGTTCGAGGAGCAGACAGGTGCTTTGAAAGATATTCTCGTAAACAAACTTCTCAAACTTACAGAGAAAAAGGTATCCCAAGGTGTCTGCGATTTGCTCGGTACAGATATCATCCCCAAAGGCGCCCGCTTCAACAAGCAGAATCTTAACGAGGTTGATTTCTTCTCTATTCAATCCAACCATTGGACCAATGACGATCATATCAACGAACTGATCAGCCGTCTGATTGTCAACTATCTGCGCAAGTACAAAGAGTACGATGCAGAGAACAAACGCCGTAAGTTTGCCCTCACCATCGGTGATGAGCTTCCTTCAGGTGTCATTCAGATGGCAAAGGTATATATTGCAAAGAAGCGTAAGATTGGAGTCGGCGATAAGATGGCCGGACGCCATGGCAATAAGGGTATTGTCAGCCGTGTAGTAAAACAGGAAGACATGCCGTTCCTTGCTGACGGCCGTCCTGTCGATATTGTCCTAAATCCTCTGGGCGTGCCGTCCCGAATGAATATAGGACAAATATTCGAGGCTGTACTTGGCCATGCCGGACGTGAGCTCGGTGTCAAGTTCGCCACCCCTATATTCGACGGAGCTTCAATAGATCAGCTTAATGAGTGGACTGACAAGGCTGGTCTGCCCCGCTATGGCAAGACACAACTTTATGACGGAGGCACCGGTGAGCCGTTCGACCAGTGTGCAACCGTGGGTGTCACCTACATGCTGAAACTTGGCCATATGGTTGAGGACAAGATGCATGCCCGCTCCATAGGCCCGTATTCACTCATCACTCAGCAGCCCCTTGGCGGTAAAGCCCAATTTGGAGGTCAGCGTTTTGGTGAGATGGAGGTGTGGGCTCTTGAGGCATTCGGTGCGTCGCATGTACTCCAGGAAATACTGACAATCAAGTCAGACGACGTTACCGGTCGTTCAAAGGCCTATGAGGCAATTGTCAAGGGTGATCCGATGCCTACTCCCGGAATCCCTGAATCGCTCAATGTGCTTCTGCACGAGCTCAGTGGACTGGGACTTAGCATCACACTCGATTAATTCATCACTTAATTCAAGAAACACATGCCTTTCAAGAAAGATAACAAGACAAAGAGCAATTTCTCGAAGATCACCATCAGCCTGGCTTCACCTGAAGAGATACTGGCTAATTCAAGTGGTGAGGTGCTGAAACCTGAGACAATAAACTATCGTACTTACAAACCCGAGCGTGACGGACTTTTCTGCGAGCGCATATTCGGTCCCGTCAAGGATTATGAGTGCCATTGCGGAAAGTACAAACGCATTCGTTACAAAGGTATCGTATGTGACCGTTGCGGTGTTGAAGTTACTGAGAAAAAAGTGCGCCGTGAGCGTATGGGCCACATTCAGCTCATAGTCCCTGTTGCACACATCTGGTATTTCCGTTCACTGCCGAACAAGATTGGCTATCTTCTGGGAATACCTACAAAGCAGTTGGACTCCATCATCTACTATGAGCGTTATGTTGTGCTACAGCCCGGTATCTATGCAGAGATGGGAAAGGGTCAGCTGGGCTCATCACGTCAAGATCTTCTTTCCGAGGAAGAATATCTTAACATTATCGACTCGCTGCCCAAGGACAACCAGTTGCTGGAGGATTCAAATCCAGACAAGTTCGTCGCCAAGATGGGTGCTGAAGCAGTATATGAACTTCTGTGCGACCTTGATCTCGAGCAACTGTCGGCCGAGCTCCGCGCCCGCGCCAACAGTGATACTTCACAGCAACGCAAGACTGAAGCATTGAAACGCCTTCAGGTCGTTGAATCATTCCGTGCTTCAGGCAATCTGAACCGTCCTGAGTGGATGATTCTCAAGGTGATTCCCGTTACACCTCCCGAACTCCGTCCTTTGGTTCCTTTGGATGGCGGACGTTTTGCGACATCCGACCTCAATGACCTTTACCGCAGGGTAATCATACGCAACAACCGTCTGAAGAAACTTATAGAGATAAAAGCTCCGGAAGTCATTCTCCGCAACGAGAAACGCATGCTTCAGGAGGCCGTTGACAGTCTGTTCGACAATAGCCGTAAGTCAAGTGCTGTCAAGAGCGAGGCAAACCGCCCTTTGAAGTCTCTCAGCGACTCGTTGAAAGGAAAACAGGGCCGTTTCCGTCAGAACCTTCTTGGTAAGCGTGTTGACTATTCTGCTCGTTCGGTCATCGTGGTTGGCCCCGAACTGAAGATGGGAGAATGCGGCATACCTAAGTTGATGGCAGCCGAACTGTACAAACCGTTCATCATCCGCAAGCTCATTGAGCGTGGAATAGTCAAGACCGTCAAGTCTGCAAAGAAAATAGTTGATCGTAAGGATCCTGTCATCTGGGACATACTTGAATATGTAATGAAGGGTCATCCTGTTCTGCTGAACCGTGCCCCGACTCTTCATCGACTTGGTATCCAAGCCTTCCAGCCTAAGATGATAGAGGGTAAGGCCATTCAGTTGCATCCTCTTGCCTGTACTGCCTTCAATGCCGACTTCGACGGCGACCAAATGGCTGTCCATCTTCCTCTGAGCAACGAAGCAATTCTTGAAGCCCAGATGCTGATGCTCCAGAGTCACAATATTCTCAATCCCGCTAATGGCGCACCTATCACAGTTCCTTCACAGGACATGGTGCTTGGTCTCTATTACATTACCAAGTTACGTCCAGGTGCCAAAGGTGAAGGTTTTGTATTCTACGGACCCGAAGAGGCTCTCGTAGCGTATAATGAGAAGAGAGTTGACATACATGCCATAGTCAAGGTCATGGTTCGGGATATCGACGAGCAGGGAAACAGCTGCAAGCGCCTTGTAGAAACATCTGTCGGTCGTGTAATAGTTAACGAAATCGTTCCCGACGAAGTAGGTTACATCAACTACATCATATCCAAGAAAACGCTCCGCGACCTTATCAGCGACGTTATAAAGAAAGTAGGTGTAAGCCGTGCCTGCGAATTCCTTGACGGAATAAAAAACCTCGGTTATAAGATGGCCTTCCAGGGAGGCTTGTCGTTCAACCTGAACGACATCATCGTTCCGAAAGAGAAGGAGGAACTTGTAGCCAAGGGTAACGAAGAAGTCGAAGGTATCATGGCAGAGTACAACATGGGTATCATTACTGACAACGAAAGATACAATAAAGTTATTGATGTCTGGACACACGTCAACGAAGATCTTTCAAAGGTTCTTATGAAGACGATTTCGTCCGATGACCAAGGTTTCAACTCTGTTTTCATGATGCTTGACTCGGGTGCACGTGGTTCCAAGGAACAGATCCGCCAGCTTTCGGGTATGCGTGGTCTTATGGCCAAGCCTCAGAAAGCCGGTGCCGAAGGTGCTCAAATTATTGAGAACCCGATTCTCTCTAACTTCAAGGAGGGCCTTTCGGTTCTTGAGTACTTCATCTCGACTCACGGTGCCCGCAAGGGTCTCGCCGATACAGCCCTGAAGACTGCCGATGCCGGTTACCTTACACGTCGTCTAGTTGATGTCAGCCATGACGTCATTATCACGGAAGAGGACTGCGGGACACTGAGAGGTCTTGTATGCTCCGCCCTCAAGGAAAATGACGAAGTTGTAGCTTCGCTTTATGAACGTATTCTGGGCCGTGTCTCCGTACACGATGTAATACATCCCACTACTGGAGAACTGCTAGTTTCAGGCGGTGAAATGATAACTGAGGATGTCGCTCGTAAGATAGATGAATCTCCTATTGAAAGTGTCGAGATCCGCTCTGTTCTGACCTGCGAGTCAAAGCACGGAGTCTGTGCAAAGTGCTATGGACGCAATCTTGCTACAGGCCGTCTTGTCGAGAAGGGTGAGGCTGTCGGTGTTATCGCTGCCCAGTCGATCGGTGAGCCTGGTACACAGCTTACCCTTCGTACGTTCCACGCCGGCGGTACTGCATCTAACATCGCTGCAAATTCACGCCTTGTTGCAAAGAATGATTCACGTGTCGAGTTCGAAGAACTGCGTACCGTCGATTCTACCAACAGTATGGGCCAAAAAGTCCGTATCGTCGTAGGACGTTTGGGAGAAGCTAAGTTCATTGACCAGAACACAGGTATCGCTTTGTCCACCCATACGTTGCCTTACGGTTCTTCGCTATATATAGAAGACGGTGCCATTGTAAAGAAGGGTGACCTGATTGCTGACTGGGATCCTTTCAATGCGGTAATAATAACCGAGGTCGAAGGAACAGTAAGCCTTGAGTCTGTTATACAGGGTGTTACATACAAGGTTGAGTCTGACGAATCCACGGGTCTTGAAGAAATAATTATTATAGAGACTCATGACAGGAACAAGATACCTACAGCACACATTGTTGATAAGAAGGGTGAAATTATACGTTCTTACAACCTTCCTGTAGGTGGTCATGTTGTGGTTAAAGACGGTCAGGCCCTCTCCGCAGGCGAGATTCTTGTAAAGATTCCGCGTGTTCAGGGTAAGGCCGGCGATATCACCGGTGGTCTTCCCCGTGTTACCGAGCTCTTTGAAGCCCGCAATCCATCCAATCCCGCTGTTGTTGCTGAGATTGACGGAACAATCAACATGGGCAAGATTAAGCGTGGAAACCGTGAAATTTCGGTGGTTTCACGTACTGGTGACGAGCGCAAGTATCTGGTAGCTCTTTCAAAGCAGATACTAGTTCAGGAGGGCGACTACGTGCGTGCTGGAACTCCATTGTCTGATGGTGTCATCACTCCGTCCGACATCCTTGCCATAAAAGGTCCTACTGCCGTTCAGGAATATATTGTGAACGAAGTTCAGGATGTTTACAGGTTGCAAGGCGTGAAAATCAACGATAAACATTTTGAGATAATAGTCCGTCAGATGATGCGTAAAGTTGAGATCAACGATCCGGGTGACACCCGCTTCCTCGAGCAGGAGTACGTTGACAAACTGGATTTCATGGACGAGAATGACCGAATCTGGGGCAAGAAGTTTGTCGTTGATCCGGGAGATTCCGAAACAATGATGGCTGGTCAGATAGTGACAGCCCGCAAACTCCGTGACGAGAACTCGATGCTCAAGCGCAAGGACTTAAGGCTGGTTCAGACCCGCGATGCCCGTCCTGCTACCTCTACTCAGGTTCTTCAGGGAATCACGCGTGCCGCTCTCCAGACCCAGAGCTTCATGTCTGCTGCATCTTTCCAGGAGACTACAAAAGTATTGAACGAAGCGGCAATCCGCGGCAAGTCTGATTATCTGCTGGGTATGAAAGAAAATGTGATATGCGGACATCTCATTCCTGCAGGCACAGGTTTGCGCGAGTTTGATCACATTTTTGTGGCTAACAAAGAGGAGTACGAAAAGCTTCAGTCCGGAAGATCTGTTGTAACAGACCTGATGGATCCCGAAGTTGACAATTAATTGATTGGAAACTTGATAGAGAGGAGGCCGCAGGATTTGAAAACCTGCGGCCTCCTCATTATTATCCCGAAAAACAGACAGATTCAGAAACGTTTGCCGATGCAGAACTGCAGGTTGTCTGCCCTGAACATCTTATAAGCCCTGCAATTCAGTTCCAGAAATATGTCTCCAAACGAATGAAAATAGTATCTGAATCCAAGTTTCTGAAAGAAAACCGTCCTCTTCTGATCATAATTATCCTGACCCTTAATATTCCTGCTCTCACCAATTCCAATCTGTTTGTAAAGGTAGAGTCCGAGTCCCAGTTCCAGGGCAAGATTCTCTGAAAGAAACAACTCGTGAGTTGACGATATGCCAATCTGAATAGGATGGTAACCTTTGTCAGAAGTTTGGTTGAACAGCACCTTGTCACACTCCTCAAGTTTTTCCGTATCGGAAGTATAGAATAAATCCATACCCACTCCGGTATAGTAAAGGTTTGATATACGCCACATTACATCGCCACCGGCCACAGCCCTCCAGTCGGGGCTGGCATCAGAGGGAATGCCACCCTCTGTCTTTTGCAGATATTGCTGCACCGACCTGCTCATGTAGGGGGCTCCGCCGGCATATACATCCCAACGCATCCTGTGAAGGTCTTCGGGTCTCTGCGTTTCAACCTTTCCTCCACGGTAAGTCGGCTCGGAATGATACCTGACAAACAGTTCAACTCCATACTCATTAACACCCACGTTAGGTAGTTTTACCCTGCCGTTTGAGTGATGCCAAAACTGAGGTGATACCCCTATTTCCAGTTGGGGTGTGGCAAACCAGTTCAGGTAGACTCCCAAATCCCACATAATCATGAAGTGACTACCTATGAAATAGTTGCTGCGATTGCTGTCCTTGTCGTACGTCTCGACTGTATAACCCACGCCGGCTTCGCCGTGAAGACCTATTGAGAAACGTCTGGTTCTGACAAATTCCCAGTCCATGAAACCATACAGATTGTAGAAGTTTGACAAACGGATATTTCGCCTTGAGGGAAGGGTCTGGTACAGATTTGCGGAGAACCCGATGCCATATGTAGGATAGTTCCAAGCATTGAATACTGCAGACGAGTCACTTGGATTATGGCTGAATCCCAGTGCAAAATCGAGAGAAGGGTATCCATTCTTGTCCAAAAGAAGTCTGGCTGCATCATCGATGTTTGACATCAGTGAATACTTGCCGCCGGCCCTTATGTTGAAATTGTTTCTTAAGGCATACGATTGTGCTGCCAGACACAGAAGCAGAAAAAACAGATAGACCCGCTTCATATTACACAGCCGGGAGGCTATTGCCATTAATCTTTCGATAGACATCTAAGGCATAGACATCAGTCATTCCCGAAATATAGTCCAGGACGGCCATCACCTTAGTGTACAGGTGAGGTCCGTTAATCTCATACTGACTAGAAACCCGTCCTATCAGCAACTTCGAGTACTCCTTGGCGGGATGAAGTACGGCATCCGTCATTATCTCAAGAAGAGTGCTTATTATCTGGAAACCGGCCAGTTCTACATCAAGAACATCTTTCGAACGGTAAATCCGCTCAACTGAAATATCGCTTACTTCACGATATGCCTTGCAGGGAATATCGCTTATGTGTTTAATCAGAGAGCCACTGAACGAACCGTTTAGGATAGCCTCTTCATTCTGAAGGAACACCTCGGTACACTCACTGATAAGTAGCCCTACGACTTTTGAACGCAGATACGACACCTTTTCATTTGAGTCTGCCACCATCGAACATATTTCATGAGCGTGTGCCCGCTCCTTCTCGTTCATAAACGACATCATAAATCCGATAGTCTCGTTCGTGGTCAGGATACGCAGTTTGTGTGCATCCTCCAAATCCATCAGAAGATAGCAGATGTCATCAGCGGCCTCAACCAGCCACACGAAAGGATAGCGGGCATATTTCAGTGGTTCTTCAGGCCCACTCAGCCTAATCATTCCTAATTCGTCGGCAATTCGTCTGAACAGATCTGAATCGCTGTCAAAGAAGCCGAACTTATGTCTGCTCTGTGCATATATGGACGAATAAGGGTACTTTACAATGGATGCAAGTGTTGAATAGGTCATCGCAAAGCCCCCTTCGCGCCTCCCCAGGAACTTATGGGCCAAAAGTCGGAAAGCATTGGCATTGCCGTCAAAGTTTATTATGTCTGACCATTGGGCAGGAACCTGTATAAGCTGTTCCTTCAGTGCCATTCCCTTTCCTTCAGTAAAGAATGCCGAGATAGCCTTTTCGCCCGAGTGTCCGAAAGGCGGGTTGCCCATGTCGTGTGCCAGACATGCAGCGCTAACAATATTGCCTGTATCTGTTATGGTTGTTCCGGCAAGCTCCGGATATTTGTTTATCAGACGGCGAGATATGCCGTTACCCAGCGACCTTCCCACACAAGCCACCTCAAGGCTATGTGTAAGCCTGTTGTGAACGAATACACTGCCCGGCAACGGAAAAACCTGTGTTTTGTTCTGCAGTCTGCGAAAGGGGGCGGAAAACACGATGCGGTCGTAGTCTCGCTGAAAGGTTGAACGGTCGTCCTTGTTCTCCTCATAAAAATTCTCCAAGCCGAGTCTCTTGCCTGATATG
The DNA here is from genome assembly GCA_017615835.1 of Bacteroidaceae bacterium. Lineage (GTDB taxonomy): Bacteria > Bacteroidota > Bacteroidia > Bacteroidales > Bacteroidaceae > Colenecus. The sequence goes on along the minus strand of JAFZZI010000007.1, from coordinate 107,332 downwards.
ATTTTCTGCCACTCCATAAACAGCTGCCTGCGTATTTACATTCAGTTTCAAAATTAATTATTACTTTCGCAGTAACCAAGAATAAGAAGATGCAAATTAGAATCATAAACCGTTCCAGACATAAGCTGCCCGAGTTCGCCACATCTTTGTCAGCCGGCATGGACATTCGGGCTAACCTTGACTCTCCCATTGTTTTACACCCGATGGAACGCAGTCTTGTTCCCACAGGTCTATACATTTCGTTACCTGCAGGCTTTGAGGCCCAGATACGCCCACGCAGCGGCCTGGCACTTAAGAAAGGCATAACCGTCCTCAATGCTCCAGGCACAATTGATGCCGACTATCGGGGCGAGATAGGAGTCATCCTCATAAATCTCTCGAATGAGGATTTCACCATTGATGACGGAGAACGCATCGCACAGATGATAGTAACCCGCCATGAAAGGGTGGAGTGGGAACCAGTTGAGTTTCTTGATGACACTGAGCGCGGTTCAGGCGGGTTCGGTCATAGCGGAAAAAACTGAAAACGTACGGTGAAGCAATTTACCTTGACAACTTTGATTCTGGTTCTGCTGACGCTGCCCTGTCAGTTGCTCTGTGTTCAGGCCGACACCTTTGACGGTGACGGCCTCTTTGAGTACTTCTTTCACGAAGCGACCAACCAGATGTACCAGGGTGACCTTGCTGCAGCCTTCGACATTCTACAGTACTGCCATGAACTGAATCCTTCGTCGGCAGCAGTCAAGTTCGAACTGGCTAAGTTCTACATGCTCTACTTCAAGGACCGTGAGGCTCCTGGCCTCCTTTTACGTGAAGCCGTCAGTCTCGAACCCGACAATTACTGGTACTGGCAGCTTTTGGGGATTTTTTATAGCGAGACCCATCGATACACAGAAGCTATTGAGATATATGAGAAGATGGCTGCCCAGTTCCCGAACCGCATTGACATACTGGCTGACCTTATGAACCTCTACGACAATACCGGAGAGTTTCGCAAGGGACTTGCAATCCTTGACCGCCTTGAGTTGCTCGAAGGCGAGTCGCTCCAGTCTGCCGTTCAGCGTTTTCAATTCTATCTTGGTTTGAGAGACATGGACTCAGCATACATAGTCATCCGTCCCAATGTCGAATGGGCCATTGAAACATTCTCAGGTATGGTTACCAACATTGGGCAGTTGAACTCAATCCGAAACCTCTGCCAGAGGGCCGTTCGTGATTTCCCTGAAAATCTTAACCTCCACTACTGGAAAGCCCTGTCTGAGTACCGTGCTGGTGACGTCAGTTCCGCCCTGTCTGCTCTGGATTCTTCTTTCCGGGCAATTAAAGATGACTCTGATGCAATCCAAGCTGCCAGACTCTACACCCTTCGCGGTGACATTTGCTACAATCAGAAAGATATGGTCTCTGCATTTGATGCATACGAGCATGCACTTGTCTTGAATCCCGCCGACAATATGACAGCAAACAACTACGCTTACTTTCTGTCACTTGAGCGACGTGACCTTGACAAGGCCCTGTTACTAAGCCTGAAGACAATACAGGAAGAACCCCTCAACTCCACTTATCTTGATACCTATGCCTGGATACTTTTCCGCTTGGGACGCTATAAGTCTGCACTTGAGTATATAGACCGTGCCGTGCAGTGCGAAGGAGAACAAAGTGCCGATGTGATGGAACATTGCGGTGACATACATTATTTCAATGGTGATGTCGAAGGTGCTATGAATTATTGGCATCAGGCTGTTGAACTCCACAGCGAGTCCAAAACGTTAGAACAGAAGATACAGCAGCGTAAATATATTGACGATGCGCCATAGAACAGATTCCTTGAAAGCAGTCAGTATTCTGGCTGTGGCATTGTGTGTTATCAGCATGATGCTACTCCAATCTTGTGGCTCTGCCAGGCAACTGAAGTCAGAGAGTCAAGATAAGGCGACCATGCTACTCTCGGATCCTCCGCTGACTGGATTCTCGGCAAGAGCTTCTGTCGCACTTGGTTCCAACAGCCCCTTTACCGTCAGTGTCCGCACCCGCTGGGATGAGATAATCCAGATCAGTTATAATGCCTTGGGGCTTGTCGAGATTGCTGTCGTTGAACTTACACCCGACAAAATCATTTTAATAAGCAGGGTAAATAGAATTTATTCCGAACTTCCCTTCAGTCAGGTACCTTACATCAACGATTTGAAAGCCGACTTTCGTACTGTTCAGGGCCTTTTTTGGGGTAGAATGTCGGTCTATCGCATAAAAAACCCAGCTGAGGCTGTTTCTCACGTCAGTATGCTTCGGAAAGGCAGAAGCGAAGAAATAATATTTGTTGACGATGCTTCTGATTTCCGATACACTATAGATACCTCCGATCATGTTGTCTCCGTATCAAAGTCCATCCTGCTCTATAAGGCATCAATCGACTACTCTTCGTTCAGTGGTATCCCCGGCAGTTTCCAGATGCCACAAATACTGGACTGCCATATAAACTATGGTCTGAAGTCGCTATCTGCCAAAGTCCGCTACCGAAACCTCTCTGTCCAAAACGGTGCTGTATCTCGTAATGACCTTTCAGGTCTCCGCAGAGTCGAATTCTCCGAAATGCTTGACATGATAAAGAGTCTTATATGACGACATTCCGTAAAATATTTCTCCTGCTTGCACTCACATCCGTCATGCCTGTGTGGGGACAGAAGAGTGTCGAAAAGATACAACAGCAGAAGGCAGAGATTGAACGCCAAATCAAAGCTTCTGAGAGTCTTCTGTCTTCAACCGACAAAGACATAAAGACACAACTCTCCAACCTGAATATCCTTTCCGAAAGGCTTAGTGAACGACGCAGACTTCTTGACCGGACGGGACGTGAGATCAGAGAACTGACAGCCCAGTCCGACCAGTTGGCCAAGCAACTTGACCTTCTCAGAAAAGAATATGACGAATGCCGCGACCGCTATGCGGAGGCCTGCCGCTTCTACCAGAGACAGAAGACATCCCTCAACCCTCTTATGTTTCTCTTTTCGTCTTCAAGCTACCGTCAACTGTCGAGACGTTTCCGCTATGTCAGAGAGTACTCAAAATCTATTTCGGACCTTGCTTCTGAGATATCAGTCAGGCAAGACACCATCGTTGCAAGACAGAGCGTCATTGATTCACTCAAGAACGAAAAACTTGTACTTCAGGCAGAACAGTCAGAACAAGAAGAGATAGCTAAGCAGGAAGAACAGAAGCAGCGCTCATTGGTAACCGGACTTCAGTCGAAAAGAACAACCCTGAAGAAAGAAATAGATCGTCAACAGAAAGAGATTAATGCCTTGGGAAAGGAGATTGACCGTCTCATAGCCGCCGAGATGAAGAAACAGAAAGACAAGTCAAAGCAACAGAACGCCGCAGAACAGAAGCAGCAGACGGAAAATGACTTTAAACTGACCGGAAGTTTCGAGAGCAACAAGGGAAAGCTGCCAGTTCCCGTCTCCGGTCAGTACCTCATCATTGGCAATTATGGAACTCAGCAGGTTGCCGGCATGAAAGATGTCAAGATTAACAATCTTGGCATAGACATACAGTGTGTCAAAGGATCTGAAGTAAAAGTCATATTCGACGGAACCGTTACTACCGTATTCCAGCAGGCCCTTGGGCAGATTGGAGTCCTTGTACGCCATGGAAGCTATATCTCGGTATATTGCAACCTCAGCGATACGAAAGTGTCAAGCGGCTCGGTACTTAAAACAGGTGATGTCATAGGTCATGTAGCCTCTGATCCCTCAGGGCGCTCAATTCTTCATTTCCAACTGCACAGGGAGAACACCAAACTCAACCCATCTGAATGGCTCAAGCGCTGATTCTATATTAGTTCAAAATAGACAGATATGTTGGAATTGCCTGACGAAGTTCGTCAAGGCAGATAAACTCGTCTGCTGAGTGAGACCGTGACGAATCGCCTGGCCCGATTTTGAAAGAGGGACATCCCAGTACCGACTGGTCAGACAAGGTCGGCGAGCCAAAAGGCTTCAGCCCGAGTCCGACAGCCTTTTTTATCAACGGATTGTCTAGACTTATACTTGAAGAGTTAAGTGTCAGCGAACGTGCCCTTATGTCGCACCATTCGGGCATTTTGTGCCGCAGCATTTCCAGAATTCCGCTGTTCGTATAGAACTCGTTAGGGCGTACGTCCACGGTCATCGTACAGATATCTGGTACCACATTGTGCTGGGTGCCGGCATTAATTACCGTAACACTCTTCTTTACTGGCCCTAAAAGCGGTGAGATCTTCTCGAATCTATAGTCTCTTATTATTGAGGCTACCTCAATGGCACGATAGATGGCATTGACCCCCTCGTCTCTTGCAGCGTGCCCCGACTTCCCGTGAACTGTAATGTCAAGTACCATCAGTCCCTTTTCGGCCACTGCCGGCTGCATACCTGTAGGTTCGCCCACAACGGCCGTTGATATCATTGGCAACTGCGACACCATCCGCTTCATTCCACCTTCTCCGCTTATCTCCTCCTCGCACGTAGCAAGAAATACAGTGTTCTCGTCTTCTGTCAGATAGAACGCCTGCATCAGCGACACCAGGCTTGCCCCTGCGTCATTCGAGCCTATACCGTATAGCTTGCCATCCTGCTCTACCGGAGTGTAGGGATCGAGTGTCCAGCTTGAAACAGGCTTAACTGTGTCGATATGCGAGTTCAAAAGAATAGCCGGCCGCGATTTGTCGAAACCGTGCCGCCTGCACAGAATATTATTGCCTGTCCGTTCCGGGTTGAATCCATGCTCTTTCAGATCCTGTTCCACAATGTCTGCAGCAGATTTCTCGTTTCGGCTTGTTCTAGGTGTCGCAATCAGCTTACGCAGTAACCCGAGAGCCTCATTGAAGGCAGTTTCCGTATTCATCTCGTTACATAGTTGTTGTGTAGGATGCAAAGTTAACAACTCCTATTTAACATCTGCTATTTTGTATCACACATTTCCCAACTCCACCAATTCAGGAAAAGAGTCATTAGAGAAGACTGTTTTTTTGCGTATCTTTACGTCCGACAGAAAAGATATGTCTCATGAAGATAATTTCCCAGCAACAGATCAAATCGCTTGAGATCTCACCGTCAACCTGTCTGAAATGGGTAAAGGAGTCCTTTTCGATTAAGAAAGACTCTCAGTTGCCGGCCAAGATAAGCGTACATCCAAAGGGATATGACTTCTATACGGCAATGCCTTGTCTTCTTCCGAAGGAGTATGACAGGGTTGGGCTTAAGATGATTCATAGAGTTAAGGGGGCAGTTCCCTCCCTAGGCAGCGATATTTTGCTGTATGAGGCTTCGACTGGTTGTCTGCTTGCATTGATGGATTGCGATTGGATTACGGCCATGCGGACAGGTGCGACCGCAGTGTATGCTGCACAGACATTCAGACGTAATGGTGATTTGACCTATTGCTTTGTCGGTCTGGGAAATACGGCACGTGCAACTATGCTGTGTCTTCTTGAGAGCGAACCAGATATAATGCACAAAGTTATTCTCAAGAAATACAAGGATCAGGCTGAACTTTTCATTGAGCGTTTCAAAAGTTATGGAAATGTCTCGTTCGAGACGGCTGATGAGATACCAGAGATGTTCTCTGCATCGGATGTTATTTTTTCGTGCATTACTGATTCGGATGGCCTTTTCTGCGAAGAAGTGAACTGTTTCCGTCAGGGCTGTACACTCATTCCCGTGCATGTGCGCGGATTCCAGAATTGCGACCTCTTCTTTGATAAGGTGTTCGGTGACGATACAGATCCACTTAGGAACTGGAAGTACTTCGACCAGTACCGGCACTATGCCGAACTACAGGATGTGATAGACGGAACGGATCCCGGACGTGAGAGCGATGCGGAGAGAATTCTGAGTTATAATTATGGTTTGGCCCTCCACGACGTCTATTATGCGTCAAGAATCTACGATTTGCTCAAGGAAGAAGGACTTGAAGTTGAAATAGCGAAGGAGAGGTCTAAGTTCTGGATATGAAACAAAAACTTTTTCATCACAGGGTGGAAACTATTATCCTGCGGTATGAGGTAAGTCTGGGAGTACCGTTGTCCTCAACCTCGCAGATAATGTGAATCTCAGCGTGTTCCGACTCAACAGGTACAGAGACAGTAGCACGCGGGCCTTGACAATCTAAAGTCACACCGTCAGGATAAGTGCCGGCATCCTTCTGAATCCACCATCTGAAGGACAGTACATCACCGTCAGGGTCGGATGAGCGTGAAGCATCAAGGGTGACAGACCCGTCGGGGCGGACTGTAATCCCTATGGGCTCCAATCCTTTGATACCGTTTACAGTTGCGATGGGATTGCGGTTGCCCGAGCCTTTCTCTGCCCATGCAATACGGGCTGTGAAGTCGTTGATCACAGCAGGGTAGAAATACTCCTCATAACTGCGTGAGATATTTTTCTGTGGTTGCTGCCAGTTGGTCCAGGCCGTAGTAAGCGAGTCGGGACAGATGTCGCGACTGAAGCATCCGGCCCAGCCTGTCTGTTCCGGGTGGTCGGGGTCGTGCAGACCGTTGGGCAGTACGTTAAGGAAACTGGGTGTGTCACCCTCGACTCCCCATTTGTAGGTCGGATAGGCCCTGCCCAGACCTCCGTGACCTTGTACATGTTCGGCGTACTGCTGCCACCCCTTGCTCCCGAGTTCACACTGCGTAAGCCATGCACTCTCGTCCCAGACAAATAGCAGATCTCCGGCAAATTCACCACGCATCCACTGATGTGAACTGTAGGCGCGGTTCATCCGCATGGCATATACCATATCCTGATCTGTGATGGTATAGACTCGCAGCCTATTAAGAAACTGACGCAATTGCATGGGCGTCCGTTCCTGTTTCACGCGCCAGATGGCCTGTGCCAAAGTGTTGCCGCCTCCCCAGCAGCAGACCCATATTGGACGGGGGTCAGGTTCATCGACCAGGCGGATTATGAGGTTGCTGCCCTGTGTGTCATTGTCTTTCCCAATACGTCCTATTCCGGCGTGTTGACTGCCCATCGCTACTCGGCTTAAGAGATATTCCGGACTGGGCCAGTAGCCAATCTTCTGTTTACCCTGTTCTTTCTTCGGTGACATGAACCGCTTCTGTTTGGAACGTTTCATCAGGTTCGGCACATCCTGTCCGTAGGCATCGATTACGCGATAGAGAGAATCGGCCCACTCCGTCGGATAGGGGTCGCAGTTCCAGCCTATTGTCGTGATGAGTGCTTCAATTTCGAGTTGGTCTGCATATGACATCAGCCTCACCATCGACTCCATGTCGTCAGGTTCGATGTTACCTGGGGCTATGTCGGTCAGGATTATTACCCGAGGCTTCAATTCGCCGAAAGCCCGTACTGCTCCGCATAAACAAAGCACCAGCAGGGCCGGCACCAGTATCAGTCTCATTGTTTTCATACTATCCGTCAATTCTCATACAAAGCTAAGAAAAAATGACAACATGAGTAGCCTTGGAGTGCTTTTTCAGTTTCGATTCCTGTTTGGATATCCTGAATGGCGCTAACTGCCTGATTCTCAGCAATTGGTTCTATTTGCGCCTCTGCTTTTTTGCCGATTAAAACTTCTCATCCTGTTGGGAATCCCGAAATTGATAACAATGATTTGACAAGACAGACACACCGTGGCATAAGAAACTCCTACTCTGATTATTCTATTTGAATCGATGAGAACTTGTAACTGTTGCCTCTGTCAAATCTAGGCATAACAAAATTGTTTTTGTTCTGCTCTCGATTTTCCGTAACTTTGCAGACCCTAAGAGATTAATATGATTACTGCAGAACAACTTAAGGATGCCGTTGACCGTACTGAGGCGTTGAAACGGTATCTGAATATAGATGCTAAGCTGATTCAGGTTGAGGAAGAGCAGCTGCGGACTCAGGCTCCGGGATTTTGGGACGACACGAAGAAGGCCGAGGCGCAGATGAAGAAGGTCAAAACTATTCAAAGTTGGATTGACGGTTTTAAGGAGGTGAGTGACCTTACTCAGGAACTCCGGTTGGCATTCGACTTCTACAAGGAGAATCTTGTGACTGAACAGGATGTTGATGAAAACTATGTCAAGGCAATAAAGGCTATTGAAGCGCTTGAGCTGAAGAACATGCTTCGTGAGGAGGCTGACCAGATGGACTGTGTCCTTAAGATTAATTCGGGTGCAGGAGGTACCGAAAGCCAGGACTGGGCCCAAATGCTGATGCGCATGTACATGCGATGGGGTGAGAATAACAATTACAAGGTTACCGTGGCTGACCTTCAGGAGGCTGATGAAGCGGGAATAAAGTCTGTGACTCTTGAGATTGAAGGAGCATACGCCTATGGCTATCTGAAGGGAGAGAATGGCGTGCACCGTCTGGTAAGGGTATCGCCTTATAATGCACAGGGTAAGCGAATGACAAGTTTCGCTTCGGTTTTCGTTACACCTTTGATTGACGACTCTATTGAGGTTTATGTTAACCCGGCCCTATTGACATGGGATACTTTTCGCAGCGGTGGAGCAGGTGGACAGAATGTCAACAAGGTGGAGTCTGGTGTGCGTCTTCGTTATCAGTATAAGGATCCTTATTCGGGGGCCGAGGAAGAAATACTTATTGAAAATACTGAAACTCGCGACCAGCCGAAGAATAAGGAACGTGCCATGCAACATCTTCGGTCTATTCTGTACGACAAGGAGATGAAGCATCGTATGGAGGAACAGGCAAAGCTTGAGGCAGGCAAGAAGAAAATTGAGTGGGGTTCGCAGATAAGGAGCTATGTCTTTGACGACCGAAGGGTGAAGGATCACAGGACGGGTTACCAGACGTCAGACGTTAACGGTGTGATGGATGGAAAGATTGACGATTTCATAAAAGCATATCTCATGAGCTGGTCAAATTCGGGCAGCAACATGGAATAACAGATAGTACCTGACACATTATATTACAATATGGCATTGGAAATAGAGAGAAAGTTTCTTGTCAAGGACAAGAGCTATGTCAAGGCTTCTTTCGGCCATTATGACATCAAACAGGGCTACATAGCCCATCAGAACGGCAACTCAGTGAGAATACGTATCTCAGATAAGGAAGCGCTGCTTACAATAAAGGGTCCTTCGGACGATAAAGGAATGTCGCGTTATGAGTGGAATCACCACATAGAATTGGAGGAGGGCCTTGAACTGATAGCACTTTGCGGAGATAACCTGATTGAGAAGAGTCGCTATCTGGTTCACTCAGGACCACATGTGTTCGAGGTGGACGAGTTCCACGGAGTTAACGAAGGACTGGTGGTGGCTGAGGTGGAACTTCAGTCAGAGACAGACGCTTTTGAGAAGCCTGACTTCATTGGGCGTGAGGTTACCGGTGATCGGCGTTACTATAATTACCATCTTCTCCACTGTCCTTACAGTTCCTGGAACGAAGACGCCCGGTGAGCGGTCTGATGACCAGAAGACCCAGAACAGCCCCCAGAACTACTCCTATCGTGTTGGCGATAGCATCATGCCAGTCTCCTGAGCGGTATTTGGTAAGGTATTCCTGAAGCAGTTCCATTGAAATTCCGAGCAGTATCGGGAACAGAATGGTAGCCAGAACTGCGGGCAATGTTTTGAGTATGGCGTGGTTCAAGAGATATTCAAACCATATTACAGACGCGACTCCTGCATACATTAAAGTGTGGGCCATCTTGTCCCAAATGCGGATGTCTTCCAGTCCTACCTCAGAAGGGTTGAATAGCGAGAGGAATATGACGACTGCTACCGCCATGATACTCAAAGGATAATATTTTGAAAAATGGTTCATCTGAGATTTGAGTGTGCAAATTTACAAAAAACCATGTTATAGATTCTAATATGTGGAAAGACCTTTTCTATTTCAGCAAGTCCGACCGTAGGGCTATCTCTTTTTTTGTGTTAGTAATTGCTGTAACTGCTGTTCTGCGGGTGAGTATCCCTCGAAGGAGTCCTTTGGGAAATCTTGAGGAGGCGCTGCAGGGAGATAGCACAGCGTTGTTTGTCGCAGCGGATGTCCCAAAGAGTGAGACGCAGCGGGAGCCTGTCGGCAGGATAGCTGAAACTCCTCGCAGCGGAAATACAACTGTTGGCGTGGAGGCAGGACGTAACGATATGGAACCTTTGTATCGGCGCAGGGTTAAGTATCCGCAGGGCACGGTTCTGGACCTTAATGAAGCCGATACGGCTCAGTTGGTTATGGTACCGGGAATAGGGAGTTATTTTGCATGCAGGATTACGGAGTATAGGGATCGTCTTGGCGGCTTCTACAGCACTGGCCAGCTTCTTGAGATAAACAGACTGCCCGACAGTGTCATTAAATGGTTTGTTGTGGCCGATACTTTTAGGGTGAAAAAGATTTCGGTTAACCGATCCACGCTTGACCAGCTGAGCGGTCATCCCTATATCAGTTATCGTATGGCTAAGGCTCTGACAGATTTTCGCCGCCGCGAGGGAGCAATAAAGAATCCCGCACAACTGGCTCTGCTTGAAGAGTTCGGTGAGCGGGATTTGGAAAGGGTTGTTCCCTATCTTGATTTCGGGAACTAGACTTATTTGGTTACTTCAGCTGAGAAAATGACTACGTCATCGATGGGACGGTCGTCTGAGTTAGTGCGGGTTTTCTGTATCTTGTCAACGACGTCCATACCCTCGATGACTTCACCGAATACGGTATATTGGTTGTCAAGAAACGGGGTGCCACCTTCTGTAGTGTAGGTTTTGACCTGCTCGTCTGTGAACTTGAAGGGGCCTTTACTTTTTACGATTGAATCAAGCTGTTGGTTCAGCTTTGTCTGAAGCTGGTTGAGTCCAGCCTCGTCCCTATCTTGTTGAAGCTTGACGATGAGGTCTCGGTTCTCGATGCAGAGTTGACCGAAAATTGCCTGACGTTCCTGTTCCGCAAGCTGGGCTTCCATGGATCTGAGCTCGTTTTCACGGTATTTCTTGCCGGTGACGATATAGAACTGCGAACCGGATGATCTGCGCTGAGGATTAACTTGGTCTGACTGTCTAGCAGCGCTCAGTGCTCCCCGTTTGTGGAACCTCTTGGGATAGACGAATTCGGCATTGATAGTGTAGCCGGGACCGCCTGCTCCGAGACGCACATCCTTGCCGGCACCCTTGGATTCGGGATCACCAGCCTGTATCATGAAGTCGCGGATGACACGGTGGAACAGAATACTGTCAAAATAATTCTGTTCTACAAGCCGTATGAAGTTGAAGCGGTGTTCGGGAGTGTCATTATAGAGTTTCACCTTGATGTTGCCCATACTGGTTTTAAATAGGATCTCGGTTTCCGGTTCTTCTGGAGAGTTCCCTCCGAATGTGTTCTTAGCTCCACAGGAGCCCATCGCTGTAGCCATAATTATAAGTAGTAACAAATATTTTCTCATCACTTTGACATTTTTTCTTTTTGCGTTGCAAACTTACAAAAATATCAGCCATTTTGCGTAAGTTTGCAATTAAATCAACAGTAGCAGGATGATGGTCTCTGAGGACAAATCTTTGCATTGGTTCGTGCTGAATGTAAAGCCCTTTATGGAGAAAAAGGCGGCTGCCGGGTTGGAATCGATGGGATTTGAGTATTATCTTCCGGTACAGAGGACCAGGCGTAGGTGGTCTGACAGATATAAGGTGACAGACAAACTGGTAATTCCGAGGCTGTTGTTCATTCGAACTACTCATAGGGACAGGCTGCTGCCACTTAAGACTCTGACCTATCTGCGTGGATACGTGACTAAGAGGGGAACAAGCGTTCCAATAATCATCCCGGACAAGCAGATGTCAGACTTCATTTTCGCAGTGACCAATATTGACGGGGATATGTCGCTCAATACTTCGTCGTTCAAGAAGGGTGACTATGTGGTCATTGTTTCCGGTCCACTTCGAGGACTTAAGTGCCAGTTGGTGGAAGTACATGGCAAGAAAGTCATTGCGGTTGACATGAGCGAATTGGGAATACTTACCTTTGAGATTGAAAAGAGTCTTATCGAAATAGTTAAATAGATAATCAGAAATGAAGGGAATTGTTCTTGCAGGAGGAAGCGGAACCCGTCTTTACCCTATAACCAAAGGTGTCAGCAAACAGATGTTGCCAGTGTATGACAAACCTATGGTTTATTATCCAATATCTGTGCTGATGCTTGCCGGCATACGCGAAATCCTCATTATTTCGACTCCTCAGGATCTACCCGGATTCAGGAGACTGTTGGGCGACGGCTCTGATTATGGTGTGTCGTTCACGTATGCAGAGCAGCCTAGTCCTGATGGCTTGGCACAGGCTTTTATTATAGGCGATACGTTTGTCGGTAACGATAGCGTCTGTCTGGTGCTGGGTGATAATATTTTCTATGGCTCGCACTTTACCAGCAAGTTGCGTGAGGCTGTGGATGCGGCTGAAAATGATTCAAAGGCAACAGTCTTCGGCTATTGGGTGAACGATCCCGAGCGTTATGGAGTGGCCGAGTTTGATGCCGACGGAAACTGTCTGTCAATAGAGGAGAAACCAGCGAAACCTAAGTCGAACTATGCTGTAGTGGGACTGTATTTCTATCCCAATAAGGTTGTAGATGTGGCAAAGCACATCAGTCCTTCAGATCGAGGTGAACTTGAAATTACTACTGTAAACCAGAAGTTTCTTGAGGATGGCTCACTGAAAGTGCAGACTTTAGGGCGCGGTTTCGCATGGCTCGACACAGGTACACATGATTCCCTTGCCGAGGCTTCAATCTTTGTCGAGACCATTGAGAAGCGGACAGGTCTGAAGATAGCCTGCCTTGAGAGTATTGCCCTTGAGAACGGCTGGATTGACAGGGAGAAACTGCGTTGTCTAGCGACTCCCATGATTAAGAACCAATATGGCCAGTATCTACTGAAACTGGCTGACGGATTTATTTGAAAGCAATGAAGATACTTGTTACAGGTGGAGCCGGCTATATAGGCTCGCACACTCTGATCGAACTGTACAAGGCCGGTCATGAGGCTGTGGTAATTGACAATCTGTGCAACTCGAGTAGTGAATCACTGCGTAGGGTTGGTCTAATAACAGGTGCGAAGATTCCTTTCTTCAAGGTTGACATCCGTGATAGTAAAGGATTGGACGGTGTTTTTGACACCCATCCCGACTTTGACTGCTGCATACACTTTGCAGGTCTTAAGGCTGTGGGCGAGTCGGTGTCAAAACCTTTGGAATACTACGAGAACAACATTAACGGTACACTGGTGCTGCTTGATTCCATGCGCAGGCACGGAGTGAAAAATATAATCTTTTCATCGTCAGCAACGGTCTATGGCAATCCTGCAGTAATTCCTATTACCGAGAAGTGTCCCAAAGGAGAGTGCACAAATCCGTATGGTCAGACCAAGAGTATGCTTGAGCAGGTTCTGACCGATCTTCAGAAGTCAGACCCTGAGTGGAATGTGGTGTTGCTGCGCTATTTCAACCCTATTGGAGCGCATGAAAGCGGTATGATAGGAGAGAATCCCAATGGTATTCCAAACAATCTGATGCCTTACATAACTCAGGTTGCAGTGGGAAAGAGGAAAGAACTTGGGGTTTTCGGTAAAGATTACGATACTCCTGACGGAACAGGAGTACGCGACTATATTCATGTGGTTGATTTGGCACGAGGCCATGTGTGTGCCTTGAAGGCAATTACAGGCAAATGTGGCCTGGCTATTTATAATCTTGGGACTGGTCATGGCTATTCGGTGCTTGACATCGTGAATACTTTTCAGAGGGTAAATGGGGTAACTGTCCCGTACAGCATAAAGCCACGCCGCCCTGGTGACATAGCTACATGCTACTCCGATCCCGCCAAGGCCTACAGAGAACTTGGTTGGAAAGCTCAGTTCGGAATCGAGGAGATGTGCCGTGATTCGTGGAACTGGCAGAAGAAGAATCCAAACGGATTTGAAGGGGAGTAAGTCCGACTTCTATTTCACTCCGTCCTTCTCCAAGGTTTTCTGTCTTGGGAGAGCGTGCTTGTTTGTCTTCTCCCAGATAGCCTTGCGTTGCAGATACTCTTCGTAATGTTTCTCCAAATAGTTGTCTGCCATGGGCTTTCAGTCGGTTTCGAGATTACGGAGCATTTCAGCAACGGTCAGACCCAGAAGGGGATGTGTCAGTTCGGGAGCAATCTGGGATAATGGGACGAGCACGAACCTGCGCTCGTGTGCTAGCGGATGGGGCAGTTTCAGCCTTGCCGAGTTGAAAACTATGTCGTTGTACATGATAAGGTCGATATCAATGATACGGTCGGCATAGTTCCCTCTTGTGCTTTTTGAACTCCGTCCCAGTTCTTTTTCAATCTGTTGGGTCTTGTCAAGGATGGCTATTGGCTGGAGATCAGTATCTATTGCGATGGCCTGGTTGAGAAATCTGTTGCTGCTGTCGAACCCCCAAGGCTCAGTTTCGAAGATCTCGGAGAAAGCAATGATGCTTCCGATATTCTCATTTATGAGAGTGAAGGCCTTGTACAGATAATATTTTCTGTCGGCCAGGTTGCTTCCTAGTGAGAGATAGAGCACGTTGTCGGATTATTATTCTGCTTAGATAATCAGCATTGCGTCACCATAGCAACCGAAGTAATAATCTTCCTTCAGAGCAATGTTGTAGGCATGCATAACAGTGTTGTATCCTCCGTATGCGCAGTTCTGCATGAGTTGGGTTGTATAGGGTAGCTGGAAGTTACTTACAAGTGCATCTGCAACGCTGAACTGATAGGGCGGAAAGATGAACTTGTTGGTCCAACCATCGAAAGGAGTGATGAGGCCGTTGGTTCCGACGACTGTCTCAAGAGCACGCATCACAGTGTTGCCTATGGCACAGACCTTGTGACCTTTTGTCTTACATTTGTTTACGATATCACAGCACTCTTCCGTGACAAACATCTGCTCCGACTCCATCTTGTGCTTGGTCAGGTCTTCAACGTCGATATCGCGGAAATTGCCAAGTCCGCAATGCATAGTGATGAATGCACGGTCAACTCCCTTTATTTCCATGCGTTTCAGCAGTTCGCGACTGAAATGCATGCCCGAGATAGGAGCTGTTACCGCACCCTCTTTGCTTGCAAAGATTGTCTGGAAACGATCATTGTCTTCTGGTTCAACCTTACGCTTTATGTAGGTCGGCAGCGGGGCTTCGCCTAAAGCATAAAGGGCTTTCTTGAATTCATCATGCGGGCCGTCATAGAGAAATCGCAGTACGCGTCCGCGCGAAGTGGTATTGTCTATGACTTCGGCTACCATTGAGTTGTCCTCGCCAAAATATAATTTGTTGCCTATGCGGATTTTGCGGGCTGGATCGACCTGTACGTCCCATAGAAGGTTCTCCTCTTTCAATTCCCTGAGCAGGAATACTTCAATCTGAGCGCCTGTTTTTTCCTTGTTGCCGTACATTCGGGCAGGAAATACTTTCGTATCGTTGAGCACGAAGACATCCTTGTCGTCAAAATAGTCTAGAATGTCCTTGAACAGACGGTGCTCGATGTCGCCTGTTGCTTTGTGTACAACCATTAGTCTGGCTTCGTCTCTGTTTTCAGGCGGGTAGAGTCTGATTTTGTCTTCGGGCAGTTTGAATTTGAATTGCGATAGTTTCATTGCTTATGTTGTTATTGTTCGTTTTCTTGTGTTTCAGTAATTTCTTGTCTGTCAAGCCATTCTGGGAAATCATCAAGGTTCATGCAATCTTCGACCCTCACTTCTCCGACGCGGGATCGTCTCAGTGCTGTCAGATGCCCACCGCTTTCAAGTGCCTGGCCAATGTCACGGGCCATGGCCCTAATATATGTGCCTTTGCTACAGACTATGCGTATCGTTATGTCGGGCAGGCTATAGTTAAGCATTTCAATACAGTCAATCTGCAGAGTTTTAGGCTTCAGTTCCACCTCGTGTCCTTTGCGAGCGATTTTGTAGGCTCTTTTTCCATCTACCTTACAGGCCGAGAATGATGGAGGAATCTGCTCAATGGTGCCTTCAAAGCGTTTAAGAACATCTTCGACCAGTTGTCGGGTTATGTGTCCGGTGGGGTAGGTCGCGTCAATCGGTTTTTCAAGGTCGAATGATGGCGTTGTGGCTCCAAGGCGGATTGTGGCTATGTACTCTTTGGTGCCTGACTGTAGTTCCACGATGCGTTTTGTAGCCTTGCCGGTACATATTATCAGTACTCCTGTTGCAAGCGGATCAAGTGTCCCTGCATGTCCGACTTTGAGTTTTGTTACTCCAAGTTTCCGGCAGAGATGCCAGCGCACGCGGCCTACGATGTAGAACGAGGTGTATCCGTACGGCTTGTCGAAACAGAGAACTTCGCCTGCCTTGAAATCCATTGTCTTGCAGTTATAAAAGCACAAGTATGAGTATTCCGGCAATTGCACAATACAGCGCGAACCATATCAGTTTGCCTTTCCGTACTATTGATATCATCCATTTGCAAGCAGCGCATCCTGCTAGGAAGGCTGCCAGAAAACCTATTAGCAGAACTCCTATCGGGGTGGAATTTGCGACTTGGGCGCTTCCTGCTCCAAGCAGTTCTTTAGCATCTAGTAGTGCCTCGCCCAGTATGGGAGGTATAACCATAAGGAAAGAGAATTGTGCAAGGCTTTCTTTCTTATTGCCCAATAGGAGTCCGGTTGCGATGGTTGAGCCTGATCTGGACAGACCAGGCATGACTGCTATTGCTTGGGCTATGCCTATGACGAAGGCGTGCCAGCCGGAAATATCCTCTCTTTGACGTGGTTTTGCATAATAGGAGAAAGCCAGAAGAAGGGATGTTGCCAACAGCATGATACCCACAATTGTCAGGCCTGAACCGAATATTTCTTCGACTTTATCCTTAAAGAAAAATCCTACAATAGCAACTGGAATCATCGAAATCAATATGTTGATGGCATATCTGGTCCCGCGGTTCAGACCGTTGTAGTTATTCCATGTTTGTTTAGTGAAGATGTCCTTGAATATCCAGACTATCTCCCTCCAAAGTATCACAATTGTACTCAATACAGTTGCTATGTGGACAAGTATGGTGTACGACAGATTTTGCTCGGGATCTACTCCGAAAAGTGCAGAGGCTATTGCCAGGTGTCCGCTGCTGCTTATTGGCAGATACTCGGTCAGTCCCTGAATCAGACCGAGCAGAAGTGATTCAATCCAATTCATGGTTATCTGCATTTTCAGACTTGTTGCGTGGCTTGTAGGCTATGGCGCATATCATTGTTATGAAACCAGCCAGACATACAATGGGAGCCACTTTGATGCGGCGTACACTGAAGATGTCAGGCTCGAAAGACTCGTAGGTACAGTTTTTACCTGTCATGAGCAGGAATCCCGAAATAATGAGCAGAAAACCTACTGCAATGAGAATGTAGTTGGTTTTGCCGAAAGCGTAGTTCTTTTTTTCCATATGTGTTGACAGCTATTATACGTAATATAGTTCACCGGATTTCATTCTGAGGAATCTGTTGACAGAGCTCAGAGCGCAAAGCCATGTTATCAGAAGTCCCATTGCAACAATCACGACGAATACCGGAATCATCATGTTCCTGTCAAGCAGGGCTGTCAGGCCTGGCTCATATTTTACTCCGACTTTGAGGAGTCCCCAGATCGTGAGGCAGGCCAGTGCGGCTGCTGCGAGTCCTATCCAGAGATTGCGTCTTATAAATGGCCTGCGGATAAAAGACCATCTGGCCCCCACAAGCTTCATGGAGTATAGGATAAACCTCTGCGAATAGATGGTAAGCTTGATCGTATTGTTGATAAGTGTCACGGAAATGAGTGTCAGAATCATTGTGAGCACCAGCAGAACAACTGAAACCTTGCGTATGTTGTCGTTTACGGCATCCAGTAGCTCGCGCTGATAGTTAAGCTCTTCAACCTCGGGATTGGCCTTTATCTGTGGTAGAATAAGGCTGAGACTGTCATGGTTTGCGTATTCTGATTTCAGTTTCAGATTGAGGGATGCATAGAAAGGGTTGTATTGCAGGAACTCGGAAGGGTCAACTCCCATCTCCCTGCTCATCTCTTTCAGTGCTTCATCTCTCGAAGTGTATAAACATTCTCTTGTATATGCAGCTTTTGAGAGTTTTGCACGAAGTTTGTTGGCGTCGCTCATTTCAAGGTCGTTCTTTAATACTACTTCGATTGTCATCCCTTCGCGCAGTTCTGTGGAGAACTTGCCTGCCGAAAGCAGCAGGAAGGATATCATGCCAATAAGCAGCAGCACAAGCGAGGTGCTGATTGTGGCTGTGATGAAAAGCAGGTCTATCTTGCGTCTTTTGCTTTTTTTCTCGTCAGGCTTCATATTCCGTTTTTTTTCTGAAGACATAAACAATCGAACTTCCCCTATCGCGTCGGGTATTGGTTTTTAGCCAGAACAGGAATCCGCATGCAAGTCCCTTCATCGTGGGCCATCTGCTTTTGCGGAACTTTTCGGAAAGCACAGAGATGAAGAACACATCAAATGGCATGCGACGGTGGTACATGAGAACCAGTCCGTGTGTCTTTCCAAACATCATCATCGAACCAGGGTTGAAATGCCACAGATGCCGGGGAACATCCCATGCAGCCCATTTGTTGCCATAGAATGTAGCGTCAAAAGAGTCTGTGTTGGGAACGGCCACGAATATAAGGCCATTGGGCTTGAGCACGCTGCATAATTTGTCCATCAGGCTTCCGGGAAAAAACTGGTGCTCAAGAGTGTGCCATAGGGTGATTGCATCGTATGAGTTTTTGGGAATGCTGTCCAGTTCTGTAAGGTCCATCATGCGGTGATGGAACATCTCAAGTGAAAACATTCGTTTTTCGTAGTGTTGTTCGAGAGATGTTACCGTCCATCCCCTGTCGGACATCCTGCTCGAAAAGAAGCCACTCTTCGCACCATAGTTTAAGAGTTTTCCTCTTCTCATGCCGGTTTTTGACTCTACAAGTCGAATCTTGCGTCTGACAGTGATATAGCGCATATAGTAGTACACTATGTCGAAAAAACGTCTGGGCTTGTCAACTCGGTACAGTTCAAGGTTCAGCTTGCTGTATTTGTCATTGATTTCTGTCGGGGGATTGAGCGTGGCAATAAGTCCGCAATTATTGCAGCGAACAAGGGAGTAGGACTCGCCGCTGACGGCGTAGTCCGTACTGTCCATGAAAAGGGTCGTGTCCTTGCTGTCGCAGAGGGGACAACTGATGGGAGATTCTAAGTCCACGACACAAAAGTAATATATAGAGATCGGGGTTGTCAAGAGTTTTAACATAATATCACTAAAGTTTTTTGTATAAATATTGCAATCGAGCGGGAAATGTGTAATTTTGCGTCAATTTTCAGAATAAATATTCAATACATCTGTTATGAAAAACAAAAATGACAGACTTGAGGCTATTCGTCAGATCATATCCGAGTCGGATGTGAAGAATCAGGAACAGCTGATGAAAGACCTTTCGGAGAAGGGATTTGAGGTGACTCAGGCTACCTTGTCAAGGGACTTGAAGAAGATGAAGATATCCAAGGTTGCCAATACTTATGGAGAGTATATATACGTTCTTCCCAATCACGCTCTTTTCAGACGGAACAGGGGAGATTCCAATCCGTCTCCAGCTGTTTCTCAGCCCCGTTATGGGTTTATTTCTCTCAATTTTTCGGGCAATATGGCTGTTATCCGAACCCGACCTGGCTATGCAGGGAGTCTTGCATATGACATTGACAACAATGACATTCCAGGTGTGCTGGGTACCATAGCCGGTGATGACACGCTGCTTATGATTCTTGCTGAAGGTGTTAAACGCCAGGATATAAAGCATATGTTGGAACCAATTATTGTTTCTCTTTAATGCATGGGTATGGATGAAGAAATAGTGGTGATAGTTGCCGATGAGTCACATGAGAAGTATGTCGATACCATTCTGGCAACTATCGCTGATGCCGCTAAGGTTCGTGGAACGGGTATTGCGAAACGTACTCACGAATATCTGACAACAAAAATACGTGAAGCCAAGGCTGTGATTGCCCTCAAGGGTGATGTCTTTGCCGGATTCAGTTACATAGAGACCTGGCAGGACAAGAAATATGTTACTACTTCGGGTCTAATAGTTCACCCGGATTTCAGGGGTATGGGCATTTCCAAACGCATAAAGGATCTTACTTTTTCTCTAGCCCGCACACGTTGGCCCAAGGCAAAGATTTTTTCTCTGACAAGTGGAGCAGCCGTCATGGTGATGAATACCCAGCTAGGTTACAAGCCTGTTACATTTGCCGATCTGACTGACGATGAATCTTTCTGGAAGGGATGCGACGGTTGCGTTAATGTAGATGTGCTGAAACGGACGGGACGCAAGTACTGTATCTGTACCGCTATGCTTTATGACCCAGAGGAACATCTGCCTGCAAAGATTCCGGCTGAGGTTCTGGAGAGGATTCACAAACTTGACAACAAATAATAAACGATATTTGGATATGGCTAAAAAGAAAGTTGTGGTAGCTTTCTCCGGAGGTCTGGATACAAGTTATAATGTGATGTATCTGACTAAGGAGATGGGTTATGAGGTGTATGCAGCCTGTGCCAATACTGGCGGTTTCAGTGAAGAACAACTCAAAACTAACGAGGAGAATGCTTACAAGTTGGGCGCAGTGAAGTATGTAACTCTTGATGTCACTGAGGAGTATTATTCCAAGTCGCTCAAATATATGATTTACGGTAATGTGCTGCGCAATAACTGTTATCCTGTATCCGTATCGTCTGAGCGCATTTTTCAGGCTTTATCCATTGCCCGCTATGCCAGGGAGATAGGTGCAGACGCAATTGCCCATGGCTCTACAGCCGCTGGTAATGACCAGATACGGTTTGACATGACTTTCCTGGTGAAAGTTCCCGGTGTTGAGATAATCACCCTGACCCGTGACCGCAACCTAAGTCGTAAGGAGGAGATTGACTATCTTAACGCAAATGGTTTCAATGCTGATTTCGCCAAACTCAAGTACTCGTACAATGTCGGTATCTGGGGTACTTCTATTTGCGGAGGTGAAATACTTGATTCGAAACAAGGATTACCTGAGAGTGCCTACCTTAAGCACCCTGTGAAGGAAGGTACAGAGATTCTTAGTCTCGGTTTTTCCAAGGGAGAACTGGTTTGTGTCAATGGTCACAACTATGACGACCACATAAAAGCTATTCAGGCTGTAGAGGCTATAGGAGCCGCTTATGCTATCGGCCGAGACTGTCATGTGGGTGATACAATAATAGGAATAAAGGGTAGAGTAGGATTTGAGGCAGCAGCGCCTATGCTTATTATTGGTGCTCACCGCTTCCTTGAAAAGTTTACTCTTTCGAAGTGGCAGCAATACTGGAAAGACCAGGTCTCAAACTGGTACGGTATGTTCCTGCATGAGAGTCAGTATCTCGAACCTGTCATGCCTGACATTGAGGCCATGCTTGAAAGTTCACAGCGTAACGTAAACGGTACCGTTACCCTCGAATTACGGCCTTACAGTTTCCAGACAGTGGGATGTGATACTCCTGATGACTTGGTGCACAACAAGTTAGGTGAATATGGCGAAGGTGCAAAGGCATGGACCGCTGATGATGCCAAGGGCTTCATCAAGATTACCTCTACCCCTCTTCGTGCATATTATAGTGTGCATCCCGAAGAGGAACGTTGAATAAATTGTTATATTTGAAATAAAAAGCGTTTTTATAATGGAAGAGAAAAAGAAACTTTATCGCTCACGTTCAAACAGAAAACTCTTAGGCGTATGTGGAGGTCTGGCTGATTATTTTGATATGGACTCCACTGTGGTGCGTCTTATTTTTGTCCTTCTTGCACTGGCAGGCACGATTGGAATCATAGGGTATCTTGTTTGTGCCTTGGTAATTCCTGAAAAATGATTAGGGTAGGAATTATAGGCGGAGCGGGATATACTGCTGGTGAACTTATAAGGATTCTGCTGAATCATCCTGATTCCGAGATAGTTTTCGTCAACAGTTCGAGCAACGCAGGCAACCGGATAAGTTCCGTCCACGAGGGACTCGTGGGCGAGACCGATATGTTGTTCACGGATCGTCTGCCACTTGACGAAATAGACATTCTGTTTTTCTGCACCGCCCATGGTGATACTCGCAAGTTCCTTGAGGAGCATTCTTTGCCGGAGGAACTCAAGGTCGTAGACCTTTCACAGGATTATCGTCTGAAAGCTGATGGAAATGAGTTCATTTACGGGCTTCCCGAACTGAACCGCAGGGCAATCTGTCAAGGACGTTATGTTGCCAACCCCGGTTGCTTTGCAACTGTCATCCAATTGGCTCTCCTTCCGCTGGCCCGTAATCTGATGCTCAATGACAATATATATGTCAACGCCATTACTGGTAGTACGGGTGCTGGCGTAAAGCCTCAGCCTACAACTCAGTTCAGTTGGCGGACTGACAACATATCTGTTTACAAACCTTTTACACATCAGCATCTGGCCGAGATAAAACAGTCGCTCCAACAGTTGCAAAGCAGTTTTAGCAAGGAATTGTTCTTCATCCCTTACCGTGGAGACTTCGCCCGTGGCATTTTCTGCTCGTGTGTGATCAGGAACGGCGTTTCTGCAGATGAGTTATACAGACTGTATCGCAGTTATTATGAGGAAGACTCTTTTGTACATGTCGTTGATGAGCCGATTGACTTGAAGCAAGTTGTGAATACTAACAAGTGTCTCATCCACCTTGATAAGTATCAGGACCATCTGCTCGTGACTTCGTGCATCGACAATCTGATAAAGGGTGCCAGCGGCACTGCTATACACAACATGAACCTTCTCTTCAATTTGAAGGAGACAACCGGCTTGAAGCTCAAGCCTAGTGCTTTCTGACTATGAAACTTTTCGATGTTTATAACCTGTTCCCTGTCAGCATTGTCAAAGGGCAGGGTTGCAGAGTTTGGGATGACAAGGGTCAGGAGTATCTTGACCTGTATGGGGGACATGCCGTAATCAGCATTGGACATGCCCATCCGCATTATGTTGAAGCGGTCAGTCGTCAGGTGGCGACTCTGGGTTTTTATTCCAACTCGGTAATCAATACCCTTCAGCAGCAGCTTGCCGAAAGACTGGGACGGATATCGGGCTATGACGATTATAGCCTGTTTATGGTCAACAGCGGTGCGGAGGCAAATGAGAATGCTCTCAAATTGGCGTCGTTTCATACGGGCAGAAGGCGCATCCTTTCCATGAGAAAAGCCTTTCATGGACGTACGTCTCTTGCTGTTGAAATAACTGACAATCCTAAGATTATTGCTCCTGTCAATGCCAATGGCCATGTTACCTATCTGCCTTGGAATGATGTTCAGGCTGCCGTTGACGAGATACGGAAAGGTGATGTTGCGGCCATGATTATCGAAGGCATTCAGGGTGTCGGAGGCATTCGGATTCCTGATTCAGATTTCATGCGGACTTTGCGTGAAACATGTTCTGATACTGGAACGGTATTGGTGCTTGATGAGATTCAGAGTGGTTATGGACGTACTGGAAAATTCTTTGCCCACCAATTTAATGGGATTCATCCGGATCTCATTACCGTCGCGAAGGGTATCGCTAACGGCCTGCCTTGTGCAGGACTGCTGATCAGTCCCATGTTCATTCCTGTGGTCGGACAGCTTGGCACCACTTTTGGAGGAAACCATCTGGTCAGTGCAGCAGCAATTGCCGTGATTGATGTGATGGAAAAAGAACAGTTGGTCGAGAATGCTGCTATTGTTGGCTCTTACCTGCTTAAGGAGCTTAAAGGCATTGCAGGCCCGAAAGAGGTCCGTGGTCAGGGTCTTATGATTGGAATTGAGTTCGAACAGTCAATTAAGGACCTGCGTAGCCGTCTGCTTTTTGAAGAACATATTTTTACAGGAGTCAGCGGCACTAACGTAATCCGCCTGCTTCCGCCTCTGTGCATAAGCATGGCTGACGCAGACAGGTTCCTTGAGAGCTACAGCACACTCTTGCGCTCTATTTAATGATGTGTCCTTTTGGACTTGTAACAATTATGTGTGTTGCGGTGCCGGTCACCCGTTGTTATTTTCTTCTTCCGAAAGTTCCTGCTTTGTGGCAGTAAGCGATGGTAAGTTGTCTATGTCTGTCAACTGCGGCAAGGCATGCTTGGAACTTTGCCTGGCACCGAGATCTACCAGTTTTTGAGCGGTATGGACAATGCTTTGTCCATGCGGATTTAATTTTATAGAACTGTCATTGTAAGCTTTCTGAGCCTTTTCCAAGGCTTCGCCCAAGGCCTTGTAGCGGGTCAGAAACTGACCTACACGCTGAATCATCTCATTGGCCAGTTCATAGACCTTTTCATGGTTCTGCGCCTGACTGATTTGAGTCCATGTCATCTCTATTATGCGAAGTGCGGCAAACAGGGTCTGCTCATCGGCTATGAAGACATTCTGTTCCATAGCTTTGCGCCACAGGTCGGGCTGTGCGTTAAGAGCTGCCCAGAGAGCTCCGGAATGTGGAACAAACATTATCACATAGTCCATCTTTACTTTAGGCGCTCTGACATAGGAGGAATAATCCTTGCGCGACAGTTCCTTGACATGTGACTTAATACTGTCTACGTGGAGTTTCAGATATTTCTGGCGTTCGTCTTCTGTTTCAGAGTTTACATAGTCCATGAAGGCACTCAGAGATGTTTTAGAGTCGATAATAAGTTCGCGTCTCTGGTCAAGGTGCAGAATAATGTCGGGTCGCAGTCGGTATCCTTCGTCATTTTGTACGACACTGCCCGAAGCGTCACGAATGCTGGTTTGGGTGTCGTAATGCACCCCTTTGGTCAGGCCCTGTGACTGCAGTAGCTCATCGAGTATGGTTTCACCCCAGTCGCCCTGTACCTTGCTGCCCTTCTTAAATAGCCGTGCCAGTTCGTCGGCGCTCTCCTTGGCTGCACGGCTCTGATTCATCATGTGCTCAATGTTGGTCTTCATCTCGCTACTCATAGACGTCTGCTTCTCTGTGTTCTCCTCCATGGCTTTCTTCATGTTGGCAATCGTCTCTTTAAGCGGATCGACAATCTGTTCTATATTATCGCGGCTTACTTGGCCGAACTCTTTCTGTCGCTCTTTAAGCATTTCATCAGTGGCGGACTTCATTTGTGCGGAAACTTTTTCCATGATCTCGTCAAAACGGCGCTGCATAGACTCGGTTACCTCTCTGTGATGTTGTTCCTGGATTTTCAGGTTATCAGCGTTGGCGCGATCCTTTTCGTCCATTGCCTTCTGGAATTGTTCCTTGAGTTCAGATTTCTGTTCGTCGAAACCCCGTTTCAGCTCTTCTATGTCGCGAACAGAATCTTCCCTTAACTGTAGCATCTGCCGCTCATGTTCAGCTATCTGTTTGGCCAGCATTTTCTCCGACTCTGCTTTCTGTCTCTCCATTTCACTGGCAGCTTCGGCTTTGGCCTCTTTCAGGCGGCTTTGACCTTCAGTCCGAGTCTGCTCGGCAATCTTTTCGGTCATCTCCAGTCTTGCAGCCAGTCCGTCAGCTTTGCTGTGACCTGCCAGGAGACCAACGATAAGTCCGACGACTAAGGCTGCTGTAACCGATATTATGAGAACAGCATACGCAGTATGTTCATGTCCGGGCTGCGTCAGCAGGTCCGCTACAAGTGAAAAACAGAGAATAGTGTTCATGTCGAAGTCTTGGCTATCGTCGTGAGTCGGCTCCCCACATCATCTTCTCGCGCAGTGTGGAGAAGAATTCCGAGCCTTCGGGTTTGATTACGTTGATATGGAAGGGTGCTCGGCGGATTTTAATCTCTGTTCCGTCTGGACAACTGAAGCTGCGTCCGTCAATGGAAAGCAGGAAGTTGTGGCTGCGGCTTTCAATGTTTAGCGTGATAATGCGGCTGTTCTGCAGGATGAGGGGCCGCATGGTTAAACTGTGAGGTGCTACAGGGGTGAGTTCCATGACATCTGTCCCTGGGGCTATGACGGGACCTCCAACGCTGAGCGAATAGGCAGTTGAACCAGTGGGGGTGGCTACGACGAGTCCGTCTGCCATGTAGGTTGTGAGGGGTTGACCGTCAACAAGAGCGTGAATGCTTATCATTGACGAGACGTCGTGCTTGAGAACGGCGATGTCGTTAAGAGCAAAGGGCCTGACTCCTTTGGGAATGCGGTCAGTAGATATTTCAAGAAGCGAGCGCTTTTCGAGAGTGTACTGGCCGTTATGTATCATACGGATGGCATTGCCTGCCTTGTCTTCAGTTATGTCGGCAAGAAAACCAAGATGACCGGTGTTGATACCCACCATCGGAATCTCTTTCGAGCCTACGTGTGCAGCTGTACGAAGAAATGTTCCGTCACCTCCAATGCTGATTACTACGTCGGCTTGAAAGTCCTCACTCTCAATGCTTTGGGCAAAGGGCAGATTCCACTTCATCTCGTCCTGAAGAAATGTCAAGTATTCTTTTTCGACAGCGATGTTATCTCCGTATGAGTGGAGCAGGTCGAAGAATCGGTGCTCGTTGCCATTATGACGTCCTGGACTTGGATTGCCGAATATTGCAAAATGCATAGTTATTATTTCTTAATTTATCAGCAAAGATAGATTATTTTTGCACATAGTTGTATTTTTGTAATTGTCGGGGTTTTGATAAGATTATATTACTAACTTTGCCTTAGACATCAGGATGTCCGTCGGCTTATGATTATATGACAAACCTAAGTGTTAACATAAACAAGATTGCCACACTTCGCAATGCCCGTGGCGGTAATAACCCTGATGTGGTGAAGGTGGCTCTGGACTGCGAACGTTTCGGTGCAGACGGGATAACTATACATCCCCGTCCAGATGAGAGACACATCAGACGTGCAGATGTCCCTAAACTGAAGGGAGCATTGACCGTTGA
Source organism: Bacteroidaceae bacterium (assembly GCA_017615835.1). Taxonomy (GTDB): domain Bacteria; phylum Bacteroidota; class Bacteroidia; order Bacteroidales; family Bacteroidaceae; genus Colenecus. Next base: position 80,485 of record JAFZZI010000007.1, on the reverse strand, counting down.
GTTCAACATTGAGGGTTTCCCCTCGCCTGATTTCATTGAGTTGGTGATAGTAAACAAACCTGCTCAGGTGACTTTGGTGCCTGACCTGCCTTCGCAGATTACGTCTAATACTGGATGGGATGTGGTGAATAACCTGGCTTTTCTGACTGAAGTGACAACGGAGTTCAGGGCTGCAGGAATACGCACTTCGATTTTTGTTAATCCAGACCCAGTGTCGGTGGAATCTGCAGCCAAAGCCGGTGCAGATCGAGTCGAATTATATACTGAGCCCTATGCTACAGTCTATCCTTTTGACTCGGAATCTGCCGTGGCTCCTTTTGTTGAGGCTGCTAAGGTTGCCCGGTCGTCTGGAATGGGACTGAATGCCGGACATGACCTGAATCTTTTAAATCTCAGATTCATGAAACAAAGAATTCCTTGGCTGGACGAGGTTTCAATTGGCCATGCATTGGTGTGTGATGCCCTTTATCTGGGATTGGAGGAGACGATACGTCAATATAAACAATGTTTGATATGATATTACAGTCAACTATCGCCGGTGCTTTAGGCGACCAAGCTGCGATGGACCTCATGGCAACGGATTTGGCCGGAAGCGGCGTTGAGAGAATGAACCTTCTGGACATGGCTATGAAGGGCGGATGGATAATGGTAGTGCTACTTGTGCTCTCAATTATCTGCTTTTATATCTTTTTTGAGAGACTTGGAAAGTACAGGAAAGCTGTCAACAAAGACCCTCATTTCATGGATCGTGTGAATGATTACGTTAGGAGTGGTGAGATTAAGTCGGCTGAGAACTATTGTGCAGCAGTTGACAATCCTTTTGGACGCATTGCCGCCAAGGGTGTTTCGCTGGTGGGTCGTACAAGAGTTGACATTCAGACAGGGATGGAAAATGCCGCGAACATTGAGGTCGCCCGTCTGGAGAGGGGACTGTCGGGAATGGCAACAATTGCCAGTGCTGCGCCGATGATAGGTTTTCTCGGCACCGTAATCGGCATGGTTCGGGCTTTCTGGGAGATGTCGAATGCAGGCAATAATATTGATGTGTCACTTCTTTCCGGTGGTATATATGAAGCAATGATTACTACAGTGGGAGGCCTGATTGTGGGTATCATCGCCCTTTTTGCCTACAATTTTCTGGTTAGCAAAGTTGACAGTATAACGAACCAGATGGAATCGTTCATTCTCGATTTCGTCACAAAGACTGAATAGTAGTCATGTTGAAACGCAAGAACAAGATATCTCCGCAGTTCAGTATGTCTTCGATGACAGACATCATCTTTCTGCTACTGATATTCTTCATGATTACATCGACCATGGTCAGTCCCAATGCCATTAAGGTTCTTTTGCCGCAGAGTTCCCAGCAGACGTCTGCAAAGCCTCTGGCCCGCGTCATCATAGACCGCGAACTCAACTATTATACGGCATTCGGCAATGATGATGAGATGCCGGTGCTTTTTGAAGAACTGACACCTTTTCTGGTTGATTATGCGAATCGTGAGCCTGATATGTACGTTGCACTATATGCTGATGAGTCTGTGCCTTACAGCGAAATTGTAAAGGTGCTGAATATCGCGAACGAGAATCAGTTCAAGGTGGTTCTGGCGACCCGAAGGCCTGACAGAAAATGAACATTACGAAGAGAAACAAGGACAGAAAGGTTGACTGGCTCTCTGTGGGTTTGGTCTTACTGATTCATGTTTTGGTGGGGATCTTGCTTTGGGTAGTTTGGCTTGACTTACCTGACATGCAGGAGGAAAGCGGTCTCCCCGTGGTTTTGGGCAATATGGGAAATCTTGACACTGACTATGATTTCACGGAGATAGAAGCTTCAAGTTTTTCGGATGCTGCTTTGCATTCTGAAGCCATATCAGCTATGCCACTGGTGACTCAGAACATGGAAGAGACGGTTGCTCTCGAGAGCGGAGCGAAAAGTGAAAACCTTCAGGAAGAAGAACACTCACAGCCCAGTGAAGATGAGTTGCGACGGCAGGCTGAGGAGAGGGCTGCTGCAGAGGCTAACAAATTGATGCAAAACCTTTTTGGGGGTTCTCAAACATCAGCAGAAACTCAGGAGGAGTACTCGGCTACTGAGGGCGCTGCTGGTAGTCCCCGTGGAAATTCGACAGAGGGTCATGTGACGGGGACAGGCGGTTTCGGCACTTTTGACCTGAGTGGGCGTGACGTTGATGCAAATGGCCTGCAGAGACCTGCTTACAATGTACAGGAGGAAGGACGTGTAGTGGTGACAATTACAGTTTCGCCAAGCGGTGAGGTTATTGCCACCAGCATTAATAAGCGTTCTAACACAACCAATGCCCAATTACGTGCTGCTGCAGAAGAGGCTGCGCGAAGAACACGTTTTACGGCAGCTTCAGGTCCCGACAATCAGACGGGAACCATCACATACTACTTTAGGCTTAGATAACCGAAAGAGTTGAAATATTTATTATGGTCTATGTTTTTTTGGCAGAAGGATTTGAGCCTATTGAGGCCGTGACTCCTGTTGACATGTTGCATCGTGCCGGCATTGAGGCTGTAACTGTTGCGATAGGCAGCAGTCTTCTTGTTGATGGAGCTCACGGAGTCTCACTGATGGCTGATGTCTTGTTCGAAGATGTCGATTTTTCAGGTACTGATATGCTGGTTCTTCCAGGTGGCCCAGGCACTTCAAACTATGAGACTCACAAGGGTTTGTGCAGCTTAGTGCGAAGATGCGCCTCGTCGGGGATTCCTATAGCAGCTATTTGTGCCGCACCAGGCTTTTTGGGACGTTTGGGTGTGCTTGAAGGACGCAGGGCGACAGTCTATCCCGGTTGTGATGAGGGTGTGACAGGAGTTGAGTATACAGGTTGTTTTATAGAGCACGATGGTAATTTCATTACAGCAGTCGGGCCTGCAGCATCTTCGGCTTTTGCGGCGGAGATAATTGAAACGCTGCTCGGCAGAGAGGCACGCCTGGCAGTATGCAGGCCAATGTTTTTCCGCGAAGACGGGGTGTGAGTTCATGATTGGTCTGGAGAGACGCGATGTGAAGTATCTGACGGGAGTGGGTCCCGCCAGAGCCGCTCTCTTGGAAAGTGAACTCCATATACGGAGTCTTGAAGATCTTCTGTGGTATTTTCCATATAAATATATTGACCGCAGCCACCTTTTTCGAATAAGAGAGATTGACGGAGAGATGCCCTACATTCAGTTGCAGGGCCATATTATCAGTTTTGAAGAGGTCGGCACAGGAGCGCGACGCAGACTTATAGCCCGTTTTACCGATGGCACGGGGGTCGTTGATCTCGTTTGGTTTAAGGGAATAAAATTTATCCTTGGCCGTTATAGACCAAATGTTGAATATGTGGCATTTGGAAAGCCCACAGTTTTCGGCGGCCGCGTAAACATTGCCCATCCTGACTTGGATCCTCTTGAGAAACTGGACATTCAGTCTATGGGAATGCAGCCATACTACAATACTACGGACAAGATGAAGAGGGCTGGCTTGAACAGCCGGGCAGTAGAGAAGATTATGCAGAACTTGTTCGGGCTGCTTACTGAGCAAGTTGAGGAGACTCTTCCTGATTGGTTGGTGAGGCAGGAGAGACTTATGGCACTTGACAATGCACTCCGCAGCGTCCATTTCCCTGGTAGTGCTGATGAGATGCGCCGTGCACAGTACAGACTGAAATTTGAGGAACTGTTTTATGTGCAGTTGAATATTCTTCGCTATACCTACGACAGACAGAAACGTTACCGTGGGTTTGTCTTTAACAGAGTGGGTGAATGTTTCAATATTTTTTACAGGGAACATCTTCCTTTTTGTCTTACTGAAGCGCAGAAAAGGGTTATTCGTGAGATTCGTGACGATGTCTGTTCAGGTCACCAGATGAACCGGCTCCTTCAGGGCGATGTCGGAAGCGGCAAGACTATGGTGGCGTTGATGGGTATGCTTTTGGCTTTGGATAATGGCTATCAAGCTTGCATGATGGCACCGACGGAGATTCTGTCTGAGCAACACTTCGCAAACGTACTTAACTATCTTGATGGGATGAATATCAGGGTTGAACTGTTGACAGGCAGCATCAAGGGGAAAAAGCGTGAATCTATTATGGAAGGATTGGCATCGGGTGAAGTCAAGATTCTTATCAGCACTCATGCAGTTCTTGAGGAGAATGTACGGTTCTGCCGTTTGGGATTTGTCGTGATTGATGAGCAACATCGTTTTGGTGTTGCTCAGAGAGCCCGTCTTTGGTCAAAAAACAGCAATCCTCCCCATATCCTTGTAATGACTGCCACTCCAATTCCAAGGACCTTGGCGATGACTCTGTATGGAGATCTGGATGTCTCGGTAATCGATGAGTTGCCACCCGGCAGAAAGCCTGTGAAAACGCTTCATTACTATGATACCCGTCATTCCGACCTATACGCTTTTGTTGAGAATCAGCTTCAAAGTGGACGTCAGGCATATTTTGTTTATCCCCTGATAGACGAAAGCGCGAAAGTTGACTTAAAAAACCTAGAGGAAGGATTTGGAATAATAAGTGAAAGATTCTCTCAATATGGAGTAGGGAAGGTGCATGGACGTATGAAGCAGGGCGATAAGGATACCGCGATGATGAGTTTCAAGAAAGGAGATTCCCGAATTATGGTTGCCACCACCGTTATAGAGGTCGGTGTCGATGTTCCGAATGCCAGTGTTATGGTAATTGAGAATGCAGAACGTTTTGGACTTTCCCAGTTGCATCAGCTTCGTGGAAGAGTGGGACGGGGGGCTGACCAGTCTTTCTGCATACTTGTTACGGGATTTAAGTTATCTGAAGACACACGCAGGCGTATTGACATAATGGTGAAGACATGTGATGGCTTTGAGATTGCGGAGGCCGATTTGAAGTTGAGAGGACCAGGCGACCTCGAGGGGACACAGCAAAGCGGTATGGCCTTTGACTTGAAACTGGCAAATCTGGCTCGTGACGGCGCTCTCATTGGAAAGGTTCGTGATATTGCACGTCAGATTATTGAAAAAGACCCTCTGTTATCCGCCGATGAGAACGTTATGATGTCCCGGAAACTTGCCAAATTGAAGAAAACGCCGTACGATTGGTCCTCTATATCTTGATTTTGTATAATTTCGCAGTTGGAAAATGATGACGTATGAGTGAGATTAGTCAGAAACAGATGGCTGGCGTGGTTGGTACAAACAGGCAGTTTGAGGAGGTGATAGCCGTATGCCGTGCACTGTACGTCAAGAAACTTCAGGATTACGGAGCTGCGTGGAGAATATTGAGACCAGAGTCAATGACTGATCAAATTTTCATTAAGGCAAAGCGTATCAGGAGCATTGAGACTAAGGGAGTGAACCTTGTGGGCGAGGATATAAGCTCTGAACTTATTGGTATTGTAAACTACGGAATCATGGCTCTTATCCAACTTGAGCATGGTTACGCTGATCATGTGGATATGTCAAACGGGCAGGCTATTGAGGAGTATGACAAGAACTCTAAAAGGATTCTTGATTTGATGAAGGTAAAGAACCACGATTATGATGAGGCCTGGCGAGGAATGCGCATGAGTTCGTATACAGACATGATTCTTATGAAAATTAACCGTACCAAGGAGATTGAGGACAAAGATGGCAAGACTCAAGTTTCGGAGGGAATAGAGGCCAACTACATGGATATGGTCAACTATGCGGTTTTCGGTTTGATAAAGATCAAATACGGGGAGTAATAAAAGCATGGGTAAGAAGAGAAGTCTATATGTCTTCGCGGCGATAATGGCAAACCTTTGCCGTTTCGTTGTTGCTGCTTGTTTCATCTTCTCTGGTTTTATCAAGGCCGTTGACCCCGTCGGCACTCAGATTAAGATGCAGGATTACATGGCCGCTTTCGGTATCAATGGATTTATTGCATCTGATGTGTTGATAACGGCTTGTGTCCTTGCAGGTTTTGAATTCTTCCTTGGCATTTATCTCTTGCTGGGAGTTTATCGGAATGGCTCTACGTTGATGGCACTGATTCTGACGGTGATTTTTACATGTCTGACATTGTTCCTCGCTCTGAAGAACCCAGTGTCCGATTGTGGCTGTTTTGGAGACTTTATAGTCCTCACCAATTGGCAGACATTCTACAAAAACCTGATTCTGTTGGCATTTGTGGCTTACCTCATGTATGGAAAGAGGTACTTTGTTCCGTTTGTAAGCCCTCGAAGGGCTTGGCTTGTGCCTGTCATTTCAATTCTTCTGATAGGACATTTCATGTTATCGAACATAAGGAGTCTTCCAATGTTCGATTTCCGTCCTTATAAGGTTGGGACAGATCTTAGGAACGAAGTGCTGGCTGGACGTGATGACGCGTTTAGCGACTTTTTCCTTTTGGATTCTGTCTTCCAGGACAGGACTGCAGATGTTCTTGAAACGAAAGGATATATTTTTCTTCTGATTTCTCCCCATCTCGATGATGCAGAGCAGGAGAATATTGACAAGATAAATGACCTCTACTATTATTGCAAGGATGCGGGTTATCCTATGTATGGCGTGACGGCATCGGGTCGGGATGAAGTGACTCGTTGGAAGACCATAACCTTTGCAGAATATGATTTTTTCCATGCTGATGAGATTCCGCTTCAGACAATGATACGCTCAAATCCAGGAGTAGTTGTGCTAAGGGATGGTGTGATTGATGCCAAATGGAGCGATGGTGACATTCCTACTGATTCAGAGCTTCCAGGCAGGATGGAGCAGTTGAGAAAGGCGGTTCCAGAATTGTCTGTAATGCGCAATAAGATTGTTTTCATATTGCTATATTTCCTATTGCCCTATCTCATCCTGATACTGATGGATGTCCTAGGAATACTTGCTGACAAACATAAAGTAAGATTTGATTTACAGACTTTAAAAACAAATAGAAATGAGAAAAAAAATCGTAGCCGGAAACTGGAAGATGAATAAGAGTCTTCAGGAAGGGATTGAGTTGGTTAAAGAAATTAATTCTGCCCTTGAGGCAGATAAACCCGCATGCGATGTTGTCGTGTGTACACCATTCATTCATCTTGCATCCGTAGCTCCTCTCGTTAATCCTGCTTTGATTGGTATTGGAGCGGAAAACTGTGCAGACAAAGAGTCTGGAGCATATACAGGAGAGGTTTCTGCCGCGATGGTGGCTTCGACAGGCGCAAGATACTGCATCTTGGGCCATTCGGAGCGCCGTGCTTACTATCATGAAACGGACGAAATTCTTCGGGAGAAGGTTGTTTTGGCGCTCGCTAACGGTCTGATTCCAATTTTCTGTGTGGGTGAGGTGAAGGACGAAAGGGTTGCCGGCATTCAGAATAAGGTTGTCAAAGGTCAGCTTGAGCGTGCTCTCTTTGGCTTGACTGCTGAGGATTTCAGCAAGATTGTAATAGCTTACGAGCCTGTTTGGGCAATCGGAACCGGACTTACTGCAACTTCGGAGCAGGCAGAAGAGATGCATGCATTTATTCGCTTGCAGATTGAGGCCAAATTTGGCAAACAGGTTGCAGATAATTGTTCTATTCTTTACGGTGGCAGTTGCAAGCCGTCAAATGCCAAGGAACTCTTTGCAAATCCTGATGTTGATGGCGGATTGATTGGTGGCGCATCTCTCAAGGCGGTAGATTTCAAGGGGATAATTGATGCCTGGAAGTGATGAAGGCAAGGCTTTTTCTGATTCTGATTCTTTTTGCATATCATCTTGCAGGAAGTGCCCAGAAAACCTTTGTGGATAAGTTGGAAACAGATACTCCAGGAGAAGGGCAGGTTCGTATAGAGCGTGATGCCCGCTTGGACAGCCTCATTGGTAAAAGTACTACAAAAGATGATGAGTCTATAAAAGCGTTGGGATTCAGAATACAGATATATGCCGGCAACAATACCAGGGATGCACGTTCAAACGCTCAGAAAGCAGCGGAGTATATTAAAAATTATTATCCGGAATTGCCTGTTTATACAGTATTTAAATCTCCCCGATGGCTATGCACGGTTGGTGATTTTCTTTATTATGAAGACGCTTATAATCTGTTGCGTGTACTGAAGAGAGACACTCCATATAAGGGAGCGATAATTCTCCGTAATCAGGAGATAATATTGGAAGATTAGGTGACTATACGGTCACCTAATCTTTTAGCCAGAATATTTCTGGCAGACAGCAATACTTTGTATTCCTTCTGGAGGCTGATAATGTCGTCAACATCAGGTGATTGCATCTTTTTTTCCAGTTGCCTTATTTCGTAATTGACAACGGCAAGCCTATAGTCTGAAAGGATGTGGTCGGTAATTCCAAACAGGTTGTCTTCTTCTTGTTGCGTTCCCATTTCTTTGTAAATACCGCTGAGTTGGTATCGCTCTTCTATTAGGTTAGCCGCTGTCAGACTAACAACGCTGTCGGGGTTTGAAAGAAAATAGCGTTCGCTTACGAAACCATCATCTTTGAAATGCTTAGAATAGAGACTGGCGATAGTTTTATATACGGGGTGGAAGAATGAGAGACTGTCAGCTTTCATCGCTCCGATAATGTATTCTCCCACTTTCATTGCATAGTTATCGTTGCCTTCGTATGTCGTGTAACAACAGATCTTGTCGCCGTACCTTACAATGAGGCGGGCCAGCATCTTCTCTTTGTCTACGACAGTTGCTTTTTCTGAGACAAGAAGTTTGCGTATGCTGATGCGGAGTTCTTCAATAGGATCTGATTCTTCCTTCTCATCGGCAATTTGCAGACCAGGGATATGTTCCATCAGTGTCGCAGGTTCTTTCCGGGTTTTTTCTTCAGAATTACGTCGTGATTCGCTATGCAATTTGTTAACCTCCGTAATTAGCATCCTTTCATCAACTTGCATCAATTGACTGCACTCTCTGATGTATACAGCCCTTACTATCTGGTCTGGGATGACAGAAATGCTGGATGTGATTTCTTTTATCAGACTTGCCCTGCGTATCGGATCGCCTTCAGCTTCGTCCATGATTAGGCGGACTTTGAAACGTATGAAGTCGACTTGGTTGCTGTCGATGTATTTCTGAAAGTCTGCTGCACTTCTTCCACGGGCGAAACTGTCTGGGTCTTCACCGTCAGGCAACAGGAGCACTTTAACATTCATACCCTCTTCGAGTAGCATGTCAATGCCTCTAAGAGATGCTTTGATCCCTGCCATGTCACCATCATACAGGACTGTAATATTGCTTGTAAAGCGGTGAATCAGCCGTATTTGACTTGATGTCAGCGAAGTTCCGCTTGAAGCTACAACGTTTTCTACGCCAGCTTGAAACATAGAGATGACATCTGCATATCCCTCAACCAGGAAACAACGGTTCCTTTTGACTATGGCCTGTCTTGCAAAGAAAAGACCATATAGTTCATTGCTTTTTTTGTAGATGACAGATTCGGGTGAATTTACGTATTTAGCTACTTTGACATCTGATTTCATAATTCTTCCGCCGAAAGCAACAATCTTTCCGGAAACGGAATGGACGGGGAAGATGGCTCTACCGCGGAATCTGTCCCTTAGTTTGTTTTCTTCCTCACGTTCGTAGCAAAGTCCCGTAGCTATGAGGTATTCTTTTCGGAATCCTTTCGTGAGTGCCGCTTTTGCAAAATCATCACTGTTGTCAGGACAGTAACCCAGTTGGAATTTTTCTATAATGTCATCACGGAATCCCCGTGAATGGAAGTAAGTCTTCCCTATGGACTGGCCTGATGGGGTGTTGTTAAGTATGTTCTGAAACCATTTGCATGCGAAGTCATTCACAATGAATAGGGACTCACGCTCATCTTGACGAAGCTTTTCCTCCGGAGTGGGCTCTCTTTTACTGAATGGAATGCCATACTTTACAGCCAACCATTCAACAGCCTGCGGAAAAGACATTTGCTCATGTTCCATGATGAAGTGGATGGCATTGCCACCCTTGCCGCAACTGAAGCATTTACAGATGCCTTTTGAAGGGGAAACATAAAATGACGGAGTTTTTTCGTTGTGGAAAGGACATAGACCCACGTAGTTCACCCCACGTCGACGAAGGGTTACGAACTGCGAGACCACATCTACAATGTTGGCGGCATCCAGTACCTTTTCAATTGTCATCTGATCCATCATAACCGCAAAGTTACTAAACGTAAGTCAACGGTCGAAATGTATTTATGCAGAAATAGTTTTTCCTTAAAACATGAATTTGGTTTTTTATATTTTTTTATTGAAAGATTTTTGCTTTTGTTGCTGGGATTGTGCATCTTTGCGAGTGCATAAAACTTACAAATATTTATGTATATGGAAAATGAGAATTCAAAACCGTACAAAATCAAGGAGGCTGTCCTGAAGGATGCCGCTTACAGAAAACTGATCAAGCCTGAACTTGCTGATGAGTTGTATGACAAGGTTCTTGCCATTGTCGTTGCGGGCAAGAAGTATCGCGACCCTGAGTATTCAGCTCAGCAACTAGCCAAAGATCTTAATACAAATCCCCGTTATTTGTCTGCCGTGATAAATTCCAGATTTGGACAGAACTATTCGTGCCTCGTAAATGAGTTCAGAATCAGGGATGCCCAGCATATGCTGACGGATAAGCGTTATAAAAATCTGACGATGGAACAGATAGGAATGGCTGTCGGCTTTTCAAACCGTCAGTCCTTCTATGCTGCCTTCTTTAAATACAAAGGGGTGGCTCCGCACAAGTTCCGTGCCCAATATATGTGAATTATGCAGGCATGCTGCATTTGCCTTGCGGAATGATGGAAGTTATGACCAAGATTGAAGTAGAAAATTCCATAAACGATATTAGGCAAAAGCTGATGCTTTATATGAATGGAGTTACTGTAGAGAACATGCGGAAACGTGGTGTTGTCTACAGACTCAATTATGGTGTATCCTTGCCAGACTTGAAAAAACTGGTCGGAGATTATCCTAAAGATCATGAGTTGTCTCAAGGCCTTTGGAAGCAGGAGTGTCGGGAGTGCAAAATGATGGCTGCATTGCTGCAACCCGCAGATTTGTTTTCTCCCGATCTTGCTGATTTGTGGCTTGAAACAATTGAATATCCCGATCTTGCCGATGTCTGCTGTATGGCGCTTTTTCCTTTCATGCGGAGTGCATCGGAGACAGTTTTCCGTTGGATGGCTTCGGATGTTGAGATTGTGCGTTATTGCGGATTCATGACTATGGCAAATCTTATGCATACTGGAAAGGTTATGGAGGAACGGTACTTTATGGAACTCAAGGATCAAGTCACGGTTGCCTTGAAGGAGGATGCTGTTCTTCTGAAACAGGCTGCGAGAACTGTGAAGGATGTATATGAACGGATCTATGGAGAATTCTGATTATACTAAGGTTGCTGTTGCCAAGTTTCAGGAATACCTGAAGGCTCATCATCTTCGGAAAACTCCTGAACGTTTTGCAATCGTTGAAACTGTCTGCTCTTATGATGGCCATTTCAAACTTGAGGACCTACATGAGAGAATGATTGAGAGCCGACATTTTGTCGTAAGCAGGGCAACGCTCTACAATAATATCAATATTCTCGTTGATTCCGGCATAGTGACGCGGCATAGACTAGGCGAGATGGCAGAATATGAAAAAAATGTCCTTGGCGGGAATTCGCATTTTCATATGGTATGTACTGAGTGTGGCAAGATTAAGGAGTTTCATAATGATAAGTTATACAAGTGTTTGTTAGCCATTAAAGTTGGAAAGTTTAGTGTCAAAGGCTATACAATCTATGTCAATGGACTGTGTGCAAAATGCTCCAATGCCTTGAAACGGACACAAAAGAATGAAAGGAAGAAAGTATTGTAAAATAGATATGAAACAGAGTAAGGTTGACGTTCTTCTCGGGCTCCAGTGGGGTGACGAGGGAAAAGGGAAAGTAGTTGATGTTCTGACTCCTAAATACGATGTTGTTGCCCGTTTTCAGGGTGGCCCAAATGCTGGTCACACTCTTGAGTTTGAGGGGAAGAAATATGTTCTGAAATCGATTCCTTCAGGTATTTTTCAAGGTGATAAGGTTAATATCATCGGGAATGGTATGGTTCTTGATGCCACTCTGTTCAAGGCGGAGGCAAAAGCACTAGAGGAAGCAGGTGTTAATTTGAAGGATCGTCTTTTCATTTCGAAAAAAGCACATCTCATTCTTCCTACTCACAGACTTTTGGATTCTGCCCTTGAGGGAGCAAAAGGTACAGGCAAGGTTGGAACCACAGGACGTGGAATCGGGCCTACCTATACGGACAAAGTGGCGCGTACAGGCCTTCGAGTCGGCGACTTGTTGTGTCCTGACTTTGAGCAGAAATACAGGGATGCCAGGGATGCACATGAACGCATGTTGAACTCATTGAATTATGACTATGACCTGTTTCAGGCCGAGTTGGCATGGCGTGAAGGTATTGAATACATGAAAGGGTTCAAGATTATTGACAGTGAGCACTATATTAACAACGTTCTCCGCGAAGGCAAGACGATTCTTTGTGAGGGAGCCCAAGGTACGATGCTGGACATCGATTTCGGTTCGTATCCCTTCGTTACTTCATCAAATACTGTATGTGCCGGAGCATGTACAGGACTTGGCATTGCGCCGTGCCGCATCGGCCGTGTATTCGGTATTATGAAAGCATATTGTACCCGTGTGGGCGGAGGTCCCTTCCCGACAGAACTTTTTGATGCTGACGGACAGATGATGTCTGATCGGGGACATGAGTTCGGTGCTGTAACCGGTCGTCGTCGCCGTTGTGGGTGGGTAGATCTTGTTGCCTTGAAGTATGCTATTCAGTTGAATGGCGTGACAGACTTGATTCTCATGAAGAGTGATGTGTTGGATACTTTCTCAATAATAAAAGCCTGTGTCGAATATGTGATGCCTGACGGTACGCATACGTCTGAGTTCCCGTTCAATTGCGAGGGGGCTGTTCCTGTATACGAAGAGCTTCCGGGTTGGAAAACAAAGCTGGATGGCCTGCACAGTGAGAACGAGTTCCCGGAAGAGTTCAACAATTATATCAGTTTCTTGGAGGAATATCTTGAAACTCCGGTTTCCTTGATTTCTGTTGGCCCAGACCGCAATCAAACTATAGTTAGGGAGAAATGACAATGTATTGGGTTTTGTTCATAGCTGTCGCGATAGCAAGTTTTGCCGTCCAGCAGAATCTGCAACGCAAGTTTTCAAAATATTCTGAGGTTCCGTTGCCTTGCGGCCTGACCGGTCGCGACGTGGCTTTGAAAATGCTGCATGACAACGGCATTACTGATATAAGGGTAACATGTATTGAAGGGCAATTGACAGATCATTATGATCCGGTCAAGAAGACAGTAAACCTTAGTACAGACGTTTACAATGGGAGAAACATAACATCTGCAGCAGTGGCTGCCCACGAATGTGGTCATGCGGTACAACACGCCGATGGCTATGTTCCGGTCAAAATGCGTTCATCACTGGTTCCTGTGGTTCAGTTCGCCTCAACTTGGGTAACTTGGGTACTTTTGGCAGGAATGATTTTAATAAATTATTTTCCTGGTATTATGCTTGCCGGCATCTTGCTTTTTGCGATGACCACCCTATTCAGTTTTGTAACGCTTCCTGTTGAGATAGATGCGAGCAGACGCGCAATAGGATGGATGACTCATTCTGGATTGGTTGACGGCAGAACTGTACATCCTGCGGAAGAGTCGCTTAGGGCTGCGGCATATACTTACGTTGTTGCCGCCTTGTCATCGCTTGGTACGCTACTATATTATGTTATGATTTTCATGGGGAGAAGAAATTGACTTAAGGCTCTGTATGAAACCTTCAATACCAAAGGGAACGCGGGATTTCACTCCAATGGAGATGGCTCGCAGAAACTATATTTTCGATACTATCAGGCAGGTTTTTCGCCTTTTCGGATACCATCAAATAGAGACTCCGTCAATGGAGAATCTTTCTACTTTGATGGGGAAGTATGGAGAAGAGGGGGACAAACTTCTGTTTAAGATACAGAATTCAGGAGATTTTCTTTCTGGTATAACAGACGAGGAGTTGCTTGGACGGAATCATTTGAAGTTGGCATCCAAATTCTGTGAGAAAGGTCTCAGGTATGATCTTACAGTTCCGTTCGCAAGATTCGTCGTGATGCATCGTGAGGAGTTGCAGTTTCCTTTCAAACGATATCAGATTCAGCCTGTATGGCGTGCCGATCGTCCGCAGAAAGGGCGCTATCGTGAGTTCTACCAGTGCGACGCTGACGTAGTAGGCAGTGATTCATTGCTCAATGAGGTGGAGCTTATTCAGATGGTCGACATGGTGTTCAGCCGCTTCGGCATACGAGTAGCTATTAAGATGAACAACCGCAAGATTCTAACAGGTCTAGCGGAAGTTATCGGGCAGTCTGAACATATTACCGATATCACAGTTGCGATTGATAAACTGGATAAAATAGGGTTTGACGGTGTGAACGCAGAACTGCTTTCAAAAGGATTGCCGCAAGAGGCAGTCGACACACTTCAGCCTATCATAAAACTGACTGGCAGCAATGAGTGCAAACTTTCCGTCATAGAAAATGTCCTTGCAGGAAGTGAGATAGGCCTAAAAGGGGTCAGTGAGAGTCGGTTCATACTTGATTCTATTGGAAAGTGTTCCCTCAAGAATAGATTTGAGTTGGATCTTACGCTCGCTCGTGGCCTGTCTTACTATACGGGCGCCATATTCGAGGTTAAGGCGTTGGATGTAGAGATGGGTAGTATCAGCGGAGGCGGCCGATATGATAATCTTACTGGTATCTTCGACATGCCTGGTGTAAGCGGAGTGGGAATTTCTTTTGGCGCTGACCGTATTTATGATGTGTTGAATCAACTTCAGCTATATCCTGATAGTATGACATCGTCGACAACGGTTTTATTGATGAATCTTGGTGAGAGAGAAGCTGCTTTCTGTCTGGGACTTCTGTCAGAATTGCGTTCTGCGGGCATAAGTTCAGAACTATATCCTGATGCTGTAAAGATGAAAAAGCAGATGTCATATGCCAATGCCTGCGGAGTCCGTTTCGTAGTAATTGTCGGAAGCGATGAACTTGCATCCGGTAAAGTGACCCTGAAGGACATGAATAATGGGGAGCAAAAGGTTCTTACTCCAGAAGAACTGATTTCAGCAATACGCTGACCTGTAATTTCATTTATAAGGCTGGCTTTTGTCCAGCCTTAGCCTTATCGTTTGGGGTCTAATTCACAAACAACATTTTTGCAACGCCGGTTTCTTCTTTGCAATTTTTGAGTCCATTTATCTTAGCGTCATTTATCTTAGCATAGATTTTGAAAATGCTTATGAAAAGGGTTTATACGTTGTTACTGGCTTTGAGTATTATGGCTTTATCTGTTTCATCCGCAACTGAAAAAAAAATCAACCGACAATGGAAAGAGGTTGAGAGGTTTCTCGAAAAAGATCTCCCAGACAGTGCTTTCGATATGGTTAGTGAGATATTTGAAAAAGCGCAAACAAAAGGCGATGGATTTCAAATGCTCAAGAGTTGTGTATACATGGCGAACATCGCTACAGAGTATCGCGAAGAATATGAGACTACGGCTTTAGGGAATTTAAACAGGATTCTTCCCCTGCTGAGAGATGAGTATCTGCCTTTAGGCTGGGCTGTATTAGGTAATTGCTACAGAAACTATTTCGACAGTAATCAGTATAGATTGCGCCAGAACGTTCGTCAGGAAAAACTTCCTGAAGAATTTTTTAAATGGGATATCAGAACCTTTGCCGATACTGTCCGCTATTGTTTGCGGCAATCAATTACAATAAACTGCGAACAGACATCTAAAGCCAAAATAGGCAAGTTTCTGGATCTTTTATACAGAGGCAATGAATTTGGACGAAGTCTCAGACCTACTTTATTGGATGCTTTATATGACAATGCCATTTGGAGGAATAATGAGGAACTTACAGAAGATCAAGCTTCAATTTTTGAGGATAAACGTTTATACGGTACTGCTTCTGAATTTCTTGAAGTAACTGAGGAGTATGCAGGTAAAGGTCTTTTGCCTTGGAATCTTCATGTGTTGTCATGTCAGACTGCATTCCATTCCAATGGTGAAGCAGATGTCAGGGCATCCGTTGATCTTTCTCGTTTCGAATATCTGGAAACAACTCCATTCTGCAACAGAGATCTTAGAGATAAGGCTTTGTTTGTACTAGGAGAACAGTACCTGCCACTTTCCAGAATCTCAACTGATTTTCTTCTGGAGTATGCAAACACCCTTGTATCAGAAAATCCGGTAAAGGCTATAGAAATAGGACAACTTGCAATGGAGTCATGGCCTGACAGCCATGGCTCTGTGGAGTGTGGCAATCTCATCAAAAATATTCAGGCTCCTGCATTGATGTCGTTTTCTTCTTGGTCAGATTTGCCTTCTAGTGAGGCGTCACTTGCTGAACTGAATTATAAAAACATCAGCCATGTTTGGCTGAAGGCAGTTTCCAGTACTTCCCTTGGATTATATGGACGCGTATTAATTGATTCAATTAACAATATTCCCGCCGAAGTGTCATGGAATCTGGATGTAGTGGACAGTGGAGACTATTCTGATCACAAGGTTCTTATTTCGATTCCTCCTCTGAAACAGGGAAGCCACTATATAGTTGTCTCTGATCATGAGGATTTTGGCGAAGACGCCTGTGTCAGATGCTTTAGAACAGATGTTTCTGTCCTTGACTTTGTTGACTGTAGTGACATGAATGGATTGTTTCAGGGCTTCGTAATTGATCGTATGAGCGGGAAGCCTGTTGATAGTTGCCATTACAAAATAAGTCTCATTGGCGGACGCTCAAGAAGTCGTGAGGGGAAAACGTTACTGACAGAAGGGATGACAGGACCAGACGGAAGGGTTTCTCCTTCTTTGAGAGGTAGCTATGATGGAGCAACCTGCATGATTGAAGTGTCAAAGGGCGAAGAAGTCTTCTCTCAGACGAAGTACTTAAATTACAGAGGTGACCGTCCTATACCCGACGTCATAAGGATTTTTACCGACAGATATACTTATCGCCCAGGTGAGACTGTAAAATTCAATTGCATTGTCTATGACACCGATGGTTTTTCCGTGGGACAGACTATAGGTGATGCCACAGTAAATGTTACACTTTTAGATGCAAACTGGCAGAAAATCGATTCAACGACTATCAAGACTGACGGTTTTGGGACAGCTTCAGGCTGTTTCATTATTCCCAGGGGATTCCTGCCCGGAAGGTTTACATTAGAGGCCGAAACAGAGAATGGAGAAAACACGACACACAGAACAATTAATGTGGAGGAGTTCAGACAACCGACATTTGTAGTAAAGATGAATTCGGAAGGTCGTTCGTATATGCCAGGTGATAGTGTTACAGTAAGTGGCTCTGCGGTTACATATACTGGTGTTCCCGTAAATGGTGCTTCAGTAAACTACACTGTCGAGTATCTGGAACCACGCTTATATAGATTTTATTCTCCTTATTCAAACCAAATTAATGCTGGTTTTACCCAAACGGATGCTTCCGGGGATTTTCAGATCAGCTTCATTGCCGATCCGGGTAAGGCTTTGGCAAGTAAGCCGGAATCTCTCAGTTTTCGGATCCGGTCGGAGGTTACTGACTTGAATGGAGAAACTCATTCTGAGACAGAGATAGTGACTGTTGGACGTGAGATTCCATATCTGCATATTGATGCTTCACAGTCGTACACTGAAGCCCCTTCGTTTGAGTTGTGGACTGTGAATGCTGCCGGCGATGTTGTTGGCGGACGAGTAAATGTCAAGGTTGAGAAGTTGCAGAAACCAGCTGTGGCGAAGTTGCCTTTTCAATATAATACAAACGTGGGTTATAAGGTTGATAGTGAGATTCGAAACCAGTTCCCGTACTATGATTTTGATAATTACGAGAGTTCTTCATGGCAGGTACAGGATATAATATATTCCGAAACTCTCACTACTCCCAAGGGTGAACCATATGTCTTGACACTCCCCTGCCAGATGACAAATGGAACTTACAGGATAAATGCGATGTTGGATGGTACAGAGTCCACAGATACGGCAATATTCATATATGCTACTCGTGAAGACACTGACATGCCAGATAATTCAATGCTATTTGCCGTTCCGTTAAAGGATAGTTATGAGGTAGGAAGTGATGCTGTGATTCTTGTCGGGAGTGCTTTCCCGGACTTACCCGTTTATTATGCCATTGAAGACAGACTTGGAATGATCAGAGATGGCATTATCGTGCCGAATGGAAAGCTTGAAACCTTGGTCATCCCTGTCGTTCAAGAGATGAGAGGGGGTGTTTCCATACGATTTGCCGTCGAAACGAAAAGAGTATGCAAGACCAGTCTTGTTAATATAGACGTTCCCTATAGCGACAAGATGCTTGACGTTGAGTTTGTTACTTTCCGTGATATGTTGATGCCTGATAAAGCCGAAACTTGGGAGTTAATGATCAAGGATTCTGATGGCAAACCGGTTGATGCGGCTCTGACTATGGGTATGTACGATCAGGCATTGGATGCTTATGGCGAAAACAGTTGGTTCCTATCGCCTTGGAACAGAATGAATCCAAATTACAGGCCGCTTCTCAATGCCAATAGTGTAAATCAGATATCTTCGTGGAATCCTGCCAGATCCATGACTGTTTTCAAAGGTGAGATTCCTGACTACCCGAAGGTCGTATCTGTCCTTTATGGATACTCTAGGTTGTACAAGTCAACACGCGTAATGGGCATGGCAGCTCCGATGTCTATGAACTCCAGCAATATTCTTATGGAACGGTCTTTTGATTCTGCAGAAGATATTGTCTTACTGTCTGCTGATGCCGGTGTCGCTTTGGAAAGTGCTTCGGGTGAGGATGAATCTTCGGAGTATGAGAATATTTCGGACAACCATGAGGTGAATGTCCGTACAAATTTGAATCCCACGGGTTTCTTTATAACAGATATACGGACAGACCAAAACGGAAGGGCAAGGTTCTCATTTATCACTCCTCAACTACTGACACGTTGGAAATTTCAGGGTGTAGTGCATACGACAGACCTCAAGACGGCCTCCTTTGAGAAACTGGTTACCACCCGAAAAGAAATAATGGTCCAGCCAAGGGCACCACGCTTCCTGCGTCAAGGTGATGAGCTCTGTTTTAGCGCTAAGGTCAGTAATGTCACTGATAAGGAACTTGTGGCAATAGTTCGTCTGGAACTTTCAGATCCAGTTACGGGTAAGTCAATGAACAGTATGTTGCAGGTTCCTTTGCAATATAAGGTGCCAGTACCTGCTGGTGGAAGTGCGGAGGTGAATTATCCCATTAAGGTTCCCATGGATGCCGTTGCTGTTACATATAGGATTACCGCAGTTGCTCAAAAACATACAGATGGTCAGCAGGAAACGATACCTGTCCTATCTTCTCGTACACTTGTTACAGAGTCGGTTTCGTTGTTTAACAACGGGAACGAGGTACGTAACTTTGAGTTGAAGACCTTATCAGACAATCTCCTTTCTGAAACGGCAGCTGATAGTAAGCTTACTCTTGAGTATACTCCAAGTCCTATCTGGTATGCCATACAGTCTTTGCCATATCTGGAAGAGACAACCAACCCCTGTAATGAACGGCTTTTCCACCGCTACTTTGCGAATGCCCTTTCTGCATACTTAATAGAAAAGAACCCGGTCATTTTCCATATGCTTGAAAAATGGGCTGAATTTCCAGTTGACAATTGGCAAACTCAACTGGAGAAGAATGAGGACTTGAAGCAGACTCTGCTTGAGGAGACACCATGGGTGCTAGATTCAAAAAATGAAAAAGAGTCCCTGAGTCGTCTTGCTCAGGCTTTTACGAAGAGAGATGTCAGGAAAGAACTTGAGGGATCCCTGATGGAACTTATACAAAAGCGTGAAGATGAAGGAGGATGGGCTTGGATAAGTGGCAATAAGCCTAGTGTCTGGGTAACCAATACAATTTTGAGCGGAATAGCGGATTTGAAAAGTCTGGGTGCAATCGACCTCGGTTCGAAGGATGACAGGACAAAAGAGTTGAATGTTGCTTTGCAGTTATCTCTTAACTGGCTTGACATTGAATTTGTCGAGAAATACAGGTCTGCAGACCGCAATAAAGTGGAGAGTGTCGGACTTGACGATATTGAATGGATGATTGTGCACCAGAAGTTCCCTGATATCGGTTTTGCAGAAGGTGCAAGAGAAACATACCGATTCCTCAGGAATGTTGCCATAAAGGAGGATACCCATGAGCTGTCACTTTATCAGCGTTCATCTCTTGCTCTTTTTCTTGTAGGCGAGGGTGAAGAATCAAAAGCAAGAGATGTTGTACAATCCATCCTGGAGCGTTCGATATATGACGAAGAGCAGGGGCGTTTTTGGCGAGACAATATAGGAGGATGGCTTTGGCATCAAGCTCCAGTGGAGACTCAGTCGCGTATCATCTCGGCGTTGCTTGCAATCGGTGACAAGAAATCGGCAGCTGAGTGCAGCAGATGGTTATTGAAACAAAGACAGACCACCCATTGGCCGACATCGACTGCTACAGCAAAGGCAGTGATTTCATTGCTTGAAACGGGGAACAATTCAACTCTTGAAAATCCTTCCGTGACGGATATTATAATTGGACAGGAGCACTTGAGCGCGGGTGGACAGCTTGGCGAGAGTGGATACATAATGAAGAAATGGGAAAATCCTTCAAATAATCAGGGAAAGATAACGTTGAAGAATGACAGTCCAGACATAGGATGGGGCGCCCTCTCTATACAATACACCGAAGAGATAGATAAGATCCGTTATTCTGAAAACGGAATAACTCTTAAACGTACACTTTTCCGTGTTGACAACAAGGATGACGGCCCTTCTTTATACGAAGTCTCTAAGGGTGACAGTCTGAATGTAGGAGATCATCTCAGAGTACGTATTGAACTCTCATGCGACCGTAACCTTGAGTATGTGGAGGTAAAAGACATGCGTGCGGCATCATTTGAACCGCTTAGTACACAAGCCGGATTCAGGTACAACATAAATGACGGTCTATCTTACTATGTCGTTCCTGGAAATGCATCGAACGTATTCTATATAGATCGTCTCAGTCGGGGCCGGTACCTCATAGAATATGACGTATATGCAGAACAGGCTGGTTTATTCAGTTCCGGAATGGTATCGGCCCAATGTATGTATGCCCCTGAATTCCGTAGTACGGCATCCAGTTTCCCGGTAACAGTCAGACAGTAATGGTAGTCCGAACTGAAGGCTCTCTAAGAAATTAGCCAAACAGGTCGGGAGAACTGGGATATCTGGTGCGTCCCAGATGGCGGTATGCGAGTTCAGTAACTTCACGTCCGCGCGGTGTGCGTTTCAGGAAACCTTCCTGGATGAGGAATGGTTCATATACTTCTTCAAGGGTCCCAGAATCTTCGCTGAGGGCTGTAGCTATCGTGTTTAGACCTACTGGCCCGCCAGAAAATTTGTCGATGATTGTGCAGAGAATCTTGTTGTCAATAACATCCAATCCGTATTTGTCGATATTAAGGGCCTCAAGAGCCATTTTCGCAATAGAAACGGTTATGCGTCCAGATCCTTTTACTTGGGCAAAATCACGTACTCTCCGCAGTAGTGCATTTGCTATTCGTGGGGTTCCTCTGCTCCTTCCGGATATCTCAGCAGCGGCTTCGTCATCGCATGGTATGCCCAGAATTCCAGCAGAGCGCAGGATTATGCTCTTAAGAGTCGTAGCATCGTAGTATTCCAGATGCATATTTATACCAAAACGTGCTCGCAAAGGGGCTGTCAACAAGCCACTTCGGGTAGTGGCACCAATCAATGTAAAAGGGTTGAGGTCAATCTGTATACTTCTGGCAGATGGCCCCTTGTCAATCATTATGTCAATACGGTAATCTTCCATGGCAGAGTATAGATACTCCTCAACTACAGGTGACAAGCGGTGAATCTCATCGATGAATAAAACGTCATGAGGTTCGAGCGATGTCAATATGCCGGCGAGGTCTCCGGGTTTGTCCAATACAGGACCTGAAGTTATCTTGAAACCGACGCCGAGTTCATTCGCTATAATATTGCTGAGTGTTGTCTTTCCTAATCCGGGAGGACCGTGCAGAAGTGTGTGGTCAAGTGACTCTCCGCGCATTTTAGCAGCTTTCACAAAAACCTGAAGGTTGTCAACTATTTTGACCTGTCCTGCAAAATCGCTGAAAGAGAGCGGTCGCAATGCATTGTCCAGATCTTTGTCGGTAACATTGTATTGCTGTTGACGTATGTCAAAAGAGTCTTCCATCCCTATTTTCTTTAGGACAAAAGTATAAAATATACTAATAGGTGGGGGTGGGTAGCTGTAAAATTTCTAAATTCGCACAAAATTGTCAGTAATGGTTCTCAACTGGATATGGGTGGCTTTTTTTCTGATAGCCTTTGCTGTGGCAACAGTGCATCTGCTCGCGACAGGAGATGCTGGCATATTCCAGAACATTGTTGACTCTACGTTTAATTCTGCCAAAACAGGTTTTGAAATTTCTCTTGGCCTTACAGGTGTTTTGTCTCTTTGGCTGGGAGTTATGAAGATAGGAGAGAAGGGTGGTGTGGTAAATGCTCTTGCCAGGTTGCTGAGCCCTGTTTTTTGCCGTTTGTTTCCGGCTTTACCTAAAAACGACCCAGTATATGGTTCGATATTCATGAATCTTGCGGCCAATATGCTTGGTCTTGATAATGCTGCCACTCCTATGGGGTTGAAAGCGATGGAAAGAATGCAGGAATTGAATGCACGCAAGGAAACTGCGTCCGACCCGATGATTATGTTCCTTGTATTGAACACGTCAGGTCTCACGATCGTTCCGGTTGCAATCATGGTTTACAGGGCACAGATGGGTGCTGCACAGCCTGCAGACATTTTCCTTCCGATACTGATAGCCACGTTTTTCTCGACTATGGTGGGACTGACGGTAACAGCACTTATCCAAAGAATCCGTTTTGACAAAGTACTGATTGGCTTTTTGGGAGGCATGAGCCTGATTGTAGCTCTCGTCATATGGGGCTTTATTTCGCTGCCTTCCGTAAAAATTGGTCCGGTATCAACATCTGTGGCAAACATTCTGCTGGTCCTCATTATTGTGTGTTTCATTATTTCAGGAATCAGGGCCAAGATAAGTGTGTATGATACTTTTGTGGAAGGAGCAAAAGAAGGCTTCACCACAGCTGTAAGAATAATCCCTTATCTTATTGCCATTTTGGTTGGCATAGGTGTCTTCCGCGCTTCGGGGGCAATGGATGCTATGACAGATGCTATTGGCTGGCTTTCCGGCAAGTGTGGCCTTGACAACAGTTTTGCAGCTGCTTTGCCTACCGCATTCATGAAACCTCTGAGCGGTAGTGGTGCCAGAGGACTTATGATTGACGCAATGACCACCTATGGACCAGATTCCTTTGTAGGTCGTCTTGCTTGTATTTTCCAAGGTTCTACTGACACTACTTTTTATATTCTCGCTGTCTATTTTGGCAGCGTAGGCATACGTAACACGCGCTATTCAGTACTTTGCGGGCTATTAGCTGATCTTGCAGGCATAGTAGCGGCGATATTCATGGCATATTTGTTTTTCAGTGAATGATCTCTTTTAGTACTTGTAACATAAAGATGCCTGTCATACAGAGGTCTCTGGTTCGCGAATGGGTCAGGCAGGTAGCTGCATCATATGGTTGTACGGAAAATGGCATAGGCTTCATTTTCTGTGATGATGAGAAAATACTTCAGGTAAACCGCCAGTTTTTGGGCCATGACTATTACACCGATATCATAACTTTCGATTATTCGTCTGGAAACAAAATAAGCGGAGAACTCTATATTAGTCTTGACACTGTAAAGAGCAATAGTCTGAAGTATGCTACATCTTTTAAAAACGAACTTGACAGAGTGATGATTCATGGGGTGCTACATTTATGTGGCATTAATGATAAGAGACCTGGAGAACGCGCTATTATGGAGGCGGCGGAAAACCGTTCGCTGGTTTTATTGGATAATCTGAAGCAAAAATGAGAATAGTAAAATGTCTGGCCAGTCTGGCTTTGTCAATGTTGTGGTTCCCTTCCATTGCACAGGACAACCCCATTGTCGAGAACGACATCCGAATACTTCGTAACGTGCGTTCTATGTATGGCAGTAACGATTACGTTTCAGTAATTAACAATATTGATCTTTGGTTGAGTACCAATGCTTCCAATCGCCAGAGTCTCCTTACGGCTGAGGAGATTGAGTTTATGCGGGTTATTTCGGAAGTCCGGAAGGATTATGTTGCGGGAAGGGAAGGACTGGTTGATTTTCTGGAACATTATCCGGCATCACCCTACAATAACAAGATTTATGCTTTTGCAGGTGTTGCAGCCTCTATAGATGGTGATGATGAGGAGGCTTTGGTTTTTTTCAACAAATGTAATCCGGAGAATCTTGACCTTGAGTGTTGCAGACAGGTTACTTTGTACAATGCTCTTTCTCTGATTCGTACTAACAGATTGGAAGAAGGATATGTTTTGTTGGACGTCCTTGATAATCTTGGAGGATATGATGATGATGTTCTTTTTTATAAATCATGTGTCGATTATGCTCAAGGACGTATAGAGACTTCAAAGTCTGGTTTTACAAAACTGCTGCGCTCAGACCGTTTTGGCGCAGCATCGACATTGTATCTTGCTGAAACAGCCCTTCGTCAGGGAAATGCTTCAGATGCTGAACGCCTTTCGAATGTGATACTGGAAAAGGAAGATGACAGTTATCTGCTTTCCGAAGCGGAGCGTATTCTTGGTGAAGCTTATTACGCAGAAGGAAAATGGCGGGAAGCCGACGAGATGCTGACCAGTTATGTTTTGGGTGATACCAAACCTGACAGGATGGATCTGTACCAGTTGGGAATGTCCAATTGGTATCTAGGCGATTATGAGAGAGCTGTCAAGTTTCTTGGAGAGATTTCCGTTAACAACGATGCTCTAGAGCAAAATGCCTGGTTTCATATGGGGCTCTCATTTTTGAAACTTGGCAATCTTCCAGATGCTATTCTTGCTTTTGAACAGGTGGCTTCAATGACAGCCGACAAAAGTCTTTCCGAGCAGGCACTATACAACTACGCAATGTGTGTACAAGAGTCTGGTTATTCACCATTTGCCGAACCGATAACAGCGTTTGAGCGCTTTCTTAATGAGTATCCTGATTCACGATATACCAATCAGGTGAATGAAAGGCTTGTGGAGATGTATCTTCAGTCCAACAGTTACGACGCTGCCCTAGCCTCTATAGAAAAAATCAATAATCCTGGACGCAGATTGCTAGAGGCAAAACAACAGCTGCTTTTCAGGAAGGGCGTGGAACTATATGCCGGGGCAGAATTCGACGAAGCGCCGAAGTATCTTAGTCAAGCTGTAGAAATGTCTCAATATGACCGTCAGACTGCTGCTGAGGCATGTTTCTGGTTGGCAGAAACTTCATTTCGCCAGGGTGATTACAGGCAGGCTGATTCATACTATCGTCGTTTTACCAGTCTTAACTCAACCACTTCCTCGCCACTGTATGGTCTGGCCCTCTATGGTGCCGGATATGCGGCGTATAAGTCCAGTGACTGGAGTGGGGCACTATCAAAATGGACGCTTCTTACAGACAGGTACAGATCTTCTGTAAGCGGAGAAGTCCTTGGCGATGCATATGCACGCATGGGAGATTGTTATTTCTATCAACGTGAATATCAGAAGGCTGAGTCTCTGTATGCTAATTCTCTCAGGGCCTATCCGAAGAATGGTGACTATGCTATCTATCAGACCGGTTTGTGTCTGGGATTGCGTAAAGACTACACAGCAAAGGCTTTAATGCTTGAGCGAATAATGTCCGAGTACCCCTCGTCAGCTTATTGTTTACAGGCATTATACGAACAGGGACGCGCATATCAGCAACTTGACCGGACCTCCGATGCAATTAGGGTGTTCGACCATATTGTAGCATCTTACCCGAAAAGTGACCTTGCCCGCAAAGCAATGGCGGAAACTGCTTTGATGTATTATCAGGATGATGAGTATGACAAGGCTATTCCAGCATACAAAAAGGTTGTTGAAACATATCCTGGCAGTGAGGAGGCGTTAACTGCAATGCGTGACCTCCGCTCCATTTACGTTGAAACGGGAAGGGTTGATCAGTATCTCCAATATGCTGAAACAATAACTGGAGCGGTTCCTGTCGCAGTTGATGAGCGTGACTCTCTTGTTTATGTATCAGCAGAGCGTCTCTTTAGTCGTGGCGACATGGATGAAGCTGAGACTGCATTGAGAAACTATGTGACGCAGTATCCCGAAGGCGCGTATTCTGCAAATGCAAATTATTACCTTGGTGTTATTTATGAAGATAGAAAGGAATATCAGAAGGCAATAAACAGCTGGCTGTTAGCGGCCAAATACGAAAATAGCCGTTTCTGTACAGAATCTCTTGACCGTGCCGCTCAATTGTCCTATTCTGTAAAAGATTATGAAAGAGCTTTGGATGCATACATTCGTCTTTATGAACGCAGCAATACAGTTGAGCATACACGCAACTCACTGCTTGGAATTGTAAGGAGTGCATATGAGATAGAGGACAGGAATGCTGTGTTGAAGTATGCCGACAAGGCCCTGGAACAGCGGCTTGATGCTTCGCAGACAACTGAAATCCAGTATATCAAGGGGAAATCTCTCCTTTCAGCGGGACGTATAGATGAGGCTCTCTCCATATTCAGGATGCTTTCTTCTGATACACGTTCAGTTTATGGGGCCGAGAGCAGTTTCCTGGTAAGTCAATTGCTTTACGGCAAGCAGGAATTGACGGCGGCAGAGAACAATATTATGGATCTTATTTCTGGGGGGACTCCGCATGGATATTGGCTCGCGCGAAGTTTTATTCTTCTGTCGGATATTTACAAAGATCAGGGTAAGACAATCGAAGCTCGCCAATATCTTATTTCCTTGAGACAAAACTACAAAGAGAGTGATGAGATTGCCGATATGATTGAGGAAAGACTTAGCAAATTGGATTAATATGAACAACAGATATCTCCATATTGTTTGTC
This sequence comes from Bacteroidaceae bacterium, assembly GCA_017615835.1. Classification (GTDB taxonomy): domain Bacteria; phylum Bacteroidota; class Bacteroidia; order Bacteroidales; family Bacteroidaceae; genus Colenecus. The sequence continues at coordinate 53,438 of JAFZZI010000007.1, read as the reverse complement.
TGTTATTAATTGCAACAGGCATTACGGCTCAGCAGAAAAATGAATTGCCTTCAAGGTCAATGACAATAGAAGGCGTGTATAATGCTAATGTAACCGATGCAGGCAAGGTTATGCCTGTACCAGAGAAGACTAGTGTAGAGGTCGTGGAAAGTCATGCAGAGTATGCACTTGATGCCAAGCCATATGAAGGTTATGACCGCGTTTCGATGGGTGTGCCAGACTGTACTGATGCAGGGAATTCGTATGATGGCATTGTTCGTCTTGGTTACGGAATGGGTGGTAATGTTGACGGCTTGCTGGACTATCGTCGCAAGATTGGCGGAAAAGGGCTGCTTGCATTGAACGGTGGCATTACAGGTTGGAACACGAAGATTGAGAATGAGTGGAAATCAAAGTTTTATGACACTGATTTCAGTGTGGCATATACACATCATTTGGACAAAGTGAGTTTTGGCGTAAAAGGTGATGTCGGGTATGATTTTGTTAACTTCATGCCTGGAAGATCCAGTATTAACGATGATAACGGTCGTCAGGTTGTCAAAGGAGAAGTTGAAGCTAACTTCTGTATTTCTGCTCCTGAGAGTCCTTGGCTATTGTCGGCTGCGGCAAGTTGGTCCGTTTATTCTGACAATAATATTACAGACGACAAGAAGAACGGAAAAGAAAATCTGTTACGCCTAAAGGGAACTATGAGGTATGTATTTGATAACTCGCTGAGTTTTTCTGCTGATGGTTTGTTCAGGGCCTCGTTCTATAAATGGGAGGACCGCCTTCGTATGCAGAGCCCCTATGTCAACTATATGACTGCATCATTGCGTCCCAGTATCAGATTTGAGAAGAATGGATTAGAAGTCTCACTAGGGGCCGACATTACTGCACGAAACAGGGTCGGCCACAAGTTCCAGTTTGCTCCGATAGCCAATATCTCTTATCGTGTCTCAGATAAGTTGCTCCTTTCAGCCAAAGTGGACGGTGGAGTTGAAGAAAATGACATGAGGCACCTGTCTGCCATTTCACCTTATTGGGTTGACAGATATCAGATAGTGGACGGATATACAAAATTCAACGCAGTGGCAGAAGTCGGCTGGAATGTAAACAGGTTTTTGGAACTGTCGTTCAGAGGAGGTTATGGTTCCTATCGTGACAAGGCTTTTGCTGCGGTATCTTCAGAAAATTTTGTCAAGGTTCGTGGCTCAGTCATTGAACAGTTTGATGCCAGTCTTGCATTTGGCGAGATACGTGCAGCATTTATTCCTTCCGGAAATCTGTCCGCTCAAGCATTATTAGGCTATTACAAATGGGATATCGACGGCTATGATGAATACCTTCAAATGTTACCCCAGTTTTCTGCCAGTCTCAATATCAGGGGCAACATAACGAATAATGTTTTTATAGAAGGAAATTATGTGTTCGCCTTACTTACGGAATGTCATCCTGTTGATATTTCAGTATTGGAAAGACTTCCAGCAGTCAATCAACTTGACGTGGAACTTGGCTATAGGGTAAGTCCTTTTTTTGATATTTCTGTCAAAGGATTGAATATACTGGCAAGCCGTCATTATCGATATGCAGGTTACCGCTCCCAGGATGTCGCAGTTATGGCTTCATTGCTTTTTCGTTTCTAACTTTTTTTAATACCTTTGCGCCCGTTTTTGCGATGGGCCTAGCCCAGAATTGTTACGTGATTTGAAATCATTCAAGAAAGATGCAAGATAATCTGGTGATAGTTGAATCTCCGGCAAAAGCCAAGACGATTGAAAAATTTCTTGGTAAGGATTACAAGGTTTTGTCCAGTTACGGTCATATTCGCGATTTGAAAAAGAGAGACTTGAGTGTTGATATTGAGACTTTTGATCCAGAATATGAGATTCCTTCGGACAAAATTAAAGTCGTACAGGAGCTGAAGGACGCGGCAAAGAAAGCCAAAATGGTATGGCTTGCATCTGATGAGGACCGTGAGGGAGAGGCTATCAGCTGGCATCTTTTTGAGGTTTTGGAATTAAAGCCGGAGAATACTAAGCGAATCGTTTTCCACGAAATCACCAAGAACGCCATTATCAAAGCGATAGAGGAGCCTCGCGACATAGACATCAATTTGGTCTATGCCCAGCAGGCGCGTCGGGTTCTTGACCGAATTGTGGGTTTCAGGCTTTCTCCTGTGCTGTGGAGAAAAGTAAAACCATCTCTCTCTGCAGGTCGGGTTCAGTCTGTTGCTGTACGCCTGATAGTGGAACGTGAGCGCGAAATAAAGAAATACACTCCTGAAACTTCTTATCGCATCATTGCCAACTTGAACTCTGGACGCAAGGTTATTACTGCAGAGATGCGTGAACGTCTTGCAAGTAAACAGGATGCCCGTTCTTTTCTTGATAGTTGTGTTGGAGCAACGTTCTCGGTATCCGATATCCAGAAAAAACCACTGCACAAGTCTCCGGCACCACCCTTTACGACATCAACCTTACAACAGGAGGCTGCCCGCAAGTTCGGTTTTACGGTTATGCAGACTATGATGATTGCCCAACGTCTGTATGAGTCTGGAAAAATCACTTATATGCGTACAGATTCTGTCAACTTGTCTTCTTTTTGCATAAATTCTTGCAAAACCGTCATTGCTGACAATATGGGGGATGAATATGTATTCCCGCGACAGTATCATCAGAAGGCAAAGGGCGCTCAAGAGGCTCACGAAGCTATCAGACCAACGGATATGAATATATCTTCAATTGATGGCTCTTCTCCAGAAAAACGTCTGTATGAATTGATATGGAAACGTACAATCTCTTCACAGATGGCTGACGCCCAAACAGAGAAGACAATAATTACGATATCATCAGACAAAAGTGATTATCAGTTGCAGACGATAGGAGAGTGTGTGAAGTTCGATGGTTTTCTTAAAGTATACAATGAGTCACATGACGATGAAACAGAAGATCAGGGAGTGAAATCACTTCCCAGTCTCAAAGTCGGACAGATTCTTGGCTGTGTAAGCGTACAGGCAGTGGAACGCTTCTCGCAACATCCTCCGCGTTATAATGAGGCCGCTTTGGTACACAAACTTGAAGAACTTGGAATAGGTCGTCCTTCAACCTATGCTCCCACTATCAGCACAATACAGCAGCGTGAGTATGTAGTAAAGGAAAACGTAAAAGGTGTTGAGCGTCAATATAATTTAATGCTTCTTGCCGACGGTAAGATCAGCGATCGGATAGTGAATGAAATGTATGGCGCTGAGAAGTCCAAGCTGCTTCCTACCGACACGGGTATGGTTGTAAACGATTTCCTGAAAGAGTTTTTCCCAAACATAATGGACTACAATTTCACGGCAAAGGTTGAGAAGGAATTTGATGAGATTGCAGACGGAGATAAGCAATGGAAGGACGTGATAAGCGACTTCTATTCAACTTTCGAGCCAATGGTCGACAAGACTTTGTCCAGCAAGGGAGAACATAAGGTTGGAGAGCGTGTGCTTGGTATTGATCCCAAATCAGGGAAGCCTGTATCTGCTAAAATAGGCCGTTTTGGTCCAGTGGTGCAGATAGGCAGTGCCGAAGACTCGGAAAAGCCCCGATTTGCTCAGATGAAGAAAGGTCAATCCATCGAATCGATAACTCTTGACGAGGCTCTCGAGTTATTCCTTCTTCCCAGAACGCTGGGGACTTTTAATGGCTCCGATGTGACAGTCGGTGCAGGGCGTTTTGGCCCCTATGTGCATTGTGGCTCGGTGTATGTGTCACTTAAAGGTGATTATAACCCTTACGAGATCGGTTTGGAAGAGGCTGTCAGCCTAATTCAGTCAAAACGCGAGAATGAGTCCAAAAAGATTCTCAGGAGTTTTCCTGAAGATGACAAAATGTTTGTTCTCAATGGGCGCTATGGCCCTTATATCTCTTTTAAGGGTAATAATTACAAAATTCCAAAAGAGGTAGTTCCTGAAGAGCTGACATACGATGCTTGTATGAAAATGATTGATGCTCAGGCGGATAAGACGGTCTCCACTACTAAAAGAAGAGTGCTTAAGACAAAAAAGTGATTAGACTGTTTCTTTTGGGGTTCATGGGTACTGGCAAGACAACTCTTGGCCGTGCTCTTGCTGCAGATTTGGGAATCTCCTTCTGTGATTTGGATCATTATATAGAAAAACGTTACATGAAAAGCATTTCGTCTATCTTCAAGGATAAGGGTCAAGATTACTTTCGTGAGGTTGAAGCACGACTCCTGCGTGAGGTGGGCGAGTTTGAAGATGTTGTTATCTCGTGCGGAGGATCTACCCCTTTGTACTTTAACAATATGCAGTACATGAATAGTCAAGGCATAACTATTTGGCTGGATTCTTCTATTCCGGTGCTTTTTAGACGTCTCAAAGTTGCCCGTTCAGGTCGTCCGTTGATATCTTCGATGAATGACACTCAGTTGGAACAGTATATTGGTGAGGAGCTGGCCCGCCGTAATCCCTTTTTCAGTAAAGCTGCATTCAGGTATTCCGGTGACATGCTTGAAAGCGAAGAACAGATAGCTGATTCTGTAAGGGGTGTCAGGTCTTTGTTGAATATTTAGTTTATTTTGCATGAAACAGTCACTGGTAGTAGTCAAAGTCGGAGGTGCTGTTGTTGAACAGCCAGAATCTCTTTCTAAGTTATTGAGTGATTTCAAATCTATACCAGGCAATAAGATAATGGTTCATGGCGGCGGCCGTTCTGCCTCCTTGCTATCATCCAAACTGGGAATTGAAACTCGCATGGTAGATGGTCGTCGGATTACCGATGAGGAAACTCTCAAGGTCGTTACAATGGTATATGGTGGACTTGTCAATAAAAATATTGTTGCCAGACTTCAGTCCATAGGTGTTAATGCCATTGGTTTGACAGGTACAGACTGCGATGTAATTCGTGCGGTTAAACGTCCGGTAGCGGATATTGATTACGGATATGTAGGTGATGTCATTTCGGTCAACGCACCGTTTCTGGCAAATCTGCTTGAGCAGGGAGTCGTCCCGGTTCTTGCTCCTTTAACTCATGACGGAGCAGGCAATATTCTGAATACCAATGCTGATTCCATTGCAGCTGAAACTGCAAATTCACTATCGGCTTTTTTCAAGGTTACGCTTGTCTTCTGTTTTGAGAAACCCGGAGTCTTGCTCCGTCCAGATGACGACAACAGCGTGATTCCTTATATATCGTATTATGACTTCCCTCGTCTTGTTGAAGATGGTACCATAAGCGGTGGAATGATTCCAAAGATACAGAATGCTTTCAAAGCCTTAAATGCAGGTGTGTCATCCGTGTTGATTACCTCTGCCTCTTCACTCGATACTCTTGACGGAACTACAATTGCTCTGTAACTGGCTTTTCTGGCTGTAGAACCTGTTGAGTGCAGCTGCCAATACAAAAGCCAGTATTATGCTACTGGTGAAGATCAGAAGAGACCATGGATTTTGGTAGAACTTAACACCATCGGGCGAAAGAGACCATCCGTTCTCACTGCAACGCATTTCGAGTACTCCGATAGAGTTGTTTATTATATGTACCAAGATTCCGGGCAATATGCTTCCTGTCCGACAGTATGTCCATCCCAAGGCCAGACCAATCAAGAAACCTGACAACATTTGGACTGGGTTCATATGTATCAGTCCGAACAGAGCGGACGAAACCACTATTGCGACCCATTGCTTGCCAAAACGTTTCATGAAGTCATCAATAATAATACGGCGGAATACTATTTCCTCTATCACAGGCCCGCAGACTGCTATGATCAGAATTCCCCATAAAGACTGAGTAATCTGCTTGAAAAGATCTCCCAGTCTGTTGCTCAATTCAAATGCAGAATTCAATTCGCTTATGGGCATAATCAGTAAAAGCGACATAACAACAGAGAGTAGTAAGGCTTTTAGAGGAAGCTTTTTTGTTATATCGGAGGGTTTGAAGAAGTGAAGAGCCCAAAGGGTGAGAAAGAGCAGTAAATAACTTAAATAACTCCCCCAGATAGTGATTGATACGAGAAGTTCCCCAGAAAAATCACCATTGACACTTCCTGTAAGAAAAAGCGCAACTCCAAGAAAACCAACCAGCTGAAACAAAACGAAAAGCAGTATCGAGATAATGCTTCTTAACATAACACTGCTCTTATGTAAGTAAGTGTGGGCCATCTAGGGCTTGAACCTAGGACCTCCAGATTATGAGTCTGTTGCTCTAACCAACTGAGCTAAAAGCCCTTGAAAACAATCCTAAGAAGGATTTTCTCTTTCCAAATGCGAAGTTACATCTTTTGCTTTTACCTGCCAAGACTTTTTTATAAAAATCTTTTGCAATGACATCCATTCTTTGCTTATTACCGAGTATTAAGCTATTTTTGCCGCGTAATTCATACGTTCGAATGAATAGTGGTTTTGAGAATGACTTTGCCGCTACTGTGGGCTTTTTCGATGGCGTTCACAATGGACACCGTTTCCTGGCTGACAGATTGAAGGCGGAAGCAGCCATGCGAAATTTGAGGCCACGTATGATTACTTTCCGCGAACATCCTCGCCTGATACTCAAAGACGGTTTCCATCCTCTCCTTCTCACTTCGCCAGAACAAAAACTGTCATTGCTTGGACTACTTGGTGTTGACAGTATAATAGAATTGCATTTCACTTCTCAGCTTGCCCAAATGACTGCCGAGGAATTTATGGCAGGGATTCTTCGTGATAAACTGGGCGTTAAATGCCTTCTCATGGGACATGACCATCATTTCGGACATGACGGTATAACAGATTTCGAAACATATCGAAACATCGGCTCAAGAGTCGGTATTGAAGTGGTAACCGCAGAAGCTTTTATGTGGGAGGGTTCTCCGGTAAGCAGTTCGCGAATCAGGAGATGTCTTGCAGCTGGTGAGACTGAAAGTGCAGCAGCAATGCTTGGACGTATATATTCAATATCTGGGACTGTAGTACATGGGCAGCAGAATGGTCGTAAGATGGGTTTCCCTACCGCCAATCTTGATTCTGAGTACCAATACCTTCAGGTGCCGAAAGACGGAGTATATGCTGCTTGGGCTTGCGTACGGGATGAATTGTTCATGTCCATGGTAAACATAGGCTATAGACCTACCATTAACGGCGAAAGCCGTATACGTACCATTGAGGCTCATCTGCTTGACTTCGACTGTGACATATATGGTGAACATCTGAAACTCTGTTTTGTACGTTATATCAGACCTGAAAGCCGTTTCAAGGATATTTCTTCACTAGCTTGCCAACTTACGTTGGACCGTGACAATGTCCGTTCAATTCTTTCTTCCTTTCCCCCCCCCTCGAATGTATGAAAAAGAAAGGCAGTACACTAATGATGTGACCGCCTCTGAAGAATTATCGCAATAGTGATTATTTCTTACTTACCACATACTTGTCAAAAAAATCGAGGAAATATGGCCAGTTCGGTCCTGCTTCGTGACCTCCGTGGTGCTGCCTCCAGGCAAGTTCACCTTCTGTCAATCCATAATCCATTGGCGGAAGAACATCTGTGCCAATACCTTTTTTCCCGAGCAGTTCATACACAGGACTTGCTTTTGCAGTCGATATGAACATACCCATAATATCTTGCCATTTATCGGCATCGTAACTGCCTCCTGAGATAAAACAGGGTCGAGGTGCGCAAAGCGCAATGAGCTCGTGTTGGTCAATTCGTAAATCGTCCTCTGTCAAAGGATCAGCACCGTATTTTATAAAGTTGCCGCACATCCAGTGATATTCCCCGGATGAAGTGATGTTGCCGATGCTTTCACCGCAATCACGGCGCCACCCTGCTACTCCGCCCTTACCTGAAGATGCGATAAAGCCTGAGGCAATGCGCTCGTCAAAAGCCATGGCGACAATGGAGGCCTTGCCATATCGTGATACCCCTTCGATGGCTACTTTCGTGGCGTCAAATAGTGGCTCTGTCTCGAAGTAGTCAATCATGCGTGATGCTCCCCAGCCCCAGGCTCGCAGTGACCCCCAGTCGGTAGGCTTACGATATTCACCCTTGTTGCAAAGACCAATTATCCCATTGGTTAGACTGTATCCATTATCCCCTTGTATGGATGACGGCACAAGTTGACATGCAGCCCATCCCCGCTCAACTACCTGCTGTTGCCATGATTTCTCACCTCCGCGTGATGGCGTGGTAGGATCGCCAGCCATAAATGAAAATTCCATGATTACAGGAAAGTTCTTGGTGCCGTTGTCGGGCCAGACAACGTTGGCCTGAATTTCTACGGTAATCGACGGACAAGAAGAATTGTCAACTGTACCGGTTAGGTAACGTACAATTACCTGGGTCTGCCCCATAAGTTTCTTTTCTTCACGTGTCACAGTCCATGAAACTGAAGGAACATTATCTGGAATCCTGCCGTACATCTCATCTTCAAACTCGCGTACCAGTTCGGGCCGACGTATTTTGTTCCACATTTTGGCACTCTTTACCTTGCGACCATCGAATGTAGTCAATGCGTCAGGATAGTATGGATATGGATTGGCAATCAGTTCGTTATAATTTGGTTGCTTGCTGATATCCTGTGAGTTAGGCTGACGCCCTTCGCGAATCTGAGACTCCTTTAGGCCCAACTTTGACAACATGTCTGAATAATCGGCTGCTGCTATGATGTTCAGACTGTCCATATTCATTCGTCTGCCTCCGAATCCGCCGAATCCAAATCCCTGGGACGTAGCGTTGAGTGAAGAAATAGCGGCAATGAGCATTGCAGCAAAAAGTTTTGTCCTAAATCCTTTCATTATGAAGAATGTTAAATGTAGTCGTGTTTTGTTCCTTCAAAGATAGTGTACTATTTTTGTCTGTCAAAATAAATGTGATAATGGTGTCGGAAGTCTCTCATGCCAAAGGATTGCTTGCATTAAGCCCGATAGCGGTATTTCTTGTCGTCTATCTGGTTTCGTCAATAATAGCTGGTGACTTTTATCGCGTTCCTGTCTCTTCGGCTTTTCTTTTGGCTTGCGTATATGCTTTGACAGTATCCAAAGGCACAATGGAGGAAAGGCTTAAGGTATTTTCCGATGGCGCGGCACATAATCGGATATTGTTGATGGTATGGATTTTTGTCCTTGCCGGAGCGTTTGCCGGAACAGCCAAGGATATGGGAGCAATTGACGCTACAGTAAATGCAACCCTGATGATTGTTCCTTCCAAGATGTTGTTTGCCGGGATGTTTCTGACGTCATGCTTTATTTCAATGTCTATCGGGACAAGTGTCGGTACAATTGTCGCTCTTGTTCCTATTGCATCCGGAATTGCGGGACAGAGCGGCTCCTCGTATCCGTTCATGGCAGCAGTAGTCGTTGGAGGTGCGCTGTTTGGCGATAATCTTTCATTTATTTCCGATACTACTATTGCCGCTACAAAAGCCATGGAATGTGAGATGGGCGACAAATTCAAAGTCAATATCCGTATTGTGATGCCGGCTGTGCTTATAGTTACCCTGATATATGTTATATTAGGACAGCAATTAGTTGCTGAGATGGAGACAAGCCCCCTTCAGCCACTTAAGGTCATACCCTACATCACGGTAATCATTCTTGCCGTATGCGGACTGGACGTTCTGAAAATTCTGTTTCTGGGGATTGTGATGAACGCAGCAATTGGATTGTTATGCGGAGATTTTACATGGGTATCATGGCTGGAATCTCTTGGCCGGGGTATTGCCGGAATGAGCGACCTGATTGTTATTTCCATGCTTGCAGGCGGGCTTATGTGGACCATCCGCAACAATGGGGGGATGGACTATATTATTCAGCTGCTGACTAGGCATATAAGCGGGAGGAGGGGAGCACAATTCAGCATAGCAGGACTGGTATGCCTTGCAAACCTATGTACTGCCAATAATACTATTGCTATCATAACAGTCGGTGATATATCAAAAGATATCACTGACCGTTTTGGGCTTGACCCTCGCAAAACAGCAAGCATCCTCGACACATTCTCGTGCTTCATACAGGGTATAATACCCTATGGCGTTCAAATCCTGATGGCATCAAGTCTGGCTTACTGCTCTCCGGGGGAATTGCTTCCTTATCTGTATTACCCCTTTGTAATGGGGTCGTGTGCAGTATTGGCAATCATATTCAGGTATCCACGCCGCTACAGTCCCCGCTAGCTGGGTATAGTCTCCGTCCTTGTGGTCACTTGCAGAGTTGTAGGGCAGCGAGTACCAAGAACATGTAGTGGGAGGAACCGCCACCGAGTACATATTCTGTTTGTTGCCAGAGATAAGGCCATGTGAGCAATTCCGGGAAGTCGGGACGGATCATTGCTGTTCCGGAAATAACTCCGCCAGGGATGTAGCTCCAATCAGAACGGTTAAGACCATAGCCGACCGTAGCCGACTGGGCACCGATACCAGATGCGAAAGAAGCCTGATTGCTGCCTGGATGGCATCCCAAAACAAAGTTCAGCGCACTTAGCATGGGGTTGATATCGAATACCTCGGGGTAAGCTGACACCAGAAAATACTGCTGGTATCCAAAGGTCTGTATGTCCCAGCCTGCTCCCCAAATAGAAGGTTGATAGGGAACACCGTATGGAGTTTGTGAGGCGCGCCTTTCAATACCAGCCGGAACGCTCTTTAAAGCCTCTTCAAAAGCTTCGGCCCAAGCCTTAGCCTCTTTGTCTTTGCGAAGCGTTCCGAATTGTTTGGCTACGCGGCAAAGATACCATGCGTTTCCTTGTATCCCTCTGATTATGGACTGCTGGTTTGAAATCAGAAAATCCCTGTACTCAGGCTTGCCGGTTGCCAGCCATAGTTCTGCAGCACATCGTGTCTTGTCCGTACCGCGTCTGAATGTTGTAGAACCCTGATTTTGTGCAGAAGGGTCGGGTATGCTCTGGTAGATACTCTCTGCAAATTCCAGACAATGTACTGCAAGAGTGTCGTTAAATCCTTTCAGAACCCGAAAAGAGGCAGCCATGTCAGCCGCTGCGGAAATGGCTCGTCCGGGATTGTTTTCTGTGAATATCCAGCGGTCATCGCTGTTGCCTATTTTCCCATCTGTCATTGCAGACGCATCACCGAGCAGTACATATTGACGCAGGCTGTTGCATATAATCCCGCGATAGGGACGTCCCAGTGCCAGCCAACTGTTGATAACTGTAAGGGCTCCGTTCTCAACCTGTTGCAGGATATCATTCTTTCCGTCAGCCTGATGTATTTCGCATATATGGTTCACTTGATCAATTGACGTAACATCAATATCTGGGTGGAAGGCTTCATAGGCAAGGGCCAGAATATACGACTCTCCTGCCTGAGACTCGATCCTAAGGTCGAAATCACCTGCATCGTGCCATCCTCCGACGTTGACATTGTCCACTATCTGTCCCGGGCTGAACTTTGAAAGCCCAGGCCGTTGGTCGTAGCCATCAAAAAGGTTGTAGTTATCTGCCATTTGAGCATCATCCATATGACATGCATCATGCCATACCTTGTATTTTTCGTTAACGCGCATGTGGCACATCTGGACAGGGAGGAAATATTCGATGACAGGTTGCCAGACGCCTCTGTCGAAGACATTGGGGCTTATGCTGAAAATGGGTGAGAGACTTCCGGCATAGTGAATCTGGTAAAGGCCCTCTTCTGTAATGTCTGAGAAGTCTGTCTGCATGTAGTAGTAGCGAAGAAACTTTCCCCAGTTGTCAACTGACAATGTCTTAACCGGATGATCTCCATCCGCGGTAATACGGAATAGTTGTGCAGTTCTGTCAGGGTTTTCTGTACGTCCGTCAAGTTCAATTACCGCAACCTTCTTCTGGGCCGGCAGATAGCCGACCTGCGAAGTCTGGATAACAGGATTGTAGTACCATTCTTTAGTGACCTCTGGTTTAATAAGCCATTTTACAGCTCCCTTGGTGGCACCCTCCGGAATTTCGGAACGAAGTACAAACCATCCGTTGTTGTGGTTCATGCGTCCATCATACAGTATGAGATCCGCGTCTGTAAGGCTCTGAACTGTAAGACGGTTCAGGGGATCGTCAGGCCTTGAGGTGAAACTCTTGCCTGTCGCATATGGCTCGGAGATAATGTCGTCTGCAATGATTGGATTGAAAACGCCTGATTCTCCAAGAAAATGCTGGCGGTCAATTATTGAGCCTCGTCCGGTATGGAAATCGCCGATATGCTCCAGATTCGTTCTTGTCGATGCAAGCGGGCTGTTGGGCTGCTGGGGATAAATTCCTGCTTTATCGTCCATAATCCATGGTTTCCCGAATAGAGAGCCCGGGAAAAATTCGAGATTGAAACCTACTTTCCCAAGATAGTATTCAGGCACAGGCTGGTCAAGGTCAACAGTAACCAGGACACCACCTTCAACACCTTCAACTTTTACGGAATATGATAATTGGAGGTCGGGGTATAACATGGGGTTGAAACCTGTTTCATGTTTGGTGGAGTCCGGGTATGAGAGGTAAGTTGTGATGGCATTGCCTTCGGTCACGCGTTTTTTTTGTTTAGGAAGCGGTTGCCATTGTCCTGGAGTGGCTTCCAGGCGAAGATCTCCGTTTGTGGCAATTCTATTGCCGTTCATTATTACACATACGCCGCTCTGATGTCCTTCAGGGTAGGTGTCCTGAAAAGCCATAACATTGATTCCTCCCTGTTCGAAGTAACCGTTATTGCCGATTTGGAATACATCTGCATAAGTCTCACACCATCCGAGAATTGTCAGGGAAAACAGTAACAAAGATTTCTTCATATTTGATTAGTCTATTACAGGATCATACTGTCCTGTTGTTGTTTTGTTGCAGATAAAAATACTGCATTTTTCCTTAAAGTGATTGTTTGAATGCCTTTTTTTGTCTTTTGGCATGTTTTTAGTAAATTTGTACGATTGTACGTCAATGAAAGCGAGATGACTGTTAATGTGGTGCGCGTAACGTCCAAACGTCAGTTACGGAAATTCATAGGATTCAACCTGGAACTATACAAGGATAATCCTTATTCCGTCCCCGCGCTCTTTTTTGACGAAATGAATACGCTTGATCCAAAGAGGAATGCAGCGTTTGAATTTTGTGAGGCTGAATACTATCTGGCTTACAAGGCAGACAAGTTGGTCGGCAGGGTGGCTGCGATTATAAATACAAGCTCGAATACCCGATGGAACGTTAAGGCTGTCCGTTTCGGATGGCTTGATTTTATTGATGACCTTGATGTCTCTAAGGCATTGCTTGAAACTGTATCCGCTTGGGGACGTCAGAGAGGAATGACAACTATACAGGGACCTCTGGGATTTTCCGATCTTGACCGTGAAGGAATGTTGGTTGAAGGATTTGATCAGTTGGCTACTCAGGCAACAAGTTACAACTATCCGTACTACCCGATTCATCTTCAGAAGTTAGGATACTCAAAGGTCTCCGGATGGATTGAGAAAAGATTGACAGTCCCCGATGAAGTGCCTCCCAGACATGTCCGGTTGAGTGAGATGATAAAGGAACGCTACCATCTCCACTCAGAACATTATCCGACGACGCGCAAACTCGTGAAGAAAAGGGGAATTGATATTTTCAATCTTGTCAATGAAAGCTACAGAGACTTAGTTGGTTATTCCGCTCTTTCAGACAGGCAGATAAAACAGTATTCAGAATTGTACATGCCTTTAGTTGACCACCGTATGGTATGTCTTGTGGCGGATGAAAATGACCGGCTCGTGGGTTTGGGGGTGTCAATGCCTTCCGTTTCAGAGGCTTTGCAGAAAGCGAGAGGGAGACTGATGCCGTTTGGATGGTGGTATCTGTTCAAGGCTCTGTTCGTGAAGCATCCGGATACTTTAGACCTCCTTCTTGTAGCCGTTGCAAGCGATTACCGCAATAAGGGCGTAAATTCAATAATGATGGCCGAGTTGGTAAAGAACTATATAGAGATGGGTTTCAAATGGGCAGAGACAACACTTGAACTTGAAGATAACGTCAAAGTGCAGGCTATGTGGACAGAGTATAAACCCAAAATCCACAAGCGCCATACGCTTTTTTCAAAGAACCTTCAGTAACTTGACGATGCATGGATGATGAGATCAACGGGGGGCTGTTCGAAATAGAGGAGCAGACAAAATACACAGAGGATAATATCCGGCACATGAACGATATGGAACATGTGCGGACAAGACCCGGCATGTACATAGGAAAACTGGGCGACGGGTCACAAAGCGATGATGGCATCTACGTTCTTCTCAAGGAAGTTATAGACAATAGCATTGACGAGTTCAGAATGAACGCCGGCAAACGTATAGAAATCGATCTTGAAGAAAACCGCAGGGTTCGTGTACGTGATTACGGGCGTGGCATACCACAAGGGAAACTTGTTGAAGCTGTCAGCGTGCTGAATACAGGCGGCAAGTTTGACAGCAAGGCTTTCAAAAAGAGCGTTGGGCTCAATGGCGTAGGTGTCAAGGCTGTAAACGCCCTCAGTTCGCATTTCAGCGTCAGTAGTTTCCGTGACGGACAGGTACGGACTTTGGTGTTCGAGAGAGGAAATATCATTAGTGATGACACCAGTAACAGTGGTGAGGAACATGGAACGATGGTCTGTTTCGAACCGGACGACACCCTTTTCAAGGGCTACTCCTTCCAAGCCTCTATAATAGAGACCATGCTTCGTAACTACACTTATTTGAACACTGGTCTTGCAATAATGTACAACGGCCAAAGGTTCATCTCCCGTCTTGGTCTTGAAGATCTTCTTAATGAGAGAATGAGTTCGGCCAGTCTTTATCCCATAATCCATCTCAAAGGCCCGGACATAGAGATTGCGTTTACTCATACCAGTCAGTATGGAGAGGAGTATTACTCTTTTGTCAACGGTCAATATACATCTCAGGGAGGAACTCACCAAAGTGCCTTTAAAGAGCACATTGCACGTACCATCAAGGAGTTTTACGGCAAAAATTTTGAAGCTTGTGACATACGCAACGGTATGGTCGCAGCGATTGCGATCAACGTTGAGGAGCCGGTATTCGAAAGCCAGACAAAGATAAAACTCGGCTCCACGACAATGACTCCGGGTGGCAGTCTTTCTTTGAATAAGTTTGTCAGTGACTTCGTAAAAAAAGAAGTTGACGACTATCTGCACATCAATTCACAGGTTGCCGATGCAATACTCCAGAAGATTCAGGAGTCCGAGAAGGAACGCAAGGAGATTGCCGGTATGACTAAGTTGGTTCGTGAACGCAACAAAGAGAGCAGTCTCCACAACAGCAAGTTGGCAGACTGCCGCATTCACCTCAGTGATATCAAGGGTGATCGCAAGGAAGAGAGTTGCATCTTCATTACCGAGGGGCTTTCTGCAAGCGGATCTATAACAAAAAGCCGTGATGTCAATACCCAGGCTGTGTTCAGTCTTAGAGGTAAACCTCTCAACTGCTACGGTCTTACCAAAAAGGTCGTTTATGAAAACATTGAGTTCAGGTTGCTCCAAGCAGCCCTCAACATTGAGGATGGGCTTGAAGGGCTTCGCTACAACAAGGTGATTATTGCAACCGATGCCGATGTAGACGGTATGCACATCCGCCTTCTGATGACCACGTTCTTTCTTCAGTTTTTCCCTGACCTGGTAAAGAAGGGGCATGTGTTTATCTTACAGACTCCACTTTTCCGTGTTCGTAACCGTCGTCGCAAAAAGACAAAGACAGGTAGCGGAACCATTCAGGGTGTTGTTACGGAGAGCACTGATTTTGAGACCATCTACTGTTATTCGGAAGAAGAGCGGAGGGAAGCCGTTGACAAACTTAGTCCTGATCCCGAAATAACACGTTTCAAAGGTCTGGGAGAGATTTCTCCTGACGAGTTCAAGACATTTATCGGACCTGACATGCGTCTGGAGCGTGTGACTCTTCAAAAGACAGATGCTGTTTCGGATCTGCTTTCTTTCTATATGGGCAAGAATACAATGGAGCGTCAGAACTTCATTATAGAAAATCTTGTTGTAGAACAGGATCTTGTGAATGAGGAGGAAGGAGAAAAATTCTTATGATTATGAAGGTACTGTTTCCTGGCACATTTGATCCCTTTACTTCAGGTCATGCCAATTTGGTTGAAAGGGCGTTATCGTTTGCAGAAAGTGTTGTTATTGCAGTAGGGGTTAATGGAACGAAGAACTGTATGTTTACAGCCGATGCAAGAGTTGATGCAATCAGACGTTATTATGTCAATGATGCCCGAGTGTCAGTAATAAAGTATGAAGGTCTTACTGTGGATGTTGTCAAGTCATGTGGGGCAGATGTAATACTGAGAGGAGTCCGCTCCATGTCCGATTTTGAGAATGAATGTAAGATGGCAGATGCGAATCGTGCTATAGGCGGTGCTGAAACCATTCTCCTCCCTTCTGACCCCTCTTTGCAGCACATAAGTAGCACTCTTGTCAGAGAATTGATTAACTTTGGCCATCCGGTCGATGGTATGATGCTGGAAACTTTCAATATTACGAAATCCAAATGAAAAAGTTTCTATTGGTGGCAGTGGCCGTAATGGCAGTTCTTCGACTGTCTGCACAGACAACCCAGGTTACGCAACAATTGCAGAAACTTCTGGTAGCAGAGACTGCAATAACAAATTTGTACGTTGACGAGGTTGATGAGGAAAACCTTGTAGAATCAGCCATAGTGTCAATGCTTGAAGAGTTGGATCCCCATTCTTCATATCTGAATGCAAAAGAGGTTGCCAGCAGCAACGAGAAGCTTCAAGGTAGTTTTGAAGGCATTGGCGTGCAGTTCAATATGGTGCGCGACACGATGGTTGTGATACAGCCGATATCGGGAGGTCCTTCGGAAAAGGTGGGAATAGTAGCAGGTGACAGGATTGTCAGTGCCGATGATACGATCCTCGCAGGTGTCAAGATGACAAACACTCAGATCTCTTCGCATCTACGAGGGCCCAAGGGATCAACTGTGAAACTCGGTGTGGTCAGACAGGGTATTAGTGATGTTATCTTTTTCAATGTAGTCAGAGATCAGATTCCAATAAATACCATTGATGCTGCTTTCATGGCTGCTCCAGGTATAGGTTACATCAAAATCTCCAATTTTGGAGCTGCTACAGTAAGCGAGTTCGAAACTGAATTTGATAAATTGAGCAAGAATGGACTCAAGTCTCTTATTGTTGACCTCCAGGGCAATGGCGGCGGTTATCTCGGTGCAGCTGTCGGTATGGGCAATGAGTTTTTGAATAAGGATTGCCGTATTGTCTACACAGAGGGGCGTTCAAGTCGTCGTACAGTCTATTCTGCTGAGGGCAACGGTAAGTATCGTAAGGGAGAGTTGGTGATTCTTATGGACGAATACTCTGCATCAGCCAGCGAAATTGTTGCCGGAGCTGTTCAAGATTGGGACAGAGGTACCGTCATAGGTCGGCGCTCATATGGCAAGGGACTCGTTCAGAGACCTGTGGAATTTCCTGACGGATCCATGATAAGGCTTACTGTAGCCAAATATTATACTCCTTCAGGACGTTGTATTCAGAAACCGTACGGTGACGACATTGATTATGCACACGACTTGGAGACCCGTCTTTTGGGTGGAGAACTGGTTAATGCCGACAGCATACACATTACCGATACCCTCAAGTACAATACTCTTGTCGAAAAGCGCACGGTTTACGGAGGAGGAGGAATCATGCCCGATGTCTTTGTCCCGATTGATACAACCCGTGCTACATCGTGGTACCGTCAGGTAACCGCACGTGGAATAGTGCTTCAGGTATGTTTGGATTACGTTGATCACAACCGTGTCGAACTTATGCGGCAATATAAGAGTTTTGATAAGTTCAAAAAAGGTTTTGACGCTGGCGATGAGTTGATGGACCGGTTGCTCAAACTTGCCGAAGAGTCCGGAATAGAGTTCGTTGAGGATGAATTCGAAAAATCCACAAAATATCTGACCGTGCAGCTTAAGGCTTTGGTCGCACGTAATTTGTGGTCACTCAATGAATATTACAACATATTGAATGAGTTGAATCCCATATATAATAAGGCATTGGAATTCCTTGCTAAAAAGGAATCCTGATAATATACTGAAGATTTTTGAAAACTTATTTGAAAACTTAACTGAGATGAAAAAAATTGTTTTGTTTCTGCTTCTGCTTTTAGTTGTGGAAGTCAATGCCCAGAACCCCATAATCAGGGATCAGTTCTCGGCTGACCCATCTGCTCTTGTAGTTGGCGACAGGGTTTACGTATTTCCTTCGCATGACATTAAGGCTCCTGCCGAATACAGTCGTAAAGACTGGTTCTGTATGGCAGACTATCATGTATTCTCTTCTGACAACCTTACAGATTGGACTGACCATGGAATGATTGTTGACCAGTGGACTACTCCCTGGGTCAATGAAAAAGGATATTCAATGTGGGCTCCTGATTGTAAGGAGCATAATGGCAAGTACTATTTTTTCTTTCCTGCAGGTGCTAAGCCGCAGCCAGGACAGCGTTTTGGAGGAGGTAATCGGGTAGGAGTGGCTGTGGCCGATTATCCTGAAGGCCCTTACACACCTCAGGCCACTCCGTTGGAGAATGTTGGCGGAATTGATCCTTGCGTTTTTGTTGATGATGATGGACAAGGCTACTTGGTAATGCCAGGTATTACAATTACCAAATTGAATGACGACTGGCTGTCGGTTTCAACAGATCCGGCCGATCGTCACCGTGTTGAGGAGGTTCCCACCAAAGGACTTGTGGAGGGGCCTTACCTTTTTAAGCATAATGGTCGCTATTACATGACTTTCCCTTGGGCAAGGGATGTCGAGGAGGTGTTGGCATACTGTATGGCCGACAATATTTTCGGACCGTACAAGTTTATGGGTGTTTTCTTTGAGGAACATGCAAACAAGTGTTGGACCAACCACCATTCCATAATTGATTACAAAGGTCAGACATATCTGTTCTACCATCACAACGAGTATTCTCCAGAGTTTGATAAGAACAGATCTGTATGCGCTGACAGTATCTTCTTTGAACCTGACGGCAGTATCCGCATGGTCAAGCCAACTCTTCGCGGTATCGGAATAACCAAGTCTGATACAAAGATTCAACTTGACCGTTATACATCGCTTAGTGCGACAGGTGACAGCATCGCGTATCTTGAACCAAGTAATTATTTCGCCGGTTGGAAGACTGTGTTCTTCGAAAAGGGCGCATGGGCAAAGTACAACACTGTACAGTTTGATAAGGCTCCCAAAAAAGTTACTGTCAAGATAGTACCTCCGTCAGCTGGAACCCTTGAGATTCTTCAAGATGACAAAGTCATTGCTACCGTCGATGTTCCGGCCGATCGTCAGGTCATTTCCGCAAGTGCTAAAGTCAGTGGTGCTTCAAAGGGTATTCATCATTTGAAGGTTCGCATGGCCACGCAGGGCAAGATACAAGTTGACTGGTTGACATTTGAGTAAAAATCTTCGTGAACATGAAAAAAAATACAGTTTTATTGTTAGCCTCTTTGGCATTTGGACTCACTGTTTCCTGCAATGCCGATTCTCAAACCACCGAGTGCATCAATCCACTGACTTATACAGATATTCCGGACAATGATGTGATTCGTGTGGGAGATGATTTCTATATGGTCAGTACAACCATGTATTATTGCCCTGGAGCCCCCATTATGCATTCACGCGATCTTGTTCACTGGTCAATTATCAGTTACGTATATGATTGTTTGAATGATGATGCGATTTACAATATGCAAGACGGACGCAATGCGTATGGTAAGGGACAATGGGCCGCTTCGCTTCGTTATGTCGATGGCACTTTCTACTGTCTGTTCATCGCCAATGATCAAGGCAAGACGTACGTTTATAAGACAAAGGACATCAAAAGCAGTTTCTGGGAACGTTCGGTAATAGACCGTCCTTTCCATGATGCCAGTATGCTCTTTGAGGATGGACATCTCTATGTTGTGTGGGGAAACGGCGATCTTCGTATTACAGAACTTGAACCAGATGGGACGGCCATCAAGCAGAATGGGGTTGACCAGCTTCTTATTGAGTCTCCCCGTCAGGGATACAATCTTCGTGCCGAAGGTGCTCATTTCTATCATATTGGTGACTATTATTACGTGCTTGACATTGACTGGCCAAGTGGAGGTGTTCGTACCGAGACCTGCTGGAGATCCAAAAACCTGCTTGGACCGTACGAAAGCAAAACCATACTTCAGGGTGCTTTTGACGGACGTGGTGACGGCGTTGCACAGGGCGCAATCTTCGAGACCTCCAAGGGCGATTGGTATTCCATGATGTTCCAGGACCATGGAGCTGTGGGAAGGATTCCGACGCTCCAGCCGTTGACTTGGGTTGACGGATGGCCTGTCCTGGGCGACAATACTGTCCCAATGAAACAGTTTGAGGTAAATCTCAAACCTTACGGCGAGAATCGCGTATGGGCATCAGATGAGTTTGATTATTCGGCTGGACAGGGACTTGATCTTGTGTGGCAGTGGAACCACAAACCAGACGACAGTCTGTGGTCTGTCTCTAAGCGCACAGGCTGGCTAAGACTGACAGCAGGTGCTCCTGTTGAAGATATCATGCATGCCCGCAACACGCTTACCCAACGTACTGTCGGTCCTCGATGTGTCAGTGAGGTTAAACTTGATGTCTCCGGAATGAAACCGGGTGACAATGCCGGAATATGTGCTTTCCAGAGTAACTACTGCCGCATAGGTGTTGAGGTGGCTCCGGATGGGGAACGTTATCTTGTCGGCATCAACCGTGTCCCACCTTCACGCCGATGGGGACGCCCCGGACAGCCACAGCCGGAACAGCCACAGGGGAACGGTGAGACTGAGGTTTTCCGGATGCCTCTGAAGCAGGATCTGGTTTGGCTAAGGATTAAGTATGTATTCACTCCACAGGCTGACGACACTTGCGGACCTGACAAGGCTTTCATGAGTTGGTCACTTGACGGAGGAGAATGGTATGATGTGGACGCTGAACTGCAGATGAGATTCACTCTTGACCTTTTCACGGGCTACCGTACCGCTTTGTACAATTATTCGACACTAAGTTCAGGAGGATATGCCGACTTTGATTATTTCCATCAGTCGGAATATTGAGAAATAGTTAATACTCTGTAATTTTGGCGTCCGGATTTAACCTTCGGACGCCATTGTTATAATAGAACTGAAGAGAGAGAATAATGGAGAGTAATTCTACCCCGGTTGTTGGTGATGAGTCAATTGTCGGCATGCTTGGTGATGAAGACCGGGTAAGTGACGGTATCAGGCTGATGATGCAAAAATATGGAGAACCTCTCTATTGGCATATCCGAAGGATTGTCGTATCGCACGATGACGCGGAGGACGCTCTTCAGGAAACGGCGCTGAATGTGTTCAAGTATAGGAACACTTATTCAAAGGATTACCCGTTCTCGTCTTGGCTATACAAGATTGCCACTAACGAGGCTCTCAAGGTTCTGAAAAATCACGCCGGTTTCTTCCAGTCGCTTGACGACTTGGGTGATTCCCTGAAAGAGAGTGTCAGGCCAGAGTCCGATCCGAGTGCTGACGAAATGCTTATTCTTCTTCAAGAAGCTATAGCGCTTCTTCCTGCCAAACAGAAGCTGGTGTTTAACCTTCGCTACTATGATGACAAGAGCTATGAGGAGATTCATCAGATTCTCGGTGACAATATAGGAACGCTGAAAACTAACTACCACTATGCAGTGGAAAAGATAAAGAAGTATTTAAATGAACATACGATATGAAAGATTTTGAAGAGATTGGCAAGGAGATGCCTTATCGGATGCCCGAACATTTTATAGAGGATATCACCGAACGGGTCGTCTCAAAGGCATCCGTCCGGCAAAGTACTGTTCACGTGTTGTTCCCCAAAGTAAGGAAGTCCGTATTCTGGGTATCAATTGCCAGTGCTGCAGCTATTGCGCTGTTGTTGCTTGTACCTTTTGTTGCCAGCGATAGCCAAATTCCTGATTATGACAGTATCTCACAATGCAAGAGTATAGACGAAGTGTTCCAGTCGATGTCTGCCGATGACCTTGGCCTGTATTCGATGATGAGCAATTATTACGGAGAATAATCCCATGAAAAGGTTTTTGGTTGTTGTCGGTTTCGTCCTGCTCCCGTTTATCATCTTCGCTCAGAACGCAGCGATGTTGGATGCTGATGTTTTTACCGAGATGACCAATGCTCAGCTCCGTTTCATCAAGGAAAATGCTCAACTGACTAAGAAGGAGTATAAGAAGTTTGCTATTCTGTACATTGACTATGTGAATGCTTTGTACAAATTGAACAGTTCTTCTATGCCTGGTTCTCAGCAGGTAAATGGTGGCCCTCCTGTGTTTTTCGGTATGCCGTACGATTTCAGGCCCGATTCAAGACAGCAGGAAAACTACATGAAAAAGTGGAACGAGATCAATGAGACATATCGTTCCGGTATGGAAAAACAACTGTCTGAAGATGCCAGGAAGCGCATTGCTGATGCCCAATGGCAGTTGGGTCAGAAGATTTGGGAGGAATGGACAGACCGTAGTCGTCGCAATGCCCAGCAAAATGTTATGCAGTACATGCAGTACCGTCCTGAAATAGAGCGTCATTGGAGAGAAATGATGAATAATCAACACGAGTGGTGGAACAATTATTGGCACTCGTGGGGGGAAACAGGCAGATTTGACAGGCCGTTTGGATCTGATAGTCTGCAACGTCAGTTCCAGACTCCTCCAAGACAGTTCAACCCTTACGGAAACTAGTGACGGTCCTCATTCCCGTCGAATACGTGTTTCGGAACCCATTCCATGTAATCAAGTGTTATTTCTGATGTCGGGTTGTCCAAAACAAGTTTGAGTCTGAGATAATAATTACGGTTCGCGTAGAAATATTGAGTTGTCAGTATCCTTCGGGCCAGACCTTCCTTGTCTCTGTGCGGAACCGGCTCGTATGTTGTTATTGCGTCTGAGGACTTCATGTAACCGCGGTTCCTCAAAGCCTTGTCAAGTGAGAGTATCGCCTCTTCACCTCCATTTTCCCTGAGGCTTTCGTCCGATTTCCAGCCAATGTTAGGGTTCTCTTCTGCTGTCATTCTCAGATCGGTTGGAATACCCAAAGGTTTCCAGTCTGTTGGTGTATCCTCAGAAAGGAAGTTCTGAACTACTCCGGCGATGTCACCCGCGTCACGGTACGATATGCGTAATTCATAAGTTCCGTCAACCGGGACTGGAGGAAGTTTTATATAGAAGTCAAAGTTGCCGACTATATCTATAGCGTTTGCCTCATATACGTAACATGTGTTATGTGGACTTCTCAACGAGAAGGCGCAGTCAGTTGAGTAAAGATGGAAGTTCTTGGGTTGTTTGAAGCAGATTCCCTCCTGGTGGCCGACTCCCTTGCGGTGTCGGGCTCCGGATGTCAGGAAGTCTGGCGATATGGTAGTCCAGTCAATTCTCAAACGTCTGTTCAGAACCTCTTCGCGGGTCTCTTTGCTGTACGCGATTATTCCGTCAATATAATGAAACAGTCCGTTTCTTCCTTCCTGTTCAACACCCGCCATTTCTGAGGGGGTAAGAATACGTACCCCCGGGTATTCCGGCCCACTGAATCCAAGAGTTCCGTTACCTTCGCGTCCGCGCTTGTTGACATAGACCTCACGGTTGCCGTTAAAGTTGGTGGATACGCGCAAGAAGGTGTGATCATCGAAGGTCGAGAAATAATCTTCCGGGTCAATGTCTCCCGTATAGTACAGATCTATCAGGTCAGAACGGGTGTTGAAATTGCTGTAGCCGCAATAAAAGGGTAACATGTGATATGAAACAAATCTTCGCAGCGGGTGTTTTGGGTTAGTATAGTCATCTGCGCCATACAAACCGGCATCTTCGGGAAATGATTCATCATATACATTTTTGGCATACGCAATAAGGTCGTTGACGGTGTTGATTCCATATCTGCGGTAAACAGAGTCTGGTTCGATGAGGAAGGTGAAACACGTCTTCCTCTGCCCCCAGTACCATACATCATACCATCCGCCGCTTTGGTTGTAGACTTGTATCTGAAAACCTTTCTCTACTGAGTCCTCGCCTACGATGTATGTCTCGTCAATCCATTGCTTCAGAGTGTCCTGCAAACCAACTAAACGTAAAGCTTCGGAAAAGATTCTAATGTTTGGGTCTGCTTGTATCATGTCATAAATATAGTCGCCGGCGAAGTTTATTACTTTATCTACAACGTGTACGACACCGTTCTGTACGGTGTCGTCGGCTTCTATGATGTGCGAGTTCTTGTTTATGCAATAACGCACTCTGACCCCGCCGGAGGAGGTTGAGACAGAGTCAAACGAGAGTGTCAGAAACCTGTCGTTGATGTTGACTGATGGAAAACTCCCTTCCGGGACATCCTTGATGAAATAAGTGGCCCTTATCAAATGAGTCCAGGAAAGAGTATCACAGTCAGCTTTCGAAAGGTCTGCAATCGACGCGTAGCGCTTGTCCGGAGACAATCTGTCCTTCTCCTCAAGATACTGCTTAATAGCCTCGTTGGTTGGGGCAAAGCAGGTATAGTTGCCATAGGTCTTCATCTCGCCCCATATATCGGCCTTCTGTAGAATCTCAATGAATGAACTGAAAACATCCTGGTTCTTTTCGAGAAATGAAGCTACAGTTTCTCCCCTGAAAGTATAATAGTTTTCAGGCGAAACGTCCTTGAAACATGACGATACAGAAAAAAGAGCCAGACACGAAGCAAATATAAGGAAAAGACGTCGTTTCATATCAAAGCAACCGAACTAAATATTCTTTTACAAATATAAATCCTTTTTGCACAAAAGACGCATAGATGTGACCTTAAAACCATTTTTTTGATACATTTTTTAGCAAAAAACGTTTGTTTATTGAACAGACTTTAATATTTTTGCATGATTGAAGTGTAAAAGACAAGAATACTTAAATAATTAATCAATATGAAAATCAAGAGATTTGCGGGAAAACTTTCCAAACTCCTCATTCTCCCTGTCCTCGTTGCGTGCGTTCTGCTGACACAACAGGGCTGTCTTAAGGAGGTCGTTCCTGACAACTACTACACATTTACGGGAGAAACAGTGGCTGATTTTCTTTCCAACAGAGAGGAGAGTTTCAGTGACTTCATTTACGTCCTCAAGAAGGCTGATATATGGGGCGAGATGAAGACCTATGGCAACTATACCTGCTTTGCCCCGACAAATGACGCTTTCGAGGCTTTCTACAAGGAGAAGAGCAATCTGAAGGTCAATAAAGATGCCGGCAAAACTTATTCGTCTGTTACAGATCTCTCGAAAGAGGAGTGCGATACTGTTGCCTTCACTCATATCATCAGATCTCTGTTCTACTGCAAGGACCTGATTGACGGAGCCCTTCCTTATCCTAACATCATGGATCGTTATCTGGTTTATACTACGGACTCTGCAAGAAATGAGGATGATACTACAAAGATTAAGGTGGTGTATCGCCTGAATGGTAAATCAACCATTATCGAGCGTGACGACTCCGTTCAGAATGGTGTTGTACAAATCATCGACAAAGTTCTTTCGCCGAGCAACTCGACACTTCCGAATGTGATGGCCTTGGATCCCAGTATCAAACTGTTCAACGAGGCTTTGGTAGCGACTGGAATGATAGATTCTCTCACTATCTACATGGATGCCACCTATCGTTCTCCTTCGTACGATTCCATTACGTACGGAGCAAAGACTGGCGTTAAGTACCACACTGGCCTGGAGGATGACACCGGCATTTTCCCCGAGCACAGATACTTTAAATTTACTGCTTTCGTTGAGACAGACTCACTGTTCAATGCCAAGAACATCTATACTCTTGAGGATTTGAGGAACTATATCACTCCGATTCTTGTTGAATCATGCGGAGCTGATCCCAACGCACCCGATACGGACCGCAGAAATCCTCTGAATATGTTCGTGTCATATCACTTGCTCCCTGAACAGTTGTTCTATGACCAATTCAATATTTCGCAGCCGGAGTTTACCGACGGATATACACACTGGGATGCAATCGATATAGAGGACTACTATGAGACAATGCAGCCGCATACCTTAATGCGTATCAGTTATCCTAAGACGGGTGGCCACTACATCAACAGAAAAGGCGCTCCCAGGGCTGAGAACGGCAAGGGAGTTGAGGTTCGCGGTGTCAGGATTTACGATCCTGCAGAGGATATTATAATGAAATCAAAGTTCAAAGACCAGGCTGATGCCTCGTCTGCAATCAATGGCGTCTATCACTACATTGACGATATCCTTATCTATGACAAGAAGACAAGGGAGGAGACTTTGAATGTCAGAATTCGCATCATGTGTAACACCATGTCACCTGACTTTATCAATAGTGGTGCCCGTGGACGTGCCTCGACCGATGTGAATGGTAACTACACAGTAGGCTTCCTCAAGGGCTTCTGCAAAAACGTCGTCCGTTCTGACGAAACTGAGCTCTGGGTTCGTTACAGAAACAACTCTTTCACCTGCTTCTTTGGAGATGAGATGACTATCATGGGTGTATATGATGTAACATTCCGCTTGCCGCCAGTTCCGACTGCAGGTACCTATGAGCTTCGTTTCTATTATTGCGCTATGGAGACAGATCAGTTTAATAGCGACCGAGGCGTTGTCCAGTTCTATCTGAACGGTGATCCATGCGGAATCCCGGTTGACTTGCGCATAAATCAGACCAACCCGAAGGTTACCGGTGACGGCAAGGTCGTGAATGAGGATGATGATCCTGATTATATCCGTCAGAAAGAAAAAGCTATGCACAGCCGTGGCTACATGTTGGGAATGGACTCCTATACCACTCAGCGCGGCGGTGGCGTGAATCTTTGCTGGGGTCGTGAAGACTGTCTTCGCAAGATCGTTACAACCGACTATTTCTATCCCGATAAGGACTACTTCTTCAGGATTCGTCTGTTGACCGACAACGGTTGTTGCCCGTTCAACTGTATTGAGCTTGTACCGAAGAGTATTTTCGCCGGCGATATACCTGAGGATCGTCATTAATTCTTCAGAAATATTCAAGGGTGGGGCGGGCATCTGGTCCGTTCCACCCTTTTATTTTCATATAACTAAGGTGTGAAAGATTAGTGGTTTTCATCTTTTTTAAGTATATTTGGCAATTCTTATTTTGCTAAAAATCAATAATCATAAAAATCAAACAATCGTAATTATGTATCTGTTAGGTTACGACATCGGCAGTTCTTCAGTGAAAGCCAGTCTTGTTGATGCCAATAGTGGCGCATGTGTTGCAACGTCTTTTGCTCCCAAATCAGAGGCTCCCATCAAGGCTCTAAATCCTGGTTGGGCAGAGCAGAATCCTTCTGATTGGTGGAGTTATATGAGGCAGGCCACATCCGACATAATGGGGATGAGCGGAATTGACGCACGGGACATATCTGCCATTGGCATTTCCTATCAGATGCATGGACTTGTATGTATAGACAAAGACGGAAAGGTTCTTCGTCCGGCCATAATATGGTGTGACAGCCGTGCTGTACAGATTGGCGAGACTGCCTTTAAGGAACTTGGCCATGCCCAGTGCCTTTCTCATCTATTGAATACCCCCGGCAACTTTACCGCTTCTAAGTTGGCGTGGGTACGCCGTAACGAGCCGGAGGTTTTTGACAAGATTTACAAGATTATGCTTCCGGGCGACTACATTGCCATGTGTCTGACTGGCGAGGTATGTACAACCGTCTCCGGCCTTTCCGAAGGGATGTTCTGGGATTTTCAAACTGGCGATGTTGCAAGTTTCCTCCTTGACTACTATGGAATTCCGAGGTCTTTCATCCCCGAAATCAGACCTACTTTCTCCGAACAGGGCCGCCTTTGTGCAAAGGCTGCTTCCGAACTTGGTCTGGCAGAAGGCATACCTGTTACCTATCGTGCCGGTGACCAGCCAAACAATGCCCTCTCGCTTAACGTGTTTGAACCAGGTGAAATAGCATCTACCGCAGGTACTTCCGGCGTAGTTTATGGTGTAAACGGTGAAATCAGCTATGACCCCAAATCGCGTGTCAATACTTTTGCTCATGTTAATCATCAGGTTGATCAAACCCGTTTGGGAATACTTCTCTGCATCAATGGAACAGGAATCCTTAATGCGTGGATGAAGCGTAATATCATGTCAGAGGGCTACAGCTATAACGACATGAATGATTTGGCATCCAAGTCACCAATCGGAGCTGGCGGAATAAGTGTCATGCCTTTCGGAAACGGTGCAGAACGTGTTCTTGAGAACCGCGAGGCCGGTTGCAGTTTCCATGGAATCAATTTCAACGTACATAACCGTTCAAACCTTATCAGGGCTTGTCAGGAAGGAATCGTATTCTCATTCAAGTATGGCATTGACATAATGGAGGACATGGGTATGTCCGTAAATACAATACATGCAGGCAAGGCCAATATGTTCCTTAGTCCGATTTTCCGCAATACGCTTGCAGGAGTTACTGGAGCTACCATTGAACTATACGATACGGATGGTTCAATCGGTGCCGCCAGAGGCGCAGGAATGGGAGCCGGATTATATAAGGATCATAATGAGGCTTTCTCGACGTTGCAGAAGATAGACGTAATAGAACCTAAATCCTCCGACATGCCTGCATACGAGGAGGCTTACCAATTATGGAAGTCACACATAGCCAAGTAATTGATGATTTTTATTATTTGAAAGATGAGAATATGTAGATTTTTGTTTGTCTGCATGGCCTTCCTGCTCGCAGGAGCTGTGCAGAGTGTTGACGCAAAGAAAATGAAACCTTGGTCTAAACCCGCTTCAGAAACCGGCAAGTATCGCAACTACTTCAAGGAACTTGGATACAAACAGAAGGAGATTGACCAAAAGATTGCTGATGCATATTATGAGATTTTCGAGAGCCCCACGCGTTCATACCACGATGTTCAGGTTGATGGCAAGATGATGGGCTATGTTTCAGACGTCAAAAACCGCGATGTACGCACCGAGGGTATGTCGTATGGAATGATGATTGCCGTACAGATGGATAAGCCCGAACTGTTCAACAAGATTTGGCGTTGGTCCAGGTATTTTATGCGCCATAATGAAGATGGTCCGTCACATGGACTGTTCGCTTGGCAGTGCAACATTGACGGACGCCGTCGTGCTTCCGGTTCGGCAAGTGATGGTGAGTTGTATTATGTAACCACTCTTCTGCTGGCATCACAGCGATGGGGCAGCTATGAGGAATTTGACTACCTTGCAGAGGCACAGGAACTCCTCAACGATCTCTTCTCGAAGGATGGAACAGGTGGCGTTACAAATATCATCAACATGCAGCACAAACTCATCAATTTCTGTCCTGACACCCGATCGAATGAGTGGACTGATCCTTCGTATCATCTGCCTGCTTTCATGGAGATATGGGCAAAGTACGCCAAGGATGGTCGTGAGCAGTTCTATCTTGAGTGCGCTGAAGCATCGCGTCAGTATCTTCATAAGGCTTGTAATGAAGAGACAGGCATTAACCCCGATCAGAGTCAGTTTGACGGCACACCCAATCGTGGTTCTGAGTTTCATTACGACTCATGGCGGGTACCGATGAACATAGCGATGGATTTCAACATGTATCATAAAGATGCTGAGTGGCAGAGTCAGTATGCTGACAAGTTCCAACGCACCCTTGCCGGGCGCTACGGTATCACCGAGTTCCCTGATCAGTTTGCTCTTGACGGAGGAGCCCCCTCTTTTATAATGGGTGCCGGTGGTTTCCGCAAGTTACGTCATTCAATAGGACTCGTTGCCACTACGGCTGCCGCCAGCCTTATGACTGACAACGAGTATAGTCAGGACATAGTACGTCATCTATGGGACATGAAACTTAGTCCGGATATGTATGATGATGGCTACTATGACGTTTACTATGATGGCCTTGTATATCTGTTCGCGCTGCTACACCTGAGCGGCAACTATCGAATGGAGTGGTAGTCCACTCTCATCATCATAATGATGTGACCCCAAAAAGTTTTTCCTGACTTTTTGGGGTCACATCACTTTAATCCGGAGATAAAAAATTATCTGTGTGCCTCGTTGAAGAGTCTTAGGCGTTCTTCCAAAACCGGGAACTGGTCTTCCCTTATGTTTGAAGAGCAGCCACGCAAGCCTTGGCGAGTGCTGCCGGTTGACAGCAGTGTGATTCCGCTAATGCCAAACCACAGTAATTCATGCAAGAGTTTACCGCCCTCCATGGGTGTTCCATCAGGCAAATTGTACCCGAACGTGAAAAAGAAACCATCGCTGACAAGCTGTTCAAGATCCTTGTCGTAAGTTATATTGAAGCCGTTTCTCAGCAGTGATTCCTTTATCTTTTCCGTGCGGCGGGCATATTCGCGTATGTCCTCGCGGAATTGGTATTCCCCGTCAACAGCTGCTTTCATCATGGCAGCCATAGCACATTGAACAGAGTGGGTGACCCCTGATGACATGGCATACAACATATCGTAGGCATATACGGAGCCAAATCGCGATATCCCGTATCTTTGTGCGAGGGTCTCATAACTCCGTTCATAAAGTTTATCAGATATACATGCCACTGCAATACGCTCACCGGCATAACTGAAAATTTTCGAACCGCTAAGCATCATTATCACATTGTCGGTGTAGTGTGACACTGTAGTCTGGTATGGCGGCTGGTATGGAACTCCCAGTCCATCCCGGCGGAAGTCCATAGTCATGTATGCGAGGTCCTCAAGAATGACAGTGTCATATTGGGTCGCAAGTTGGCCTATCGTTCGTATCTCTTCTTCAGTCAGACACATCCAACTGGGATTGTTGGGGTTAGAATATACGATGCAGCAAATATTGCCCTTCTTCAGATAGCTTTCGAGTTTGGGAGCCAACTTATCTGAACGGTAGTCTGCTACATCGAATGACTCCATCTTCACCCCCATGACTTTAGCCTGCATTTTCTGAACAGGGAATCCGGGATCGATGTAAAGGATAGTGTCCTTCTTCGGATCGAGTTGCGAGCAGAGAAGAAATGCTGCGAAAGTTCCCTGCATTGCACCGCAGGTCGGGGTGCAATGGGCAGCGCTTATATCGGTGTTGAGGAAGGCCTTTACAAAGCGTGATGCCTGTTCCTTCAGTTCAGGTATTCCCTCAATATCTGGATATTTAGATGCTACTCCACGGTCCAGAGCCTCTTTCTGTGCCTTTACT
Source organism: Bacteroidaceae bacterium (assembly GCA_017615835.1). Classification (GTDB taxonomy): domain Bacteria; phylum Bacteroidota; class Bacteroidia; order Bacteroidales; family Bacteroidaceae; genus Colenecus. The sequence goes on along the minus strand of JAFZZI010000007.1, from coordinate 22,295 downwards.
CCATATGCTGATGGAGGAATGCCCGGAACTCCCATCTCAAAGTGGATGAACTCTGTCCCTGTCAGTTTCTCGGCATTTTTTACCGTAGCAAGAACTTGTCTGATAGATGCCTTGTTGAGGTCTGTCACCTCTATCTTTTTCAGATAATTGTCAATGACTTGTTGTGGAATGACCGTTTTCATCTATGGCATTTATTTGCAGTTAAGTCCTATCTTAAGGGCTTTGACATTCATCTCCACTACCGATTCTCCCTTGCTTCCGAATATAGTGGCTACGCTGTCGCATAATTTCTCAAAACTGATGCTTTTCAGCGCACGGGATGCTGCTCCCAGAAGTATCATATTAACTGATTTGGTCATCTTGTTCTCTGCACCAATCCTGTCTGTGTCAATAAGAACAAGATGCGGCATTCCGCGCAGTTCATCCAAGATCTTGTTGCTGTCAGGATAGTTCGGAATGTTGACAAATGGGTTTGATGATGTTATCACCCATCCGTCGGTACTCAGGTACTCCTTGTAACGTAGCGCCTCCATCGGTTCCATAGCGATGATGATGTCTGCCTGTCCAAGTGATATCAGATCACTGGCGATGGGCTGGTCAGATATGCGCAAGTTAGACTGGACGTCGCCGCCGCGCTGGCTCATTCCATGTACCTCGGCCTGTTTAATGAATAGACCCTCTTCGAGTGCGGCCTGACCGATTACGGTGGCTATTGAGAGGATACCTTGACCTCCCACGCCTGCAAGAATTATATCTGTCTTCATTGTTTCTGTGCTTTAGCTTTTGCCTTACGGGCAAGTGTCTGTATGCATTCGCGACGTGGAATCACCACAGACAGGCCGTGGTATTCTATCTCCTCGCGCAAGATTCGGGTAATCTCTTCCATGTTCTGTGGCAGTGGAACCACCACCTTCAGATGCTCGGGATCGACTCCTATACCTCGGCAGATGGCTTCATATTTGTTGGTACCTGCAGAGTCTTGTCCCCCTGTCATGCCAGTCGTCAGGTTGTCGGAGATGATAATGGTGATCGGGGCGTTTTCATTGACGGCATCCAGCAGTCCGGTCATGCCCGAGTGAGTGAACGTGCTGTCCCCGATTATCGCTATTGCAGGAAAAACACCTGCATCGGAAGCCCCCTTGGCCATAGTAATGGACGCACCCATGTCAACGGTGCTGTCAAGGGCCTGGTATGGAGGCAGTGCCCCCAACGTGTAACAGCCTATGTCTCCGAATACCTTGGCGTTCTTATAGTCCTTGAGTACTATGTTGATTGCTTCGTAGACGCTTCTGTGCCCGCAACCCTGACATAGTGCAGGGGGACGTGCTACAACGTTCTCTGCTACGTCTGAGTGAGGCATGGCTTGCAGTCCTAAGGCTACCTTTACTATGTCTGGGTTCAGTTCTCCTTGACGGGGCAGTTCGCCGGTCAGTCTCCCTATAATGCGGCATTCAGAAGTCAGGATGCCGGCAATCTGTTCCTCGACGAAAGGCTGCCCATCCTCGATAACCATTATTGACTCGCACTGTTCTGCCATTGTTCTGACAGTCTCCTGCGGTATCGGGTACTGTGATAGTTTCAGAACCGGGAACGGAATACCATCGGGATAGCACTCGGACAGATAGTTATAAGCATTTCCACAGGCAATGGCACCCATCTCATAGCGCTTGGCCTCAGCTTTGAAGGAGTTAAATGGAGATTCAAGCGCCAGTTTGGCAATCTCAGCCTGTTTTGTCAGCAGGCCGGCATAGCGGCGTCTTGCTATAGCTGGTAAAAGAACCCAGTCTCTTGAGCCGTTCACAGGTTCCAACGGGTTCTCTTCGCGTTTTGCCCTCAATACCACTACCGAGCGCGAGTGGGCCAGACGTGTTACCGTGCGCATCAGGACCGGTAATTTCAGAGCCTCGGACATGCTGTAGGCATAAGCCATCATGTCATAGCACTCCTGTTGTGTAGAGGGTTCCAGAATAGGTATCATTGCGAACTTGCCGTAGTGGCGGGTGTCCTGCTCATCTTGTGAGGAATGCATTGACGGGTCATCTGCAACCAAAACAACCAGACCTCCGTTAACACCCGTGATGGATGAGTTGACGAACGGGTCTGCTGCAACGTTCATTCCCACATGCTTCATGCAGACCAAGGCTCTCTTCCCTGCGAAAGACATGCCCAGTGCTGTTTCCATTGCAGTCTTTTCGTTTGTACACCAGCGATTGTGAATTCCCGCGCCAGTCTTTCTGCAGTAAGCCTGTATATACTCAGTTATTTCCGTCGACGGTGTTCCCGGGTAGGCGTATACTCCGCTCAGACCCGCATCAATGGCACCTTGGGCAATAGCCTCATCGCCCAGTAAAAGTCTTTTCTCCATAGCGGTTTATTGTAAACGGCTGCAAAGTTCCCAAAAAAATGCGTAATGTACAATAATAATGTCCCTTTTCCATCCTATATGTCAGAGTAGGGAACATACATGCAACATCCCGAACTGTCACTTAAGCAGCTTGATAATTGCGTACGACTGCTCTGGCATTCTTATACTTATGTTGCCGCTTTTGCGATCATGACTCATATTTATATTGTCGCCCATAAGAAGTTTTGTGCGGCTGAATGGTACGCTGACTTTGAATGTCGCCTCTGATATCTCGGCACGGGGATTCAGCATGACAAGTATTGTTTCCCTGCCTGCTGCCCTGGCAAAAACGAATGGGTAGGTGTCGGGTTCTGCATAAACCGGTACAAACTCGGCATAGTTGGCCAGAGCCGGTTCGGAGTGGCGCAACTCAATCAAACGGCGGGTGCGGTTCAGCAGCGAGTTGGGATCGTACAGCTGCTCTTCTACAGTTGGAGCATCTGATGCCGGGTCAACAGGCAGGTAGAGCTTATCTGCAGGTGCCGTCGAAAAGCCAAGATTATTCCCCTTGTTCCACTGCATCGGTGTCCTGGCTCCCGCACGGGGCTGATAGGCTCCTTCAACCTGAGGCCAGGAATTGGGCAACTGGCGCATGCCTATCTCATTGCCATAGTATATAAAAGGTATGCCTGGCATTGTGAATCCAAAAGCGTATATAATCTCAAGATCTTTTGCAGTCCGGTTGTTACCGAGACGGGCATTGTCGTGATTGCCTAACGGCAGGCTGATGTAGCCCTTGCCGACGGTTTTCCGGTACTGATCCATGTATGAGCGCAAGAAAGCCGTTATGTTTCCCTTGCCTTCGGCATCAAAGAAACTGTGCCCCTCGCTCACACCGTTCAGAATACGCCAGCTTTCCTTCTGGAAAAGATCATTGTAGCCATTGAACCAATGGAAAAAATCCACGTGAAAACAGTCGTCAAGTGCTTCGGCAGGCGAAGACCATTCGGCTACCATTAATGCTTCCGGATACTCTTCACGCAGAAGTTCACGGATCTCCCTCCACCATTGCTTGGTCGCATTCTCGGTTGTGTTGTAAAACTGTTCGTTTCCCCTTGTCTGTCGGGTTTTTACAAGCGCTCCGGCCATGTCGGCTCTGAATCCGTCGCAGCCCATATCCATCCAGTAACGCAGTACCTTTTTCAATTCAAGTCGCATTGCCAGGACATCCGGATGGTCTGTAGGCAGTTGCCAGGGCTGATTAGGATCCGGATTTGAAAATCCGAAGTTCAACGCAGGCTGACACCAGTAGAAGTTGCGCATATATTGACCGTTCCGCTGTCCATATCCCTTGATGAATTGTCCTGCAAATTCCCGTGGGGGGTCAACCCAGTTGGTCTCAGTCCAAATGTAGAAGTTGGAGTAACGGTTGGGTTCCTGTTTCGCCGACTCCACGAACCATGGATGGTCTATTGCCGTGTAACTGATTACATAGTCAAAAATAACATGCATGCCACGCTTGTGAATCTCTTCGAACAGTTGTCGTGCATCATCGTTTGTCCCGTAACGGGGTGCCACATGATAGTAGTCGCGAATGTCATAGCCGGCATCGTTGAACGGAGAGTCGAAGAAAGGGTTAAACCAGATGGCATCAACCCCAAGGCTCTTCACGTAATCCAATTTGCTGATTATGCCCTGCAGATCACCTATTCCATCACCGTCACTGTCGCAGAATGTCTGTGGGTAAATCTGGTAGAAAACAGCATTGCGGGCCCAGTCGGGAACATCCGGAATCTGACAGTCACCTGTAATGACGGCAATATCCCCGGACGCAGGTGCCGCTACTGCGTCTGACAGCGACAGCAGGTGTAATGCGACAAGCAGCAAGGGCGCAGATAAGGTAATTCTATTCATCATAAATAACGTGTCGTGTTTGAATTCTCTTTTTCACAAAGATAGCGAAATATGTGCCAGCACCGTATTATCCCGTCAAAAAACAGATACACTTGCCAGTCACACGATGGTTAATCTCTGTTAAATAGTTTGGAGATAAGAAATCCACATGTATCTTTGTGATATCAATATGATATAGGAGTGATTTCAGAATATGCAGTTATAACTCTAACGGAAGAAACAGATAACAATTTACAAACAATTAATTATGGAAACAAAAGAGTACAATTTCAAAGGTGTTAAGGTGAGTGGATTCGTAGGCCTGCTGCTGTTATTTGTTCTGATTGGCCTGATTGTCTTTTCAGGTGTGACAAACATTTTCCCTGAGGTGGTAGCGCCGGTTGTTGCAGTGGCCATCATCCTGTTGTGCTGCGGATTCGTACAACTGGAGCCTAATGAAGCCCGTGCTATGGTATTCTTTGGCAAATATTGCGGGACCTTGCGTGAAAACGGGTTCTGGTGGCTTCCCAACCCCTTTTATGTAAAAAAGAAGATCTCGCTTCGTGCCAGGAATCTCAATGCTGACGCAATAAAGGTAAACGACTTGAGCGGTAACCCGATTATGATAGGACTTGTACTCGTGTGGAGGATTAAGGATGTTTACAAGGCATTGTTTGAGATAGACTCCCAGACCATGAGCCAGGCGCAGGGTCAGGTTACAGCGACTCTTAACTCGACCATGAGGGCCTTTGAGAATTTTGTGTCAGTACAGTCAGATGCAGCCTTGCGCCAAGTTGCCGGCCGCTACAACTACGACGAGAACAGTGGCCAGAATAGCGGAACAACTCTCCGTTCGGGAGCCGATGAAATAAACGACGTGTTGCTCGAAACTCTTAACGAGCGTCTCGCCATTGCCGGAATCGAAGCAGTTGAGGCCCGTATCAACTACCTGGCCTATGCACCCGAGATCGCTGCCGTGATGCTTCGTCGTCAGCAGGCAGATGCCATCATTGCTGCACGCGAGAAGATAGTTGAGGGTGCTGTGTCCATGGTCAAGATGGCATTGGAGAATCTGAAAAAGGACAGTGTGGTTGATATGGACGAGGAGCGCAAGGCTGCCATGGTCAGCAATCTGCTTGTCGTGCTTTGCGGTGACGAGCCCGCACAGCCAGTAGTTAATACCGGCACTCTCTACAACTGATAATACAGATATGGCTAAAGACGCTGACAACAAAAGTTTTTTGTTGAGGATTGATTCTGCTTCCATGGATGCGCTTGAAAGGTGGGCATCCGATGAGTTTCGCAGTGTCAATGGGCAGCTTCAGTGGATTGTGGCCGACGCGCTCCGCCGGGCCGGCCGCTCTCCGCACCACTCGGCATCATACAGGCCGGACAGCCTGCTGCACGAAAAAAGCAACAATGGCGAAGGTGAATTGGCCAAAATTATAAAAAAGGTTAAAGAGAGTAGCGAAAACAAGGGCTGATGCGTCTATTGTTACGATTATGCTTATAACATTAAAAAACGTACACAAGACCTACTTCGGGGCACAGCCATTGCATGTGCTCAAAGGCATCGATCTCGAGATTGACAAAGGAGAGTTTGTTTCGATTATGGGAGCGTCGGGATCAGGCAAGTCCACTCTGCTCAACATTCTCGGTATATTGGACAACTATGATGAGGGTGACTATTATATCAACGGCACGCTCATAAAGAATCTGACCGAGCGGCAGGCTGCCGAGTACCGTAACCGTATGATAGGATTCATATTCCAGTCATTCAACCTGATATCGTTCAAGACAGCAGTAGAGAACGTGGAACTTCCTCTCTTCTATCAGGGGGTAGGCCGGCGTCGCAGACATGAACTTGCCTTGCAGTATCTTGAGCGCCTTGGGTTGAAGGATTGGGCAGAACACTATCCTAATGAGATGTCCGGAGGACAGAAACAGCGAGTTGCCATTGCCCGTGCCCTTATTACCCATCCGCAACTCATCCTGGCCGACGAGCCTACCGGAGCTCTCGACTCAAAAACCTCCGAAGAGGTCATGGACCTTCTGCGTGAGGTGAACCGTACCGAAGGAGTGACCATGATAATAGTTACTCATGACCCTAAAGTCAATGCCCGTACCGACAGAAGCATACACATCAGCGATGGACTAATTCTAACAGAGTGACAAATCTATGAGTGACCTTTTTCAGGAAATCTGGGAGAGTATCAGACGCAACAAAATGCGCACCTGCCTGACCGGTTTTGCCGTGTCTTGGGGCATATTCATCATAATAGTGCTACTGGGTGCCGGCAATGGTCTCATGAATTCATTCCTTCAGGATGCCGGTGATGTTGCCACCAATACAATGATGGTAGGTGGAAGCCGCACTTCAAAGCCCTATGGCGGATATAAGGAGGGACGTTACATTCAGCTTAAAAGATCTGACCTCGACCTGCTTGAGGAGCGTTTCCCGCATATAATCGACCAACTTACCACTACCATATCGCGCAGCGGCTATACTCTGACTTATGGCAAGAAGTCGCTGACCAACGTATCTCTGTGCGGAACATTTCCCAGTCATTCCGAGATGAATCGCGTACAGATGCTGGAGGGACGTTTCGTCAATCAGAACGACCTCCGTCTCAGACGCAAGGTTGTGGTGCTGACACATCTCTTCGCCCGCAACCTGCTCAAGGGCGGTACAGACTACGGTTCGCTGATAGGCAAGAGTGTCAGAGTAGGAAACTTGTCATTCAAGATTGTCGGAATCAGACATTGCGACGAGAACCGTAATGACCGTGACCTGTATGTGCCATATTCCACAATGAAAAGTCTGTTCGGAATAGGCGACAACATAGAAGAAATTACATTCTCTTTCCACGGTCTTGCCACAGAAGAGGAAAATGAGGCTTTTGAGAAAGAGATAAAGGTCGCGTTGAACAGTGTTCATCAGGCGGCTCCTGATGATGAGAGTTCAATCTGGATATGGAATCGGTTCACCCAGAACCTGCAGATGGAAAAAGGAACAGGTATCCTGCGCAAGGCCCTTTGGATAATCGGAATATTCACGTTGCTGGGCGGAGTGGTCGGAGTAAGCAACATAATGCTTATCACCGTAAAAGAGCGCACCCATGAGTTTGGCATACGCAAAGCCATCGGAGCCAAACCCCGCAACATCCTCAGCCTGATAATGGCAGAGAGTGTGATGATAACGGCTTTCTTCGGATATGTCGGCATGATATTGGGCATGCTGGCCTGCCAGGTTATGGATAAGACACTGGGACAGTCAAGCGTAGAAGTATTCGGACAGTCCGTACGGATGCTGGTCAATCCAACCGTTGGAATGGATGTTGCAGTTGAGGCAACCATTCTTCTGATAGTTGCAGGAACCATTGCCGGAATATTCCCTGCGGCCAATGCGGCAAAGGTGCGTCCCATTGAAGCATTGAGAGAGGAATAGTCATGAAATTCGATATAGATTCATTCAGAGAGATAGGCGACTCGCTGTTGCGAAACAAACGCCGCACGCTGCTTACCGGTTTCGGAGTTTTCTGGGGCCTGTTCATGCTGCTGTTCATGATGGGAGGCGGCCGTGGAATCAAGGCGTTGCTCGAAAAGAACTTTGAGGGTTTTGCCACCAATACAGTGGTAATGATTTCGACAAACACTTCCAAACCCTATAAAGGACTGCCTGAGGGCCGCTACTGGAATTTCAACTACGATGACCTTGATTACATAAAGATGATGGTTCCCGAACTTGACGTAGTGACCCCCCAGATAAGCAATTGGGGCGTATCGCTGTCACGTGACCAATACTCATCATCCGGTCATGTCAAAGGTATCGAGGCCGATTATTGCAAGATTGAAGAACCCAAGATGAAATACGGCCGCTTCCTGAACGACGTTGATGTCAGGCAGGAACGTAAGGTCTGCATTATAGGCAAGCGCATCTATACCTCGCTTTTCCCTGAAGGAGGTGATCCTTGCGGCGAGTTCATCCAGATAGGATCCGTATGGCTTCAGGTAATCGGAGTTGACTATAACTCCAGTTCCATCAACATCAACGGCAACTCCGACCAGCAAGTTACCGTACCCATCACTCTTGCCTCGAAACTCTACCAAAGAGGCAAAAACGTCGATATCATCTGCGTAAGCGGCAAGCCGGGAGTTAAGATGACGTCGCTTGAGCACCGCATCCGTTCCGTCGTCGCCCATCGCAAACAGTTCGACCCGACCGATGACGAGGCGCTTATGCTGCTCAATACCGAACAGATTTTCCAGATTGTCGATAACCTCTTCCGTGGGCTGAACTTCCTGATATGGCTGGTCGGACTCGGAACTCTTCTTGCCGGTGCGATAGGAGTCAGCAACATTATGCTGGTCACTGTAAAGGAACGTACCGTCGAGATAGGCATCCGTCGTGCCATCGGAGCCCTTCCGGGCGAGATACTGACGCAGATATTGTCCGAAAGCATCGCCTTGACCCTGGCAGCAGGCAGTGCAGGGATAGTTTTCTCAGTCTTGTTGCTCAGCCTGCTGGAGAAGGTTTCCTCCGAAGGCGGTCAGTTCCTGATAAGTTTCTGGACTGCCGTCATTGCCGCTCTGTTGCTGGCTGCGTTGGGTGCTGTAGCAGGTCTTGCCCCGGCAATGAGGGCGATGAAGATAAAACCCGTCGATGCAATGCGGGACGAATGAGATACAGAATCAGAAATCAAAAGAAAACAAGAATATGAAAAAAGCATTAAGGTACATTTTGTTCGCAGTAATTGCGATAGTGCTGGTGGGAACCTTCGTGTTCCTTTACAAGAAATCAAGACCTCAGGAAGTGCGCTATACCGAGCTCACGGCCTCAGTCGGTTCAGTGGACAGAACCACAGTAATAACAGGAAAGATAGTACCCCGGAACGAGGTCAACATAAAACCTCAGATAAATGGTATAATCGACGTACTGTACAAGGAAGCAGGCCAGGTAGTCAATAAAGATGAGGTAATTGCCAGACTGAAGGTAATTCCCGACATGAACTCCCTTAGTTCCGCACAAAGCCGGGTCCGTCTTTCTGAAATAAACCTGAAGCAGGCCCAGACCAATTATGAACGTGAAAAAGCACTTTTCGACCGTAATATGGTCAGCGCCGAGGAGATGGACAAGGTAACTCAGGCCCTGGCTCAGGCCAAGGAGGAAAGGGCCGGAGCACAGGATGCCCTTGAGGTAATCCGCGACGGCGTATCATCTGCCAACGCCACTTCAAGCTCGACTCTTGTCCGCTCTACCGTTACAGGGCTCATCCTCAATGTACCGGTCAAGGTAGGTAACTCCGTCATACAGGCCAACACCATGAACGACGGTACTACAGTCGCAACCGTAGCCGATATGAATGACCTTATCTTTGACGGCAACATTGACGAGACTGAGGTCGGAGCCCTTTATGAGGGTATGCCCTTGAAGATAACAATCGGTGCACTTCAGGACTACACTCTTGATGCTACTCTCGAATACATTTCCCCGAAAGCCACCGAGAGCAACGGATCCAACCTGTTTGAGGTAAAGGCTGCTGTTAAAGTGCTGTCCGACAAGATGATTCGTTCAGGTTACAGTGCAAATGCCGAGATTGTCCTGGAGCGTGTCGAGAATGTTCTCACCATACCGGAGAGCGCTCTTGAGTTTGTGGGTGACGACTCATACGTTTACGTAAAGGATGGAGAAAACAAATACAGCCGTCGCAAAATAACCACCGGACTCAGTGACGGTGTAAACATTCAGGTCAACAGCGGCCTGAATGACGGTGACGTGGTTCGTGGCCCTAAGATTATAGAAGAAGAGAGCACTTCAGATGCAGAGTAGAGTTATGAAGAAACTGATAACATTACCGGCTGTGCTGTTCATCATAATGACGGCGACGGCCCAGAAGCAATGGTCCCTGTCTGACTGTATCAACTATGCCATTGAGAATAACCTGTCGGTCCGCCGCAGCCAACTCACTGTACAGCAGCAAGAGAATGAACTCAGCACATCAAAGGCCCGTCGTATGCCGGGTGTCTCGGCAGGAGCCTCGCAGAACTTTTCGTTCGGCAGGGGACTTACCGCTCAGAACACCTACGACAATACCAACACCACCAACACATCGTTCAGCGTCGGTGCGGACATGACACTGTTCCAGGGCTTTTCCATAAGAAACGGCATCGAGGTCAGCCGCCTGAACCTTGAGGCCGCCACTGCAGATCTTGAAAAAGCCCGCGACGACATCCGTGTGGCAGTTGCCAAGTCATTCGTCCAGATACTCTTCAACAAGGAGATACTGCAAGTTGCCCGCAACCAGGTCTCCATAGATTCCGTTCAGGTAGAACGCATCACTCTGATGGTACAGAACGGCAAGGCCAGTCTGGCTGAACTGTCCGCTCAGAAGGCTTCTCTGGCCCAGAGCAGGCTTTCCTGCACCCAGGCCCGCAACAATCTGAATCTTGCATTGCTCGACCTGACACAACTTCTTGAACTGGCCTCTCCTGAAGGATTCGACATAGAGGTCCCCGATGTTGATGCTTTCCGTACGGGATTGTTGGGTAATCCCGAAGACATATACGCCGAAGCAGTAGCCGTCAAGCCTGCCATCCGTTCTGAAGAGATACGTCTCAATTCAGCCGAGAGAAATATAAGCATTGCCAAGAGCAACTATTACCCAAGCCTTTCACTTAGCGCGGGCTTGAGCACCAACTACTATACTACCTCAAGCCGCTCCTCCGATTCTTTCGGGAGTCAGCTCAAGAACAACTTCGGACAATCAATCGGCCTGTCGCTCAGGATTCCCATCTACAACCGCCTTTCCACCCGCAACGGAGTGCGTTCTGCCCAGATATCCTACATGAACCAGCAGTTGCAGCTTGAGAATGCCCGCAAATCACTTTATAAAGAGATTCAGCAGGCTTACTACAATGCCGTAGCTTCGGAATCCAAGTATGTAAGCAGTACAGCTGCCGAGGCAAGTGCCCGCGAAGCCTTTGACATAATGGAGGCCAAATACGAGGAGGGCAAGGCAGACATAACCGACTACAATCAGTCGAAAGGCCGTTGGATTGAAGCAGCCTCCAATCTTGCCCAGGCAAGATACGATTTTCTATACCAGACCAAGATTCTTGATTTCTACAGGGGAAAAGATCTCTCTTTCTGACTTTTTCCGTCAAATCATTGTTGGAATGAATAATTGAATGTATATTTGCAGTTCAGTTAAACGAGTGAAATGAAAGGCAACGGATACACCGCATACAGCTATTGCAGCCTCACATGACTGTGTGGAGCGGTTGGGTGTGAAGTTGTTTTGATAGATCACCAGGGCCTGTTCCACACGGAAACAGGCCTTTTTCTATGCAAGAAAATGATAAAAATATACGTTTGACAATGGAAAGAAAGTATTGGGAAGAGGAGATTGAAACCATGCCGCGCAGGCAACTGGAAAAACTTCAGGTGGAACGTCTCAGAAAGACGGTGGAAATAGCAATGGGTTCAAAATTCTATGCCCCCATATTCAGGGAGCGAGGCATCACCCCCGAAAGCATAAACAGTGTCGAAGACATCAAGCGTTTTCCTTTTACAACCAAGAACGACCTCCGTTCGACATATCCCTTCGGCATAGCCTCTGTTCCGCTTCAGAAGGTCATACGCCTTCACTCGTCAAGCGGTACGACCGGAAACCCCACGGTCATCCTCCATACACGCAGGGACATTGATGAGTGGGCCGATGCCATGGCTCGCAGCATGTATGCAACAGGTTTGAGGGACACCGACATTATCCAGAATACCTCCGGTTACGGAATGTTCACTGGAGGTCTCGGCATTCAGTATGCCGCCGAGCGTCTCGGGGCAATGACTGTCCCCGCTGCCGCCGGAAACAGTCTCCGTCAGTTCAAGTTCATACAAGACTTCGGAACCACTGCTCTTCATTGCATACCCAGCTACGCCACCCGTTTGGCTGCTGTCTTCAAGGAGCAGGGTGTTGATCCGCGCGATACAACTGTCCGTATAATGATTATCGGGGCCGAGCCCCATTCTGAAGCCCAGCGTCAGCGTATTGAAGAACTGTGGGGATGCAAGGCCTACAACAACTTCGGCATGAGCGAAATGTGTGGTCCCGGTGTGGCCATCGAGTGTCAGGAGCAGAACGGAATGCACATTTGGGAGGACAACTACATCGTAGAGATACTTGATCCCGTAACCCTTGAACCCGTACCTGAAGGTGAATTGGGTGAACTTGTCCTGACAACACTCAACCGTGAGGCCATGCCTCTGTTCCGCTATCGGACTCGCGACCTTACCCGTATCCTTCCCGGTGAATGCCCCTGTGGCAGAACTCACCGTCGCTTACAGCGTTTCCAGGGCCGCAGTGACGACATGATGATAGTCAAGGGAGTCAACATATTCCCGATTCAGATAGAGAAAATACTGATGCAGTTCCCCGAACTGGCCAGTGATTTCCTTATTACCCTTGAGACAGTAGGTGACAACGACGAGATGACCGTCCAGGTAGAGTTGGCAAAAGCCACGGATGACTTCCAGTTACTTGACAATCTGCGCCGCGAAATAGCCCGCCGCCTCAAAGACGAGATACTGCTGACCCCGAAGGTGCAGCTTGTAGGTAAGGGCGTCATCCCGCAGAGTGACGGCAAAGCCGTGAGAGTCAAAGATTTAAGACAGAACCACTAAATCCAATCCTAATATGAAGACTATAAAGCAGCTTTCAATTTTCCTGGAGAACCGTCAGGGCAGCCTGAAGAGGATTCTTAGTGCACTTAGCGACCAGAACATAGAGATACAGGCAGCCTCAGTTGCCGATACCAATGACTATGGCATACTCCGACTCATCACCTCAAACCAGACCAAGGCAGCCGCCCTTCTCTCTGACATAGGTGTACTGGTCAATGTCAACGAAGTGCTGGCCATCTCCATAGAAGACAACGTGGCAGCCTTTTCGGCAACCATATCCAGTCTTACAGACAACGGTGTGGTAATCAACTACCTTTACACCTTCTCAAAAGACGGACGTCTGGTGCTGATTGTACGCCCTGCCGATATGGAGAAGGCTGAACTTGTGGCATCCGCTCAGGGATTCCAACTCATACAGGGTTGGGAGTAGCAACATATTGCAGAGTTATCCAATTAGAATAGTGCATGCATATCAAATAGAGTTATGTTCTTGAAAATCATCCTTCTGGTACTCTTTTTTGCCGTAATGGTCGGTGTCGGCATCTATTGCCGCAAAACAGCTGCGAACGTACAGGGTTTTGTGCTTGGCAGCCGCAATGTCGGCTCGTGGCTTACCGCATTCGCATTCGGTACATCTTATTTTTCGGCCGTAATATTCGTCGGCTATGCCGGTCAGTTCGGCTGGAGGTTCGGCCTTTCCTCCACATGGATAGGTCTTGGAAACGCCCTTATCGGTTCACTGCTTGCCTGGCGCATACTCGGTCGCCGTACAAGGCTGATGACCCAATACCTTCACAGTGCCACAATGCCCGATTTCTTCGGACAGCGTTTTGGCTCAACCGCCCTCAAGGTGGCCGCATCTGTGATAGTGTTCGTCTTCCTCATACCCTACACCGCATCCCTCTATAACGGTCTGTCCCGGCTTTTTGGAATGGCTTTCGGCATTGACTATGCCTGGTGCGTCATCGCGATGGCTGTCCTTACTGGCATATACGTACTTGTAGGCGGCTATATGGCCACAGCCGTAAACGACTTCATCCAGGGTCTCATCATGCTGGTGGGCATCTGTGCCGTCGTAATGGCCGTACTCAATGGCAACGGAGGCTTTACTCAGGCAGTCAACAAACTATCCCAGTTGCCTTCCGAGGCTGCTCCCGAACTCAACGGAGCCTTTGTCTCGTTCTTCGGCCCCCAACCCCTGCAACTGTTAGGAGTAGTGCTTCTTACATCTCTCGGTACATGGGGGCTCCCGCAGATGGTAGGTAAGTTCTATGCCATCCGGGACGAAAACGCCATTCGCAAGGGTACCGCAATCTCGACCTTCTTCGCCCTCATTGTCGCAGGCGGCTGTTACTTCCTGGGCGGATTCGGCCGACTCTACTCGGGACTCATTGACTATACAGACAAGGGTACCCCGATATTCGACAGCATCATTCCGTCAATGCTGTCTTCGCTACCCGACATCATCATCGGTGTCGTTATAATACTCGTACTCTCGGCCTCTATGTCAACTCTGTCCTCACTGGTGCTCACGTCAGGATCGACACTCACACTCGACATAATCTCACCTGCAGTCTCTCGCAAGGGTTCGGCAATGACTGAGAAGAGGCAGCTGCTCTGGATAAGGATTTTCGTGCTTTTCTTTATCATTGTATCATCGGTTCTGGCCATAGTCCAGGCCAAGAGTTCAGTCACATTCATCGCCCAGCTCATGGGTATTTCGTGGGGTGCATTGGCCGGTGCTTTCCTGGCGCCTTTCCTGTACGGACTCTATTGGAAAAAGGCAACCCGTGCCTCTGTGTGGGCAAGTTTCTTTTCGGGTATTGCAGTCATGTGCGGCTGCATGTACTGCACCTTCACAGGTAAGACTTTCATTTCGCCGTACTTTACATCACCTATAAACGCCGGTGTGCTTGCGATGCTGCTGGGCCTTGTTATCGTTCCGCTTGTCAGTGCTTTCAGTTCTGTTCACGACAAGTCTGGCATTGAAGGAATGTTCTCGTGCTATAACCGTACTGTCACGGTAAGGGCATCCTCGTCACTTAACGAAGAGGAGTTGGAAACGAAGTGAAACCATATTAAGAAAATGAGCAAACTGACCAAGTGGATTATACTGGCTGCCGTCGTTGCAGGACTTGTCTTTCTGGGTGTACGGCAATTTGTGCCCCGTACCAATAAAGAACTGAAGAAGGGCGGAACTTCTGTTTCAGTCCTTGGATTTCCCAGCAGGAACCCGCTTTTGTTGGTGCGTTCCGTCATTATCAGGGAGAAACCCCTTATAGACGGAATCAACATAAGCGGCAGCCTTATCCCGAACGAGGAAGTCAACCTTAGTTTCGAGACATCAGGCAAGATTACTGAAATCTGTTTCACCGAGGGTACCGAGGTCAGGAAAGGCACTGTTCTGGCACGTATCAACGATGCCCCGCTTCAAGCCCAGCTCAAGAAACTTGAGGCCCAACTTAAACTCAACGAAGACAGACTCTATCGTCAGCAGACCCTGTTTGAGAGGGAAGCTGTCAGCCAGGAAACCTACCAGCAGGCCGAAGCAAGTCTTTCCACTCTCAGGGCAGAGATTGAGGAGGTCAATGCCAAACTTGCGCAGACCGAGTTGAAGGCTCCGTTCGACGGCATCATAGGATTGCGTCAAGTCAGTGTCGGTGCATATGCATCGCCCAATACCTCCGTTGCCACACTTACCAACACCTCCAAGCTCAAGATTGAGTTCTCGGTACCCGAACGTTACGCCGGGGTTCTGAAACCTGGAGCAGATCTGACCTTTACCGTCGAGGATGATCCCAGAGAGTACAAGGCTAAAGTCTATGCCACCAACTCGATTGTTGATATAGACACCCGCACCTTCATGGTCCGGGCCATATATGACAACTCATCACGCAGGCTTGTTCCCGGCCGCTATGTCAGTGTCAGTCTGGTTACCCGGACATATCCTGATGCCATATCAGTCCCCAGCGAAGCCATTGTCACCGAGATGGGCATCGACAAGGTGTTCCTTTACAAATCCGGCAAGGCCATACCTGTTGAAGTAACCAAGGGGCTGCGCACCGATGCCGAGGTTCAGATAGTCCGGGGACTTTCGGTCGGCGATACAGTCATATCGAGCGGAACCATGCAACTGCGTACGGGAATGGCCGTAGAACTCAAGGAAATTAATTAGGGTGGACGATGAACATATCCGAACTCAGCATTCGCCGGCCCGTTCTATCGACGGTATTCGTACTGATAATCCTGATTTTCGGTATTGTAGGCTTCATCCGTCTCGGCGTCAGAGAGTATCCGTCGGTTGACAACCCTATCATATCGGTCTCATGTTCATATCCCGGAGCCAACGCCGAGGTCATCGAAAACCAGATTACCGAACCGCTTGAACAGCAGATCAATGGCATCCCCGGCATTCGTTCCCTAACCAGTGTCAGCCAGTATGGCAGCAGCCGTATTACCGTCGAGTTTGAACTTTCGGTTGATTTGGAGACTGCCGCCAACGACGTGCGTGACAAGGTGTCTCGTGCCCAGAGGATGCTTCCTCAGAACTGCGACCCTCCCACTGTGTCCAAGGCCGATGCCGATGCAATGCCAATCATCATGGTCGCTGTCCAAAGCGATAAGCGTACCCTGCTTGAACTGAGCGAGATAGCCGATCTTGTCGTCAAGGAACAGCTTCAGACCATCCAGGACGTCAGCAGCGTCAGCATATGGGGTGAAAAGCGCTACTGTATGCGTCTCTGGCTCGATCCCGTCAAGATGTCCGGCTACGGCATAACTCCTATGGATGTCAAAAGTGCTCTTGACAGAGAGAACGTTGAACTTCCTTCGGGAACCATCGAGGGTAATACCACTGAACTTGAGATTCGCACCCTCGGTCTCATGCATACCACTGAGGAGTTCAACAACCTTGTCATACGCCATGACGGTAACCGTGTCATCCGTTTCAGCGACATCGGTCAGGCTGAACTCAGCCCCCGCGACATCAAAAGCTACATGAAGATGAACGGGGTCCCGATGGTGGGTGTAGTCGTCACTCCACAACCCGGTGCCAATCACATAAATATCGCCAACAGTGTCTATGAACGCATGAAACTTATGCGCAAGGATCTGCCCGAGGATGTACAGTACTCGTACGGTTTCGACAACACTAAGTTCATACGGGCCAGTATCAGAGAGGTCAGAAACACTGTTTTCGAGGCCCTTCTGCTGGTCGTCGTCATAATATTCCTGTTTCTCCGCGACTGGAGGGTAACCCTCATTCCCTGTCTTGTTATCCCGATAGCCCTCATCGGCTCCTTCTTTGTGATGTACCTGCTGGACTTCAGCATCAATGTCCTGTCAATGCTGGCCATAGTGTTGTCTGTCGGCCTTGTTGTTGACGACGCCATCGTCATGACGGAGAATATCTATCTTCGGATAGAGAGAGGCAGAAGTCCCCTCGAGGCCGGCATTGAAGGTTCTCACGAGATATTCTTCGCCGTCCTGTCCACTTCAATAACACTGCTTGCCGTATTCATCCCAATCGTCTTCATGGGAGGAACCACCGGCAAACTGTTCCGTGAGTTCAGTTTTGTTATTGCAGGTACCGTGGTCATCTCAACATTCGTCGCGCTTACATTTACGCCAATGCTCTCGACAAAGATTCTTGTCAGGAGAGAGAAAAAGAACGCTTTCTATCGTGTCACCGAACCCTTCTTTGAGGGTCTCAACAGATACTATGGCAAAAGTCTTGACTTCTGCCTTCAGCGCAAGTGGCTTTCGTTGTGCGTGATGGGTGTGGCGCTGGTGAGCTGCATAGTAATGTGGGCAAGGCGTCCGGCCGAAATGGCCCCTCTTGAGGACCGCTCTCAGATAACGGTGCGTACTCAGGGCCCCGAGGGAGTCACATACGAGTACATGCGTGATTACACCGAGGCCGTCAACGATATAGTCGATTCGATAATGCCGGATGCCGAATACATCACGGCGCGCGTCTTCAATGGCGGCGGCAACATACAGATAACGCTCAAGGACATATCACAACGAAACTATACTCAGATGGAGGCTGCTGCAAGACTCACGGCCGCCGTGCAACGCGAAAACGATGCCCGCTCATTCGTTCAGCAGCAATCTTCCTTCACCGGCGGCAGGGGAGGCCGTATGCCCGTGCAGTATGTCCTTCAGGCCACCAACATCGAAAAACTCCAGGAGGTCCTGCCCACATTTATGGCAAGGGTGCAGGAAGACCCTATGTTCCAGATGTCAGACGTTGACCTGAAGTTCTCAAAGCCCGAAGTCAGGATATCCGTCAATCGCGAGAAGGCCAATATGCTGGGTGTCAACACCCGCGACATAGCCCAGACTCTCCAGTGGGGTCTGAGTGGCCAGCGCATGGGCTACCTCTACATGAACGGCAAGCAGTATGACATTATCGGTGAGATAAACCGTCAGCAGCGCAACACTACCCAGAATCTCAAATCCATCTATCTGCGCAGCGGCAGCGGTGACATGATACAGATGGAGAACCTCATCGAGATGAAGGAGGATATTGCTCCGCCCAGACTTTACCGCTATAACCGCTTTGTGTCTGCCACCATATCTGCCGGCCTTGCTCCCGGAAAAACATTGGGCGAAGGCATATCCGAGATGGACCGCATAGCAAAGGAGACTCTCGACGACACCTTCCGTACTGCTCTCACCGGCGAGTCGC
Source organism: Bacteroidaceae bacterium (assembly GCA_017615835.1). GTDB lineage: Bacteria > Bacteroidota > Bacteroidia > Bacteroidales > Bacteroidaceae > Colenecus. The sequence goes on along the minus strand of JAFZZI010000007.1, from coordinate 3,686 downwards.
GTGAGTTCCGTGAAAGTTCCAACTCCCTGTTTTTTGCCTTCGGTCTCGCCCTGGTGCTGATATTCCTGATACTGGCAGCCCAGTTCGAGAGCTTTAAGGACCCGTTCATTATCATGCTCACCATACCGTTGGCTGTAACCGGGGCACTCATTTTCATGGTACTCCGGAACCAGACCATGAACATATACAGCGAAATCGGCATCATCATGCTGATAGGTCTCGTAGCCAAGAACGGTATCCTGATAGTTGAGTTCGCCAATCAGAAGCAGGAGGCCGGTCTGGACAAGTTCACTGCTATCCGTCAGGCAGCCGCACAGCGTCTCCGTCCCATACTCATGACCAGCACCTCGACCATGTTGGGTCTGCTTCCGCTGATGTTCGCCCACGGCGAGGGAGCCGCAGGCCGCATCGCCATGGGAACCGCTGTCGTCGGCGGAATGCTCGTCTCAACAATATTCACCATGTATATCATACCATCGATATACTCAATAGTTTCCACACAGCGCGAGTCATGAAACCTGTAGCAGCAATCATATTTTTGTCGGCAGCAGCCCTTCAGGCCAATGCCCAGACAATGACACTTAAGGAGTGCATCGACTTAGGGCTTGAGAACAATTATCAGATACGTATAGCCAAAACCAATGAGGCAGTATCCGCCAACAATGACAGCTGGGGCAATGCCGGAGGTCTTCCTTCGGTCGATTTGTCTGCCGGATACAACGGATCTCTCTACAGCCGCGATACCGAAGACCGTGCAACCGGTGCCGTCACAGGGCAGCGCAATGTCTTTGACCAGACTCTTTCAGCCTCGGCCGGGGCTTCGTGGACAGTCTTCAACGGCTTCAAGATACAGGCAGCCCGCCAGCGCCTCAGCGAGCTCCACAGCCAGGGCGAACTGCGAACCCGCATCGCAATTGAGGACTTCGTTGCAAACATGGTTTCAGAGTATTTCAACTATGTGCGCCAGTGCATTCGCAAGAATAACCTTGACTATGCTGTCAGTCTGTCGCGCGAGCGTCTGCGGATTGTTCACGAGCGTTACGTCATTGGTGACAACTCCCGTCTTGACCTCCAGCAGGCACAGGTCTATTTCAATGCCGACAGTGCCCGCAGCCTCAAGCAGAACGAAGCTCTTGCAACTGCCCGCATCCGCATCAACAAACTCATGTCCGAGCCCGACCTGAACCGTTGGTTCATGGTTTCCGACACCGCAATCAGCCTTCTTCCCAGACTCGACTACGAAACACTTGAGGCCGACATGCTTGAGAGCAACCTTTCGCTAATGAATGCCGGCAGCAACAGCCGTATAGCCCAACAGGATCTCCGAAGCGTCAACTCTCGTAACTATCCCTATCTGCGTCTCAATGCCAGTTACGGTTATTCACATAACATCTACGGTTCGGGAACTACTTCTTCGCGCGACAACTGGGGGCCCGACTTCGGTGCTACCATAGGAATAAACCTTCTTGACGGCAAACACCGCATCGAACGTCAGAACGCACGCCTGAATATAATGGAGGCGGAACTTGACCGTCAGAGTGTCGAGCAGACCCTCAGGGCAAACCTGGCCGACCTTTGGCAGTCGTACAACAACAACCTTCATCTGCTTGAAATGGAAATTCAGAATGTGCGTACCGCCAGCGAAACTCACGAGATAGCCTGTGAGCGCTATCTCATAGGCGACCTCTCGGGCCTTGAGATGCGTGAGGCGCAGAAATCGCTCCTCGATGCCGAAGAGAGTCTTCTGGAAGCCGAATACAACACCAAACTCTGTGAGATAAGCCTTCTCCAGATAAGCGGCCATGTGCTTGACTATACACGGTAAGTAATCCATTAAAAGGGTTTTGAATTAACACAAATTAACAAAATGCGGAAATAGAAATCTTAAATTATGTTTAAATTTGTCTTAACCTTGATGTGAATCCCAAAGGTTGGACAGTTTAATATTTTATTTCTGCTTTTTATGAAGAGGCTATTATCCTTATTGAGGACATGGCTGTTGGCGGTGTCCGTGTTCCTGTTTCTGGGCTACATGCCTGTCTCTGCCCAGTATTATATGAACGTATTCACGAAAAACGGCGAGACTGTCCAGTTTGAAGTGGCTGAACTGGACAACGTATCCTTCACTTCCACAGAAGTACCCTCATACGAGTATGTCGATCTGGGCCTGAGTGTAAACTGGGCAACCTTCAATGTCGGTGCCACCAAGCCGGAGGAGTACGGTGACTACTTTGCCTGGGGCGAGACGGAACCATACTACGAGGCCGGCTATGCACAGGAAGACCCACAAGCACACTGGAAAGATGGGAAATCTGATGGATACAATTGGTTCAATTACAAGTGGTTCAACGGCACATACGATTCTCTGACAAAGTATTATAATACAAGAAGTGATTCCGGAACTGTTGACAACAAGACGGTGCTTGACCCTGAGGATGACGTTGCCCACGTTTTGTGGGGCGGTAGCTGGCGCATGCCCACAGCAGAAGAGCAGGAAGAATTACGCAACAACTGTACCTGGACATGGTACGACTCCGGCAACACAGAATTTAATGGTGTGGCCGGTTATAAGGTTACCAGCAATAAGGATGGTTACACAGACCGCTCCATATTTCTTCCGGCTGCCGGGTACCGCTACGACACGGGCCTCTACTTCGGGGGGTCCAACGGCGGCTACGGGTCCAGTTCGCTCAGCACGGATGACCCGATCTGCGCGTACATCCTCTACTTCGATTCGGGCCGCCGCATCACGAACGTCAACGGCGTCCGCTTCTACGGTTTCTCTGTCCGGCCCGTTCTCCCGTAGGATTTGTCCTCCAAACAAGTCCCAACGGGCTCTAAGACATACAAGCATTAAACCTCAGGACGGCTTGATGCAGGCGGGGTGGCAATACCAAAGCCACCCTTGCAGCATCAAGGCAGTCCTGAGGCTGAGCTCTAATCTGAAGAACTCTCTGTTCTATCTCACTGTAGAACATCATGTCTATGTAATGGTCTCTTTTTCAGTATGTATGTGTTTCTGTCGGTCATCAAAAGCAAAACTTGAACGCAGAGAGTTCAAAATCTCAATTTATTGGTCTTACGTGGTAATAAGTTTAACAAGGAAGGTTCCCAAAATATCTCTTTTGATTTCCATATATAACAATTATGTGCATATTTGTGTTGTCGCATCACACTTTTATGCAGTTATTTGCAGAAATAAGGCATATTTGAGAGATATTCAAACAAATTTTCCTTGCTTTTTATAAGCAGATTGCTGTCACTGTTGAATTAACACAATTTAACAAATAGGGGCGTTTCTCCACCACTTTTTTAAATATATTTGCATGATTAGTCTCAACCGAATATTCATGTAGGTATGAAAAAATTTCTGTTATCATTGATTATGTTTGCAGCGGTAATGTCTATTGCTGCCCAGAACACCCTGACAATCCACCAGAAGGACGGTCAGCAGTTCAGTTTCGGTTTCTCCGAGAAGCCAGTCATCACCTATACCGAGAACGAGATGGTGCTGACTACCACCAGGACAACCGTGAAGTATCCCCTGTCGTCCATTGCCAAGCTGACATTCCCGGACACCGGGACAGGAGTGGAAGAGACGGCAGCCGATACGGATGAAGCCAAGATCAGCCTTGACAGTTACACAGTCAGGATATCGGGTGCAAAGTCAGGGCAGACCGTCTTTG
>JAFZZI010000005.1 GCA_017615835.1 Bacteroidaceae bacterium | reverse complement strand
CTTACCCATAGCAGGTCGTGCAGCCAGGATTATAAGGTCTGATTTCTGCCAGCCTGAAGTGATGTTGTCCAGATCATGGAAACCGCTGGCCAGTCCGCTCATACCCTCCGCGCGCTGTGCCGCCGTGCGAATACGGTTGACTGATTCCTGAAGCACCACGTCAATCGACGCAAAGTCCTTCTTGACGTTACGGTGTGCAATCTGGAACAGTTTGTTCTCGGCCTCACCCAGCAGTTCGGAGATATCGGTGGTATCATCAAAAGCCGACGTCTGGATCTCACTGGTAAAGGTTATCAGTTCACGAGCCATTGCCTTCTGCGCGATAATACGCGAGTGGTACTCGATGTGTGCCGATGACGTCACCTTACCAGCCAGCTGAGTCACGTAAAGCGCGCCTCCTGCCTCATCGAGCGTACCATTGCTCTTTAACTGCTCAGTCACAGTAAGGATGTCAACGGGACGCTGATTGAGCGACAGGTTTGCCACAGCCTCATAAATCACCTGATGACGATGATCGTAGAATGACTCCTTCTTGACTATGTCACTGACCTTTGGGAATGCATCCTGCTCTATCATCAAAGCACCGATCACAGCCTCCTCAAGTTCAAGAGCCTGCGGCTGCAAATGGTTAAGGACTATACCATCGGTATTACTGCGCGAACGCTGTCTGTTTCTGGAATCCGTCATGAGCAATCATATTCTGGTGCAAAGATAGTGTAAGTTTAGATGAGAAAAAACATTGGCACAATCTGTCTAAGTCTGCCGTGTGCCCTTGATATTCTTCTTATGTTACAGTATTATACCCTTGAACATAAGGGTATGACAACTATGGGAATCAGAAAGTTATTTCACTGCAGACGTAAGGCGCAGCGTTCGCAACCCATGCCGCAGCCGTTACGCATTGAGGGCGTCGCACCCGCACCGCTCACGCCGGAGCCCGACGATGCAGAAGAGGCCGCCGCCGCTCTGCTGGAGCTTATGGCTTCAAACTCAAAGATTCAGGCGACAAGTGATGCTAGTTCACATAAACATAAGGACAAGACACCGGACATCCGCGACGCCGCCTACTACCGCCAACTCGCAGAGCATATCCGCGAGGCACACCGCAGCGCGATGCTGCGTACCATGCGGTTCGTGTCTTTCACCGAACAGGAACTGCTGAAACCCGACCTGCCCGTCCAAGGCCCCGGTTCGCTAGCCCTGCTTGAAGCGGAGCTATACAAACGTATAGACGTCATAGACCGTTACGGAGGTGAGCTTAAACGCCGCTGGCAGCACTGCCTGGCGGAAGTGACCGTGCGCCTGATGCAGGCAACGGATGAAGCGGAGAAGCACTGAAACCTGCGGCTCTTGTTGTTTTCCCCACTCTCTCGTGAGTCAAACCTGTCTGACCACACTCCTCTCTCGCCTTGCTCTGCCCTTGATTCAGGTGTTTTCTGAGAGTATTTTGCAGACAACTTGGCGATGCTATTTCAGAGAGATATATGGCAAGAATAGGAGCAGACATGTATGGCGATAAGATGCTTTCCTTCAAGTGGGACTGGAGGGACGAACGCATCGTGGAGTGGATCAACAACTTCGAGAAGATATCGAAGCGTAACGTCTATGCCAACGTCGACAGGCAGAAGATTAAGAACACCGGCGCGCTGAAGCGCTCTCTGGCATGGAAGACGTTTGCCGCCAGCGGCGGCGATGCGCAGGTCTTCTCCGCCCGTTATCTCTACTATGAGAAGTACATCGAGCTGGCTGTCGGCCGCCGATACAAGTACACCTCACCCGTGCCGCCCATCCCTGGCGCGCAGTGGCAGCCTATCCCCGTGGGCGACCGTCCGCTGAAAGGCCGCCCGTTCGTGGTCACCGAGATGCGACGCCAGGCCGCACGCTTCGAGTCTATGGCCCGCGGCCAGTTCTCGTTTGTAGGTACCGTATTCCTGGTATTTGCCATGGGACGCAACAACTCAGCGGCAGCAGCCATCAACCGCGCACTCTTCTGGTCGCAGCGTCTGGAACGTGCCAAACAATAACAATAAAAAATCACCATAAAAGGTATGGCAACAAGACATGATATCATCCATATTGACTTTCAGGCTAACGCCGGTAAAGCCAATGTAGCTCTGCAAGCCCTGCAGAGCGAAGCCGAGAGAGCCCGCCTGAAAGTTGAGGGCCTGCGTATGCAGCTGCAGACGGCCCGCAGCACCAACATGCCTATAGCCGACATCCAAAAACTGGAGAAGGAGCTGACTGCAGCCACCAAGGAGGCAAAGCAGTGGCAGTCAGCGCTGAACAACAACATGAAGGGCGTCCGCGCTCTGGATGAAGCCATCAAGATATTCAACAAGGGCAAAGGCTCGGTGGAGGACATGAACGCCGCCCTCTCCAAGACAGCACTTAACGCCGCCCAGTTGCAGAAGAGCCGCAGTGCCGAAGGCAGCAAGACATGGAAGGAGATGGATGCGCTGATAGTGGCGTTGAGCCAGAACATCATGCGTTGCAACACCGCCACCAACAGTCTTGTGGACACCATCAAACAGGGAGGCACAGCCAGCAAGGACACGCTCACCAAGGCCAAGAGTGACCTGCAGCAGATGATAGCACTGGAGGAACAGGGTAGTAATGCCTGGAGAAAATACACCTCACAGTTGGATGTCGTAGAAGGTGCGCTGAACAAGATAGCGGCGGAAGGGCAACGTATGGCCGGACAGGACGTCATGAAGCAGGTTTTTAACGGCACCTACGTCACGAAGACCCAAGGCGAACTGGAGAGAATGATACAGACGCTGCGTCAGTACCAGAATGTCATCGCCGACCCCGAAGGTAAGGGTGCCCGTCACTTCAAGGCCACCGAGCGGGCCGTCAAGAGTCTTACCGACCAACTGGGTAAGGCAAAAGCAGCCAGCGCGACGCAGGTGCTCGGAAACATGGGTAACTTCGGCGTTGACCAGATACGTCAGGCTGTACAGCAGATGACACAACTGCGTGACGCCTTTCATGAGGGAACAACAGAATGGAACAGGTATAACGCTCTGGTAAAACAGGGTGACGCATACCTGCAACAGTATGCCGAGCGCGAGAAGATAGCACGCGGAGAGGCCATGAGCCTGGCCGACGCCTTGAAGTTGTCATCAACAGCAGGCACCAGCGGATTTACAGGTACCACCCAGCAGCTGCGGCTGGCGCAGCAGGCTATTGAACAATCCCTTGCTACCACCGACAAGGGTACAGCCAAATATCAGAGGCTGCAGCAGGCACTGGCTCGCGTGAAGGCCGAGATGTCAGGAGCCGGTATTACAAGCCAGCGCATGCAAGAGGTGCTGGCTAACCCAAAAGCTGTGAAGAGCGTCGATACACTGAAACAGGCCGTCAGCCGCGCCCGCGCCGAGATGAATACCATGGGACAGCGCGTGGAGCGTATGCAGGGATTGCTGAGAGAGGCTGAGGCAAGCGGCAAAACAGCATGGGCCGACAGTTTGCGAAAGTCCATCAAGAGAACATCGCAGCAGATGGAAGAGATGGCCGCTTCGACAAAAAATGCAGACAGGGCGCTGAAGGATCTGGAGAAGGATAGCAAGGGTAGTGCCTCGGCATTCGAGAAGGCATGGTCTAGACTGAAAACCTATGTAACATTATACTTTGGCGCGGCTGCCGCCTTGCAGAAAATAAGAGCTGGCTTTACCGATCTGATGACTCTCTCGGATAAGATGGGTGAGGTGCGTAAGACCACAGGCTTCACCGCCAATGAGGTGGGACGGCTGAGCGACAACCTGTCAAAACTCGACACCAGAACAGCTCTGACCGACCTGATGGGGATGGCTTCGATCGCCGGTTCTATCGGTCTGAAGACACAGGAGCAGGTACAGGGATTCACCATTGCAGCCAATAAACTGACGGTGGCGCTGCCAGAGATGGGACAGGAGGCAGCACGAACGCTGATGAAGATAGCCGACGCCACAGGCGACCTGAAGAAGAACGGAGGCGACGTGGAGAACACGCTGGAGCGCGTGGGTTCGACCATCATAGCCCTGCGTGCCAACTCGGCTGCCGCCGCCGGGCCTATCACCGACTTCGTGAGCCGCGTAGGTGCCGTGGGTTCACAGGCAGGCATCTCCATCGACCAGATAGCCGCACTGGGAGCCACGGTGGATGCTCTAGGCGGCCGAGTGGAGATGTCGGCAACAGCCCTCAGCCGTATGATACCGGCCATCAGGAACAATTCTTTTGCCGTGGCGCAGGCCATCGGCATCACCGAGAAGGAACTGAAAGAGATGACGGGTATGGAACAGATGATAGCCATCTTTCGGGCGCTGCACGACTCGGTGAAGGGCTTCGACATGACCACGGAGGAGGGTATGGAGGCCGCCGCCGATGCCGTGGAGAACATGATGGGTCGCAGCACATCAATGAAAGAGGTTATGAAGCAACTCAACCAGCAGGGTGCCCGCGCCGGCATAGTGTTCGGACTGCTCTCACAGAACGTTGACACACTGGAGAAGCAACTCGGAATAGCAGGTAAGGCATACAAGGAAAACACCGCCCTGATGAACGAGTATAACAATATGAACGAGACCGCGGCCGCAAAGTGGGAAAGACTGAAGAATCAGGTAGAGGAAGCGTTTGTAAGCGACCGTACACAGAGGTGGCTTGGTGATATCATAGACAGACTACGTAAAGTGGTGGATTTGCTGACAGGTAAAGGCGGTTGGTCATCAGCCATCCACGCTGTCATTACCGCATGGGCATTATTCAAAGTGGGATTTGGCGAGGCAGCATGGAAATTTCTTGTTAACCCCTTACGGACGGCCATTGCCGGTGTCCATTCTCTGAGGATGCAGACATTACGTCTCGCCGCCACATGGCGTACCGCATGGAAAAGTATGGATGCTGCCACAAAGGCCAACTGGATCATGGCGATTGTCAGCGCAGTGTTTGTGCTGGGCAAACGAGCCGTAGACGCCGTAACCAGGATCAGCGAACTTGACAAGACGTTGGCGGAACTTGATAACGAGGAGGCGGAGGCGGAGCGTAACCTGAACAACCTGATGAGTTCATTCACCGCGGCCACCAAGAAAACCGACGAGGCAAGAAAGAAACAGGAAGAACTGGAGGCGCAGACCAGGCAGCTGCGTGAGGAGGTGAAGGAGCTGCGTGACGGCAACGACGAGAGCGCCGAGGCTACCGGCCGTTTGAGCAAGAAGGAGGAAGAACTGAAGCAAGCGGAGAAAGACCTGAAGAAAGCCGCCGGCGAAAGCAATACGGCCAATGATGAGCGTCTGTCGCTTATCAAGGAAATAAGCTCAAAATACAGCACCTATCTGGGTTATATGCTCGACGAGAAGACTGCCGCCGAGCAGGTGGCGCTGGCACACCAGCAGATAGTGGACGCCCTGAAGGAAGAGCTGGAACAGAAGAGGCTGAACAAGAAGATAGAGGCTATTGACGAGGAGACCGGTGAGGATATCGACAAAGCCGGAGCAAAGAGCAAAAAAGCGATTGACGTGCTGCCTGCCTACATGCAGCGACGCATCATCAACCAATGGAACACGGTACGCGGCCGCATCAAGTATGACGTTGATGAGCAGGGTAATGCCGTCTATGTTCTTCCGCAGATAGAAGGGCTGAACGCTAAGGAGATAAAGAAGAGCAGTTACGAGGAGCTGAGGCCGTTCTTGAGAGAGATGTATACCACCATTGTCAAGAATGAGGTGGAAGAAGCGCAGAAAGAGGGCAAAGAGATAGACCTTGGCTCGTATACCTATACGACCGCGTATGGAACGTCGACCTACAAGAATACGATTGACAATTTCCTCGAAAATTCCTTCTCTAAGTTCGACAGTTGGACCAAGAAAACCATCGAGAGGGAAGAGAAGATAGAGGAGATTCGGTCTGAAAACCGTAGCGTAAGAGAGGGTCTGCATGCCAGCAGCGTGGCTGATGCCGATAAGATGAATGCTGACGCTTACAGCCGCATCACCGCCACACTTGGCGAGCTCACAGGCAACGAGAAGTTGTCGTCTGAGGTCATAGGCACGCTGGCGCAGCAGGCCAACATTATCACAGCCAACTTGTCAAAGTTCAAAGGGGAGTTGAAGGATGCCGACAAGTTTATAGGCAAGGACAACGAGGCATCACTGGAGAACGCCGTCAACTTTATGTACTCAAAGCTCAGCGAAGCACAGCGCAAGCAGATCATCACCGCCGCACAGAAGCAACAGGGTTCTGACAGCGGCGCAGGCCGCACCAACCCCTACGGCGACTATGACAAGGTGACCTCACCCTACTCGGAGTGGAACGGCAACGACCTGGTGGCCCGCCGTAAGGAGATGCTGGAACGTGTAAAGACGCTGGCCAACGGTGCCGACGTGCAGGCCGTGCTCTCGGAGGATGCCAAGTTCATCAGCGAAGCCGTACGTAAGAACATCACCACCACCGAGCAGGCTATCGAGTGGTACAACACGGAGAGATTGAAGATTCAGGATGCCCTCTATAACAAACACCTGACACCGACGGGTGACTGGCTGGACCCGAAGAAGAGTGGCGGCAACTGGCGGAAGCAGCTGCAGAACGAGTTTGACAACTACCTGAATATACTCGACGCCTACTATACCGAACGCAAGGCCCGCATAGAGCAGGCACAGGCCGAGGAGGGACTGAGCGAGGCGGAGGCGCAGCGGCTGACGATAGAAAACGAGACCGTGTGGCGCAGACACCGTATAGAGCTACAGCAGATATATCAGGGTAAGAGCGCCGACATAGCCGAGGAGGAGCGCCAGCGCATCTATAACATACTGGCCGAGCAGGACGAGGACTCGGCGGAGTTCGTGGAGCAAACCATCCAGAAGTCGATAGAGAAGATGAAAATCCTGGAGGGCAAGAGCGAAGTGGAGTACCATAAGATCATGTCGAAGATTGTGAAAGATATCGCCACCGACCTCTATAAACAGCAGAACGCCGTATCGAAGCAGATGGAGGCTATCACTGCCATCATCGCTCAAGAGCGGCCCTTCAATGGACTGACGGAGAACCTGGAGAGCAACCTATCCACGATGGGTATTCTTTTCGCCGACTTCGACCGCATCCGGCGGGAGGCTATCGAGGCGGGACTGGAACCGGAGGATGACATGAGTCAACGTGCCGAGCAGAGCATCGGACGTATGCTGTTGCTGCTGAACGCTGCCGAGAACGCCTACTCGACATCATGGGAGCAACTGAAGGAGAAGATGCAGGAGGAGGGCTTGGGAGACTGGGCTGCAGCGCTAGAGATAGACGAGCAGAAGATACAGGCCGTCATAGCCTCACTCCATTCATTCTACGACCAGGTGCAGGATGCCATCAAGAAGGAGGCCAGTCAGATAAAGAAGCAGGCAGACATAGTATGGAACGATACCACCATCCCCGGCGCTGACGGACAGAGCCAGAGCATGAAGGGCGTGTTCGACAAGACCATCAGTCAACTGGGATTAGAGGAAGGACGTGTGAGCCGTGCCAACAGCCTGATAGGCGCAGGACAGGCATCAGAACGTGTGGCAGACCGGCTGGCCATCAAACAGATGGAGGTGCGGCTGGCCATGCAACGGGCCTACTATGACCTGATAAAGAAAAAGGGCGCCGACCACATAGCCAAACTGGAGAAGGAGGCTGAGCTGCTGGAGGAACAAGGTAAGATGGAAGAGGCTGCCATCAAGAGACTTGACGTGAAGCACGCCAAGACCGCTCTCGCCCTGAGTGACGCCGAGGAGCAGACAAAGATCATGGAACTGCAGAACTCTCTTGCCGAGAAAGCCGAGGAGAGTCAGGCACGACTCTACAAGAAACTGCGTGAGTGGGGTGACCTGTTGGCATCATCGGTTCAGAGCATCATGGAAGCCGGCAACGCAGGGCAGGCCGACTACTACAACGAACTGGCCAAACTGGAGCTGACAGGCAAGGGAGGTCCCGGCGCCGGCACCTACGTGGTCGTCGACAACGCCGATACCAAAGACGCCAAGGCTCACTACGAGTATCTTGACGAACGGCAGGCTCTGGACCGTCAACTAGAGATAGAACAGGAGAACGCCCGCGCTGAGGCATGGAGAAAGGTATGGGATGACATCAATACCAAGATGAATGACACGATAACAGACCAGCTCAACGCCATGTTTCAGAACAGTGCTATCGACGCTAATACATCGGCTCTCAATACCTTGACGGGAGCCGTCGACAATCTGGCTGGCGTGATGGGCGGCGCATCTGCCGAAGAAGGCGGACTACCCACAAGTGAAAGCAGTGTTGTGGATGATGAGATGGATATTGCCATCCAGAAGGAGATAGACGCCAATACCAAGGTTACCGATGCCAAGATCGCCAACAAGAGGAAGGAAGGCAGAATATCCATAGAGACGGATAAGCAGATGTCGCAGAGCTCGAAGAACATGTACGCTGCCATGATGTCGGCCGCGAACCTCTATGGCGCGGCTTATCAGGCTGTGACGAACGACAATCTGTCGGCAGAACAAAAGTTTAGCATGATAGCCCTGCAGGCTGCAGGACAAAGTGCCATCGCTATGATGCAGGCTAAGATGTTCAAGTCAGAAACAGAAACCCTTGTATCCCTGCCCGAAATTCTGGCACAGTGTTTAAATATAAACCCAATTGCCGGTACTGCCATCTTTGCTGTATTGAGTGCCCTTTTGGGTGCTGCTATCGGCGTAGCCACGAGTAAGCTGGCCAAGGGTAAGGCAGAGGTGGCGCAGGTTACCGGCGCCAGCAGCGCCAGCGCCGGGCGTCTCTCTACCGGCATGCTGACCTACGCCGAAGGCAACGTGAACGAGTTCACTGAACCGGGTTCGCTGACGCCGGGCCGCCAGTATAACGTGGACGCGGCGGACGGCAAAACATACCGCGCCAAGTACACAGGCCGGAACCCGCGGACACACATCACCAGCGGTCCTGAGTTTCATCTGGTGGGTGAGGCAGGGCGTGAGGCCATCATCGACGCCAAGACCACCCGTAACATACAGATGAACGAGCCCGAGATATGGCGTTCCATCCAGACGCTCTACAACGGCGGCATGCCCGCCCTGCGCCGCAGCATGCGCCGAGGCCGTGGAGTCCGCGCCTATGCCGAGGGTAATATCGACGACTTCGATGTGATGACCGACAGCACGATGGACGGCGGCATGAGCATGGAGATGGCCGCCTCGCTGCAGCAGAGCATCGACCGTCAGAGTGACCTGCTGGAACGTGCGCTGACCGACGGCATCAAGGGTGTGTTCAGCGTGTACGGGAAGGGCGGACTGGTTGACAGTTACGATACCGGCAAGAAAACAGTGACGAGATATGGAGAGAACTATTGACCTTGTCGTCCCGATGGTGTTTCCGCAAGATCCGGAGTGGCAGAGGGATTACGAGCGTTATCATGGCAGCGGACAGACAATGAACAATGTCCGCTTCCGCTCGTGGGGCACAGAAGAGTTGCTGGTGAGGTGCTGCATGAAGTATATGCCGTGGATACGCCAAATTCATATACTTCTTGCAAGGGAGTCACAGGTGCAGCCGTGGATGAAGGATATACAGTCCCTCCTTAAATCATCTCTTGACGGAAAGGGTGAGGACGGTATGAAAATACGTATCGTCTTCCATCGTGATTTCATCCCCGCCGAGCACCTGCCTTGTTTTGCATCACCATGTATCGAGATGTTCCTGCACAGGATACCTGGATTGTCGGACTGTTTCATCTACGCCAATGACGACATGTTCCCGCTGTCACCGCTGGAGCCGAGTGACTTCTTCCGTCCGGAAGGACCGGGCGGCACGCCTCTGCCGTGTCAGATAATTAAAGACAGGACATACCCGACAAGCCCGAACACTTTCCAGAAGAAGTGTATGTGGCAGCAGAATATGATAGGCAAGCCGTTCGGGAAACACTTCACGAAGACATATCCTGACACGGGACATATCTTTTCGGCCATTCTGAAGAGCAGCTGCGAAGAGGTATGGAGAAGGCATGGAGAGGAAATCAGCAGGTATCTGTCACCGCTGGGACGTACCGACCATTCGGCCAACAACTGGATTTACCTGTTATATCAGCAGTTTGCCGGGTTATATGTGGCATACAGGCCGACAAGACACTATACTGACCAGAACACGCCGACAGCGAACCTTGGCGCCATCATCCGCGACCCGCAGGCAGGCATAGTCTGTCTGAACGACAATGAACATATCGGCGACTGGCAGCAGCGGGCGGCGATAGTAAAAAGGGAAATAGAGAACAAGTTGAACAAAGAGACCGGTAATGAGATACAGAAGTTATGAGGATCTATCGGACTGCATACGTCGTAACGTATGGAAAGTACCGCAGGATGTGGACCTGATCGTGGGTGTGCCACGGTCGGGGATGATCGCGGCATTGATGCTGGCAGAGTTGCTGAACAAACGGTGTGCCGATCTGGATGCGTTCATCGAAGGACGTGAGATGGGGTGCGGCGGCAGACGGCGGCTGATGAGGGAAGCCGGCTTAGATGATGCCACGACAGTTAGGAGGAGGAAGGTGCTGGTGCTGGATGATACGGTGTTCTTCGGCAACGCCATGCGCAAGGCGAGAGAGCGGCTGTCACCACTGGAGGGACAATATGACATCATCTACGGATGTGTGTATGCTGAGGGTAGGAACGCCAAGCAGATGGTGGATATCTGGCTGGAAGATATATGGCGCGAAGGCGAGAAGATGTGGCTGTACGAGTGGAATGTGCTGCATCACTACGAGAAGAAGACACAGTCGAGCATGTGGGATATCGACGGGCTGGTATGCAAGGATCCGCCCGACGACCGTGATACGCCGGCCTATGAGGCTTATCTGCCGGATGCCGTGCCGATGATCATCCCCACGACACATGTAGGCGCTTTCGTGACCTACAGGCTGGAGAAGTACCGCGGCGTGACGGAGGCATGGCTGCATGGACATGGCATAGACTACGACGAGCTGCTGATGTTTGACGCGCCGGACAGGGATGTCCGCAACAGCATGATGAGCCCGGCCAAATACAAGGCGCAGCTGTACCGGCAGGCGGCATGGGCCAAACTGTTTGTAGAGAGCAGTGCACACCAGGCAGAGCGGATATTCCAGTTGGCAGGCAAGCCGGTATGGTGCTATGAGAACGGGAGGATGTACAAATGAAGGCAGCTATCGTTCATTATAACACCCCGAGGCTGACGCGGTGCGCCATCCTCTCGCTGTGGAAGCATACGCCAGGGGTACATGTGACGGTATTTGACAACTCAGACCGTCTGACATTCATGTCGAAGAACGCCGTCTTCGTACAGGACTTTGCTCCGATGGTGACGGTCATAGATAACACGCGAGGGCAGCTGATAGACTTCGAGGCATGGCTGCGGACATTTCCGGACCGCGAGCCTTCGCCGGGCAACAACTACGGAAGCGCCAAGCACTGCTACTCGGTGCAGTGGCTGTGCGACCACGCAGAGGAGCCGTTAGTGCTCATGGACTCGGATGTACTCATCCGGCGGGATATAAGCGTGTTCTGGCAGCATACCGAATGTGCATGGGTAGGGGAGTTGGGGGAGAATGTGAGGCGGCGCTTTGGTTATGACATCCAGAAGGTACAGCCGTTCCTCTGTTTCCTGAATGTGCCGATGATGGAAACACACGGCATCCGCTACTTCAACGGCGACTGGATGTGGAACCTGACAACACAACGGCCCAACCACCGCTACGACACAGGGGCTTGGTTCCATAAGGCTGTGAGAGAGGCTGGCCTGCCTGTGTATGAACTGCCGCTGAGCGACTATATCCTACACCTAGGACATGGAAGCTGGAGGGACAAGAACCCGATGGAATGGGTGAGGGAACACAGGGAACTATGGAAGTGACCGTGACGGAAGCCATCAAGACACGCGACAATACAACAGCAGACATCACCCCAAGCCGTCATCAATGACGCCTGGGGTGATGTCTTTAGATACCTGCGAGAAAAGCTACTCGGCGGGGGTGGGTTCCGCATCCTCCGATGCCTCGGCCTCCAGCTCGGCAATGCGCGCCTGGGCGGCATTGATGTCCTGCCGCCACTGCTCCGTCTGGGCGATCTCTTCGGCATAGTCCGATTTCTTACTGACTCCCATGGCTATCTTCACGCCGATGTAGTCGTAGTTCTTCAGTTTAGCCTCGCGGTCGAGGATGATGCTGTGCTGCTCGTTGAGCAGACTCTGAATGTCTTGTGTCATGCTGCTAATTTTTTTAAATGTAAATGATACTTTTGGTTTAATCTGGAATGGATACTGTACTGCGGCTTGTAAATGATACAGAGACGCTGTTGGTCCCATGCGAGCCACTTCCACCAGCATGGTGCCATTTCATCACGCAGGCTGATGAGACGGGTATAGTCGGTACGGCTCTTCAACAATCCGCTGTATGAGTTGAACGAGCTGACCATCGCGTCAATGTCTTTATAGCGCTTGCCGTTGAGTTCATGGATGCGGTTGAGTGCCCGCCCGTAGGTGATGTTGTTCAGGTGTAACCGATATGGTTTGATATGGCTGCCAAGAAACTCTACACCATGCTCATAAGGCTGGTCATAGAACTTCCTCTCGTTCAGATGGACGTTGCGTTCCGCCAAGCGGCGGCGCAGTTCGGGCAGCAGACGCAGCACATACTCGTGGTATTGCTCCGGTACCACCATCACGATGTCATCCACAAAGCAGACCAGAAGAATGCCGCATTCCTCGGTAAGCCATACTATGATGTCGTTGATGTAAAGACCCATTGACGTCTGCCAGATGAGCCTGCCGATAGCTGCACCTACGCCCTCCGGTTTGGCGAGTATCGACTTCTCGGGGTCGATGTGCCCATGCCAGAGATGGCGGGGTGTTCGAAGCTCACAATGTGCGGCAGGGTTGCAGTGGACGGCTATCATCGTGAGCCATTTCAGGTAGGGTTTATCCTCGTGGTCCGACTGGTCTATCACCCGGCAGATGCACTGCTCGGCAAACGACCATAGGGCGTTGGGGAAGTAACCCTTGAAGTCTATCTTGATGATGCGGGCGGGCTTCGTGTAGTTCTCCGTCACCGTGTTGATATGCTCTATCAACTTGTTGATGGCCGCCTGCGAACCCATACCCTTGCGGTTGTTGAAGGTATAAGGAGAGAGAATCTTGTCGGCCAGCGGTATCACGAGGTCACAGATCTCATGATCGGCCTTACGGCCCTCAAACTCCGTAGCCATAATCTCCCGCCAGCGGGGTATGGGCGTGAGGAAGGCGAAGTTGTGTTCGATGCGAAGCGTACGTTCCATCCGACGGCGGGCGCCACGGACGGTATTCGATATGATATGCCGCTCGTAGGCCAGCGAGTCACCTCCGCGACGCTTGTTGCGCCACGTCTTGAAGTTAAGCTCCATCTGCCGGACAAAGATTTCCGCTTCTGTCATTGTCGTCTGTATATTGGTTTCGCTAAGCAAATTCGCCACCGCCTGCGAGAGATTCGCGTTGTTCACGTTGTTGTTGTTGAGGTTGCCGTTGTTGCCGTTGAAATTCCAGGCATTGTTAGCGTTGTACCTCTGAGCAAACCAACGGTTCGTGCGGTAGTCGGTGCATCGTCTGTTATGCTATAAATGATAGCCGCACCGCCTTTTACTCCCGAAATTCTGACACAGAACCTCTTGCCTCCTGTGGAGCCGACCGTCCTGTGCTCACGATACGGGACAGTTTCACCGAACTGCGCCACTTCCTGACACCTTCCTCAATACGCTCCATACTTTGCGCTATAGCCAGTTTCGCCGTGTCACTGAATAGACTCATCTCACCTTTATTCTCCGGGTTACTCCGTTTCTGGGTGTCGATATCCACTTTCATCAGCCGTTTGAAGCATGACTGCATCCTGCCGTAGGCGCCTATCATCTGTGTGATGTAATGACGCTTCTCGCAGACCTCGTCGGGACCTGTCATCTCATAGGCTATGTGATAGTAGTTGATGAGGTCGTAGGCAGCGTCTTCCATCCTGACGGCAGCACCATGAATGCGTCGTATCTTCGGCATCCGCATGAAACACGGCTCAAACACGTCGAGCAGGTTCTCCACATCAATCAGTATGCTTCCCTTGTCGTTTCTGGCTTTGTTGCTCATATTCCCTTTCCGCCTTATCGGCAGCTTCCTCGCAACAGTATTCGAGATACTCGCCGTAGTCCCTGAATTTACTGTAATCCATTCTTATTCTGTTTGCGAGGCGCTGACGCTCCTTTTAACAGCTCCCGTCCGCCGCTGCAGCGGACGGAACGGGAAGCTAATGTTAATGTTTAATCTTATAAAGCGCCACCGCCTGCGAGAGAAGCGCGTAGCACACGTTGTTGTCGTAGAGGTAGCCGTAGCCGCCGCTGAAATTCCAGGCATACTTAGCGTCGTACCTCTGAGCAAACCAACGGCCCGTGCTGTTGCTGATAGTAGATATACCCATCTTCGTAGCTGTGGGATTGACAAGAGCAATCGTCTTGTCATCCATCATCTGTACACCCTCAGCAACACCCGGCGAGAACCAATCACCGAAGTTCAACCCGTCAACGCCGTAGCTACGGTTGTAGCAGTAGTACAGATGCGGGAACTTGTACTTTGTGCTGCCAGCCTTGGTGGGGGCGGTCTTCAGCGCGTACTTCATGGTCATCTCCTTGCCGCTGAGCAGAGAGAACGCGCCTTGCTGTTGTGGAGCAAGGATGCCAAACTCACCTGCCAGATACTTCTCGTAGGTGCCGTAGTAGGCTTTCAACTCGGCAGCGTAGGCGCTGGTGAGGAAGTCGCTCTTCTTCATCGGATCGGTATCACTTGCTTCGCCGTGAACGGCTACATTGGCGCTCAGCACACGGGTGCTGTTGGTGGCCCAGTAAGCAGCACCTCGGGCGATATTCATCAGGCCGCGATAGCTCGTGGTCTTTCCGTTCACCTTGAGATAATTACTTTTGGCGGGCAGGTCACCCCATGTGGTGTGAGCAATAGTGCAGCCCGTAGCCGAGACATTGGTAAAACGGTAATCCACACATGTGTCGCACTGGATGATAATCTTCGTGCCTCCGCTGGTCACCTTCTCGTCGTTGTCGTTGGCCAAGTATGCCCACCATGCCTTAGTGTCACCCACTTCCGTAGCCTTGGCGGCCACTGCAGCGCTAATCTCGTCGGCACTGGTAGCATTAATGGCGGCAGAGGTCAGCGTCACATTCACGGTGGTATCCACGTCGTAGTTGGGGCTCATACGCAACTTGATTACCAGACTGGTCGAGTTGATAGCGGTGATGCTGTACTGGCAGACATCGAGATACTTCTTACTGGCACTATTCTTATCACAGATAAGGGCATAGTCACCAAACAGTCCGCATACAAAACCCACCTTGGTGAGCAGCAATGAGTCGAGTAACGAGTTTTTTAGGGTGTTACCTTTGATAAACAACACCTCATTGCCGTCGTGGTACACAGCATCACCTATCTGCGGCATGTCGGTACGCACATTCACGCCGTCATACTTCACTGCCCTCTCCTGTGAGATAAGGGTCACGTCGCTCTCGCCCACCGATGGGGCTTGGGCGTTATACTCACTCAGAGTATTTACTTTCTTGATAGCCATATCTTATTACTTTTAACTTTTAACTTTCACTTAGTTCATCACCGTCCAGTTGTCGGTTGAGTTGGTAGGTACACACAGACAGCGGTAAAGCTTCTTCGACGCCTTGTCGATATACTCCTGACCTGTGAAACGCGGACAGCCGTTCCATACACCCATCGCCTCCTCATTCCAGTTGGTCGGTATATTGGCGGCACTGGGTGCTCCGGCGACAGAGCTCTCCAACGGCTTGCGATACTCATCATCAGCCACCATGGCAGCAATCCGGGCCTTGAGACCTGCGTTCTCCTGGTATAGTATGTTCAGCGCCTCGCTGGTGACCTGTGCCATGGAGTTCAACTTGACCTTTGCGATCTGGCTCAACGCATCAGGCACATTTTGTGTGTAGCCGCAGACGAACCATGCGGCACCCTCTGCGCCTTCCTTTAACTCCACACCGCAGTCATTCAAGGCGTAGGCTGTCTTGCCGAGGGTAACGTTGGCGGTGGCGGCGGTAGCCTTCTCATAGCGCACCGCGCCGCTGATGGCTGTGGCATTCTGGTCGCTGTAGCTTACTGTGGTGTTGTTTACAGACAGCACCTGCTCGCTGCCCTCTATGAAGGCAGCACCACCATTCTTCATACCGCTGATGGTCAGCTCGTGCAGATAGGTTTCACCGTCTTCCTGGATAGTGTTTGTCCATGAAGGTGAGGTGACGCGACCGATGGGGTCGGTGATGAGCATGTGAGTGCTGTCGGTGCGTTCCGCACGTGTGGCGGCATTACCGCAGACTAGGAATTTACCCGTGCCGTTGGGAGCTGCGCTGAACAGTCCGCTCACATCAATGCTGTCGGCCACATCATCCTCGTCGGTGGGGCTTACAAACTTATCATACCAGTCCTCCCATGCGATATGGGCGCAGACGTCGGAGAAGGTGACGCCGCTCACGATAAGGTAGCCGGGGCCGGGTGTTGTATATACCTTGTAGTTCTTGCCGCCATAGGTGACGGTCTGACTACTACATACCGTGCCGTTGGTGACTGAGGTGGGGGTGCCGTCGGCCAGCGCCTTGAAATAGACGGTGGCGTTGGCGATGTTGTTACCGTCGCTGTCGGTCAGCAACAGTCCGTTGTTCTCTGAAGCGTCGCCGAACTGCCCAAGGGTCAGTTTCGGAACAGGGAAGTAACGGCCGGTACCGACAGCTATGGCGCCGCCTCCGTCCGATGCCAGACGCAGCTGGTTGTAAGATGTAGTGCGCAGCTTCGTACATTTGAAGTCCGTCTTGGCCACTATGCTTTCCAGCACACCGCCCTGTTCGGTCTCAATGGGATCTTCCCCTGCAGTGGTGCGGATGGTTTCATCCCAAGTGTTCTTTACACTCAACCCTATATCCTCAGCCCATGACTGCAGGGTAGTGGCGAGGATGTCCATGTCACCGTTGGCCATTGCCTTCCGCAACTCGTCATGAAATGCTTCAAGATGCCCACGGGTGATCAAACTTTTTTTTGCCATAATCTTTTATTGTATTGGTGAATAATGTTTACTCGTTGTTTTTACGAAGAGCCCTGCTGTCGGTGTAATCTGTGTAATACTGCGCACGCCGTGCTTTACCGACACCGCCGAAACCCATAGTCGTTACAGTAGCAAGAGCTGTAGCATCGGCTTTGTTGATTGCCCGCATGGACTGTTGCAAACCGGATAGGCATTGCTAGAACAAACCGTGAGCACGAGCATGTGGTGAAGAGTTGACTGCGCGGATAATATCACTCAACGACAACACTAACAACTGCAGTAATCCACGCGGCACAGGTCCTTGCTGGAGCATAGTCGCTATTCGCTCGAAGAACTGTCATATGAATCATAGTTGGTCACAATACTTCGCACCTCCTCTTCCGTTGCCAGGACAAGCATCGAGTCTGCTTTTTCAAGAATCTCTTCCACTTCTGTCTTGTCATACTTCATAAACCTGGGATCAATAGTCACTTTGTCTTCCATCATCAAAATGTTTTGTATTGGTTATCTACGATTGCAATATACTTTGTGACAGCCCATAAATCAAGGGCAGACTTACTTGCCCTTGATTTTAAGGCCGTCATATTGCAAATTGCAGCCAAAACGGCATAGTCTATGTTTATACGTACGGAAAACGAGATTTTGAGTGTTATGCCCACTTCCCGGTGGAGCAGGCCGGAGGAGCTGCTTCCCTACCTTGAAGAGGAGGAACGCGGCGCACTGGAGCCGTTGCTTGGCGCACCGCTATATGAGCACCTCTGCGCGGAGTATGAGCGACTGAGGGAGACTTATGTGGATATCACCGCCACAACCATCAAGCCGACAGGTAAGGCGAAGGATGACCCGGGACTGACGTACGCTGACGTCACAGAGAGGATGGATAATATACAGGCGGGCATGTTGGCGCCTTGCAGCGACGAACCGGTGTCACAGGCGGAGCGTGACGTGCCTGAAGATGATCTGAAGACCATCCGCCTGCTGCGTATATGCCAGCGCATAGAGTTCTACAAGATGTTGAGCCACAAAGCCGGCTTGCTGACGGTCAGTTTCAACGGCGGAGGAGGCATGAACCGTGTGAGCGCCGACGGCTACGAGCCTGCCGACGCCAAGGAAGTGGAACGGGCGACAAAGGATGCCTTCATGAGCGCCGGCCGCGCCATTGACGACCTTTTGCTGTTTCTTGAAGCCGATGCCAAAGGAAAGAGACTGTTCACCGAGAAATGGAAGGAGGCAGATGCTTTTTACATCCATAAGGACCTGCTCTTCCAGACTGCCCGTGTGTTAAACGAATATCTCGACATCAAAGGGGAGCGGATGGCGTATGTGGCACTGGTTAGAGATATCAGGTTCTGCCAGAATACATACCTGAAACCAAGGATAGGTGGCACGTTGCTGAAGGCTGTGATCAAATATGCCAACGAAGGGATTGCTGCATCACAGCAGCATGCTGAACAAGAGCACGACGGTTCGTCAAGCAGCTGCTCGTCGGAGAGCAGCTCGACATCTTCGAGCGACAGTCAGGATGACAGAAAGACGGAGCGGCATCATGACGAGACGCTGGATGAGCTGCTGTCGCTGTTGAGAACGGCGTTGGCTTTCTACGTGGAGAGTCGCCGGACGGAGCTGGCCCCGGTAAAGGAGAAACTGGCACGGCGCGACAGCATGACCGACGCGCAGCAGGCGATGGCTATGACGTGCAACTATATCGAGGATAACCTGGAGGCGCTTGGCGAGGCTGCAGTGGACAGTCCTATATATAGAAAGGTGAAGGCTGCAGAACAGCAGGCCCGGCAGGATGAGCAGAACGCCAAAGCCGCCCGGCGTCGCCGCTACCGTCAGCAGGACGAACAGAACAGCCGTAAGCTGTTTACAGGCTTCCCGGTTACACATCGGACACCGGAAAGGAAATAACAGTTCAGGTTGCCCTTGATTTTGAAACCGATACTATGTAATTTGCGAAAAACGACAAAGATATGGACATCTCACTATTAAACATCATGCATACGAAGATGTGGGACTTCAGGCCCGACATGGCACAGACTTATGCCGACGCCCTGAAGAACGCCATCGAGTTACACCTGCCTAACGACGTCAAGAAGAAGCACGGCTACCTCCTGTCAAAGAAGGGCTGCCAGAAGGACGGCAAGACCGTCGGCGCCAACTTCGAGGACAAGATGTACATTGGCAATATCCACCGGATAGAGAGTCATCTTTACTGGAACGGCGAGGAGTTACAGGAGGATGACGAGATTATCAACGTGGTAGTGGTGGACGGCCCCGTCACCCGTGACGGCGACGGCTGCTCATATGGCACCAAGGACTTTCGCGATCAGGTGATGTATGCCAATACTATACCGCAGGTGGTAGGACACCTGTTTATCATCAATACTCCCGGCGGTCAGGCTGAATGCCGCAACGACTACGAGATGATGATTAACGACTGCCGCGAGAAGGGTAAGCCTACCGTGGCTTTCGTTGACGGCATGTGCTGCAGCAGCGGCGTAAACCTCGCATGTCGCTGTGACAGGGTGGTGGTAATGAACCCCCGCGACCAGTTTGGCTGCATCGGCACGATGGCTGCTTTCTGGGCTGTCGCCCATGATACCGTGGATCGGGACGGCTATAGATATGTAGAGCTGGTAGGCAAGGATTGCCCCGAGAAAAACGACTGGTATCGCGAGGCCGCCGCAGGCGAATATGAGAAGCTGCAGGCTGAACTCGACAAGGACACGACGGAGTTTCACCAGACCGTCCGCGAAAACCGTCCGCTCGTCACAGACGACATGCTGACAGGTAAAGTGTTCGAGGCACAGGAGCTCATTCCGGCACTGGTAGATGAGATAGGCGACATGAACCGCGCCATAGAGTGCGTATTTGAGCTTGCCAACCAGACACTGACAGCCGCACGTATGGTGACGGCCGAGCCAAAGGAAGATCCGGAAGAGAAGCCGGAGGGCAAGGAACCCGAAGAGATGGCTAACCTCACTGAGCAGCAGAAGGCTGCCATCGCTACGAGCCGCGGCGATTTAAGAATGGTCGATGACGGACATGTCACCAAGGATGAACAGGGTCTTTTGGGTCCCCATACCGTAGAAGTTGCCCAACCAAAAAAACAAGAGCATATGACAGAAGAAGAGAAGAAGGTTAATGGAGAAGAGGGTGTACCGGCATCCGAAGCTCCGGCTACCACAGAAACAAAAACCGAGGAGGCGCCCGCCGCTGAGGAGGAAAAGCCCGCTGAGGAGGAGAAACCCGCTGAGGAGGAAAAGCCCGCAGAGGAGGAGAAGCCCGCAGAGGAGGAGAAGCCTGCTGAGGAGGAGAAACCCGCTGAGGAGGAGAAACCTGCCGAGGAGGAGAAACCTGCCGAGGAGGAGAAACCTGCCGAGGAGGCACCCGCCACTGAGGAGATAGACAATACCCAGAAGGCTCTGGATGACGCCCAACAGCTGATTGAGCAGAAGGACATAGAGATTGCCCGACTTCAGGAAAAGGTCGCCACAATGGAAGGTATCACCGAAGAGCGCGACGCCGCCATGGACGAGACGCGAAAGATGAGAGACGAAATCGACCATCTGAACACTCAACTATCCGAGAAGGATGCCGTCATCGCCGACCGCGACAAGAGTATCGAGGAGAAGGACACCCTCATCGACAACCTTAAGAAGCAGGTAACTGACCTGAACGCTGAGGTAAAGGAGATGGCGGGCAAACCCGGCACCATGACCGACACAGAAGGCGGCATCCCAGCCGACAACGGCACCGGTGAAGGTCCGAAGGATATGGGTAGCGTCAAGAGCGAGATTACCAGCGACATGAGCGTCGATGAAATTCGTGAGCGTCTCCGTCTGAAAGACGAGAAACAAAAGACCTACCGGCACAAGTAAACAACAGTCAACACAAACACAATTATTCACCCTTTAATACAAACACTGATTATGGCTTACGCAATCAATCTTTCTCAGGTGCAGACTGTGACCGAGCAACTTCATGTTGACCTCGTCAGTCGCGCTTCCATGCTTGACGACAAGATGCTGGAAGACCTGCAGATCACCGTCACCACCGACGTTGAGAACATCGACAAACTGATGCTCTTCAACGACAAGGGCCTCCTGGCCCGCCAGTACAAGGCCGGCGCTGTCAAGAAGGTACAGCTTGGCACCATCACCGAGAACCCCGCCAAGGTGATTCTCGCAGTCACTCACCCACAGGACAATGTCCAGCAGTACCGTGAGAAGGAGCCCTTCCACGTGAACGCCGACGGCACCAACAATGCCGAGAAGACCGCGTTCCTGCTTGACAAGATCGCCAAGCGCCACGCCCAGGACGTCCGCGCCAACTTCTTCTACGGCAACGAGGCCAACGCCAACCTGCCTGAGACCGCCGACAATCAGGTGAAGCTGGGTCTGTCTCTCTATGACGGCATCTACACCCGCATCGCCAAGGGCATCACCAGCGGCACCATCAGCGCCGCCATCGGCAACCTGATCACCACTGGCGACCTGATGTCTGCCGGCATCACTCCTGAGCAGGCTTACAACAAGTTCAAGGAGGCTTACAACGCTCTGGATGCCGACCTGCTCGGCGCCG
This sequence comes from Bacteroidaceae bacterium, assembly GCA_017615835.1. Taxonomy (GTDB): domain Bacteria; phylum Bacteroidota; class Bacteroidia; order Bacteroidales; family Bacteroidaceae; genus Colenecus. The sequence continues at coordinate 88,164 of JAFZZI010000005.1, read as the reverse complement.
ACGAGATCCTGTGCTACGCTAGCTCAGAGCTTGTTGATAAGATAGTAGAGGGTTACATGCTCCATCACCCGCAGTTGGCTCCCTCAACCCAGAATGCCGGATGGCGCTTCACCACCATGAAGAATCTGGTGATGAAGTCACATGCTTCCATGGGTCGTGGCTCACAGATTATATTCTGCCTGCCCGGCACACTGGAGTATATCTGCGACATCCGTCCTGAGAGCCAGGCCAACATCACCGTGGAGCGTAACAGCGACGACCACAACCTGTATGACTACCAGATCCAGACCGCACAGGCTACCCGCATCCGCGACTACAGCCCGAAGGTGTTCTGCGTGAACGAGCAGGTTAACGTTGCTCCGAAGGTGCCCGCTGGCGACTACATCGCCGACGTGTTCACCGTTGGTACCGACGACGAGAACGAGGGTACTGCCGCCATCTCCAGCGGCGCCAAGGATCTCTACCAGGAGGATGACATCATCACCGTGACCGCCACTCCCAAGAGCGGCTACAAGTTCGTAGGCTGGAGCAACGGCGCAACCGCCAACCCGTACAACTACAAGTTCCCCGGCGGCGTTGTCAACCTCATCGCCAAGTTCGAGGAGGAGAACGCAGGTGCAAGTTCTTCTTCATCTGACAGCTCATCGAGCAACTAAATCGGTATCGGAGGGCGGTGGTCTGAACCATCGTTGTCAGGCGGCCGCCCTCCGACCTCGATTATGCTAACACATAAAACAAAAGTAACAACAGCACAAACACAAAACTTCTACGATTATGGGACTTTGCGATTTAAGACACGTAAAAGCTAACAAGGACTGCCAGGAGAACCCTGCCGGTCTGAGTAGCTATATGATGGTGGTGCCGCTGGACGAAGACCACATCTCTCTCATTGCCGTCAACGACCAAAAAAACAGATATGACATCACTCCTTCCGGTGGTACAGCCCTGAAGGGTTTCAAGATTGATTTCAAGAGCAACACCGGAAAGGTCTCATCCGAGCATAACGGCGAGGGCACAGGCTGGACACATACCGGCACCTGGCGCGTCGATAACAACGAGGATGACATGGCGGTATTGGGACGCAGGCTCAATAATATGGGCGGTCATTATCTCTGCTTCTTCCCCACAGGTAAGACTACCAGTGAAGGCAAGGAGTGGAAGGTTGTCGGCAACCCCGACGGTGATATCCAATACTCATCCGGCAACGACAGCGGTGCAGCGCGTACTGATGATCACGGAACAACTCCGCAGGTAGTTTGCAACTACCAGGTATACGACACCATGAAGTGGTACGGCGCCATCGAGGAGGAAGAGGAAACTGATTCAAGCAACTAATCCTCATCACGGATTATTACATGCCAGCGAGGCTCAGGCTACAGATAACCTGGGTCTCGTTTTTCAATTGGATAAGAATCAAAAGCAATGCAAATCATTGAGCCCTGCTGCGCAAAAAAGCATCTGCTGGCTTTGCGTGAAGAATTAGGAAAGAGCGGAACAACGCTGTTTGAATGCTTCGGTGACATGAGCATGGCGGAGTTGCTGCCCGCCCTGATGACGCGTTATAGCCAGACAGATATGTTGATAGCGGCACCGGCACTACCTGACCGTGCCGCCGATGCCATCACGCACTGGATGCGGAAACAATGGGCGCAGATGGACGGAAAGGGTAAGCTGGATGTTATCAGCCACCTGACACTTGTCGCGGATTTGTCGCCGGAAAAATCGCCATCATCTTCAGGATGGCTTCAAAACAACCCCTTCGGGGAGCGGCTGACGATTGTCAACCGCCGGCAGACGCAACACGTCATCCTCCTGCCTGACATAGCCATTCTCAACTTTGCGAACATGCAATACGGGAGTCATTTTATAGCCACGGCAACCACCAAGTCCTCGCTCGTGAATGACCTGTGGAAGATATGGCGTAAGGTCGCCGCGTCTAATCAGCAAGCAGCTGGATGCCTGTAAGGTTCTGGATAGTGAACGATACGGAAGTCTTGCCGCCGTCACGCTCCGCCTGACAGACATAAGAGTCCTCGATGGCACGCACGAAAGCCTGACTGTTGTCGCGGAACATAAGCAGCAGGTGGCAAGGTGTACGCTCCAGTTGGAGCAGGTTATTCCAGACGTTGCTGTCGCGATCGTCCACCTCGCAATTCACGCCGACGGTATGCAGCCGCCCGGCTACACCGTCTCCTTCATTATCTTTCATCTTGCCAGTACCGTGTTTGATAGGGATGAGAGACCCGACAGCCGTTGTAATGCCGTCATTCATGCCTCTCGCCTTCGACATCCCTATAACGATTGTGTCCGCATCGAAGTGTTGCGAGAAGTCATAGCTAACTACCGGCCCAGTCTCCAGCATGACGGAGGTAATGCTGCTGATCTTAGTGACCGGAACGGCCGTAATGGCAATCAGATCGTCGCGATATTCCTTACATTTCATACTGTTTTATTTGCAAAATACTCTTAGAGAGTACCTGAATCAAGGGCAGACGGACAAAAAGAGTGGGATGCGGAACCTTTCGGTACCGGCACCCCACAACCAATCACGGCGAATGACGGTTATCTCTATTTGAACAGCCGACGGGCCAGATACAGCAGCACATCATATGCTGCGTTGCCGGCCACATTACTAAGGAAATCTTCGCCGAAGGTCTGCTGGTGCTTCCGCAGGTCGGCAAGTTGTGCCTGCTGCTGCCGGAGAGCCCGCATGACATCAGCGGTGTCACGCTGCTGCGTCGCTATCTGGATAAACAGACTCCGTTCATCGGGAGTCATGCGGTCACAGACACCCTCCAGGAGCTTACGGCGCATAAGAGCTTCAGCAACGGCACCGATATCCATCACCAGAGGAAATACTTGCGGATATCATAAACGCCATCCTTGTCGCGGAGCGTCTTCAGGGCCATCTTGTAGCAGGCGGTGATGATGTCGGCATCATTCGGCTGAAGTGGCTTGCCGAGCAGCGCAGCGATCTCCTCTCCGTAGTCGCTGTAGGTCTTGTTCATCTCCACCCAGAGTGCACAGCGGTTGTAGTGCGGCGCATCTTCGACGGGCAGCCCAAAGGATTCCATAGCCTGCTTCCATGCGTCACGGCTCCACGGAGCCTTGGGATCCATGGCTGCCACTATCTTCTCCGCTTCCTTCGGGGTGAGATACTGATGCCACCTGATACTTTCAAGCTGGTCTATCATCTCCTCGGCTTCTGCGGGTAACTTGGCCAGCATGACGTCCATCATCTCCGTCATGACACATCCGAAGGCTTTCATGTTTTTCGGATCCTTACTCTGGACCATGTAGTCGTACAGGTCCATGTATCTCTCTTTGAGTTCTTGTGTTGTTGCCATTTTGTCTTCTGTTTTTGTTGTTGGTTATATATGACCCCTGCGAGAATACGGGGCCGGTGATGATTCGCGAAGGTTCAACATCCGGGGCAATGGGTGCCGGGGATGCGGGGAGTATACTGCACGGGGATGCGACGGACGGCGGCTACAGTCTTGCGAGGCTTGACGTTCGTCTTGGGCTGCTGCGGCATAGCGGCAGACCCAACGGAGCGCTCCGATGCTTCCTTAGTTGCTTTCGTTTTCTTCGGGGTTGTATTTGCTGAGCGTGTCATAGATGCGGTTGTAAATGGTGTCGATAGAATACATGAATAATTCAAGCCATACGGCTGCATAAGCAGCAAGGAGGGATATTGCAAGCCAATGAACCACGCCGGAGGGGTTGGCGGCCGAGATGCCGTCGCCGCTCAGACCGAGAATGAGCACACTCCAGAAAGCGAGACACTTGGGGCAATTCACGACGGGCAGGCGACGGCGGACGATGCGCTCGATGGCCGGCACCAGCCCGAGATGGTTGATTGTCGTGCAGACAAAGACAATGGTTGCAATATCACTCCAGCCCATGACTTACTCTCCTGCTGCGGCAGCACCGCTCTCTACGGTGAAAGCAAACTCCACGTCAACCATGTTGGTGGATGGACAGCCGCAGGTGGAACCTACGGGTGATGCGCTCACGCCGACAGGGGTGACGGTAGGTACGTCGGCAGAAGGACAGGGGATACACTTGGTGACGATGATTTTCTCCGTCTCCAGACATGAATTGGAACAGCCGCATCCGCAGCGATAGATCTGCTGGTAAGTGAGGTCACAGATGCAGCGTATGTCGCAGCAGTAGAGGTTATCACCTAACGAACGGGGCGCGCCGAGCACCTGAATGTCGAAGTTACTTGCGAGAGGGAATCCCTCGGCGGAGTTGATACACATCTGCTTGTTGCCGCATGTGTAATGAGTGGCATCCAGCAGATACGAGGCGGAAGCGGCGGTGGCTCCCGGGTAAGGCGTAAGCGAATTGTAGTACGTCTTTCCGTTTTGTTTGTTACAAGCCATAACTGTTTTGTTTTATGTGTTTATTTATACGAGGTCCTATTATCTGCACCGACCTCCCCTTGTGCTTCACTCTTCAGACAGGTCACCCTGGACGGGCGCTGGAGCGGACAGCTCCGTTTCGGTGCTCCGGATGGCCGCGATGTGTTGTTCGAGCTCATAGATACGCTGTGACTGCAGGTCGAGGCGGGTGATGACGCCGTTCATGACCTCGAACATCTGGAATGACAACATCGACGAGCAGCAGATCTGCTGTGCCATCGAGCATAGGCGGCAGTCCTTGGGACAGGGACGGGCCTGTCCTGACTGTTGTGACAGCGGTTTCATGCCTACAGGCTCGGCTGTCACGCCTGCGGCGGATTGATTCTTTTCTGCCATTATTGTTACTGTTTATTTGTTCTTGAAATGGTCGATGATCCTGGATTTGACGAAGGTGTTCTTATCCCAGCGCTCCATGCCGCTGGCAATCTTGCTGCCGGTGACCATGACACCCAGCTGCCCCATCTGGTCCACAAAACCGCCGAGCGCATGGCGGGCTTGTTCAGCCTCCTGCTCGTCCTCGGCGTAAATCCTTATCGTGATTGGAAATACTTTCATCTTGCCGTGATTTTATTGTTACTCTTCATTGATGGGCGGCAGCGCGGCGGCGGACGCCTCGCTGGCATCGGCTGTCACGCCGGTGATAGGAAGCGGAGGCAGGCGGTTGCCCGTCAGCCCGCGCACGATCTCATAAACCTGCAACAAACCCTGCCGATGCTCGTCACCCCATGACAGGATGCCATCCAGCGCGTTCTTCGTCGAGTCCAACCATGTAGGGTCAGGCTCATCCACCGTTGGCAGTTCTGTCATCACATCAGCGAAGTAGTCACGCAGCTTCTTCGCCTCGTCGATGTCACCCTTGGCGATGAGCAGACATTGCTGCGATATCGTCATCTTACTCTTTGGGTTAATCAATCGAATCTGGTTCAGCATCTCTTCCTGTTCTTTCTTTCTGTTCCACATCATATTGCCGTGATTTAGGTGTAATTGCGAGAGATATGTACCCTGCTTGATGGATTCGGGTACATATCCTCACAACCTTCTTTAGCCGTTGCAGCCGCAGCCGGGGCAGCCGCAGGGCTGGGGAGCAGAGTATATCTGCACCTTATGGGCGTTCTCGCTCAGATTGCCGAGCATAGCCTGGGTGAGCAGGGTCTGGGTGGCCTGCGCTACGGCGTTGTTCTCAATCTGGTTGGCGATGGAGCCTTGCTGCGAACCGCTCTGTGTGTCGGTCTGTGTCTGGGTGAAGGTGAACTGGTCGCCGTTGATGCGCTCGGCACGCTCTGCTGCCAGTGTGGTGGCAAGGGTTGTCACAAGATCCTTCAGGCCGTCGTTCTTGGCGATAGCCACTTCCTTGGCGTTCTGGGCACGGCTTCCTGCCCATGCGCCGGCACCGATGGCAGCCACTGCCGCACCGATACCCACTGCAAGACCTGCGATGGCGGTGCCGCTGGCACGCCTTGACTGCATGTGCCCGACCTTAAACTGCTCGTAAGCTGACATGCCGTCCTCCTTACCCATAGACTTCAGGGCCAGAAGATCGTTCATTTCTAATGCCATAATGTTTAGTTTTTGTGTTGTGAATAAATGAGTGAACTGTAGCGGAAACCAAAACTGGGATCCGACAGCGAATATCCTTACTCACGGATACAACACAAAAGGATTATGGAGATGTCACACGAAGACAATCCTTCTTCTATGAAGCGGGGGTTTCATCGTATTATCCTACAGGCGATTTCATATGGTTGATAATGTTATATACCTGCCTGTCAGTGATGCCGTATCGTTGCGCCAACGTCAACATCACAACCTTTCTGTTAGGTTCTTCGCGCGACATCTCTACATAGTCGCGGTATAGGTCGCAATATTTGTAATCTTCAAGTTTGATACCCGCCTGCTTCAACTTTTGAAATAATTCCTTGTTAAATTCAATTAAATCTGCACGTAACATAGTTATAGAAATAAAATAGTTTGCATCTTTGCAGCCTCTTACCTTCACGCCATAAAATAAGAAACCCGTCACTGGATAGAACGGGAGACCATATAGTCCCCGGCCTTTTCGCCAGTGGCGGGTAGCGTTAAAGAAGGTAAGAGAGCTTTACGTGCAGAGGCCGGGGACTTTTTCTATCCCCGCCAGAAATCAGGGCTCCGGAGGATTTGTCGCCGGATTCAACAACAGGTATCCACCGTTTTTAGTGCGCAGCGGACCGTCTTGGGCAGCCAGCACGACAAGCGTGCCACCGCTGACACCGCACACCTCACCAACGGTCAGCCTCAGCGCTCCGGACTGCGCCACCTGCAAGACAGCAGGATTCGGCCTTCCGAGACTGAGACCGAGCAGCGTACATTTCTGCAGCGTCAATGAGCTGCCGAGCGGTTTGGTTATTTGTAAATCAAGACAAGACATAGCTCATTATGGATTAGAGAGGATGCCGAGTTCGGCAACCGCTACCTCGGTACGGACTCCATCTGCAGCGTTGGCATCAGGGATATGGGCCTTTGCTATCACCTTGAGATGGCCAGTATCAAGTGTGTCCGTCTCAGCAATAGCATACCAATTCGTGCCAGATTCGCCGGACGAGGACGAGTCAGAGGACTCACTGAAGATACGGATTTTACTTGCCGCATCAGGATTGCCCTTTATACCTTTGATGGTTGTGTGTCCAGAGACGATGCTGATTTCAAAATCATCGGTGTCCATATTGAACCCCGGTGCTGTCAGGTCAATGCCGAATTTGACCTCTGTTCCTTTATAAATAGCCATAATAAAAAAGTATTTGTTTTGTTGTCGTTGGCTGCAATATATATTGTGACCGGGTCATCGTCAAGGGCAGTAATGCTCCTTAATTTGCAGCATCCGTCGCAATCGTTGTATTATAAACTTATCCTTGTTATTATCCCCTCTAATACTCAGGCATATGGTGGCGGCCTATCAGACAGAGGCGGAGGTTAATACAACTCTATGAAGTCGTGGACAGAATCCTTACCCTGTAAATTCATAGGTGACCCATCTTGATAACAGAATGCCCAGTTAGAATCATTACCTATCATGTAACTGATGTTGCCTATAGCTACTGGACTTGCAGCCAAGCCTACCTCACTATAAACTCTTCGGCTATAGTAGTTCGCTCCAGAAATACCATCATTGATTCCTAACTGCATTTCACGACCAACATAATAACCCGGCGACATACGATGGCTTGCAATCCAATCGAGTACCGCACCTGCAATGGAGTTGGAGTCGCAGACGGTGCCATTCACTGAACTCGGAGTTGAAGTGCCACTGATGTTATAAGTCCTTACGTTACCAGTCTGGGTGTAACCCTCAACAAACTGATACCAAAAAGAAAGCGCGATTTGATGAACATTCCATATAGCCTGCCTGTTATAAGCTGCATCAGCCAGCGCTCCTAAAGGTGTATAATTGAGAAAATAGTTATCCTGCTGGTCGACATTCTGATTGATTCCGTTAGGCCCCAAGTCATACTGAAATACTCCGTTCTTGTCGTAGAATTTCAACACAGCACATCCGTCATCATCCAACCCAAGTTGAATGTTGACAAAGTTGAGTCCTTTAAATTGGAGCATACCATCGGCGATATTCACCTCTACACCATTATTACCGATCGAGGATAATCGGCCAACTCTCATGCGATCTGCCACCACATCTTCCGCAAACATCGCGTCACAAGCGATAAACTTCATATATGTGCTCGCTTGCCAGTTTTGTGTATCAGAAGCGGGCGATACAGTGCTTGTAAACCCTCTCTTCCCCGTTCTCCTCTTAAGTATATACCATCCGTCAGAACCACTCACGCGAACAGCATTCCTTACACCACCATAATAATAATATGTCGCCCCTGACACCCACGTTCCAGCGGGAATAATCGCACATTCGTTACCCACATCGCTTTCATTGGGAATCCATTCGGTCGGCACGATGCTCTCTTCAAACTTCGGGCATTTTATTTCGAGATACGTCTTTTGTACTCGAAATAATATAGCTTTGCTATCCGACGAGAAAGAACTCTTTATTTTGAATGCAACGGAATGGAATGTCCATCCATCATCATCAGACACATCGTTATCTGACGGCCAGAAAATATCTCCGTTTGTTTCAGCATCGGTTTTTCTGACGCCATCCTGATAATATACCGCGGTATCAATTACAGATGGATAGAAATGAGTGCTAAAGCTTGAATTATCATCAAGACATCTTAATCTCCACCAGTTGATAGTTACATCATTCGTAGTTGTACCTCCATCACTTTTATACGCCTGAAATCCTATCTTATAAACTCCCGCGTGTGCAGAATCCACAATCAGCTTCTCCGATTCGCCGCTTGTGGCGTCTTTCTTAGAGGTTAAGGATATTGATTTGCTTATTGTCCATGTATCCTCGCCGTTAACCTGTGGGCCAAAGATATTAGCCCTAAGTATCACTCCCGCATTATAAGCAGAAGATGATACGCGGCCGTTGATTTGCAACTTATATTCACCTGGTCTGAGATAGATGGTTTCATAACCGAAACCTTGAGTATTCTTGTTGCTTGTCTGGTTGACATACCTTCGAGTTCGGCTGAAGAATGATAATGTATACCACTTACCAGAGGTTATGCAACTCCTGCCTAAAGGATCGTACACCACCTGATGAAGCATATTTGTATAGCCGTTATTGGATTCCTGCGGTTTGCACCCCCAAGAGTTGTCTGCTCCGGGTATCACCTCTCCGGCGCGATAATCTGCGCCTGAGCTCCATTCATTCATGTTATCCTCTGACACGAATCCTGTATCTCTAAGAAGGTTAGGCTTGATACCTACGTTAAAAACACTAACTAGTCGCACTACTTTAGTGGTGGTGTTGTCTGTGTATTCAATATAGGTACAGCTCCATAAATAAGGGTTGTTTCTGTTTCCCTGTATAGGACACCCCGAATTACTCATCGTATACCATCCATTACTTTCGGTTAGAGAACTTGTGCTTGGGGCGTCAGGTGTTGACGAAACTTTAAAGTACTCGGTCTGACTTGATATGCCCCTGCCATCTCCTCCAAAGTGCCCTATGACGTGAGGTTCGGTGTAGGTATACTGCTGTCCGCTGCCATAGTTGAGCCATGCTATCTTCTCGTAGTTCCACAGATACGGTTTATTCTTCGTCGGCGCCATCGGGTCGGTATCCCACGGGCTTGCACCGTCGGTCTGAGGACGGGTGATGCCTGTGGATGCGTTAGATATACAGTAGTAGTTGGTGATACTATCAATTCCCTTACCCGGCAAACCATCCTTCGTCCAGATTGCAATGACGCGAGGTACGGTGTATTCGGTGGTCTCGGTGCCGTCAGCATTGGTGTAGATTATCTTCTCACAGTTCCACAGATATTTGTATGCCTCAGTCCACTTGTTTGTCAGATTTGATAGGTTCGGGTCGCTATCCCAGCCACTGTCTGATGTAGGCGCCTGGCGTGAGGCGCTGCTGTTGGTGGCCTGGTAGAGTTCGGTGTTTGTCTTGATGCCGCGTCCGGGGAGGCCGTCCTTTGCAAAGTGACTCCATATCTTTGGCATGGAGAACGGGCCCCAATGTCCGCCGCTGTCACTGCTGGATGAGTCTGACGAACTGCTATCGCTCTCATGAATATAGTCGCGGTAGGAGCCGTATTCGTATGGGTTATCCGCATCAGTACCCTGCATTTCGTCATACCAACCTTGCGGCACCCAACCGTCCTGATCTTTATTGGTATCACCACCTGTAGCCGCACCCGTGGGATCCACCTGACCACCGCTGATAGCAGCAGGCGGTGCGACCTGTCCCTGTCCTGCGCCAAAGGTGACGGCCTCGGTGCTGCGATAGAAAATCCATTCACGTTCTTTGGAGTCCTCGCCGTCGCGGACAAAGGCGATGGTCTGCTGCATCAATTCTACCACTTCAGTTCCCCCTGCGCTGCTGCTGTCAGTTTCTGTGACGCGTACCAGGCGCATGTTCAGGCTCTGCTGGGCAGCAAAGGCGGTAGCGGTGACAAGTGATGCTGTGGCTACGTCGTCGCTTGCACCCGAGAACACCAGCGGTATTCTTACGCTAGCCTCGACGGCGGCATACTCAACCGCAAGTCCGGCATTATCAAACTGCCCCTTAGTCAACTCGAACACATCGCCGCGCTGGTCAATAGCGCGAATGCGGACGGTAACGTTGGCAGGGTTATAGATTTGCGTCTGCGGGTTGTAACTTACAATATTTGCCGACAGCGCCAATTCATATTTCTCCACCGTCTCTGCGTGTATGTTGATGGTGGCGGCTTTGAGGGTAACAAGTTCCGGCTCACCGGAAGAAGAGCTGCTGGAAGAATCAGAACTTTCAGCGTGCCCCATCGCTATAACCGTAAAAACAGAGGATACGGCTCCGTTGAAGTCGTCACCAACACCACGGGCATGACTCAGCGTAATCCGGCCATCGCTGCTCAGTGTCCGGTAACTGCTGGCGCCCGCGGGATGACTCCACAGGTCATCGGCTGAGGGGTCGCCCGAGTTGCGTGTTATCTCCCAGTGATCGAAGCGCTGGATATCAGTGCCTGACCATCCTTCAGTGAGAGTAGCGGAGAGCACCAGTTGCTGCCCCCAATAGACATAAGGAGTGGGTCCTGCATCCTTGTTATTGATAGCGCAGGCCAGCCCTATGCGTAGCGGCAGAAGGTCGGGGTTTAGCGCCCATTCGTCATTAAACTGGTCAGTGCCCAGGATGCCTGTGTCAAGCGTCACGGTACGCTGCCCATTATCTGCGACTGATACGTCGCCAAGGCGGATGTAATAGTAGTCAGGACTAATTACGCGAACCTCGGCACCGTTATCCGTATAGAGTATACTATAGCCGTTGGCGGTATCATTTGTGAGGCTTGAATACGCGTCAACCCAGTCGTTACCGTGCTGAGTTTTCTTAACGAACACCAGATAGCCTGTCCTGCCGCCGGTTTTGTTTAGACGTGCATAGATGGTATATGGCATTGCCCCCGTAGTATCCGCCAACCGGCGGTTACGACCGCTGAGCGTCCACTCCTGGTAGGTTCCGTCGGCAGCATACCCTATGCCAGCCCTCGGACAGAGGACTTTTATCTTTGCACCCGCCGTCACATAGACAGCCAGATCGCGATGGGAGTTGTTGGCATTGGGGGTTATTGAAATAGCGGAAGGCGCTATGTAGTGGACCGGGGATGTGCGTGCCATATATATACTTTTTCCGCAAGATACGTAGCTGCGGGGCTGAAATCAAGGGCAGTATATGGCACAGATTACCCAAACGCCCTTGATTATCGGGCTGCCGCGCCATATATTGCGGATAAAAATAATTTCCAAATGGAGCACTTAGCACTTGAGATATTTGATCTGAAGACAAAAGACAACCCTAATCCAACGGGCAGCAAATACGCCAATATTCAGGAAGACGAGAGTATCACAATTACCGATACGTCCGAGATCTTTGCCAGCGGCGACGTGTGGAGCTATGCGTTCAAGTTGAACGTCTTTGCCAACGCTCATATATTTGGAACGGCGGGCGACATTCACGGCGGGAGACTGCATGAGCAGATTAACAAACGTCGCGTCCGCTTGTGGGTAGAAGGCCTGCCGCTTTATCTCGGCTATCTGAAACTGAGCGACGAGGTGGAGGTGGATGAGGACGGCAACGTGGATGTTACTTTTGAAAGCGGTCAGAAAACCTTTGACGATATGATAGAAGGTGCTAAGGCTAATCAAGTTCCTTTTACCGAGGATATTTTAATAGGCATGGCATTGTGGCAGAAAAGGGAAGTTGACATGGACATTGATGTGAATTATGCCATTACCATTAAAAATGGTAGATGGATGCCGTTACTAATAGATAAAGGAAACACTATTTACTCATCTAAGCCCCTCAGCATAGATGTGCATAGTAAGGATGTAGGCATAAGTACGAACTATCCGCGCATGGTGTTCCCTAAAGGAGTGTTCGGAGTACAAGGAGGAGTAACTCCTGTCGGAGGTGTTCGTGTCAACCAACTAAATACCGACTTTCCATATGACAATGCACACCCCTACTGTAATATAGCTATCTGCTATCAGAAGCACGGTTTTCCTACCGTGAATGGGGTGGTGGACTATAGCGCGGATGAGCAGGCATTACGTGGATATGAGATAGCTCCTGCCAACCGCGTAAACAGCGCTCCGAATTTCTTTGTTTTGTATTGGCTGAAGTGCCTGATGAAACACTTGGGAATTAGCATAGAGGAGAATCAGATGATGAATGTGGAGGATTTGAGACGTTTATTCTTTGTCAATACCAACTGTGCATATGAGGTTCCGACAGAGTTTGACCGCACAGGCGCCAATCGCAGTGCACGTTATGGATGTTTTACTACATACCAGGATAATGACTATGTCGCAGAACGGTTTGAAAATACAGCAGATATTGCAAACAGTAAATTAAACACAAAAAGTTGGGTTTGGAAGTTGGAAAACGAACCCGTAAGTTCGGATAAATGGTATTCTGCCGTAAAGGTGCAGTTTGATATAGCTGGCGCCAGGTTAAACAACATGAACAACTATGCAGCCAAGAATCGTCGGTATCATTACGCCTATGCCACAAATGAGTGTTTTCCTAACGCTGATGTGTCGGAAGTGATAAAAGCTTTGGAAGATGGGTTCGGTGTACGCTTCCTCTTTTCCGACAACTATCAGCGGGTACGTATTATATTGTTGCGCAACATCTTCCGCAACACCGATATTCAGGAGATAACCTGTGATGTAGCGGGAAAGGACACAAAAGTCGAGAACCCCATTCGCGGATTCCGTATGACCTATGGAGACAAAAAGGGTGATACCACATTCTATTATAAAGGTTTTGCCGATAAGTTGGCAAAGACCAATGAACTATGGGCGGACAATTCCGACACACATGACTATTCACATTGGAATCTCAATGCCGACTACGGAACATTGATTCGACAAATTTCGGCATTCGATAAGACATGTTATGTCACTCCTAATAACGGTAACGCTTACGGAATAAAGATTGACAAGGACGCCAAGGCGTATGAGGAACTTCACCCGTCGCTTTTTGAGTATGCTGGCTATATGGATGCTGAAGATGGCGACTGTACGGGCGATGCAGAGACAATAGAGACAATCAACGTCGGGTTTGCTCCGGCTATCATGAATGACATAAACTTTGAACAGGAACGTAACAACGATAATAGCACCGACCAACAATTTGCACTGTTTGTAAACGAGGATATGCGCTCGCGTAGAGCGGACTTAGAAGATAAGGTGGCACCTGCATCTTATAACGACTCGGATGCTGTTTATAATGTAAACAAGATACCAGACAAAAAGAAAAAACTTGGTCTGTTTACAATAAACAGCGACATGCCTGTCAGGCTGAATATAACTCGCGAGTTAAGAGTAATATTATACTCAAATCCTGATCGCTATGTGAATAATTATACATTTCAATTAGACGCCGTTGTCGAAGGCTATATTAACGAGGGCATTCGTCTGTACCTCCAGGATAACTACGAGCCTAACAGCGAGGGGGTCTCGCCGCTTGAAAAAAAGGATTGGGGATTGACACTGGGCATCATGCGGGGTAGCGGCAGTGATGCCTATGTAAACTACTCTTTCGATCCTAACGATGGCGAGGATAACGACACATGGGACATCGTGTCGGGCAGCAGCGCAACAGCACATCCTGACACCTGTGATAACTATGGCAACACATGGGACTACGATGGAAGAACCGGGTATAACGCCGTTTGCACAACGCCGACGGCAGCAAAAGAAGTCATGTCTGCCATATGGGGCGACTCACACTTCAACCTTACAGAGCGGTCTTCTTCTACATATCTCACAGGTTATGTATTACCGGAAGTAAAGGATGATACCGGTAAGACGCACAAGCTTCTTCTTGCCGGAGCCACAGCCGACCAAGGTGTGCTCATGCAGAAAGACGCCCGTGTGGATTTCATTAATTACTTGCAAGGCAAAAGCATTGAAAGTATGCTTGAACTGGACGAGGAGATAGGCGGATATATTATTGAGATAGACAGTTCGCAAGAAAGAGCGCAGACGCTAATTGCCTTGCAAAAATTAGCATACGCGAATGGCTGTCCCGTGACTGTAAGTGGCGGAGTAGATGTGCGTGAAGGCCGTTTCTCACTGAAGCTCCGCGCCGAGAAGCCAAACCCGTACTTTGACGCTTCGCAGCCGGAGGGCGAGAACAACCGCCGCTACTTAGAGATAACAGATGGTAATCTAAAAGGCCGCGGTCTGTGTGACCAGTTTTATAAGGAGTACAGCTACTGGGTATGTAATGCCCGTATCGTCAAGCGCACGGTACACATGGAGCTGGCGCAACTGCTGGCTATCGACAAGACAAAGCGTGTGACCGTAGGTGACGTCACTGGGTTTATCAAAAAGATACAGTACCGCGTCAGTAACAAGACAGGGTTAGGAGATGTGACGATGGAGATAATGTATATCTAAAATCAGTATTCGTATTCATCCGGCTCCATCGTCACCGTCCAGTCAGATGTATTACCAGAGAAAAGTGGACCGCGTAAATCTGTTATGCAACCACGTTGAAGAGAAATTCTTGGAAGGGTAGTGGTTGGAATGGGCTTACCCTTAGCATCCTGCACTTCAACTTTCAGTTGTATATCTTCAATTATGTTGGTCGGGCAGAGGGTGTAAAGATATATCCCGACAATATCTTCTTTACCAGACATAAAATGCACCCAATTAGTATATATCTCCTTTTCTATCTCATAATTATTTCCATCTAAAGATATGTTATTCATAAAAGGAAAACCTGTTACTTTTATTTCCTTACTTGCCTTTATATCTATTTTATCTATATCTGTAACCATTACGGTTAAACTGGTATTTCCTTCGATTTGATTTTTATTCTGAAGCGTAACCTTTCTAACCGGCATCAAATAGGGAGAAACTTCTATGTCCATTTCTGTATAAGTTACATTTATATTAGAAGTGTAACCAGAAAATGTTCTGTTTTGAGGGATAAAACCAACATCACTGCCATATCGCCCCTTCATCCAGATTAGATGATGCTTTCCCTGTCGGAGTTCAAGCGTACACTTTGATGTCGTTAAGGTGTCGGAGCCAATGTATTTGTTACCTGCATAGTCGAAAAGAAAGTATCTATCAAGATATTCAAAATCATCAAACTCAAAGTCGATCGGCGTAGTTTCTTCTGACAGCAGCTCGTCAATAGTAGGCTCGCTATCATCATCACCGACGCAAGCGGTGAAGGCAAGAGTAAACATATATGTAAGTGCCAGCAATGTTAGGCGGCTTACAGTGAAGGATGTTCTTGTTTTCATTGTTGTTATAGTTATTGTATATGAACGGAATAATATGGTTATTTATTGCATTGGACTATGCCGGTTTCCTGCACTGCCCTTGATTTCAGCCTTGCCGCCACGTATCTTGCCACAAAAAAGATATGGCAGTATCTGTATCAGGAATGTTCGGAGAGATAAACGGGCAGGTGCATACCTACTTCGCCGACTCGCCTGTGGTGATAGACATCAGCGGGCTGGAGTGGAGTAGGCCAGGTGAGGCCGTAACCAGCCCGTTTACCATTGTCCGCGTAGAGGTGGTATATAACAATAATGTCGTTGGGGATTTTTGCGAGGACACAGGCGGACAGACCGAGGCACACTTTGATATCTCATCAGCACTCAAGACGATATGGAGCAATTTTGACTTCAACACTGAGGTGGACGAGGCAAAGAAAGCGGCAGCATCTACAGCAGCCGACAGCAGCTTTACACCCGGCACCAACCAGCCGACCTATATAGACGGTGTGCGCATGTACCGCAGTTACTTTCTCCGTATCTACACTGAATACCTGGATAGCACGGACAATGAGTATGTCAAAACACAATGCGAGGATGCGGACGGAAATACAGATATACCAGGCGGTCAGTGCATGATCGGCGGACTGACGGAATGGGAACGGTCACTGATAACCGACAATGCCAATCGTGATGTTTCTTCGTTGGAGAACACCAACACCCGCAATGGCGACGCTTCCACCAAGCCTACGGAATCACCGGAGAAGGTGGGACGGGACAGCATCACCTCGTGGGTAGATGTAAACGGCAACGGAACGAAAAGTGTGTTCTATCCGGCAACCTTTAATAATGGACAAGGGCAGGATGATTATACGGGAGACCATTCTCCTATCGTGCTGCGCGATAATCAGGATTATGTTGACTTTCTATTCCTGAACCGCAGGGGAGCCATAGAGACCTGTAGCGGAATGACAAAGGAAGCGATGAACATAAACGTGGATATGAAGAGTTACGCCCGTGTTGAGAGGCCGACGTTCCAGCCATCGCGCTCACTGATGGCCATAGGTAACGACGGCCGGCGGTCATGGCAGATGTCGAGCGGTTATGTCACAAGGGAATGGGCGGAATGGTGGACGATGGAGTTCCTGGGCGGCAAGCGCAAGCGTTGGTGGATGAAGTACAAAGGGCCCGGCCAGGCGGCCGCATCTTATGTCCCTGTCATCGTGGAACCGGCAAAGAAGAACATCAACATCTATGATAAGACAAAACAGCAGATGCCACACGTGGATTTCACCGTCACATTGGCGTTGGAAGGATAGCGCTTTTCTCCGTGCCCTTGATTTTTGTTCACGTAATGATGAAATTGCATATCAAATAATAACCACAAAATGATACATCAGCTGACTCACTTCTTTGATAAACTGATCCATATCCTACAAACTCCATGGGGATGGGTGCTGGGTCTCGGTTTTGCCCTTGGCAATTACTTTGCAGCACATTCTTTCATCATCTTTCTTGTCGTGGCAGTCACATTGATTGACGCTGCATGGGGCATCGCGGTTAGCATTCATTGCGGCCGGTTTACGCGCTCCGAACTGGGACGGCTCACCATAGCCAAACTCGCTGTATATGGCTGTGTCATATTCGTGTTTGTAGGACTGGACAAGTTTATAGATTCCACACTGGCCACATCGTTGGTGGCAGCGGCAATTGTCCTGGTGGAGTTCTGGTCGTCATGCGCCAGTATGCTGATACTATTCCCCAATTTTCTCTTTCTTAGGTTGTTGAAGAAAGCGCTCATCGGGGAGATAGCCAGCAAATTGAAGATTCCGGAGGAGGAAGTGATGAAGGTCCTTGAAGAAAAGGAAAACGAATAATTTTCAGTCAAACCCGAAGGCTTCGTCGAGTTCTCGGTCGATGAGTTCATCGGGCGTGGGGTCCCGATGGATAGCGTATTCCGGGGTGGAGATGGGTTCGAGAAGATAAAGGGGTATCCATGCTTCGTCGGGATAACCGCCAGGGGTGTCGTGGAAGCGAAGACGCAGGGCCCTGTGGCGCTGGTCGATGGCCTCACCGTCTTTACCATGCCATGCACGCTCCTCGATACACTCACCCTCACGGCCACGCCAACGTTCTACAAGGTCACTCGCAGCCTGATAGAAGTCACTCTTAGTCTCAAAGCCGTGGTCCAGATAGTCCTTGATGGGCAGCCGGCTTATGTCGCCAGAGACCCTGTAAAACAGGCCCTGTGTAATAATATTGGAGTTGTTTGGGTCAGTCATAATAGTCTTATTTTTCATTGATTCGCAATCTGATTCTATCTTACTACCTCGCCGTTGATCGTCTTAGGCTGGATAGTTGATCGTGCACCGCGATAGTTGAATATCTTTTCGGGGAAATGCTCGCGGCTCAGGATGCTTGTCAAGATATTCATGTCGGCCGACGCAGTGTTCTCAAACGGCTTGGGGGCGACAACGGGATAGACCTTCTTGCCGTTCCAGTAGAGCAGACCCCACTTATCAGGCAACTCCTCTTTGCTGATGACGCCTTCAGGGCAGAGATACCACCGCAGGCGGCCAGCCTGCTGACCGAGTTGTTCGGCTATGTCGGAGCGGCACCACTTCTTGTGGTCGGCCATGAAGTCAGAGTGTGATACCTTAACCTCGATGACTGCGCTTTCATTGAAAGTGCCAAGCCCAAATACGTCAGTGTTCTCACTGCCCCATGTGCAGAGTTCCACAGCCACGTAGCGGTATTTCTTGCAGGCGCCACAAGCCTCAGTCCCGTAGCACGGTTTTTTTCGACACCTCTCGTAGTTCCATTTCTGTCGATGCAACCACTTGGCTCCCTCTATACAGAGGTCATAATGCAGAGATTTTGTCGAGCTCATAGCCATTCAGTCCAAAATTAAATTCCCCTCCCAGTCCCACAGGCCAAGGCGGCCTTTTATATCGCGAATGGGGTTGCTGAACACCTTGGCGTTACGGCATACCCAGTGCCACTGCCCGCGCTCTGCCCATGGTGATGCACTGTCCCGCACGCAATCAACAATATCTACGCTGCCTACGATGCAACCGAAGAGGTTTTGCTCATCCACTTCGTTCACCTGCATCATAATGGCTATTTCCTCAACCGTAAACTCCTGCCGTTCGCTGAGAAAACTCACTACGTCATGCATCCTCGCCCCGGCGTGTATCAGCACCGTGCCACGATAGTTTGTTCTGCGGGTCCGATTCTCCACATCCTTCACTCCGCACACGAGCAGGCTGGCGTATGGCTGCCTCACTGTCAATACTTTGTACTTCATTACTAATCTTCCTTATAGTTTATCGCTTCCACCTTCTCCAGCTTCCGGAATGGCCACCACCAGTGGCGCCGAAGAGAGATATGGAGGGTATAGATAGGGTCGTTAGGTTTTACATCGGCGACAACATGAAGAGCAAAAGGTTCACGCTCGTACTGGAGTAGGGGCTTGGCGAGGGCCTGCCCTTGGATACTCATCCAGGCGCAGTAGGTGCGGATGTGGTGCAGGGTAGCAAGGATGGCACCAGAGGTCACCTGCAGGGCCGGATCCTCGCCAGGTGTGATGGCGTGCAGAGCGGACTGGGTGATGTAAGCTTCGTGTTTTGCAACCTCGGTCTGAAGCAACCCCTCCCGTTCGTAGCGGTGCAACATCTGGAAGTAGTCAAGCCAAGGGCTCAGGTTTTTATGCTTCCGTCTCATGGTTGTTGTCTTTTTGGCCCTTAAGTATGTCGCCCAATACCACGAGCATAAGCGCTTGAATGATGATAACGAGGATTAACGTGACTCTTACCGGCAGCAGCCACACTAGCGCACCGGCCACTGCAGCAAGCAACAGCAGTGGCAGTAGAAATGTCTTTAGGTTTGCCTTCATTTTATTTGTTTTTATGAGAGATTATTGTAGATTGTCGAATAATGTCTGCTGTATGACGGTGCGGCCGTCTTTCAGACGCTCAATGCCGTGACATTCACGCTCAAACCGCTCGCACCCTTTGTCAAAATATTCCTTGTCGATTTCGCAGCCGACGTAATCAATTCCCAATTTGTAGGCAGCAATACGACTAGACTGGCTACCCATCATGGGGTCAAAGATACAGCCCTCCTCGGAAGCATAGCGCTTCAAAAGCCAGGCATAGAGTGCAACGGGCTTATGGGTGGGATGAATACGCAGCTCATTTAGCCGTTTATTGCCTCGTTGGCGATTGGCGACACTGATATCCATAGAACATGACTCGCCTTGTAGCATGCCGGACCATAAATAATGCACAATATCAGTCCGCTGGTCATAAGACTGGTAGGCTATCTCGCAACCAAACTGATCGCAGTTGCCGTTCATCTTATCCCATACAATCATGCCGCCCTGCAGGCCAAAATAGTTGGCTCCCCATATAATTTGATGCTCGCTGACACGGCGCAACTCGTCAAAAAAATCCTGCGGCGGAATGGCAGAATCCCATTCCTTGCGGGTGTAGTCCTTCTGCGTTACGGGTAGGAACGTTCCATTCTTCTGCCGCACCACGCCCGGCTTCTTTGCGGGCTTATCAGCACCAATACCATACGGCGGGTCGGCCACGGCCAGCGTGAATGCCTTGTCTGGTAGTCTCCTCATCAACTCCAGGCAGTCAATGTTATACACTTCGCTTTTTGGCATATTTCTTTATTCTTTTGTATTCATTACTATACTTTATCTCCCTACCATGTCTCCATGTCGTCGAGGACCGAAGGAAAATTGTTTATCTCATGTGCAAGCCCCTTTGCGGTTTCTTTCTCTTGGGATGGCTGGTGCCATAGATCAGGATACTGCAGTTCGCGGGGGGCGATATGTTTCCCTTGCGTTGCGCTGGCCGAAACCTGAGCATTAGTACTTGAAGCCTCTTCCGTTTCATCCTGCCAGCGGTGGTCGCGCAGGTAGTTTTGGGGGTACATCATGGCGATGCCCTGCTGCTGGCAGGCGGCGCGATAAGCCGGGATGCCGGCGATGGCCGCCCGTTTTTCCTGTGCCGTCAGCCGGTTCCATGCCGGTTCCGCCTTCAGCTTGTTACGCTTTAAGCCGTAGGCATCCCAGAACTCATTAAATGTTGGCGCTTTATTCATTGTCTCTTATCTTTCTTTTATAACATTGAGGTCAATGTATGAGGTTGCAGCAAAGATAGTATATACCACCCTGTTATTGGGTTTGCTTTTTTCATCTTTGATAGGTTCTCTGTAAAAATCCTTGCTTGCAACCACCGATGCTATACATTCTGCAAGATTGTCCGCCGTAGTATGTTCTTCCACCCACGGCATAGCCATCAAATCAAGGTCGTGGACCACTGAGCCATGTATGGCTACGGCCCATCCGCAAGCGGCAGCAACTTCACGTATCTTAGGCCATTGGAAGGTCCAGAAGATAGCATCATTATCCTTTAGTTTCTCCAGGTTAAATGCCATATCGCTCACTCCTTGATTTCATGGCCACCTCCAGTTCGCTGGCAAACTCCATGCACGCATCCGGATGCATATATTTATCCACCTCCGCCATCATAGATGCGAGCTCTTTCTTAGGGCGTTTCATATACATATTGAATCTTTCCTCCCAAGTCTGCCTTATCACTTGAACGTAGTTCTCATTATCCATATTCTTATTGCATTAAATATTATGGCTATCCAAATATAGCATCAGCCATTTCACTTGCTATCCTGGCCGCATACAAATGTCTTGGTTCTGCTTTGCCCATACCGTTAGTCACCCACTCATAGGGGATAGACATCATCAGCTTGACGGCCGTATCACTTATCCATTGGGCTTTAGCGGAATATGATTGTCCGTTCGCCTGGTAAGCGCAATCTTTCTCTGCGTCAGTAGTCCGATGCACGCAGCCCCATAGGTTACTCCGGATGATACTTGCGTACGGCGGCCAAGGCGTCAAGATTTTCTACATCGGCAGGGTATATTATTGGTATGGCTCCTTGAATGATGTAAGTGTCGCGTATATCCGGACGCTCCTGTATATGGCTGTCTGTGATAGGTATGCCGAGAGCGCGGCCTATCCATCCGGTGCCGGCACAGATCTCAATGGCAGAATGTGGCTCATACGCAGGATCGTCATCAATCTCCTGGCGAAGGAAATCTATCAGCTCTTGTGTTGGAAAGGTGTACAAGCCAATAGCCTGCATCACCGTATTAAGCGTATCAGGAGTGTCATTCTTTATCTCATTGTAGGGTATAGGCCTAATCAAGCCGTTCTTGTCATTACCTCGCAGCATGTGAGATAGTTCCATGGCTCTTATGATATCAACATTCCCAGAGTCAATTACCGTGCGTTTGCTGTTCCGCAGGTTTTCATTCAGGACGTTCATGTCTATTGGCGCATCGCAGAATTGGCGGTTTCCCTGTTCAACTATTCTGTTCATAATCTTCTGCGGTTTTCAATTCTTCTTTAAATGCTTAATATATTCTTCAATAATATAATTAGACATCTCGTCCGGATCAGAAAATCCTTTTTCCATGAGCAATCCTTTAAGTTCTGAACTTTTCCACAACCCCCAATTGTTTCTGATCCAACGGCCCAAAGTAGAATGGGCAGCTATTGCGCCTTTCTCAATCAAAAACTCCTTATCATCTTCTTTAAGATGCCCGTCAAGAAACTCAATGGCTTCTTCTACTGTCTTTGGAATAACTACTTTTTCACTCATATTATATATCTGTTTTTATACGACGGCGATATTTTTCAATGTCATCGGCATACTCCTTCAGGATATAACATCCCAATTCTCCCAATGTGCGGCACTGTAATAATCCGGCAGACTGCAGCAAATCATAGACTTCTCCTACTTCATCCGGATTGATACTGATAATCAGATTACCTGACGGTTCCTTTCCATAATGTATCATGCGCTTATCTCTTTTTTAAGGTTGTCAATCCTGTTCCCGTCCATATCAACAGTGAGGCCGAGGATACGATTGCATTCCTCTTCCTTAAAACAGCGGCGCAGCAGGGCCCGAGTGCTCTCCTTCAGATAGACAGTGCGGCCGGCACGCACAATCTCCTCGGTAAGCTCGCGGATATTCATGCCACTGGATAAAAGGTCGTAGTAGTCTTTCCTGACGCCACTGCGAAGACCAATCTTATAGTGATCACAACAATCCAGCGATAAGTCGATAACCATCCGTGCATGCTGCCAGTCAATAACTGGCTCTATCGAGGCAAAGATCTTAAAGCCGTTGTCGTGCAATTGGTGCATAGCCTCGATGCGGTCGTGATTGCATGATGCGTTAGGTTCCATATCGTCACGACCCGTAAGGGTAAAACCAAACTCCACAAGCTCCTTAGCAGTGTTAGACTTCATGTTGAGCACCATCCGTTTGTACGTAATAAACGTAGCATCCTTGGTTAATACCTTGGCGCGGATTCCGTTGTACATCGTAAAGTTAAGGGCCGAGAATGTCAGGCTGCGCGTCTCCGGGATCATCGGGTCAGTGGTGAATGAGAAGAATATGCCGTACCGCTGCAGCGCGTCGATGTGTCGACGGGCCTCATCGCAGAATATCTCCAATGCTCTTTCTTCACTTGCCAGGCATTTCTTCAGCCTTACCTCGGTACCGCCCAGTTGTTTGCTGGGCGCGCCTCGTTTAAGATAGCAGTATGCGCAGTTGTGAGGGCATCCCGTGTAGAAGTTACACCCGATGCGCCCATATTCCTTGGCCGCCCCTTTGGTTGTATAGATGGCCTTGCCATTGATTTTTATTTCGTCAGACATAACTGTTTGATATTATTGTTTATGCTGTATTCCTTAATCTCTGACTCAGGGCCTCACAGAGCACACGGCTCATGTTCACCTCCACAGCATTGCCTATGTACTTCTTCTGCTCAGCCTGTGTGCCTACCAGCACGTAGTCGGTAGGAAAGCCCATGATTCGCTTCAGTTCGCCGATGTTGAGCATCCGCATGCAGATGTCTATAATACCGTAGGCGGCCATAAACTCCTTGACCCGGCACATCCAGGGGCTGTCGTCGTCGTAGATAGCGATGCCGAGGGTGCCCTCCTTGGTTGTAATCAGATATGGAGGCATCTTATCCATCCTGGCAATAAGCGTGAAGCAGGGCTTGTCGATGCTGCCGCCATTACTGGCAAACTGAGGGTTCATCAGATAATGATATTTATGATTAGCTGTAATTACTGGCGCGGGGCCGTCATTAGAACTTCCAATATTATTGAAATTTGTGCTCATTACCCACGGCTTACAGGTGACAAGACTCTGCTTGGGATTATTGACCACCGTAGGAGAAGGTGAATCTATGGATACGGGATTACCATTTCCGTATTGGTTATCGAGAAACTGCGGCGACACCAGCGACATCCTGTCCTTGGTAGTGACCGTGGGGCTAGGCTCGTCCAGACTCGTGTTGAATCCGTTGCCGTAGTAGGCGGTTACGAAGGCGTGATGGTCCTTGCAGGTGATGGTACCGGCGGGCTGGTTGATGTCAATGTTTTTGCCCGCCGGGTCGCCGCTGAACTGCTTCGAGAGGAACTGGCACTTCACCTTGGCGAATCGGTTTTCCGTCGTCACCACGCCGCACGGCTCATCAAGCGACTTCACCGTGTCCTGCGCCCTGACGCTGTTGTAGCGTATCAAATATTCCTCGTGTTGCTTCTTGCCTCCAGCTACAAACTTCACCAGCCCTGCATAGATACGCTCCAGCGTCTTCTCGCACAGCGGCTTGCGTCGTGTAAAAATGCTCTCACCGTCGTCGTTCAAGTCGAGCACATCGCGCACGGCTCTCCACTTCTTGTACATCTTGAACATGCCGCCCTCGTCACCGTTCTTGGCGTAGGTCTGTTCGGGAAAGGCTATCGGCAGTCCCGTCCGCGCAAACTGCCCGAAGTAGCGCTTGCGGCTGGTGTACGCCCCGAAGTCGGCAGCGTTCAGTATGCGCCATCCGAAATCGTAGCCGTAGTCGCATACGTTCATCACCCAGCGCATGTAGTCGGTGCCGCGGCGCTTGCTGATAGGCTTACCGTGCTCGTCGAGTTCGCCCCAGCACATGAACTCCTCCACGTTCTCAATCTGGATGTAGTCGGGCTGCAGCGCCTCGATGTATCGGAACAGGTGTTCGGCCAGCGTCCGGCTGTCGGCATCGCGCGGCTGTCCACCTTTCGCTTTCGAGAAGTTTGTGCATTCCAAACTCGCCCATAGCACCACCTTTGCCTGCGGATACTCTGCCTTTCTCTCCTGTAGCCTTGCCACCATCGGCGATAACTCCAGTGTACGGATATCCTCGGTGAAGTGTAGCGTATGCGGGTGGTTAGCCATGTGTGAGAGAATGGCGTTCTTGTCATGGTTGACGCAGGCCACCACCTCGGCGCATTTTCCACCCTCTACGCGGGCATACTCCACGCCCGATGACGTACCGCCTGCCCCACAGAACAGATCAATATATAGGAGGTTTATGTCGTCTTGCATTTTTATTTCAATTTTTATAATCATTTGTTGACATCTCTCACAATCTCACCGAGTTTATTAACACCCCTCGTAAGTTCATCAGCCGACGCTCCGGCCTGAGCAACCTTTTTGTGAAATTCGGCCAACTTGTCGATTGACTCCATAGACAATCTTTTATTGTTTATAGTTCTTTAGCATCCGAATATACTGGTCGGCAAGGTTGCAGATGGCAATCGGATCTTGTGTTACCAGGTCAAGTTTATTTATCAGCACCTTTGTAATCTCTACACGCTGACGCTGCCAGTACATTGCGTCTGAGCGGTCAATAAAGTCATTTACAACCCCGGTTACCATCTGCATCATCTCCTGCGGCAGTTGCTCCAACGGGTCAGGCTGACGCTGTGATTTGAGAGGATCCTCCAGAATCTCCACCTCGTCAGCTCCAAACATTCTTCCGGTACTGAAATACGCTGTCTCTTCGTTTTTTAAGACCTTTTCCATCACTACGGTCTCTCCGGTCTTCTTGATTTTTGCTCTTACCAATTCCATAATCGTTTCTTGTTTAATTGTGAAAAATAAAATATATTC
Source organism: Bacteroidaceae bacterium (assembly GCA_017615835.1). GTDB lineage: Bacteria > Bacteroidota > Bacteroidia > Bacteroidales > Bacteroidaceae > Colenecus. Next base: position 62,371 of record JAFZZI010000005.1, on the reverse strand, counting down.
TTGTTGCTACCATTCAAAACAGCTCTTACGGATCAACTGACGGTCGTATTCTTTGTTCACCTGACACATCTCCTCAATAGCCTTGACATTATCGTGGATTTGAGCCCTTTGCTCTTCAGTCATAAACAGGACACCAAAGACGAGGATACCGAGAGCGCCGCCTGGCTCTGTGAGCTGGTTCAACTCCGAAGGTAGCGGAAGAAGTGACTCCGATGGTCCGATGCGAACGGACTGCGGGTCGCAATGCTTCATCACATTACTGGCCGCCTGTTGTTGTATGGCCTGCTGCATGGCATCGAACACCTTCAACTGCTCACGCTGCATCGTAGTCTTCATACTCAGACAGCGTTCATATACCCGCTTGTAGGCAGGTGACTCGGCACTGCGGCGCAGATGCTCCGCCTGACGTGCCTGTTCTACCAATTGGTTGTGGCGCATGGCCTCACCGTTGTCGATATATTGTTCTTCACTGTACATAAGTTGCCTTTATTCTTTTAGAAGTTCTTCAATGTTTTCAGTTCCAAGTTGTGCAGTAAGAAGAGCATCCACTCGATAATTCCCTCGGCTTTCCGCATAAATCGGCACAAGTAACAGGTTGGCTAGCAACAGTTCCATACGCACGCCGCAGGATGCCAGACACTCATCTATGGTACCGATGACATAAACGCCGTGCAGACGATCTTCATCGTGCGCCATATGCATACGCCACAGACAGGCCATGATATAATCGACGCGGGTAGGAGGATTGAAGGGCCACTTGAATACATCCTCCACCTCTTGCGCAATATCCACAGGATTTAATACACGGAAACCCATACTGCGCAGCTTTGCTTCTGCATTAAGGAAGTCTTTTTGCCAGCCACCTCTTGGCTTGCCAGTTGCCGGGTCTGTAATTGGACCGCTGATGTAAATCGTCTTCATTATGTCTATTTTGTTATTTCACTCTCAATCTCTCGGAACTTGTCGTGATTCTTGTGGTACACCACGAGCCAGCCGATATTATCCAAGGCACACGTCAGCCCCCACACGAACATGGCGGTCTTAAGCGAAGGCATGAACAGTAGCGAACAAGCGTAGCCGGCAATACAGTAGATGCCACACACCACGTCATTATTGTTGTCGTAAATCTCACGTTCCTTCTCATTCCATAACTTCGGACGGAAGGTCATCAGACACTTACTGATAAACTCTGACACAAGTGTGCCGTAGAGTAGGCAGGCTATAGCCAGAACCCAGACGTTATAACTGACAAACGCAAGCCACATACCGACGATAAAGCCGGCCGCCGATTCGATAATGCAGAGCACCGCAAACCAGCGGATGGCCCAGCGGCGCACCACACCCTTCCATATCATGCCGATAAACAGGCCGACAACACTATAGACGAGCGACTGAAAGGCAATCCACTCGGCAGGCAGGTCCGTGACCCACGCCTTTGTGATGGCTGGCTGCACATAGGTATAGAGCAGTCCGACAATGAACAATGTAGAGAGCGTCCACCGCTGATTTTTATCAGGGTGTATGTTGAAGAAGTCGAGAATATGCTTAAACAGTTTCATCATAACTTAAAATTGGCCTACATTAAGAGCTACATACTTTCCTTCGATACCCGACTGTCGCAAGCGGCGGTCGCATTTATAACCCCATGCTACGAGACATGAACCAAAGAACGGATTGCCGGTTGTGCCGTCAGGACGAATAAAACGCACACGGTGACGCATAAAAATCATTGACATGGCGGTGGGGAAGATGACTTCTTGCCAGAGCACGTTGTCTTGACGATTGATGAGCAGAGCAATGCCGTTGTTATGCCTAGCCATCTTCTCACAGAACTGACGCAGCAGCACCCTGCTGTATGGAGGGTTCATCCAGACCACACCATTCCACTGGCGGTTCAATCCGTCATCTTTTTCCGTCCACATCGTAGGAGCAGTCTGAAACGGGCGGACATCTGCAGGTGCAGCGCACGGATCCAAGTCAAACGGACCTAGTGTATCTATCACCCAACGAGGCGTGTACCAGTCATCTCTCGATGCCAAAGGATTTTTCTGCTGTCTTATATCCATACTACTTGCAATTCTTTCTGCGTCTGCTCTCCGCGCGCCCCATGGTTGGCGGTGTTCACTAGCTTCTTGCCAGCCAACAACGCATTATACTCGCGGTTTGACATGAATCTGTGTAAGATCATACTCATTCAGCCTCCATGTGTAAGTCTCTTATCACTTCGTCACAGATAGCAAGCACATGCTTCACTTTACCGATATCAAACCAATCGTCAGTACGCACACCACTTTCCATGTCAATCCAGAAACTACCAGTATGAACATTGGACAGAAGATATTCCAACTTGGCAGCAACATTATTCTCATTGATACCGCCCGCATAACCAATCTTACCTTTAGAAGGATAAAGAACTAGGGGTGTATCAATACCCAGACCGCCGCTTGCGTCTAACAACATGCTGACACTGGCTCCATCAGAGTTCATCCACTTACTGTTTTCATAGATGGCTGTATCATCGGGATGCTGCTGAATAATCATCTCCGTTTTAAGGTTGCATGAACTCGCCAGACGATACGGATTATCCGTGCGATTGGCTATATTAAGCTGAACACGGTCGAAAAGCCACAAGTAATCCAATGTGTGTTTTCTAACCTTGTTCCAAAGTCCCACCGCGGCATCATGAGCAGCAGAACCGCATACATGGAGTGCGAGATTCAGTTTACATCCTTGAAGGTTGTATAATAGTTGAGGATCAAGGTAGCGATTGCCGTTTTCGTACCAATGATAACTGGTCAGTACTCCAAACTCTGCTATCGGATATTGATGCTGAATTTCCTGCAAAGCCTTGATATCTGTCCTTGCGTCAATTCCAGTAAATGTAATATGTTTCAATCTCATGTTCTGTTTGTTTTTTATTTGAATAAAAATGTCGGTTGAGCCAGTTCTTCGCTAATGCGCTTCTGTGCTATCTCAAAGTATTCGCGGTTCAGTTCAAAGCCAATGTAGTGACAATGCGTGCGATGTGCCACAACGGCCGTTGTTCCACTGCCTATAAAAGGATCCAGAACTACCCCCCCCACAGGACAGCCAAGCAATATGCACTGGTAGGGAATATCGACGGGAAACGTGGCGTGATGACCTTCGTAGCCCGGCTTGACGCAGACAGACCACACGTCGCGCTTGTTGCGGAAGCCATCGCTGACGTTGCCACCACGAAACTGCTCCTGGCGATGACCCGGTACAATGAACTTCACTTTGCGATGATTGTACTCATGCTTCCTCAGTCCCGTGTTTGCCGGTTCGCGCAGGGCCTCCTTGTTAAAGTAATAGCGAGCCGACTTGGTGAGCAAGAAGATATATTCATGAGATCTGGTACAACGGTTTGTCACACTCTCAGGCATAGGGTTAGGTTTGTGCCAAATGATATCTTGGCGCAGATAGAATCCAATGCGCCGCAGAGCAAAGGCCAGCATCCAGGGGATGCCAATGAGGTCACGGTCTTTTGCGGTGGTTTTCATCTTAAATGAGGTGCGTTTAGACAACGTCCCCTTGTTTGTCCCCTGTAGCCATAACTTCGCATTCTCGGGATAGTTTGCAGAGCCCTTATTGCTACCGGCGTAACTGTCTCCGATGACCACCCAGCATGTTCCCTCCGGTTTCATCACGCGCAGCACCTCAGCAAACACATCAGTCAGCCGGTCAATATATTCCTCGGGTGATGTTTCCAGTCCAATCTGCCCATCTACACCATAGTCACGCAGTGCATAATATGGCGGCGACGTGACCACGCAATCTATCGTGCAGTCACCAATCCGCTTCATGCCTTCGAGGCAGTCCTCATTGTATATCTTGTCGAACTGAATCATATTTCAACTTTTTTTATGTCCACTGCGTCGCCATAGATTTCTTTTATATTCTGTATCTCGTGCTCTATCTCGGCTTCGCGACGGGCGATAATGGTCTTCAATTCCTTTGCTCTCTCGTATCGCTCATCTGCCACGAAGCGTTGCAAGGTGCGTTGCATTTCCTTCAGGTCGTCAAAATTGCGTCTCATATGTATGCCCAAGGTCAGCATCAGCGCCTGGTGTGTATCATGATGGATGTCGCGAATCCATTTTTCCTGCCGCTTCAGGCGAACAAAAGCAAAGGCGGCTAGGAATCCCATCGCCATGTAAGCTGCAATGGCGGCTAGCGTTAATATAATCTGTAGTGTCTGCATACTCTCAATCATTTTATCCGTTAATTTTCACCCCAGGAACTTCATCTCTGCCGGATGCAGCCGCTCGAAGTTCCGATACAACCGGCATCCACGGCACGGCCTTGACTGGCGCATCTTACGGAACGCCTCATCGCAGCCGTCGCTAATGTTGGCTACCGCAGGACAGAGCCATGACTCCGACATGTGTATCGCCCCGTCGGGATCTATCAGTGGTCGGCAAAACTTCGCCGCCTGACCCGCCATCAGGAGAAACTGATGCATCGAGTGCGCCTGCACTGCAAGCAGGTGGCTGTTTATACACGATGGCACACAGCTGCTTGCCTCCGTCTCCTCGCGGCAGTTACTACGGGCGCGACCTAGATCCTGCATGAAGATTGGGTCGGTAAAGTTGGGCGAGATGCCTATCGAGCGGAACTGTTGCTCATGCTCCACTGTCCACTCATGTTTGGGATAATAGAGAGGGTTTGAGTATACCTGCACTATCACCCGGCCTTTGGTCTCGTGCAACAGCCTCGCCATTCTGATACGTTGTTCCTTGTCCTCGATCCAAGTGCCGTTAGTCACGATAACCAGCACCTTGACGCTACCTATACGCAACAGTTCTTTCGTCCACGCATACCACTCAGGGTGCTCCGTAGGCTCGCCACCCGTGACGCTTACCAGCCACGCCTCAGCCTCCCTGACGAACGCCAGCACCCTGTCAAACGTCTCTCTTGTCATGTGTCGCCCCTGAGCCGTGGAATCCTGCATGCAGTGCTTGCAGCCCATGTGGCAGCGCGATGTTAACATGATTACCATAGTTAGCCTTCCTTTACTCAATTCTAATTCCTAGATCGCACTCTTTCGTAAATATACTGGAGCTATTATTATGAGAACAATCAGCACACATATTACCATCCTCATCGGGAAATGGACATCCTAAAGCTGCGAGGTCTTTACGCTCTATGCCAGGGTAGGGGTCAAATCCTTTACTGTTAATGCAGTGCTGTGTGGCGGGATGGTCCGCAATCTTCGGGTCTGCGCAATGGCTGCACAACTCATGCGTGTCGTCTACCCACCAGCAGTTTCCATATTCCGGATTGTGACACGGGTCATTATCCGTGCATCCGCATACTTTACATACTCCGTAAGCCATAACCAATACTCCTTATCTTTATCGTAGATGGTATCACAAAACCAAGTGTCACCGTTGGCACGGACACACATTCTGAGGTTTTCAAAATAGTCTGCAATTCTGTTTTTTCCATAATTCAGCCTGTTAAACTTCCCTGTCTTTGCCCTGTGTAAACTCACAATTCTTCTTGTCGCACTCTTTCCACAAGTCTTCAGGAACTTTTATGCAAGGACCTTCCATTATCTGGTTTATTCGCGCCCATCGCTCGCAGTAGTACACTATAGCTGAACGGTTGGTCGCATTATCTTTCAGCCCATAAATGAACAAGCCTGACCTTACGAGATCCTTCGGACTTACAAAATGGTTGGTATCTATTACTATCGTATCACCCTCGATTCTAGTTTTCTCTTTTGTACCCTTTATCAACAGATGCTCGCGAATTATTTCACGAATATCCATGTCTCGATATTCTTTCAATATCGGTTCCCCATAAAACATATTCTTGTTAATCATACGCCGTATATCATATTTTCCTTGTCAGCAAACTCAAAGATTAGTCTCGGAACAAACTTTTTGTCGATGACGTAGCGGCCGCCTATATTCAGCAGGCCGCCAGTAGTCCATTTGCAGTCCTTCCTGCCTCCAAGCCCGTATCTTGAAGCGCAGTTTATATAGCAAAGATGTGGATCCTTGCCGGCATCCTTGAACATTCTGGCGGTCTGCACATTCCCGCAGGCGGGACACCTGAATTTCCATTCGAGACGTTCCTTACCATAGAGACGTTCACCTTCTGCCTCCCACTCAGCCAGTGTTACAACATTCTTGCCTTCCAGGCTTGGCTGGTTGGACTCTTGGTAGTAGTTCACGTACCAGTAGTCGCGGTCGCTCTCCCATGCCTCCAGCACCTTCTCTCGGTCAACACCCAGACGGTCGGCATACTGCTGTGCACGCTCCAACGCCCAGTCGAATTTTTTCTTCCACTCCTGCGCGCGACCAGGCTCTCTCTCTGCCCAGTAGCGGTAAGATGCACTCAGTGATTCATAGCCTTTCTTTGGCTCATCACATTTATTCATTGTCGTAGCTTTTATCCTTATCAAACATTTATTCTTACCATAAAGACTACTTGTGTTTAATCATTTCCGGGTTGTCATGGATATTGCCGATAACCTCTGCCCATTCATGAGTTGGTGAACCAGTTGGAAACTCATCATCAAGACTACCGTTCCATAGGAAAGCAAACACACCGCGCACGAAACGTACCTCCAGACGTTCTTTTGTCAATGCACCAATACCAAGGATGTCACCTTCATAAATCTCACGCCCTTTCTTGTCTTTCAGACCGGTAAATTGTCCAACAGTTTCAGGCTTCACCTGCTCGCCCTTGGTGCCACCCTGTTCAAAGATGCACACATCTTTCGAGTGATATCTGAGGTCGCCATACAGCCACTTATTGCTGGCAATATCTTGTGCTCTAAACTTGATTGTTCTCATAATCGTTATTGGTTTTCTGTTAAATTACCCGCCACTATTTCTTAATCATTCGATATGTTACTTGCTGTCATGAATAACATAATCAAAGTGTTTTTCACGAGCCGCTTTGTCAATAAGGTCACGAGCTTCATACTCCTTCTTCGTTCTATAGTTCGGACAAAGTAACGCGGAACCGTCATCGTAGTAGCGAATAAAGGGAAGCAACGTATGGCGCTGACAAATAATAAAGAGAAACGGACCTTTCTGTTTAATCTTGAAGTGCTTCTTCTTGTAATTCTCCAATCCATTACCCTCATATACCTGCTTCTTGACATAGCGGAGCAAATGTACCTGGCGTTGGCTATGCAGACGCTTAAACAAATGCCAAAATGCTGACCACTTTGCGATGCCCGCTGCGCAGGCATAGTTGTAACATCCCTTGCCTTCGTCGTTGAGTGCCCAAAGGTAGACGGTAATACCACCACTGATATTCCTACCCCATTGCAACATGGTTTTCGGCTTGCGCTTCAATTCTGCATATTCTTTCAACACCTCGGCCGTATGGCGGTAAATGCGACCGAGGCGGTTGTCGCGATTTCTTGCGAAGCCTCCCTCCGTCTCGAAGAAGTCGATTAACTCCTGTCCTTTTGGGGTTTTGCATTGGAATACCTCCGGCAGTTTCTCTTTAATGCTCTCTGCATATTTACTCCAACAATTGCGAGCAGGATCTTTCTCCTGCTTGCGTTTCTCATCGCTCCAGTAGTCCCAGCAATAGCCATTTACAAGGGCCCTGCACAATTCATTATAAACCTCGGTAAAAAAATCTACGTCTGTCCATATTTCAGGGTGTGGTGTCGGGTAGCAGCTCACAATCTCCACCATCTTTGATAGTGACCATGACGGCACTGCGTCCTTTTTCTTCTCGCTGCTGACCTGGCACGCTTTTCCCTTGATAATGTAGAGATCCGCAGTATCTTCTCTTAACCCGAGTCTAATCAATTCCTTCGATTGCTTAGCGTTTGTGCATGTTTGTTGTGGTTTCATAATCGTTATTCGTTAATTCTCTTTCTTTGATTTCTCGATAAGTCTCTTGATGGATGCAATAATCTTCTGCGGGTCTCTGCCTTTTTGTTGCCCACTATTGATAATATTTTCCACTCTCCCTAAAGCATTACGCTCTGCATACATGATGCTGGGTTTAAACTCCAGATAATCCAATTTAGGATCACAAACATTCTTTATCAGCGTCTCGCAGTCTAACAGTATGCGGCCGATACTGCCGGAATAGTTGGCACATAAGAACTTGCGTTTCATAAATTCGTAGAGAATTAAGCGATTATCCGGGTGTCCGTCCCATCCTTCATCTCCACCCGCAATAAGTTCTTTTTCGATTTTCAGCAACATCTTCTTGTCTTCATCACTATCATCCCAGTTGTGCCAATCTTCTTCATTACTAAAGAAACTTCGGCTCTCAAATAACGCTTCCATTGCGCGCAAGAAAGACCACACCCTATTAAATTCTTCTTTCGTAGCTTTTGCTACTGTCGATCCATATTTTGCCATAATGTTGTAGCTTTTTATTCTCTTTCATGAGGCCGTCGGCTATTCAAAATTCATCACATGAATACCTTTTCAAGTTTGACTCCTTAAATAGTTTCTTTGCAAGGCGTTTCTTGGCCTTTTCGTATGCCTCTGTCTTATTGTTGGCGTAAACGTCTTCATCAAATTCATAACCGGCCAAGGTTAGTCTAACCAAATACTTTTTCATATTGTATAATGTTTAATTTATTATGTCGGACCTCCACATTTTTTGAATGCTCCAGATGGAAGTTCCCAGTTCTCATTGTCTGGAACAATGATGCTGTTGCTAAATTCATAACTTGTGGCTAATCTTGAAAGTTCACCTGTTATATCTTTATACGGTCTCCCCTTTCTTATTAGCGTTTCGAGATCGGTATCTCTTTTTAAGGTACAACCAAACTCTTTTTCAAACCTGACAAGCTCTGCCGCCTGAATCTTACTAATACAAGCAGCGCTGGCGAATTGGTGCTGATTACCAAAAACACAGAATTTACAGCTACACCTTCCAAAGCCCATAAAATAGCAAGGATGCGGCCGGATCCTGTACTTTTCCAACAGTTCCCATATCTGATTTTCCTTCCAGTCTCTGAGTGGCCTGTATCTATCTATGTATCTATAGAAATGCTTGCCATTTCTTAAATCAGCCTTATCTGGTTCTAATATGGCATAGTTTGCCCTTTGTTTGCTTTCTTCTCCGCGTTCCCCAGACAACACTAAGGTTCTGATGTTTTTAAACCTCTCTTGGTTTCTTAAAGCGGTAGCGCAAACGTCAATTTTCAGGTATGCGCTACACCATCTAACTCTAAGATCTGGTGACGGCTGCGGAAACCTCCGGCGTGTAGTTTTCTTTCCCATAGTGCCGCCCACCTGTTTTATGTTGCCATCTGGAAGCTCAAAACATATAGGAGCTGTCAGGCTATCTTCCCTAAGCATTTCACATTCAAAACCGCCTACTTTCCACTGATAAAAAACGGGTATATCAAAAGCTAGCCCAAGTTTCCGGCAATAGTCAGGTGTTACTTCCCAATCGAATAATGTTCTTCCACGTCCGTCAATCTCCTGATGCCAAAGTTCAATCCTCTCACGTGGTACATTATTCTCTAAAAGGAAAAGCAGCAAAGCTGTGCTGTCTTTGCCTCCAGAGAAGCTGATTATATATTTATGATAGCTGAGTAAATCAAATTCCATAGCTCTGTTGCATCATTTCCTTCTACTGTTTATCCGCTGGTTCATTTCCTCGATTTCCTTTGCCTCCTTGGTCATGTTGTTAAGAACCCCGAGAATTATAGGAAGGTTGGTGTCATAAATCTCCTGGGGGCTAGCATACCCTTGATACTTCATTACGGCGTTGATAGTGCCGACCTCGCCAGTGAGGGCTGTATGTAACGGGTCGTTTTTCTGTGAATCCTCACTAAAGAGTAGGGGAAATACCGATGGGTAGTAGTTGGTAGTAGCCGTTTGCCATACCTGAAAACAGATATGGAAGAGTAGCGTATCCTTTTCCAATACCCGCCGCCAGAAGGGCACAGAGGCTTCGGCTCGCTCGGCCTGGTACTTGAAGTCAATACGCTTGTCAAACAGGTCACCGTCGGGCGTAGCCGATGGCTCTGGTACAGTAATATAGGCTACAAACTGAGCCTGAAGCTGAAGCGCATCATCCTCCGTGATATCCTCCTGAAAGATTTGCGGGACGATGGCCTGCAGCACGCGGTACTGGTGCCACGTCAGGTTCTCACAGGCTACAGCGGGGAGCGCGAAAGTAATGCCCTCAACAGTCACCGTCTCTTGAGGCAGCGCCATAGCGTCATACCAGTCGGCCACATTCTCGTTGACGTAACCACGGTGCGGCTCAATCGCTTCTTTTACAACCTTACCCTTCTCATCCTTCACCGCCTCCTTGCCCGGATCTCCATATGGATAAGAGAACCAAGGTAGGGTCTGCTTGGCCATCCATGCCAATTCCCTTGCGGTTGCCACGTAGGTTTCCGGCTGGCTGCCATCCGTACTTGAAACCAGATACTGCTGCTCGCCTGTCTGCTCGTCCGATTTGGAACATGAAACCTTAAACTTGGAACCAAGTGTCAGCGTCAGCAGCGCTGCCACACTTGCCGCATCCGGATTGCCGCCGTAGCGGATCTTTGCCGACCACACGTCACAAAGTTGCCGCCATGTCAGCGCCGACCAGGAGCCGGGAAGGGGAGGAAAGATTTTATCGTTCATTATTGTAGCTTTTATCTAACTTCTGTCGTTCAGTCGTGGTCCAACGTTTCCAGAATTACTCTTATAAATTTCTGCCCGTCGATGCAGTGGTCAATCCATCTGTCGCTCTCATGTTCGGCTAATATCATTATATGTCGGGCACAGCTCTGGCGACAGCTGCATTCGAGTCCCTTGCAGTACATCATAACCTCGCTTTATTTGCTATTTAACATAATCATTGTTATGTAATTTTTACTTCATTCGTTTCTTCTTAGCCGTCTCTGGCTGTTTTTTGTCGCGTTCCCGCATCTTGCGCCGGATTTCGCTATCCTGTCTGCGCCGTCGGCGCTCCTCCATGATATGCTCATAGAAACCGGTGTACATAGCTGGCTCCTCTTTACGGAGTTTTGCCAACTCGCGGGCTGCCTGTCGCTGCTCGTCAGTCATATGGTCATCAAACACGCTGCTCGAACTGCTGCAGCTCAGCACGCCCATCACAGCTCCCACCATCCGTTTGCGGTCCGCCATCTGTTCCGTCCAGTGCTTAATCTTCTCCAGTTCCTTCTTACAAGCCCTCCAATAGGCAATCCTCGCAGCCTCATAGCTCACGCCCTGATATATCCACACCACCTTATCTGTGATACAACTCCGCTTGATGATGGTTATAAGTTTACGGTGTTTAGTCATAGCTCAACTCCTTCCGGATCTATCTCCGGCGCTGCCTGTACATAATCTTTGTCGCCTTCGTGGCCTTCTTCATAGAAGTGTCGCGGAACGTAGCCCTTGCGGTAGAAATAATAGGTCTTGGGTTGTATCTTTTTCTCCAATACCCTAGGCAGACGCTTGCCCTGCTTGTCAATCTGAATGGTGCCGTCGGCGTTCATCTGATGCATCCATGTAGCGCAGCGGCGAAAACCCTTCTCGCGGTCGGTCGGCGTACGCAGCACCACGGGCGGGTTCATCACATAGATAGATGTCCGCAGGTAATCTTCCATATTGTCGCGGATGCGCTTCATGGCAGCTTTCATTGTCTTCTCACCCACGGTAATACCGCAGTAGTCAAGCAGGCTGATGGCTAATTCCTGGTGCGCAATTGGTATGCCGATATGGCGTTTATCGGCCAGGTATGATGCTATCCAACGGGTAAACTGCTCGTCCTTGCTGGCTGCGAGTGCCTGACGCAGGAGTGCCCTGCTGTCCTTGGGTGGACGGATGGTCTCATCGGGGAACTGCAGAAACAACTGCACGCAGCCTAACAGCAGATTACGAGCCTCATTGAGCAGGACAGGCGGCAAGTTACGGGCTACCTCCTTTATGCCGGTATCCTTGCGGAAGTCATCGGCAGGGGTATGTGCAGGCCGCGAACCGTCCATTGAGCGGGGATGATACCAGTCGCTGACAAGCATCTGGTAGATGCGGCGGCTCGTGCTGTCAGATGAGAGGTCCAATTGTTCGTTCGATGCCACCACAAACTTAGGCAGGTCATCGCCCTCCAGTTTGACGGAGCCTTTATATAGGCCTCGCGAGGTAAGCGACAGCGGGTAATTATACATCTTTTTAGGCGAGAACTTATCTGGCAGTTCGTCTATGGCCACAATGTTGTGCAGTCCGGGCACCACCTTGCCCAATTCCTGTTCAAGCATGATGTTTCCGCCTTCCAGTGACTTGCCGTCTATGCGCAGCACTCGGCGCATCAGGGCTAGCAGTTCCAATATTGCGCTTTTGCCGGTGCCGCCGCTAGCCAGATCCTCGCGGCGCGTGCCGTTGTCAGTGATATGAAGAAATTGTTGGCGGTTAGCACTTCTATGTCTTACCAGTGCCGAGCCAAGAGCATGGAGCATGGTGATAAAATACATATCCTGTACCTGATGCTCTGTCTTTGACAGTTCTTCGCCAGCCGCCTCCTTCTCCCAGAAGATGCGACATGTATTATATAGGAACCGGAAATGTACCGGCATCTCATCTATCGGCTTGTCTATCACAAGGCGGTACTTCCAAACCGACGCCCAAGCATCCCAGCGCATGTTTTCCTGCGACTGTTCCTCCTGTGTCTTCATAGACATCAAGGCTGCCTCGTGCGCCTGGCGTTCGGTCTCATAAAGAGGGTTTAGTTCCACTCGCCACTGCTGCTTAACGGGAGTGAACACACCGTCAAGGATGGCATCGGCATTTGTCCACCATTTCAACTGCTCATAACCTACCGTCTTCCAGCCGTCTTTCGTCACCAGCACGGCAGTATTTTCAAAGAAAAAGTGATCAAAGTCCTCGCCGTAACTCCTGTCGTTGAAATCCACGGTCTCGATGCTTTCCAGGGCGCTCTGCTCCAGCTTAGCCGAGTATATAGCGCGACTGAGGGCGCCCTTCGGGTCGTTAAACTCCTTATGAGCCCTGAGCCAGTCAGCCATCAGGTCGCGCGCCTGCTGCAACAGCCTGTTCGCTGTGCCCTTTTCTCCCGCAAAGCATTCGCTGTAGATATTATCACTGCCCAGCAGGAAGAAACGCGATACGCTGCCATCCTCCAGTTTCATCACCCGCCTTACCAGGCCACGGGCACGGAGAAACACCGGCGTATTCCTCATGTCAAACTTATATCTGGCACGCTCCGAGCCGTCAGCATCCTTACGAGCACTCTCCCATTGCCAGAACTTAGTAGTTGGAGTGTCAAACAGGGCATTGTCAAACCAATCAACCGGATCGTCGTGCTGAAGGTCGGCGGGCATGCGGCCCTCTACCTCCTGGAAATGGGTGATAAAATCGGTTACATCCTTCAGCGGTTTACCCTTGACGTTTATCTCCGTCAATTCCTTTGGCAACCGCAGCCAATGCACCTGTGGATTATTCAGCGCAATGGCCTGACTCGCCGCCAAACCAGTCGCATCCTCGTCGTAGCAGATATATAAGCCACCTTCCACGGTCACGCCCAAAAGTCTCCTGACGAACGAGCGCAGCCAACGGTTGGGGCGCATAGCGCCTTCCTTGCGGTTGAACCCGCTGAGTTCAGAGTGCAGCCATACCACATGAGCGTCAGAATGGCTCCAGACGGCAATAGCATCCCTCGGTCCGGAACACAGTACCACGCGCTTGAAACGGTAGGTTTTCGTCTTCTTGTCGCCATCCTCTTTCTCTGTCGCCACCATCGGGTGACGCTCGTCCTGTGGTGGTATCACGCCATCGTCCAGAAAGTCCTTCAGGTCGCTGTCGGCATACCAGCGATGATCCACATCGGCATCTTCGCCAATGCTCCACCACCACTTTCTCTTGCCTGTATTATCCTTCGGCTCATACTTCTTAATACCCCACGGATAGCGGAAGATAAATATAGGATAGTTCCTTGTGGACCTGGTAACGATAGCGATGATACCGCCTTGTTCTGGCGTCTTGCGGGTGATGAAACGTCTGATAGGCTCAACGCCGAACATCCGATTCAGTTCTTCACCCCACTGTCCGATGGTCTTCGTTTCAGCTTTCTCCGGTTTGCCGTAGAACCCGGCACCCAACGAGCAGCGGTATAGCGGCTCACCGCTATCAGCGTCGTACTCCGTTATGATGTCGCCAATCTTGATTTCGGCACCCTCTGCGACATCGGCTTTCCTTGCTTTTCTTGATGCCAGTTCAACTTTCAACCCCAGTGCCTTAAGCCCTTGTTCCGTCCACTCGCCTGGCTCAAACTCTGTCTCGCCATCAGCCATGCCGGCATAATGAGGCTCCTGGACTTTGAAGTCGTCCCAGCCTATGATCTTGGTCCGCAGGCCGCCTTTCCAAGGTCTGCCGTCGTTTTCCTCTGGCTCCAACTCCACTTCGCAGCGCGTCGCCAGTTCCGTCAGCACCATCTGCAGGTCTTCGTCTGGCACCCTGCCCGGCGTTAAACCCATCAACCGGGCCGCCAACTGTATCGCCCCGAAGCCTTCCTGCTTGCATGCCCAACATTTGAAACTCAGGTCCTGCGCATCCTTCAGAGGCTGTTTCCTTACCTCCAGCGACGGGTTATGGTCATCATGCCACGGGCATAGGTACCACGCCGAAACACTGTTCTGATGCTTCGCCGTATGCCCCCATCCCCGCATCACCTCCACCAGCGGTATGGCATTCAGTATATCTCGGTTTTTATCAGTCACAAATTACACTTTTACAGTATCTGTAAGATAGTCTTGCCAGACATTATTTTGCCTTACTTGTATCAGCAAGAGCATGAGTTGCATTCTGCAGAAGTTCCAGCGTATCATCCAAGTCCTTGCGAAGTCCGGCAATCCTTTCGTCACGCTCTTTGATATCCTTGTCGTATGTGTTACGCATCTTGGCGAACTCTTGCTGATAATTCATCGCTTGCCTGTGGATCTCAATATCCTTCTCTGTAATGCGTTGTCGTAGGTTTTCTGTCAGGTTCTGATAGCTAACTATACGCTCCCTTTCTACAGCCAGTTCCTCCTTACACTGCACCCCGGCAGCTATAAACTGCTGTATGCTACTAACTGTCAGTCCATAATCTGCCATTGCTTGCTTTATTTTCAACCGATATGGGTCGATACCAAGCAAAGCTTTCATCAGGTTTTTTAGATACCTTTTCATATTAACCATTCTTATCCAACAATTCATTCTTCAACGGCTCCAGCATGGCGCGGTAGAGAACACGCTTCTCTTCCGGGAAATCACCCTCATCAATGACCGAAAGCTGGAAAAGTGCAGCAGAGATTCCAAATGCCTCGCATAACTTTTCCACTGTTGCCTTGGGCGGATAAGCCTTACCTGTCTCAAGTGAACTGACGGCGTTGATGCTCATGCCGATTTTCTCAGCCAGTTGCGCCTGCGTCATACCCTGCTTTGTCCGCAGTGTCTTGATTGCATTTCCTAAGTCCATATCATGTTATTTCTGTTCTCTCTTTAAGCCATGCTGAGCTTTCAATGATTCCACCTGTCGCTCCAGGCGTGTCACTAATCTTTTTGACTTGCCAAATTCCGTAAGCATCTGGTCATACTCTTCCTTTAGCGACTGCACATTCTCCATCGCCTTTGCCAATTCGGTCTTTGCTCTATCAAGCTCCTTTCGGTATGGGTTCCTGCCAAGTAGAGCCAATAATATACCTATTAGGTAGTGCCCAATACATGATGTCAATTTCTTCTTGTCATTGCTCATATTACACGAAATTGTTGTAATTTTATGGCGAAGGTAAAACTATTCTGTGAATCATCAAACGAATAGTTGTAGATTTAACAATCTATCGTATGTTAAAAAAAGTAAATCAACATCAGAATCGCATGGATAAATGGAGTTTTAATAATTCGCTATTTAGCAAGCTTTCAAAGGTTTTACAGATATCAGAGGCCGAGATTGCCAGGCGATGCGGGCTGACACAACAGGTGCTGAACCGTTACACAAAAGCCGACATAACACCTTCGGTACAGGTGTTGCTTAAAATTTGCAATGCTCTGCGTATGCCAGCACACTATTTTGTGTCACAAGACAGCAATCACATTATCCCGGAGCGTGAGAGCGCCACCCTGCCCTATGAACGATGGAAACCTGTTACATGGGATATGCAAGCTGTAGAGCTGACCTTCGGCGACGGCGAGGGTAAAATCTACTGGAAGGATGTAGCTGCCGTCATGGGTGTTACTTCACAGAAGCCTCACGAGCGTTTTTTGCTGCGTAAACGCTTCCCTATTGACGTATTTTTTGCAGTCTGCAACCACTACGACATATCGCCTTTCCGCTTCCTGATTGAACCCAACATCCCCAACGACCTAAAACACAAAGGCCGCGACACCGAAAGGAACACCGCTTTCCCGTCCCGGAGTGATGACCCGCTCCTTGCCGATATTGCCGAACTCCGCAAAAAAATTACCACCCTCACCGCTACCGTAGAGGACCTGAGTAAGAAATACAGCACACTTCTGAAGTCACATGAAGCACTTTCGCGCCGTGTCAGCGTAAATATTGAGAATATCAACAATTCCCACCTATCCATTGCGGCCGAGCCTGCCCCGCCTTATGGAGCCAAGAATAGTAGCAAAAAATAAAAAAAGCCGCCCCGATTGGAGCGGCTGGTAAGATAATTTTATGCATGATAACTATTATTTTCGATTACTTCAAGTCCACGCTTGCGGGCCTTGATGTAGAAATCCTCTCGCACTGCTTCGTTGGGAATCCACACCAGAGTTCTGCGCTCCCGTCCATCCTTAGCACGTAGGGTAAAAGAGTGAATTTCGTGATTTTTGTTAAAATTCATTCTTCATCGGGTTTTGGTTCATAATAACTTCCACGATAACACCTGTCACAGCATCCCTTGTTGGAGCAGTCGCGACAATATCCGTACTTCATATTTCTATCCATAATCATTATGCTAACAGGATCCATACTTGACCTTTACCATCTACCACTTTATCCAGGTAGGTGTACACATCGGCATCTTCACAATCGTAAAACTTGGCAGGAGATAGTTTTCCGTCCTGATACCGGTAATAGCTGCGGTCGCGGTAGTTGTCGCTGATTATCTGACCATACTGCTCAGAACAGATGTTGTTATCCTCATCCATCCACAGCAGGTAGTTCGGATTTAACCAGAAGTCACCGATAATATCCACCTTACAGTCATCATCCTCTGTGTTGGCGCAGAGATAGTTCTCGGCATCAATAAACATGGCTTCCAGCTCCTGATTCAATGTTGGAATGAAACCGGTGGCCATTGCGGCCTTCATCACACCTACAAATCTGCCAGGAAGCTCGGATATAATTTGCTCGAAGACGGCCTGCGCCGACTCTGATGAGTACAGATCCTCATTGGCTGAGTCATGGTAAATCTTACAGCCGTTAAATAACAGATTTGCATACTCGCCGTCAACGCTCAACTCAGCCGTGAAAAGCTCACCATTTACCAAGTTGTGCAGATGGTCGTCAATCATTCTAATATCGTCATGTGTCATAATTGAAATTGTATAATTTTTGATTTTTCTAATAGCCGTTACATTTCTTCGTATTCTATTCTGTCGCCAAGTAGCTTGGCAATTTTTTTAAAACGTTTCACGCCGTGCCAATCCACATTGCTCGTATCCTTGTAGTTGTAGCCTTCGCTGGTAAACCACCTAACATAATATCTCTTAGCCATAATCTTGTCGTTTTGATTGTTAATCTCTCTTTTTCAGGACCGACTTAATAATAGCCGCTAACACAAGAAATAAAAGAATCCAGTTTTCTACCATGTCATTATGTTTTTAAGTTTATTGTTCAGAAATGTTTGTCTTCGTGTCAGCTGGTGACTCGGCATGAGGTGCATGAACGTTACGCTTGTCGTGGCGGCCCTCGTAGATGGCGAGAGCTCGGCGTACAAGCCTGTCGCGGTTGTGGTCAGACAACTCGGAGTAAAAGCGCTCGGTGGCTCCCCATGCGCTGCCTATCTGGTTACACCAGTGACACCACTTAGACCAGAAGTGTTTCCAGTCGCTGTCTTTGAACGCCTCCTGGCATTCTTCCTCACACCAGGCATTCCACATGTAGAACATGAACGATGTGATGTCATTCTGTTTCTCGCTCTTGCGGTCAATATCCTTAAGGAACTGGTCGAGAGTGTAGCGTTTGTCGGGCTCCTGACTCGATGCGCTCCAGCCTTTGTCAAAGAAGTGGTTAAAAGCGACGCAGTTAAACATAAGATGTAGTGTCCGCTCTACCTGTCCATCCTCGTCGGGCATGCAGATGATGTCGATGGGGAACAGTGTGTTACTATCGTGTTCAATCAGATGCTCAGGATAGTCATTGTGCCAGAACTGACTAAGAGCTTCTTCCAGACTTGTACAGTTATAGTGAAACACATTGATGTCGTACTCTCCCAGCCTCGCTGTCAGTACGAAGGTTGAATTTAACAGTGCCATAATGTTTATTTTTGTGTTGTAAATTCCATTTTACGCTGTTCCGCCTTGTTAATCCAGCGAATGAGATGACTGTTGTTGCGGCCTTTTGCTTCGACTAGCCATCCGTCGGCCTTTGCCTTCTGAATGATATCATTGGCATAGGCCTGCTCCACATGATCGAAGTTATAGATTTTTCCTGCCCTTTTAGTATCAATAGATAGCCGTTCAAATAGGCGAAGCCATACATCGTTCTCGTTCTTGTAAAGGTTGCGGCGCTTGGTGGTCGTCAACTCCTCCAGCACATGATTGGCGGTTGCGTCATACGTCTGGTGGTAGAGTTTCATTTCGTCGGCGGTGTCGGTGGTGACAATAACATCTCTGTAGTCGTCGGTGTGGTAATGGCTGAAGGTCTTGGCTTTGGTGAAGAGTCGGGCTATATCATCCACCTCGTCAGCTTTCACGCAGCCACTGATACTCTGCGGGTGACAATAGAGTTTCTGATTGCCTTTTATCAGTTGGGGACAGGATCCCGAATGCTCATTGCGCCACTTTTCCGTAGCCAGCGTCCATCCTGCGGCCTGCAGTATAGCCACTATCTCGTCAAAATACTTGCAGGTATTCTCACGTCCCTGCTGTGCTTCTCGCTCATACTTGCCACCATAGTTAGCAAAGGTGTAGGTGTAATTTTTCACCTCTATGCGGTAATACACGTTACGTAGCACCTCGCGTCCGAAACCTCGCTGTCTGTCGTACGGTTCATGTCGGGGTGTCATGTCGATGATGAGTTCGTTTAATCCGTTAGGATTCTCTTTAGAGAAAATCTGTGCCATAATGCGTTATGTTTTAGGGAGTTCAAAATAGAAATTATGATAGAAAGGGATCAGGAACTCCTGTTAAAGCACCTG
Source organism: Bacteroidaceae bacterium (assembly GCA_017615835.1). Taxonomy (GTDB): domain Bacteria; phylum Bacteroidota; class Bacteroidia; order Bacteroidales; family Bacteroidaceae; genus Colenecus. The sequence goes on along the minus strand of JAFZZI010000005.1, from coordinate 43,041 downwards.
ACCCTTTTGTAATAGTATAGCCCCTTCCGGGATTATCATCAAGGGCTATGCCGCCTGTTGTATAGGTTGCTCGTCAATGTGAATACTCTTGCTGATCTTGCGGTCGAGTATAGACAGGTCTGCACGCAGCTGCTTCAACGCTTCCTCCTTCGGCCACGTCTGGGCGAGGATGTCACTGAGTTGCTGAATGCGTCGGCGGTCCTCGTCAAGCGACTGCTGCCAGCCGTTGGCAATATCAGACAAATGCTGCAGAGTCTGCAGAGGCAGGGTTGCCGACAGGGCTGCCGAGGTGCGGTTCAGCCGTCCGGTCTTATTGACGATATACATCAATCTGTCACCGCTGACGTAGAACTGATTCGTATAGTCCGTCTGCTCCTTGCCGTCAAGGATGGTCGTGGTTGTTGTGGTTTTTACACTGATAGGGAATCCATAGATATTGCCGATGGTGACGTGTCTGCCATCGGTACGGGCAGTAGCGGCGATTCGCAGCATCTCCTGACCGACAGCCTTGGCAAAGTCATCTGCTGTCACTGAATGCAGCGGCGAGATAGGCTTGCCGTATGGTTTGCCATCCTTGTCGAGACGGTACGCTACAAAGCCGTCTATAACAATGTCATTTGCAACACCACCATCCGGTAAGCGGCGCACTTCATTTGTAAAGCGCTCCGCATCCTCTCTCACACTCCGGATATTCTGTTCTAGCACCTCACAGTCCTTTTCCAGTCGCTCGCGGCGATGTTCCTGCTCAACCTTCTCACGGGCAAATGTCTTCTTCTCCGCTTCTAATCCGGCAATCTTCTTCTCCAGTTTGGCGCGTTCCAACAGATCGGTGTTGCCTGACAGCACAGCCATGAACTCTGCAAAATTGGCGCCCGTCTTCTCGTCCATCACTCCCTCATCCAGGGTTCGGATGCTGAGTTGACCGCGCTTCAACTGCTGGATAAACGTCTGCTTGCAGTGCAGAAGGTTAAACTTATAGGAGTCCAGGCTGCGTTCTACAGCATAGATGATGATATCGACTTGGTTTCCTGCATACTGCTTGGCCACTTCGTTACCCCTACGGACAGCGCGACCATCACGCTGTTCCAGGTCGGACGGTCGCCACGGCGTGTCGAGATGGTGTACAGCAACCACTCTCTGCTGGGCGTTGACTCCCGTGCCGAGCATCTGGGTGGAACCAAACAACACCCTCACCTTGCCGTCGTTTACATCCTTAATGAGCGCATTCTTCTTGCTCTCACATTTGGCCTCCTGGATAAAGCGGATCTCATTGGCCGGTATACCGTAGTCCTCCACCAGCTTACGCTTGATCTCGGAATAGACATTCCACTTCTTGGGGTCGTAGGCCGAGAGGTCGCTGAATACCATCTGAGTGCCACGCTGCTCGGCGTAGAGGTCGTAGTATTGCTTGATGAGTTCAGCGCAGCGGCTGGCCTTGCTCTGCGGGTGATCCGGGTACGACTCGTCGATAAGACGCATGTCGAGTGACATCTTGCGAGCTTTGTCGGTAGCATAGAGCATCTTTGCTTTCTGCTGCTGGTCTGTCACGTTCTCCATTCCGATCAGACGGAAGTCTCCGCTCCGGGCAAACTCCATCAGCGTCTTGATATACTGCTCCTGATATGGTGTAGGCTTGATATTCAGCAGCATAGTATGCTTTCTGGGACGGTCAATACCTACATCCTCCGCCGTGCGGAAGTCTGTTATCTCGTTATAGAACATAGCCAACTCCGGCACTTTTATGAAGTACCTGAAGCGCTCCTTCAGAATAATCTGATTGGTAATTGAAAACTCATACTCCGTACTCTTCTTTGTGAAGATAGCGGCCCATGCATCGAAACAGGTGATGCCCTGCTTCTCCAGTGCCTTTGGCCTGAGATAGCGGAACAAACTATAAAGTTCCGTCAGGCTGTTGGTGACGGTGGTACCTGAAAGGAACGTGGCTCCGAGGTCTCGGCCCGTCCTCTGCTGGATAGTACGGATGGCCATCAGGAGATTGTAAGCACGCTTACTTCCTTCGTTGTTACCCAGCCCCGCCACGCGGTCGTGACGTGTAGAGAAACCCAGGTTCTTGAACATGTGGCTCTCGTCAACGAAGATGTGGTCTATACCCATCATCGCGAAATCCACCACGTCGTCAGTTCTCGTCTGGATAGCGTTCTGTATAGCCTGTATCTTCGCAGCCATATTCTGCTTGCGGCGTTCCAAGCCCTTCAACACTCTGGCGCTGATGCTGTAACCCCACTGGCGTGCCACTTCAAGCGCTTCATCTATCTGTCGCATCTCGTCGTAGAGCATATCGCGCTGTACCTCGTCACTCTGCGGAATGCGTGAGAACTGATCGTGGCTCATGATCACACAGTCCCAGTTGTTATTCTTCATCCTGTTGAAGAAATCGGCTCGCTCGCTACCGCTAAAGTCGGCCGCTGTGGCATACAACACCTTGGCCTGCGGATAGGCGGTGCGATAAGTCTCAGCGATGGCTGATACATTTGCTTTCAATCCTATAATCATAGGCTTATGGGCCAGTCCCAACCGCTTCATCTCGTGAGCGGCGATGCACATTATAAGAGTCTTGCCGCTACCCACCTCGTGGTCGCATATTCCACCACCGTTCTGAACGAGCATCCAGATGCAGTCCCTCTGCGAGTCGTACAGAGACTTTACGCCATATTTCCTTTCCAGCCCTTTCATGTCGATGCCGGGAAAAGTCTGGTGACTGCCGTCGTACTTAGGTTTTACAAAACAGTTAAACCGTCTGTTATAAAGTGCCGTGAGTTCGTCTTTCAACTCCTTCGGCTGACGCAACAGCCAGTCTTGATAGCCCTGCCTTATTTCCTCAATCTTTGCATTAGCCAATTGAGTCTTATCAGCATCCTCTACCGTCTCGTGCTCGCCCTTGTCGTTATAGATGCAACGACCCTGAGCATCACGCTTATATTTCAACATCTTGGGGCAAGTGTTCTGCAGCGCATGTATCAACAACTCTATACCATCCAGACTTCTGGTGGCTTCGCTGCTGATACTGTACTGGCTCCAGATCTTCTCGTTATGACTTGTAGCGCTTGCCGCGAACTGGTCCAGCAAAGGATTATACTTGACCGTCACTGTCACTTTACCGCTCCAGTAAGAACTCTTTCCCTCCTCTTCGGGCATTGAGAAGAACTCACTCGCAAACTTGCCATAGATGTCGGCATCCATCCACCTCTCTCCAAGATTGAAGTCCAGATCCTCAAAAGGAATCGGTGTGGGGATGGCATCCCGCAGAGCCTTCATGCTCTGCAATATCCTCACCTCCTCCGGCACCTCCAACTCCGGCAGATTAGTGTGCTCGTCTGTTTGGCCTACCAGATACTGCGCTACCTTCGGATAGCACTCCTTTATCTTCTCCAACTTCTCTATTACATTGCCGCTGATAAACTTCGAGCGGGTCTCAAACTTGAGTTCCAGTGGGTTGTAGAATATCTCCCCTTCCAGTTCCCTGGCCAGTTCATCCTCGTCCTTGCCTGTCAGTTCCTTCATCCTGAGTATATTCACCCATCCGTACTCGTTCAGGCTCACCGCTAGTGCCTCCTGCGCTGTAGCCGCCGTCAGTACAGACTCGGTCGCGAAAGCCACAGGCTTGCGAAAGATGTCAGCTTTCTGCCATCCGCCGCCTTCCTTCACTTCAAGAGACAGCAGTTCCTTGGATACATGCTCTACCGCCTTTATGTTCTTTTTGTCGTTCATGCAGCCGTAACACTGTACAAAATAGTCATACAGCTGGTTCAGGTGTTCGCGCTTATCCGCCTGCTCGGTCCGGGTTGACTGTTCGCGCTCATAGAGGGCTGTGTATTCCTCCAAAATACCTTCCAGCAACTGTTCCTTTCCGCTCTTCTCGGCCTTGGCTCTTACTTTCATGTCGCCTCCCGTCGAGCAAACGGTTGCGGCGGGGCTGCCCTCGTATAACTTGACATCAAAATTGCTCTTCATATCCTTTGCCAGAACCTCGCTCATCTGTCTGCTAATGCCAGACACCCCGTCGCGGTGCATATAGACCAGAGCCCTCTTTCCATAGGCATCCGTGTCTACTGTCCAGGTTGTTGCAATCACATGGTCCGGTTTCATATCGAAGTACATATTCGTAGGACATCCCGAGTCTTCATACTGTGTCAGCAGCCATGTCTCGTCAGCCGTCAGCCCCTGCTTTCCGGAGTCCTTCTGTAACACCAGCAGATCTGTACCGACCTCGGTACCACTCTCCTTAAACAGATTATTCGCTAACCTATATGCCCCAATCAACCTTGACTGTTTCAGTGCCTCTGCCAACTGTTCGCCGTCGCGGTTCAGATAGTTGCTTGTTATTATATACACCTCCAGTCCGCCATCCCTCAGACAGTCCAAACCCTTCAGCACGTAATAGCGGTGAATCATCCTTGCAGCCTCACGCCTCACCTCGCTCTTCGAGTTGCTGTACTCCGGGTCAAACACCCTGATATCCCCAAACGGCACATTCGTCGCAACTAGGTCATATAGACCAAGCTCTTCTTTTGGAAACTTCTCGAATCCGTCCACAAATACAGACAGCCCGTCGCCTTTGTGGGTGTTAAGCATCATACCCGTCAACAAGTCCTTCTCGTAAGCCGTAACCTGAAGTTCCCTTGTGCCTAATGAGCGTAACTTTGCGGAAAACGCAAACACACCCATACCGGCTGCAGGGTCAAGCATCGTCTTTGGAAGGAACTTGTTGCCGTAATAGGTGTCGTTGATTCCATACAGCGCATTAAACAGATGGCGCACAAAGTGAGCCGGTGTATAATACGCCGTCAGCACCGATGCCTTCAGGCTCTGCATCCAAGCATCATATTCCCGCTCGCTGCTGCAATGGCTGCGAAGCAAGGTATGCAGTTCAATAGTGTCGTCCACATACACCTGCTCACTCTTATTCCATGGGCGGTCTATCGGATTCAATATGAAGTTCATACCTCCAAACCCCGTGTACTTAGCCAGCACCTCACGGTCGCCCTCCCCTGTCAATACGTACTTAATTGCCGCGATATTGTCGCGTAATCTCTGCAACATACTCATACTGCTTGCTCGTTTTATTTGTTATCAATTATATATCCTTTCTCGATCAGAAATTTGCGATAGAGGAACTTGGTCTTTGAAACCGTAACACACCTCATACCCCAGTGCATCTTGTAGTATGTGCCATCATACCACATGCCGTACAACTCCGCCTCAGCGTGATTGCTTCTATCCTGATGACCCTCGTCATTATTGGGGTCGCAGCTTTCCATCAGATAACGCTCCGTCCATTCTGGATTCTTTTGCGTCTGCGAAAACTCCCTCACCCATCCGATGCGTCGTCCTCGCTCGGCTATCACCTCGTCGATACGCTGTTTTATCTCTTCGAGACTATAACTACGTCCATTATCCACAGACCACCCTAAACCGATGTTAGGATAGTCCATCTTACCTTGCAACTCCGGCGTGTCGTTGCTGGCTGTGCAGGTTTCATTCTGGCACTTCGTCAGTCCGTAGCCTTTATAACACTCATCGTAAGTTGGAAACCAATGTATCATAGTCAATCAACCCCATATATCACATGTTTCTCTCCTAACTTCTCATAAATAGCCAATATTTTATTTGCTCTCGGTGACTCCCATTTTGGATCAGCCTCCGATGCAAGTCGAAACGCCTGCTCTTGCAATTGTTTGAAAGTCTTCTTTTTCATAACCCGTAATTTTTTTGTTTCAATTTGTTTTTTATAAAATTTGTTTGCACCTTTGTCGACAAATAAGCCGAAAGGGGAGGTGAATTAGACCTCCCCCGAAGCATCAGAACCACGTTAAGGTTATTCTGAAACGCTTCCACCGAAAAACAATAGAAATTGTCATCGTTTCGGCCATTATGCCGGCATTCGTAGGCTGTCCGGCGTCACCCATCAAAGCCCGCTACTGCAATAGCGGGCTCTTTTGTTACCCGTTTTTATTCAAATTTCTATACCGTTACCGTCTTTCTTATCGCTTGCTTCAGAGAGCGCTTGGCGACGTTGCCGCAAATATGCGAACTTACATCCGGCAGGTTGTACGTCTTATTACCCTCCGCCTGCTCCGCTATCTGGTCTATCAGATAGTCAAAGTCAGTGATGTCATACAGACTATCTTCTTCCGTCCATTCGTCAGGATCCACGTTGTCAGCCCAGTTCTGATCGAAGCAATCCTTGAGGGTCAGGTCACGTCCATAGATATGCAATAGACCGTCTTTCTCGTCCACCCACACCTCGTCAACGGCCACATTGCGGGGCGAGTAGTCTCCTTCTGGACCGATAATGATACGGCAGAGGCTGTACCCCTCTTCACGAATGCACTTTTCCGGCAGTCGCTCCAGCGCCGCCTTCACCTCTGCAATAATCATCTTGTTCAGAGCATCCAAGATGCCGCTGAAGTCATGTCTAATCATCTTTGCCATAGCCATATTCTTTTAGCCGTTAAACGATTTTTACATTGACACCCTTCTGTTTCAGAGCATCATTGATAAGAACTGTCACCTTCTGCTTGTCTCCGATGGCAGAAAGAACCGACTGACAATCTTTTATCAGTCCGTTGACAACGCCTGCTATATAGCAGGGTAAGTATACATAGGCTTCCTCACGAAACTTCTTTATCAGCGTTTCCACCGTGTACGTCCCGCGCAGTTCGCCTACTTCTTCGGAGTGTCTTAGTCTAATCTTATAGAGCCAACGCCTCTTACCGTCATTGAGCCACTTGATGCGCTCACACCATTTTACACAATACAGCTTGCAAAACACGTCCATCTGTTCAGATGTTGCCTTAACTTTAATGTTACTTTCCATAGTCGCAAATGTTTTTATTATACTGGATGTTCTTTCGCATTTCACGCAGCAGGTCGTCTGCATGTAGAGGATGAAGCCCTATATAGAGTTTATTTTGATAATCCAAAGCCTCACACAGCCTGTGATACGCTTCGGCCACAAAGCTTGTTTTCAGGCTCCACACCTGCTCGCTTGTCAGGTTGCGATAGGTCTTGCCACGAAACATGGTAATGTTGGCGCCAGTCTCATTGTCACGATGCGTAACAGGCTCACTATTCTGTGCATCTATATGCTCGACGCAGAGGTCATAAACAATATCTTCAAGTGCTCTTAATGCCATAAACCTAATGTTTAGTCGTTTAGTCTTTACTTAACTTGCTTCAATAACGCCTCGCGCAGTTGATATTCCAGCGGACGCTCCCATGAGTAGAATGTAATACGCTCGTCGCCTCTCGCCTGATAACAGGCGTAATTCATATCGTGAGCCACGCCGTGAATAACATAACTGGGGGTCTCAACACCGCCGGCGGTCCATAGTTCTTTGCCCTTATTACGTTCTCTGGTCTCGCGCAGCTTGTCGGCACCATTCTTAATATCATAGCTCATTCCTGTCTCCCGGTAGTTGATTATACGGTCGCCTACCTTGATTCGGACACCCCACCATATCATGCCGTGAATGTCCGGTTCTACGATTTCCAGCAACCCAAGCAACTCGTAGCGCTGCAGACCGGCTTCCTTGGCCATCTTTGCGTCATCGTCCTCGAACTCCCAGAGAACCTCCATCATAGCCCGTTGGTTTTCGGGATTACGGGTACGTTTCAGCATGTCAATCGTTTCACTCACTCCCGTATCGAAGTAACTCATGCCGTTAGATATGAACATTCCCGTTCCATCCTCCCATATCAGTGAGTAGTCAGTCGTACCGCTCCATTTGCCAGTGCATCGGCGGCCTGCCTTAGTCCAGGACTTGTGACCCAACAGGGCACACAACTCATTGCATAATGCTGTCTGTTTTTTATTCATATTCATAGCCGTTTTATTTTTGAATGAAGCATACCGGTTGTTCACGCTGCCTGTTTAAGTTGTCGCAATAGTGCCTCACGCAGCCTATCAGACATTGTCGACTCAGGCTGGGTTTCAGGCTTCCGGTTCTCCACCTTCGCCTTGGCGGCAGTCTTCTTGACAGGTGCCCATATGGCAGAACTCTGCGGCAAGCGTGCCCATTTACCGCTGTCATCCATACCAAACTTCGTTTTATCCAGCAGTCCGGAACAGCCGTTAATACGGCAGAAGTTGCGGACCACCTCAAACACCATCTCTACGGGATAGCTGCTGCTAAAACCTATCTGCGGTTCTGTGTCGCTTGTCTGGAAAAACATCTTGACAATCGTCTGCCGGCCGTCCTGCATATAATCCACCGTTCCCTCTATCTCACGCATCCTTTGTGCGAACACGTCGGGATGCTGACACTGGTCTATACCAATGTCAATATGCCCAGGAGCCACGTTACACTGATTTTTAGTGTTATATATGCCCTTATAGATGTCAGCGAACCTACACTCAAACTCCGCCGCTGGCTCAAATAACATAGTACAATGCTCCCACACCAATGCGCACTGCCTGAGCATTGTCATGGCAATACGTTCATTCACTTTATTCTGACCCATACTCGTATATTTTTAGGGGTTAATATTTCCGATACAAAAAGTGCCCCTCGCTTCACAGCGAAGAGCACCGGCACTCAAAAATCTTACAGGCTTCCCTTTCGGGAAGTCGCCTCGTTAGAGGCAAGTTATGAAAACACGTTCATAATAGTTCCCACGGTTACATCAAAGCATAGGTCACAGCCGCCGTGGGATAATTTGCATAGTCCGCATCAAATCATTGCCAGTATCACACTAGCGTCATACTCGTCCAGATACCAGCCTTCGGGCAGACCTTCATTCTGTCCGTACTCCTCCAAAAGGTCGATAATCGGCGAGTCATCCACGATACTACCATTCGGCACAAGGTGCTGGTTATAAGACTTGTTGCACTTGGCGCGGATAACAGCCTTGTCATCCTCGTCCAGATTCTCCATCACATAGGCGACACCCTTGCGGTAGTCCTTGCTGCAGCCTGCCAGCGGATCGTCGCCTGCGTCTTCTTCCTTACACTCGCTGACCTCTACAATCTCATAGTTCAGCACGGAGTCCATCGTCTTGGCATCGTAATAGGGGTCTTTGTCGAGTTTCTCCCTGATTATCTTCTCTGCCTCCTCTTGCGACGACGCTGAGGTGTATAGGCTCTTTGTCACCGTGATGTCAACTCTCACTCCATATATCTTTTCCATAATCTCTTGTTTGTGCTAGTACTCGTTTGATGACTGTCTCGCGGAATGGCATAGGTCTTTATGTCTTTGATGACAAATCGAGCTGAGGAAGCCGTAGCCGGAAGAGTCAAGCCCTCCTCGTCTATAAGCGTTAGCGATAGTCGAGGGTGGCTGGTCTCTTCCTGGCGGGGCTTCTCTGCCCAGCTCGATTCTGAATAGTTCCGCTCTGCAATCAGTTCTCGGCGGTATGCGCCGCCTCGCTCATCATCCTTGGCGCATGACTTAATAGCGTTGATGTGAACCATCATTTATCCTGGATGGACACTGGGATTAGTCCCAGTGGGAATCCAGGAGTTTAAAACTGATGGTTTATAAATACTCGGATGCCTTGCGTTTCCCATACACTGCGCTGTGGTAACGTACTACCCGCTCTACGGATGTGGCATATGGATTTATCATTTCGATATCGAACAGTGTTGCATGAAGGCGGCCTGAGAGCTGCCTTACAATAGTAGCGCAGCGCTGAGGCCGCCTTCTACTGGCACACTGTCGGTTAAATATCTCCGTCATGCGGGTCTGGTCGGCTATGCTGCCGGGTGGTCATGTGCTCCGTACCTGGTGCGTAGGCTTTAGCTGATTGATAACAAAGCGGGATGTGCCTGCTGTATACAGCTGGTCCCCGTGTAATCCTCACGGGGCCCAGCTGATTGGAAGCAGGTCACAACATCCCGCTGTTGAACCTGTACGTCTCACTGACATATATGATGGAAGCCGCACGACTTCCACCGCCACCTCACCGTACATGGTGTGTCACTGTATCGCTCCGATGTGATAACCGGCTGGAGGCGTGAGATGACTTCAGCGCACAGGGAGTATCCCTGTTTGCTGAAGTCATAGCACGCCTATTGTTGCCGGTTAGCGTAAAGAACCGTACGTCTTGATGGCTCAATGATAGCACACTCTATCGTACTCCGGTCTGACGGCTCGGCATAAGGCTATAGTCTTGTGATGATGACAGATCACGCAAGAGATCTGTGATTAAATCTTTGCCGCCCCGCTGGAGTCATGCTGTATGCGCAGCGTCAGGCGTTAGCGCCTTTTGCGGTTGATACGCCTGGTCTTCTCTTCGCGCCATTCGGCACGCTTCTTCTCGATGTCGATGTGGTTCTCATCAATCATCTGCTTCATAAGGCCAAACAGACGCCAGCCCTCATCGTCGGCATAGGCGTTGGCTGCCGCTTCAAGCATATCCAGCCCGCCCTTGCCGCGCTCATAGAAGTCGTTATCCTTGGGGAATCGGCAGCCATGGAAACGTAACAGGTTCTGCATGGTGAAATAGGCACCAGCGCCCTTATAGGCATCCTTCCATACGGCAGCCTGCTTATAACACCACTCCTTGCCGTAGGCGTACTTCCAGAAGTTGCGAACAGCCATCTCCAGACGTTCGGCTGTCTTTGCTCCCTTGATGGCGTTAAGGGCGGTGCGCAGCGGCATAACCAGTTTCTTGTCGATATCCTGCACAAAAACACCCTTAACAAATCCTTTCACGCGGATATACGGCACACCCTTGCAGTTGCGGGTGTTCTGACATAGCGCATTGTTGCGCATCTGCCTGATATAGTCTTCAGCCATAGCCACGGCCACATCCTTGTTAAACCAACGGTTACGGGCCGTAAAGTTCTCCATATCCTTGCCGTAGAGTTTGGTCTGTGTGTGCAGCTCATCAACGAGCATCTTCCATGTGTACTCATAGCCGTGACGTTCCATCCACTTGGTGAAGCCGATAGGGTTGCCGTTCCAGTCCTTCTGTGACAGGGCACGGAACACCTGGCTCATCACCCAACGACGGAACAAATTCTTGTTGGGCACGGTACCACCGGCTATAATCTGCTGCACGACGGGGTCGTCAGCGTCGGCAGGGACAGCCCTTCCGTTATCGCCCATCTTCATCCACTGGCTGCCGCCAGTCGGCAGAGGGATGGCGAAATACTTCGAGGTGTCGATACCTGCTTTCTTCAGTGCTTCGGCACGCTTGCTGACGGGCAGATAGATAGTACCCAGCCCGCTGTCAACACCAAGTACCGTCACGTCCTTGGCCTGATGCTCATGGGGTGCGAGGATATCAAACTCGGCACCACACTCGGGGCATACCACGCGGGTCTGATTGTTAGCACTCTCGTTCTTGTTCACATTGTTACCTTTCTTTGTCATAGTTGTATGAATTGAAATGTTTATAAAATTTGTTTGCTCTTGTCGTCCTCGCCGTGATGGTTCGGCACATGGGTGTAAAACACTGATTACTCACTCTACAAAAAAGCGTTCCATCCTGCGAGGTCAAAGGCTGTGCCGCCTAAATAGTCTGCTCCTTGCGACACTGCACATGGCTATACAGCCTTGATGATACGACGGCTGTGCCAGAAGTATCCGGATCCATGTAGCCAGGTAGTCGCCTGGCGGAGCGGATCCGGATACTTCTGGTTAAAGCGCCGTCGGTTAAATCATGTCGCCATAAGCAGACGGGGCGGTGTGCGCCGCCGTCATCCATCCCTACGCACAGGTATAGAACCTGTTCCTCATGCCGCTTTAGTCCATGAACGCAGTACCACAAGGTCAGGGTCGTTCTCGCTCTGCCAGAACCAGCCGCTGCCATCGGGCATCACAAAGTCCGCCAGTGCAGACTCCAGAGCACGCTCAGCCTCCTCACGTGGCATGCCATAGAGCATGTCGTCATCGCTCAGTTCACTCTCGGGCAGAGCATAGAAGCGACATGTGCGGTGCATCGTCTTTTCACTCGGCACCGAGTGCTTATAGGTAGCATACGCTGCCTCCAGCATCTCGACGGTGGTAACATCGCCGTCAGTATGTTTGGCGGTCTCACCACTGAATGTCAGAGACCTCACCAACGTCTCATACGCCGCCTTGCTCGTCCTGATAGCGTTCTGCATACACCCAAGGGAGATATAACCATCAATGGTGTCACCGGTCTTGGCTCGGTTAGCAGAGACGTTACGACCCTTGCCTCGGACGATACACCCCACCTTTCCTTGTTTGTCATAACCCAGACCACCCACCTTCGTCTTGCCGGTATAGACTGCCCGCAGACAGTCCATCACGAACTGGTTCATGGTGTCAATATCCTCCTTGACGTTCACCACGCCAAGCACGCCGGTAGCCCAGGAGTGTCCCTGTCCGTCGCCGTGATACAAATAACGGTTCACCGAGTTCAGCGCCTTGCTAAAGGATATGCCATGCCACTTGCCGTCCTTACCAACAGTCTTGGCTCTGATGGTAAGGCTTTCAATCTGCTTCTGGAACTTCTTGATCCTGCTGCTGCTCATACTCAGGCTTGCACCCTTGATAGAGAAGCCTAGGAACTTAAACCACTTGCAGGCCGATAACCACTCCACTTTTTTCGGGTTCAGTTTCATCGTCATCGTCTGAAGTTCCTCTTCCAGTGCCTGCATAGCCCTGTTGGCATCAGGGCCGACACACAGGATGTCATCACAGTAGCGGACATAGAACACCCGAAGCTCAGAGATACGCTCGTCAATATGGTAGAGTATCACGTCAGCCAGCCAGCTTGCCACCGAACAACCCTGCTTCAGCGAACGGAACTTCTCCTTCACAGAATGGTCGGTGTCGATATAGAGGTCGTTGTGGTAGTATTTGCGCAGCACGTCGATGACAGCACTTTTGCCGTGACGTTCCTCCACCATGTCGAAAGCCTTGTCAACATACCCGATAGGTACCGAGTCGAAATATTTGCTCAGGTCAGCCTTCCAACCGATATAACCGTCAGCGTTAGGTGTGGTAGCCATGATAGCTCTGCTTGCTTCCTGTACCACCTTTCCGCAGCCAACGCCTTTCAGATAGCTCATGCAGCGGGGATGCACGCAGTCCGGCATCAGCTCAAAGAGCATATCATTGATGATACTCAGCACCACCCTGTCGGCAGGCTCGTTGACGCATACTTCTCTAAACTCACCCGGCGTATCCTTGGGGATAAGGGCGATATGCGGCGGAGCAATCTCATACTTGCCGTCAGCGATGGCATGATACATCCTTACTCTCACCTCGGGCTTGCATAGCTGATACAGCCAGTTTTTCGGCACATCCTTGCCGACGCCCTTGGCGATGGCATACTCCCACCGCTCGGGCTCGAAAAACATCTTCAGTAGTTTATCTTCCATAGTCGTAGTTTTTTAGTTTTTCAACTTGCAAAACACTTACGCTGCTATAGCCAACGGCACTTCCTTGTTCTCGCTCACCTCGCGGTAGCGACGCAAGATATAGTTAGTGGCTTCCTGCACCTGGTCGATGACACGAGGGATGAAGTCCTTGTCATCACGCAGCGCTTTGCGCCACGACTGGACATATGCAATGTGGTTTTCGTCAAGCAGCTTGCCTATACCCAGGATCGAGCACACCGAGGCGGCGGTCAGTTCCGCCACAAACTCCTCCATGGCATAGTCCTCGCTGCCGAAAGTGCCTTTCTGCTCTCGCTTCAGGGCGGGTGCTGTAGAGTGTGCCATCTCATGCAGAGCCGTGGAATAGAACTGCCAGTCACCCTTGAAAGCCTCCCGTTTAGGCAAGCTGATGCTATCCTTTGAGGGAGAGTAACATGCCCGATAGCCGCCAAAGTCTATGCTGCATCTCCATTCTCCACCAATTATACGCTCCAGCACATCATCCCTTGTGCCCTGCTCATAGTCATGTTCGGGTAAGGCGGTCATCGCTGCCCACTTGTCGGGGTACAACGTGGCGAAATTCGTCTGGCTCAGGTTGAACTCAGGATAGATACGCAGCGCGGAGCGCCATCGGCATTCCTGCTTCTCCTCGTCCGTCAGGGCGTCGTACTCATCAAACGTCAGCTGCTTATGGTCACGATAGACTGAGGTCAGTTTCTTGACTACAGGGAATGACTTCTCAAACTCCGGCATTCCCGAATCCTTCAGCACCACCATGCCGTCCTTGTCGGTCAACACGTTCAGGCTCAGACCCATCTCACCTATCTGTTCAAAGGTCAGGAAGTAGGGCGTCTCCCACTTGTTGATGGCACACAGCAGCGTCAAGAAGAAGTCATTACACCCTCGGTACGCCTTCTGGTGCTTATAGTTCATCACCTTACCCTGGTGTGGCTGCACCCAAGGTTTCTGATAGTTGGCGCCCTCCATCTCGTCAAGCGCCTTAGTGAACAGTTCCGCATACTTCTGCTTCTGCTGGTTGTTCATCGTAAATTGTTTCTTTGCCATAACTCGCTATGTTTAAGTTTTTGTTTCAAGTGAATAATTGAGCGAAGCGACCCAACGAATAGAGCCGCTACGCTACTCTTAGCATCTGACTGAAGTCTTTCCGATGTCTTGCGATAAGCCTTCGGATTTCCTTGTCACGTTCCGGAACCTGATTACAGGCGGCACGGCATTGTACTATCTTGCCGCTGCGTATATCATACTCGATAGTCGCCAGTCGGTTGCCCCCACCATCCTTAGCCGACAGTATCATGTTCGGCCTCTTGTAGTATTCGTTGGCGAATACGCAATGGTGCATGGCTGCACCCTCGGCTGCAAACTCGTCTATTGTCTGCAGAGGCCGCACCGATAAATCCTTGCCCGTCAGTGTGAGCATCAGCACACTGCCCCAGCGTTTCTGATAGGCTTCTTTCTCTTTCTCCATCTTCTTCAGACGCTCGGCATACTCCTTGGCTTTTTGTTCAGCCCTGCGACGCTCTTCCTCACGCTGCTTTCGCTCCAATAGCACCTTATGCTCTGCCCTCAAATCATCAGGGCAGACATAGTGAGCATTGTGAACGTCCAGGTTGAAGTAACACAACAGCTGTACATGGTCGAGCCACATAGACGGATCTTTCATCTCATAGTGGTTGCGGTGGCAAATTCTGACTGCCGTCTGTTCTTCCTTTGACAGTGTGCGATAATCACGGACACAGTGGTTGAACAAATCCATATAACCACACTTCATCAACATCTCGCCCCATGGGGTCGCCAGCACTCGCATCTTGAACGTGTCACCCTGCTGCATGATATCCTCGATAGGCTTATACTGCCATTGCTTGATGAGCGACTTCACGCGCCATGCCTTCACGTCGATGTTCTGACGTTGCAACGCACTTCTGTAATAGCCAGTACCCTTGTCCTCATGCTTCAGCACGATAGGCGTACCAAAGCACCAGGCATCGTAGTACATCGACAAACCCTGTACGTTGCGGTGGAAGATGTAACGGTCTCCCTGCTCGTTGTAGATATGGCGCATACACTCTTCTACCATATAATACGTTCGCTTGCCATACTGCGTCCAACGCTTGACCAGTACAAAGCGCAGCACCTGCACATTCTCAACGGCCTCCATGATGCACTGATAGTCTGCATCCCAGTTGTGTTGCTCGGCAGGTTCTGCCTTGAACTCGGCTCCACAATGCGGACACTTAGTCAGCGAGGTAGTCACCTGACAGCCACACTCCGAGCAGTAGGCAACACGCTTGCGGTAATAACTGCGAGTGATCAACTGCGACGGAAAGGTAGCCTCACGTGCCAGCCGTTTATCTTCGTCAGTCAGAGATATAGCGTTCAGCAGACCATTCACACGAACGGCCTGCTGCTTGAAAGTCTCCTGTCTCATTACTTCTCCGCTTTTAGCGCCTCATCCGTCTCATCATAGTAATGCACGGCCAGGCCGAATATTTCCTGCGGTTCCGCATAGAGGCCGACTGCGCTATTACCTCCGCGCTTTTTCTCGGCCCTGCGGCGCATCACGTCGAATATATAGTCACAACAGCCGTCAATCGACTTACCTTTCTTTGTCAGCTTCTCTTTCATGTCAGCCCTGCCCTGCAGGTGGTCTTCGATAGCCTGCTTGAACTCGGCAGGAATAACGTACTTGGCACCGCCTTTTGTCTTGGGCGTGTCAGTCTTAGTCTTCGACGAGGCCTGCTTGGGCTTAGGCTCAGCCTTGCCGGCCGCCCCGCTTACATTTTGCAGAGCGGCCGAAAGGTTCTGATAGAATTTATTATCCATAGCCGTGTCGTTAGATGGTTACGCAGCCTTGGTCATAGCGTCCTCGATGTCCTTTGGCAGTTTGCCGCCGTTCATCACATCCTTCAGAATCTTAGCCACTGCTTCGGCCGAATAGCCTGATGTGGCAGTCTCAGCCTGTGCCTTACGTTCTTCGCGCTTGGATTTCCACTCCTCACGCTGCTTGGCACGCTCCTCGGTGGCGTTGTCGATAATCGCACGGCAGTCTGCCAGAGGCTTGCCCATGTTCAGCAGGTCGCACACATCCTTGGCCGCATCTGCATAGCGGGGACCGAAGATGAGCAGATAGACCTTGTCGCCCTTCTTGGTGCGCTCATAGGTGGCCGAGGCGTGCAGGTCAGCAGCCTGCTGATAGGCCGCGGCATCCTCGTTCAGTCCCACGATACGGGCGCACATCTTGCCCTTTCTGTTCGTGTAGGTCTCGTACTTCAGCACGCCCATCTGTGTGGGTTCAGCCTTTGCCTTGGGCTTATCCTGTTTCTTGGACTTGACGCTCTTCTCGGCTTTGGGCTTCTCCGTCGGGATAGCGGTGGCAGGCTTCTTGGGAGTGATAGCACTCACCTCCTCTACGGTCTCCACATTCCCGAGCACAACGTCGCTTGCAGGAACAGACTCGCCATCAGGGGCGTCACCCTCCCAATATCCCTTGCCGTTAGCCAGCATCGTCTCAATCTGACTCAGTGTCATAGGCACCTGCACCGGTGCACCATCACCACGGATGAAGTCACACTGGAGTTTGTCACCCTCTACACCCTTGATTGCATACTTGGAGCTTCCGTCTCCGAGAATTAACACCTTGCCGATAAGGTCGGCGGCCTTCATGTTTGTTGCCATAGTCGTTGTTGATTTATTGTTTGCGTTTTCTATTGTGTCCGTGGCGGTAACAGCCTGCTCGGTGACGCCACGTTTCACCGTCTGTTTCGGGTCTTCCAACTGGTCGCAGATAGCCACCCTCTTGCCTGCTCTGATAAGTTTAGGCAGATATTTATCCAGAGCGTGATATGGGAAACCTGCCATAGCGTCCGAACAGCCACCAGTCAGCGTAATGCCAAGAATCTTAGCGCACTCTTTCGCATCTTCACCATATGCCTCGTAGAAGTCACCGCAGCGGAATAGCAGCAGCGCGTCGGGATGTTTTGCTTTGAGGTCATCCCATTGCTTTCTCTCGTTGTCTGTCATAGTCTCACTTTCGCTTAGTCGTTTATAATTCCACTTCGCCCCACCAACCGTCAATACCGCACAGTTTATCACCATAGAGCTTACTCAGACAGGAAAAAAACAGCGCCGCCACCGTACGATGGGCGGCATCGTTCTCAATCTGATAGAGCACACTTGTGAAGAAGTTCCACATCAAGAGACAAAACTTTTGCTTATCCATCACATCCTCCACCTGCTCATAGATAACACCATCCGTTGACGCATAGCCTTCGTTGTAAATGAGTTTGCCTTTTTTGCGATAGGCCTCAAACACCTCGTCATAGCTGTCCTCGTCGGGCATACTGTCATCGCCATACTGCTCGTTCACGCTCGCCACGTTGAGCGCATAGGCATGCTCAAACTCCTTTCTCACGTTATCAACAAACCATTTGTGGCTGTCGCGCTTTGCACCCTCATAGCCACACATCAGGCCAGCGGCCTTGATAAACTCTCTCTTTGAAACAATAAAACTGCTCATAGTCTAACGTCTTTATAATCAGATTTTACAAATCACCTCATAGGGTACAATCATCAGCTCCGCCAGATGTTCAAAGCACCGCTCGCGGATAACAGAATCGCCAACACCTATGATGTCATAAAAATTCCCACCGCAGCGCATACGCTCCAGCAGGTCACTCCAAGAGACGCACTTATCAATGTCATCACCCATAGGGTCATCGGGCCAGCGGCCCTTATACCACGCTCCCACAGGTGCCTCCTCACGAAGCGCATCGGCCGCCTTCATAGTCCGCCCGTCCTTGAGTGTCGGATAGTGATACTCCAACACATTGTCGAGAATATACTCGATAACAATCTTCGTCTTACGTCCCATAATCTCAAACTGCTTAAAGTTCGTTCTTATGCCGCCTCTGCATAGAGCCAGCGGTACAGGCCCTTGCGGGTCTTTTCTATTGCGCCACCAATGGCGATGATGCCTGCGTGCTCAGCCTCACGGGCGATAGCGTTCACACGGCTCTCAGGTACAAGCACAGCCTTTTTCTGCTGCAACATTTTCATATAGTTTGCCATAATTCCGTTTTGTTTTTAGATTTCTTGGTACTCTCTTGTCTCATTGTTGCGAATCCACGCACGCTTGCCCCTCGCTTTCAGTTCGTTGGCATACTTCAAGGCGTTCTCGTATTTGTGCGCCAGCATGTAAGTTATGCGCTTGTTATCCATTAGATAACCCACATCGTAGCCTGTCCAGTTGAACTCATCCTCATGCTCCTTCACATAATGGCGGATAGCCAGGCAAACACGGGCTGCAAACTCGTGCATGCTGACATAAGCATCATCACCCCCATGCAGCGTCTTGGCTGTAGCAAAACCCTTACGAGGCTCATCCCCGACACGTATATAGAAGTCTGAATAGACACCCTCTGCGGTTCCAAAATCCGTATCGCTCACCACGCGCCAATCACACACGCACAAGTCCACTTGTTTGTCGGTCAATTCACTTTTCAAGATAAAATAGTCCAGCTCATGCCAATAGGGAACCTGCTCCCTCACAATACCGCGGATAATATTGAAAAACTCACCCCATGTATAGGGACGCTCAATCCCTGCCTGCTTCTTTGTTTCCATAGTCACCTATTTTTTCAATTCAACATCCAATCTCCACGCCGTAGCGTTTCCACGTCTCATGTCCTGTGGGAGTGTACTCCTCCTGGGCGTGCTCATCGAGCCAATAGTCCAAGTCTATAACGATGACACCCCATGACCCGTCAACATAGCAGTCCTGACGGTCGATACCCAGGTCTTCACATAGACTCCGCGCGTCAGCCAGCGTAGGCGTTGCTGTGTCCATTATGCTCATAGAGCGATATTCCTCGTAGTCGGTGTAACACTTCACGTCGCGATGGTTCTTGGCGATGTGCTTCACACCCCAAGCCAGCACCTCGATTTTCTTCATGACCTCACGTTTAAGCGCAGAGTCCGTCAAACGGATCCCACGTGTAATCAGCAATAACGCGGTCTCGGCCATACTCCTGTGCCATATCTCGCATGGCGGCACGCTCGGCCTTGCTTACAGATGTCGCACTTGTCCCGGCGATAGCGGCCAGAGCGATGATAGTTGCATTCTTCTTGGCGATGCGTGCCATTTTCTTTGTAGCTTTCATTGTTGTAAAATTTTTGAGTTGATGATTTAGGCAGCGTCCTTATGGACACTGCCGATAGTTGTCTCATTGCTTTGTTTTTTCTCACTCTCACGGCTCATGCGGTCGGCACGGTTGAAACACCATGCCCCTGCACCCATCAGAATCAGCGCATACAACGCCTGCCACTCGTTCCGATCCACGCCTGAAGCCATGCAGAAGCCCAGCGATACGCATACGGCCCCCACGATAGGTAGATACTTTCTCATTGTCCTCCGATAGTTAAAAGTTTGACACTACGATTTCGCGAATCCGTTCGTCCGCGATTTCGGGATAGATAGATTTGGCGAACTCACAGAGGATGTCGATGACTTCCTCATGGGTGTATGTCGCCTTCGCCCGAAGTTCCTGGTACTTCGGGCGCAATTCAAACACAATAGCTGCCATAGTTAAACCTGTTGATATATGTGTGGATAAATATTCTCGCAATACAATGGGCGTGCCTGCGGCCTAACGCCTCACGGCGTTCCGCCCATAGTCACTCAAAATTCAGTTGTGAAGTGTGGGGACTCGAACCCCAAGCGCACATAGTACGCCCAAAATGGCCCATTCGGCCCTCTATCTTGCTGCCCGTAGCCAAGTCACGCCGGATGCCTGCACCCAGCGTTGAGATTCGTGTGCCTCACAGACTTATGCGGCCACGTGCAGATAGACGGCTTTCGCCACTACGCACTCCTCCTCCGTTATAGGATTGTTTTGTCACTATTGATTACCGCCATAGTTGGCATACCGATGTCTATATCCGAGAACTCCTACTACCCATACCGCTTTCACGTTCGCCCGCTACCCGGCCGTATGGCGCCTCAGTCACTCTGTGGTCTCTCCCACCGTCCGTACTTGTATGGCGCTCACGCCACCATTCCTGATGACGCCCCACCCTGCAATAGTTCATAGATGCAGTCCAGTAGTGCCTCGCAGACATAATACCCACTTTTGAACGGCTGCTTTATGCTGATAAAGTCTTTACCATACGGCCTTCACAGACCCACTCTATGACACCCCACCAGCATGGCCATCCTGCGTATCATGCCGTTTAGCACATCGTCCTGCTTACACCTCACCCATTACCGCCAACATTGATAGACTCTTGGCGGAACTCCCTACCCAGCAAAGCTCGCCCAATAGGGAACGCAGGGATACAAGCTGTTCAACAATTTCAAAGAGCAAGGCAGCAGCGTCGCTACTGTGAACCCATAGGGTTCAATAGCCATTGCTATCCTCCACCCGACCTGTAGGTCGGAGCGGCCTGGGCGCTTGGCTCGACCTCCATAGGAGGCTCCCCTTTAGGGGCAGGTGGCTCGGTTTCGCTCTTTCCCGAAGGGAAACCGATGGAACTCGTCGGCCACATTCGAGGCAGTCGCCTCGATAAAGCGTGGGATAGTGGGCAAGTCGGATTCGAACCGACCCTAACCCCAAGGGGTTAGCCGCACCGACTGCGGTAAGCCCTACGGCTAAAGCCGTATCAGGCGACTTTCTTCACCCTACCTCCTTCGGAGGTGTGCTTTGTGCCGTTAGCGGTGTTCTCCTTAACGGCCTTGCCTGCTGCTTTAGCAGCGGCAGCCAGTTTCTCCTCGCGGTCGGCGGCTTTAGCCGCTACTACGGGGTCGTCCGACTTGGCATCCTCTTGGGCCTTTTTCAGTGCCTTTAGGGCACTGACTTGGGCATTGAGGAGGTCGAGGCGAACTTTCAGTTCGTCCTCGGAGAAGACGTCGGCCATTCGGCAGTTGCGTTCCAAGGTCTCAAAGAGACCGTAGGCCGACCACTTTGAACGCTCTCTCAGAGTGTACTTGTACACTCTCTTGCCGTCCCTCTTGACGGCTTTGCCGTTCTTGCGGACAGCTGAACGAGTGACCGTAGCGGCCTTTAGGCCGTCGGCAGTAGCGACTTGGAGGAAAGGGCAGAACTCTGCTGATTTCAGCAGAGCAGGAATGTTTGCCAAGCTCTGCTTGGTCATGCCGATAGAGCCATACAGAACGGCGTAGCCGTTGGTGTTCCACTGACGTTTCGTTTCGGCTATAGCCGAAGCAAGTGAGCCGTCTTCCTCGCGAGCCTCCTTGCGAGCCTTAGCGACTTCGTCGCTATCCTCGTAGTTCTTGGCAAAGAACTTTGCCAAGCCCGTAGCGGTGTTGTCATCAGCCTTACGGCTGGCGATGATAGCGAGGTCTTCGGCAGTAGCCGAACCCATATTCTGACGGCTTACTGCTATGCAGTAACGCTGGTTGACAACGTCCTCTCTCGCTTTAGCGAGTCTTTCGGACAACCTCTGCGACTGTTTCTTAACTTCGTTAAGGGCGGTGCTTTTCTCACCCAGACGTGCTTCAAGCTCTTCGAGCTTTGCAGGTACGGGGGTGTCCTGCGGATGTGATGCAGGAGCGTTGCCGTTCTTGCGGTTCTTCACTTGCTTCGTTGAAGCGTTTGCGTTCTCGTTACGTGTTGCGTCGTTGCGCTTGTTGTTACGTGTTGCCATAATGCAATTTGATTTTTGAGTGTTGTGCCCTCCGACTATCGAAAGGCTGACGCAAACATAAGGCGTTTTTTATCGGTTGTCAAGACCCCATGAAAGAACTTACTTTAACACTTCGAAGAAGTGAATTAAAGTAAGTTAAAGTCGAATTTTGCCGTTTCGGCCCTTTTGTGTCCACAGCGTATGGGCGCCCAATTTACACGCGTCCAACCGCGCCCATCTTCTGGTGCGATATGGACGTCCAGCCCAGCCCAATTTGGGCGCCCATTATTGGGCGACCACGCGAGGGCTTCGTGCCCCTCCATGGCGCGGTTAGGTGGCCGTCCATCGTCGGGTGCCCATCTCGGTCCACGATCCGCGACCACCTGGATCCACGTCAACCGTCCACATGGCTCCACGTTAGACGTCCACCCTGCTCCACGCTCCGCATCCACCTCCGGCCAACCGGGCTCCCATGTTAGGCTACCACCTCCCTCCACGTTCTGCATCCACCCCCGTCCACCTGACCGTCCACTATCCGCGGTTAGGGGCTACCACAATTCCCACCTCCGTCCACCTCCATGACGCGGTTAGGCGGCCGTCCAAATTTCGGCAGCCCAATGGAAACCCACACCCACGTTTCGGGCCTCCACCCTCATGCGGTTGGGCGTCCAACTTCCGACCACGTTTCGGCTCCCAATTGGGCGGCCACATGTCGCCCAGCCGCTTTGCGCCCTTGCATTATGCCCCAAGTGGAGGCGCGATATTGCGTCCGCGTATTGTGGATCCACGTATATGTGGGGACAAACAAAACCCCCACCCCAAAGGGGTGAGGGCTGCTTGGTAGTTGGTTTTTAAGCCTACGGCTTAAAACCCAATAGCGTAAGGCTGTCTTCGTCCTCCTTCGTTACGAAGTAACGCCAGTTGCCGACCTTAACGTGAATTTGCCATAGGCAAAAGCCACACCCTGCATTTACGCTATTGTCCACGGCTACTTCGTAGCCATGGCGTTTGGCTTGGCGGTATAACTCATCCAGCGCCTCTTCGACGTAGTCGAAAGCCTTAACGAACTTGGTTAAACTCCCTTGGGGAGTTTTGGTTTCGCGATTGATGTGATACTGTATCATAAAATTGAAAATTTTATGAGGGGGCTGGGCGTTTCGGCCCTTAACCCCCTCGGGGTTAAACTTCGCGTGGATGCTCACTTGCCTGCCTTAGACTTGCCGTTAGCCTTTGCCCCTTTAGGGGCAGTTTTGGTCTGACCCTTAGCCTTACTGCCCTTGGGGGCAGTAGCCTTAGCCTTGCCCCCTTTGGGGGCAGCCTTAGTCTCGGCAGCGGCTTTCAGTCCTGTCAGGACTGACTCGGCAAAAACTTTCTCGCGCTTAGGCTCGACCCTGCTCAGGCTTGCAGCGATAGCCTTGCTATCGCCCTTCACGAGATTGCAGTCGGTCAAGATTGCAATAGCAATCTTCTCGCGGTTAGCCTTGACTGCCAAATCATCAAAGTCCTTTAGGACTTTACCGGCCTTGCTTGTAGCAAACCCCCAAATCAAAGATTTGGCATAGTTTCGGGTATGGCTGCCGTTGGCGATAGGGCCAAAGGCAAAGCCTTCACGTGGTTTTTCAACCTTCTGCCCAAGCGAGTAGGCTACCACGAGGCTGACAGCGTGGTCGAAGACCACGTCATACTCGTTTCGGGTTACGACAACCCTCTGGGTTGTGTTGGCGTTCTTTACTGCGTTTTTGCTCTCGGTGTTAACGCCCTTGGCGTTAAGTGCTGAATTTTGAGTTTTCATAAAAATTGAAAATTTTTACCCTGACTGGCGGGTCGCCGTTTGGCTGAATGCCGATGCAAAGTTGCGGCCTATTCGGTGGGGGCATCCCCGCCAAGACCCTGCGGCCGCAGGAGGGCTTTAGCCCCGCTCCCGTGCAGGGTTGTGGAGTCTTGGCGCGCCTCCATGCCGAATTGCGCATCCGTGACTGGCCCAATTTTTTTGCCCTTAAGGGCAACCTATCGGCTTGGCTCGGCATCGCTACCCCTCCACGCATATTTACAACCCCGCTGGTTGTTTTCTATTCGCGCGAGGCTGCCCAGCGAGGCGCGGGGTCTTCTTTGCGCTTTAAAAAAAAAATCAAAAAAACAGGGTCGTTTGTTTGAGTAAAAAACCACCCTGAAATAAAAAGCAAGCAGTGGGTTTTCTGTTTCGCCTACTGCTTGCTTAATTATTTATATATACTTTATAAAGGCCCGCTCACCTTATTATATATAAAGGAATATCAACCTCTGACAATGGTCAGTAGGTCGAGACGTGTAGACACCTCGGCCAATTTCAGATTGATGCGGTTCACATCGTCCTGGCTGAGGTTTCCGTAGGATATGCTGCAACGATCAAGAACGTTGCGTACCTTACTATGACTCCAGCCAAGGGAATATTCCATAAACGGAATGATATTGAATACCGGCGACAGCTCTTTCCGGATCTGCTCCAGGCTGTCGGGGCAGTAGCGACGTCCATTCCTCTTCAGTATCTCCATGTCGGTATTATAGAATATAAAGATGTACTTCAGGTGCAGCGCCAACTGGTGCAGTGCCTCCTGCAGCCGTGCCATATTGTCATCACTCATGGTGCGCACGCTACCGTTGCGACCGTCAACCTCGGCAGCCAGACATTTGTGCAGGTGGATTGGGTTAATGCCGGCCAACTCAGCCACCGTCGTCACAGCTATGCCCACCTCTCCGAGATAATCCTTCAGCCGGGTTAAGGGGATTTTAATGTCATGCGATTCCATTGTTGTAGCTTTTGATTTTCGATGCAAAGTTATAATACATTTTTTATCTGTACAAATATTGCAGCAAAATCTTTTTCATGCCAAGATAACAAAAAAGCGGAACGCTCGGACTGTCACGGTCGGAGCGTTCCTGAAAAATCATTTATGTAAACAAAAGAAGTATTGGAGGGCGGAGCCGGTACCAGCGGCAACCGCTCTTCTTGGTTACGCGAGTTCATCCGGCTGCAGGAGACCAGAGGAAGATGCAGGGGGATCAGAAACTGAGACCGGATTACGATGAAAAGGAATGGCATCGTAGCAGCTGCGACATTCCTGGAGTTTTAGCGCTATAGCTTGCGACAGAGTCATTTTACTCATAGTCTTATGCAGTTAAAATGTTTGGTTATATTATTCTGAACTTGCATTCATTCATTGGTTTTAGGGTTTGTAGAGGGGGCAGTGGCCGGAGGCGGGGGTGTAGGAGGGAGCGTTCTGCCAGTGGGGTCCGGGAGTGCTGTAGGATTTGAAGCGGTAGCAGGTGTCGCGGATGGGACAGTCTGTGCCAGGGCATACGCTGTGGTCCGGGATGCAGTCTGAGAGTTCGTCGGGGATATCGGTCATGGGGACGGTACGGCCGGCGAAGGGATGAGTGCAGTCTGTCAAGTATTGGATCTGGCCATCACGAATAAATGAGTGGCAGATGGAGGAACGCTTGTTGTTACGCCGTTTCTCTACCAGGAGGCTGGGGTTGACGGTTGGAGCGTTGCAGTCTCCGTTAAAAGTCCAACGGAGTTTCCAGAAAGACTTGGGACCGACGCTGAGAACGTGGTACTCCTGGCAGGCGGGGCAGAAGAATTTGAGCATGTCATCATATTCGGGGTCGTGAGGATAGGCTTTTACGAGTTTCATTTTACTTGGCGGATTTATGGAGGTTCTCTAAAAAGGATTTAAGCTCAGAACGGAAATCACTGAGCAGACGCATATAGGTCTCTATCATGAGAAGGCGTTCGTCTATATTCAGAAGATAGATTACGGCGATTAACAGAAGCACTACTATTACTATTAGCAAGAATATCATAGCTGTTTAGTTGTTAGTAAACTTATAGGTTAATTACTATCCGCATGGACCCTTGCAGTGGTGAAAATGGCCTGAGAACGATTCACGATGTATAGAGCCAGACTCAGGAAAAAGAGTCTCTACTATTGCGAGGAGCAGGAAAATCATAAGCGGTTTGGTTTTTAGTTGCATGTTAAATAATCTCAAAAGTTTGTTACTTTTTAAAGTCTGAAACCACAACTTGACCCCTCTATATCATCCCTCCTTATCGGAGGATAGTATGGAGAACTGCCCGTCCTTGCTGATATTCCCCCTTTTTTTAGAATACCTCATGCCGTGCCGGCGACGGATTGGAGGATCATCGGGATGTTGGATGAATGCCTTTCGAGAGGGATCAAACTCGCCGTTCTCCAGTTCCCTTTTCATATTCCTTGCCATGCCGAATTTCAACCGTTTCTGGGCGGGCAGATCTACCCATTTGTCGATACCTTTCTCCGGACGGTGATAATGATATCGGCGGGCAGGCTTCTCAATTACGGCGAATGTGCCGAAGCTCTCGATGGGCAAACATGGGTATGTCCCCTGCACCAACTTCAGCCGTATCTCATCAAATAGAGCCGGTATTACCTGTTCAACCGTACTCTGACATATTCCACTCCGCTTAGACACATCCTGTACCAGCTTCTTAAAATCTTTCTTATACATAAAGTTAATCTATATTAAAATGCTGTTACTTTTTTTATTCTTTTGTCCTCACATGGCAGCTGTGCTGAATTACTAGTGTTATTTGTGAGTAAAGAAGAGCCTACTCTGTAGCCTGCAATATCCATTTATAGCACTAGCCGGAAGTCATCGGCCTGCAGAATACAGACATCTCTGAGTCGCCGCGTCTCTCCACTGACAATGAACTGGACCAGACGCGAAGGATATGCCCCCGGACCGCCGAGATCAACAGAAAGGGTCACACATTCATCCCCTCTGATACAATCGCCGTTCGACGCAGCGACATACCACACCCGCCATGGGATCCGCTCCTGCACCTGAGACATCTGGAATCCTCCCCGTCCGTCAGGCACCTTCCGGACCACCATCCGCGTCCTCTCAGCCACGCGGCGTAGCTCTGATAATGAAAGAACCTTCATCTTTATTAGCGTTTATATATCTACTGCAACCACGGCAGTTTTTTCTTCAACACCCACCAGCCGATGAATGCGGCCAGGATAATCAACACCATGTTAGCAAGCCAGAGACGGACAGTCTGCCACTGGGACAGCTGCGCGCGTCCAGACTTTTCCTTCTCTTGCTCGATGGTCTGACGGCTCTCGTTAAGCAGCGAGTCCATGCGTTGCAACATCACATTCTGAACCTGCACCGTAGAATCCAACATCTCCAGACGCCTGGTCATAATAGTCAGCCTCTCGTGGTCGGTCTCCGAGGTTACCTCTCGAGTGTTGTTAATGATAATCTTCTCCCTGATGACGCGCCCCGCCGTGTCAGTGACGACAAAGTGCGATGTGTCAGACTTTTCGCGGATCGACTGGAACTGACGCAGCACCTCCTGCTTCCATATGGAATCCTGCTTCACTACCGACCGCACACGCAATAATGAGTCCATCTGCTGCAGTAGTTCCTGGCTACGATATTCCGTAGTCTCGTCGGTAATAATTTTCTGAGTCCTGCATCCCCCCAGAAGCAGACAGAGCAGCACTGCTATTATTCCAAGAACAACATAACCGCAACAGCCAAAAAGCGATGCTTTTATCATCACTTTCTCACGCTCTTCTGGTATAAGGTCTTTTAATTCGGGGGGCTCAGGCATCATATCCGGCCACATAAAATTGTTATCGTCCATCATAAGCAACCTTTATAAACATCTGCAACATACGGCGTGATAAGGATGAAAACAAGGGCAATATGGGTGGTTTGTTTTGTTTAAGCCATAACTCCTTTCAGAAATAGAGCACCACCACCCGACGGAAAGCTACAACGTTGGTGGTGGTGCTGAGGATGGCAAGCATCCATATGGATCGGCGCAGACGCAGGATGGGCGAAACGGGTGGACCTGCGTTTTACGGTGACGGGAAACTGCGCCAGATTATATCGGACTGCGCTGTCTAACGCTTTAGACGGAACAAAGTTACATGGGTTGCAAGTAACCTGCAATAAATCAGCGTGTTATTTTCTCTAATGCTTAAAATTACCGGTAAAATAGTCAAACTATTTTTTCGCTATTATTTCTTTTTCCAGCGCGTAACAAGTTAATTATCTGTTATTTATATTAAGTTTTTGCGCTTATTTTTCTAATTCTCTGTTTATAAAGTGTTTTGAAAAATATAGATGATTGTATATAAATTATATGTAATTGTCTTATATTCAACTTTTTATTTTATTTGTTTTTTATTTTTTTGTATAAAGTGGGGTTCGGGGAGTTTGTTCGCGTATAATAAAAAGGGTTGAAAAAGTTGTAGAGAAATTATGCTTTACAAAAAGGTTTGGCTAAAAAGTGCCGTAAAAAAATAATTGCGTGTTTTATGTAATATAAACCTTTAGTAATCAACTTATTACAAGTTATTTTTCTTTTGACAGCAAGATAAAGCCAAAAATGTTATAACTTGCTGATTATCTGATAGTCCCACCAGTTGTCAAAATTGAAACGAGTTTGGACAATTTTGCCTGATTGCGGACAATTCAAATGTGAACTTCCGTTAAATTACACTGAAAAAATACGTTTATTTTCACTTGGTTTTTTTCTCTCTAATTAGTATCTTTATGGCGTGCAAGGCCATATATAACGATGGAAAAGAACTACCCTCTGCCGGCTATTTGCTGGCTGAAGGTGACGGACTACATGCACGGGTGGCTACAATACGAATTAGGGGGCGGAGCAAGGATAAAGGATCAACGGGTGGTATGCGTACAGCACCTGCCTGGTGCCAGGGATATACTGCGCATGGAAACAGCGGAGGACACAACGGCTCAGAAGCCTGTGGACACGGCTATGTCAGCCACACTACGGAACTGTATCGCAGCCGGACTGGTACTCAATGCCGATGCGGTAGAATATCTCTACGGCATGACAAAGGAGACGCTTCAGCTGTTTGTACCCATAGAGTGTCCCAAGATGTGCCTGACCAAGAACGGTGTGCTCCGCCCATGGACGCAAGACACTACGTTCTCACACAAACAGGCTACGGCCCTGCAGAGGCTGCTCCGTGAGGAGTTCTGGCGTGCCGTAGCAGAATACGACCGCGAGTATGCCAGGGAACACCTTGGAGAGAAATATGCCCAGGTGGATATGACAGAAGGCTTCTGCGAGAGAACCGCCACCCCGGATTTGTACGCTGAGACCATGCGCAGGGAGTGGCAGCGCCGCTGCAAGCGCATCAAGGAGCTTTCCGCAAAACATCCTTAAACGTAATGTTGACCGTATGTGAACGCAGACGGGAAAGGACATCCTCGCCGTAGCGTTCACCAAATGTGACAGGAAACTGGCTTTTGCATGGCCAGTCGTCGGGCATATTC
Source organism: Bacteroidaceae bacterium (assembly GCA_017615835.1). Taxonomy (GTDB): domain Bacteria; phylum Bacteroidota; class Bacteroidia; order Bacteroidales; family Bacteroidaceae; genus Colenecus. The sequence goes on along the minus strand of JAFZZI010000005.1, from coordinate 13,724 downwards.
TTGGTGGCAAGGCAGTTAGTGGTGAGGATAAGCAGCTTACCATCCTGTTCGGCGGCCTCGCAGAGTTCAGCAAACGGACGGCGGTGACGGCCGTAGAGATTCGTTTCAGGCGACTCGGTACCAAGACCGTCAACCACTATGATGCCGGCCTTCAGCAGTTCGTCGATGCGGCCGTGAGCTGTCATCTCGATAGCGGAACATACGGCTACATCCTTAAAACCTAGGAGAAACGGCAGAATGTTGCGGCAGAGCCTGCTCTTGCCGGTACCGCTAAAGCCTATACAAAGCAGCCATTTCCCCTTGTTGTCGGAGAGCCACGTCGCCACCTTGTCGTATGCCGGAACCCACCTGTAATCTTCACCAACAAACTCTTTAAGGCACTCTCTCATGCGCCTCTCGGCCTCGGGTATAATGATCTGCGGTATCACCCCTCCGGCATTGAAGCCCTGATGCTTGACCTGTTCCACCAGTTGCGAGAAGTCTGGCTCAGGATCCTTCTCGACAATACGGTATTGCAACTGAACCTGTCTGGCCTGTTCCTCAAACATGTCATCCAGGATCCAAAGTATCTGTTTCCGACCGTTAGACTCCAGGAACTCATATATATAGTTGCTCGGTACCCTTAAGGTCAGCGTGTGCGTTTCAGGTTCATAACCCTCGTAGCTTATACTGCCAAACCATACGTCGAACCAATGGTGATACCTTGCGTCCAACGTATGTTTAAGTTTCATCAGGCTCTCGCGAAAAAGTGTGCTATAGTTTTCCATAAGCCATAACAGTTCACCATTCCATATCGCCGAGAGAGGAAGAAGATTCAGGAACTTCAGTTGAAGATCCGGCCGAAGCGAAACCTCTCATGCCCGGAAGTTCACTCTCAAAGAAATTATTAAGACATCGGCACGCCCAGCGCTGGACATCGTTCTTAGGATCCTTCATGTTGTCATCTATCAGGTGTTCCAGTTTGTGCTGCAGGAAGTCATGGTCGCCGGGCTGCAGGCGGCGGATGAAACCGTTGACTTGGTCGGCGGTGAGGGCGAGGCGGTCGCGCATCAGGTCACGCAGATGCTTCTCGCGGGCGGCCAGCTCCTTGTTCTCATAGAGTTTGCGCCCGAGGTCGAATATTTTCAGCGTGAACTCCACCTGCATAGGCACCTTCCCCTTGGTGCGTCCGTCGGCAAAGACGGCGCGGTAATCAAAGGTAAAGTCGGCTATCTCGCGGATGGCGAGGTCGTCGAGTTCTTTCTTGGCCTGGGCCAGATAGCGTTTGGCAAACTCAGAGTAGTAGGCGTATTTGCAGGCGGCACGCTCACGGGCCTGCTCGATATACTGACGCTGTTCCTGCTTACCCAGTCTGTCCCATTGCTTACCGTCATTCTTGGCTGTCTTTGCAGCCTGAACCTCCACATCTTCACCGTTGACTATCTTACCGTCCTGAGAATTAAAGAGGCCGCATACGCTGCGCACCTCCATATAGTCAGCCTGGAACGTGATACACCCGATGGTTCGCTCAACACCGTCGGCCATAATCTCCGTAGCCTCAGTCATCTGATCCTTACGGATGCCGCGCCACTTGGACAGCCACTTGTACAACCGGTTGGCCGTCGCTGTCTTGGTATGCCGGGTGGTAGGAAAGTAAAACTGAGTATAACCTGCATCAGTGATGAAGAACTTGTTTTCAAGTATCTCCTTGCGGATGCGTATTTTCACCTCATTGCGCTTCAGATTGTTGGACTTCACTATTATCTTCTCTCCTGTTCTGGGGTTGACGGTCTCGTGGGTCTCATACTCGGCGATGATATCAAGAAAGTTGGTGTATAGCACACCGTCTTCCGTATGCACCTCGGCGTCAATCTTCTTCATGCTTCTGAGCACCTCGCGCAGTTCGCCGTAGTGACGCGGCGTGATGCCGGGCAGATCACGAAAGCGGATGGTGGCGATGAAGTCGCCCTCGTTCTCCAGCGAGTTGGCGCGGTCGGGAGTTACCAGATAGGCGTCATCCCTGTTGAACGGTATCATCAGCTGCGTTCCGTCCTTCGGTCTGTTGTCACGTTGCTTGGCGGCTGCATAGAACGGCTGCAGTGCCCATACCAGTTCGTCCATCGCCCTCTCCGTATAGAGAGTGGGTACCAGATGCAAGTCGGTAATCTGATTGGGCTGCGTGGAGAGCGTCTTCCCGTCTTTGTCGAAAACAATGCGGGCAGCCCTGTTTTTGAGTTTTCTTGCCATGATTTGTAGCTTTTAATTATAATGGCTGGGCGCTAAGATAAACATCATTTTGTAAATTTCCAAACTTTTTTCAACTATTCTACATTTAAATATCAAATAGTTACAAAATACAACTTGCAGACTTGTCGAAAAAAACATGCAAAAGTGCCGAAAATACTATGCAGATTTGCCGAAAATACCATGCAGATTTGTCCAGTAGGAACCGACGGTTTTGTCGAAAAGAATATACCGATTTGTCGAAAATCCGTTGCGGGAACATGCGTATTTCAGAAAACATCCCGGATATTATTTATGTACTTACCTGGATAATGTTCAAAACACCCCGATTTGTCGAAAGCATATCAAGACTTCCCCAAATCCGTCCAAAGTACCAACTTACGTTTCCCGTTATTGTCGAAACATGGTCCCACGTTTGCCTAACAGTCTCCCGGCGGTGTCGAAGGCACTCCCATGATTGTCGAAAAACTGCCCGTATCTGTCGAAAGATGTTTTTTCATACTTTTGTTTATCAGACAGTTACCGTTTAAAAAACCGACTATATACTATCATTATAAACTTTTTCCGTATTCTTTTTTATATTCCTTATTATAAACTCTTTATAAGAAAAGAATAGCCTTTTTTGATAGGAGAAAATAGAAACGGCATATATATTGCTTTCTGCTTTATTTTTCGACAAATGCGGGAGTTTGCGATTATTTATGATTTTCGACAAATCGGGGAGTTCTTTCAGCCGTATCTTCTGATCTCGCTTATCGCCGGTGAGGTTATAGTCTGAGTTGTGAGCACCTTTTCCAACAAGTCCGTTTTCGACAAACTTGGGCGTTTTGCACCGCTTTCTTCATTTTCGACAAATCGGGGTGTTTTTCTTCAGGGCTTCAATCTCAGCTTCAGCTTCGCTGGCTTTCACCCAGCCGTCAAAAACATCTTCATCAGGAACCATGTTGTCCTGCGAGAGGTATTTTGTAAGTAAAGTGCGTGCTTCGTTTATTCGTTTCAGCACTTCGTTGTAACATTCGTTGGCATGCAACCTCGTAGCCAAATATAGGCTATCCATGACCTCCTGTATCAGCGTGTAGTCGTGACTGTACTTTTGCATAGTTGTGTACTTTATTGCTTTATAATATTATTGATTTATTGCAATATTGCAATAGCATAATACTGTATTACTGAGAAGTTGACGAGCTAATGTCGCTTGATGCTTTGCGGCCTTTCCAGCCGTACTCATTGGGCAGTTGCAACGCTTCGAGGTGTTGCTCGTTTGTGATGACGCCCTGCTGCTCCAGTCCTATCAGGAGCGTTTCGAGGAAGAATCGCTTAGCGGTAGTGTCGCGGTCTTCGGCGGCACGGGTGGCGAGGCGATGTAGCGACTTGGGCAGAAAACACAAAGCTCCGACCGCTTTCTCGGCAGCCATGCCGGTCTGCTCCGGTTCGCCACTACTTGAAGAATAGTTGCTCTCCCCTACCCTGCTTTCCAACGCTCTCCTGCGCTGCAGAATGTCCTCGGGTGACTCTCCTATAATCTGCTGCGTCTTGTCCTGTTTCTTTTTTCCTATTGCACTCATTTTTTACCTTTTTATACATTATTACTATATTGCATTATTGTTATTTTGCTATATCGCATTATTGCAGTAATACCATTAACTTACGTTTTACGATTGGTCGATCCGCGTTTCTGGAAAGATTAAAGTTCACAGTGCTTCAATACTGCATTATTGCAATACAATGCGATTGCGATTATGCATTACGGCAGTATGGCTGTAACGCGATATTACTGGATTAACCCCTTAGTGCGCTTGACAATGATGTCAGCAAGTGTGGAGTAGGTCTTGCGCGCTGAGGCGGCAGGAGGATATTGGAAGACACTCTTCAGATCCTGCTGCGAGTTCTTGACGGCTTGCGATTCTCCTATAGCGACGGGGAGGATATATTTGCCGTATTGCGCCCGCAATGCTTCCTCCGCCTTGTCTTGTTTGGTAGGATTATCCTTCGCACCCTTCGGTCCGCGTCGGGAGATGAGGAAGCCCAGGTTGACGAGTTCGTCATTCTCGGTCTCGCGTATCTCCTGCATGTAGGCCAGGTAGTTCTGCAGACCGGTAAGAGCGAAGCCTTCGAGGTTGATGGGGATAAGCACGGCGTTGGCGGCGATGAGGATGTTGTCGATGAGCACCTGGGGCCCTACGGGTGAGTCGATGAGGATATAGTCAAAATCGGCGGTCCAGTCAGTCAGGCCCTCCCCGGTGCGGTCGTCCGGAGCCTTCTGAAGGGCGCGTGTCATCTTCATGGCCGGGTTGCGCAGTGTGGGGAGGTTCTGGTCCACCTTGTTCATGATAGATGTTGACGGGCAGTAGTAGAGTCCTGACTGCGAGCGGTAAACGGGGATGGGCGCATCCTCGCACAGCACGTTGTAAATGGTGGGGTAGCCCTGTAACTCCAGGTCGGGGTCCCAGTCGGTACAGGAGGATAGGTTTGCTTGACGGTCCATGTCAATGACCATCACGCGGTAGCCTTGCAGATGCAGGGCCATGGCGAGATTGAGCGTTGTCGTAGTCTTGCCGACACCGCCCTTGTAGTTGCCTATGCCGATTACGGCACGCAACTGAGTACGTTTACTCTGTTTCATGATTGTGTAGCTTTTGTTAGAAAATACACAAGTGCTACATACGCAGCGGCTTGTGTCTGCAAATATATGAATAATAATTTAAACTATTGCCATATTGCCATAATGTTTTTACACAATATAACAATATGGCGTTATTGCACTATTGCAACAAAGGTGCGATTTCAGAAGATAGCCTACCTGCCCTTGCTTTTAAAAACAACGCTGCGTATTTTGCGGATAAAAAGACAAAATAGGCGTGACGATTGCAAGATGCAGGATATGTGGATAAGGATGACACTGCAGATGGTAAACAATAAACTGAAAACGATATGATACAGAAGATCACAAACGGAGAGTATCTGAAAAGAGTTGACAACATGAGCGGAGAGGAGAGGCTGGCGCTCATGGATAGGGTAGGGCAGTGGCTGCGGAGCGGCGCACGGCTCCTGACAAGGAAGGCCGAGGAACCGACGGCACAACTGCAGAACGTGATGCAGATATCAGGAGACTGGAATGACGCCGAGTGCCAGGCGTGGACGGAGGGAGTGAGGCTACTCACGGCTTTTGTCGGCACCGGCGAAACGTGGCTTCCTGAGATGATCTACACCAAGGCGGCCAAAAGGACTATAAGGAGAGTAGTGGAAATACTGAACGCAGCCGGTTCTTCGGAGGTAAGGCAGACTACTGCCGGGAAAACGGCAGGCTCGGCATCCTCAAAACAAGGCCGCGGCGCAAATGCAGGGCGGCAGACAAAAAAGGGCACCCGTGCAAAGAAAACGCAGGGTAAAGCGGAGGCGCAGCAAAACCTGAAGTCATGCGTTCCATCCCGACCAAAGCATATTGACCAGTACATCCATTTGCTCCCTGAGAAGACACAGGAGAGAGCTAAACAGTATGGACCGCTTAAAAGGGAAATAGAGGCGGCAAGGGAGAATATGCGGCTGCTGATGGCCGACCCGCACAGTAGTAATGCCGACCGTGAGAAGTGGGCAAAACTGGCGGCTCGCAACGATGAGAAGATTGCCAGAATCAACGCCGAACTGGACCGCGAATGGGAGAAGGTGGCGGCAACGGGGCGTGTGGTGGTGGATGACCTGGGCATGGCACACCTGCTGCCTGCCGAGGAGGAGAAACCAGACAAGGAGAAAAGGACAAAAAAAACGTCTGCTGCCGTTAAGGCAGAAGCAAGACAGACTGAGGATGAGAAACGCCGTGAGTATCTGAAGAAGTGGTTGCGAGACACAAGGACAAACCCCAGCGACGAGCGCCGCGAGCAGTGGAAGAAGAACTTCAAGGAACTGCTTGCCTTGGGCGGTGAGATCACAGACAGTATCCGTAAGGCCGGTGAGTACTATGGGGTAGAACTCGACGGCAAAACCGCAGAGTGCATACAACACAAAAACAACAATTAAACATAGGGATATATGGTTAATCAATTATACAGGGTAACAACCAGTGGCTGCGGCATTTTTTACGTGGTGGGTACTTCCTTTGACAATGCTGCAAAGACAGTAGAAGATGAATTGGATGAACAAAACTACGGCTACAGCGGAGACAGGCGTATAACGCGAGTGGAACCTATCTGCCAGCAAGTGTTTATGTCAAACGGCAAACGGGCGCTATACGGCGACGATGACACCAATCACCTCATCATCGCCGACGGCGTTGGCTCCGAACAGATGGAACGCCGATGTGCTCGTCTCGAAGAAGAGAACTGCAAGTTGAAAAACGAACTTGAAAAAGCAAACGCCAATATCCAAGAGCTGCGAGACGCCTCGAATGACGGAACAGCCATTCCCACCCCCGAAGAGATTAAAAGCGTCCATGCGGCTGCCGGTGTGATGGAGCAAGTGAATGAGCACACCGACGCGAAGAACCTGTACACACTTTGGGAGAAACTGAAGAAACAACATCAGGAATAAAAAGCACAACACAAACATAAAACAGAGTATGACATTCCATTCTATCGTGAAGCAATGGTGTGAGAGTTATAAGTACATGCGTCACACAAAGGAAAACAAGAGGTTCTACCTGACAGACTCGATGCAGGGAGTGGTGGATTTTGCGAAGGAAATAGCCAACTCTTTCTCGCCGTGCGTGATGATGGAGAGCGGCGTAGAGGGAGGCGGACCTATCCGCAGGCCCAAACGCAACTACCCGATCTACTTCATGGTGAAGGCCGACAAGATGGCGGACGGCGAGGACGCAGCCGTGGCAAAGGAGGAGGCGTGGATGCACGCACAGAACTTCCTGGCGTGGCTGCTCGAGAAGCACGACAAGGAGATAGAGGAGTGTAAGAAGGACGGCGACTTCGCTCGTATCGACCTGGATGACGCAAACATCGACATCGGCACAAGCGGACCGCTGGAAAACGGCTGGTATGGAGTGTATATCCAGTTTGAGAGGGAGGAGCCGCTGAACCTGTGTGTGAACGAGGACTTGTATGACGACCTTTGCGACCATTAGTTGGCTTAAAAGAGATAGGAGACTATACTATGTATCATTTAATGAAGGATGACCCTTGGGGTAACAAGATTCCAGTGATGAGCATCAGCAGCAAGCACGATGTCGAAACATATCTGGAACGGCACCGCACGCTGATAACGCGAATTGTCGAGGTGCCTAGAAACAAACAGTCGCTCATTCTGATGTGAGGCTATGGCATACGAGGAGAAGATAGCGAAGAAGGTGACGGACATCGAAGCGCTGGAAGCCAACGTGACGGCAGCGGTAGTCGAGTTCAACGAGCGCTGGATGCCAGCGCCGGGGTTTGGCATTGGCGTGGAGGTGATGGATGCGGGACAGCTGCGCGACGCGATGGGATTGCGGGCATCAATAGACTGGGGTGACCCCTGGCCGTCAGCGGAGAAGATGCTGCTGTACTTCGGTTTCCGGTGGCAGTGGCTAGGCAGCCAGAGGGTGATGTTCCTCAAAGAGAAGGATGGCTATATACCCGACACCGGCTGGGAGGACGCAGAAGAAGTGTAATGCCGTCAAGGCTGCCCGCAAGGCGTCAGAGCGGCTATGTAACAAATTATCTTAAAACAAATCGAACAAATATGGCAGTAATCTACAAACTGGGTTCTCGGGGTCCTGTAGTTAAACAGATACAGGGCGCCCTACACTTGATACAAGACGGAATCTTCGGGAGCCTGACACGCGAGACACTGATACAATGGCAGAAGGAACATGAACTTACGCCCGACGGCATAGCGGGTCCGGCTACGTTAGCAAAACTACTGCCTGTCGTAACGAAGAACATTCTGCATATGAACAAGTCGCGACGGGTGATAACCGACATAGTCATCCACTGCACGGCTTCGCGTGAGGGGCAGGCGATGACCGTGGAGCAGATCCGCGCCGATCATAAGAAGAACGGATGGAGCGACATCGGCTACCACTATGTCGTGCTGCTCGACGGCACCATAGCCAACGGCCGTGACGTGGATTTGATAGGCGCTCATGTCTCAGGGCACAACGCGCACAGCATCGGCGTGGCTTATGTGGGCGGACTTGAGGATAAGCCAGGCGTGGCTTATAGTCGGCTGAAGGCGAAAGATACGCGTACTGACCGCCAGAAAGCCGCACTGCTCTCGCTGCTCATCGACCTGAAGAAGATGTACCCCGATGCAAAGATAAGCGGTCACCGCGACTTCTCTCCGGATAAAAACAATAACGGCATCATAGAACCGCAGGAGTGGATCAAGAGTTGTCCCTCGTTTGACGCCAAAACGGAATACAAGCATCTATGAACACATCAACGCTACCGCAGGACCTGATGGCCAACTCGCTGCTGCACTTCCAGAACGGGGTTCCCATTGACGACCTAGCCCTGCGCAACGACCAGAGGCGGAGGCTGGCCCGTGTCAGTCACGTCTATTGGCAGTGGGTCCGCAACCCGTTCATAGACACTTACCAGTTATTCCGACAGCTGGTGAAGCAGGCGCACTTTGCCGATGCCCCTGCCGAGACGCGCGCCGCACAGAAAGACCAGCAGCTGTTCGAGTTCATCAAGGAGAGCGTGAGCCTGGTGAGCCGCAAGGATGCTGAGGCGAAGGTGAAGGCCGCCGCAGAGAAGGCCATCCGCATCGGCATGGACACCGACAACGTGACCGCTTTGACTAAGGGCGGCCAGCTGCTCTACAATGTGGCCGGGTTGGACAAGCCGGAGGATAACCGCGCCGACATCAACAAGGTATCATTCCTGCCAAGCGTCGTGGTGACAAACGTCAAGGAAGTGGATCCTGACAAGGAATACATTGACGACGAAGAGACGAAACGCATAGCCGCCAAATACGGGGCGCACATCCCTGAGCAACGCACTATGGTGGAGGAACAGGTTTCCACGATGGAGGCACGTGCCGGCATCGGAGCCGGCAATGACGACAGTCATAAAGAATACGGCGATGAGTAAAATAGGCAGTAACCCGGCGGTATCAAGTGACCGTCTTGAGGCCCGTATGCTTCCCGACGTGGAGGAACAGAAGCCCGAGGGCTCAGACATCGACCTTGCCGGCGACGGCGTGCATAAGATCTACCTGCACCGTGGCCAGTTGGATGTCTATAACTTCGGAGCCAACAGCACCAAGATACTTGCGGCCCGCGGCTTCGGCAAGACCTCATACATCGGCCTGCATATGATGAAGTGCGTGCTGGGGATGCGCCGACAGATGGGAGGATTTGTAGGCGCCAGTGCCAAGCAGCTCTATACCCGCACGATGCCTAACGCCCTGAAGGTGGTGAATACGCTCGGGTTTGAGAACTTCTACTTCCTTGGGCAGGCTCCGGCTAAATTGCATTGGGAGGTGCCGCTGGCCCGTCCAAGGGTATGGGAGAACTGTGTACACTTTGCCAATGGGTTCGTATGGCAGATGCTGTCGATGGCTGTCAGAGGTAGCGCCAACGGCCTTAACCTTGCAGCCCTGGTGGGTGACGAGACAAAATACCTGCCCTGGCAGCGGGTGAAAGAAGAGGTGCTGCCAACGCTGCGCGGTGACTTCATGCCCGCAGCAGCCCGTAAGACCGAGGTTAAACAGTGGGGTGTGGGTACAAACAAGAAAACCAACCCTTATTACTGCTCGCAGCTGTGGGTGAGTGACGCAGGACTGACGATGCGTCAGTGCGAGTGGGAGAAGGAAGAGGACTTCCAGACAAAGGATATCAACAAGGAGATCGCCGAGATGCTGGCCGAACTGAAATATCTGGAGAAACACAACCCGAAGATGGCGGTGCAGCTGGCGCAGAACGACAATTACCTCCGTCGCCTTAATCTGTTACGCAGCCAGGCTGAATGCTTCTTCCGTTTCAGCTCTCTTGAGAACCTGTCTCTTCTGGGCGGGGAGGCATGGCTGAGGCAGATGAAGAGAGAACTCACACCGTACATGTTTGACCGCCAGATCCTCAATATCCGCGTGATGGCGGCGCGTGACGGATTCTATTCCAACTGGGACTCCAGCATCCATATGTACTCGGAGAGTGATGCGGCGGTGTCGGACCTGATACACGACCGCTACACTCGCAAGGTGAAGGGCAAGGCGCTCGACTCGACCCGCTGGATGCAGGACTATGAGACCGAGAGCATCAACTTTGATGAGGTGTCGGCTATCGGCGGTAGCGCAGAACTCGACACAGACCTTGACTTCAACGAACCGTTGCGGTTTGCCATAGACGCGCAGGCCAACATCAACATGGCCGTGCTCGGTCAGACACGTTACTTCGAGGGTCGAGAAAGCCTGCTGATACAACGTGTGATGTATGTCCAGAACGAAAGGAAACTGCTCGCCCTCTGCGCTGACATCACAAAGACTTATGATGTGTTCCGCCGCCGCGGTGGCACGATTATCTTCTATTTTACGGCTACCATTAAACAGGGTGCATCTACCGCCTACGCCGTTGAGGGGGCCGATGACAACCGCTTCGACCGTGTGGTTGTGCGCGAATTGATACGGCTCGGGTGGAAGAAAGAGAACGTTATTGCCGTGGATATGGGTGCGCCGGTGCTGCACGAGCTGAAACACCGCATCATCAACTCATGCCTGGCTTTCAACGAGTCACCCGCCATCAGAGTATGTGAGGACGACGGCTACCGCAACACGTCGCTGCTTGTTGCCGCCATCGAGCAGACGGCTGTCGTAGCCGGGACCTACCGCAAGGACAAATCGAAGGAGAAACTGAAATCGGAAGAGGGTATCGGTGGTGACCCCCGCACCCGCACTGACGTGACCGATGCTTTTGACGATCTTGTCTTGGGTGTGAAGTACCACGGCGCAGGAAAGCCGAAGATCGGCGGCGGACTGCGAGGTCGGTACCGGAACCTTATGATACCGAAAGTGTAGGCTCTGCCCTTGTTTTCACGTATCTTATGCCGTATCTTGCGGACAGAGTATGAATATGAATTAGGCTATGGCAAAGAAGAATAACAACAAAGGTGGCGGCGCAGGGTTTATTCATAAGCCTCGCACGCAGTCTGAGTTCAACAGGCTCCATAATGAATTGACTTCAAGAGGTTTCGTGGCTATTGACGCCTTGAAGCCCGGCAGGGTCAGAGATATCAGTTTGGCCGTAGCCGATGCAGCAAACACCGGAGCGCAGGATATGGCGGCTTCAATGGGCTGCGGGGCGTGGAGCAACGGGCCACTCAGCAAGGTGGCGTGGTCGTTCGACTCGCGCACTGACAGCATCGAACATCCGAAAGACAAGGACGGCAAGCAGCTGGGTGACGGCTACGTGAAGTGGGGTGCCGGTGACAACATCCCGTCAATCATTCCGCCGCTGGCCATGTCGAGCCCCTATACGTCGGCTCCGCTCCGTTATATCGCAGACTTAACCACTGGGCTGGGTGTGAGGTATATGTACCGTATGCCCGACGGTAAGTTGGTGGAGTTCAAGGATGCCGGTGAGTTGCTGAAGCAGAGGGTGAACAAGCTGGAACAGGCGGAAAATGCCGACAAGCCAGCAGCACAACAGATGCTGGAAGAAGGTTTAGTGTCCAAGGGGGGTGAGTCGGAATCCAAGGAATCGAAAATCCTCCAGCAAGCCCGCGAAGCCCTAAAGGACTGGGAGCGCACATGGTATGGATACGACGATGAGGATACGGCAGGCGAAAAGGTTCATATCCCCGGCGCTAAAGAGTTCCTGGAGGACAACAACCTCGACCTGCACTTCTCACAGTGCATGCAGGATCATGTGATGCTTGATATCTTCTTTCCCACCATCGGCCTTCAGCGCGGACGTCGTGGAGCCTGGGAACCAAAGATAGTCCAACTCTCAATGCTCCCCGCACATAGCACCAGACTGGGCGTGAAAAACCAATGGGGACACATCGACACGGCTTACTACTCAGACTCACTCCGCCGCAAAGGCATCAAGATTGACAACACCACAACCGCGGATGCAGCAGCACAGGATAACACGTTCAAGATGTATCCTACCGCCATGCCGGAGCACATGCTCTCGGACCTGCGCTACATAGTAAGCTCAAATCAGAAGACACGCATAAAGAACCGCCCGACGTGGATAGTCTGTCCGACGTTCTATCCCTCCATGAACAAGCCGTATTATCCCCAGCCGGCATGGTGGAGCGTCTTCAGCTCTAAGGCGTTTGACTTCTCGGCTACCATCCTCTATGACAAGTACAAGCAGCGCGAGAACAACACCACCTGGGGGCGCATCATCTATATATCCCTCGACTACTTAGACCAGGTGTTTGCCGATGAGGGCTATCAGGGTAAGCCCGATGAACAGAACAAGTTCATTGAAGAACTGGATCAGTCAATAGAAGAGTTCCTGCAGCACCGTGAAAACACAGGCAAGACCATGCGTCAGTTCATGTGGACCGGTCCCGATGGCAAGGAACATAAGAACGTAGAAGTGGTCGACATCAAAGAGACCACCAACGATGCCGTGAAAGCCGGCAAGGAAGAGCTGGAACTCTCCACATCACCCATCTTCCTCGCCCTGCAAGTTGACCCACGACTGGTTGGTGTGCCGATGGTGGCAGCCAGCAACGGCGGCACGGCCCTACGCGAAATGGCATTACTCAAACAGCAGCAGCTGAACATCCACCAGCGCCTTTACGTCAACCTGCTCCAGAATATCAGCACCTTTAACGGATGGTCGGAGCGCGGATGTTGGGTAGTCAAGTTACAGACACTGACCACACTTGACAACTCCAAGACAGGGGTTGTAGAAACAATATCATCTGAGGGCGCGTAAGGACGTCTAAAAAAACATCTGATGTCGACGGCGGCGGGCACCTACTTTCCTGTTCCGCTCCGGTCGATTGTCAGTACGGGATATCACCGTCATCGGGCGTGACGTCGAACGGGTCATCGGGATAGTGTTGCCTGTCATTCATCCTGGAACGCCTGACACCGTCTCCGGAGTTAACCGCAGAGGTTTTACCTGTGCCGATATTATCAAACAAGGCCAGATCATTCTGGAATGACAGGCGTACATCACCCACACCTCCGTTACGGTGCTTGGCGATGATGATCTCGGCGATACCGTGCAGATCATTGTGGTTGTTGTCCTCATAGATCTTGTAGTACTCCGGACGGTGGATGAAGCATACTATATCGGCATCCTGCTCAATGGCACCCGATTCGCGCAGATCGGCCAACTGCGGGCGCTTGCCCTCATAACCTTCACGGCCCTCGACGCCACGGTTTAACTGTGACAGGGCGATGATAGGAATATCCAACTCCTTGGCTATACCCTTAAGGTTACGTGAGATGGTGCTGATCTCCTCTTGGCGGTTGCCGAACCGTATTCCACTGGCATTCATAAGCTGCAGGTAGTCAATGATTATCAGTTCCACCTGATGCTCCTGCTTAAGACGGATGGCCTTGGTGCGGAACTCGGTGATGGAGAGTGACGGGGTATCGTCCAGATAGATGGG
>JAFZZI010000004.1 GCA_017615835.1 Bacteroidaceae bacterium | reverse complement strand
TACACAGGCATTCGGCTCATGTTTCATCTTCGTAAGTTTAGTTTGTGTCGATAATTTAAGGAACGCAGCGAAACTAAAGCAGAATACTTTATTATGTCTTGTTCTTAGGCCTGTTTGCCTCCGAACGGAACAAAGTTATAATATTATTCGGTAAGTACCGTTCATCTGCACCCGTTTCTCATTCTTTTACATTGTGTGCATCTACTCATTCCGCAGGGTTTTGACATAATTCCCGTGCCCCTGTTTCTCCAGGCTTCCGCTCTGGCAGAGTTGCTTTATATATCTGTCTGCACTACGGTCTGGAATGCTCAATTTCGCAGCCACCTCCAAGTAAACAGTCCTCTCGAATTCATTGGGTAGGGCATCATAAAACTTTGTTTTTTGAGTGTTTTGCATCTGAGGCGGTATATCCCCTCCGCAACACAACTCTTCATATTGTCACCGTCGTGTTCATACTTCGCCTGCAATACGCGGAAGAATACCGACATAGGCCATGTGATGCCCTTCAGCGTAGTGTTTCCCAGCCTGCCGTTTTCATCGGAATGAGCCAGCGTATATTCTATGCCTTCCATCGCCTTGGCCACCATCGTCTCATCATTCATCTCGTAGCCCAGTCGCAGCAGTCCGTCGGTATAGTATGCCGTCTGCTCATAGCGCCACCAGTTCTCGCCGTAGCTCTCATCAGGGCGTGAAATCTCACCTGCCCACAGGCATGAGTTGTAAGGATAAGACAGTGCCTCGGGATGTCCCGTCAGTCCGTTCTGCTGGCGTTGCATCAAGGTGTGCAACCACCCCTTCGGATGTATCGTCACGTCACCAGCAGGCGAAAACCTGCTATTGGTTTGTGCCACAGCAGTCATCGAAAGCATCAGCAGCAACCAAACCCATGTCGTTTTGTGTATCAACCTTTCCATATCTCTTATTTCATATTTATTATCTATCATTCATGTCACTTTGTCCTCCTGTGGCATTCGTATTCCTGCGATAGTCCTCCAGCACATTCCAAACAGCATCTTCCGACAGTACACCACGCTTCAGGCTCCTTGGCAGCTTTCCCTGCTCGTCATCCTCAAAATCCTGCTTCCACGTATCACTACCGTAGTATGCCTCCAGTTCACGAAGCGCTTCCCGCACTGCCTCATACTCGTCGTGAGCATTATTCACCCCTCTCGAAGCATACATCACGCGCTCCAGATTCTGTTCCATACGTTCTATCCTTTCTATCTGCTTCATTTTCTCCACCACTTCCAAGTCCGCAGGCAGCCACTTCACGCTGTCCAGCTCATTCGAACTGAGCCAGCGTGCTGCCTCGTGTTCGTTCAAATGTAACGCATCCGTCAGCAGCGAACAAAGGTAGCAATGCATGGTGAGATGGAACAGAGGATAATCGTATTCAACTGTACAGAGAAACTCATCCACGCTGATTTCCGTTGACAGTTCTTCGCGAATCTCCCGTTTCAGCGCTTCCTCCGGCGCTTCCCCAGCCTCCATCTTTCCGCCGGGAAACTCCCACCAGTCTTTCCACTCACCATATCCTCGCTGAGTGGCGAATATCTTATCATCCTTGCGGATTATCGCAGCTACGACTTCTATCTGTTTGACCTTCGGTCTTACTCCTCCTTGTAAGGCAGAGTTGATGCAAGCATCACTCTGTTCATGCTTCGTTCGCCGTTTCATACTTTCCTGATAGCTGTTTGTTATATCCACTTTCGCCCTTTGCTACTTTGCGAGTCTCTTTCCGTGCTTCTTTCCATCGTGGATAGTAATTGTCCATCAACGTATGGAAGCGGGCATTATGACTTGGCTCTAACAAGTGACAAAGTTCGTGAACCACTACATGTTCGACACACCAATCCGGCAATAACAACAGGTAGGTTGAATAGCAGATGCTTTGTTCCTTCACATTACAGATGCCCCAACGGGATATCATCGGTTTATAACGGACAGAGGAGGGACTTACACCCATCACCTTTGAATACCGTTCTATCATGGGTTCGACCAATGCTCCGATTCTTTTTGTCGCTTCAATTTTCTGAGCATTGGTTGTCAATGGCAATTGGTTAAAGAATTCGGCCCGCTGATTCTGTCGCTCTGAGGTTTTCTTCCTGGCTTCAACCATCCATTCCTGATGTTCGTAGATAAACGCTTCCACTTGTCTTTTCGACATACCGATAGGAGCAGATACATGCACATCGCCATTCCTGACGATGCGCATCGACAATCTGCTTGTCCGTCTGTATGTCACCATTATTACCATTCTATGTTGCGCTACAATTTTCCGCAGCCATCGGCATCTGCATGTCCTCTTCATCCCGCTTCGGGTATGGAATGGCTTTTGCTCCATGGTCTAGCAGCCAGATGTGGTTAAGAGTGAATGCTAATGCATCTAAGGTTTGCTCCCGTTTCGTTAGCAGTTTCCGTTTACCATCGGTCTCCTTCCCTCTCGACTCGACAGAGCTGATGCCAGCATCGTTCTGCACTCGCTTCTCCGTCAGTTCGCATTCCCAAACGGTGATGCAGTGCCATCCCATCTTCGCCAGTTTCTTTTGCTCTTCCCTATCCCGTTCCTTGTTTCTCTTTATCTTCGCCACCCAGAAGTCGCGATTCGTCTTGGGTATTTTGCAGCATTCCGAGTTCTCGAACGATGACAAATCCACCTTATGCCCATGCCAAAAGCACCCGTTCACAAAGATGCAAGTGCGGTACTTCCTCAGAACTAAGTCAGGATGCCCCGGCAGCCGCTTATGATTCAGGCTGTATCGGAACCCTATCTTCCACAAACCACGACGCACAATCATCTCCGGCTTCGTGTCCTTCGACCGTATAGCCGCCATTGCCTTGTGTCGTTGAAGAGGATTCAGAATATCAGTCATGGGCCAGTCGCATTACCTCGTCTTTGTTGCGGCTAAGGGCCAGCCGTTCGTAGAGGCTACTTCCCACTTGACGGCTGAGTTGACGGACACTCCATTGTTGCTGAGCGCATTCTATTTCGTAGAAACTGCGGGCATCGGGATTTTCGACGCGCATCAAGATGAGGTAGTGGGACCAAGAAAGTGTGAAGTTAGGCGTCTCAGCATAATTCCGCGACAGTGTTGCGGAATTTGGTCCACACTGTTGAACATTTTTTGCATTCGGCAATTCGGTCAACACTGTAGACCCAATTTGGCTTTTACTGTAAACATTGTAGAAAAATCTGCATTTCTTCAAGGTTTCTTCCGACCAGCCATCACCGAAACGCTCTGTAAGCCGGACGGACAATTCCTTGAGCACCTGTTTCCCATACTCCGCACGGGCATTTCCTTGCTGCTCATCTTCTACGATATACTGACCTATGCTGTATTTTGTATAGACTTCGGCAATGTTAACCGATGTCATTACACGCCGGCGAGCTTGCTCAATGAGGTCTGAAATACGCTCATAAAGCACATCCATACGAGCCGTTTCCTGTATTTCGTTCTTCTGTGTCATATATGTAGTTTCGTTTTACTTCTTTATACTTTTCGCTTCCGAGGAGCGTTCTTCTTTCTTCCATCTTCGAGCCATCGACGAGTCATCTTCGAAGGTATAAACTAACTCTACGCTTGTAATCTGCTGATTTTGGTTGTCACATTTACGTCTTACGACTTAACCAGGTTGAGGGTTTAAACTGATGGGGTAATGAACACACGCCAGCTGCCTTCCCTGTCGCCGCGCTCAACGTATGATTTGCGGAGAAGTTGGTCCAGGAGTTTTTGGATGGCGGTTATGCTGATTCCCGTTTCTTGATGCATGTCGGCCAGAGTCAGGGTGGGCTTGGTACGCATGGCGTTCAGTATCTTGCTGTAGCTGGGCGTACGGAATGATATGCGTTCTCCGTCATACCACCAGACGTTTTCATTATGCTCGCTTAAAAACAGGACATCATTATAAACCTCGGTAGCTACCAGATCATTGAAGTACTTCATGAATGGCTTGATGTCATTTATGCCGGCATGTGCTCCGTTTGCCGGTATGGGGCCCACTTCAAGGTCTGTCTGGTGCAAGGCTTCAAGATAATCCTGCTTGTTACGGCTACGCACTACTATCATGGGATAGTCATGCCGGGCAAGGATATAGTTTACCATCAGGCGGGCTATTCTGCCGTTGCCATCCTCAAAGGGGTGAATCCGGATGTATCGGTAGTGGAACAGGGCGGCAAGTTCTACAGGAGACAGCTTACCTTCTTTTTCAGCCTGGTTGTACCAATCCACAAGGTCTGTCATGAGTGACGGAGTCTCCTGAGGCGATGCATATTCAGAAAGGTTCCCGTAACGTGTTATAACACTGTTGGGGCGTGTCTTGTATTGACCGGCATGAATAGTGTAACTTGTGGTTTGGCCATCCGGCAGTTCCCTGTAAACAGTACAGTCCTCACGTAAGAGAATTTGATGCAGTGTGCGGATAAAGTTCTGTGACAAAGGTAAATCCTTAGCCTGGGCTTCAACGGACATCATATTGAGACCCACATTACTTGCGGTCATCTCCTGGACGTCTTTAATTTGAGCTTCGCCTATAACTTTTCCAAATAGGAGCAGAATTTCAGTCTGACCATATGTCAATGTGTTGCCTTCTATGTGATTGCTGTTGTAGTTGAAATCAACAGTAAACCTGCGGCTAAGCCGTTCCTGGTCTTTTGCAGAAAGCGGTTGCAGGTTCTGCCATGCAGATAAGGCCTTTTTTAAATTCAGATATTTCATATGCCGGTTGTATTAGGCTATGGTTTACAACCTCAAATGTATAGAAAAGTTTATAATATGGTTGCAATAATACAACCTTTCTGTGAAATTTCATAATACGCTCCTGGCGGGAGGCAGGGTCTTTTATTCAGCCGGCAAGGAAGACTTTTCGCTCCGGTTCAGGGAACTTCTCGATGGCATAGCGCAACATGGTCCTGGGCATTGTTTTGTAGCGGGTGGCCAGGAAGGCTTTCAAGGCATCGGTATCGCGCTTTCCGGCTTCACGGAGCAACCAACCCACTGCTTTGTGAATCAGGTCGTGCGGGTGGTGAAGCAGGATATCTGCAATTGCAAAAGTGTCGTCTAATTGGGCGTGACGTATGAATTGCATTGTGCTTACAATTCCTATGCGCTGTTCCCAGATGCTTTTCCCGTTTTGAGCCAGTTCGTAGAGAAGCGTACGATTCTTGTCCAGCAGCCAAACGCCCAGCAAGGGATAGCATGAAAGATCCACAAGGTCCCAGTTGTTGATGCGCCCGGTGTGGTTGAGATAAAAATCCACACATTTCCGCTGCAAGTCAGGATTCTTTTTGGCATGGCTGAAGATTTCGACCAGCGAAAGCAATGCTGCCAGCCTAACTTCGTGATACTCGCTCCCGATGCATTCTTCCAACTCGGTGAAACCGGTCTCCTTCCAGCACGATTTTACGACTTCGCGAGTCACAGGTACCTTGATGCCAAGGAATTTGTCACCTTCGCCATACTGCCCCGGTCCGGTCTTGAAGAAGCGCATAAGTCCTTCTACCTGCGATGGGTCGCGACGGGAGAGTATCTCGTTGAATAATAGATTCATGTCATATCATCATTACATCAAGGTGGGCGAAAGTGTTATTGCGAATATAGTGATTATTAGTTGAAAGGACACGGGGAAGATGGTCTTTTCTGTGTCTTCTGTGTTACCCCGGAAACAACTGCCGTACATAAACGGAACATCTGGTAATAATAAAGTGCCGGGCATTTGCTGATGACGCATAAAAGTGCGAACTTTGCAGTCGCAAAATGAGTGACAAAATAATTGAAATACAATTCAGTTATGGCTATAAATCTGCGAAAAGACTGTAAGTATGCTTTGCTAGTGCCTACGAGTATGGGGCTGCGCGTGACTCCGGCCAACGGCCAGCCTGTGCAGTGCAGTGATGTACTGAATCTTCAGGCAACGAGTGCCGAGACCAATGTGGCAAGCATTGCCTCGTATCTGGGTATGCCTGTAAAGGTTTTGACGACTTTTGTCGAGGGAAGTCCTTTCTCGCAGTTCATAAAGGCTAATCTTCGCTCCAGAGGTATGGATTTCGAGGGAGTGGATGTTCCTCAGGGCGGGCCCTGGGGCTATCGTCACCAGATCAACGTAGCAGACAGTGGCTATGGCTCACGCGGTCCCAGGGTGTGGAATGACCGTGCCGGAGAGGTGGGCCGCACCCTGAATGTGAAAGATTTCGATCTGGAGCGCATTTTCGGTGCCGAGGGAGTAGGCATTGTGCACCTGTCGGGCCTGATTGCAGCACTTAGTCCCGAGACGAGCCGATTCTGCCTTGAGATTGCCCGTTCCGCCAAAAAGCACGGGACCTGCATCAGTTTCGACCTCAACTACCGCGCATCGTTCTGGAAGGGACGGGAGAAAGAACTGCATGATGTTTTTTCGGAAATATGCAGCATAAGTGACATTCTTATCGGGAATGAGGAGGATTTCCAGTTATGTCTGGACATTGAGGGTCCTGAGGCCGGAGGCAAGGATATCGCGTCTAAGATAGACGGTTTCAAGGAGATGATAAAACGTGTGAAAGACAATTACCCGAACGCTCAGGTGTTTGCCACCACTCTGCGTCAGGTTGAGGATACCAATACCCACAACTGGGGAGCGCTGATGCTCGAAGGTGATACATGGCATGTGGTTGAACCGCGCAGGATTCATGTGCTTGACCGCATAGGCGGCGGCGACGGGTTTGTCGGAGGTTTGCTGTACGCCATACTGAAGGGCTGGGAGCCTGAGAAGTGGATTCAGTTCGGCTGGGCTTCCGGAGCTCTGGCAACTACGTTCCTGACAGACTATGCACAGCCTGCCGACGAGGAGCAGGTCTGGAGTGTATGGGCCGGCAATGCCCGCGTGAAGCGCTGACCGCAAAACGTTTTCAAGCAAAAGGATTCTGACAGATGCTCTACTACGCCAGGGGTTCGAAAGACGATGTCATAAGTTCTGATGAGGTGCGCAGCATACTTTATGAAGTATTCAGTGCGATAGGCCCCAGACGGCGCGTACTTGCCCTGCCGCCCGACTTTACCCGCCTGAACTCGTACGCGGGCCCTATCACCGGGATGTGCTACGACTACTGGGGTGAAAAGCTTACAGATGTGATGCCTGCCCTGGGTACCCACGTTCCCATGACTGATGAACAGATAAGTTCGATGTTCGGACATGTTCCCCGCAGGCTGTTCCGCGTACATGACTGGCGCAACGACGTGGTGACAGTGGGCGAAGTTCCTGCCGATTTTATTGAAAAGGTTTCGGAGGGGAGACTGCACTTTCCGTGGAAGGCTCAGGTGAACAGACTGCTGCTTGACCCATCGTTTGACCTCATACTTTCAATCGGTCAGGTGGTGCCGCATGAGGTGATAGGTATGGCCAACTATACAAAGAACATTTTTGTGGGCACCGGCGGTTCGGAGGGCATAAACAACAGCCACTTTCTGGGTGCGACTTACGGAATGGAGCGCATTATGGGGCGTGCCCACAGTCCTGTCCGCGACGTTATGGAATATGCTGCACAGCACTTTATCAAAAATCTGCCGATTGTATACATTCAGACAGTGCTGTCGAAAGGTGATGACGGAGAGATAAAACTGCGCGGACTGTTCATCGGCGATGACTTTGAGTGTTTCCAGAAGGCATCCGACCTGGCTTTGCAGACCAATTTCAATATGTTGCCCCACCCTGTCCGCAAATGTCTTGTCTGGCTTGATCCGGAAGAGTTCAAGAGTACATGGTTAGGCAACAAGGCTATTTACCGCACCCGCATGGCTCTGGCCGACGGAGCGGAACTTATCATTATGGCCCCGGCACTGCGCGAGTTCGGCGAAGACCGCACGATTGATGCACTTATACGAAAGTACGGTTACAGAGGTACCGAGGCCACGCTCAAGTCGGTCAGTGAAAACAGCGACCTGCAGGCCAATCTGGGTGCTGCTGCACACCTGATTCACGGTTCGAGCGAGGGACGCTTCAGAATAATCTACTGTCCTGGGCCCGGCGTCAGCCGCAGTGAGATTGAAGGTGTAGGATTCTGCTATGGAGACCTTGATGCCGTTATAGAGAGATACAAGCCCGAAAGCCTTCACGACGGATGGAACACTTTGCCCGACGGCGAGGAGATATACTACATCTCAAATCCGGCACTTGGACTTTGGGCGGTTCCGGAGAGGTTTGTTGACTGATAAAAATGTGCTGTAAAAGGCTACGGAGAATATGAAGATAGTTTGCGACAACAAGATTCCTTTTCTGAAGGGAGCACTTGAGCCCTATGCCGAGGTTGTCTATCTGCCTGGCAGCGAGACAACGCCCGATGTTGTGCGCGATGCCGATGCTTTGATAACCCGCACACGCACCAGATGTGACGAGGCTCTGCTGAAAGGGTCGTCCGTCAAGTTTATAGCCACAGCCACAATAGGTTACGACCACATCGACACCGAGTGGTGCCGGCAGAACGGGATAGCCTGGACAAATGCACCCGGCTGCAATTCGTGGTCTGTGCAGCAGTACATCGGTTCGCTGCTCGCCACTATGGCCGGAGAGTTCGGATTCGACTGCAGGACAAAGACTCTCGGTGTCATAGGTGTGGGCAACGTCGGTTCTAAAGTGGCCCGCATAGCTTCTCTGCTCGGATTCAAGGTGCTACTGAATGACCCTCCGCGGGCAAGACAGGAAGGCGACGACGGATTTGTAAGTCTTGACAGGATTATTGCGGAAAGCGACATCATAACCTGCCATGTACCTCTGCAGCGCACGGGACCTGATGCGACATACCATCTCTTCGACAGTGTCCTTCTGGCAAAGCTCGACAAGAGTCAGATTCTGATAAACTCCTCCCGCGGAGAGGTGGTGGACAATCAGGCGCTCAAGAAGGTTCTTATTGAGAAGCGCATAAAGGCGGCAGCGCTTGATGTGTGGGAAAATGAGCCCGGCATTGACCTTGAACTGCTCGGACTGCTGTTTTCCGCCACACCTCACATAGCCGGCTACTCACTGGATGGGAAGGCTAACGGTACCTGGATGAGTGTACAGGCTGTTGCGCGTGCACTGGGACTTCCCTGCACTGACTGGAAAGTAAACGAGATTCCCCTGCCCCAGCAGCCCACCCTGTTCACGATACAGGCAGAAGGCAAGACACCACAGCAGGTGTTGGCAGAAGCTATTCTGAACACCTACCGGATTAAAGAGGACGACTCCAGGCTGAGAGCCTGTCCGTCAGATTTTGAGAAACAGCGTGCCGACTATCCTGTAAGACGCGAGTTTCCTACATTCACAGCAGTCCTTCACAACGACCGCGACTGCAGGGCCGCAGCCATTCTGCGCGAGGCAGGATTCAACGTAAAAGAACAAAACGATACAATATGAAACAGATTTCCGATATCGGCCTTATAGGTCTGGCTGTCATGGGCGAGAACCTGGTGCTCAACATGGAGAGCAAGGGATTCCATGTAAGTGTTTACAACCGTACCGTTCAGAAAGTCGAGAATTTCATGAACGGCCGGGGCAAGGGCAAAAACATTTTCGGCGCCATGAACCTTGAAGAGTTCATCGGTTCGCTGAAGAGCCCCCGCAAAGTTTTCCTGATGGTTAAGGCAGGACAGGCTGTAGATGACTTCATCGACAAGCTTATACCTTTGCTTGAACCCGGTGACGTTATAATAGACGGCGGTAACACTCACTTTCCTGACACAGCAAGGCGTACGGCCTACGTGGAAAGCAAAGGCCTGTACTACATTGGCACAGGTGTATCAGGAGGCGAAGAAGGTGCTCTGAATGGTCCGAGCATGATGCCAGGCGGTTCACCTGCTGCATGGCCATTGGTAAAGCCTGTCTTCCAGAGCATATGCGCCAAGGTTGAAAATGGGAGTCCCTGCTGCGACTGGGTAGGCGAAGGAGGTGCAGGACACTTCGTCAAAATGGTGCACAACGGAATAGAGTATGGCGACATACAACTTATCTGCGAGTGCTACCAGATAATGAAGGATGTATTGGGCATGAGCAACGAAGAGATGCACAATACCTTTGCCGAATGGAACAAGGGTGACCTCGACTCATATCTCATAGAGATAACCCGGGACATACTGGCTAAGAAAGATAATGACGGCAAATATGTGCTCGACTACATTCTCGACACCGCCGGCCAGAAGGGTACGGGAAAGTGGACTGCAATTTCAGCTCTCGATCAGGGTGTACCTCTGACCCTGATTGGCGAGGCCGTTTTCGCCCGCTGCCTCTCAGCCCAGAAGGACGAGAGAGTAGCAGCCAGCAAGATTCTGACAGGTCCGAAACCCTCAGGTTTCGAAGGTGACAGAAAGTTGTTCCTCGAAGATCTGCGAAGAGCACTTTTTGCAGCCAAGGTGGTCTCATACGCTCAAGGATATGCCCTGATGAGGGCAGCTGCAATAGAGTATGGATGGAATCTCAACTATGGCGGAATAGCCTTGATGTGGCGAGGCGGCTGTATCATCCGTTCTGTTTTCCTGGGCAAGATTAAAGAGGCTTTTGACAAGGATCCCCGACTGGCGAATCTGATGCTTGACTCATACTTCTGCCAAAAGTTGTCTGACGCTCAACAGAGTTGGCGCAACGTGGTTGCACAGGCCGTTCTGAGTGGTATTCCCGTTCCCACCCTGAGTTCAGCACTTGAGTACTATGACGGATACCGCTGCGAGCGCTTGCCTGCCAATCTTCTTCAGGCACAGCGCGACTTCTTTGGCGCACATACCTACGAGCGCACAGACAAGCCTCGCGGAGAGTTCTTCCACACAAACTGGACAGGTCACGGCGGTGAAACCGTAGCCGGAACATACATGGCATGAAGATAATAAAGGAAAGGAAATGAGAAAGGAAATGAGAAAGAAACTGTTAAAAACACTTTTGTTGACCACAATGGCTGCAGTACCGCTGCAAGCATCAAATTACACATTCAAGGAGCTGATGGACAACTCGTTCCGGCACCTCGACCTTGCAGTCAACGTTGGAACGACCGGAATCGGGTTTGAGGCTTCGACCCCAATCGGCGACTACCTCAAGTTGCGCGCCGGCTTCGATTTCATGCCCAGGTTTACATACGACATGCAGTTTACAGTCCAGGTTGGTGACTCGTTAGAGAGTAAATACGACAAGAATGGCAACCGTGTTGAAACAAAGTTCGACAGAATGTCCGGCTATCTGGAAGAACTCACGGGCACAAAAGTCGATGACACCGTTGACATGGTCGGCGAGCCCAGGTTCAACAACTTCAAGCTGATTTTCGACGTTTTTCCGTTCAAGGACAAAAGATGGTACTTTTCGGCAGGTTTCTATTGGGGACGTTCTCAAATAGGATATGCCTACAATAAGACCGAGGATATGTCAACACTGATGGCTGTGTCAATATACAACAACATTTACAGGAAAGTGGTTGACGGTGATGCCATCTTCATGGACTTCGAACTTCCGCCAGACGTAAACAAGAAAATAAAGAAATACGGAGAGATGGGAATGCATGTGGGCAACCATGTAGAAGACGGTACTCCATACATAATGAAACCGGACGAGAACAACATGGTAAAAGCCTATATGTATGTAAATGCTTTCAAGCCCTATCTGGGCGCCGGCTATTCAGGACGTATTTCAAAAGACGGCAGACTCATGTTTTCAGCCAATCTCGGAGTGCTTTTCTGGGGAGGCTCACCGGAAGTCTATACTCACGACGGTACCGAAATAGTGAACGGCCTCACTGACGTCAAAGGTCAGGTCGGCCGCTACACTGATTTGATACGAGGTCTCAAGGTATTCCCGGTACTGAATGCCAGCATCTCATACCGGATTTTCTAGAAGAACTATTTTCTTACCTTTAAGCCGTTCAGGATATAAATACCTGAAGGCAGGCTTTCCCAATCGACATCTGAACCCAGTCTGATGCCATTGATTGTCCAGACCGTACCGGAAGCGTTATCTACAGGAACCGGTCTGACAGAAGTGTATTCTGAATATTCTTCCTGAGTCATGACAGGAATCTGGCTGGGATAGCCCTTTGGTACTGTAAGGTACGACTCATTGGCATTAAGATACTTAATGTCAGAAGTGATGTATCCCAGTCTGCCATCGTTCATGACACCAAGAACTCTCATCGTTTCAGGGTCATACGCCGTGCGGGCATCCTTGGATTTTATATACCTTTCGTTGTTCTGGAAGAAAACACCTTTCAGAAGATTGTCTTCAAGTTCTGTACCGGAAGACTTATACAACGCAAGTTTGTTATCGACAGGCTGCCCGGACGAACACTCCACAAAAACAGGAGTGCGGTCAGGTACAATATCACCAGGCACCTCAGAAATCACGACGGCATCCTTTTCAAGACGGTTTACATACCAGGCCTTCATGCCGGTACCTAAAAATGAAAAGGCGAAATCTGCATAAAAAGGCTTATAGTACTTGTCACCTGAAACTACGTTTGGAGTCAGACCGAAATAATTATTATCAGAGTCTATAGGGAGTAAATTCCAATGCCTGTAATTCAAATTCCCCCGCTTGATATCAAGATAGCCGCGATCGCGGTTGCTCTCATCGGAATCATACAGATACCGGCCTTCAGCATACACCTCCCAATAATCTTCATCCTCATCATAGTACACCAGGACATAATAGCCTATCATGTCGTGAATGCCTATACCCTGCGAAATCAAGTCATACTTTTTGTCTTTCTTGTACTCCTTTATATATATAACTGACGCAGGGTCTGAGACTGCTCTGTTAAAACCCTTCCACAACTGAACTGCTCCAGCTTCAATCGACATTGACTGAACATCCAGTTTTCCGGTATTGTCTGTAACATAAATGTAACGTCCGGAACCGATATTCTGAACTCTGTAGAAATCGTTTTTGAAATCAGCTGATGAGACAACCAGAGGGACAATCAACAGAAGATAAATGAAAAACTTTCTCATAATATAAAAAATATCCGTACATCACAAAGACTGAGCCCCGGGATGTACGGATATAAGCTATGAAACTGTATTACTTAACTTCAGCAATGCAGATACTTACACGGTTGAGAACATTCTCCTCGAACGGCTGAACTGTATCGCCCTTGAAATCGGTAGAAATACGGCTGGCAGCAATTCCGTACTGGTTCTTGAGAGCATCAGCAACAACGGCAGCACGCTTCTCTGAGAGATTGCGGTTGATGGTTGCATTACCAGTACCCTTATCAGCATAACCGGTAATCTGAACTGTTGAAGCGGGATACTTCTTCATGTAGTCAGCAATCTGGCGAACCTTCTGCATCTCAGACTGAGTAATCTTAGTGCTGTTGATGGTGAAGAATACATCCATGCGGAGAGGTTCAATAACCTGCTTCTCGACAACCTTCTCGACAACCTTCTCAACAACCTTTGTCTCAGGAGCTGATGTAGGAACTACAGCAGGTGCTACAATTGTCCTTGTTGAATAGGTCTTGCCAAGATTGATCTTAAGACCGAGCATAGCATTGAAATACCAGTCGGTATTCTTTGCCTCCTTTGAGTTATACCTGTCGGGCAGAGTAGCTGCCTGAAGTTCGATACCGAGATTGACCCTGTCGGAGAGACGGAAGTCAATGTTACCGCCAAAATGCCCCAGGAACAGGACAGATGTGCCGTCCCAAAGTTTGGTCAGGTACTGGTCGGTAGCAGGAAGAGTCGGATTATTGACCCTCATGGCAACGTTCACGTTGGCAGCCTCGTCGTTATTGAAACCGATATTGGCACCAAGACCGGCAAAAATACCGAAACTTACCGTACGGGTAGGTTTGAAGCCACCCCACCAGTTAGAAAGATTGACGGTCAGGTCAAGAGCGGGAGCGACATAATTCCACTTCCAGTTATAGGTTACGTTGTTTACGATTGAACCTCCCTTGCTCTGCCATGCGTTGGCACCGAGACGGAGTCCAATTACAGGAGTAAACTGATATCCGAAAGCCAACTGAGCGGTGGGCGAAATCAAGTCACCAAACTTTACCTCGCCGAGAGTATACTGAGCGCCACCCTGAGCCTGGATGTACCAGTGAGGATTGAAGTCATACTCAATCTGCTGGGCGGAAACTGCAACACATGATGCTGCGAGAAGAGTTGTAAATAGTAATTTTTTCATATTCCTTCTTTTTCATCCGTTCCCGGGGCCGGCTTAACTGGCGCCGGCCTTAGGAGCGAATTGATAAATAACTGAGAATTACAGAATCTTGGTTGGGTAATTAGTCGACAACCTTAATGTAGAACTTACGGGTTGAAGAGTAACCTGAATAGTCAAGGCATGAGAGAGCAATCTCATAGACAACATCCTTCTTGTCTCTCGGAAGGAACTTGACAACCTGGTTGCCACCATCCAGAACCGTATTGAAATCTTCGGCGCTGTTAGCCTCGTCAGCAATAGTCTTGTAAAGAGCAACTTCACCCTTTGCAGATTTCCAATCACCGCCACCTGTCTGGAAGAGAACGTCAGTTACACCGACAAATGTCTTGAACGAAGGAGCAATGAGGTTGCCGGTATATGAAGAGGCAACGAGCAGAATTCCTTCAGCTGCATAAGAAATCTGGGTAGGATCGGCCAGCACAGTACTCAGATGGTGCAGTTCACCATTTGCGTCAAGAACGAAGAGGGCAGGCTGAATGGCATTGTTGAATGAATTGAGCTTGCTCGAAATCTTGCTGGTAGCATTGTTGATCTTGTTGATGTAGCTGTTGGCAGTATTGATATAGCTGTTGAACTTGTCGTTGAACTCGTTCACGATGCTGTTCTTGATATTGTCAATTGTGTTGCCAAGAGAAGCATTGATCTTGTTTGAAAGCTCGGCTGCATTGACATAATATTTAACGTCATCGATTATAACATAAGCCTCAGTTCCATCAAATACAATGTCATCATAGGTGAAGTTGAGTGTTGACAGATCTACAGTTGCCAGCGGTGAGATGTGCGGAAGCTTGACAGTGTAATCCTTCATGAAGTTATATGACAGAGGATTGAGAGCAATTGCACCATACTCATACTTTGAATAGACACTGTGGATACCGTATGCATCGTCCCACTCACCCTTGATAGCCTGAGCAACGATCTTGCCGTTGAAGTAATTGTTGACGGTAAGAACGAGATCCTTGAAGTTGATCTTTGAAGGAGAATCACCCAAAGCCTTCTTCACATCCTTGGCAAATGCCTCAACATCTATCTTGTTGGCGTCAATATCGGCAGCGTCAATGCTTACCTCAGCCTTGTAGAGGCCGTTGGGTGCAAGAGCGGTAACAGAAGAGCGTGTCAGAGCATCGGTAGAGAAACCGAACTTGAGCTGTGTTTCCAGAGGACTGATTTCACCAATCTTGAATGCGCCTTCGTTATCCTCAGAATCAACTAAGGTAAAGTCTGCACCAGTGATATCAGCATCAGCAGGGTTGACAGTAAAGTAAATGTCACCGGCATAAGCCTTGCCGTCGCCCTTTGTGAGGTATGCGGGAATAGTATAAGGTGTGAATCCGGCATTCGGTCTGTTGAGTATTGCAAGATCTTCGGCAGTCAGCTTGTTGAGAACTTCATTGGGAGCCTCGTCAACAGGGAACTGAGCACCTGAGAACTTGGACTCGCCATAGAGAGCAAGCAGCAGGTTAGCTGTACCTATCGGTGTGTTGGCATAGCCATACATCGGGTTGTAAACGCCCTGGTTGACGATTGCAGTGATCTGGGTGGCGAGAGCCTCCTCAATGTCATCAAGTCTGTCAAGCATCTCCTCAATCTGATTCTCAACCTCCTTCAGTCTCTGGTCAATCTTGTCAACCTTGTTCTTCAGGTTGTTGAAACGCTGCCTGAGGTTCTTGAGATCCTTCTCGATAGCCTTGGTAACTTCCGAAAGAGAATCAACAAGTCCGTTGAGTGTTGCCAGTGAATCAGCAACGATAGCATCTCTCTCCTCGAAACGGTCTTTCAAATCATTGATGTTATCGTTGAGAGTCTTCAGTGAATCCTTGACGATTGCATCCCTGGTTGAGAAGTAGGTGATAGTGTCGTTGAGAGCCTTAACCTCATCAGCGATATTATTGTACTTGGTCAAGAGATCTGCAATGTCGTCCTTGATAGCGTCGATGGTGTCATTGTGGGCAGTCATGAAAGAATCGACAACTGCATCAAGAGCATCGATACGGGCGTTGAGAATAATAACTTCATTATTAACATGATTCCTGAGAGCAGCTGCTGTGTCATTGAGAGCCTGCTTGGTAGCATATACATCCGGAACAGCATTGATTGCATTCTGAAGTGCTGTGAAATTCGCTCCGTTCTCGCCGAGGAGGTTCTGCACGTCTTCCAAATCATCGGCAACAGCCTGGATTTCATCATCAAGATTGTTGATTGCCGTAGGGATGGTCTGACCGGTAGCAGTTGTCAGAGCATTCTCCAATGATGTGATACGACCATCGAGAATCAGGTCAGCAGCATTGAGGTTGCCCAACCATGTTGCTATATTAAGAGCTTCAAGAGCGGAAATCCTACCCTCGTGGTTGCCAAGCTGGGCTGTATTTCCCTTGATGGCATTTGAGCATGAATCCAAACGGGTCTTGCAGTTGTCCCTGCAAGCCTGCTGTGCAGTCTGAAGGGCGTTGATAAGGCCCTTGAGCTCTGCGTACTTAGCATCAAGCGATGAGCTGAGATTGGCATCACTGATTTTCATTTCCTGGAACATGTCGTTATTGTAATCCTTGCAAGAGCCAAAGAGTCCAATACCGGCAACGGTTACCAACATTAGCAGTTTTGTAATTTTCTTCATAACTACAGAAATTAAGATAATATGTAAAACAATTCAATTCAGTCAGTTAACATATTGTTTACGGTTACACGGGCATACTATACCCCCACAAACGGGGCGAAATTAACTATTTTTTTTCAGCCAAACAATTTTGGCGCAGAAAATATTGATATTTTAACATTTAGACGGGTCTGTAGTTGGCAAAAAGAATAGCCGGAGACTGAAATTTCTCCGGCTTTCCGTACGCGATCAGGGATTCGAACCCTGGACCCATTGATTAAGAGTCAATTGCTCTACCAACTGAGCTAATCGCGCCTCCATACTATTTGCTTAAAAGCGGTGCAAAATTACTGCTTATTTTGATTCATCCAAACAAATTCAGTTGTTTTTTGAAAAAGTTTTGATAAGTTAGGCAGGCCAGACTGTGCCTCTCCATAACAGGCAAAGGCAAAATGGTCAGAATCTGAAATAATTCTTTGCGTTATAGTATGAGATGTCTTCAACCATCTGCTCCACCCTGTCCATCTCTGATTCCGGTATCTCGCCATTCTCAACGTCACGGGCAATCAGGTTGCACAGAATACGGCGGAAATACTCGTGTCGGGGATATGAGACAAAGGAACGGCTGTCTGTCAGCATACCGACAAATCGGCTGAGAAGCCCCAGAAGGCTCAGGGTGTTCATCTGGCTTTCCATCCCGTCTTTCTGATCCAGGAACCACCAACCTGCACCAAACTGCATCTTTCCTGCGGCCGTTCCGTCCTGGAAATTACCAATCATGGTAGCGACCATGGCGTTATCGCTTGGATTGATGTTGTATATGATGGTTTTTGCAAGCTTTCCGGCGCAATCCAGTCGGTCGAAGAAACCTGCCATGTTTTTGGCTGTACAGAATTGTCCGATGCTGTCGAAACCAGTATCAGGTCCAAGAAGCTTGAACATCCGGGTGTTGTTGTTTCTGATTGGGCCATAGTGGAACTGCTGAACCCAGTCACTCTCGGCATCCATACGGCCGAACTCCAGCAGCATGGCAGTCTTGAACTTGGCAGTCTCAACAGAGTCAAGTTCCTGACCCCGCTCATATACCTTTCCGAAAATGTTCTCGATTTCAGCATCCGTAAAAGTTTCGTTGTAGAACTCCTCTATTCCATGGTCACTCAACCTGCAACCCTGTTCTGAAAAGAACCTGTGGCGCGCCTGAAGTGCGTCAACGACATCACGGAACGACGATATTTCCACACCGCTGACCCTCGACAAAGTCTCGATATATTTGCGATATGCAACAGGATTCTCAACGGCCATCGCCTTGTCCGGCCTCCATGTCGGCAGTACCTTGACCTTGAAACCATCCTCCCGCGTACGCACGTGATATTCCAGGGAGTCAACAGGGTCGTCGGTAGTGCATACGGTCTCGACATTATAGCGCTGCATCAGATTGCGTGCAGAATACTCACGGCTGCGGAGCATCTCATTGCATTTGTCATAGATTCTGCGTGCATTGCCGGCATTCAGTGTTTCTTCTATGCCGAAACATGTCTTCAGTTCAAGATGAGTCCAATGGTACAGCGGATTGCGGAGCGTGTACGGAACAGTCTCAGCCCATTTCAGGAACTTTTCCCAGTCAGAGGCGTCGCCTGTTATGAATTTCTCAGGAACGCCGTTTGACCTCAAGGCACGCCATTTGTAATGGTCTCCGCCGAGCCACAACTCCGTAATGGAGCTGAACTGATAATCATCTGCAATCATTTTCGGATCAAGATGACAATGGTAATCTATTATTGGCAGGGATTCCGCATGGTCGTGAAACAGGTGGCGTGCAGTCTCAGACTGGAGCAGAAAGTCTTCATTAATGAAAGGTTTCATATGCTTGTTCTCTAAAATACCGACATTCATGATTGCACAAATTTACTGAATATTATCGATTGTTCAAAAAACGAACAAATCGGAAGGTTTGGAACGCTTCAGTGCAGTCAGGACCAGATCTTTGCCCGGGATTATGCCAACACCCCTCAAGGCATACTCTACTGTCTTGTAGGCTATTTCAGGATGATTGTTTTCACCGCTAAGGTGACAGAGCCAGACATTCTTAAGATTCTCATTTACATTCTGGGCCAGGAAACAGGCGGTCGTCTTGTTGCACAGATGGCCTTGAGGACTGGTTATCCTGTCCTTGAGAAATTTCGGATAATGTCCCATCCGCAGCATGTCTTCGTCATAATTAGCCTCTATTATCAGGTAATTGGCACGGGACGCATACGAAGCAACCGTTTCCGTTATGTGGCCCAGATCGGTCACAAAACAGAAGTTTCTGCCACCAACCTCAATGAAGTATCCGACATTGTCAGTTCCGTCGTGAGGTACTTCGAATGCTGTAATAAGGAAATCGCCGAATTGCAGCGCCTTCTCTTTCTCAATATAGCGGGTGCAGGCTGCAGACAGTTTCTCAGTCATGCAATAGTTGTTGTTGATGCCTGCATGAGTCCCACGTGTTGCATAGACCGGAAGATAATATTTCTGGCCAAGCGTACCAAGAGACTTGATATGATCGGCATGGTCATGCGTGACGAACACCGCTTTGACAGAATCGAACGGAATGTCAACATCGTTCAGGTACTGCCTTATAAGTTTCGTCGGAATTCCGGCATCAATAAGGATTCCGTTTCCATCCGCTCCCAGGTAGTAGCAGTTTCCGCTGCTCCCGCTGGACAGGCTCATGAATTTCAGTTCCATATATTTTATTGTTTACCTTTCTCATATCTGCAAGTGTTTCATCAGTTCGATCAGAACGGGTATCCCACGGCGAAATGAAAAGCATAGTCGCGGTAATCCACATGGTGAAGGAACGGATACCTCTCAGGCTCAGAACTGTCATAGGCAGGATTTACCATTTGCATACCGAAATCCAGGCGAAGGACCAGGAAATTCAGGTCAAGCCTGATTCCGGCTCCGTATGACACTCCTATCTGTCTGTAGAAAGAGTTGAAGTCAAAACAGCCTCCTGGTTGCTCGTCATATTCCTTGATTGTCCAGATATTGCCGGCATCCACAAAGAATGCAGCGTTCAGTTTCCAAAACAGGTGAGACCTCAGTTCAATGCTCGCTCCAAGTTTGATGTCGCCGGCCTGAGTGATATAGTTTATTGCGCTCATGTCTCCTCTGTACCGACCAGGTCCGAGTTCCCTGACAGCCCAGCCACGGACACTGTTCGCCCCACCCGCATAATACCTTTTCTCGAATGGGACTGTTGTCGAGTTTGAATACGGATACGCAACTCCGTATTCGGTATGGAACAGAAGATTGTTCCATTTGTCTATTCTCCAGTTAAGTGTAAATGAACCGTCTGTCTTCACATACTGAGCGAATGCAATGTCCATAAACTTATACTGCCCAAACTCATTCACGCTGGCATGAGACAATCTGGATATGCCGTACAGGAGGTTTCCGGCTGTTTCGGCACTGAGTCGCAACGACACCGTAAGAGGACGGTTCAGTTTCAGTCGCGCGTTTGAATAGTAGAACGAGTATCCCATTCTCATTATCAGATTGTCCTCGTAATTGTATCTGAGTATCGAGTTTCTGTTTCCTATGGGATCCAGGTATTCCTTCCTGAATGTTTCTGAAATCCACGGTACCATCAGATAGTTTACACTAAGAAGGTCGAAGCGGTGTGAATGGCGCCTGTCACTCCAGAGGTAACTCCAGCCGAAAGTAAAGACTCGTTTGTTGAATTCAGGCCTCTTCTGGACATTTAGCATGATACTGAGCTGTGATGATGCTTGACTGGAGCGCTGGAAATCGGGATTTATGAAAGGGAACAGAAACTCTGGGAATATAAGGTTAGCCTCAATCCCGTACTCGATATAACTGTTGCCACTGTACCCCGGAAGATTGGTTATTGCCTCGAAGGCACCGCGCAATGTCATTGTCAGCTGCTCAGCTCCCCCAAAGAGATTGCGGTTGATCAGAGAAACGGAAGCTGCAGCTCCAAAATCGCCTGCGGTATTGGTTCCCTCGACCTCAGCAGAAAAAGAATATTTGGGATTGGGAGCCATGAATACCCTCACATCCAAAGTCCTGGTGTCAGCATTCTCTTCAAAACGAATGTTGGAGTATCTTACAGGGCTCAATTGCGCGAGCGAGGAATATGTTCTGGACACGGCAGCACTGCTGTATCTGCGTCCACTGTCCAGGAAAGAATGACTTCTGATTATTTTCGGGCGAAGCCTCAGCTTTCCGTTTCCATGGTCATAATAGTAATAGGAACTCCCGTCAATATCAATCCTGCTGTACCGGGACAATATATCGTCTGAAAGGTTAGCTGTCTCGCTAAGCACATAGCTTACTGAATCCAACGTATATACGGGATATGGTTGATGGTTGCCTGCAGAATCCGTCTCAAAAGGTTTCAGATGCATTGAAAGTGAAGCAAGGTTTGATCCTTCCACAGTGTCAGCCACAAATGAGATGTTATCCTTGTTGAAAGCATAATAACCTCTCATCTGAAGCAGATTCACTATCCTCTCCCTCTCAGATTCCAGCACCGATGCATCAAGAGGCATTCCGGGCTCTACAAGTGACGGATTCAATTTATCGTGCATCTTGACGAGCGAATCAATCGCAGCGTCAGAAATATACATTTCATAGCT
Source organism: Bacteroidaceae bacterium (assembly GCA_017615835.1). GTDB lineage: Bacteria > Bacteroidota > Bacteroidia > Bacteroidales > Bacteroidaceae > Colenecus. The sequence continues at coordinate 324,463 of JAFZZI010000004.1, read as the reverse complement.
GTCGACAAAGTAACGCGTTCCAGGTTTGAGAATATAACTGACATCTGCCTTGGGACGGTTATAGTGCCTGATTTTCTTGTCAACCGTAGCTTTCAGATACCCTTTGTTTGCCAACGCTCTGGCCATGTTATACTGAGAAGAGCGGCAAAGCAAAGTGTCAAGAATCACAGGCTTCTCGCCCATCCTGCGGAAAAGATTCTTGCCATCGGTATCAATCTTTGACTTGCCTGACAACGAATATATCCTCAATGGTATCCTGAACAGCCCCAGCCATTTGGTATTCGGAGTCTGATAGGACATAGTTCTGTATTGGGACGGATTCTCAAGCTTGCCCTCCTCGACCTTTATCTTTACTTTATTCAACAGATACTCGTCCTCAGGTACGTACTTGTACACAGAACAGGAAGCCATCAGCAACATGATAACCGGCAAAGCAAACAATTTCCGTAACAATCCTGCCATATACAATCCGTATATTTGCGCGAAATTATGAAATAATGAAAGTCCTTCCAAATTTATCTGCCGACCCAACCTGAAAGACATTATTGAGAAAATGTATATCTTTGGCACCATGTTAAGTGCAGCCAAAATAAAACTGGTCCGATCACTCTCAATGAAAAAATACCGCATTGAGCATGGCCTTTTTTTAGCCGAAGGCCCCAAACTCGTAAGTGACCTTGCACCCCGTTTCCATTGTGAACTTCTCATAGCCACAGAGTCCTGGCAGGGCAACACAAGCAGAATACAGGCCAGCCAGACATGCATCGTTACAGAAGAAGAACTTCGCAAGGCCAGTCTTATGCAGGCTCCGCAGAAAGTTGTTGCCTTGTTCAGGATTCCAGAAACCGGCTACGACACGCACATTACGGGTAAGGAACTATGCATCGCACTGGATGGAATCCAAGATCCGGGGAATCTTGGGACCATAGTCAGGATAGCTGACTGGTTCGGCATAGAACACATCTTCTGCTCACACGAAACCGTTGACATTTACAACCCGAAAACCGTACAGGCTACAATGGGAGCAATGAGCAGGGTCTCAGTACATTATGTCAACCTGTGCGAAGAACTCTCATCCCTGCCTTCCGGCACACATGTGTATGGGACGTACATGGACGGCAAGAGCATTTATGAAGAGGAACTTGCCGCAGACGGCATTATCGTCATGGGGAATGAAGGTTCGGGAATCAGCCAGTCAGTAGGCAGGTCAGTCACATCGAGGCTAAGCATACCAAGCTATCCGCAGGGAAGGCCTACGTCCGAGTCGCTGAATGTAGCTGTAGCCACAGCAATTGTCTGTTCAGAGTTCCGTAGAAACATCTGATGCCGTACTGTCCGCAGCAAGGCTGTCGCGAACGGAGGCAATAAAGTGTGTCCTTGTCAGGGATATGCCGCTCAGCATCAGGGAGAGGGAATCGTTTCCCATATACGTCACTGCACCTTTCACCTTGCCGGGATTTTTTTCAGGATCGCACTGTAATGCCAATTTGTAGGAACCACTCTTCAAAACCAATGTGTCTGCCGTCGATACACTGTCTCCGTAATAAACTGACATTGACATATAGACAGACGGAGGAAGGTAATCCGCACTATTGCCGAAGAATGTCAAATCCATGCTCCATGACAACGAGTCGGATTTATGGAATGTAGTATCAGTTGAGAACTCGAACAAAAGCGGATTGAGCAAAGGCGACACAGTCATAAACTGAACTCGAGGCAGATACCACAAATCAACAGTATCGCCCGATGCCACGCTGTATGACTTTCTCTCAGTCCTTTCCAATGCAGTTCTCAGGAGTTTCGAGTCTTTGTCAACTCTGTCGTACAGACGGGAGTATATTTTATTGAGTTCATCAGGATGACGAGTGTACCAGGATATGGATCTGTCAAAATCATCACGGGTTATTCCGTGTTTCTCATACACATAATTGTAGTAGAGTTCACGCTTATAGCGCTCGCTGTATGGAAGTGAAACTGAAACCGATTGTGCCTTATGATAGTCGTACAGGAAATTCTCCATCCTCTTCGGTGACATTACGCCTTCGGGACGATGTGTGAGACATCCGGACAGAATCAATGCCGGTATCAGACAGAGAAGCAAACGTCTATTCTTCATCCTCGGAATTATTTCCGGAAGACTGGCGGAATCCGGTATTAAGATACTTGGAATAGAAGAGTATCAATACGATCATTCCGCATGTTATACACGAATCCGCAACATTGAACACCGGGTTGAAGAAAACGTCTCCCCCTAACAACGGAACCCATTCAGGCCATCTCCAAAGAGGGAAATAGAACATGTCAACCACTTTACCATAAAGCATGGGAGCGTAACCTTGTCCAAAAGGTACGGAATGTGCGACGCCGTCAGTACCATAACTGCTCTCCGTAAAGACCTGTCCATACACGATGCAATCTATCAGATTACCCATTGCACCAGCTATTATGAACGAGATGCAGACTACATAGCCTGTAGGAAGACCCTTTCCTATTACCCGACACAGGTACCAGACAAAGGCGCCAATGGCAACAATACGGAAAATGGAGAGGAACAGCTTTCCGAAAACCTCCATGCCGAAGGCCATGCCGTTATTCTCGACGAAAACTATGTGAAACCACTCGGCTATGCGTATGTCTTCACCAAGGAACATATTAGTCTTAACCAGATATTTCACTATCTGGTCAACCACTAGTACGGCAGCAATAACGACAGCCGCCGTCCACCCCTGACGGGTCTTTCCGGCAGAGCCCGAGGAACATCTTTCTTCCACCTTACGACAATGGCGGCTTTACTTCTGTTTCTGTTTTGCCTCAATGCTGAGCGTGGCGTGAGGGACAGCGCGTAGCCTCTCCTTGGGAATGAGTTTGCCAGTCTCACGGCATATACCGTAAGTCTTGTTCTCTATTCGCACCAATGCAGCCTGAAGTGATTGAATAAACTTTATCTGGCGCTGTGCCAGACGGGTCGTTTCCTCTTTCGAAAGGGTGTTGGCACCCTCCTCCAAGACTTTGTAGGTAGGTGAGGTGTCGTCCGTACTGTTGTTGTCGGTATTCATCAGCGATGCCTTGAGTGCATCATAGTCACGCTGGGCAATAGCCAACTTTTCGTTGATCAATGTACGAAACTCCTCCAACTCCTCGTCTGAATAACGTGTCTTTTCAGCCATAATGCTATAATAACTAAATAAATACTTATCCCCTCTTAGTGACAGCTGCCCTGAGATCGAACCCGTCAAAAGAGACGTCCACGCCGTCGGGAATGTCTGTCACTATTTCGATTGAATCTGCAAGGACCTGTTCACTTATCCATCCCGAATACTCCGCAACTGCATCATCGGTTGCAGGATTGGATGAAATACGTACTGAAATACGGTCGGTAATGTCAAATCCCGAACTCTTGCGGACATCCTGAATTCTCTTCTTCAGCTCACGGGCTATGCCCTCACGCTTAAGAGATTCCGTAAGCTGGATGTCCAGCGCCACAGTAAGCGTCCCTTCATTTGCAACGACCCAACCTGGAATATCCTCGCTGAAGATATCCACCTCGTCGGCAAGAATATCCGCTTTCTGGCCATTCACGTCAAAGGTAAAATGTCCATCTCGTTCAAGCTTTGCGACATCCTCCTGACTCATTTTTCCGACTGCCTCGGCAACTCCCTTCATGAGCGGGCCAAACTTCTTGCCAAGAACTTTGAAATTGCACTTGACCTTCTTGACGAGTATTCCTGCTGTGTCTTCTACAAAACTAACCTCCCTCACATTAACCTCTCCACGAATCAATTCCCTGACAGGTTCCAGATGCGACCGCAATTCGGGCGTGACAGGAATCAATATCTTCTGCAAAGGCTTACGCACGTTGATTTTCACATCATCACGCTTACGCAGCGCCAAAGTCATGGATGTAAGCTTCTGAGCCAGTTCCATACGGGTTTCCAGTTCCTTGTCAATGAGAGATTCGTTACATACGGGGAACTTGGCCAGATGGACCGAGCCGGATTTGTCAAGGCCTGTCACATCATTCAGATCACGGAAAAGGCGGTCAGCATAAAATGGTGATATCGGAGCCATCAGGCGTGATACAGTCTCAAGACAGGTGTATAATGTCTGATAGGCAGCCTTCTTATCATCGCTCATGATACTACCCCAGTAACGGTCACGTGTCAGATGTACGTACCAATTGGACAGATAATCGTTTACAAAGTCAGATATCAGACGGCCAGCCCGTGTCGGTTCATAATCGTCAAGACTGTCAGACACGCCCTTGACCAACGAGTTCAACTCACTCGTTATCCAACGATCCATCACAGGGAGTTCTGCAACCGGAATGGGAGATTCCGAAAAATCGAAGCCGTCAACATTGGCATATTGGGCAAAGAAACGGTAGGTGTTGTGAAGGGTTCCGAAGAACTTGCGAGTTACATCCTTCACCCCTTCCTCGTCGAACCGAAGATTGTCCCATGGCTGCGAGTTGGTTATCATATACCAGCGAAGTGCGTCACTGCCGAATTTCTCAATGGCGCCAAACGGTTCGACAGCATTTCCAAGACGTTTCGACATCTTGTTGCCGTTCTTATCCAGCACAAGTCCGTTCGAGATAACAGCCTTGAAAGAAACACTTCCTTTTACCATAGTGGCTATTGCATGCAGAGTGTAGAACCAGCCACGGGTCTGGTCAACTCCCTCGGCAATAAAATCTGCCGGAAAGACAGTCCCATCGTCAACGATATCCCTGTTCTCGAAAGGATAGTGAACCTGAGCAAAAGGCATGGCGCCACTGTCAAACCAGACATCTATCAGGTCAAGTTCCCTCTTCATCGGGCGACCGGCCTTGGAGACAAGTACTATATCGTCAACATAAGGACGATGAAGGTCTATCTTTTCATAATTTTCTGCAGTGTACAAGCCAGGTACAAAACCCTTGTCCCTGAAAGGATTGGATTTCATGAATCCGGCACTGACCGACTTTTCTATTTCATCATAAAGTTCCTGAACACTGCCGATACATACCTCATCTCCTTCATCATTGCGCCATACGGGCAGTGGAGTACCCCAATAGCGACTACGACTCAGGTTCCAGTCATTCAAGTTTTCAAGCCACTTGCCAAAACGTCCTGTTCCTGTCGATTCAGGCTTCCACTTGATACTCCTGTTGAGTTCTATCATTTTATCACGTGCAGCGGAAGCCTTGATAAACCAGCTGTCAAGGGGATAATAGAGTACAGGCTTGTCCGTACGCCAGCAATGCGGGTAATTGTGAAGATGCTTCTCAATCCTGAATGCCGTTCCGGCCTGTTTCATCTTGATGCATATGTACACGTTCAGGTCCTCTGCCTTGGAGGCTGCTGCCTCGTCATACTTACCGTCAACGTTATACTTAGGATCGTATGCGTTCTTCACATACGCGCCCTGGTACTCGCTGTATAGGTCTTTATTGACACAATCCCTGACAAAATCGGGATCCAGTTCATCCAAAAGCCAGTACTTTCCCGTGAAATCGACCATGGGGCGAGTTTCCATCTTTCGGTTTATCATGAAAAGAGACGGAATGCCGGCAACCTTTGCGACAAAGGCATCGTCCGCACCGAATGTAGGTGCAATGTGGACAATTCCCGTACCATCCTCAGTAGTCACATAATCGCCATGAATAACGCGGAAACCGCTATCGCTTGTCCTGATTGAACCGTCGGCATCCTTGAAAACCGGTTTCACCCACGGGAACAGCTGTCTGTAATGCATTTCAAGGAGGTCTGCACCTTTGTATCGTCCTACAATACGGTACGGCACAATCTTGTCCTTCTGTGAGAACTGTTCCATAGGAGCGTTAACACCTTCAGGATTCAGATATGCGGAAAGACGTTCCTCCGCCAAGACAACAGTAACTGGTTGGCAAGTGTAGGGATTGTATGTCCTCACAGCAACGTAGTCAATCTTGTTTCCGACACACAATGCAGTGTTTGAAGGCAATGTCCAGGGAGTTGTTGTCCACGCCAGGAAACAGGGATCGCCCCATCCGGTCATTTCGGGCTTGGGGTCGGTGATGCTGAACTGGGCAGTAACAGTCGTATCCTTGACGTCACGGTAACAGCCGGGCTGATTCAGTTCATGACTTGACAGACCTGTTCCGGCAGCCGGAGAATATGGTTGGATTGTATATCCCTTGTAAAGATAGCCTTTCTCGTACAACTGGCGGAGAAGCCACCAAAGGGTTTCGATATAGCGGTTGTCGTATGTTATATAGGGATTGTCCAGATCGACCCAGTAACCCATTTTACGTGTAAGATCACTCCACCGCTCCTTGTATTTCATGACTTCAGTGCGGCAATTACGATTGTATTCATCGACCGAAATCTTCCTGCCTATATCCTCTTTGGTTATTCCCAGCTTCTTCTCGACGCCAAGTTCGACCGGTAGTCCATGAGTGTCCCATCCAGCCTTGCGGTTGACCTTGTAGCCGCACATCGTCTTGTAACGGCAGAAGCAGTCCTTGATGGTGCGGGCCATGACATGGTGTATGCCAGGCATTCCGTTTGCCGAAGGCGGGCCCTCGTAGAACACAAATGAAGGACATCCTTCACGTTCCTTGACACTGCGTTCAAACAGCTTCTCTTCCTGCCAGTCGGCAAGCACCTCCTCGTTCAGTTTTGAAAGGTCAAGCTGACTGCGCTCTGCAAACTTCCGGCTCATTACTGTGCTATTACATTTTGAAGCGCAAAGTTAGTATGTTTTTTCATTATTCGGAAATAAGGAGGTCATTTGTGCATGTGCTCACAAATAATCCGTCAGCGGCTATCCTGCATATTATCATAATAAATATTCACGTCCGAACGTTTCAGTTCAACTTTTGGAATAACAATTGCATATATACACTCATTTTTAATAATTTTGCAGTCCGAAATCAGAGATGACGCATGAAAGTCGCCATAGTCAAATACAACGCCGGGAACATCAGTTCGGTAATGCACGCCCTTGACAGACTGGGCGTGGAATGCGTACTCACAGACTCCCACGAAGATCTATGCTCTGCAGACAAGGTGATTTTCCCCGGTGTAGGCGAAGCTGCCACTACAATGAGATACCTTCAGGAACACCGTCTTGACGAGACAATAAAAGGCCTGAAACAACCGGTTCTGGGAATCTGTCTGGGACTTCAGCTGATGTGCAGACACAGCGATGAAGGTGATGTCAACTGCCTGGGCATATTTGACGCACCTGTAGTGAGGTTCCATTCCAAGAACCAGACCGACAAAGTTCCACACATGGGTTGGAACACTATAAATCCCGACGGGAATTCCCTTTTCAAAGGGCTCAGCAACAGAGATTTCGTATATTTTGTTCACAGTTACTACGTTCCGCCATGCGACTGGACCATAGCAACGACAGAATACATAGTCCCTTTCAGTTCGGCCCTGCGCAAAGGCAATTTCATGGCCACCCAGTTCCATCCTGAAAAAAGCGGTCCTACAGGTGTCCGCATTCTTCAGAATTTCATTGCAATCTGACGCCGTATGACAATAATTCCTGCAATAGACATTCTTGACGGTATGTGCGTCAGACTTACCAAAGGGGATTATTCCACCGGCAAGGTCTATTTCGAAGATCCTCTCGCAGTCGCGCTGCGTTTCAACGAATACGGAATTACCAGAATTCATGTTGTTGACTTAAACGGTGCGGACAGCGACCACATCGTCAACCGTGAGATTCTGAAAAGGATTTGCAGAGAAACAACCATGACCGTCGATTTTGGAGGAGGAATCAAAAGCGAAAGAGACATTGACTCAGCCCTTGAATGCGGAGCCAGCATGGTGACGGTAGGAAGTTTGGCAGCTGCCAGTCCCGAAACTGTCCATGAATGGATAGGCAGATATGGTGCAGACAAGATTATTCTCGGAGCAGACTCAAGAAACGGCAAAATAGCCATAAAGGGATGGCGAGAAAACAGTGGACTTGACATTTTCGATTTCATTTCCGACTACCGTTCACACGGGATTAGCCGTGTCATTTGTACGGACATAAACCGCGATGGAACTCTCGAAGGGCCTGCCATTGACCTTTACAAAGAGATTCTCCTGCGGTTTCCGGGGTTGAAACTAACTGCCAGCGGCGGTGTGTCATCAATTGATGATCTTAAAAAACTCACTGAAGCGGGTCTTGATTCTGCCATTGTGGGAAAAGCCTACTATGAAGGCAGGATAACTATTGAGGAATTGAAGGCTATTAACGATAACAGGTGATGCTTGCAAAACGAATCATTCCGTGCCTGGATGTATCCAACGGACGTACCGTCAAGGGTGTCAACTTTGTAAACCTCCGTGACGCCGGCGACCCTGTCGAACTGGGATGTCTCTATAGCGACCAGGGGGCAGACGAACTTGTTTACCTCGACATCACCGCCACACATCAGGGACGCGAAACTTTCACAGAGGTAGTGAAGGGCATTGCAGCTGGTATTTCCATACCATTCACCGTAGGAGGCGGGATCGGTAGTATTCACGATGTGGAACGAATGCTGGCTGCCGGCGCTGACAAGGTTTCAATCAATTCAGCAGCAATCAGAAGGCCTGAGCTGATCAGCGAAATAGCCAATGCCTTCGGCCAGCAGGTATGCGTCGTGGCAATTGATGCACGCATGACTGAGCACGGGTGGAGATGTTACCTCAACGGAGGTCGTATAGAAACAGAACTCGATCTGTTTGAATGGGCCAGACAGGCATCCGAAAGTGGAGCAGGAGAAATACTGTTCACAAGCATGGATCATGACGGCGTGCACCAGGGTTATGCCAATGAGGCATTATCCAAACTTCACGAACTGCTGCCAATTCCAGTCATCGCATCTGGAGGAGCCGGAAAGATGGAACATTTTCGGGACGCCTTCAAGAAAGGCAATGCTGACGCAGCACTGGCAGCAGGAGTATTTCACTTCGGAGAAATTGGCATAAGGGAACTGAAAGAATACCTTCACAAAGAAGGCATACCCATAAGAATGTAAAACTTGAGCGACATGGACATCAATTTTGAGAAAATGGGAGGGCTAGTCCCCGCAATTATCCAAGACAGCGTCACAGGCAAAGTCCTCATGCTCGGATTCATGAACAGAGAGGCTTACGACAAGACGATTGAACTTGGCAAGGTAACCTTCTACAGCAGAACCAGAAAGAAACTGTGGACCAAGGGTGAAGAGAGCGGCAATTTCCTGAATGTAGTAGCCGTTCTGAACGATTGCGACAACGATACTCTTTTGATCAAGGCTAAACCTGATGGACCAGTATGTCATACAGGGGCTGACACATGCTGGGGCGAGACCAACAAAGCAGACATAAACTTTCTTACCTACCTTCAGGACTTTATCTGCAAACGCTATCAGGAACAGCCTGAAGGCTCCTACACAACATCTCTGTTCAGAAGCGGGATAAACCGCATGGCACAGAAAGTCGGAGAAGAAGCAGTTGAAACTGTTATTGAAGCAACTAACGGAACGGACGACAGACTGATATACGAGGCATCTGACCTGATATACCATCTTATTGTCCTGCTGACGTCGAAAGGTCACCGTATAGAGGAACTGGCCACAGAACTCGAAAAGAGACACAAGTAACGCGGTTATGGTTCTTGTAGATTATAAAGACATTGAAGTCCGACAGGAAGAGATGCATGTCCTGGGTGACGTCACTTTCACAGTCAACGAAGGAGAGTTCGTTTACATAATCGGGAAAGTTGGTTCCGGAAAGAGCAGTCTGATAAAGACACTTTACGGAGAGATTGACCCCATCTGTCAGACGCCCGAAAGTCATGCGACGGTTCTGGGAGAAGACATGCTTAAAATCAAGCGGAAACATATTCCGCGACTCAGACGCAGACTTGGTGTCGTATTCCAGGATTTTCAGTTGCTGATTGACAGGAATGTTTCTGACAACCTTAAGTTCGTCCTTAAGTCTACCGGCTGGAAAAACAACCAACTCATAAGCCAGCGCATTTTCGAAGTTCTGTCAAAAGTAGGAATGGAAACGAAAGGTTATAAGATGCCTCATGAACTGTCTGGAGGAGAGAAACAGAGAATATGCATAGCACGGGCTCTGCTGAATGACCCTGAACTTATTCTGGCAGATGAACCCACCGGCAACCTGGATCCCGAGACCGGACGTCAGATAATAAGCATTCTGCACAAAGTCCGCTCTACAGGTACTTCGATCATAATGATAACCCATAATCTAAATTGGCTGACAGAATTCCCAGGTCGCGTATTGAAATGCGAGGACCGCAAGCTGAAAGAGTTGAATGTACCTAATGGTACAGACAATTCATCAGCCGACTGTCAAACATCATAAATCAGTTTTTACCAATTATGAAAGTATTGAAATTCGGCGGCACTTCTGTAGGAAGTCCGCAACGTATGAAGGATGTCTGCAAACTGATTTGCGAAGACGGCGAACAGAAACTTGTCGTACTGTCCGCAATGTCTGGCACCACAAATACCCTTGTGGAAATATCCAAGTGCTACCAATCCGGAGACAAAGCCGGTGCAGCTGCCTTAATCGACAAACTGAAGCAACTCTACTCACAGCATATTGCAAACCTCTATGGCACATCTCCATACAAACAGAATGTCCAAAAGTTCGCTGACGGGAAATTCGAGTACTTGCTCAGTTTCGCCAATGCCCCTTTTACTGAAGCAAACGAGAAAGAAATATTGGCTCAGGGGGAGCTTATCTCAACATTCATGGTCACAAGCTATCTCTGCGAAAAAGGGGTCAAGGCAGCATTGTTACCCGCACTCGATTTTATGCGCATTGACGGGAATTCCGAACCCGACATGAACTTCATTTGCGAGAATGCACCGAAGTTCATTGACAAGGAAAGTGACATACAGATATACATAACCCAGGGCTTCATCTGCCGCAATGCAAAAGGTGGCATCGACAACCTGCAACGTGGCGGAAGCGACTACACGGCTTCCATAATCGGTGCCGCAATACATGCAGAAGAGATTCAGATATGGACCGATATTGACGGAATGCACAACAATGACCCCAGAGTTGTAAAGAACACCAGACCTGTGCGTCACCTTCTTTTCGAAGAGGCCGCTGAGCTTGCATATTTCGGGGCTAAGATCCTCCACCCTACCTGCATACAGCCTGCCAAGACGGCGGGAATCCCTGTAAGGCTGTTAAACACCATGGAGCCCACCGCCCCGGGCACACTAATAAACAATGAGGCCGAATCGGGCAGCATTAAGGCTGTGGCGGCAAAAGACAACATCACAGCAATCAACATCAAGTCAAGCCGAATGCTATTGGCATATGGATTCCTGCGTAGAATATTTGAGATCTTCGAGAAATACAAGACACCTATTGACATGATATGCACTTCCGAGGTCGGCGTATCAATGTCTATTGACAACCCCCAGAACCTCGATCTGATCGTCCGTGAGCTCCAAGAATTCGGAACGGTCACTGTTGACAGCGACATGTGCATCATCTGTGTCGTCGGCGACATGAAATGGAACAATGTGGGGTTTGAATCACGCGCCCTTGATGCCTTGAGCGACATACCTGTACACATGATATCATATGGAGGCAGCAACTACAACATTTCATTCCTAGTCAAAGAAGAAGACAAGAAACGTGCCCTGCAGCGTTTAAGCGACAAACTGTTCAAGAAATGACTACGACACCATTCTACCGTTACGACATCGGTCTGCTGAAAAGGACTCTGGAAGTTATCCGCCGACAAATATCTTCCAGACCAGACTTCCATGTCCATTATGCCATCAAGGCCAATGCCAACCCATTAATACTCAATCCAATACTGGAAGCTGGACTTGGAATTGACTGTGTCAGCGGTGGTGAAATCGAAGCGGCCATCAAAGCCGGATTTTCCCCTTCGTCAATAGTATTTGCCGGAGTCGGTAAAGACGATTGGGAAATAGACCTGGCTCTTGAGAACGGGATATTCTGCCTCAACGTAGAATCGGAAGCTGAATTGGATGTTTTGCGCGAGCGCGCGAGGATTCATGGCAAAAGGGTACGTATAGCCTTCCGTGTAAATCCGGACGTTGACGCCCACACACATTCAAACATAACAACCGGACTGGCTGAGAATAAGTTCGGAATAAACCTTGAACTATTGGATGACCTGATAGCCCATACCATTACCATGTCTGAAATCTCACTTGAGGGGCTACATTTCCACATTGGTTCGCAGATTGTTGAAATGGAACCTTTCCACGAACTCTGCCAACGCATCAACACCCTGCAGAAAAAACTTAAATCTGTCGGTTTTACAGCCAGGCACATCAATGTCGGAGGCGGACTCGGCATTGATTACAAAGAACCTGAGAAACACCCAATTCCCGATTTTGAGAGCTATTTTAACATATTCAAGACAGAGTTGGAACTGCAACCGGGACAGGAAGTTCATTTTGAACTTGGCCGTTCCATCGTTGCCCAATGTGGGCAACTTGTGACGAAGGTGCTGTACGTCAAGGAAAATCCTGGCAAGCGGTTTGCCATTACGGACGCGGGAATGACTGACCTTATAAGACCCGCTCTCTATGACGCATACCATAAGATAACAAACCTCAGTTCCAATGAGGAAGAACAGCTATATGATGTTGTAGGACCTATCTGTGAGTCTTCGGACACATTCGGCAAGAACCGAAAATTGTCAAAAGTACACCGCGGCGACCTTCTTGCCATAATGTCTGCGGGAGCATACGGAGAAACAATGGCATCGCAGTACAATCTGAGACGCCTTCCGTCATCCGAATCATTCGAAACGCATTGATCTGGAGGGCGAAATGCGCGAAATAACCGCCGAAGGCCCCACCAGCATAAGCATGGAAAGTATAAACATCGCAACGTTCAACAGCAAAATCCACCAAAGATTCAGTTCAACGGGTACATTGTTCAAGTAGTAATTGGCCGGATCGAGAGGAACAAAGCTGAACTTCATCTGCAGGAGACAAAGGGCTATTCCTGCCACATTTCCGATGACCATACCCTTGGTAATTATCCTTGCCGAGAGATGCAGGAATATTTTTCTCACAGTACTGTCCGACGCGCCCATAGCTTTCAGTATGCCTATCGTCCTGACACGTTCAAATATTATGATTAGAAGGCCCGATATCATTGTAAATCCCGCTATTCCCAACATCAGAATAAGAATGACCCATAAATTGACATTAAGTATGTCAAGCCAGGCAAACAGGCCCGAATTAAGCTGTTCTGTCGTCTGCACCAGGTACTGCTCACCCGTATCCTCCGAAATGTCACTCAAAATGGAACGCACTTGTAAATAACCTTCATACAAGCTGTCCACGTCCGTTACCGCTATCTCGAGCCCAGTGGTTTTATCGCCACTCCACCCCTGCAGCCTTTGCAAGATCCCGATACCTGCTATTCCGTACATATCGTCAAATGCCGAGAAACCGGTCCTGTACAATCCTACAAGAGTCAGCCGGCGCATCCTTACACGTTCCTGAACGAAATACACGTCAACAGCATCACCTATAGAATAGCACATCTTGTCAGCTAGAGATTTTGACAGAAGAAGGGCATTGGACGACAGACTGTCTGTCCAATCAGGCATCGCCCCTTCAACCAGATAATCAGAGAGAAAAGAGAAGTCGTATTCAGGTCCTACACCCTTCAGGATGAACCCTTGAAAGGCGCTGTCTGTACGCAGTATCCCTGGTTTCTCCACATACCTTTGAACATGCCTCACATTGCTGCTCTCAAGGAACCGGCGCAGCACCTGTTCTGTACATGTTATAGGCAGTTCTTCCGAACCCATTCCTGAGTTGTAATTAGTTACCTGGATATGCTGGGCTATGCCGTACACTTTATCACGAACCTGATGTCGGAATCCCCTTGTAACTGAGATTGTCACAATCATTACCAACAGGCCAAGCGCCATTCCCACAGTGGCGATAATGATGGCAGGACGGGTACCTCCACGCACCCCGTCATCATTATTGTACAATCTGCCGGCAATAAACTTCTCCACAGAACAACATTTAAATACTGCGAAGGTAACCTTTTTATCGCGATAGTTTTGTAAGTTTGCCTTGTTTTTCGAAATAGCCTTAAAAATGCCCGGAATAGCAAGCCGTCTGACTAAAATAAGAAATACCCTACCCCACGGGGTCGAGTTACTGGCTGTCTCAAAGACTCATCCAGTCGAATCGATGCTTGAAGCATACAATGCAGGGCAGCGTCTTTTTGGAGAAAACAAAGTTCAAGAGATGGTGCTGAAACACTCCCAAATGCCGGACGATATCCAATGGCACTTCATCGGTCATGTGCAGACCAACAAGATACATCTGATGGCTCCGTTCGTATCAGTAATTCAAGGCATTGACTCATACCGGTCTCTTGCCGAGACTGACCGGCAGGCTGCCCGTTTCGGCAGAACTATAACCTGTCTGCTTCAGATTCACATAGCTACAGAGGAGACAAAATTCGGATTCATGCCTGACGAATGCATTGAAATGCTTGGACAGGGTGAATGGAAATCACTTGATCACATCGTAATCGGCGGTGTAATGGGCATGGCCAGCAACACTAACGACGAGAAACAGGTATATTCCGAATTTCAGACGCTGACCAACCTTTTCAACACCATGAAACAACGGTTCTTCAGCGACAGTCCTGCATTCCATGTAATCTCGGCCGGAATGAGCGGAGACTATGTACTTGCAGTAAAAGCAGGCAGCAATATGGTCAGAATCGGATCACAGATATTTGGTGAGAGAAACTACTCCGTTTAGGACTTTTCTTACTATATTTGAACCCTTAAAAATAAGTTTTCGATAATGGGCAATTCTATTACAATGAGCGGCTTGATTCAGGACAGTATAGTCAAGCACTGGAATCTTGAAGCACTGTCTGACTATAAAGGCAAAACACTGTTTTACAGGGATGTCGCCAACGGAATAGCAAAACTGCACATTATTTACGAAGAAACCGGTCTTAAACCTGGAGACAGAATCGCTATCTGCGGGAAAAACAGTTCATACTGGGCAGTTGCATGCCTATCCGCTATTTCCTACGGAGCCGTAATCGTTCCCATACTCCACGAATTCAAGGCTGACAACATCCACAACATAGTAAACCACTCCGAAGCAAAACTACTGTTCGTCGGTGACCATGTATGGGAGAATCTCAACGAAGCCTCGATGCCAGATCTCATGGGTATAATTTCACTTGAGGATTTCTCTGTTACAGTCTCCAGAATCGCCAGACTCACCGAAACCCGAGAGCACCTTAACGAACTTTTCGGGCGGAAATACCCGAAAGATTTCAGTCCGTCTGACGTAAGGTATGAATCCAGAGCTCCAGAGGAACTGGCCATGATCAACTACACCTCCGGCTCAACTGGTTTCTCAAAAGGCGTAATGCTGCCATATAGGGCACTGGAAAACAATTGTGTCTTCGCATCTAAGGCCGTACCTAATCTGACAGTCGGTTCGTCGGTAATATCAATGCTTCCCATGGCCCATCTGTACGGATTCTCGTTCGAGTTTTTCTATGAGTTCACACAGGGCTGCCACATATATTATCTGACACGACTGCCGAGTCCCAAGATTATTTTCCAGGCATTTCACGATATCAAACCAGACTTGATAATAGCAGTACCTCTGGTGATAGAAAAGATAATAAAAAAGAATGTTCTTCCTAAACTTGAGACAACCCAGATGAAGATTCTGCTCAAGGTGCCTATCGTCAACGAACAGATAAAGAAGAAGGTACGCGAAGAACTTATTTCCTCGTTCGGTGGACGGTTCTATGAGATAATCATCGGTGGTGCAGCATTCAACCAGGAGGTTGAGAAGTTCCTCTCTTCCGTTCATTTCCCATATACAGTCGGGTATGGTGCTACTGAATGCGCCCCTATCATATGCTATGAAGACTGGAAATCCTTCATTCCCGGCTCCTGCGGTAAAGCCGCATATGGAATGGAAGTCAAGGTTCTTAGCGAAGATCCCGAGAGCATTCCCGGCGAGATTGTCTGCCGTGGTCCCAATGTGATGTTGGGTTACTATAAAAATGAGAAGCTCACCGAAGAAACAATCGACCAAGATGGCTGGATGTACACCGGAGACCTGGGCATTATGGACAAAGAAGGTAATCTATTTATAAAAGGTCGCAGCAAGAGCCTTATTCTTGGCCCTTCCGGGCAGAATATCTATCCTGAAGAGATTGAGGACAAACTCAACAACATGCGTTACATTTCAGAATCGGTAGTTGTCAGTGAGAAGGGCAAACTGATTGCACTCGTCTATCCTGATTTTGACGAAACCATGAAAGAAGGACTCAGTGAAGAGCAGATTGCCGCGGCAATAGAAGACAACAGACTGGAAATAAATAAAGAACTGCCCGCTTTCGAGCAGATAGCGCAGATCCGCATATACAACGAGGAGTTTGAGAAAACCCCCAAGAAGAGCATAAAGCGCTTCCTCTATCAGAAAGAATGATTTTTATGAGAAGATCCTTTTTCAACAGGTACGGGGCCGTTATGGCCGCTGTCATATTATTCGTAGTACTTTCATGCATATACTGCCGTCCATCGCTGCAAGGCATGATTGTAAACGCAGGCGACACCTCCAGTTTTAAGGGAATGGTTCATGAGGTTGATCAATACCAGAAAGAAACCGGTGAGGATACATTCTGGACAGGCTCTCTTTTCTGTGGAATGCCTACCTATCAGATTGGCGCAACCCATTTCAAGTCAACCAAATTGCTCAAACCATTCAGGAAGGTATTCTTTGCCGGACACGGGACCACAGGTACGCCGTATATACTGATGTTGTACTTCTTCTGTTTCTTCATCCTCCTGCTCTGCTTCGGCGTGGACAAATGGCTCAGCATTGCAGGAGCAATAGCCATGACTCTTTCCTCGTACTTTATAATAATCATTCCAGCCGGGCACATAACAAAAACTTCCACCATAGCGTTGATGTCTTTGGCCATGGGAGGTTTTCACCTGATATTCAACATGAAAAAATACTGGCTTGGATTCATCGTTACAGCGATACCTGTAGCCGTATGTCTGACAAGCCACGCGCAGATGGCATATTACATCTGCCTCATGATAGGACTGCTGTTCATAGCAGAATTGTACACTCACATAAAGGAAAAGCGATACAAGGATCTGGGACTGGCGACAGTCGTGTTCTCTCTGGCAATGTTACTGGCTCTGGGAGCAAATACTCCAAGCATACTCGCAAATAGTGAATATGCTTCACAAACCATGCGTGGAGGTCACTCAGACCTTGTCAAGGAGAGCGATGCCGGAAACAAGACATCCGGACTGGACCTCGATTACGCGACACAATGGAGTTACGGAATTGACGAGACCCTGTCATTCATTATACCTGGAGTTCTTGGCAGTGCATCAAACTGTCACCTTGGAACCGGTTCTAAACTATACAAAACCCTTGTATCTGGCGGTGTTGACAAGCGCACGTCCGAGCAAGTATGCAAGAGCGTTCCTCTCTACTGGGGCAACCAGCCCTTCACTGCCGGTAATGTCTATATGGGGGCTGTGGCATGCTTTCTGTTCGTACTTGGACTTATCCTTGTAAAAGGGCCTTTGAAGTGGGCACTGGCAATTGCCACCGCTTTCAGTGTCATGCTTGCCTGGGGGCATAACTTCATGCCGCTTACAGAGTTCTTCTTCAGGTTTGTACCCCTGTACAGCAAATTCCGTTCCGTCTCATCAATACTCATTGTGGCTGAGATTGCCATGCCACTCTTGGGATTCATTGCACTGAACCAGATAATCAACGGCACCGTAAAGAAAGAGATTGCTCTGAGAGGGATATATGCAGCAGCAGGGTTTACTGCAGGAATCTGCCTGGTTATTGCAATTGCAGGTAAATCGTTTTTCTCCTTCACAGGAGTATCAGATGCATCATTATCACAAGAACTTCCAGAATTTCTGTACGAGGGCATACTTGCCCAAAGGCAAGCCATGCTCGTGAACGATTCGCTGCGTTCTACTCTATTCATACTGCTTTCCGCCGCTACTGTATGGCTCTATGCCAAGGGATACATCAAGAGTGTCATTCTGACAATCGTCATGGGAATCCTTGTACTGACCGACATGTGGCCTGTGGACAGACGATATTTCAATGAAGACAACTATATCAGCGCCAAACAGTACTCAAGTATTTTTGAAATTAAGCCATACGAGCGTCAGATACTTTCGGATCCAGACCCTCACTTCAGAGTCATGAATCTGACCACCAACACTTTCAACGAATCACGCACATCCTATTATCTCAAGTCTATAGGAGGATACCACGCTGCCAAACTCCGTCGATATCAAGACTTGATTGACCGGCACATCTCAAAAATAAACATGAACGTGATCAGCATGCTCAACGCAAAGTACTTCATAACCGAAGGTAGCGACGGCAAGCCCACGCCCATGCGCAACACGGCAGCTATGGGAAATGCATGGTACGTCGACACCCTCCTGATCGTTGACAATGCAAATCAGGAATGCGATGCTCTTGACAGGATAAACCTTCATACCACAGCCGTCGTCGACAGGCAATTCTCCGATTTTGCATCCAAGACAGCAAGAGTACATGACCCGTCATCATCTGTCATTCTCACAAAGTATACCCCAAGATACATCGACTATGAAAGCCACTCCAACTCCGACGGAACAGTAGTCTTTTCAGAAATATACTATCCTTTTGGATGGAAGGCTACTATTGACGGTCAACCAGCCGAGCATTTCCGCGCCAACTACACGCTGCGAGCTTTGAACGTGCCGGCAGGAAATCACAAGATACGCTTCGAGTTCGATCCTGACAGCGTAAGAAAAGGTAACGCCATCAGCATGATCTGCATACTGCTTATCTATGCAGTTATCATGGGAACTGTTGCAGCATCAATTATCAGACGTCATAAAAAAGTCAGATCCCAAGCAGATTGCGGGTAACATTCCAGCGAAAACGTACAAGCATGTTTCCGCACGAAGGACGTAAGGTCAGCAGATAATAAACCCACAGCACCAAGGTACCACCCCACTTGACCGCTTCTTTCGCCAACCTCTTGATATAGGACGCCTGCGAGATTTTCTTAGTCCGCAGGCGTTCGCTTTCACCGATTCCGCATGTCAACCTGTTGAAATAGTCGGGTTCCAGTTTGTACTTAGGTATGCTGTGATAGAGAATGGCATCAGGCAAGTAGCGGAAACTCATTCCGGCAGTCTTCATCTTGTCGAAGATATCCTTCTCTTCACCTCCAGCCAGATTACCACCGTTACGACCAAGTTCTACATTATAAGGCCCTACTTTTTCAAAGACGTGACGACGGTAGGCTGCGTTTCCTCCGCCTGGATAGTTGTCTCCGGGGAAAGGTTTCTCCTTATCTCCGAAATACAGATAACCGGTAAGAAGACGGCGGAGATGATAAGTCATCCACTTTGGCTCATCTCCTTCCTCATAATGCGGAATATAAGGACCACCAGCCGCATCAATGCCAGGATTGGCAGCAAAGAAGGCATCATACACAGAAAGATATTCCTTGTTGACGGTAGCATCGTCGTCGACATAAATCAGAATATCTCCAGACGACTCTATAATCCCTCTGTTTCTGGCGTGAGACAGGCCCTGAGCCTTTTCCTTCACCTTCTTCAAGTTTACCTGTGGATAGTCTTTTGCAAACCGCTCCACCTCGTCGCACGTACCGTCGGTACAATTGTTGTCAACAAAGACAATCTCATACTTGTCGACAGGATAGTTTCCCTCTGCGATACTCTTCATCACATTATAGATGTATTTCTCGCGATTGTAAGTGCAGATGATGACAGATATGTGCATAGCAGCTGTTATGATAGTGATTTTACAAATTCAATTATCGTGGCAGAAGAATCGGTTCCGCAGCTGTCCCCCCAAAACATACCGGTAAAAGACAGGCGTTCCTGTTCGGGTACTGTAGAATCGTAACTGAGAGCTTTGACAAGAGATTCAGAATCGTAGACACGCACTCCGGGCATGACTTTATCAAAATCAATCTCAAAGTCACGATTCCTGACATAATCTGCGAAGTCATAGAGGTAGAGTATCAGCCCCTTGCCCTTCATTAGCAGAAAATCCTGTATGACCGACGAGTAGTCTGATATGAGAACATCTATGTCCGGCAAAAGGCAGTAAATATCCATTTTCCCGTCAAGAAGAACAATATTCGAGTATTCATGAAGGCCGTTTACTATCACGTTGGGATGGGGCTTCAGTAGCAGGAGTTCATTCCTCGAAACCAGTGATTCATTCATTGCCTGCAGATTCATGCCCTGCACGAAGACATCTCGCTGAGAATCCCTCCATGTGGGCATGTAAACATAACTCTTGGAGTATTTTCCTATCTTGTCAAGAATGCTGCGGGTTTCCTCCGGTTCATAACGATTAACGAAATCAAGACGTTCTTTACGGCCACATCTTAGAAGGTGGTTTCTAGGATAACCTAACTCGAGACACCTATTGACCGGTATCCTGAAATCCTTGGCAAATATCTCTGATTGGAACGGTGACGAGGAGAGCACATAATCGGGCCGCTTGTATACCTGAGGATGGTAATAACGTTCCTTGAAAGTCTTTCGAACATACCTGTCCGCAAGCTCACCGCCAGTTATTCCAAACTCAATGCGTTTGATGGTGAGACCGTGCCAAAGATTCACTATGACAGCCCCTCCCGAAAAGCTGAAGAAAATATCGCTTGAATAGGCGTTCACAAACCAGTACTTGGATGTAAGAGCAAACCAGATGCCCTTTGGAGCAAAAACCGAATAACTTTCGAAGCCCAATTCCCGGACATGCCTTGCAGCTTCAGATCCTTGGGTGAGCCACACACATCTTACGTCCTCAACGTGGGTGGAAGCGTATATGAACAGATGCTTGGCATTGTCATTGAAAGCACCCCTGAAACTCCCAAATGCGTACTTGCGCCCGCTTCTCGGAAAAAGGAACGAGAATGGATACAAAATATAGCAGAACAGATACGCCAGGAATTTCATGACCGTCATTTCTTGTTGGATATTGCATCAAGGGCATCCCTAAGTCGGGTACTGCTTGTACCTTTGGTATATGGGAAATAGATTATCCTGACATCAGTTCCTGCAAAAAACTCTTCATATCTGTTGAAGCGATCGGTGCCCTTGTAATCACTTCCTACAAAGAGGTAATCGTATTTAACTATTCCCCGACGATATATCTCGTCATCCTCGGGCAGACTCTGGATAACTTTGTCCACATACCGAATATTCCTGACAATGTCGCATCTCTCCTCAAAAGGAATGAACGCTTCCTTGCCTTTATGCGAAGCATCTTTGTGTACACCAACCACCAGATAGTCACAATACTGTCTGGCACGTCTCAACAGATTGAGATGCCCTATGTGGAACAGATCGAACGTTCCGCTGAGGTAACCCACCTTCAGTTGGGGTTTCATATTCATCCTGCCACTCTCCAACTTGTAACGGCAGCTGTCAGCTGCAAATTTGTGCGGGTCTTCATGATAACGTTCCAGAACTCCCCTGAAAACTGTGTCATATTCAGGTATCAGCAGCGTGTCCCTGCCGAACATTGCCCTTAAAATATCATCGGCAAGTCCACCTATCTGGGTAAGATCATTCGCTGATGCCCCGTTGAACTTTGTTCCCTTTATGGAGCCTGGCGAAACATTCAGTATTCTGTTCGGAGTCCCGCATAATTCAAGTTCGGCATTCATGTTTTCTGTAAGCTTGCATACAGCAGCCTTAGAGGCGCTGTAGAGCGAAATCATCGGTGATGCAATCAATCCTGCAATACTTCCCATCACAGCACAGAAGAAATCATTTTTCTGCTGCATTCTAGGATAATAGTACCGCAATATTTCCGTTAATGCCACCGTATTTACCCCGTATACGTTTTCTATCTCGCGAAACTCAAAAGTCTCAAACGGGGCAACTCTTCCAAAGCCCGCCGTAATTACCAGGACATCTGTTTCTGACGGTGAAAAGCCATGCGTGTCGGCTAACTCTTCAAATCCTTTGTCAAGAAGATTATGGGCTATGAATAATACATTTTGCGGAAGTGCAATATCGGGTTCAACCTTGTCTACTATAGTAACCTTACTGCACCCTCCGGCAAGGCGAAGTGCCACCGCCAATCCTATGCCGTTGCTTCCACCCACCACAAGGGCCCTCCTCTTTTCACTCATTGTCATTTTTCTTTATTTCCAGAAAATCATGCGTCTCCCTGCCCGATTCGTCAGGCAGCGCCATATAATCACCATAAATACGACGCAGATAGGCGTCAGCATCAGCAGGTGCAGGAAACCTCTTTCCTTCGAATTCCATCTCCGACAACGGAAATATCTCGTATTTCTTACGCACACTGTAATAACCAGAGGCATAGTCATGCATTAGGGTTTTGGGGGAAAGCACTCTTCCTGCAAAACGGGAGATGCTTACCACAGCCGAAATGAACGGATATACACATGTACCGACCAGAACCTTCAGCCATCCGTCATTTAGAATGCGATGACGCCGCCTGAAACAGCGCCCGTACAACGTGTCAATTCGCTTGACCCAACCAGGAGAACCGTTGCACATCAGGAAAGCGTCTATCCAAAGCTTTTCATCGCCTATTGACCCGTCGGGCTTTCTTCGTATTATTGAAACACTCTCGTCGACTATTCTGGGCCATCGGTGCCCGTAGCCCTTCATCGTGCTGATATCATAAAGGATATAAGGATATGGCAGACCGTTGCGCATACAACGACGGAACCTGCGGTAATCCTTGCGTAGGATGCAGATGTCAAGGTCGTCGTCCCATGGTATGAAACCGCCATGGCGCACTGCTCCAAGCAAAGTTCCAGAGTCAATCCAATAAACGATGCCGTTGGCCCTGCACACACTGTCCACCTGTATCAGAATGTCCAGCAGGTGCATCTGCACAGACCTGGTCACGGAACCGTCAGGATTGTACCGCTCACGCAACTCTTCTTGTAACGACATCTCTAACATAAAGCAACTACTCTACAAAGATTTCAGAATTACAGTAAGACGGTTATTGTCAGCACGGTCTCTGACGGCAATCCGTATATAGTTACGGCCATCAAAGGCGCTCTTCGTAGCGCAATCCTTAATCAGAACATTGTATTCGTTAAGAAGTATTTCAGTAAGCTCGCGCGAGGTAAAGCGCGATGTAACCTCACACAAGAAATAGTTTGCGGCAGAAGGAATCACCCTGAGATAAGGTACAGTCCTCAGCTCTTCCATGAAAATACTCCTCTCGTTGATGAACAGATCACATGCATTGTGATAATCCTTCTCGTACTTGTTGAAAATCTGCATGTAAAACTCCGCGAAAGAGTTGATATTCCATATAGCCATACTGGAACGCATTGTTGCCACAAGACTCAGGTCGGACGAAGCCATCAAACCCAGCCTTAAGCCGGGAACACCATACGACTTACTTATTGACTTTACCACTACAAGGTTGGAGTATTCATGCAGTATTTCATTGGTGAGCAGTGTATTCAACAGATGTCCCCTGGTAAAATCCACAAAACTCTCGTCTACAACCATCCTGACACTTCTGTCGCTGGCCCATCTGACAAGTTCTAGCACTTCTTCCTTGGAAATGTAGTTGCCCGAGGGATTATCCGGATTTACAAGGAGCAGCATGGAAATATCCTTGTCTGCAAAGAAATCCCTCAAATCAGCGGCAGAATAGGCAAAATCAGGATTCTTTGGAATGTACTTGACAACCCGCATTCCACCAGCTCGGTTGGGGTACTCCTCAAAAGTGGGGAACACGATACCAACCTTACCTTCCAGACAATGCTCCATGAGTCCCTTAATCAATTCAGCGGCACCATTACCCATGCACACGAACTCCTCGCGGATGCCGAAATACTTTCCACCGAGCAGTGAATTGACACTCATCCCTGAAGGATACTCAGTGAGAAGGGTATCGAAATTTGACTTAAGTTCATCCTTCATTCTCTGCGTCGGGAAATACGGATTCACCAGATAGCAAAAGTCTTTAAGTTTGGGAAACCTCCAGTACCCGCCATATCTGTGACTCAGTTTGTACAGACGCTCGTCAGCCGATGCAAACAGATTTTCAGCAATGTCACGGTCCTGAATATCGTCAATCTCATACCACTTCTCGTCTGTTATAGGCAAAGCCTTCAGGTCTGACCTGTCCAAAGCCGTCAGTACCCTCAGTACCTGTTCATAATACTCGTTGTCGCCCATTGCCTTACAGTAGGCATCCAGGAAAGGAACGTACTGGTTGGTACTGAAATCACGACTGAACTTGTATATGTTGCAGGTTTTGTAATAATACGGAACATCCGAATACTTAAAAGCCTTCTTGGGAACAAAACTCACAATATTGCAGTCATCGTCAATCCTGACCATGGTTCCGTCCATCCAAGTCTCATATTTAGCCACTAATGCCAGATTTGGGTACGGATTGTCAATCAGTAACCGAAGCATCCTCGGCTCAAAGACGAGATCGCTCTCAAGCAGCAGGGTGTCATCCTCCTGAAGCTTCTCCTTGGCTAAGGCAAGCGAATAGATATTGTTGGTTCTGTCATAAACCGGGTTATCTATGAACTCAATCTTAACCCTGTCTGCGTACCGGTTACCTATATGGTTCCTTAGATTATCACCCTTGTATCCCGTCACTATTACAACCCTTGAAATATTCAGTCGCGACAACTGAGACAGCATCCTGTCAATAAGACGGACGCCGTTCACTTCAATCATGCACTTGGTGTTGTTTTTTGTCAGTTCACCAAGCCTCTTGCCCAT
This sequence comes from Bacteroidaceae bacterium, assembly GCA_017615835.1. Classification (GTDB taxonomy): domain Bacteria; phylum Bacteroidota; class Bacteroidia; order Bacteroidales; family Bacteroidaceae; genus Colenecus. Next base: position 299,647 of record JAFZZI010000004.1, on the reverse strand, counting down.
TCCGGCTGCAAGTATTATCGCCTGCATAGCACACTTTTGAATAAATTCACAATAAAACCGTTAATCATTGAACGCTCCGAACGGGTGATTCCAATGAAGTACGCCACAGTTCCCGTCCACAGAACTGAAATCACTATAACCGTCACCGACTGCCATGCCTGACGGTCAGTGCCAAAACACGCCTGTACTCCGGCGGGCACCGCCAAGGCCACGACAGTCACCAAGACCATGACCCAGATTACTTCTTTAAGGAAACGTCCTATATCCATCCCAACCTGCCGTTTAACAAAATAGAGCCTCATGCACTGAGCAGCTACGGACAAACCGATTGAGATATAGAAAACTGACTCAACAGGAAGACGGAAAACTTTGTAACCCACATAGCCGACAGGCAGGATAGCCAACAATGTCAGTCCCATGCATATCTGATACCATTTGTTTTTGCCGGTAGCCTGTATAGCCGAAGCAAGTGGATTGGAAAGGGTATCCACCAGACTGTTGACCAAAAGAAGCTTCGTAAATGTCACAGCCATTTCAGGAACGTTTTCCGCCTTCAGCCACCAATCCAAAATGGCCGGAGTCTCAAAAAAAAGAGGCATGGTCAACACAAGAATCAGAAAATAGGAGAAACGGGTACCCAGGAATAACAATCCTATCATCTCGCTGACCGCTCCAGACGCATAAGACTTTATTATCTGAGGCTTCACCGCCATAAAGTAATCGTTCTGAAACCTTACCACAGTCATATAAACCTTCTGCGAGACAGTCATTGCAGCGTTCATTTCCGGTCCGAAGAAGGGGTTCAACAGTATCGGGTTAATGCCGTATGCTTTGCATGTACCGGCCAGCGAACCTATCATCTCCCAGCCGGTAAATCTGAAAATCTGCCATAATGAACTCTTGTCAATATGCCTTTCAATCTTACATTCAGCGTAGAACAACCGGCAATAAACAAGGTAGAACATAGTCGTTAACGCATGTATCATAAGGATGAGCATAGCATACAGCACCATTCTGTCACCGTTTGAGAATCTCAAGCTCAACGCTACAGCAAGTGATCCAAAGGCTTCGAACACGCTAATGTAAGCAAACACCTTCATCTTCTCGCGCGCTATTATCATTCCCATGTAGGGAGTACGCATTATCTGAAACACGAAGGCAACCACCGACAGTTGGAAAACCCAATGGGCGGCATCATCGCGCCCCTCAAGTTTCATTCTGGTATTGAGGAACCACAGACCGACAGTCTCGGAAAGTGCAACTACTACAAGAGCTATCAGAAAAAAAACTATCAGACTTTGGGTAAAACGAGTTCTCAAAGCCCCGTAATCCTTGCGGCCAAGTTCGAACGAGAAAAACCTCTGGCACGCCGTGCTCATAGTGCTGTTCATGAACGAGAACATCACCACAATGGCCGCGACAGCACTATAAATGCCATAATCGACCTTTCCCAAAGAGTCGAGAACAACCCGCGACACATAGAGGTTGACCACCAGGACCAATCCCATGCGCAGGTAAAGCAGCAGCGTGTTGACCGCTATTCTCCTCTGGTCGATTGCCGTCATACGGGGAACTACTTCAGCAGATTGCCCAGTATGGAGCGAGTCAACGTCCGCACTACTGACGACGCAGCCGAACTTGCAGCCTTGCCCGCCACCGACTTGGGAGTTGTTGAAGAAGATTTCTTGCCGGTAATCTTGTTTGAAACCGACGTACCGACACTCCTGCTGACCGAGCCTATTGCTGCGCCTACCGCAGCAGTAGTAAGAGTCTTTGCCAGACTGTCTTTACTCTTCTTGCCCTTCTTGGCTGTCTTCTCCTCATTCTGGCGCATTTTATCAAGCGCCCTCTCTTCCGACTCGCGCTGTTTCTCAATGCGTCGGCGTTCCTTCTCTGCTTCAGCCGCCTCTTGTGCTTTTCGAGCCTCTATAGCCTTCTGTTCACTCTCGGCAAGAAGTACTTCAAACGCACTTTCACGGTCAATCATGTGGTCATAGCGACCGTAAAGTCTCGAAGAATTAATCAGTTGAGTACGTTGCTGTTCAGTTATCACGCCTATCTGGCTGAGCGGGAACAGCATCTTAGAGCGCTGCACGACCATTGGAGCCCCCTTCTCGTCAAGAAATGATACCAACGCCTCGCCCGTCTCAAGCTGCATGATGGCATCCTCAGTCTTGAACGATGGATTTGCGCGGAAAGTCTGGGCTGCGGTCCTCACAGCCTTCTGTTCCTTAGGAGTATATGCCCTCAGCGCATGCTGCACACGGTTGCCAAGCTGTCCTAGAATATCCTCAGGTATGTCTGTGGGATTCTGTGTTACAAAGTATATGCCCACTCCCTTGCTACGGATAAGACGGATAACCTGCTCAATCTTGTCTACCAGTGCCTTCGACGTATCCTCAAAAAGTGTGTGAGCCTCATCGAAGAAGAACACCAGCTTCGGTAGTGCAAGATCCCCTACCTCCGGCAACTGGGCATATAAGTCAGACAACAGCCAGAGAAGAAATGTAGAGTAGAGTTTGGGATTAAGCATCAGCCTGTCAGCTGCCAGAACACTCATCACTCCTCTGCCACCCTCACACTGCAGAAGGTCGAAAATGTCAAATGACGGCTCTCCAAAAAACTTCTCAGCTCCCTCATTCTCAAGTGCAAGTAAAGCCCTCTGGATTGCACCGATGCTTATTGGAGTGACCGTTCCATACGTACGCGTTATTTCGGCGGCATGCTCGGACAGATAAGACAGCATAGCACGCAAGTCCTTTATGTCAATCAGCAGAAGTCCCCTCTCATCAGCCACGCGAAAGAGTACATTCAATATACCCTCCTGCACCTCATTGAGTTGCATCAGGCGGCTCAGCAGCTGGGGTCCCATGTTCGATATAGTTGTACGCATGGGATGTCCCTGTTCACCGAAAACGTCGAAGAATCGTACCGGGCATGGCGCGAACTGAGGATTCCCGATGCCGAACTCGACACATCTCTTCTGTATGAAGCCTGTCATGGAACCGGCCTGACTGATACCGCTAAGGTCACCCTTCATGTCGGCCATGAAACATGGTACACCTGCCTGACTGAAGGTTTCTGCCAGCACCTGAAGCGATACGGTCTTGCCGGTTCCGGTAGCTCCGGCGATCAGTCCATGACGATTGGCCATCCGGCCACATATTGACAATGGTCCCGCCTCACAATGGGCCACATATAATCCTTTCTCTGAGTCGTACATAAGTGTTGAGTTATTTTTCTCAAAAATAACAAATATCTGTCAATTCATGTCCAGTCAGGGCACAAAATCTTTCCCTTCACACCAAATTGGCGTGAGACCTATATCACAAGTGGTTAATTTGAAAAAGTGTCAGTCCAGTTTCAACACAGCGAGAAAAGCCTTCTGGGGCACCTCCACATTGCCAATCTGTTTCATGCGCTTCTTTCCCTTCTTTTGCTTCTCCAGAAGTTTCCGCTTTCTGGTGACGTCGCCTCCATAGCATTTGGCTGTAACATCCTTGCGTACCTGCTTGATAGTCTCGCGGGCAATTATCTTCGAGCCAATGGCAGCCTGAATGGCTATATCGAACTGCTGGCGCGGAATGAGGTCCTTAAGTTTCTCGCACATGCGGCGTCCAAGATCATAGGCGTTGTCTACATGAGTCAGAGTAGAGAGAGCATCAACAGGCTCACCGTTCAACAGAATATCAAGTTTAACCAGTTTTGATGGTCTGAATCCCGAAGGATGATAGTCGAAAGAAGCATAACCTTTCGAAATGCTCTTAAGTTTGTCGTAGAAGTCAATCACGATTTCGCCCAAAGGCAACTTGAAATAGAGTTCCACACGATTACCGGCAATGAACTGTTGTTTTACCAACTCGCCTCGCTTGTCCAGACACAGCGTCATTATGGCACCGATGTAGTCGGTAGTGGTAATTATCGAGGCATCAATATACGGTTCCTCAATATGGTCAATCAGGGTAAGGTCAGGCATTCCGCTCGGATTATGCACCTCAATAGCATTGCCCTGCTTGTCATAGACCATGTACTGAACATTAGGGACAGTGGTTATTACGCTCATATCAAACTCCCTATCCAGACGTTCCTGTACAATCTCCATGTGCAACAGCCCGAGAAAGCCGCAGCGGAATCCAAACCCAAGTGCCATCGACGATTCAGGAGTGAAACTTAGTGAAGCATCGTTCAGCTGCAGTTTCTCAAGCGATGACCTAAGGTCTTCAAACTCATTAACGTCGATTGGATACACACCGGCAAAAACCATAGGCTTAGACTCTTCAAAACCAGCAATGGCTTCATCGCACGGCCGGGCAACATGAGTTATGGTGTCACCCACCTTCACCTCTGTCGATGTCTTTATACCTGATATGATATAGCCCACATCACCCGTAAGCATTTCCTCGCGCGGCACCATGTCCATACGCAGAACGCCCACCTCGTCGGCATCATACTCTCTGCCGGTGTTGAAGAATTTCACCTTATCACCCCTCCTGATGCTGCCGTTCTCAATTTTGAAATATGCTATTATTCCACGGAACGGATTGAAAACAGAATCGAAAATCAAGGCCTGCAGCGGTGCATCCGGATCTCCGACCGGATGTGGGATGCGCTCTACTATGGCTTTGAGAATTTCCTCCACTCCCATCCCTGTCCTTGCAGAAGCCCTTATTATTTCCTTACGGTCACAACCCAGCAATTCCACAATCTCATCCTCTACCTCGTCGGGCATGGCACTCTGCATGTCGCACTTGTTTATCACGGGAATTATTTCAAGGTCGTGCTCAATAGCCATGTAAAGATTGCTGATAGTCTGTGCCTGAACCCCCTGAGTGGCATCAACCACAAGTACAGCTCCTTCGCACGCGGCAATTGAACGCGACACTTCATACGAAAAATCGACGTGTCCTGGAGTGTCTATCAGATTCAGCACATACCTGATGCCTTTATGTTCATACTCCATCTGGATGGCATGACTCTTTATTGTTATGCCACGTTCCTTCTCAAGGTCCATATCATCCAGCATCTGCCCTTCTGTTATGGCTATTGTACCGGTATATTCAAGCAAACGGTCAGCCAATGTTGACTTCCCGTGGTCTATATGAGCTATAATGCAGAAATTTCTGATTTGTTCCATCGTTCACAATTTCTGAGGGCGAAGTTACAAAAAACTTTTGCCACCGCGTCACGCTTCCGCATCATTTCCCGAGACCATTGACTTCTCAAGTTCCATCCAGTCGGCAGACGGACACTGCGTGTTGCGCTTATGTGGAAAAATCATTTAATTCGTCAGTCACATGTTTCTAAAAATTGTTTTACTTTTGCAGTATACACTAACAGGCGTTCCCTTGAGGACTAAACCGGATAAAACTTACTTTATTATGAAGGATATGACAACAGGAGAGATGAGAGTGGCCGGTGGGCTGCGCATTTTGTCATTCATAGTGATGCTTTGGGGCGGAGTTGTGTCATGTGTTGACATTCCCGAGGCTAAACGTACATCGTACGAGACAATTGTAATTCAACCCCGCAGCGTGGAGATTCCCATACGCTACAGCGCAACTCTGGAGGGCAGCAAGGAGGTTACAATAACACCGCAGACAAGCGGCAACGTGACCGAGGTGCTTACCGAGATAGGTGATCGGGTCAAAAGCGGCCAGGTGCTTTTCCGTATCGACTCACGCCAGGCACAGGCAGCAGTTGACAACGCTGAAGCCAACGTGCAGGCTGCCAAAGCGGCCATGAATACTGCAGAACTGGAGATGCGCAGCAACAAGAATCTATTTGACAAAGGAATAGTCAGTTCATATGTGTACGAAACGGCGAAGAATACTTATGACCAGACCGTAGCAGCTGTAGCCCAGGCTGAGGCGGCACTGAAAAACGCCCGTCTCGGACTGAACTACTGCACGGTGACGTCACCTATCAACGGCATCGTTGGCTCCCGCTCTATAGAACTGGGAGAACTGGTCCAACCGGGCACTGTTATGGCCAGGGTAAGCGAATCGTCAACCATGAAGGCCAAGTTCTCGGCAAGTGAGGACAAGTTCATGGAAATAAAGCAGGAGAATCAGGGCAAATCATTCGAACAGGCCATCAAGGATATGCCTCCGGTAAGCCTGGAACTGAAGAACGGCACCATGTACGAACACAAAGGCCGTCTGGTGCGTACCTCGGGAGTGCTCGACACCCAGACCGGCAGCATCGCGGCCGAGGCCGAATTCCCGAACCCCGACGGATTGCTGACTTCCGGCAATATTGGAACGGTTATTTTCCAATATCAGGTAGATGACGCCATAATAGTACCCTCATCTGCAATTGTCCGCCAACTGGACAAGGTGGTGGTGTGGATGGTCGGAACTGACAGTTGTGCCCACAGTACGTCTGTAGAGATATACGATTTGGGCCAACAGGTGGCAATCCTGAACGGTCTGAAGAAGGGTGACGTGATTGTTGCCAACGGAGCCGCCAACGTGATTGACGGACAGAAGGTCTTGTTTAAATGACGGCTTATGAAAGGTAACATATTCATAGAACAACGTGGAATGGCATGCGCCATCTCCATCGTGATAGTGCTGATAGGATTCATATCGCTGAAAACGCTGCCGGTGGAGCAGTATCCTGACATAGCACCGCCAACCATAATGGTATCGGCCAGTTATACAGGTGCCGATGCCAAGACAATTGTCAAGAGCGTCATACAACCGCTTGAAGAGTCCATAAACGGTGTCGAGGACATGTACTACCTGAAGAGCACAGCCTCGTCAACCGGCGAAGTCAGCATTAATGTTTATTTCAAACAGGGTACCGACCCCAGCCTGGCTGCCGTTAACGTTCAGAACCGGGTCTCTTCAGCACAATCAATGCTTCCCGCCGAGGTGCTTCAGAACGGCATCAAGGTTGAGAAGCGACAGAACAGCATTCTTCAGATCATTTCACTCGAAAGCCCCGACGGCAAGTATGATGCCGACTTTATAGCCAACTTCATAGACGTCAGCGTCAAGCCCCGCCTTATGCGCATCAAGGGTATCGGCAAGGTCGAAAACCTTGGCAATACTTTTGCCCTTCGCATATGGATGAAGCCCGACGTCATGGCACGCTACAATCTGACTCCACAGGAGATATTCAACGCCGTCGGCACGCAGAGTCTCGTAACTCCTACAGGCTCTTTGGGTGAGAAGTCAGAGAACTCATACCAGTACAGCATGGAGTACAGCGGCCGACTGTCCACAGTCGAAGAGTTCAACAACATAGTAATCCGCACCGATGGCGGCCACGTACTCCGCATGGAAGATGTAGCCACCGTGGAACTGGGAGCCCAGGCGTACACATTCGTATCGAAGGGTGTCAACGGTCCTGGCGTCATGCTTATCATCTATCAGGCTCCGGGTGCCAATGCCACCGCAGTAAACGCCGAGATAAACAAGCTGCTTGACGAGGTGGAGCCGACACTGCCTGCCGGCTTGAAGTTCACCACGCTGATGTCAAGCGACGACTTCCTGAACGCTGCCATGCACAGCGTGGTCGAAACCCTCATCATAGCCATCATACTGGTCATTCTTGTTGTGTTCTTCTTCCTTCAGGATATCCGGGCCACACTGATTCCCTCAATAAGCATCGTAGTGTCATTGCTCGGCACATTTGCCATAGTCAAGATGGCGGGCTTCTCGCTAAACATACTGACGCTGTTCGCACTTGTTTTGGCTATAGGTACTGTGGTCGATGACGCCATTGTTGTGGCTGAGGCAGTGATGGCTAAACTTGAGCTGGGAACCTACAGAAAGGTTGAGGACGCCACACGCGATGCTCTGTCCGAGGTTACGGTCGCCGTATTCTCTTGTACTCTGGTATTCATGGCCGTGTTCATCCCCGTGATGTTCATGTCGGGCACATCAGGCACGTTCTTCACTCAGTTCGGCGTAACAATAGCCTCGTCAGTAGGCCTCTCGTGCGTATCCGCTCTTACGCTGTGCCCCGCACTCTGCGTCATGCTACTGAAGATTAAGGAAGCAAAAGAGGGCACTCAAAAGAAGTCATTAATCTACTACACACGAAAGGCATACGAAGCCAGTTACAACGCCATCTTCAACAAATACACAAGAGGTGTGCAGAAATTTCTGAAACGCCCGTTCCTGACATGGATCCTTCTGGCCGCAGCCGTTGTAGCTATGTTTTGGCTGATGAAGGTCATGCCCAGCGGACTTGTGCCTCAAGAGGACCAGGGTATCATTATCGTCGAGGTTCGCGCCGCTCCCGGCTCTACCTTGCATGAAACAAACCAGATCCTAGACAAGGTTGAGGAAAAGGTAAAGCAGATTCCCGAAATGGAATCATACGCCCGCGTCGCCGGCTTCGGCATGATATCAAGTGCAGGCTCCAGCTACGGCACGTTTATAATCCGTTTGAAGAACTGGGAAGAACGAGAGGGCATGAATCATTACCTTGACCTTGTGCTGTACCGTTTCTACTTGTCGTGCGAGGATATAAAGGATGCTCAGGTTCTGCCATTCACGCTGCCTCAGATTCCGGGCTTCGGCACCAGCAACGAGGTTGAACTGGTGGTCGAGGACAAGACTGACGGTGACATGACCGAATTCAACAACAAGGTGCAGTACTTCCTGTCTGAATTGAAAAAACGTCCCGAGGTCTCTGACGCACAGTCATCATATTCCGAACAGTTCCCGAAATACAAGGTGACAGTTGATGCGGTACAATGTACCCGTTCCGGCACCACGGTCAGCGAGGTACTAGCCACGCTCGGCAGTTTCTGCAGCCAGGCGTACGTAGGCAACTACAACCAGTTCGGCAAAGTATATCGAATTTTTGCCAACGCCTCGCCCGAGTACCGCCTTGACCCCGATGCACTGGACAACATATTCGTACGGGTCGGCAACGGACGCATGGCTCCTGTATCACAGTTCATCACTCTTACCCCGACCGTCGGCTCTGACAATGAAAACCGTTTCAACCTTTTCCAGTGCATTACCAGCTATGTCAGCCCTGCAAGCGGATATAGTGAGGGGCAGGTACATAAGGCCGTCAGCGAGGTTTTCGCCGCCACTATGAATCCCGCTGACTATGGTTATGAGTATGGCGGCATGTCGCGTGAAATGGAGGAGAACATGGGTTCAAGCACTACGGTGGTAATTTATTCCATCGCCATCCTGCTGATATACCTGATTCTGGTATCCCTTTACAACTCGTGGTTCATCCCGTTCGCCGTGTTGCTGTCAATCCCGTTCGGACTGATGGGATCGTTCCTGTTCAGTTACTGTGGTTATTCAATGAAGTTGCCTGGTATGGACAACAACATATACCTGCAGACAGGTGTTATAATGCTGATAGGATTGCTGGCCAAGACCGCAATCCTTATCACCGAGTTCGCTGTTGACAAGCACAAGCAGGGAATGCCCATAACCGAAGCCGCCTTCGAAGCGTGCAAGGACCGTCTGCGTCCAATCCTGATGACTGTGGCCACAATGATCATTGGTATGATTCCGCTCATCATCGAAGGCGGTGCGGGCGCCAACGGCAACCGCTCGCTGGCAATTGGCGTCGTAGGCGGTTCCAGCATCGGCACAGTGGCCCTGCTCTTTATCGTACCCTCGTTATACATCTTCTTCCAGAAGCTGCACGAGCGTGTACAGGGGCCCATGGTTGAATTAAACGAGAAAGAGGAGGAATAACTGAAATGGGAAAGACAATGATATCAGCCGCAGTTATTCTGCTGACAATCAGCAGTTGCGGCATATACAACAAGTACGAATCTGACAGTACGGTACCCGACGGAGTTTTCGGAAGCGGAGTGCAGGTTACGGGGCAGAGCTCTATGGCACGGATGCCCTGGCGCACTTTCTTCACTGACCAGAAGCTGCAGCAGCTGATAGACACTGCACTTGAGCGCAACACAGACCTGAAGGTAGCCGAACTGAATGTCGGAGTGGCCGAAGCAAGCCTAGTTGCTGCCAAACTGGCCTTTCTGCCATCGCTGTCCCTCAATCCGCAGGGTTCGGTCGGCAGGGTTGGAATAAACTATGAGAGTTTTAATCTTGGTACCGGTGCAGAATGGGAAATCGACCTTTTCGGCGGCATAAACAACCGCAGACGCCAGGCAGCCGCGCTTCTTGAGCAGACCCGCGACCAGGAGACCCTGGTCAGAACGAAGCTCATCTCCAACGTCGCCACAGCCTACCACCAATTGCAGATTCTTGACCAGCAGCTCGACATTATTACCAAGACCGAAGTTCTCTGGGAGCAGTCGCTTGAAACGCAGCGCGCCCTTTTGGAGAATGGTAAGGCCTACTCAACCAGTGTTGACCAGATGGAAGCGTCTCTGCTCGACATCAGGACACAGCGTATTGACATAACCAATAATATCAGGGATATCGAAAATGCTCTATGTCTGCTTCTGGCACAGACACCACAGCACATAGACCGCAACCCGTGGGGAAGCTTCAACCTTCCTCAACAGGTTTCCGTTGGAATTCCGGCGGAATTGCTGGGCAACCGCGCTGACGTGCGTGCCGCCGAGCGTGCAATAGAAAACGCCTATTACGTAACCTCCGAGGCCCGTTCGAACTTCTATCCCAAACTGACACTCAGCGGTGCGCTTGGATGGACCAACGGAGAGATGGGTACCCTGAACCCTGCGCAGTGGGTAATGAACGCTGCTGCCTCTCTGGCACAGCCACTGTTCACACAGGGCAAACTGAGAGCCAACCTCAAAAGAAGCAAACTGCAGCAGGAGGAGGCTCGCCAGCTGTTCGTCAAGACCGTGCTCAACGCGGGCAACGAAGTGAACAGTTATCTTGCAGATTGTCAAGCGGCCCGTGACAAGGCCAGCCTGTACCAGCAACAAGTGGCTGTACTACAGCACGCCTACGAAGGTACACACGAGTTGATGGTAAACGGAAAGGCCACCTATCTCGAAGTACTTACAGCACAGGAAGCGCTATTGAGAGCCCAACTGGGTGAGGCAGCCAACGTATTCAACGGCAATCAGGCCCTGATTGATCTGTACATCGCCCTCGGCGGAGGTGCAGAATGAATGTGTCAGCACTTGAGGCGACTCACCGCAAAGAGTCGGATTCCCCTTCCGTACTTTTCGTATTGCCGTGATCTTTGTGACGCAACTCGTCCAGATAGCTTGCAGTAATGACACCCGACGGCAGTGCTATGATCGCTATGCCGAGAATGGATGACACAATGCTTACACACCTGCCCAAGTCAGTCACTGGACAAAGGTCACCATAACCGACAGTGGTAAGCGTAATGGCAGACCAGTATAGCGCATCGAAGAAAGAGGCAAAGGTCTCCTCGCCCGTTTCGGGATTGATGTGGGGCTCGACGTTGAACATTATCAGTGCTGTCAGGAAAACATAGAACAATGCCAGTATCAGAACTGAGGAGAGAATTTTCCACTCCTTGCGGATGACATTGCGCAACGTAACCAGTCCATCGGTGTAACGAATAAACTTGAACAGTCTCAGAATCTTGAACAGTCTGGTCATCCTCATCACCTTGAATCCCGAATTTATCAGGTTCAGTACAGGCAATATTGACAGCATATCGATGATGGCCATCGGCGTGAAAGGATATATAAGGAAGTCATACCACTTGCCGTGCAACTTATAGTCGGCAGTACACCATCTCATCAGATAGTCGATGATGAAGATGATGACGGTAACAGTTTCAATTGTCTTGAAAAAAACATTGTATTTTGTATACATCAAGGGAATGATGCTCAAGATGATGCAAATGAACATCAGAATGTCATAAGCAGTGCTGACACTGTCCGAACGACCGCTTTTCTCTACTATGTCAAAAATCCTTTTACGCATGATCCTTGTCAGGATATATATAATAAAGACAGAAACGGGAAGCAGCGTTATGTTGCTTCCCGCTCCAACTCGTGTGATTAATACTGTGGGATTACTTCAGTGCGTAGTAATTCTCCTCTTCACCCTCGGTAACGTTGATCTTGCCCTCGCGGAGCAGCCAACCCAGACCAAGATAGAACTCCTTGTCCTTCAGTTTCGCGATTTTCTTGATTTCCTTCTGTGAAAGGGCGTTGTTTCCCTCCAGTGCACGCCATATCATACCGGCGTACTCGCCAACATTCTGAATAAACATTTTAGTAGTGTTTTTAAAATCCGAGCGCGAATTTACTGCCATTTTGCCATTTAGCAATCAATAATTTAACCTATTTAACATTAATTGCTCCGACACCCTGCTTATTTAGCAAATATTCAACAAAAATGCGTGCGCCTTCCTCAACCATACCGGCACAAGGACGTTTCTTATAATAGCCCTCTGTCCGGGCCTCAGGAACAGGGCTGTCACCATGAGGCGGGACTGTCATTCCGCTTGAACCTAAGGGAACAAGTCCGAGAAGCTCTCCACATATAAGCGAACCGTTGCGCTCTTTAAACTTGGCGGCAAGCTGCTGTACTATACTATAGTTGTATTCCTTACCCTTGGGATCATGTGCTTCAACACTGCCGCACTCGAGCCCGGCCAGAATAAACATGCCCGAGGCCGCACCGCAGATACCGCGCATGCGCCCTACTCCGCCGCCGAACGATGCAGAAACGCGAAGAGCCTGATCATGAGTCAGACCATAAAGATCAGCAAAAGCCGCCGTGACAGACTGTGCACAATTATATCCCTGCCTGAAAAAATCTACGGCAAGAGAGATTCTATCCTCAAGTTCCATTATTACTCTTCGAGAGGACGAAGATTCGTATAGACGTTCTGAACGTCTTCATCCTCCTCAAGCCGCTCGACAATCTTGTCGATGGTTTCGCGTTGCTCAGGGGTAATGTCTTTAAGGTCATTGGGGATACGTGTAAACTCGGCAGCCTTGACCTCGTAACCGTTCTCCTCAAGATATTTCTGAATTGCTGCGTATGATTTAGGGTCACCGTAGATGGTGATTTCTCCCTCTTCCTCATCTACATCATACTCGTCCTCGACGCCAAGATCAATGAGTTCGAGAATCAGTTCGTCCATATCCATACCATCCTTCTTTGCAATGGTAAACTGACACTTGTGGCTAAAGATGAAATCAAGACTGCCACTTGTGCCGAGGGTGCCGCCGAATTTGTTGAACACAGCACGGACGTTTGCGACGGTACGGGTTGTATTGTCGGTCAGAGTCTCGACGAAGATGGCTATTCCATGCGGACCGTAACCCTCATAGTTCATCTCCTTGTAGTCCTTCTGATCCTTGCCCATAGCATTCTTGATTGCGCGCTCAATGTTATCCTTTGGCATATTCTCGTGCTTGGCGGTTGCGATTATAGCACGGAGCGTCGAGTTGTTGTCAGGATCGGGACCGCCCGCCTTGACCGCGATGGCTATCTGTTTGCCAATGCGGGTAAAGGTCTTTGCCATGTTTCCCCATCTCTTCAGCTTTCTAGCTTTTCTGAATTCAAATGCTCTTCCCATTTTTATAGTTTTTACCAGTTATTTCAGTAATTGTACCGACAGAACATATCATATCATCTCAGTCTGGCATCGAGTTTTGTCTGGAGATTACGGATAATGTTCTCCATTACCTTCTCAATCTGCCTGTCATTCAATGTCTGGGTATCATCCTGCAATGTGAAACTCACGGCATAACTCTTCTTACCCTCCCCAAGGTTTTTGCCCTCGTACACATCGAACAGCACCACCTCTTTCAGAAGTTTCTTCTCTGAAGCAAACGCCACCTCTTCAATCTGAGAGAATGAAACGGTTTTGTCAAGCAATAAGGCGAGGTCACGCCTGACGGCAGGGAACTTAGGCAGTTCTGCATAACTCACTTTCTGTCTGCGTGTAGCCTTCAGGATTTCGTCCCAATGGATGTCGGCAAAATATACAGGCTGTCCTATGTCGAACCGCTTCAGCAGCGCATTGCGGATCAATCCTATTCGGGCTACAACCTTGCCGGAGCGAAGACTGTAGCAAAGGGCACTTGAGAACATGTCATCTGACACCTCTTCGACATGCAACATCTTGAAGTCAAGCCCAAGGCGCCTGAATATATTCAGCACGCAAGCCTTCAACTCATAGAACGATGACTCCTCATCCTTGTGTGCCCATGATGACGCAATACGGAATCCGGTAACCCAAAGTCCCATGCGATACTCCTCGGAATACGCCCTAAGTGTATTTGTATCTTCACTGACCGCTGCCTGACGACGAGTGGAGTCGAACCAATAGCACTTGCCGAACTCGAAGAACCTGAGGTCTGAATTCTGGCGGCGCATGTTGTACGACAGACTTTCAAGACCACCGAACAGAAGTGTCTGGCGCAGGACGTTGAGATCGGCGCTGAGCGGATTCAAGAGACGTACTAACCTGTCTGAGGAACAGCACCCCAGCCCGTCGTAATAAGCAGACTTGGTGAGTGAATTGTTGAGTATTTCATTGAAACCACATCCTACCAGTTGTTCAGAGACAAGGTCCTGCATTTTGTGTGCCCTGTCAATTTCGCTCTGAACGGTAAGACTTGACTTAACAGAAGAACCGAACTCGACATTGTTATAGCCATATATTCTCAAAATCTCCTCGACAACGTCGCACGGGTGCTGCACATCTACGCGGAAAGGCGGAACCGACAACCGGAGCCCATCCTCAGACTCAGAGTCAATATGAATGCCGAGACTTGTAACTATCGACCTTATGGTTTCGCGAGGCAGCACCTTACCGATGAGTCGGTCAGCATATTTGTAGCTGAAATCAATCCTAAAATCCTGGACAGGCTGAGGATATACATCAAGCAGGTTCATGGAGATGGTTCCACCTGCAAGCTCCTTTACAAGCATGGCTGCCTGCTTTAGTGCATATATGGTACCGTTTGGATCCACGCCACGCTCAAAACGGAATGAGGCATCTGTGCTGAGCTGATGACGGCGGGCACTCTTACGTATCCATGTAGGATTGAAATAAGCACTCTCAAGAAAAACGTTTTTTGTCTCTTCAGTAATGCCTGAGTCAAGTCCTCCAAAAACACCGCCTATACACATGGGTTCAACAGCATTGCAAATCATCAGGTCGCGGTCTGACAGTTTGCGTTCCTGACCATCCAGGGTAACGAAAGGCGTACCCTCTTGCATGGTTCTGACTACCACCTTGCCGCCCTTTATCTTGTCTGCATCAAAACTGTGCATGGGCTGCCCATAAGCAAACAGAATGTAGTTGGTAACGTCAACAACATTGTTTATGGGGTGAAGCCCTATTGTATTCAGTTTCTTCTTGAGCCAGTCGGGACTCTCCTTTACCGTCACGCCCTTGATACTGACACCTGAATAGCGGGGGCATGCTTCAGTATTCAGGACTTCAATACCTATGCTGAGAGTATTATCATCGACCTTGAAACAGTCGTCTGAAGGACGGTGAAGAGAAGTCTTGAAGCCATTCTGAAGCAACCATGCGTAGAAATCACGGGCTACCCCCCAGTGCGAACAGGCATCGGAATGATTCGGAGTTATGTCAACCTCTATGACAAAATCCGATTCCAGACCGAAATAATCAGCTGCAGGAGTACCGGGAACGGCATCGGCAGGCAATACCATTATACCGGAATGATCACTGCCAAGACCAAGTTCTTTTTCAGAGCATATCATGCCATTGGACTCGATCCCGCGAAGCTTGGAAGGCTTAATGGTAAAGCAATCATCTCCATCATATATCTTGGCGCCGCAAGTGGCAACGACAACTCTCTGCCCGGCAGCGACATTGGGAGCACCGCAGACTATCTGCGAGGGTTCTGCCCCACCCAGATTGACAGTTGTTACGTGAAGATGATCTGAATTGGGATGTTCGGCACAGGTCAGCACCTCGCCGATCACTATGTCCTTCAGACCGCCCTTAACAGACTGCACTTCTTCCACTCCATCAACTTCGAGACCTATCGAGGTCAGTGCGTCAGCCACCTGCTGCGGTGTCATGTCAAAATCGACATACTCCTTCAGCCACTTATAAGATACGTTCATAATGAGTTATAACCGAAATTCCTGTTTCTTTCACGCCCAATGCGCATACGAATCGCAAATTTACAAAAAACATCCGAAAAAGAGGCTTTCAAGGTTCATATGTTGAAATACGGTTGTTTTCAACAATCCGCTGTTGATAACTTTTTCAAAAGCAATCGGATAAATGACGGAGCAGAAGACATGGTTTGCGTAATTTTGCAATCAAACAGAAAGGCAATGGTACAGCAATTACAGACTAGGAAAACGACGAAGCCGCGCCATACAGCTGCGGACCTGATGGACCTCAATCATCTGCAACCTCAAGCCTTAGAGCTTGAAGAGGCTGTCTTGGGTGCCCTGATGATTGAGCAGGACGCGTTTCCAAAAGTCAGCGAGATAATTAAGGCAGAATCATTCTATGACCATAAGCACCAGGTAATCTATCAGGCCGTTATGTCGCTTGTAATGAACCAAAGGCCCATCGACATTCTTACCGTTACCGAGCAGCTGAAGAGCGAAGGAACGCTTGAGGAGGCTGGCGGAGTCTTGTACATTACCCGTCTTGCCGGCAAGGTCACATCGTCTGCGCACATAGAGTATCATGCTTCGATAATAGCCCAGAAGGCGATGGCCCGTGAACTCATAACATTTGCCAGCGAGGTTCAGTCACGCGCCTTCGACGAGACTTCTGATGTGTCTGAACTGATTCAAGATGCCGAAGGAGAATTGTTTCAGATAGCCCACAAGAATGTAAAGAAAGACTACACCCAGATTAACCCGGTTATAGAAGAGGCAATGGCCAGAATAAGCCAAGCCGCATCACGCCCGTCAGGTCTCAGTGGACTGGCCAGCGGCTTTGAAGATCTGGACAAGATTACCTCCGGATGGCAGAAATCCGACCTTGTGATACTGGCAGCCCGCCCTGCGATGGGAAAAACAGCCTTCGCTCTCTCAATGGCCCTCAACATAGCCGTCCATAATCACAGACCTATGGCCATGTTCTCGCTTGAGATGAGTAATGTGCAACTTGTCAACCGCCTGATTACCAATTTGTGCGAGATATCATCCGAGAAGCTTCGCAGCGGAAGGCTCGCGCCTTTCGAGTGGCAGCAGTTAGATGAGAAGATAAAACTGCTTCAAGATGCTCCGCTATATCTGGACGACACTCCATCACTCTCTATAACCGAACTGCGGACAAAGGCTCTCAGACTTAAGAGCGAACACGATATAGAACTTATCATCATCGACTATCTTCAGCTGATGAACGCCAGCGGATGGCGTTTCAACAACCGCCAGGAGGAGATAAGCATGATTTCGCGCCAACTGAAAGGCCTTGCAAAAGAGTTGGACATTCCTATAATAGCACTCTCTCAACTTAACAGAAACGTGGAGGGTCGTGAAGGCTACGAAGGCAAGAGGCCGCAACTTAGCGACCTGCGCGAGTCTGGCTCAATAGAACAGGATGCCGATATAGTATGTATGATACACCGTCCGGAGGTCTACAAAATATATGAAGACGACCACCATAACGACCTTCATGGCATTGCCGAAATCATCATCGCCAAGCACCGTAACGGTGGCGTCGGTGACGTACGTCTTGCCTTCCAGAACAACTTCGCCCGCTTCAGCGACAAAAGTACAGAGCATGCACCAGTCCCATCTGCCAAAGGTGGTGTCATCATGGGTTCAAGGATGAACCGCAAAGCATCGGCAGGACAAGACAAGGTTCAACTTCATGAACAAGACCCCTTGGGAGCGGCAACCGACGAAATACCATATTGAGATTCAGCCGAAAGACTGTCAGAAGGGATAGCCGATGGCGAAGTTCAAGCGGCTGCCGCCCTTGAAAAGATTTGGTGTGTTGAAGTATCCGGACTTACCTGTATCGTAAGGGGCATGCAGGATGATTCCCCAGTCAAGACGTATAACAATCGACTGATAAACGAACCGCAGTCCGATGCCAGTGCCCACAGCCAACTGTTCAAGGAATCTGTCACCGCGAAAGAGCGTGGAAAAATAGTCCACGTCTGTCGTGTTTTCATTGTCCAATCCTTCGTTTGAGATGAAATCAGACGGGTTGTATCTGTCCCACACGTTGCCGGCATCGACGAACAGGGCTCCCTCAAGCATCCAGAATAGCGGGAAGCGGTACTCGGCGTTACACTCCAACTTCAATTCGCCGCTGTGATAGAAATACGAGTCGCTGTCTTCAAAGTGTAAGTCACCGGGGCCCACCAGCCGCGAGGGGAAGGCTCGTATGCTACTGACACCGCCACTATAGAAGCACTCCGACAAGGGAGCGATTATGGAATTGCCCAGCGAGAACACCCCGCCGGCCTGAATCCTGGTGGCCAGGCTGGAGCGTTGCGTCAGCCTGAACAGGTTGCGCAACTCAAAATTGAACTTGAGGAACTGGTTGTAATCTTCGAATACAAAATCTTTATTCTTTTCGTTGAAATCCATGCCGAACAGAGCCTGTATACCACCTATTAAGTTAGCCGATTCCTTTAGCGTCAGGTCAAAACGAGTGGCCACCTTTCTTTCTTTGTCAGAAGAGTTGTTGTACGTCAACTTGTACATAACAGAAGGAATGTACTCATCGTCAAACAACGACTTGAAGACATTGTCATACACTGAAGCCTTATCTATGAAGGCTTCCGAAATTTTGGAGGTATAAACCAGCGAGAGTGAGAATGGAGAGAACTCATGGGTAAAGTAAGGGGAAGTCTGGCAACGCCACGTTATACCGCCGGAGAGTTTGTTCAGAGTGTAGCCGCCAGCTACATTCTCGTGCGAGAAACCAAAGTTATAGTTCGTAGAACCGGGATAGTCGGATATGGAAATCTTGCGCAAAGGCAGGTGTATCTTAGGAAATGTAAGTCCCAAATCGACACCTATCTGATACGAGTCGTTGGCTGACACAGAGCCCTGGACACGATTGCTCGTCCTCCAGTAATAGGCCCCGTTTATCCTTGCCGAGAGGATTTCGTCAGCGTGAAGGAGATTCCTTTTTGATATGACAGCCGTCAAATCGGGACCGAACTGCATGTTGCTTCGGTAAGATACGGATCCGTCCAAGTCTATCAGGTAAGGGTTCGCCTCATCCCTGCAATCATTCCACTGCCAGCTGGATTTAACGCCTATACCGTCCTTGTCAAGCTCCCCCTCGATGATGTTGTCAAAATCGCGCTTGTGAAATATGCTGAGACTGGTGGCTCCATCTTTCTTCAACAACCAGTCAACGGAGAGGTTGTCTATCATCGACTCCACTCCGGACGAGGTACCGCCACTTTGGCGTGAGTCGGATATGCGGCTCCCTGCAGTAACCCGAAGCCTGTCGGAAAAGAACGACTTGGAGAGTTTGATGGAATAGTCTGTCGTGGTGGTGCCGTCAGCCAGGTTTGAACCTCCTATGCCAAGGTCAATATCCACAAAATTGCCCAGCCTGTTGGTACCGATGGCATTAAGTCCCCTCTGGAGCATGCTCGAAAGGGCATATCCGGATTCCAACATGGCACTGTTGGTATCTGAAATATACATTCCGGTCGCCAGGAGCGCGGCAGCTATGCGGTTCCTTTCGTCCTGAGAGAATGACTCCAACTCTTTCTGGATCGTCAAGTCTGAAGGACAATCTATCAGAAATTCGAGAGCGAGGTCGTCAAGGCCGTTCATGACCTTCAGACCAACTGTGAAGTCAACCACTTTGGAAATCTGTCCTGTATTGTTGACAGTAGCCTTTGCCGGCTGGATGGCCGTAATGTTCAGCTCAGGCTTACTGATATCACCGTTGAACTGCACATAGCTGTCTTCTGATATCTTGAATGGTTCCAAAGGATAGTACGGAACAGAGTATCTGATCTCGCCGCCGTTGACGTTTACCCTTCCGTTGAGACTCATTTCGCCATCAATGGCAAGGTCGAGCCTCAGAGAGCCACCTGCCCTAGCATGGATGTAGTTCCTCCGGTCGATGTGGTAAATAACGTCAGTCTCCGGCAATATGTCAAGATCACCGCCAATGACAAGATGTTGGAACGGTCCGCTCACCCTGGCATTAATGCCGGTTACGACTGATCCGCTGACAGCCACAATGCTGTCAAGTCCTTCAAGTGCTATTGGATTGAAACGGTCTCCTGACAGGACAGCGTCGATTGACATAGCGTTCAGGTCAACCATTCCGTTCACTATAAAACTTGTACTGTCAACCCCATACACTGGAATACTGTCAAGACGAACCAGCATGTTGTCCAGCGTTATCGGAACTCTGCCAAGTTCAAGTGCCACACTGTAGGGCTTGTACAGAACCTTTACGCCGTTTGGAAAGACATTGCCGCTGAAGCTCATGTCATCAAGGGTGCCTTCGACCGACACGTTGGCCTGAATGTCGCCCAAAAGTTCCATATCAGGATTACCTATTATGGAGTTGACAAGCGACAGTGGCATATTGCCCGTACTGGCACGGGCCAGATAGCGGCCGTCTTCCAGCGGATCAAGGCTGAAATTAACTGAACGGTCGCCGAATATGTAGTCGGAATATCTGAAGTCTGCCAGGTCAAGTCTGCCTTCGGCCGAAAGTGCTTTCGATTCGAGGAATAAGTCAAGAAGCAGGTTCACATCGCTTGAGATATCCTTCACAGACATTACGCCATCGGTAACGTCAGAATGGAATCTGACACGGGCTTTGGAGAACCGTTCAGTCAGGCTGCCGTCAACGGAAACCTGAAACGAGGGCAGTCCGTGCTGGGCAATGAAATCAAAATCTGCCAGCAGATTGAGGGCCTGCCTGTCGTCGTCCAAACTGAATTTTGCAGAATGAAGCGTCAACGTGTCGTATCCGACATCGCTGAGGTTTCCATCGAGCCTAATGCCCTTTTCGGGCGACATTTTGACATTCAGCGCCAGATTGTCGAATGACAGGCGATACCTGTCGAGCAGGGCGGCCAACGGGCAATCATTTCCTACCTTAAGACTAAGTGTCATCTCCGGGAAGCTTCGGCGCAGACCGGTAATATCATATTCAAGCGAATCAGTCTGTTCGGAAATCATACGGACCAGTTTTTCGAACTGCGGCGGAAGCGAAAATACATGTCCGGACGAAGTCATTGACAACTCAAGGCCCGGCATGCCTACTTCAGCCATTGTGCCATTGCGGCTGGTTGCGGCATCGACGAACATCCCGGCAAGGTCGAGTGAAATGGAATCATTCCTGAACACAATGTCACGCAGGTCTGCATCAAGCGACAGAGCGGGTTCTGTACCATTCAAGTAACCGCCACTGAATTCGAAGGCTCCTCCCAACGCTGCATAAATGGTAGAGTCAGAATAGGCGCATTCAGTGTCCAGTCTGCCGGAGATAACAGCATTGACGACATTGGCATTCAGCGACGTGCTCCTAATTACGGCATTGCCGTAGCTGCATCTGTCTATGTATGAGTCAACATGGATGAAGGTCTCCCTGGAAAATGGGTCGAATCCCTTGGCACTGGCCTTGACACGACCATCGAACCAAAGGGGTTCGCTCAGGGCTATGAAGTCATTGAATCGCAAATTGTGTATGCCGACATCCGCTTCCAAGGCCTCATCATTTATGGAGTATTTACCGTTCAGTCTCAAACGTGCATTTCCGGCAGATACCACACCTTCTGCATTGACAATCATGTCAACCATATTCATGTCGGCAGACAGTTCAATTGTTACAGGGGTGCTTGTACAAGGTTCCGTATCCAGCGAGAAATTGGTCAGGTCAGCAAACAGCCTGGGAGCGCTGATAAAAACAGAGTCCATGCCGGCATCGTTCAGAATGAGTTCGCTTATGCTGGCCGAAAAAATGCCGTCAATAGAAACAGAACCGTCAACCAGACAGAGTGAGTCAGCATGGTAGCACATGCGTCCGATGTCGGCCACCCCTTTCAAGGCAAGATCGCCAGTACATATGTGCAGGCCGAGAGGCAGCAGTGTAACACTCACATCCGACATGGTGACATCCCTCGCATCGAAAATCCAGTTGAAGGGTTCCTCTGTTTCCGACTCTTTTTGTTTGGCCGAGTCAGGCATTACAATGGTTATGTCTGCATCACTCAGAATCAATCTGTCAATCTTTGTGTAATTGTCGAAAAGTAAAGTGCGGTCGCTGACCAGACGTAATGTGCCGAGGTAACCTGCTATCGAAACATCCTCAATCAGGTCCTTGGTATCGACTACCACATCGCTCAGGCTCAGCGACTTGACGCTTACCACCGAATCAAGAAGAGAACTCATGTCAACGGACAGAAGAAGTTGGCGCGAGGCCAGCAGCGTGTCCTTACGCGCGTCGACGGCGAGAATCCCATCCAACGACAAGTCTATGAGAGGGGTCAGCCGGACACGGTCAATGCTGAATTCTATACCCGTCTGTCTGTACAGGATACCGGAAGCTTTGTCAACAGCCCATTGCTGAACTGAAGGCACCCACATCAGTACAGATAGCAACATAAAGAGGAACAACGGGAGAATCAGGATACAAAGGGACGTTCTCCATATCCACCCCCATGGCGTTCTCTTCCTTTTCATCGTAACACGCTGTTACAGTAGGATTCTCTGCAGGCAAACGCAACCGGGGAAATCCGCCTCAGGATTATCTAGCGGCAAATCAAATATCCCAAATACCGTCGAACCGGAACCACTCATGGCCGAATAAAGTGCCCCCATCCCATATAATCGTTCCTTGATTGCGCCAATTTCGGGATGTATGGAGAAAATGCTGTCTTCAAAATCATTCCTAATCAGATTCTTCCACTCGTGTATCGGGTATTTCACTGCATCTGCCAGTGAGACTGCGGGTCTGGATGGTCTTACAAGACTGTAGGCCTCTTTGGTCGAAACTGCAATGTCAGGCTTGACCAAAAGGATTGACAATCCTTTCAGAGAGAGATTGATATCAGTCATAATGTTGCCTATGCCAGTCGCAAGCACAGGTGTGTTCCTTATGAAAAAGGCGCAGTCTGCTCCAAGCCGTGACGAATATCTCTCCATGCACGATCTGTTCATTCTGAGTCCGAAACGGCGGTTCAGAAGCATTATCATGCTGGCACAGTCGGAAGAGCCGCCACCCAGTCCTGCACCGGAAGGAATATGTTTGTATAGCATTATCTCTATTGGCGGCAAATCGAAATCCTCAAGCAGCATATGATACGCTCTGACCACCAGATTGTCGGCAGGGTTGCCAGACTCAATGTTACCCTTTACGGTAATAGAGCATTTAGCATCCTCATATTCCACCCCTTTCTCAGTCATAAGGTTCAGAACAGGACGGTTAGTCCAAATAAGTTTACGGACATTTATCTCCAACGCATCCTGCACGTTGATCGGATAATATACCGTCTCAATGTCATGGTATCCATCGGGCCGCTTCGAAATTACATTCAGCCCAATGTTAATTTTTGCATTCGGAAAGGCAATCATGGTGCAAAGACTTTGTTATAGTCCAATAGCCGCGGCTATTCCACGGTCAACACCGCTGAAACCCATGAAAGCCAGTGCAAGAAGACCGGCTGCAACCAGCGCAATGGCCATTCCTTGCATCGCTTTCGGGACATTTGCCAGTGCAATCCTTTCGCGCAGGCCAGCAAAGATTATCAAGGCAACTGCAAAGCCCAATGCAGTGGAGAAAGCATAGAGGACTCCTGTCAGAAGCGACATTTCGAGTCCCTGTGAGTTATAGGTACCATTGGCCACAAGCAGCGAGACGCCCAGAACACAGCAGTTTGTAGTTATCAGTGGCAAGAATATGCCAAGTGCCTGATAGAGCGAAGGAGAAACCTTCTTTAGAACCATTTCGAGCATCTGTACCAGTCCGGCTATGACCAGTATGAAGGCGATAGTCTGCAGATATTCAAGCCCTAAAGGATTCAGGACCCATACCTGAAGGGCAAATGTCACTATGGCGGCCACAGTCAGTACGAAGGTGACCGCCACACCCATACCAGATGCAGTGCTCACCTTGCGCGACACTCCCAGGAAAGGACATATTCCCAGGAATTGCGACAAAACAACATTGTTTACAAAAATCGCCGATATGAAAATCAGGAAGTATTCCATAGTCTTGCTTTCTATTAGTTCACGATCTGCTTACCCTGTTCACAATAGCCAGGAGATAGCCCAATGTAATGAAGGCCCCCGGAGCCAGAACAAACACAAGTATGTGCATTGATTCAGGCAGAATCTGCATGCCGAAGAAAGAGCCTTTGCCGAAAAACTCACGCACGACACCCAAAAGTGTCAGCGCAAGGGTGAAACCTATGCCAATACCCACGCCATCGCAAAGCGAAGCCAGCACATTGTTCTTTGCAGCGAATGCCTCGGCCCGGCCCAGTATTATACAGTTCACTACAATCAGAGGAATGAATATTCCCAATGTCTTGTACAGATCGGGAACATAGGCCTGCATCACCATTTGCAGAATGGTCACGAACGAGGCAATCACCACTATGTAGCACGGGATGCGGACTCCATCGGGTATGAGATTCTTCAGCAGAGAAATGAATGTATTGGAACATATCAGCACGAACATCGTAGCTACACCCATGCCGAATCCGTTCAATGCCGAAGTGGTAGTTGCCAGTGTCGGGCACATTCCAAGCAGAAGGACAAAAGTCGGGTTCTCCCTGACAATTCCGTTCAGTATAGTCTTGAAGTAATTCATACGCAGATCATTTGTTATTTGTCGCCATATAAGCCGAGTAAGCATTGCGTACAGCAAGCAGAAAAGCCCTGGATGTAATTGTCGAAGCAGTTATGGCATCGACCTGGCCACCATCCTTAGAAACGGTCATATCGTCCCTTCCGGGATTCATACCCACAATATTGTGATTGCCGGCAGGCTCGTCCCTGCCAAGAATAACCATTCCTAAAGCTGACTGACTGTCGGAATCACCTCTTGACAACTGTTTGAACCATGTATTAACCTGTGCTCCCAGTCCAGGTGTCTCGGAATGTTCGAGTACCTCGTAACCCAATATGTTTCCATCGGGATCAAAACCTGTAAGAACAGTCAGAGTTCCCCCGAAGCCTTCGGTTTCTGAGCGCACGGCTGTTCCAAGCAACTGTCCGTCACGACCTACGGCACGATAGAAAGTATAGCCGTCCGACCCGACTTGAGATTCTACCTCAAACTCGACAGGCCTGTCCCCTACAATAACGCTTCGGATACCATCAGACAGCGTCTGAGCGTTAATCTTCTCAATAGGCACCCTCGTAACCTCATGTACCCAGGCCAGAAGTGCTGCAGCAGCGGCCGCAATCAATAGCAGAGAAACGGCCATATTCACGAAATTCGATTCCAGTTTCTTCATTTTCCAACCTCCCCGAAACGTTTTGGTTTGCACCAGTTGTCCAGCAAAGGAACAACCGAGTTCATTATAAGAATGGCGAACGACATTCCCTCAGGATATGATCCGAACAGACGGATCACCATGACAAGAAGACCGATACAGATACCGTATATTATTTGCCCCTTGCCTGTCATTGGCGATGTGACATAGTCGGTAGCCATGAAAATTGCACCCAACATGACACCGCCACTGCACAAATGGTACAATGGGTTGGCATAAGTCTCAGGATTGATCAGCCACATCACACCGGCCAGTACAAAAACCGTCACCATTATCGATACGGGAATATGCCATGTGATGACCTTCTTATGCAGCAACCATGCGAAGCCAATCAGAAGCGCCAGCACACTGACTTCGCCGATACAGCCACCGGTATTACCCAGAAACATCTGGCCGAGCGGTGGAAGCTGATCAATGGCACCCTGTTTGATCAATGCCAGCGGAGTTGCTCCGGTCACAGCATCGGCATATGCGGTCAGCTGACCCGTAACAGGCCATGTGGTCATCTTTGCAGGGAAAGAGACCAGCAGGAACACGCGTCCCACCAATGCAGGATTGAACGGATTGTTGCCAAGACCTCCGAAAGTCATCTTGCCGACACCAATTGCCACTAGAGAACCTATGACAATGATATATAGCGGCAGGTTTGAAGGCAGGTTGAAAGCAAGCAGAAGGCCTGTCAGCACGGCAGATCCATCGCTGATTGTAGAGCGATCGCGCTTCAGCAGATACTTTGTAATACTCCACTCGAAAAAGACGCAGCTCACAACTGATGCCAGCGTCACTACCAGTGAACCCACGCCGAAGAACAGGAATGACGCAATAAGCGCCGGAATCAACGCCAGAATGACATTGTACATATTCCTCTCTACTGTATCTCCGTTGTGAAGATGTGGCGATGTTGACAAAATAAGTTTGTTTTCCATATCCGTCATTTCTTAGCGTTGCGCGAACGTATTATGCCGCCGACAGTTGTCTTTGTAAGTCTCACCCAATCCAGCAGAGGTCTGCGCGATGGACATGACGACTGGCAGCAGCCGCACTCAATGCAAATCATTATATCCTCCTTCTCAGCACGTTCCCAGTCTCCCTGTTCTCCTAAAGTAGCCATAAGATATGGTTCGAGCCCCATCGGACATGCACTCACACACTTGGCGCACCGTATGCAGGGGCGCTCTTCGGCACGGACAGCCTCCTGACGAGGAATCATCAGCACACCACTGGTACCTTTTACGACGGGGACATCAGCCGAAAGCAACGGACGTCCCATCATGGGACCTCCACTTATCAGTTTGCCGGTATCTTCAGGCATACCGCCTGCTGCCTCTATAAGCTGCGATATCGGAGTTCCTGTACGCACCAGCAGATTGCAGGGATTCTTGACGCTCTTGCCAGTGACAGTCACGTTCCGCTGAATGAGCGGCATGTTTTTCTGCACGGCCTCATAAATCGCAAACACGGTGCCCACGTTCTGTACTATTGCGCCTACATTCGCCGGAATGGCAGGAGGTGCGGGGACCTGGCGACCCATCACGGCATCAATGAGTTGCTTCTCACCACCCTGAGGGTATTTCATTCTGAGCGGAACTATCTCAATGCCATTATATTCACGAGCCTTTTCACGCAACAACTCAACGGCATCCATCTTGTTAGCCTCGATACCTACGCAGCCTCTCTCCAGTCCCAACGCCTTCATTATTATTGAAACCCCCACAAGGATTTCGTCAGGATGTTCCAGCATAAGCCTATGATCAGCCGTCAGGAAAGGTTCACATTCAACTCCGTTTACTATCAAGCACTCGATATTGGCATCCTTGGGGGGAGACAGCTTTACATGAGTCGGGAAACAGGCGCCACCCATACCTACAACACCGGCATCCTTCACCTTACTGATAATCTCTTCAGGCGAGAGATTGCACCCTTTGACAACGGTATCGGAGCGGTCAATGGTCTCCTCCCACTCGTCACCCTCGACATCGACGAATATCGCTGGTTTGCGATAGCCACTGGCATCTAGGACTGAGTCTATCTTCGACACCTTGCCGGATACCGACGAGTGAATGTTGGCCGACACGAAACCGCCTGCTGCTGCAATGAGTGTTCCCACCTTTACTGAATCACCGCGCTTGACGCAGGGTACAGCCGGAGCACCGATGTGCTGGGAGAGCGGGAATACTGCCTGTTTTGGAAGACCGGCTGTTCCAGTCCTGCAACTGCGTGTCAACTTATTGTCTTCGGGATGTACGCCACCTATTCTGAAAGTCTTGAGCATATTCCTGTTTTAATTTAAGCATTAGCTGTTTCTGTTTGTGAGACTGTCTCAGAAGACTGCTTCTGAGGGAGGGGAGCCGGGAAATTCACCGCCTTGATGATATGCTGCGGACACTCATCCACACACTTGCGGCAGAGGCGGCATTTTTCAGGATCAATGTAGGCAAGATTCATATCAAGCGTTATAGCCTCGAACTGACATGCCTTAACACACTTGCCGCAACCTATGCAAGCGACTGCACAAGCTTTCTTGGCCACAGGTCCCTTATCCTTGTTCACGCAACTTACATAAACCCTGCGGTCCTTCTTGTTCCTGTTGCGCAGTTCAATAATATGACGCGGACAGGCGCTGACACATGCTCCGCATGCCACACAACTCTCCTGATTCACAACAGGAAGTCCTGTCACGGCATCCATGTGGATAGCATCGAACTTGCACACACTCACACAGTCGCCACAGCCAAGACAGCCGAAGAAGCAGCCAGTCTCACCTCCACCTGCCATATTGG
This sequence comes from Bacteroidaceae bacterium, assembly GCA_017615835.1. Lineage (GTDB taxonomy): Bacteria > Bacteroidota > Bacteroidia > Bacteroidales > Bacteroidaceae > Colenecus. The sequence continues at coordinate 271,546 of JAFZZI010000004.1, read as the reverse complement.
CAATAGAACAGCGCATCGCCCCATTATAGACATTCAGTCTGGGTCTGTTGGCACAGCTGCCCTCACAACGTACAACCGCAACCTTGGGTACAACAGCCTCCACTTCACTGCCCATTATTGCAGCTATCTGGGCCATCGCCTCAGGTTTGGACACCGAACAGTTCATTCCATTCAGGGAACCCTGTCTCACACACGCCTCAGCGAAGGCTGAACAGCCAGGAAAACCGCATCCTCCACAGTTTGCACCAGGCAGAAGTGCCTGAATGCTGGCAATGCGCGGGTCACTCTTCACAGCGAATCTTCTCGATATCAGGAAAAGAAATACGCCTGTCACCAAGCCGGTTACACCCAGCACGACAACCGCCGACAAAATAGCATTTGACATCACTATACCTAATTCAATAATCAATTACTCCAACTCAACTATTCTGAACTGGAACTTGCGTCCCAATCCTCTTCTGAAAAGCAAAAGCACAAGATAGTACACCACCAGAGCCGACAGCGCGCAAAGCGCGGAGACAGCATCACCCAAACCAGCCAGTTTACAGATTCCGAGTGTGGCCAGAATCGTAGCCAGAGGCAGTCCAAAAGCAAAAAGAACGGCATTCATGCCCTGTCCGACTGTCCCTACAAGGTTCACCTCCTGCCCTACACTGAACCTTGACGGATTGCTGTCCGTCACTGTTATCAGCTTTTCTTTCGATTCGGAAATCCTGCATAGGGACTTTGCCTGACATCCCGAGCAGGCAGAAGCCTGCATCACGCGGACGGTGACAACATTCCCGTCTATATCATCGACTATCCCTACATGCTCTACCCTGTCAGTCATACATGAACCATGTCACCATCTGCAAAAATAATTCTTTATTCAGGAAATATGCATATCAGACCCGCGAATTTTCATATGCCACACAATCTTTAACTTCAGCGTGCACTTGCATGCAACGTCCGACAAGAAAAGACAAAAATATTTTGCCACGAATCAAATTTCATTTAACTTTGCACCGCCGTTACGGGATAGCGGCATGTTCAAATCGTTTAATCAATTAAAAAAGAGACAAATGGCAACAAAAATCAGATTGCAGAGAAGAGGCCACAAAGGCTACGCATTCTATTCAATCGTCATTGCCGACTCAAGGGCTCCACGTGATGGAAAGTTTATTGAGAAGATTGGCACCTACAATCCCAACACCAATCCTGCTACAGTAGATTTGAATTTTGAAAGAGCTCTTTATTGGGTCAACTGCGGTGCCCAGCCCACAGACACTGCACGCAACATCCTCTCAAGCAAGGGAGTCTATCTGATGAAGCACTTGCAGGGCGGCGTAAAGAAGGGCGCTTTCGACGAAGCAGCAGCCCAGGCTAAATTCGAGGCATGGAAGCAGAACAAGGAGAGCAGTCTCAAGGCTGTCGCAGTGAAGGAAGAGCAGGCCAAACGCGAGCTTGGCAAGGCAAGGCTGGAAGCTGAGAAGAAGGTAAACGAGGCTATCGCCGAAAAGGTTTCGAAGAAGAGAGCAGAAGCAGCTGCAGCAGCAGAGGCAGCAGCCATAGCTGCAGCAAAGGAGGCTGAGGCAGCGGCAGCCGAAGCTGCAGGTGCAGAAGCACCGGCAGAACCGGAGGTTGAAGCAGAAGCTGAGGCTCCCACAGAAGCATAACTTTGACAGTGGCAACAGCAAAATTAAGGCGGCTCTTCTGAGTCGCCTTGATTTTTTTACTACATTCGCAAAAAATACTTACTCACAAACAACAATGAAGAAGATAATGTTATGCGCAGCGGCTCTTGTATTTTCGGCCGCAATGTATTCTCAGGCAGAAGTGTCAAATGAAGAAAAGCAGACTCCGGCAGCTCCGGAGCTTGAGTTCGTCGTACAACTCAACGTACAACTGGGACAGGCCTACAGCGTAGGCAAGACTGTTCACGGAACACGCACCATCATCCCGATTACCGGAGGAACTTTCGAGGGACCCGACATCAAGGGCGAAGTTCTGCCCGGTGGTGCTGACTACCAGATGGCCGACGCAGTGACCGGCCACACAGAGGTTGAGGCAATCTACTGCATACGCACTGATGACGGGGTCACAATTCATGTACGCAACAGCGGAATAATCACAATGGGTCAGGGCGGTTTCTATTTCACCACATCGCCCAAGTTCGAAGCTCCGGCTGACAGCAAATACAGTTGGCTCAACAACAAAATATTTGTCTGCCGTCCAGGGATGGGTGGAGCTGGAGGAGGCATCACTCTAAATGTCTGGATGGTAAAATAGCCAATCAGTCAGACGGCCGTCACAATTAAGAGGCGGCCGTCTTAATTTTCCTGCTGGTCTGCAAGAAGTTTCTGTATCTCCTGATCTGTCTGGTACAATCTTTCCTTACAGAACTTAACCAGTTCCTGAGCCTCCTTCAGCCGTTCGCTGACAAGGTCTATGTCAAGTTTGTTCTCCTCAATATCCTGGACTATCTGCTCCAGCCTCTTCATCGCTTCCTCGTACTTCATACTATCTGATCCTTATCTGATTCTACATTGTCCACAGTTCCCCGAGCATAGCCATCGGAAAATTTCACTGAAATGGAATCACCCGGCTTTACACCCTTCACACTTCCTGCAACATGCCCGCCAACAAATACCATTGAATAGCCCTGACGCAGAATTCGCTCGGGAGACGCAGCTTCAATCCTGCCTTCCAACAGTTCAAGGCGATGTTGCTGATGTGCAAGCCAGCCACTCGTAGCGTTACAAAGTCTGAGAGAAAGTTTATCGCATCGGTATTGCTGCCCTGCAATGTTACGTCCTGCAGAACCGAGAGCACGTTCCATCAGTCCCTGAAGCATCTGCTCGCGTCGCAGTTTCAGAATTGAAAACAACGAAGGGAGTTTCTGTGACAACAACGCTATACGGTGCCTCTCCTCCTCCATCCTTGCTCCGACACAATCGGCAAGTCGTCCGCTTAGTCTGTCAAGATATGAAGACGTTTCGAACATCCTGGAGACAAGCAAGCCTGCTGCTGCCGTCGGAGTCTTCACCCTTGTGTGGGCCACAACATCTATCACAGTATCGTCACGCTCGTGCCCTATTCCGGTAATAACGGGCAATGGAAAGTTGGCTACATTGATTGCCAGTTCATACGAGTCGAAACAACTCAGGTCGCTTGTCGAGCCGCCCCCACGGATTATTACTGTCACATCGAATCTATCCCTGTCGGCAGCAATTCTGTCCAACGCTGCTATCACGCTCTCTTCCACCATGTCACCCTGCATCATTGCAGGAAATAGCGTAATTTCGAATCTGAAGCCATATGGGTTGTGCATCAGTTGGTTGCAGAAATCGCCATAACCGGCAGCCGTTGCCGACGACACCACTGCTACTCTCTGAGGCAAAACCGGCATGGACAAATCCTTGTTCAGATCAATCACGCCATCGCGCTGGAGTCGGGCCAGTATTTCCCTGCGGCGACGGGCCATGTCCCCCATTGTGTACGTAGGGTCAATATCACTCACAACCAGCGAATAACCGTATGACTCATGGAAGTTGACGTTCACCTCAAGCAGAACATTCAAACCTGCCGCAAGTTTCTGCCCGGTCTCCCTCTCAAAGTATGGTTTAAGTCTGGCAAATGTTCCACGCCAGATATTAGCCTTCGCGCGAGCCATGATACCTCCTCCGGACTGGTCTTTCTGCACCAGTTCCATGTAACAATGGCCTGAAGCATTGGTCTGACACGATAAAATCTCACCCACCACCCAGAATGGATGGTTGAGATTCGTGTCAAGCACCTCCTTGACAAGATTGTTCAGTTCGTAAAGAGTAAGCGCATCCATACATTCCCTCCAACAGGAACGTCCGTTCATCCACCTTGGGACTAACGGAAGTTCAATCGTGTTCCGACTAGCAAAAATACATTAAATCTGCTTTCCGCAGAAGACAAACAGCCCTGAAAATGCCTATTTTTGCACTCAAACAATTCTACACAATGGCAGAACTTAGGACACCCACCGAACTGGGTACTGAAAGGATAGGCTCGCTTCTTCTGCGATATGCACTGCCTGCAATCACCGCAATGGTAGCTTCATCACTTTACAATATTGTTGACCGCGCCTTTATCGGACACGGAGTTGACGCACTGGCACTGTCAGGACTGGCCGTCACATTCCCCCTGATGAATCTCTCCGCCGCAGTCGGATCGATGGTAGGCGTAGGCTCTGCAACCATGATATCGCTCAAGCTGGGACAGCGTGATAACGACAGTGCCCAGATACTGTTCGGCAACTCAGTAACTCTCAATGTTATAGTAGGTCTGCTGTTCGGTATTTTGGGACTCATCTTCATTAACCCCATACTTACTCTCTTCGGTGCCACCGAGATAACCATAGGCTATGCCCGTGACTACATGGCCATCATTCTTCTGGGTAACGCCTTCACTCACCTGTATTTCGGCATCAACTGCATATTACGCTCAGCCGGCCATCCCAAGAAGGCAATGTACGCCACAATCGGCACAGTCCTGCTGAACACACTTCTCGACTACCTATTCATCATGGTCTTTCATTGGGGTATCCGCGGAGCTGCCGTTGCCACAGTCATATCACAGGTTTCAGCCTTTGCATGGCAGTGCGTACAGCTCTCCGACAAGAACGAACTGATACACCTCAAGAGGGGTACATTCAGACTTCGCGTGGACTTGGTACGGAACATGCTGACAATCGGCCTTTCGCCCTGCCTTATGAACGCGGCATCCTGTCTGGTTGTACTGATCATAAACCGCAGCCTGTTGACCCAGGGCGGCGACCTGGCTATCGGTGCATTCAGCATAGTCAACAGCATAAGTTTTGTCTTTATCATGATAACCATGGGAATCAACCAGGCAATGCAGCCCATAGCCGGATACAACTATGGAGCCCGCAAGTATGACCGTGTTACAAAGGTGCTGCGTATCTCAATCGTGTTCGCTACCATAGTAATGAGTGTCGGATTCACAGTCGGCGAGTTCCTGTCTGTACCCTGCGTCCGGATCTTTACTAAAGACCCTCAGCTGACCGAAATAGCCGTCAACGGCATGCACATCAATTTTCTGGTCTTTCCTCTCATTGGTTTCCAGATGGTTACCGGCAACTTTTTCCAGAGCATAGGCATGCCAGGCAAGTCAATACTCATGTCGCTCTCGCGTCAGCTGATTATCCTGATTCCATGCCTTCTTATATTACCCAAGCACATGGGCATTGACGGAGTATGGTACAGCCTGCCCCTCAGCGATGCCCTGTCTGTGTTACTCGCAGCAGTTCTGTTATACACTCAGATGCGAAAATTCCATAAAACAACCCCTCAAGTCAACTGATTATATATGGACGCCCATTACACCATCAACATCGGCCGCCAGATAGGCAGCGGCGGACGCATCGTGGCAAAGATGCTGGCAGATGAACTGCACATTAACTATTATGACAAGAAACTTCTGAAAAGCGCCTCGGACGATACCGGCTTCAGCGAGGAATTCTTCGTCAAGGCAGATGAGGAGACTTCTCGTCGGCGTCTGCGTCCCCTTGTCCTGTCGCACCTGCTTTCAGTAGGCTACACTGACAACTACATGAGTAATGAGTCAATATTCAAGATGCAGAGCGATGTCATACGCAACATACATAGCAAAGAAGACTGTATCTTCATAGGACGCTGCGCCGGCTACATCCTTCGCGACAGCGACCGTACTCTCAATGTATTCCTTTCAGCAACTGCCGAGGACCGTATTGCCCGAATCTGCCAGAACGACGGCTGCACAGAGAACCAAGCCAGAAGCCTCATTGAAGACGCCGACCGCAAACGTGCCGCCTACTTCAACTACTTCACCGGGTGGAAGTGGGGAGACGCCCAGACATACGACCTGTGTCTCAGCACATCAGTATTCGGCACAGAAAGGTGCACCGAGATTATTCTCGATGTCGCCAGGCGTAAACTGCACATTGAGTGATGAAACACATAGGACTGCTTTCCGACACCCACAGTTGTTGGGACGACCGTTTTGCGACATATTTCTCAAGCTGCGACGAGATATGGCATGCCGGTGACATAGGCAATGCCGCGGTTGCCCGACGTCTGCAGGAAATTGCACCTCTCCGCGCTGTCTGCGGCAACTGTGACGGCCGCAACATACGTCTTGACTACCATGAAACCATCCGCTTCGAAATAGAAAGAACCCGCGTACTCATGACCCATATAGGCGGCACGCCCGGCCACTATGACCCGAGCATCCGCCTACAACTCTCGATGGACACCCCCGACCTTTTTGTCTGCGGACATTCGCACATCCTGAAGGTCCAGTACGACACATCCATGGACATGATGTACATAAATCCCGGTGCATCGGGCCTGCAAGGCTGGCAGACAGTCAGAACCCTGGTCCGCTTCAACATCGACCAGAACAGAATCCGCGATCTCGAAGTCATCGAACTGCGCGACAGCAGCCGACATTGCACTATCCTCGACTGACAGAGCATCTCGCCTGACCGATGATGATTACAGAAAGCAGCCTGTCTCTACCTTTTGAAAAACTCAGGTTCCGACGGTGATTAAACCTTTTTGTGTATATGTGGTCAAATAGCAGGTATCCCGAAAATGGAATGCTTTTAATAATTCAATAACAAACAAAAAAAGAAAAAAAATGAAGAAGTTATTCTTTGCAGTAGCAGCACTGATGGTTTCAGCCTTCGGTTTTGCTCAGGGTTTCGGCGGCCCTATGGGCGGCGGTTTCGGTAACATGGATCCTGCTGAAATGGCTCAGCGTCAGGTTGACCGCATCGGTGAAGGTCTTGACTTGACAAAGGCTCAGAAGGACTCCCTGCTTTCATTCTACACTGCCCAGCAGAAGGAGCAGCAGGAGCGCATGCAGAAAATGATGGAGAGCGGTGAACAGCCTCAGATGGGCCAGCCTAACGATGAGATGATGCAGCAGATGCAGGCAAGACGTGAGGCTACCGAAAAGAAAATCAAGTCAATCCTGACCGACGAACAGTACAAGAAGTATCAGAAGGCTCAGGAAGAGCGCCGTCAGCGTATGCAGCAGGGCGGTGGTGGCTTCGGCGGCGGCTTCGGCGGCGGCCAGATGGGCGGCGGTCCGAGATAACCGGCTTTGCAAGTATGGAAGAGCGGCCTTCACGGGCCGCTTTTTTCATACCACGACTCCTGTTTTGACGTAAAAAATTGGCTACCTTTGCAAAATCCTGTTTTTAGGGATATTATTATTTCTGAAAATGAAGCGTTTCATCATACTGGCTTTAAAATTCATCGCAGGTATTCTGCTTACGGCATTCACACTTTTTTCACTGTTCAGCGTATCGCCCATATATGACTTCGAGAAGCCGAAACCTTTTGAAGGGCCAAACATTTTCAATCCATACTCCAACCTCGACACCACACTCGGATGGAAGAGGGCCAACTTCCACACCCACACAAAAGTAAAGGGATGGTTCAACGAATGCGACTACTGGCCCGACGAGGTACTCCGCTATTATCGCGACTTCGGCTACTACATCGTGACATTCTCGAACCACAACGAAATAACGACCCACCCTACCGATCCAAGGCTTCAGGTCAATGTGTATGAACACGGGTACAGTCTTTTCAAGTATCACAAACTTGTGTTCGGCTGCAAGAAAGTATGGTACTTCGACAATTTCCTGCCGTTCCTGGCATCTCAGAGACAATGGCAGATGGACGTTTTGGGACGTCAGTCTGACTTCATACAGCTGAACCATCCTTTCAGGACCAATTTCACCACAAGACGCATCATGGAGAACCTGTCAGGCTACCGCATTACCGAACTGGACTCTGGGGTGAGCACCGAGCAGGACTATTGGGATTGGTCGCTGAGTTCCGGATACTATACTTTCGGTCTGGCGAATGACGACCTTCACAAACCGGACCGTTCCGACCTTTTCGCCATAAGATGCAATTGGCTGAACATCGGCAATGACACCTACGAGGCAATCAGACAGAAACTGCTCGAAGGTACATACTATAGCATGAGGGTACCTGACTTCGGCAACGGCAACTGGAACATCAAGCGCAGTAAGAATGCCGGGCTACCCCGGATAGACGACATAGGGTTAAGGGGCGACACAGTTTATTTGTGTCTGTCAAGGCCTGCCCAGGTAAAGATTTACGGTCAGGACCACTCGCTTAAGGCCCTGCATGAGAACGCAGACACAATACTGTACGTCATGGGGGCCGAAGAACCATACATAAGGTTCCAGGCACACTATGAAGATGGAACAATCATCTACACCAACCCGTTTGCCAGATATGATGCCGCCAAGGCTGACACTCCTTACGAACCAAAGGAGCACAAAGTGAACTGGCCGCTGACAGTGCTTTTCAACATGGCAGTACTGTTGTTGGCATTCTTCTGGGTATGGCTGTTCGTAAAGATGTGCAGGCACAGGGTAAAATCAGGAAAGCAATGAAAAGAAACAACAGGAATCCGGCCGGAAAGAAGGTCAGAATCGGCATTGTTGCAGCATTGCTCAGCGTACTGACCATGCTGCTGTTCCATCTGCCATTCTTCAGACATGCCGCCGGACAGGTAGAACCCGGCTTCAACGGCAAAATGATACTGCTTAGCCTGGGAGTGATTCTGCTTGCCGGCAACTACCTCTTCTACTATCTGCTCCTGTACATCGGCCGTATTGTGGGCAAGTTACTGATTTCGTTCCTCTTCATCGGGAATGCAATCGGACTCTATTTCATCAACACCTACGACATCATGATAGACGACAGCATGATGGGCAACGTATTCAACACCAATTACGCCGAAGCTACAAGTTACTGGTCGTTCTCGGCTCTGCTATACATCCTTCTGACCGGTGCAATTCCCATTGTGCTGATATGGCTTGCGAAGACAGACTACGGAAAGATAAAGCGTTTTCTGAAAAGCATAGGACTGTCACTGCTGACGGTTTTAGTGGCGGTGTTCGCCAATATGCCCAACTGGATGTGGATTGACAAAAACTCGACAGTGCTGGGAAGCCTGATACTGCCATGGTCATACGTGGTAAACACATTCAGATACTATAGTGCCGAAAAAGAGAAGAATCGTGAAGAGATTCTGCTGCCGGATGCCACAATTCTGAATGACGATAAGGATGTGCTGGTTCTGGTAATCGGCGAATCGGCCCGCAGGGACCACTTCTCCCTGTATGGTTACGAACGCGACACAAACCCGCTTCTTTCAAAGGTACCGAACCTGACGGTGTTCAAGGCAAACTCAAGTGCCACCTATACCACGGCAGGAGTTAAGGCCATGCTCGACTACACCGAGACAGACATGCTGTACGAAATCCTGCCTAACTACCTCTACCGTAACGGAGTTGACGTGATATGGCGTTCGAGCAATTGGGGACAGCCTCCGCTTCACATCCGTAAGTTCTTTGAGGAACCTGAACTTCAGGTCATGTACCCTGACGCGCAGAGCGGCTTTGACGGACTGCTGACCGAAGGGCTGAAGGAGGCAGTTACAGAGAGCGGCAACAACAAGGTTTTGCTGATTCTGCATACCAGCACCAGCCACGGACCATCATACAACAAGAAATATCCACCCGAATTCGAGGTTTTCAGCCCAGTGTGCAATACTGTCGAAATGTCGAAGGCTCCCATCGACGAACTGATAAATGCCTACGACAACACGATAGTCTATACCGACTGGCTGCTTGACAGAATCATCGGGGATTTAAAGGAGTTAGACGGCTGGGAAAGCTGCATGATGTTTGTATCAGACCATGGTGAATCGCTGGGCGAAAACAACCTGTATATGCACGGAGTACCAATGTCGATAGCGCCGAAAGAGCAGTACGAGATTCCGTTCATAGTCTGGACATCCGACAGCACTCAACAGTTGAAGCCTGCTGACATGCTGAGTCAGTACAATGTTTTCCACAGCGTGCTGCACTTCCTTGGAATAGGCAGTCCGGTATATGATGAGCGGATGAATATTTTCAGGTAAGAGAAGGAACAGAGGATAAGGCAGGCATTACAGAATCGGATAAGTTACACCTCCGAATAAAAAATGAACAAGTTCTTTTTTCTTCTGTCCGCTTGCATTATATTTGCATAATAATTAATCAAGACTCACTTCAACGAAAACTACAATCAACAGTTTATGGCAAACAACAAAGAAAAACTCTTCTCAGAGTTTCCACCTGTGTCCACTGAAGAGTGGATGGAGAAGATCACGGTTGATCTGAAGGGTGCAGATTTTGAGAAGAAACTCGTCTGGAGGACAAACGAAGGATTCAAGGTGCAGCCTTTTTACCGCGAAGAAGACCTTCAGGGACTCGACACCACAACCAAACCGGGAGAATTTCCCTACAAGCGAGGCACAAAGACAGACAACAGTTGGTTTGTGCGTCAGAAAATCAGCGCAAAGGATGTGAAAGCCGCCAACGCAAAGGCTCTGGACATCCTGAACAAAGGCGTTGACTCGCTCAGTTTCTGCTGCTGCAAGGGCATTCCGTCGGCTGACGGACTGAAGCAACTGCTTCAGGGCATTTGCGCCGACTGTGTAGAGTTGAATTTCAGTACATCGCCCGAGGAATCTCTGACTTTGGCCCAGGAACTAGTAAGCTACTTCAAGGGAAACGGATACGACCTTGACAAGTTGCGCGGTTCAATCAGCTACGACCCGATGGGATTCATGCTGAGAAAGGGGGTAGAAAAGGACCTCAGCCTTGCTCTGAAGATTATGGAGACTCTGGCTCCGCTCAAGGGATTCAGGTTCCTTACCGTCTCGGCTGGCTCGCTTTCCGATTCAGGAGCATACTGCTATCAGGAACTGGGATATGCCTTGGCATGGGGCAACGAGTATCTGCGTTCTCTGACCGAGGCCGGTGCGGCTGCAGACGTAATTGCAAAGAGAATACAGTTCAACTTCAGCGTAAGTTCCAACTATTTCATGGAGATTGCAAAGTTCCGTGCCGCCCGCATGCTGTGGGCTAAAATAGTTGAGGCATATAAACCTGAATGCCACTGCAGCGACAAGCCTTGCGACGGTATCTGCCGTTGCGCCTGCAAGATGAGGATAAACGCGACGACATCAAGGTACAACCAGACTCTGTTTGATCCGTACGTAAACCTGCTCCGTTCGGAGACAGAGGCCATGAGCGCAGCAATCGCCGGGGTTGACTCAATCACGGTCACTCCGTTCAACGCCGCTTACGACAAGCCCGACGATTTCTCAGAGCGTCTGGCACGCAACCAGCAGCTTCTGTTGAAGGAAGAGTCGCATTTCGACAAGGTCATCGACCCGGCCGGTGGTTCCTACTATGTTGAGAATCTCACTGAAGCATTGGCCGAACAAGCCTGGAAACTTTTCCTGAGCGTTGAAGATGAGGGCGGCATGATGGCCCTGATAAAGGCCGGCAAGGTGCAGGAATCTGTCAATGCTACCAACGCTGCACGCCATGAAGCAGCAGCAAAGCGCAAGGAATCGCTGCTCGGCACCAACCAGTTCCCCAACATCAAGGAGGTATCGGAAGGCCGTGCGCCAAAGTGCTGCGGCTGCTGCAAGGGAGAAGAGAACAAGACAATCGCCACACTCGACGGCTCACGTCTTGCTTCGCAGTTTGAGGAGCTCAGACTCGCCACTGAAGCCAGTGGAAAGCGTCCGAAGGTTTTCATGCTCACCATAGGCAACCTTGCGATGCGCCAGGCGCGCGCCCAGTTCTCCGGCAATTTCTTCGGCTGTGCAGGCTATGAGATTATTGACAATCTGGGGTTCAAGACCGTAGAGGATGGTGCAGAAGCCGCCCGCAAGGCAGGTGCCGACATCGTAGTGCTCTGCTCAAGCGATGACGAGTATGCCGAATACGGTCCGGCTGCATTCAAGGCAGTCGGCGACAGTGCTGTTTTCGTTATTGCCGGAGCACCGGCATGCATGGAGGATCTTAAGGCCGTCGGCATTGAGAATTATGTACATATACGCTGCAACGTACTCGAGACTCTTAAAGACTTCAACAACAAGCTTGGCATCAAATAAGTATGAAACCTGATTTTAAGAACATTGACATAAAGGCAGCAGCTCCGAGCGGAGAACTCTGCAATTGCAAGACTGCAGGCAATGCCGGTGAGTTGTGGACAACTCCCGAGAAGATTGAGGTCAAGCCTGTATATACCCGCGAGGACCTTGAAGGAATGGAACATCTGCACTATGCTGCAGGTATAGCTCCCAACCTCAGAGGACCTTACTCGACAATGTACGTGATGCGTCCCTGGACCATCCGTCAGTATGCCGGATTCTCAACGGCCGAAGAGTCGAACGCATTCTATCGCCGCAACCTTGCGGCAGGACAGAAAGGTCTGTCCGTGGCATTCGACCTTGCTACCCACAGGGGATACGACGCCGACCACGAGCGCGTCGTGGGCGATGTAGGTAAAGCCGGCGTAAGCATCTGCTCCGTTGAGGACATGAAAGTCCTGTTCGACGGCATTCCGCTTAACAAGATGTCTGTCTCAATGACCATGAACGGTGCTGTGTTGCCTATTCTGGCGTTCTACATCGTTTCAGGACTTGAGCAGGGCGCAAAACTTGAGGAGATGCAGGGAACAATCCAGAATGACATTCTCAAGGAGTTCATGGTGCGCAACACCTACATCTATCCTCCCAAGTTCTCGATGAAGATCATTGCCGACATCTTCGAGTACACCTCAAAGAACATGCCTAAGTTCAACTCGATTTCGATTTCCGGCTACCACATGCAGGAGGCCGGCGCAACCGCCGACATCGAGCTGGCCTACACATTGGCCGACGGTATGGAGTACCTGCGTGCAGGTATAAACGCAGGAATGGACATCGACACATTCGCACCGCGTCTGTCGTTCTTCTGGGCTATCGGGACAAACCATCTCATGGAGATTGCCAAGATGCGTGCTGCGCGTCTGCTGTGGGCTAAGATTACCAAGAGTTTCGGTGCAAAGAACCCGAAATCCATGGCTCTGCGTACCCACTGCCAGACCTCAGGATGGTCACTCACCGAACAGGATCCGTTCAACAATGTCGGCAGAACCTGCATTGAAGCTATGGCTGCAGCACTGGGACACACCCAGTCACTGCACACCAACGCTCTTGACGAAGCAATTGCCCTGCCGACCGATTTCTCAGCACGTATTGCCCGTAATACCCAGATTTATATCCAGGAGGAGACCAACATTTGCCGCGAGGTTGACCCGTGGGCTGGCTCGTACTACATCGAATCTCTGACCCACGAGATTGCCCACAAGGCATGGGAGCACATCCAGGAGATAGAAAAACTTGGAGGTATGGCCAAGGCTATCGAGACAGGTCTGCCCAAGATGCGAATCGAAGAGGCAGCTGCCCGTACCCAGGCCCGTATCGACTCCGGCACTCAGACCATCGTGGGAACCAACAAGTACCGTCTTGACCACGAAGATCCCATCGATATCCTCGAGGTTGACAATACTGCCGTCCGCAACCAGCAGATTGAGCGACTGAAGGCTCTTCGCGCCAACCGCAACGAAGCTGATGTCCAGAATGCTCTTGAGGCCATAACCAAGTGCGTCGAGTCAGGTGAGGGCAACCTGCTTGAACTTGCCGTAGAGGCTGCAAAAGTACGTGCCTCATTGGGTGAAATTTCTTATGCCTGCGAGAAGATTGTAGGCCGTTACAAAGCAGTTATCAGAACAATATCAGGCGTGTATTCATCAGAGAGCAAAAAGGACCCGGACTTCGACAGAGCCTGCGCCCTTACTGAGAAGTTTGCAAAGAAGGAGGGCCGTCAGCCCCGTATCATGATAGCCAAGATGGGACAGGACGGTCATGACCGCGGTGCCAAGGTTGTAGCAACCGGCTATGCCGACTGCGGTTTCGACGTCGATATGGGACCACTCTTCCAGACTCCGGCCGAATCTGCCCGTGAGGCTGTCGAGAACGATGTTCACGTTCTGGGTGTCTCCTCACTTGCGGCAGGTCACAAGACTCTTGTTCCACAAGTTATCGAGGAACTCAAGAAACTTGGCCGCGAGGACATCATGGTTATTGTCGGAGGCGTCATTCCTGCACAGGATTACGATTTTCTGTACAAGGCAGGTGCTGCAGCCATTTTCGGCCCGGGCACCAGTGTCGCCAAGGCAGCGTGCCAGATTATGGAACTGCTGTTGGGAGAATGACAGCAATTCAGTTACAGCAAGAGGGGGTGGCCGAAACAGCCATCCCCTCTTGGTTAAAAAACGCAAAAAATTTTTTTTTTTGTATTTCTTACAGACAGATATGAGGAGTAGGAGGCATAGTCTCAAGATCCGAACCAGGGCATTCCACATTTGGCAGCTCCTGGGTTACAATCCGTGGAGGTCGGAGTGGAAGGTAGTCAATGATGTGCCCGAAGGCAGTATCAAAGGGTTTTACAGGGGTGCATTTGACAGCATTCCATTCTTGAACGATGATGCCAAGCGCACATTCATACATCTGCTGTTTCGTCCGGGCTATATGATCCGCGACTATATAAAGGGGATGCACGACGTCTATCTGGCTCCGCTGACATCTCTGATAATCTTCTATGCATTCTTTTCGCTGTTATCATCAATTGCACATCCGGATTTCAGACCGACATCATCCGATTCTGAAGTTACAGAAGATTCTGTATCTGGCACACATATTGGACTCTCCTATTCTGATGAAGATTCCGTTTCGGTAAAGGAACGCGATAAAGAGTTGTCAGCAAGAACCGAAAAGTTGCTGAACCATTTCCACAATGTATCCATACTGATGCAGCTTGATAAGCATCCCGAGGCAATAGATTCACCAAAAAAAGCCTCATTGGCTGCATTTGAGAGTGCTCTCCGCAGTCAGGGCGCAGATTACTTCGTGGGAATATTTTTCCTGCTTTGGCCAGCTATTCGCCTTGCACTGAGAAAACGTTCTATTGGATGGGCAGCAGCGGCAACTGCAGCTGCATACATATTGTGCCAGTTCAGTATATTCATGCTATTTGTGCTGATATTGTCTCTTGGCAAAAAAAACGAGATAGGAATACTGCTCATGGGGCTGCTCATTCTCATTGATTACCATCAGATGTTAGGGATAGGCTATAAGCAGAGTTTCGGCCTCGTTGTCAAGACAGGTCTCTATTATGCCCTCATCATAGGAGCTTTGATTCTTCTCCTGTCAGTGGTACTGGCATTCTATGTAATCTCATAACACTGAGGAGTACATCACATACAGTTGAAACGATTCTCGTTTTGTAAGGTATTTTTACAGTACAGCAATGCCCGTTGGACGGCATTTTCCACGCTGAAAGTCTATTTCGTAACTAAAGACTGGCCCTGTTTCATGGGCAGCGGGACATCCCGGCTAAAAAGGATATGGGTCTGCTTGCAAAAAGACCCATATATCTTCGCGTTCAGATATGGGTATTCTTCACATACAGATATGGGTCTTTTTTTATTCAGATATGGGTCTTTTTTACGCGCGCGTACGCGCGCTAACCTTATTATATACAGGTACACAGCGGGGAGAGTTCTTTTTGTACACTGTAGGGACGGTTTTCTCTGCATACTTGGTCAGCAAGAACACAGAGAGTACACAAATAGAACCTTCTACACCGAATACTACATGCAAATAAAAACCTAAGGGCAGACTGGCCGGACAGATTGACCGTTGCAACGGAAGGCGTAGTATATTCTACGGCTATCTGAACTTAGTTCGAGGACACGTGCAAAGTAGGGACTACCCGAGCAAAGAGAACTCATGTAGTAGCCGTAGTAGCCAACGCCACCGAGTAACAAAGATTCGCGATACCCGGAAGCCGGAAGAAAGATGGAGCGGTCTGTGTAACCTTCAACGTTACTTGTAACCTTACAACCGGCCACTCCATTAAATTCTGTATTGCCGGAGTCGAACCAGGTCCAGGTACAGCTGTCAAGGAGTTCTTCCTGTTCTGCTTTGGTCGGCATGCGCCAACTGCCGCCCCACCTGACGTGGGCAACGTCATCTTCAGGGTCAAGCACAGTCATATCGTCAACCGTTCCGTAATCGCTCTTTGTATTGTACTTTGTCAGAGAATCGTATGAGCCGTTACACCACTTGTAGGCAGGCCAGGAATAGTCTTCCTTCGGTTTCGTCTCACCCCATGCAAAGTAATCGCCGAACTCCTCCGGCTTAGTGGCACCGACATTGAAGGTCGCCCACTTCACGCTGAGACCCAAATCGACATATTCGTATGCAGGAATTTCTTTGTAAGTAAAGAATACACTGTCCAGTTCAGTCACTGCAAACCGGACCGTCTCGCCGTTCTTATTGAATACATTCATGTAATACTGGGCACACGACGTCGCGGTGCCGGCTATCAGCAGCAGCATGAATGCAATAGTGCGCATAAAGACGTTAAAGAGAGATGACAAAAGCAGTCCTTTACACTTCATAAATAATCGTCTTTTAGATTGAACTTAAAGAATAACTTTGCAAAATTACATTATATGACTGAAACTGTACTACATTTAAAGGATGAAATTAAAGGTATCACAACCGCCTACACATTAGGTACGGTTCTCTTTGTGTACTTTTTGTTGTATTTTTGCGGAAACTAAATCTGACCTATGACAGTATGTATAGCAGAGAAGCCCAGCGTGGCGAAGGAGATTGCCGACGTGCTGGGCGCCAGGACAAAACACGACGGCTATATAGAAGGCAACGGTTATCAGGTAACCTGGACATTCGGCCATCTTTGTACTCTGAAGGAACCGGCAGACTACAGCGACAACTGGAAATCATGGAGTCTTGGAAGCCTGCCTATGATACCTCCCCGCTTCGGGATCAAGCTGATTGACGATAAAGGAATTGAGAAACAGTTCAAGATTATTGAGTCACTGATGCTGAAAGCTGACAGTATTGTGAACTGTGGTGATGCAGGCCAGGAGGGTGAGTTGATTCAGCGATGGGTAATGCAAAAGGTAGGCGTAAAATGCCCCGTGAAAAGGCTATGGATATCATCATTGACGGAAGAATCGATACGCGAAGGTTTCAAGCAGCTGAAACTTCAGTCCGACTTTCAGCGGCTTTACGAAGCAGGGCTCTGCAGGGCAATAGGCGACTGGCTGCTGGGTATGAACGCCACACGGCTTTACACACTGAAATACCGTAGCGACAGGAAACAGATTCTGTCGATTGGAAGGGTGCAGACCCCCACCCTTGCACTTGTAGTGAATCGTCAGAAGGAGATTGACAATTTCAGGCCCGAACAATACTGGGAACTTAAGACCAACTACAGAGATGTAAAGTTTAGTGCGGTAAAGGGAAGGTTCACTGACAAGTCGGAGGGCGAAAAGATACTTGCGTCAATATCAGGAAAGCCTTTCAATGTGACAGATGTATCGAAAAAGGAGGGCAAGGAGTACCCTATGAGGCTTTTTGACCTGACATCTCTGCAGGTGGAGTGCAACCGGAGATATGGGATGTCCGCGGACGTGACCCTGAAAACAATTCAGTCGCTGTATGAAAAGAAGATAACCACATACCCCAGGGTTGACACATCTTTTCTGAGCGATGACATATATCCGAAATGTCCGCAGATTCTGAAAGGGCTGACAGAGTATTCACAATACACAGAGCCATTGCTGGCACGTAAACTACCCAAGACTAAACGGGTGTTTGACAACTCGAAAGTGACTGACCACCATGCAATTATTCCGACAGGAGTAAAACCGGCCGCGCTCAGCGAGAGTGAAAAGAGAGTCTTTGACCTGGTAGCGAGGCGTTTTATAGCATCTTTCTGGCCGGAATGCCTGTTCTCTACAACAACAGTGATGGGCAATGTGGAAAAGACAGAGTTCAAGGTTACCGGCAAAGAGATACTCATGCCTGGCTGGAGGGTCGTGTATGAAGGAGACAAGACTGCCGAAAAGGAGAAAGATACAGACGAGGAGAATAATCTGCCGCAATTCGAGACTGGTGAATCCGGGCCTCATGTTCCTGAATTGGCTGAGAAGTGGACTCAACCGCCCAAGCCATACACTGAGGCAACACTGTTGCGGGCAATGGAGACTGCGGGCAAATTTGTTGACAATGAAGAACTACGCGATGCCCTGAAGGAGAACGGCATCGGAAGGCCTTCAACACGTGCGGCAATAATCGAGACTCTCTACAAACGCGACTACATCAGAAAAGAAAAGAAAAACCTGCGCCCCACTCCGACAGCAATGAAACTTATGGATCTTATTCACGAGGAATTGCTGAAGAGCGCCGAACTGACCGGAAGGTGGGAAAAACACCTTCGCGAGATTGAGAAAGGCACTTACGACTCTCAGCAATTCGTAACAGAGATGAAGCAGATGGTGACTGATCTGACCAGAAATGTCCTGGCAGACAATTCATCAGTGCGGTTGCAATAATATGCTCTGTTCTGAGTTTAATATATATGCCCCTAAGAAAGACTGCTATACTTCTGGCTGCACTGACAACCCTCATGCTTTGCGGTTGCGGTGCCGAATATCAGCTGCGCAAGGCTGACCAGAGTTATGCTTTGGGTGAATACTTTGAGGCGGCGACTCTATACAGGAAAGCATACGCGGCAACTCCAGCCAAGGATAAGCCCAAAAGAGCAGAGAGGGCATTCATGCTTGGAGAGAGTTACCGCCATATCGACTATTTCCCGAGGGCTCTGGCTGCCTATCAGAATGCGGTACGCTACAACTGCAAGGATTCAACAGCAATCCGCTACCTGGCCGACATGCAACTGGCATCGGGTAAATACAGGGATGCAGCAAAGAACTATGAAGCTTTTCTGAAATTGTGCCCCGGTGACAGACTGGCCATTAACGGGCTGGAATCATGTACTCTGTCACAGGAGTGGAAAAACAATCCCACAAGGTTTACCGTCAGGCTGGAACCTGTCTTCAACTCCCGGATGAGCGATTTCTCGCCCATGTTCGGCAGTGAGAACTACGACCAGTTATACTTCACATCCAGTCGCAAGGAATCACAGGGCGACAACATAAACGGTATTACCGGAATGAAAAGCTGCGACATCTTCGTCTCAAAAAAGAACGAGAAGGGAGTATGGCAGAAACCTGAGGTTATAGAATCCGGCCCCAACAGTGAATATGAGGACGGAAGCTGCACCTTCTCGTCCGACTTTCAGACCATGCTGTTCACGCGCTGTACCATGGATCCCGATTTTCCGCGTCATGCGCAGATAATGAGTTCGCAAAGGTCGGAAGCCGCATGGCAGGCCGGAACCGACTATAACTCCAGCGACACTCTCTATTCATACGCACATCCTGCCTTATCGCCCGACGGGGAGTGGATCTATTTCGTATCGGACATGGAGGGCGGATTCGGCGGACTTGACATCTGGCGCACTCACAACGGAGGATTATTCATCGGTGCTGAAAATCTCGGACCTGACATCAATACTCCTGGCAATGAGATGTTCCCCACATTTCGCCGAAACGGCGAACTCTATTTCTCTTCGGACGGATGGCCGGGAATGGGAGGCCTGGACATTTTCAGGGCTATTGCACTGACAGACTCGACATGGGAGGTGACAAACATGCAGTCACCAGTCAATTCGTATGCAGATGACTTCGGCATGACGTTCGAGGGTGACTATACAAGAGGATTCTTCTCATCAAACAGGAATGATGGCCGTGGACGCGACAATATCTACTCGTTCTTTCTGCCCGAAACCGTTCACAACCTCACCGGCTGGGTTTACGAAAAGGATGGCTATGAACTGCCCGATGCGTTGGTTTACCTTGTAGGAGACGAGGGTACCAATCAGAAGATAAATGTGAAGACCGACGGTTCGTTCACCATACGCGTGACGCCTGGTGCGAGCTATGTGCTGCTGGGGACGTGTAAAGGCTATATGAACGTTAAGCAGGAACTGACAGCCGACAGCACCGATCAAGACCGCGAATATGTATTGCAGTTCCCCTTGTCATCGATAACAAAGCCTGTGCTTATCGACAACATTTTCTTCGATTTCGACAGGGCAACACTGAGACCTGAGTCAACAGCATCCCTGGACGAACTTGTTATTCTTCTGAATGACAATCCTAACGTAACTATAGAACTTGGTGCGCATTGTGACTACAAAGGAAATGACCAATACAACGAAAGGCTCTCACAACAGAGGGCTGACAACGTCGTGAAATACCTTATTGAACATGGCATCGAGAAGGAACGCCTGACAGCAAAAGGTTATGGTGAAGGAAGGCCAAAGGTCGTGTCGCGCAGGCAGGCTGAGGAATACAAGTTCCTTAAAGAGGGTCAGGAACTGACCGAACAGTTCATTACCACACTGACCGAGGAACAGCAGGAAATATGTAACCAACTGAACCGCCGAACAGAGTTCAGGGTTCTGCGAACCACGTACGGGCTATATCAGTAACAGCGGATTCAGGATTTGCGGTGCAAGGTGACAAAGGAATAGGAGATTTCATCTTCACCATCGGCAGGATAGTCCTCCCGGGCCACTTCTTTCCATTCAGACATATCAATCTCCGGAAAGAATGTATCAGCCTGTTCGGGAGTGTCGTGAATGAGAGTCATTTCAAGTTCATTTGCAAAAGGAAGAGCCTGACGGTATATCTCAGCGCCTCCTATGACATACACATGCTCATCTTTGGCACAATGTCTGAGAGCCTCCTCAAACGAGCTGAAGATCTCGACACCCGGAAGGCAGACATCTGCATTCCTTGACAGGACAATGTTTCTTCGGTTTGGCAGCGCACCCTTGGGCAGTGACTGAAAGGTTTTGCGTCCCATCAGAACGGTGTTGCCCACAGTCAGGGACTTGAATCTCGTAAGGTCAGAGGAGATATGATAGACTAAACCTCCTTTATAACCTATTGCCCCATTCTCGGCAACGGCTACAATGATTGATACCATAGGCTCAGACTGAGACTTCGGCCTTGATATGCGGGTGCGGATCGTATCCAACCAATTCAAAATCCTCATATTTGAAGTCGAATATACTTTTGACATCCGGATTAATCATCATTTGCGGCAGTTGTCGAGGCTGACGTGTCAATTGAAGACGGGCCTGATCCAGATGGTTCAGATACAGATGAGTATCGCCCGTAGTATGAACGAAATCACCCGCTTTCAGTCCTGTCACCTGCGCCATCATCATAAGGAGAAGGGCGTATGAGGCAATGTTGAAGGGAACTCCCAGGAACGTGTCGGCTGAACGCTGGTATAACTGAAGACTCAGACGTCCTTCAGCCACATAAAACTGAAAGAAAGTATGACAGGGCGGAAGATTCATGTTCTTCAGGTCAGCCACGTTCCACGAACTTACAATGATTCTGCGGGAATCAGGGTTGTTTTTTATGGTGTTGACCGCCTCGGAAATCTGATCTATGAAACCACCTTCGTAATCTGGCCAGGAACGCCACTGATAGCCATAGATGTGCCCCAGATTACCGTCTGGGTCTGCCCATTCATTCCAAATGCGCACTCCCCTATCCTGAAGCCACTTGGCATTGGTATCTCCGTTCAGGAACCACAACAGTTCATAAATAATGGATTTGAGATGAAGTTTCTTGGTTGTAAGCAACGGGAAACCTTCATCAAGATCAAACCTCATCTGATGGCCGAATACGCTGAGCGTTCCGGTACCTGTACGATCATCCTTTCTTACACCCTCGGTAAGTATTCTGTTGAGCAAATCAAGATATTGTCTCATAAAAGCAGACTCTGTGAGGTACAAATTTACTCAAAATATTTATCTTCGCCGAACATTTCAGCAAACGCAATGGGACTTCCGGTTCAGTTCAGGGAAGAGATAAAAAAGCTCCTTCACGAAGGAGAGGCCGAAGAGTTTTTTCAGAGTATTGAGACTGATCCTACTGTCAGCATACGTCTGAACACTTCACTCTTTTCAAGAGAGGCTCTCGATGGAAAGCTTCAGGGTATTCAGACAGATGGAGAGGTTCCATGGGCAAAGAACGGACTGTATCTTAAGGAACGCCCTCATTTCACATCCGACCCGCTGTTTCATGCCGGGTGCTACTATGTACAGGAAGCTTCATCAATGTTTCTGGAGCAAGCGGTGAAGCGTTGCGTCAGCGGACCGGTAATGGCCTTGGACTTGTGTGCTGCACCCGGTGGCAAGGCAACGCATCTTTGCTCGCTTCTGCCCGAAGGGAGCCTGACAGTTACCAATGAGATTAATCGGGGCAGGGCAAATATTCTGGCTGAGAATATGATTAAATGGGGACGGTCAGGAATAATGGTCACAAATGATACTCCAGAACGCATTGGAGACTCTACTTTGTCATTTGACATCATTCTTGCCGACGTACCGTGTTCCGGCGAAGGAATGTTCCGCAAGGATGCAGAATCGGTAAGTGAGTGGAGCATACAAAATGTCAGAATGTGTGCGGCCAGGCAGCGGGACATTCTAAGGGCTGTCTGGCCTGCCCTGAAACCCGGGGGATACCTCATCTATAGCACCTGTACATACAATACTCTTGAAGACGAAGACAATGTTGCCTGGCTCACGGAGGAGTTCAATGCCGAGCCTGTGGAGATAGAAGTTTCAAAGTCCTGGAATATTACCGGAGACCTGAGCGGAAGAGCGTTACCGGTGTATCATTTCATGCCGCACAGAACACGGGGTGAAGGTTTTTTCATGTCACTTCTTAAAAAACCTGGAGACCTTGCTGGTATCTCAAGGAAAAAAGCCGATTATGACAGGAAGGGCGCCGATGGAATCTTCCGCAATTGGGTAAGAGAACATGAAAGGTTCAGATTTGAAGTAAAAGGAAGTTCAGTCATCGCAATGCCGTCAGAACTGTCGGAGCAGATGAAACTGGTTTCAACAGAACTCAACACTCTGGTGCCCGGACTTGAAGTGGCGATAATGAAGGGACACGAATGGGTACCCTCCCATCCTCTCTCCATGAGCACGGAACTGCGCAAAGACTGTTTCTGTTCTGTCAATCTTTCAATGGAGCAGGCATTGTCGTATCTTCATCTTGATGCGCTGAAGCTGGACGATTGTGAAAAAGGATATGTCCTCGTAATGTACGATGACGTTCCGCTTGGTTTCGTAAAGAACCTGGGAAAACGTGCCAACAATCTGTATCCGCAGCATTGGCGTATACGACACCAGACAGTATAAAGAAGAAGGGGAAGGCAATGCCCTCCCCTTCTTCTTTCTTTTGTCCTACTACTTCGTGGCAGGATTGCCCGAATAGACGATGTTCAGAGCCCAGGCTTTACGTAACGCCTGTTTAACCTCTGTTACAATACCCATCTTGGTATTCTCGTCAATCTTCAGAGAAACCTTCATGAAAGGTATGTCATACTCGTGCATGCTTTCACGCTTTTGAGCGACATAATCATGGATTGCTGTCACATCAGCAAACTTGTCATTCAACTGGATACGTGTGCCACTACCGAACTGTGTACGGTACTTGTCAATAGGCTGACCTATATAAATGTATGAAACCAGGGATTTGTTCTCCAACTTCTCAAGCTGTGTTCCTACCGGCGTGGTTACATCTACTATAGGATCAATCTCTCTCATTGACGTTACGCACATGAAGAAGAACAGTACTGTAAATATCAAGTCAGGGAGTGATGACGTATTCAACTCAGGCATTTCCCTTTTGCCGTTACTTCTGAACTTACTCATGACTCATCTGTTTTGACCATACTCTTTGGGTTCAGCCTCAGAAATCTTTGAGGGATACATACCTCTGGCATACAACTTCTGATCAGCAGAGCAGTCCTCCCATCTTTTGTGGAACTGCCTCTGAGCCCATTCGGCTCTCAGTTCGTTATACGCCTTGGTCAGTTCATCCTGAACCTTAAAATATACTGCGTACTGCGTCGCGACATCGGTCTGAAGCGAAATTACATGCTTGACCGTTGTATAAACCGTACCGAATCCCGGAATTTCATACTCTTCCTTCGCCGGCATGTTCATCTTGTCCTCAGGATTGGCAATGAATTCCTTTGCCAAATCCTTCAGTTGGCTTATGTCAATAATCTCCTTGCGGCAAAGTATCTCATTATTGCTGTTTACATAAACAGTCATAATGTTACGTTCCCTAATCTGGACCTCCTCTTCAAGTGCATTGGGATCCCACTCCGGAAGACGACGGGGAAGACCCGTATCGGTATCCATTGAAGTGGTTACCAAGAAGAAGATCAACAGGATAAAGGAAATATCCGCAGTTGATGATGCATTCAAGCCTGGAACCTTTCTGCTACTTTTACCCATAATCAAAGAAAACTCTACAGGGTTACTTCTTTACTCTGGCCTTGAATACTCCGATCATGGCAAGGATTGCAGTCAAGATGGCTACAGCCGCAAGTGCATACATTGTGTAAAGGCAGGTGTCCGTAAGCTTCAGCATGGACTGGTCTTCAAAAAGAGAGTGGTCTCCAAGACGGATTGCTTCCGAACTTGAAAGGAAATAGGAGACAACTACAGCTGCTAAAGTGAACAGGAAGACGAAACCTACGAGGCTGTTCTTTCCTGACTTTGAAGACTTCTTTCTGAAAAGCTTTGCAATTCCGAAAATGAATACGACAGCCACACACAATGCTACCAGGGCATAGAGCCAGTAGAGCAGCAATCCGGTGTTGGCCGGAGCAGTATATACTGCATCGTTGATTGTTTCCTGTGTTCCGTACCCCACTCCGTAGAACATGACAAGCACTACGGCCGAGAGGATCAATATGATCAACAGGGCAATCTGTGACAAACTGAATTTCTTTTTCATCTCGGGTGGGAATATTACTTCTGGAACTTCAGGTTATATTTCATCAGTATGTCAAGCAGACTTACTGAAGAATCCTCCATATCTGTGTTCAGTCCCTCTACCTTGCTCAAAATGTAGTTGTAGAACACCTGGAGAATAAGGGCTACGATAATACCGAAGATTGTTGTGATAAGGGCGACCTTCATACCACCGGCAACAACGGTAGGAGAAATGTTACCTGCATTCTGGATAGCATCGAAAGCCTGGACCATACCGATAACGGTACCGAGGAATCCGAGTGACGGGGACATGGCAATGAAAAGAGTAATCCATGAGAGGTTCTTCTCAAGATTCGAAGCCTGAACGCTACCATAGGAAACGACTGAACGCTCAACCACGTCAAGACCTTCGTTGACTCTCGAAAGGCCCTGATAGCAGATAGATGCAACCGGTCCTCTGGTGTTGCGGCAGATATCCTTAGCTCCCTCGACATCACCCTTCTCAAGAGCAGCCTGTATCTCTTCAAGAAGTTTCTTGCTGTCAATTTCAGACATGCTGAGGAAAATTATACGCTCAATGCAAAGTGCAAGACCAAGTATCATAGCAATGGCAACCAGTGACATAAAGGCTGCGTTACCCTCAATGAACTTCGTCTTGAGGTTCTTGTGAATACCGCCTTCTGCTTCGAACTCAACATTTTCAGCAGCATTGACAGCTGCCTGACCAACTGCTTCATCCTGAGCCACCGAAGTTTCAGCCGGTGATGTCTCGTCCTGAGCGATAACTGCCTGGGTCAATCCGAATGTAAGGACTCCCATCGTTGCAACGAATGCAAATAACTTTTTCATTTTGAAATTACTTTTGTTAATGTTAGTATTTTAATTCAAACTATTCGTCTCTGTCCCGTTGCGGAAAGACGGGGATTCGAACCCCGGAAACGCTTTAGGCGTTTACACGCTTTCCAGGCGTGCCTCTTCAACCACTCGAGCATCTTTCCCTAACAGGCACACTGTCTATGGTCTGAACAAACCGGCTGCAAATTACAACTTTTTTACGAGACATCCCACTTTTTAATACTTAAATGCACTATTTTTTGTGGATTTCACATCTTTTCAGTCATTTGAGAGTCAAAGTATGCGTCATTTCGGGTAAAAAGGGGTCCGTTTGACAGGCAATACTTCAATTTTACGCCCTATTTGATTATCTTTGCATAAGAAACTACGTCTATGTCAGACCCTTCATTCAAGACAAAAGCCTGGCTTCGCCCGGCAGCCTGGATATACGATACTTTCACCGGCATCAGGAACAGAATGTACGAAAAGGGCATTCTCAGTTCATATTCAGCGCCGTTCGCTGTGATCTGCATAGGCAACATTACTGCAGGCGGTACGGGCAAGACACCCCACTCGGAGTACTTGGCTTCATTGCTCGCAGACAAGTACCCGACGGCAATACTCAGCCGCGGATATGGACGTGACACCAAAGGCTATTACGTTGTCGAAACCGATTCTGATCCGCGTCATGCCGGCGACGAGCCTTGTCAGATGCGCAGGAAAAACCCAAATGTCACAGTGGCCGTATGTGAAAACAGGGTTGAAGGATTGCAAAAGCTTGAGGAATTCAGGCCCGAAGTAGTTATTATGGATGACGGCATGCAGCACAGGGCGGTAAAGGCCTCTCTCAACATAATGCTTGTCAACTGGAACAGGAATATTCTGGACGACCGGCCTATTCCGGAAGGTCTGCTTCGCGAATCAGCAGAGGGACGTTACCGCGCAGACATCATAATCGTGAGCAAATGCCCTGAAAGCATAACTGAGGAGCAGATGGATACAATGCAAGAACGGCTGCGGCTGAATGTGAATCAAAGATTATTCTTCACCGGGCTTGAGTACGGGAGTCTGAAGCCTTTCGATGAAGACGGGAGAAAAGCCAAGCCGCTGGATTCAATAAAAGCAGGCAGCAGAATTCTGGTCGCTACCGGAATTGCATCGCCTGAACTGATTGTCAAGACTCTGTCCTGCCATACTCAGAACATCAGCACCATACGGTTCCCTGACCACCACAGATTCAGCGAAAGAGACATGAAACGGATAGAAACCATGCTGAAGGACTGGAGACCTGAAGACATGGTGGTCATTACCGAAAAGGATGCTGTCAAAATGATGAAGCTGGACATTCCGCAAAGGCTGGCGCAGATGCTGTGGATTTTACCCGTAAGGGTCAGGTTTGTCAGGGGAAAAGAAGAGTTTGACAGGATTGTAGTAGGACATATTGATAATTTCAATAACAAGAGACGTGGAAAGGACTGAGATTTCAAAACTGGGAGAATTCGGGTTGATTGAGCATCTCACAAAAGAGATTAGGCTTAACAACAGTTCCTCCATATACGGAGTTGGTGATGATGCGGCGGTGCTTGACTATTCCGGCAAGCAAGTGCTGGTAACCACAGACATGCTGACGGAAGGTGTTCACTTTGACCTGACATACATGCCGCTAAAGCATCTGGGATATAAATCTGCTTCGGTAAACATCTCTGACATATACGCCATGAATGGCCGGCCGAGACAGTTGACTGTATCACTTGCTATAAGCAAAAGATTCTCCGTCGAGGACCTTGAAGACTTCTATGAAGGAGTTCTTTTGGCATGTGATAAACATGGGGTCGACATCGTAGGCGGAGACACGACATCATCTCTCACGGGATTGGCGGTAAGCATCACCTGTATTGGCGAGGCAAAAAAGGAAGATATAGTCTTCCGGAACGGAGCCAGGCCAAACGACTTGATATGCGTATCGGGCAATCTTGGCGCCGCATACATGGGACTGCAGCTTCTGGAACGCGAGAAAGCGGTATTCTACAGTACACACCACGACAGCAAGGAGCCTTTCTCTCCTGATTTTGCCGGAAGGGAATACATACTGGAAAGGCAGCTGAAACCGGAGGCAAGAGGAGACATAATCAAGGAGTTGGCCGATGCAGGTATCAGGCCGACTGCCATGATTGACATTTCAGACGGGCTGTCATCAGAACTTATACATATCTGCAGACAGAGCGGAACCGGATGCAGGCTTTATCAGGAAAGAATACCGATAGACTATCAGACAGCTGTAATGGCAGAAGAGTTCAACATGAACGTCTATACCTGTGCCCTGAACGGCGGAGAAGACTACGAACTGCTGTTTACGGTTCCGCTTGAGTTGCATGAGCGGATATCCGCGCTCAAAGACATCCATCTGATTGGACATATCACCAATCCCGAGTCGGGCAGAATGCTTGTAACCGACTCAGGTCAGGAGATTGAGTTGAAAGCCCAGGGATGGCAGAGCCACCTTGACTGACCTGGAATCAGATTGTCTTCTCCACGTTCCAGACAAAAGCCCTGAGGCCAAGCCGTTCCTTTGCCACATCCATCTTGTGAAGAGCCTCGAGCAACGGATCGACAGAAGTGTCTTCAACGACAGTCAGTATTCCCGAACACATCGAAGGCCACGCGTGGTTTCCGTAATGTGGTTCTCCTTTGTTGGTTCCCCTCCCCTGAAGCTGCTCAACCATTGAGAATCCGCGACAGTTCATTCTCGTAAGAAGATCTATAATACGTTCGGTGTATGCCTGGTCAAAAGCGATGAATATCGATTTCATATTCTCTGTATTTAGTTAGGTTCAACCCTCCGGGTTCTGTCATGTATCATACTCTCTTTGTTGGCTTCCCAGTATTTCAGTACTTCGAGCCTGCGGCGGTGCTTGCGACGGTTTTTCTTTATTCCGACACCTTGGGTCACGCAATAGAGGACAGGTACTATAACAAGGGTCAGGATAGTAGATACCGTGAGGCCCCCGATGACAGCAACACCGAGAGGACGCCACATGGCAGCACCTTGTCCTTGGCTCAATGCCATCGGAATCATACCCAGAATAGTTGTCATGGTAGTCATGAGGACAGGACGCAACCTGCTGCGGGCAGCCCGTACAGTTGACTGTATGACAGAGAGTCCGCGTTCACGGCACAATCCTGTAAAGTCGATAAGTACGATTCCGTTCTTCACAACTATACCGATAAGCATGATTGCTCCGAGCAGACTCATTAGGTTGAGTGTCGTGCCGGTAATGACGAGTGCCACAAGAACGCCGCTGAAAGCAAATGGTATTGAGAACATTATGATGAACGGCAGCGTAAGCGACTCGAACTGTGCCGCCATCACGATAAACACCAGGAGAAGTATAATGACGGCCAATGTGCCCATGTCGTGGAAGGAATCCTGCTGGTCCTCATAGTCACCGGAAATCTGTATTGACACTCCTTCGGGTATTTCCATCTGAGAGATTATTTCCTTGCCCGCATCAACCACGTCGCTCAAGGCAGAGTTTCCCGCAACTACACAGGTTACTGTGTTAATGCGCTGGCGGTCTTTACGCTGAATGGTCGGAGGAGTAAACTTCTCAACCACCTGCCCTACCTCTTTGAGCCTCACTGCATGTCCATTGGTCCCGTACAGCAGGATATTCTCAATATCAGTAAGTTCCGTACGGTATTCCGGAGCGTAGCGAACCTTGATATAGTACTCCTCGCCCTCTTCACGGAAATACGAAGCGGTAGCTCCATAAATACGGTTTCTCAGGTAACTTGCCGCCGTGGTAAGATTCAACCCGTGCTGAGCAAGTTTCTCGCGGTCAAACTCGACCTGATACTCAGGCTGATAGTCGTCACGGCTTACATACGATTCACCTACACCTTCAACCTTCGACATGGCAGACATGAACTCTTTTGCTATTCGGTCTGTAACCTCGAAATCATAGCCATACACTTCGAATTCGGCTGAAGACTGGCCTCCCATGCTCATTGCGCCGCCTTCCCTCACCATGAAGCGTTCTATCTCCGGACGTGCCGCCAAGTCGTTGCGCATCTGCGCGACAACCTCAGAACTTGAAATTTCACGTTTTTCCAACTTTGCCAGGGTGATATTGAAGGATATGACATAAGTTCCGTTTGTCTGCATCGAAGCAAAGGTGTTGTTTTCGTCAGCTGCACCTACACGGAAGTTGCACACCGGCAAGGTTTCCTCACCATACCGGTTCATCCAAAGATTAGCCAGTTCAACAGCCATTTCTCTTGAACGGTCGGTATTTGTACTGATAGGCATGTACACCGTCACGGAAATACGGCCGTTGTCGTCAGAAGGGAAGAACTCCGACTTGATTCCCGGGAAAAGCAGCAATGAAAGAAGGAACAGGACGACTCCGATTGTCAGTACAAGTTTGCGGTGGCGTACTGCCCAGTTAATCCTTCTGGCATACCACACATCCAGTTTGCTCAATCCTTTGCCGATAAAGTTAGAATAGAGTTTCTTGTGCAACTTGCCGGGTTTCTTCTCCAGCCTGAGCATCTTTGAGCACAGCATCGGAGTCAGTGACAAAGACGTAATCAGCGAGATGGCGATGATAATGCACATCATCCAACCCAGTTGCTTGAACATGACGCCCGCCATACCCGAAATCAGGGTAAGCGGAAAGAATACGGCAAAAATTGTCAGCGTTGATGCCATAACCGATACGGCGACCTCGTTGGTACCGTGAATTGCCGCCTGTTTCGGATCTGAACCGCGCTCAATGTGAGTAGTGATGTTTTCCAATACCACAATCGTATCGTCCACAACCATACCTATTGCTATCGTAAGACAGCTCAGGGAGATGATATTCAGCGAACCGTCGGTAACTGCAAGATATATAAACGAAGCGATAAGTGACAGAGGTATGGTTATCGACACCACAACCGTGGCACGCCAGCGGCCGGTAAACAGATACACGACAAATATGACAAACAGAAGAGCGTACGCAATGGTTTCTGCCAGCGAGTTCACAGTCCTGATAATCTCGTCAGATCCGTCATATATTATTCCAAGTCTGATGTCAGACGGAAGTCCCTTCTGGAGTTCAGGCAACATACTCATCACTTTGCGGCATATCTCGACGGTATTTGCACCAGTCTGCTTCTGGATAGTCACCATTGCACCCTGAACGCCGTTGGTGAATGTCTGCTGGGCACGCTCCTGTGTACGGTCAACAATTCTCGCAACATCACTAAGGTAAACATTCCTTCCGTTGACGGATGCCAGAACCAGATGGTTCATCTCAAGAGGATCGGAGAATTCGCCTTCAACACGAAGTGCGAAGCTTTCGTTACCTATATCGATGTTTCCACCGGGCATGTTGCGGTTCTCAGCCCCGATAAGCGCACTTATGCTTTCGATAGTAATATTGTAGGCTTCAAGCTTTGCGGGATCGCAATAGACATATATCTCACGCTGCGGAGCTCCGGCGACGGCAACCGTACCGACTCCCGGTATTCGTTCCAGGGGATTGACGAGACTCTCATCCAGAATCTTGTACAAGGCCGACTGACTTTCTGATGCCTGTACAGAAAGAAGCATGATAGGCATCATACTTGTATCGAACTTGAACAGGATCGGCGTACCGGCGTCGTCAGGCAACGCCATGGAAATCATATTCAGCTTGTCGCGGACATCGTTTGTCAGATCGTCAATGTCGTGACCGAACTCAAACTCAAGCGTAATGACAGAAACGTTCTCTGAGGATCTAGAGGTTATATGCTTGATGTAACTGCAACTGTTAAGCGTGCTCTCAAGAGGACGCGTTACATTAGTCTCAATATCCGACGCACTGGCTCCATTGTAGTATGTAAACACCATTATAGTGTTCGACTCTATGTCAGGGAGCTGGTCAATCGGCAGTTTCGTATATGAGAAAATGCCGAACACCACGACAGCCACAAAACACAGGGCTGTCATAACCGGTCTTCTGACCGAACCTTCGTACAGACTCATTGACCGGCAGATTTACTGTTCAACCTCAACTTCCACACCGTCAGCCAGCCTGTTTTGACCTGCTATGACAACTCTGGCATTGTCAGGAACGCCGGAAATCAGTTCGAAACGGTCACCTAGTCTCTGTCCCAACTCCACCTTCCTGTAACTGACGGTGCCGTCATTCTCATAGACATACACGAAACGGTCGCCCGAACCTGCTCTCTTGACTATGGCTATATCCGGTACAACAACGTGATTTTCGGCTCCAAGATTCAGAGTGGCTCTCGCAAACATTCCGGGGCGGAGTTTGCGTTCTGCATTGGCAACAGTCACCTCGACTGTAAAAGTATGCGTGTATGAATCTATAGACGGATATATCAGGGATACCTTTCCTCTGAATGTCTCACCCGGATAGGCATCCAGCTCAATCGTAACGGCATCGTTCTGGCTGACTCGCGAAAAGTACTGTTCTGATACGTTTATCTTGAGTTTTACAGGGGTGATTCGCTGCACTATCAGTACAGGCTGACCGCTGTACAGATCGCCGTTGTCATAATTCCTGGCAGTCACGACACCATCTATAGGGCTGAGCAGTTGAGTGTTCTCCAACAGATTCCTATATGCCGTCCTGTTTACCTCAAGCTGCAGGTTGATGTTGTCCCACTCTGCTTTTGAAACACCGCCAACCTGGTAGAGCTGATCAACACGGTTGAACTGGACTTCCAGATTCTTTATCTGCAATTCAAGCTGCTTGAGATTAGCCTCATCCATCTGAACCAGTTTCTGACCCTTGCGGACATTGTCACCGACTTCAACGAGGATTTTATCTATGCGCATCGGAGATGATGGCGCAATATTGTTTTTTGACTCTCCTTCTATGGAAGCGGAGTAAACCTGCAACTGGTCAACCGATTCAACGTTTACCGAAGCCAACTTGACGATAGGCTTGGCTACTGGCTTACCTGCATCCTCGGAGCTCTTGTTCTGGCACGAAGAGACAGCAGTGGCAACACAGAACGCCAAAAACAGACATTTGAAAGTTTTCATATTATGATTCATTTTTAATATTCTACTCAGCAATATTGATAAAATCGTTCTTTCCGAGAACCTTGTCCAAATCAGCCTTGGCTGCAAGATAATCGTAAATAGACTGACTGTATGTCAGTTTTGCAGAGACAAGAGACAATTCAGAACTGTTGAGTTCAAGAATCGTACCTCCGCCAATCTCGTATCTTTTCTTTGCAATTTCATAACCTTTGTCGGCCTGTGCTATTGCCTCTTTGTTGCTGGCAACCTGCTCGGCACTTGCCTTCATATTGTCAACAAAGGTACGGACCTGCATATCCAACTGTCTCTCAGTGTACTTGCGGTTCTCAGCAAGTTGGTTAATCTGAAGTTTTGTGCTTTTGATTTTTGTAAAGTTGGATGCCCTGTATATCGGAATAGACAATGAAAGAATCAGATTTGAGCTTTTGGACCAATCATAATCGGAGAATCTCAGGTTATCGTTGTAAAGAGACTGGAAAGAGTATGAGCCCACGAGTGCAAGAGTCGGGACGAAATTCATTTTCTGAATCTTGAGCGTCTGCTGAAGCATCTTCTCGCTCAGTCTCATCTGCCGTAGAGACGTATTGTTCTCCAGCGAGCAATCTTCGGCATAGACCATCTCAGACATCAACCTGTCCTCATAGTCTTCCAGTCTGTCCTCAATTGAGAAATCAACATCGGCAGTTACACCCATGAGAACCTTCAGTTGAAGTTTTGCAAGGTTCACGCCGTTCCTGGCTGAAATCACAGTAGGCTGCATACTGCGCATCTGGACCTCGGCACTTATCTTGTCATATTCACTCGCACTGCCCAACTGATACATATTGTTTATCACTTCAAAGTTACGGCTGCTCTGTTCATAGCTTTTTGTCAGAACATCATAACTGTCCTGGGCCAGGATAAGCTGGTAATATGCCTTTGTAATCTGATTCACCAGATCCAGTTTGGAACTGCGGCTCTGCTCCACCGCATTCTCCAGGTCGCTTTTGGTCAGGTTCATTGTGGCATACACGGTTGGAGCAAACAGCGGAAGGGTCACCTGCATCTGTGCATTCCACGTCGATGTGTTGTCCTGTCCCATCTTGAATGACATATTGTTAAGTTTCATCTCAGCAGCCAGCAACGTATATTGCACAGTTCCCGAAATCTCCGCCGAAGGCAACAATGCCTGCCAGGCCTCCTTCTTGCTTATCTCCTTCAACTGTATCTGCTGATCTGCCACCACTATCGTGGGATTTTCGGCAAGACCAATTTCAATGGCTTTTTCCAGTGTCAGATACATCGGCATACTGACTGACTGTTCTGTCTGCTGTGCCACTGATGAGACACACGACAGCATGATTGCGACAGCCAGCGCAAACAATCTACCTTTTTCCAAAAGAATCTTCATCTTATATACTGTTGTTTTTCTTTCACACTTTTCTCTATCCTCTCCAGCCCCTCCTGCGTTGCTATTCCTCTAAGCAGGACAAGAAAAGTAGAGTTGACACAATCTTCAAGCGAATTATTGCCAACATGCTCCTCCCTCATGCATAACTGTCCCATAAAAGCAAAGGAATCAAGAAGGGTTTCAATGTTTATGTCATCACGTATTACGCCCTGCGAAATACCCAATCTCAGGATGCATCGCATATTGTCGCGTGCCCCATCCCGATATTGTTTCAGTCTTTCCTTAACCTTGGGATACTTTTCCAGATTTCTGACTGGAGAAAGAACGGATTCGCCGGAGTTCGAATATAGTTTCTCTATATAATTCATGGTAACAGAAAGGACATCGCTCCCGGCCGCTATCGCTTTTTCAAACAAGTCTGACTGAGAACTGGTATGATAGTCAAGGCATTCCAGCAATAAATCCTCCTTGCTGCCGAACATCTCATACAGAGTCCTTTTTGATATTGACATTTCAAGAGCAATGTCATCCATCCGGATTTCATCGACACCAGACTTGAAAAACATTGAGGTTGCTTTCCTTATGACAACAGGTCTGAGTTCGTCTCTGTCTATGCGGATTCTATTCATGCCGCAAAGTTACAGAAAACCCGGCAAGGCACAACAAGTTTTCAGCCTATAATGTATTATTTAGGCTTTTTTAGCATTCAACACACCAATTACAACCTCAACAGGTTGAAATCAGTCCGCCATGAGTTCCTTCAGGAAATTTTCCAGATCCTTGTCCAAGCCATCCATCAGAGTCTGGCTCAGCAACTGGTTTTCGTCATCAAACAGCATCAGCTCCGCAACTGTCTCTCCCTCATCATCCACCATGACAAAATTAAAGGGTTTCCATATATTGAGGGTCTCCAGGGGGGTTGTCTTGTCAATCTCCTTTAATACGGCACGAAGTTCCTTC
The DNA here is from genome assembly GCA_017615835.1 of Bacteroidaceae bacterium. Classification (GTDB taxonomy): domain Bacteria; phylum Bacteroidota; class Bacteroidia; order Bacteroidales; family Bacteroidaceae; genus Colenecus. The sequence goes on along the minus strand of JAFZZI010000004.1, from coordinate 236,611 downwards.
TCCATAACCTGACTGAAACTGTCCTCCGGCAATTCAGCCAGTTCCGAAATGACCGAGCGTTTCAGTTCGCGGTCGTCATCACTTACAATCAACTCGCCGGATTCCCGGAGAGGCTGCAGATGAATGTCGGTAACCACTGGCGTTTCAGTAGGCTGGAAGTAAAACTTCAGCGCGCCTCTCACCAGATCCGTCATCTCTTTGAAAGCAGATTCACTGAACTCCATTTATGCTTTTGTTTAATAGGATGATTACAAGTTCTTACCGTGGCAATTCTTGAACTTCAGGCCACTGCCGCACGGACACGGATCATTGCGTCCGGGAGTCTTCTCAACCCTGATAGGTTCTCGTACCTGCTGACGGGTATCACGTCCGGCGGCAGCACGCTGGTTCGGGTCTCCCAACTGAGACCTGTTCTCTGTGTACTGTCTGCGCTGCGAACGGTTCTGGGCGGGGGCCTCACGAACCTGACTCGGATCCGGCTCGGGAATCTGGCCCCTCATGAGGACAGATATGGTCTGATCATTCATTTTATCCACCATATTGTCAAACAAGGTCACAGACTCAAGCTTGAATATCAGCAGAGGATCCTTCTGCTCATAACTGGCATTCTGGACGGAATGCTTGAGTTCATCCAGTTCCCGAAGGTTTTCCTTCCAGCATTCATCGATTGTATGAAGCAGTATCGCCTTTTGGAACGACTTGACCACCTCCCTGCCTTCTGTCTCATAAGCAGCTTTCAGATTCACAGGAATCTGGTAAAGCCTGCGTCCGTCCGTAATGGGAATCAGTATATTCTCATATCTTTCACCGCTCTCCTCGAAAACCCTCTTGATGACAGGATTGACAATCTGCGACAGACGCTCGCACTTGCGTTTGTAATTTTCCATAGCAGCAGCAAACACTTTGTCGGTAACGTCTTCAGGTTTCATCTGTCCAAACTCCTCTTCACTGAAAGGAGTCTCAATGGCAAGAACCCTGAACAGTTCCATCTGAAGGGAACCATAATCTGCACAACGCTCCGTAATAACTGCGCTTCTGTCCCATATCATGTTTGCAATGTCCATGCCAATACGTTCACCCATAAGGGCATGACGACGTTTCTCGTAAATCACGGTACGTTGCTTGTTCATCACGTCATCATATTCAAGCAAGCGTTTGCGGACTCCAAAATGGTTTTCTTCAACCTTCTTCTGGGCTTGCTCTATACGCTTCGTAATGAAACTGTTCTCAATCATCTCGTCCTCTTCGAGGCCCATCTTGTCCATCAGCGGAGCAATTTTGTCAGAACCGAAAAGACGCATGAGGTTGTCCTCAAGAGAAATAAAGAAAACCGACGAACCGGGATCTCCCTGACGCCCGGAACGACCACGCAACTGACGGTCAACACGTCTGCTTTCATGACGCTCAGTTCCTACGATTGCAAGACCGCCTGCCGCCCTTACCTCATCACTCAGCTTAATATCCGTTCCACGACCTGCCATATTGGTAGCTATGGTAACAATACTGCGTTGACCGGCCTTTGCAACGATATCTGCCTCTTTCTGGTGCAACTTGGCATTCAGGACATTATGCTCAATCTTGCGCATTGTAAGCATACGGCTTAACTGCTCGCTTATCTCGACAGACGTCGTACCGACCAAGACAGGCCTGCCGGCATCAACCAGCCTGACAATCTCTTCAATAACAGCCTTGTACTTCTCGCGCTTTGTCTTGTAGATTCGGTCATTCATGTCCACGCGGGCAATAGGCTTGTTGGTAGGAATCACTACCACGTCAAGCTTGTAAATATCCCAGAACTCGCCTGCTTCAGTCTCCGCTGTTCCTGTCATACCGGCAAGTTTGTGGTACATCCTGAAATAGTTCTGAAGCGTGATGGTGGCAAATGTCTGAGTGGCAGCCTGAACCTTTACCCTCTCTTTTGCCTCAATTGCCTGATGCAATCCGTCGCTGTAACGTCTGCCTTCCATTATACGGCCGGTCTGCTCATCTACAATCTTGACCTGACCGTCTTCCGTAACAATGTACTCAACATCCCTTTCAAACATTGCATAGGCCTTCAGAAGCTGATTTATAGTATGAATCCTCTCGCTTTTGACGGCATAGTTAGTCAGAAGCTCATCCTTCAAGGCTAGACGTTCTTCTTTTCCAAGGCCCTCCCTGCTCTCCAATTCTGAAAGTTGTGAGGCAATGTCCGGCAGAACGAAGAATTCAGGATCCTGTTGGGTTCCGCTTATCAGTTCTACACCCTTGTCAGTAAGATCTACGCTGTTAAGTTTCTCGTCAATCACGAAATAGAGCGGCTCAACTGCCTCCGGCATACGTTTGTTCTGCTGCTCCATGTAAATCTCCTCGGTCTTCTGCATTCCCACCTTGATTCCGGGCTCACTGAGGAACTTTATCAGGGCTTTGTTCTTCGGCAATGCCTTGAAACTGCGGAACAGTGAAAGAAAGCCCTCGGCCACCTCATCCGGATTATCTGAATAAACCTTCTTCCTGGCATCAGCAAGGAACTGGGTTGACAGACGTTTCTGAGCTTCAAAAAGCTGCTCGACCTGAGGACGAAGCTGCTCGAACTGCTGGTCTTCGCCCTTCGGAACCGGACCGGATATAATCAGCGGGGTACGTGCATCATCAATAAGAACGGAGTCAACCTCATCGACAATTGCATAATTGTGACCCCGCTGCACAAGTTCTGACGGATGGCCGGCCATATTGTCGCGAAGATAATCAAAGCCGAACTCATTGTTGGTGCCGAAGGTGATGTCGCAACGGTATGCATTGCGTCTGGCCTCAGAGTTGGGCTGATGCTTGTCAATGCAGTCAACGGACAATCCGTGGAACATATACAGCGGTCCCATCCACTCGGCGTCACGCTTGGCAAGATAGTCGTTCACGGTAACCACATGCACACCGTTGCCGGTGAGTGCATTCAGAAATACCGGCAAGGTAGCCACCAAAGTCTTACCCTCACCTGTAGCCATCTCCGCTATCTTTCCCTTATGCAGGACAACACCGCCGAACAACTGTACATCATAGTGAATCATGTTCCACACAGTATCGTTTCCGCCGGCCACCCAATGCTGCTGCCACAGTGCCTTGTCACCTTCAATGCGCACAAAATCGTGCGTTGCAGCCAGTTCCCGGTCAAAATCAGTCGCCATAACCTCTACCTGTTCGTTCTCGGTAAAGCGGCGGGCAGTCTCCTTCACTATGGCGAAAACATCCGGAAGCACTTCGTCCAACACCACCTCATAGCGGTCCAGAACCTCTTTCTCCAACTTGTCTATCTGATTGAACAGAGGCTCGCGCTCCTCCAGTTCGGTCTGCTCAACCTTGGCCTTCAGTTCCTCAATGCGCTGCTTTTCCGGAATCACAAAATCCCGGACTTTCTTTTTAATGTCAAGTGTGGCTGCACGCAACTCATCATTTGACAGTTTTTCATACTTAGGATAAGCTGCCTTGATCTTTTCCACCCACGGCTGAATCTCCCTGATGTCACGAGTCTGCTTGTTGCCGAAAAGCTTCCCTATAAAATCATTAAACCCCATTATGCGGTATTTCTATTCGTTACTGATGCAATACACGGCAAATCCCGTGCCAAAACGCAAAGGTACGTTTTTTCATGTATATTTGAAAAGAATATGTAACATAATAAACCGGAGCCGGAGCAATAGATTCTGGAGATGAAGTTCCCGGATCCATTGTTCCGGCTCCCACAAATGGAAAACAAAAATCCTACGGGCAGACGGGACGCACGGACTGACCGTAGAAGCGGTAGTAGTAGCCCGGACCCAAGATGTCGGAATCGAAGCCGATGCTCCGCACTTCGTTCGGGCGGTCCGTGTAGAGCGAACCGGACCAGTAAACGCCGCCGTAGCTACCACCTCTGAGGAAAGTCTCTTCGCGCCATCCGGCAGCCGGCAGGAAAATGAAGCGGTCGGTATAACCATCTATTTTACTTGTCACTTTATAGCCGGCCACACCGTTAAACTCTGTATTGCCACTGCGATACCAGGTCCAGGTGCAGTTGTCAATGAGTTCTTCCTGTTCTTCATTGGTCGGCATACGCCATCTGCCGCCCCACTTGACATGAGCCACGTCATCTTCAGGATCAAGGGCGGTCTTGTTATCGACGATGCCATAACGGCTGTTGATGTTGTATTTTGTCAGAGTACGGGACGAGCCGTCGCACCACTTGTAGGCGGACCATGAATAGTTATCTTTCGGTTCTGTCTCACCCCAAGCGTAATAATTTCCGTACTCCTCCGGCTTAGTGGCACCCACATTGAAGGTTGCCCACTTCACGCTCAGACCAAGGTCTATATATTGATAACCATTTTCAGAACCGTTTTGTGATTCCGACCCATTGTTCGCTATATCCTCTTTATCACATCCGTAGAAAGACAGCAGCACAGCACTCAATATGAATAACAGCCTTTTCATAAATACAATTCGCTTAACTCTGTCAAACGCCCTATCGTTGCGAAAAAGCGTTTGACAGGTGTGAATATATAGAAAATATCTGAACGGTATTTATTGCACCACACATATTTTGCATAAAAATGTTTTGCCTTATTTATAAAATAGGTATCTTTGTGGTCTCTCCCCCTTCTCCCACAAGGAGAGGGGCTTTTGATTGAATATATATACAAAAACGATACAACAATGAGGATTCCTTTACGCAGTGACCAATGTACCATAGGACGCCGCATGGCAGGAGCCCGTGCGCTCTGGGTTGCCAATGGCATGAAACCTGGTCAACTGGGCAAGCCCATCATAGCAATTGCAAACTCATTCACACAGTTTGTTCCCGGCCATACACATCTGCATGAAGCCGGTCAGATTGTCAAGGCTGAAATTGAGCGTCTGGGCTGTTTTGCCGCCGAGTTCAATACCATTGCCGTTGATGACGGCATAGCAATGGGTCATGACGGAATGCTCTACTCCCTGCCTTCACGCGACATCATTGCCGACAGCGTCGAATATATGGTCAACGCCCACAAGGCCGATGCTCTGGTATGCATAAGCAACTGCGACAAGATTACTCCGGGTATGCTTATGGCTGCCATGCGTCTGAACATCCCCACTGTATTTGTAAGCGGCGGCCCCATGGAGGCCGGCGAACTGGGAAACTCACATCTGGACCTGATTGATGCAATGATAAAATCGGCTGACGAGAGCGTGTCGGATGCCGATGTTGAGGCTATTGAGCGTGCAGCCTGCCCGGGTTGCGGTTGCTGCTCAGGCATGTTCACAGCAAACTCCATGAACTGCCTTACTGAGGCTCTGGGTATGTCACTGCCCGGCAACGGCACAGTACTGGCGACACACAAGAACCGCGTGCAACTTATGAAGGACGCCGCTTCTCTCATCGTAAAGAATGCATTAAGGTACTACGAGGATGGTGATGAGAATGTACTGCCCCGCAGCATTGCAAAGAAGATTAACTTTGAGAATGCCATGAACCTGGATATTGCCATGGGTGGCTCGACAAATACAATTCTGCACCTGTTGGCAGTAGCATATGAGGCCGGCGTTGATTTCAAGATGGATGATATTGACCGTCTGTCACGTAACGTTCCCTGCCTGTGCAAGGTAGCACCCAATACCCAGAAGTATCACGTTCAGGATGTAGGCCGCGCAGGCGGTGTGCTTAACATTCTGGCAGAACTGGCTAAAGGCGGTCTGCTGCATACCGAAGCACTCAATGTGACGGGAATGACATACGGAGAACTTATTGAGAAGTACAGCATACTCAAGCATGACATTGATCCGGAGGCAAAACGCATATACTCAACCGCACCCGCACGTAAGTTCAGTACTGAGTTGGGGTCACAAGACTGCACATACAGCGAGTTGGATACTGACCGTGCTGAGGGCTGCATACGCGACCTGCAGCATGCATATACCAAGGACGGAGGCTTGGCTATCCTAAAGGGCAATATTGCAGTGGACGGCTGCGTAGTCAAGACCGCCGGCGTAGATGAAAGCATATGGAAGTTTTCAGGTCCGGCCAAGGTGTTTGATTCACAGGAGGATGCAGTTGAGGGCATATTGGGCGGCAAGGTAGTAGCCGGCGATGTGGTTGTCATCACCCACGAAGGTCCGAAAGGCGGTCCCGGCATGCAGGAGATGCTCTACCCCACTTCATATATAAAGTCACGCCATCTGGGAAAGGCATGTGCGCTCATAACTGACGGCCGTTTCAGCGGTGGGACATCAGGTCTGAGCATAGGGCATATCTCACCTGAAGCGGCCAACGGAGGTGCCATCGGCAAGGTTCTTGACGGGGACATAATTGACATTGACATACCTGCCCGCAGCATAAACGTGCGCCTATCAGATGCTGAACTTGAGGCCCGGCCTATGCGGCCCCTAACCCGAAAACGTTTGGTGGCCAAGAGTCTGAAAGCCTATGCCAACATGGTAAGTTCTGCCGATAAAGGCGGCGTTAGAATAATCGAAGAATGAATACGGACAAAACCATATCAGGTGCCGAAGCTATGCTCCAGGCACTGCTTGCCGAAGGAGTTGACACTGTGTTTGCCTACCCTGGAGGCTCGATAATCAAAGTATTTGATGCACTGTACGGTCACCGTACCGACCTTAGACAGATACTGGTGCGTCACGAGCAGGGTGCCACCCATGCAGCGCAGGGTTATGCCCGCGTATCGGGCCGTACCGGTGTTGCAATCGTGACCAGTGGACCGGGTGCCACCAACACTGTTACCGGAATAAGCGATGCCATGCTTGACAGTACTCCTATTGTAGTGATAGCCGGTCAGGTGAGTACTGATGCCCTGGGAACTGATGCATTTCAGGAAATTGACCTGGTGGGTGTAACCCAGCCTATCACAAAATGGAGTTATCAGATACGCAGTGCCGAGGATATAGCCTGGGCTGTAGCCCGGGCATTCTATATAGCAGGCTCCGGTCGTCCCGGCCCTGTAGTGCTTGACTTTACAAAAACTGCACAGATGCAGCAGATAGAGTTCAAGCCCGCCAAAATAGATTACATACGCAGTTATATTCCTGTACCCGACCCGATTGAGGATCAGATCAATGCAGCTGTAAACCTGATAGACAGTTCCAGGAAACCGCTTGTTCTGGTAGGTCACGGGGTTGAATTAGGTCATGCCGAGAAGGAACTGACTGAGTTCATTGAGAAAGCCGACATTCCTGCGGCACGCACTCTGTTAGGGCTATCTGCCCTGCCCAGCGATCACCGTCTCAACATGGGTATGCTTGGAATGCACGGCAACCTGGCTCCAAATGTGAAGACCAATGAGTGCGATGTGCTTATTGCAGTCGGAATGCGTTTTGACGACCGCGTAACCGGGACACTCTCAACATATGCCAGGCAGGCCAAAATCATACACCTTGATATCGACAAGTCGGAATTCGGCAAAAACGTCAAGCCTGATGTCACAGTACTGGGTGATTGTCGCCAGACTCTCAGGCTCTTGACAGAACGTATGTCAAAGTCAAGTCACAGAGAATGGATTGAAAGTTTCAAGCCTCTTGACAAGGAGGAGTATGACAAAGTCATCGATATTGCCGTAAACCCCAAGGACGGACCGCTCAAGATGGGCGAAGTTGTTACGGAAGTAAGCCGTCAGTCTCCTCCCGACTCCGTTCTTGTAACTGATGTCGGTCTCAACCAAATGTCTGCATCACGTTACTTCAAGTACCGCGTACCACGCAGCATAGTGACATCCGGTGGATTAGGAACTATGGGGTTCTGTATGCCGGCGGCAATCGGTGCCACATTCGGAGCTCCGGAGCGGATGGTACTTGCATTTTTCGGTGACGGAGGTTTCCAGATGAACATACAAGAGTTGGGTACAATCATGGAGAACGGAGCAGCCGTGAAGATGATTCTCCTCAACAACAACTATCTGGGCAACGTGCGGATGTGGCAGCAGATGATGTTCGACAATCGTCTGTCATGTACCCACATGATGAACCCTGATTATTGCAAGATTGCAGCAGCATACGACATTCCCTATGCATTGGTTACAGACCGGGCACAACTCAAGGATGCCGTCAGACAGATGATAAGTGTCAAGGGACCTTTTATTCTAGAGGCTGCTGTCTTGGAAGAGGAAAACATCATGCCTATGATAAAACCGGGCAACTCGGTGGACAAGATGATTTTTTCAATTTAGAATTGAGTGTTTTTGGGAAAAGTCGGGATAGAGTCAGACATGCTCAGGCCCTGCCGGACAGCGACAAGAATAGCGTAACGAAGTGACAAGATTTGAGAGTTATGGAGAACGAAAAGAGATTATATACAATGATAGTCCATTCGGAGAATATTGCCGGTATACTGAATCAAGTTACCGCAGTGTTCACGCGCCGTCAGGTAAACATTGAAAGTCTGAACGTATCAGCATCATCAATACCCGGCATACACCGCTATACTATAACCGCAATTGCCGATCACGAGACTATAATGAAGATCGTGGATCAGATAGAAAAGAAGGTTGATGTATTGCAATGCCAGTATTTTACTGACGATGAAATTTTCATGCAGGAAGTGGCTCTGTACAAAGTGGTCACCAGCGTGCTCACAGAAAATCCCGAAATGTCCAAGATCATACGCCGCTACGGCGCCAAACTGATTGAGGTAAATTCTACCTTCTCCGTCATCGAGAAGACCGGCCCCACAAACGACATAATAGCTCTTAACAAGGAACTTTCCAAGCTTGGAGGGCTTCTCCAATATGTGAGTTCCGGGAGGGTAGCAATTACCAGAGCCCGCATTGAGCACGTTAACGAGTATTTGGAGAAGATGGAAACAAGATATGGCAACAACTAACAACAAATAGTAAATTCTATGGCAAAAATGAATTTTGGAGGTGTCATTGAGGAAGTAATGACACGTGAGGAATTTCCGCTTGAGAAAGCACGTGAGATCTTAAAGGATGAGGTGATTGCAATCATTGGCTACGGAGTTCAGGGGCCCGGTCAGGCCTGTAATCTGCGCGATAACGGATTCAACGTCATAGTTGGACAACGTCAGGGCAAAACCTTTGAGAAAGCTGTAAATGACGGTTGGGTACCAGGCAAGACCCTTTTCTCAATCGAAGAGGCTGCCCAAAAAGGAACCATTGTATGCATGTTGCTCTCGGATGCCGCACAAATGCAACTCTGGCCGACAATCAAGAAGTATTTAACTCCAGGTAAAACGCTGTACTTCTCACATGGTTTCGCAATAACATGGAACGACCGTACCGGAGTAGTACCTCCGAAGGACATTGATGTAATCATGGTTGCCCCGAAGGGGTCAGGACGGTCATTGCGCACCATGTTCGTTGAAGGCCGCGGCCTCAACAGTTCGTACGCGGTATATCAGGACGCTTCAGGCCATGCTCTTGACAAAGTGCTTGCCTTTGGCATCGGCATTGGTTCGGGTTATCTGTTCGAGACCACTTTCGTTCGCGAAGCCACATCTGACCTTACCGGTGAGCGTGGTTCGCTCATGGGCGCTATTCAGGGACTCCTTCTTGCACAATATGAGGTCCTGCGCGAAAACGGTCACACACCGTCTGAGGCATTCAACGAGACCTGCGAGGAACTTACCCAGTCACTCATGCCTCTGTTTGCCCAAAACGGTATGGATTGGATGTACGCAAACTGTTCGACTACGGCACAAAGGGGCGCCTTAGACTGGATGGGACCGTTCCATGATGCAATCAAGCCTGTCGTCCAGAAACTTTACGCAAGTGTCAAGAGTGGTCACGAAGCACAGATTTCCATCGACAGCAACTCAAAACCAGATTATCGTGAAGGTCTTGAAAAAGAGCTGAAGGCACTCCGTGAAAGCGAAATGTGGCAGACTGGTGCGGTTGTACGCAAACTGAGACCTGAAAACAACTGATTTCAGCTGACAGTACTCAGTTAACATAATAGAGGCCGGTCCTTATTTGGACCGGCCTCTATTTAACAATATGACATTATGACCTGTCAGAAATTCCTGTAACGCGTATCTTCAACATCTGCCTTGTTATAAAGCTCTTGAAGAACGCCGTTGGCAATAACGCGGCCAATCTGTGACTTAATACGCTCTGCCTCATCCTTGTCGTCATACTCCGAAGCATAAGTGTCGTCTGAAACCTTCCCGGCTACCCAAACACCACCTTCTCCTTTGACAGGCGCGCTGAACGAACCGTTTTCGAGGTTATAGACAGCAGCTCCAATCAGAGGTTCGCTTGAGAAAGTCGATGAAATATAGGAGGGAGATATGAAATTCACATACTTGACCGTATCAATCCTCACGCCATCAACCGAACGCAAGGCTGAAGCGGTATTGCAGCCGGCAAACTTTTCAAACAGGATACCTGCTTTCTTGTCCTTCAGGGCTTCTGTCTGAAGGGCCGCCTTGACATCATCAATCGGACGATATCCTTTCTTGTGTATTCCGTTAAGTGCCACTACCAGCAGATGATCATTCTCTTCTCCTACTTCGTACAAACGCGATACCTCGCCCGGCTTGGCATCGAAAACCCAACGGAGAGCATCATGCGACTTTGACACGCCGCCAACGGTGTGACTGTAGCTTGTAAAGTCAGGATTGTTCAGAAGCCGGAAACCATTGTCTTCAGCATTCGCATTCAGAAGTTCTGCAGTATTATTGCCTGCAACAAAGGCACTCAGCTTATTATACGCGTCGTTGCTGGTCTCATTGCTGAAATATGCATACCTCTTGACAACCGCAGTATTATACTTTTTGACAGGATTGCGAAGATCTGTCACTTTGAGAATCAGGGTAGCCTGATCAAGTTTCAGATTACGCACCTCACCTTTCTTCATCGAATTCAACGTGTTGACATATGTAGCGTTGTCGCCACTCAAAGCAGCAGTTTCATAGGCAGCTGAAGAAATCCACTGGGGAGTTGCGTTCTGAGAATATTTCAAGCCGAGCTCCATCATGTCTTCACCCTTCAAGACAGCATTGTAAATACTGTCTGCCAACTTTTCAACTGCATCGGGAGTAGCAGCAACGACCTGAATCTGACTGTACTGTATGGAATCATAGCCATTAACGGTCGAAAGAATCCGGAATGCATTGTAAGAGTCATCGGCTACATTGTAATAAGGGCCGTAAACCTCACTGCCATTGACTGAGTCAAGACGTGCGGCAACGTCATCGGGCAGGCCGTCTTTTGTACGCGGTACTTCGCTGAAGGGAACTGCCGATTCGGTAAGACGAATGAAAGAAGCGAACTCGTCGTTGACATCTGAAAGTTGTACGGCATAGCCGGTAACTTCTGAGAGCAAGGCAGCACGGTCTGCTTCGCTTGGCAGAATCTCTACGTCTATATAACTTATATCACGAGTCTCGACGTCCTGCTTGTAGAGTTGTTTCTTGCCGTTATACAGTTTCTGGACATCGGAAGCAGTAACACCTGCCAGTGAATCGGGAATTTGTGAATAAGGCAATGTAGCCAACAGAATATCAGCCCGCTTGGCCCTTGTCTCGTAAGAATCCTTCCTCGATATCGGGTTTGTAACCAATGATGCCTCAAGAATTGAAAGGTATTTGGTAAGGTAACGGTTCTGACGAAGATTGTCTTCTATGAAACACCAGTATGAGTATAACTGGTCTGCATTGTTCAGGTACTCTGCAGGCAACTGTGAACGGTCTAGTTCTTTGTAGGCAGCCAGGAACTCCATCAGGTTGTCAACATCAAAGGCTCCTGTCTGAGGATTCTGGAACGGAGTCTGACGCAGGAGTGTATTATTGCCTTCCTGAATAACCGCCTCGATTTCCGCGTCTGTAACCTTAAGGCCAATCGCTTTGGATTCCTTGTCAAGCAGCGATTTGCGGATAATGTAATTCCAGACTTCGTCCTTGACAGCGTTGTACTGGTCATCGGTAAAGCTCGAGATGTTGTTCTGGAACTTCAGGGCATCAGAATATTTTTCCAATTCTTTCTGATAGTCCTGAGCTGTTACACTCTCGCCGTTGATTTCACCAACCATAACGACGCCTTGATTTGGCCGGAGTATCTTCCATGCATCGCCTAAGATAAACGCCAAAAGTGCAGCGCCTATCACTATCAACAACAAAGTTCCCTTACTCCTGATTTTCTGCAATGTTGCCATTTCTGTTATTGTAATGTTTTTGTATTCAATATAGATGCGCCTTCCGTTTAAGGCGCACAAAGTTAGCAATTTTTATTGTGAAATATTGTATTGTACCAAAAAATTGCAAAATAACCAGGCTGTTAAAGCCCGTTGCGATATAGGTCTATTTATCGTCTATAGGGAAAATGCCCTCAGACCGGCGAATCGTGTAGTTGGTAAAATCCTGATTCGACTCGAAGCCTTGACCATAGATAACTTGCGTCTCCTGGCGGATTGTAATCAGATTGTCTGAATATACACGTTCCTTGCGCTGATCCCAAAAGAGCAAGTCGGTATCGAATTGTTCCTTGTCAACGTTTTCTGCATGCACTTTTCCACGGAGTTCCCAGACTTCTGTAGCGCTGTAATAATATGCAGTATCCGCCATTATCTGCGAAGAGACCTGCATCAGCGAATCGAGTGTTTCCAGATGTACACCATATTCAAAAGACCAGTATGGAGGGTTCATCCGGTCGAAAATATCCCAGCGGTCTGCATTTATCCTGTATCTGATGGCGCCATTCTCAGAAATCAGGGTCGTGATGCCCTTGGTTACCATAACCGCCATAGAATCACGGTTTGAAACCGCATCTCCGAGTTCCTTCCGGTGTCCGCCACACGATAAAAGCAAATGCAGAACAACCGCCATTACGGCGATCGTCCTGCACGTTATTCCTGACGGGCCTGTTAAGGCGCTCATCTCATCGGATAGTTGTAGTCTCGTTAATTATGCCCTTGATCTCAACCTGGTCACCCTTTTTCATTCCAAGCATAAACAGATCCTCTACGGCAGGAGTGTACTCAGAATATGCACGGATCAGTCTGTTAGCCTCGTCTGCCACACTGGGATCTACCCTTTTGGCTGTCTGAAGCTTGTCGATTACCACATAGTATGTGCACTTGTTAAGTACATCCTCATTGCTCCACTTGTAGTTTGAAGCGTAAAGCTGTGCCAGAACTATGTAAACGTTACCCTCGTTGGGATTGAGCTGTATGGACTTCTGCAGATAGCTCTTGGCGTTGGAATACTTTTTCAACTGGTTCATTATTACGGCTGCTGTGTAGTACAGATCTGCCTTCTTGAACGAATCGTCCTCAAGACTGATTGCCTGATCGAAATACTCCAAAGCCTTTTCGTAATCATTACGCTTTCGAGCATAGAGCAGTCCAAGGCTCTTGGCTGTCTCGCTTGACGGAGATATTGCGTGCGCATACTCGGCTGCTGCGAAATAGGCATCAGCAGAGGTGCATTTCAGCATGCTCATCACGCTTACCACCTTATTCAGGAACTCTATGTTGTCCTTGTTCTCCTCAACCTTGTCACCGTAAATTTTCTGAAGACTCTCGCAGTTAGCTGCACCGCTGTTGACAAAATAGGCATCAATATTATCCTTGGTGTTGCGGGCTGCCTCAAGCATTTTCTCATCTTCAATGCCTGCTATGACAGTGTTGATGTAGTTGGAGCAGTCAAGATAGTCCTGCAGAAGATCCTCACGGTGGCCGTCATTATCCTTCTTGAACTTCTGGCCGGATATCTTCATAAGATCGCCCAGGACATAATATGCAGTCTCGCTCTTGCCAAGGTCAACGGCCTTGCGCAACAACTGATAAGCCTTGTCAACATCAACCTTCGGGTTGTATGAAATATAATCATGTGCCTGAAGCCCTACTACCTCAGCCTCAGATGTAGGATTCTTGACAATCTTGTTGAGTTGGTCAAGATACTTGAGACGTTGCTCATAGACAGACTGAAGCTCTTCCGAATAGGCAAGCTGCTCCGCACCATCCTTCGAATTTGCTATCAGCCAATGGAGGATCTTAGTTCCGTTTGTATATGTCCCGACCTGAGCGAGGGGAGCATCGGTGAAGACCTCCTTCCACCCCTTGTATGCGTCTGCGTAATTGCCTGTCTTTACATATTCTGTATAAAGGCTTATGTTGGTGAGGCACTTGATACTGTCCTCACCATGTCCGTAACGTGAGCCGTCTTCAACACCCTTCTGCGCGAATGCGGCAGCCGAAACTGCCAACATGGCCACAAGCATGTTTCTTCTCAATTGATTTTTCATATCCTTCCGTTTGTTTGTAGTTCTTATATCTTTTGTCAGTTCTCTTGCACTAATTAGACTTTACCGAATGAAACAAGTTTAAAAATCACTTTACCTTAAACTTGTCAAACCATCGTTCATTGAACGCCAGGCCTATGTTCAGGCGAAGATAGTTTTCTGATATCATGCCTGCCGCAGGTGCAGCCACATGAACATACTGACCGGAAACATTCAGTTCAATAAGAGTGTTCCAAGTGTTCATGATAGGCAATGAAACGCCCACCGAAGCACCGAATTCCACGGGACCGGGGTTATTGCCCATGTCGAAGTAGGATTGGTTGTAGAAAACGCCGGCCCTGTATGAGGATCGTAAAAAGATGTTGTTGTTAGTCTGATTCGGACGGTACATGCCACCCAGAGACACCCTGATCCTGTCACGCCCTGCTCCATTGTTTGATTTTTCAAACATTCTGCTGCCGCTCCATCCTTCCCACACTACATCAGCACCGACCATCCACTTGGAACGTGCATAACTGAATCCGGCACCGAACTTGGCAGGCATGCGATATTGGTTTTCATGGAAAGTTGTATCCGCAGATTCAACTGCATTTCCATTGAGTATCTGAGTGTATATGAGGGACTCGTCATGCATGTTCAAGGCTGGATTCCCTATAATTCCAACCGTCATTGTTCCGTCGCCCAGACTGAATTGCGACTGAAGGCCCACATCAAAAGAGAGTCCGTTTACCTCGGAATAGTAGGTTTTTGTCCTCTTGAAGATTGTAGACTCGTTGTACTCGTTGGAAATCAGGTGCGTCATGTTTCCCATCAGATAACTGATATCTGCGCCTACGGAAAGCCATTTGAAAGGTGACCAGCCCAATCCGAGTGAAACGCGTCTGAAACCGCCGGTACCGCCATAAGTATTGGTTGATGTAATCAATCCGTCCAGATCCCTGCGCACATCCGTAGTTTCAGAGAATGAATATCCCACTCCGGAAACAGGCATGAAGGCAGCAGTAATGCCAAGTTTGGGAAGCAGTCGGAACTGCATTGCCAGATAATCGACCCTCGCGTTGCGGGCGTTGACCTTGTTGCCGTTCTCATTGAAATTGCCATTCGCAAGAGAGAAACCGAAATCAAGGAGAAACGTGAGGGTATCGACAGAAGAGTAAGAAGCAGGATTGAGAGTGTTCAGGGTGTTACGGTCGCGCAAACCGATTCCGATACCGCCCATTGCCTTGTTGATGCCGACGGCCTGATCGGTCAACTGCCCTATCCCGTATCTTGAATAAGGCGAATTAACGCCGTTCTGTGCCCGTGACTGCAATACTGCAAACGCAAGCAATATCACGAGAACTGTTTCAAATCTTCTCATTGAATCTGCAAATGCATTCCAATCCCTCCAGTACAAGGAATTTGACTGCAAAGATGCCACTTTTTATTGGTATTTCAAATAAATCAGCGTCACCGCCCGTTAAAAAAACCAAAAGAGAGTCATAAACTGTTGAAAGACGGTTTACATATCCCGATATTTCATTGACAACACCATTTATGACACCGCTGCGTATAGCTGTTTCTGTCGAATAGCCCACCATCGGAATGTCACCTTCAGGAGACACACGGGGCAAACTGGCAGTGTACTCATGCAGGGAGCGGAAACGCAGTGCCGCTCCGGGTGAAATATTACCTCCGATATAACGGCCGTCTGAGGTGACGACATCGTATGTTATGGCGGTTCCCGCATCAATAACCAGAATATTGCGGCCAGGAGCCCGGTTCCATGCTCCGACAGCAGCGGCCATACGGTCGGGGCCTAAAGTGGAAGGAGTAGAATAGGATATCTTCAGAGGCAACGGCAGGTCAGAAGAGAGTTGCATGACATCAAACGGAAGATTCTCAAGCGAATGAAGTTCAACACCGCTGAGAGGTCTGACAGAAGAGCAGATTCCACAAGAGACCTCTCCGCTTCCAATGAAATCATCAGGTAAGTCGCAGACCGATTCGACGCGGGACATCCGGATAATCCTGCCTTGCTCCATAAAGGCCGCCTTGACACTTGAATTGCCCACATCCAGTACGAAATATGCCATCGTCTCTTCCTTTTGATGTGCAAAGGAAAGGATTTTTTCGGAATAAGGAATATAAATAGTACTTTTGTAAATCAACACAGACATCAGAAATGAGACACCGCACAATCTGGCTGACACTATTGGCCTTGTTGGCTACCCTACGCGTCAACTGCCAGTCGGACAGCATAATAACAAGCCTTGTAACCTGTTCGCCCGGCACTCTCGTATACGAAGTTTATGGCCACACTGCCGTAAGAGTTCAGAATTTCACGAAAGGGAGTGATCTGGTCTTCAATTATGGCCTTTTTGACTTCAATTCTCCACACTTCGCCTGGAGATGGACGAAGGGTGAGACCGACTATTTCGTAGGTGCTATCCCATGGAGAATCTTTGAGGCAGAGTACATGGAAAGAGGCTCGACAATATGGCTGCAAGAACTGAACATGGACAGTGAGGGACACTTGCGGCTCGCTCGTCTGCTTGAAGAGAACTGTATGCCGGAAAACAGAATATACCGATACAACTTTTTGTACAACAACTGCGCGACGCTGGCACTTGACAAGATAGAAGAGGCAGTCGACGGACACGTAATTTGGTATATCCCTGATAAAGACTTGACATTCAGGAAATTATTGCATGAGTACAACGGCTGTGACCCTTGGAACAGTTTTGCAGTCGACCTCGTAACAGGAGCGGAGACAGATCTTCCTATAAATGCCAGACAGGCATCCTTTGCCCCGATGAGGCTTATGGAACTGGTCGAAAATGCGACAGTCACCGATACGGCAGGGATTGTAAGACCACTTGTAAAGGGTTGTTCGGAACTTCCTCCTCCAGTACCTGCAGCCTTCCGGGACTGCCTTATTTCTCCAACTCAGGCGGTAATACTTTTCGGACTGCTCACTATTCTTTTCTGTCTCATCGAGTGGTGTCTTAAGAAGCCTCTTTGGGTGTATGACGTATTGGTATTCGGTCTGCAAGGCCTGATGGGATCAGTCATAGCATTCCTGTATTTTTTTTCAAGCCATCCGACTACAGACAGCAACTGGCTGCTCATTTGTCTGAATCCCATTCCACTGCTCTGCCTGCCATTCATGGTTTACAATATAACCCACCGCAGATTAGATGTTTTTCTGATATTCAATTTTTTCATATTAACCGCTTTCATCATATTCAGTTCAAGGATTCCCCAGTATCTTTCCACAGCCTCCATTCTTCTTCTGGCGGTATTCGCACTGCGTTCCCTCAGTGACCTTTTGCTGTTGATTCACAATGGTGCCGGATTTTCCGGTTCAAGGTCTCTGAAATTAACGGTTGTTCTGTCGCTATTGATGTATGCGCCACAATTGTGTGCTCAGACAGGCAAGAATAACACATCTCCAAAACTCATCGTGGGTATTGTCATAGACCAGATGGATGGTGATTATCTTGAACAGTTGATGCCTCTCTTCGGAAATGACGGATTCAAGAAGTTGTGGAGTGAGGGTTACAATATGACAGACGCCAGTTTTGAGTATGACTGTAATGACAGGGCATCAGCTGTCGCTTCCCTCTATACCGGAACGGTGCCATTCTATCACGGAATCATTGGGGAACAATGGATGGAACGCAAATCCATGATGCCTGTCAATGCAGTTGACGACAGCTACGAGAGCGGAATCAATACTATCGACCACAGTTCACCCAAACGGCTTCAGGTTTTGTCGGTTGCCGACATGATGAAGATTTCCTATCAGGGGAAATCTCTGATCTGCTCAGTAGCCGCTGAACGTGACGCTGCGATACTTGCCGGTGGTCATGAGGCTGATGCAGTTCTTTGGATGAACGATACTGACGGCCAATGGAGCAGTTCAGGATACTACGGGAGTTTCCCGTTCTGGGCCAATGAAATCAACAATCAGGAATGGCACAGAGGTGAATGGAAACCTACTTTTCCTCCAAACTCATATATAAAAACCCGCCAAGACGTAAGTTTTTCAAGTTTCAGCCACACTTTCAGCCGTGGGGAGATATGGAGCAGCAAGACTTCTCCTGTTGTCAATGACCAAGTGGCCCAGATGGCCCTGCTTTCTTTCGATGACATGGAACTGGGCAGTGCTGACGCCCCCGACCTTCTTGCCGTGACGCTATACGCAGGAGGTTTCAACCATCAGTCAGCCGGACTTGAATCCCTTGAACTGCAAGATATCTACGTAAGGCTCGACCAGAACATCGCCGATATCATCCGACATGTGGAAAAAAAAATCGGGAAGGACAATGTGCTGTTTTTCCTCACATCCACAGGCTACAAAGAAGTCCGGACTCCCGATATTTCAGGTACCCGCATGCCCACCGGGACAGTAAGCATGGAGCGTATAACCGCTTTGCTCAACCTGTACCTTTCAGCTATCTACGGTCAGGGAAATATTGTCAGCACTTATTATGACACACATCTCTACCTTGACCGCAACATCATCAGCGACAAAGATCTCTCAATACAAAAGATATCGGACAGTTGTGCAGATTTCCTGCTCCAGGTGACCGGAGTGAAGAGTGTCATCACACAGCGCGACCTGCTGTCAGGCAATCTCAGCGCTGAAACTTTACTGCGCAGGAATTCGCTTAACACAGACTGTTCAGGCGACATAATAATTGAAGTCGCACCCGGTTGGACGGTAATTGACGACAAGCGCAACACAAGCTATATGGTCAAGAGACAAAAATGCACATTCCCTGTCATTCTCTACGGGGCGGGCGTGCGTTCAGAAATCAACCATCAGCCAGTTTCCGCCTCCGTACTGGCACCGACACTGACATGGATGCTCGGTATTCCGGCGCCCCATGCCTGCAACACCCTTCCTCTGACCAATATAAGATAAACAGAGACGGCCGGTAACGGAAAAACCAGATCAGCAATTAAACAAATAATCATAACATGGCAGAAAACAGATTTATAAGTCTTTCATACGACCTTTTCATAAAGGGAGATGACGGGGAGCCCTCACTTTACGAACGAGCCCCCAAGGAGAAACCTTTCCAGTTCATAAGCGGTGTAGGCTACACTCTTGACCTGTTTGAAAAGAATGTAATCAATCTGAAGCCCAAGGACTCATTCGAGTTTGAGATACCGTGTTCTGAAGCATACGGCGAGTATGACGAAGGGAGCGTGCTTGAGTTGCAGAAATCAATATTCACCCGCGATGGAAAATTTGACTCAGAACATGTAAGGGAAGGCTATATCATTCCGCTTAGCGACGGTGAGCAGACCTTCAATGCTATTGTACAGCAAATCCGTGAAGACGTAGTAGTGGTTGATTTAAACCACCCGTTGGCAGGAGAAGACCTTAGGTTCAAAGGACAGGTAATAGAGAACCGGCCGGCTACCGAAAAGGAAATAGAAGCAATCCTCAACCCCAAGGGTTGTCAAGGACACTGCGGAAATTGCAAGGAAGGATGCAGCAGCGAGAAATGCGACAAGGAGGGCGGTGATTGCGAATGCGGCTGCAAACAATCATGACCAAAGTACGATGAATACACTTGGACGAAAACTGAGACTTACCACCTTTGGGGAATCACACGGTCCTGCCATCGGAGGTGTCTTGGATGGTTTTCCATCCAACATTAGGATAGATATGGAATATGTAGCCCGCGAAATGATGCGCCGGCGACCAGGCCAGAGCGCAATAACGACGGGACGTACAGAGAAAGATGAAGTGGAGTTCATATCCGGACTGCTTGAAGGAGTATCCACCGGGACACCGATTGCCTTTATCATAAGGAATACCGACTGCCGTCCGACTGACTACGACGATCTGAAGGATCTGTTCCGGCCTTCGCACGCCGACTATGCATGGCAGGCCAAGTACGGCATTCGCGACTGGCGTGGAGGAGGTCGCTCCTCAGCCAGAGTCACAGCCCCGATCTGTGTAGCCGGAGCACTTGCCAGGTTAGCCTTGAAGGATCGCCTTCCGGATCTTGACATCTATGCATATACCTCACAAGTCGGGAACATCGCCGTTGACTCGGAACATGAAGCAGAGTTCTGCCGCGATTTGTCTGAAGCAAACTCCGTTCGCTGTCCTGACCAAGCCAAGGCAGCAGAGATGGAGGCTTTTATCAGGCAGATGAAAAAAGAGGGAGACTCCACAGGCGGCATTATCACCTGTATTGTAAGGGGATGCCCTGTTGGCCTTGGTGAACCGGTCTTTGGAAAACTGCAGTCGCAACTTGGAGCCGCTATGCTGGGTATAAACGCTGTCAAGGGATTCGATTATGGTGAAGGCTTCGCATGTGCTTCCATGCGCGGTTCAGAATGCAATGATCCTTTCGCCATGAAAAATGGTGCTGTCTGCACGACAAGCAACCATTCGGGTGGCATTCAGGGAGGCATCTCCAACGGACAACCTATACGCTTCCGCGTTGCATTCAAGCCTACTCCAACCATAGGGAAGGAACAGCAGACTGTCAATGCTCATGGCGATGAAGTCATCTTCAAAGCTTCGGGCAGGCATGATCCCTGTGTCGTTCCTCGGGCTGTCCCGATTGTAGAAAGCCTTACGGCATTGGTAATTCTTGACAATATCCTTCAATAACCGGCAATCTTTGACGGAGTCGACGTCTCAGAAGCCAGGAATAAGTGTGAGAACTAATAAAGAGTATCCCACATATCCGCCAACTCTGACATCGAGTGACACAGCATGACTGGTCCTTCGCCAAGCAGCATGCTGTCGGGAAGAGGACCGGTATTGACTGCAATAGTATCAATGCCTGCAGCCACTGAAGAACGTATTCCCAATGGAGCATTCTCTATCACCACGGCCTCTGAGGCGCTGATACCGCCTATTTCAAGTCCTTTAAGATAAGGATCGGGATATGGCTTGCCCCGTTTGACGTCAAAGGCCGTAATCATCAGCCTTCGGGTTACAAAACCCTGGTAATCGTGCTGCACACGATCAATAAGACCGCCCTGACCGGAACCGGTTACAACCTGAATCTGGAGTCCGGATGCCTTTGCTTTCTGCATCACCTCATATGCGCCAGGCATCATCTGAGCAGGTGGCATTGCCATGAAATACTGCGTCTTTCGTCCATAAATGCGCCCGATCTCCTCATCACTGACAGCGTCCTTGCCATCTCGCTCGCAAACCCAGTTGATAGTATAGGCTCCTGTGCAGCCTTCATGCTGATATACGTCTGTCGGACTCATTTTGAAGCCGAAATCTGCCATTGCCATGCTCCATGCTTTTGAATGAAGCGGCATAGAATCATACAAAACGCCGTCCATGTCAAACAGGACGGCGCGTTTGTTTGTTAAAGAAAATGACATCAGCAAGAGTTATTTCCTCATACGTTCTTGAATGGCCTTCGACTCCTCTTCATAGCCTGGTTTGCCAAGCAATGCGAACATATTCTTCTTGTATGCCTCCACACCAGGTTGATTGAAGGGATTAACGCCAAGCAGATAGCCGCTGATACCGCAGGCCTTTTCGAACAGGTAGATGAGTTGTCCAAGCCAATACTCCGTGAGTTCCGGAATGACGATACGTATATTAGGTACTCCTCCATCAACATGAGCCAGACGCGTACCGAGTTCCGCCATCTTGTTCACCTGATCTACATGCTTGCCGGCGAGGAAGTTAAGACCATCCAGATTCTCCTCGTCAGATGGAACAGTAACAGAATACCTCACTTTAGCAACAGATATCACCGTTTCAAAGATGGTGCGTTCACCCTCCTGAATCCACTGTCCCATTGAATGAAGATCGGTTGAGAAGTCGACAGACGCAGGGTATATGCCTTTGCCGTCCTTGCCCTCCGACTCGCCATAAAGCTGCTTCCACCACTCAGCAAAGAAATGCAGTTTGGGCTGGAAATTCACAAGAATCTCAATCTTCTTCCCGCTACGGTACAGAGCATTACGGGCGGCTGCATATATTGCGGCAGGGTTATTGTCAAAAGACTGATTACTGTCTGTAGCAGTCTCCATGTCAGCGGCACCACGTACCAACTGATCAATGTCATATCCTGCCACAGCAATTGGCAAAAGTCCGACAGGAGTAAGTACAGAATAGCGTCCTCCGACGTTGTCAGGTATCACAAAACTCTTATAGCCCTCCTTGTCGGCACAGATGCGGGCAGCTCCTTTCTTTGCATCGGTTATGGCAACTATCACCTTGCGTGCCGTACGGCGGCCGCGCTGTTCCTCGCACTGTTTCTTCAGTATTCTGAAAGTCAGGGCTGTCTCAGTGGTTGTTCCCGATTTTGAAATATTAATCACACCAAACTTGCGCTCCTTCAGCAGCTCGGAAAGTTCGAACAGATAATCCTCGCTTATATTGTTTCCGGCGAAGAGTATGACAGGAGCATTTTTCTCCTTTCTAAGCCATGAGAAACTGTTGGCAAAAGCCTCAATGACAGCACGAGCGCCAAGATAGCTTCCGCCAATACCGGCGACAACCACGGTATCGCATTTGTCACGCAAGGTCGCTGCCGTTTCCTTGATCTCTGCCAGGAATTCAGGAGTAAGCGAAGATGCCAGATTCATCCAGCCAATGTAGTCATTGCCCTCGCCCGTACCCTTCTCAAGTTTCTCGAGAGCAGCCTTAACTTCCGGTTCCATAGCCTTTACCGAGCCAGTCGGAACAAATCCCTCAATCGCGGAAACATCAATTGTAATCATATCCTGTATTAATTAATAATTGTCACTTGAAACTGTCAGTAAGAAGTTTAATCTCAATCTGGGGAGCAATGCGCTCATAAAGGATGTTATACATGGCATTCAGAATGGGCATGTCAACGTGATAATGTTCGTTTATCTCCTTCATGCACTTGGTGCCGTAATATCCTTCGGCAATCATCTCCATCTCCAACTGAGCAGCCTTTACCGAGTAGCCTTTACCTATCATTGAACCGAAAACCCGGTTACGGCTAAAGTTCGAGTAACAGGTCACGAGCATATCTCCCAAATATACCGAATCATTTATGACACGGCTTTCCATTGGCCTTGCAGTGTCAATAAAGCGGGTCATTTCGTTAAGGGCATTGGACATGAGTACTGCCTGGAAGTTATCGCCATAGTTCAAACCGTTGCAGATGCCGGCAGCTATGGCGTACACATTCTTCAGGACGGAACCGAACTCTATTCCTGCCACATCAGTACTTACAGATGTCTTGACATAGCTATTGTTCATCTTGCGGGCAAAAGCGCGGGCATTGTCCGGGTTGACACAGCCAACAGTCAGATAGGACAGGCGCTCCATTGCCACCTCTTCAGCATGACATGGGCCTGCCAATACGCATACACTCTCCTCGTCAACCTTGTAGAAGCGATGGAAGTACTCAGACATCAGCAAGTTATCGTCGGGGACGATTCCTTTGATAGCAGACACTATGAAACGGTCACTCAACTTCAGCTTCAGTCTGCTCATGTGTCCCTTGAAATAGGGTGAAGGGGTGACAAAAACCAGAACCTCTGAGTCTCTGACCACATCATTGATATCTGAGTAGAAATGAATCTTGTTTGTATCAAACCGGACGCTGGTGAGATATGCAGGATTGTGTCCCAGCCTCTGGAACTCTCTGATTCTGTCCTCACGCCGGATGTACCAATTGACAGAATCCTCAGTAGAAAGGAGAATCTTGGCTATGGCAGTAGCCCAGCTGCCGCCACCCATGATTGCCAGTTTGCCCTGTGGAAAATTCATATCAGTTCTCCTGACTTTGATTCTGCGGAACCTCCGGTTTCATCTGAGGGAAGAACAGAACCTCTTGAATGGCCTGCTGTCCCGTCATCAACATAACCAAACGGTCTATGCCTATTCCAATGCCACTGGTCGGCGGCATTCCATATTCAAGAGCGCGTACAAAGTCCTGATCTATGAACATAGCCTCATCATCACCTTTCTGGCTTAAACGCAACTGATCCTGAAAACGCTCATACTGGTCAATCGGATCATTCAACTCAGAATAGGCGTTCGCCAGTTCCTTACCGTTTACCATAAGTTCGAAACGTTCGGTGAGTCCCGGTTTTGAGCGATGCATCTTGGTAAGAGGACTCATCTCTACCGGGTAATCAGTTATGAAGGTAGGCTGAATAAATGAACCCTCACAGAATTCGCCGAAGATCTCATCGATCAGTTTGCCCTTCCCCATTGACGGATCAATCTCCATCTTCAACTCCTTGCAGACTGAACGTATTTCATCCTCAGATTTCCCGTTCAGGTCAAAGCCTGTCTTCTCCTTTATGGCGTCAAGAATCGGAATACGTTTGTAGGGAGCCTTGAAACTGACCACATTGTCACCGATCTTCGATTCGTAACAACCGTTGGCAGCAAGACATATCTTTTCAAGAAGACTCTCAGTAAAATCCATCATCCAATTGTAGTCCTTGTAGCTGACATACAATTCCATACAGGTGAACTCTGGATTATGAGTCCGATCCATGCCCTCATTACGGAAATTCTTACCAATCTCATATACGCCTTCGAACCCGCCTACAATCAGCCGTTTCAGATACAGTTCGGTTGCAATACGGCAGTAGAGATCAATGTCAAGTGAATTGTGATGGGTAATGAACGGCCGGGCACTGGCACCTCCCGGAATGGATTGCAGAATAGGAGTCTCCACTTCAGTATAGCCGGCAGCATCCAGCACGCTCCGCATAGTGCTTATTATGCGCGAGCGTTTCAGGAACGTCTCCTTCACGCCATCGTTGACGACAAGGTCAACATAGCGCTGACGGTAACGCAGGTCGGGATCGTCAAACCTGTCATAGGCCACCCCGTCCTTGTATTTGACAATCGGGAGCGGTCTGAGTGATTTGGCAAGTACGGTGAGTTTTTGTGCGTGAACAGTAATCTCACCCATCTGGGTACGAAACACAAAACCCTCAATTCCAATAAAATCGCCTATGTCAAGCAGTTTCTTGAAAACTCTGTTGTACATCTCCTTGTCCTCACCAGGACAGATGTCATCGCGTGTAATATAAACCTGTATGCGACCTTTGGAATCCTGCAGTTCAATAAAAGAGGCCTTGCCCATTATACGGCGGCTCATCAGGCGACCGGCAATGCAAACTTTGCGCGGTTCAACTGCTTCATCCTTGAAATTATCCTTAATTTCGTCAGAGAAAGCGTTGGTTGGATACATCGCAGCCGGATACGGATCAATGCCCATCTCGCGCAACCCGTTCAGGCTTTCCCTTCTGAACTGTTCCTGATCACTTAATTCCATAACACACTATAAATAATTCAGTCGGCAAAGTTACACATTTCATTTAAAACTAGTCTCTTTTTAATCACCAACAGACTCGTTGCCATACCCTTTTTGTCCTTCCAGAAAACGGGAGGCTGTTTCATCAGTCAGTTTCCGCCTCACGCGAAGCTTGATTGAACGCAAGTTGGTCAATGATGTGCACATGATATTGGCAATGACCTTGGAATCCAGTCCTACCGCCTTGAGTATCAGATACAGAAACTCATTGGCACTGATGTTGGGAGCCTCATCCCTCAATTGACGCTGTATGTCAGAAAAATACACTCCTACGTCGTGGTTTACAAGTTCGCGTTCCTCAACTTTGAAAAAACGCTGCTGTGACGCCAGCTTCATTATCAGACTGTATGCAGTACCCTCCCTGAATCCGGAACAGCACGACTCAAGCAGATCGCCACCCTCTTTTCTTCGTTCATGGGCCTGTCTTACCAGAAATTCATCATGCATCCTGATGTAATACTGCTTGTTCCTGCGATCCATCTGAATATACACAAAGATGAATACTGCTATTACCACAGCAAACAAAACCAGGCCGGCAAGCAGGGCCTTCACCTTCAAATCATGTTGGCGCTGCTGTTGCACCTCTTCCATATGCCTTATACGCACCCTCGTCAGTTCATTCTGGCTACGAACGGTGTAAACTGAATCCAGCAACGTTTCATACATCCTTGAGAAATTGACAGAAGCCTGATAGTTGCGCATGATGACAGCCAGTTCGGCCAACGATCTGTAGTTCAGGCAGAGGGTATTGATATCCCTGGTCGACGCCACAGACTTGCTCAAATAGCTGAAGGCCGAATCATTCTGGTTGTAAACCATGTAGATTCTCCCCTTCAATGCATATCCGGCAGCTGGTTTGCGGTCCTTGAAACTCTCTATGTACCTGTCCACGTATACCAACGCACTGTCAATTTCTCCATATCCGTAAGCAGCTATCTTTGCCAACTGAAGCCAGCAAGTCTCTCTTCGGTCTGTACTAAGGTTCGGATTCTCCATAAGACTCCGGAAAAGTCTGTAACTTTCATCATACCGTTTGTCCAGCATCAAGACCGCTGCTATTGAATAGTCTGTGAGGCTCACGTTGTCCATTCTGCCGTTTCGTTCAAAATTGGAGCGGCAATCCCTGAAAAAATTCAGTGCCTCATCAAACATCTCCTTACGGGTATAGTTAACGCCCAGCTGATACTGGCATATTGCATAGTACAGATCGGTAGAGTCAGGGAACAAATCCTTGGCCTTGAGGAATGCCTCAGTGGCGGCAGCATCGTTTACTATAGACATATCGGCATCTGCCGGCGTACTGTTGAACTCCGAATAGACACATCCTAGCGAGTACCACGCCATTGCCTTGTGGTATCTGTCACGACGGCCTCCATAGAAATCAACGGCCTTCAGAATAAGCGAATCGGACGTAATCTGTATTTCCCGCTTAAAGTCTGTCTGGGTTCTGAGTATAGCATACAATGCAGTACACCGTTCATTCATTGCCATGGTATCAAACTTCTCCAGCATTACGGCTGCTGAATCAGAACTGTCTTTCAGAACATCTTCAATGCAGCGCAGTTCCCTGAAGGTGCGAGTTCCACCGCACGACACCATTATCGTGAGCAGCGCTGAAACAGCAAGAACCGCACGTCCTGACATAGTTCCTACAGAATTCTGAAGACTTACTGCTACTCCTCTGGCCCAAGAAGTCTTACATCGAATATTCTTGCGGCTGCTGCGTTCTCCGAAGCTCTGAAGCCCACTCGGATATAATCCTTGCCCATAGTGAAACCAACCGGAATCTGGTACTCTTTGCGTACGATACGGCCCTCGCCGTCAGATGGGAAATCCTTTTCGACAACGAACACATTGTCCTCAATCAGAATCTCCATGCTCCGGGGCATACGGCTGGTCTCGTTGTCCCAGTAACCCACTGAGAGTGTCAGGTTCTCTTTTGAGCCGGTAGCCAGTTCATAACTGAAAGAGCCGCCCCTACGTACCGTCCTGAATGGTTTGTTGTCCTGATTACCGGTTACAGAGTTCTCCTGTTTCATGCGGTGGTCAACCTCGGGTTGCTGCTCGGCTGGAATAACCTTATCTACCGTGCGGCGGTCCAGCACCAGCATTGCATTCTCTTCCGCCCTTATCGCCGCCAGCATCGAGTCATATCCATTCCTGTCAAGAGACATGAAATAGACGGCATAGCGGCTGTCATGAAGGCTGAAGAACGGTTCCAGTACAAGATTTCCGAACCGGCTTTCATCAAACAGCCCCTTCACAGTATAATTCAGGGGCTTTCCTGCCACCGGACTCATTTGTTGCAGGCAGCGCTCAATTCCACTTCTGTCACCAATCATAATGGGCGTTTCGGCCAAAGGCACCAACTGACCTGATGCTATGTGCGCCCAGCGGCCATCGTCAGCCACCAATCCGTCAAGATGTTCCTGAGATGTCCTGGCTGCCAACACTATCGGGCCATGAAGCACAGACAGATATTCTTCTTCGTTCTGCAACGGTTCAACTATCGTCCTCATCGGCAGGTTTATCTCTATGACGTCCCCTCTCTTCCACTTGCGGTCAATCACGACATACGACTGGGGTTCTGCGCCAGCCGCATACTCGGTACCATTCACTTTAACGCTGTATCCCCCGTCAGTCCACTTTGGACAGCGTACCATCACCTTGAACTTGCGGCTCTTCTTCAAATCAACAGAAATCCGGCTTGACTCAGCATACGGGAAGGAAGTTTCCTGAGTGAACACGGCGCCATTTTCCTTCCAGTTCAGCTTTGAAGCAATAAACAGGTTAACATACAGTTCATCATCGCCTCTATGGGTATATATGAACTCCCCGTATTTGCCATGGTTCTCCATTCCCGTGCCTACACAGCACCACATTCCGCTGTTAGGCTGCGAATATACGCGATAGTGCGACGGTCGCATTGATGTAAAATAGACATAGCCGCCATGCTCCGGATGTTGAGTGGACAGTATGTGATTATACAGTGCGCGTTCATAGAAATCGGCATAACCGGCCTGAGGATCCATCTTGAAGAGGAACTGCGTCAACTTGAGCATGTTGTTGGTATTGCATGACTCAGGTCCCTCGCGATGCTCAACATAACTTTTATAATCAGAAGCCGCCGGGAAGTGCTCACTGCGGCTGTTTCCGCCAATTACCACCGAACGGTGGTTAGCCACTCTGTCCCAAAAAAATTCGGCAGCCTTCCTGAAGTAAGCATCATCGGCAAGATCGGCAATGCGTGCATATCCCACGACTTTCGGCACCTGTGTATTTGCATGTCTGTTATCCAGATTGTCAATCCCCTGAGCCATACTATCCAAAATCAGCTTGTGGGCAAAGCGCTTTGCCTCACGCATATATCTTTCATCACCGGTCATCGCAAATGCATCGGCAAGCACCTCATCCATTCCGCCGAACTCCTGCGAGCACATGGTCTCCATCTGCTCGTCAGTAAGTCCCTGAAGAATATCCACAGCCCAGTCACACATCTTGAGAAACATCTCTCTGGCTTCCTCAATTCCGGCATACTGCCAGGCATCCCTCAGCCCGGCAAAGGTCTTGTGTACATTGTACCATGGTACCCATGCACCATGCAAGGGACCGAAATTTCCTTTTTTCACCTCGCTGAAAATCATCTTGCCATTCGGAACGCCTCCGATGTAGCCGTCTCCATTGGCATCCTGACAACGCTTCAATTCTGACAGAACATATTTCAGTCTGTCATAACACTCCTTACTGCCTGCTGCCGCATAATGGATAGCCAGTGCCGAAACGTAATGACCGCCCACATGTCCGTCCAATCCTTCCCAGTTCGGAAAATATTCGGCTTTTTTCGGTAAACCCGACTCCTTCAGAAACGGAGCCAGCAAACGGTCTGTATCATATTCAAGCAGAACTTTTACATTCAGTTCCATTGCATGTCTGAACGGACCGTCAAGCAACTCCACATCGCCAAGGGCAAAAGTGTTATCGTATAATTTGTCTTGTGCCATGACATTAGATCCGCACATCATAGAGGCCAGTACTACAGCCAGAAATCCACACTTAACTTTCATAATCAAGAATAACCGGTTTTACGTTGCGAAAATAAACAAATATCCTACAAAACGGGAAAAGGAGCCTTAATTTATACCGTAATTTGCTGAAATCCAATTTGTAACAAGCAGAACGAAGCCCAACGCAGCACGCTGATGGTTGGTCTGACCGAAAGTGTCGCCCGCCCCGGTACTGTGGTCAGCAATTATATCCTCAACTTTTACGCCATTCTCCTTGAGAAACTTTATGAGAGTTCTGCTGTTCTCAACAGGAACGGCATCGTCATTGATGTCGTGGTATATCGTAACATCAAAATCACTTCTGGGACTCCAGTCTTTCGACAGGTTGTCATGGGCAAAGGCCGTCAGGAAATCATTGCCGATTACCGTGCTTCTGTCAAGCACGGCAGGAGCAATAAAATCCGAGCATTTGGTGGTACCCATGAACTGTTCTATGGTATCACCATCATACTTCTTGCTTAAAAACCATTCTTCGAAGTTTTCGGCTGTCCTCCCTATGAACATTTCATTCAGGCTGTAGCCCAGACCAAAGAAATAATTGTATGAATAGATTACGTTGGCAACTGTGCTAGGCATCACAGTAAAATCTGTCAGGACAAACTTGTTGTAGATAGTATTGATATCATACGGGCCGTCGCCGGCAAAAGCCTTCCTCACCCTTATCTCGGGATGATTCTCTGCCACCTCGCGCAGGACACCGACAGTCGTCTGAGCTCCTTGTGAATAACCGCATGTGATAAGGTCATCGCCACATTCTATACCCTTGTCCGCCAGAATCTTTCTCGCAGAAATATAGCAATCCAGCGCAGCCTTTCCATTAGCCCTTGATATGCAGTACGCCTGAGGTTTGTCCACAGTCACACCGAATCCATAATAATCGGGCGAGACGATAACCAATCCATATGCAGCTGCTACGCACTGTTGTACCAAATCACCTCTTGAAGGAACCTCCTCTGATGAAAAAACGGTGTAATGGTTATACAGAAGACATCCTTTGAATGTCTCTTCACGGTCAAGCATGTGCCGCAACATTGTAATCGTTCCGCTCAGGGTAACGGGCCGACCAAACGGATCGGTTGAGGGATAGTTGATTACATAGGTAATGCAATTATTGCTTGTATCCCCTTGATAGTATATGGTATCAACTATGCAGGCCTCGGGTAACTGTTCAGAGAACGGATTGCCCTCTTCAGCTTTTGAGCATGATGTTACAGCAATTATTCCACCAGAGACAATGGCGGTAAGAATCTGCAGACGCAACCTTTTCATAAAACATACGTATTTTTATACAAGATGAAGTGTGTATGTCATAAAACATCACGAGACGTAAGCATAAAAGGCCGCCAAGGCAGCCTTTTACGCTTTTCAGTCCGTAAAGATATCTCAGATGACCTCAAAATCAAGCGACTGAAGATCCTTGTCGGCAGAAGAGGAACCGCAAAGAATCTTGTATTTACCTGCAAATGTCGAGACTTCGTCTATCTTCTCATCATAATACTGGAAGTTCTCGCCTGTCAGAGTAATGACCGCATTCTTTGTTTCGCCGGCCTTTAGGGTAACACGCTGGAAACCCTGCAATCCCTTGATGGGAGCGTCAGGATTGTCACAACTCTTCACATATACCTGCACAATCTCAGTACCGTCCACATTACCGGTGTTGGTTACAGGGACAGTTACGGTGACCGAACCGTTCTTCTTCATCGAATTCTTGGAAAGTTTCGGTTCACCATACTTGTAAGTAGTGTAACTCAGGCCATACCCGAAGGGATACAAAGGCTCACCATGGAAATAGCGGTAGGTGCGGCCTTCCATGGAATAGTCCTCGAAATCGGGAAGGTCGGCAGTTGACTTATAGAAAGTGACAGGAAGCTTTGCGGACGGATTGCAGTCTCCGTTCAAGATCTCGGCAAGAGCCTGAGAACCTCCCTGTCCGGGATACCACGCTTGAATTAAAGCATCAAACTGATCTTCAATGCTGCCAAAGCCCATGCATGAGCCAGCGCAATCAACGAAAATCACCGGCTTACCGGTATCGTGCATAGCGCGTACCAGGCGCTGCTGTACTGCGGGAATCTCAATATCCGGCTTGTCACCACCCTCGCCCTCCATAGACGGGGTGATACCACCGATCACGATAATAGCATCCACATTCTGAGAAACAAGTTTTTGTGCAAGGTCACCGAATTCGGCAATCTTCTGCTGACAGAACTGGGTGTTGAGCCTTGCAAACTGACCTGTCTCGTGGGTGTATTCAACCTTTACATCATAGGTTTGTCCCTTGACAACACTGAACGACTTCATACGGGACTGGGCTCCACCGCGGCCGAAGCCGCCAAAACCGCCAAAGCCGCCAAAGCCGCCGCCCTGACCACCTTTTACCTCTTCAATGACCCTTCCATTAACTGAAAGGCGGAAGCCGTGATCACTGTTGATGCTATAGTTCATCTCACCGGTAAACGGAGCTTTTATCTTTCCGGTCAGACGGACAGAAATATTCTCTTTCTCTACCCCATCAGCAAAGTTGTAGGCACCGAATGTGCTGAAATTCACCTCCTTGTAATATCCTGTTACAACGGGATTGCCTTTGAATCCGGTATTGTTCCAGAACTCAGCCTTCAAGCCTTGGCCATCGTTGAAATCCTGAGTGTAATAGGTTGTGTAGTACTCGTTGCGGATCTCACAAGCCTTGTCGTAAATGACTTCAGTGTCAGGGAAGTACTTTTTGATTCCGTCAAGCAATGTACGGGTATGCTCCTGAGTAGGTGATCCACCGTACTCGCCGTTCATCATACCGGCATCATTGGCATTTGGACCGACAACTGCCAGTTTCTTGATTTTCTTGTCCAACGGAAGAACACCATTGTTCTTAAGCAATACCATAGACTGGCGGGCAGCCTCTACTGCCAGACGATCGTTGGCTTCGCTGCTTATGACATCCTCACCCAGATTCGCCCATGGCAGCATCTCGGCAGGATCGAACATTCCAAGTTCAAAGCGTCCCCTAAGGACACGGCGCAGTGCAACATCTATGTCAGCCTCGTTGATCTTGCCGTCCTTGAGTCCGCCTACAAGAGACATGAAACTCTTGCCGCACTCAAGGTCAGTACCGGACAACACTGCGTCAACTGATGCGGAAACGGCATCCGGATGGGTTCCATGCTGATTCTTGTTGTAGAAGTTATTGATGGCATCGCAGTCGGTAAGTACAATTGCCTTGTATCCCCACTTCTCACGAAGAATATTGGTCAGCAATCGGTCACTGCCACAGCAAGGCTCACCTTCATAGCGGTTGTAGGCACACATCACCTCCTGTACATTGCCCTCCTGGACCAGCTTCTTGAAAGCCGGCAAGTAGGTTTCCCATAAATCGCGCATTGACACTACAGCATTGTAGCGGTGACGCTGAGGCTCCGGGCCGCTGTGTACGGCGTAGTGCTTGGCGCAGGCATGGGTTTTGTAATATTTCTTGTCATTGCCCTGCATACCCTTGACATTAGCCACACCCATTACGCCCATATGGTAAGGATCCTCGCCATATGCTTCCTGGCCCCGGCCCCATCGCGGATCACGGAAAATGTTTACATTGGGACACCAGAAAGTCAGCTCGGGATTCCCAGGCACATAGTTGGCTCCCATCTGCACATTGAAAATATCGTGATTGGAACGGTTCCAATTTGCGCGCGCCTCATCAGATACGGTCGAGAACACCTCGTAAACAAGATCCGGATTGAACGAGGCACCCATGCCTATTGGCTGTGGGTAAACAGTGTAACCTCCCTGACGAACGCCGTGGCAAGCCTCAGACCACCAGTTGTAAGAGGGAATACCGAGGCTGTCTATTGAAATAGACTTGTTCATTATCAGTCCCACTTTCTGTTCCGGGGTAAGCATAGACATGAGATTGTCTATTCTCTTCTCTGTTGACAATTTTGGATTCTGGAAAGGATACTCGTACTTTCCACCATCGCACGACACGGCTACGAGTCCGAACGCAGCGACTAGCAATAACTTGACTGGATTCTTCATCTTCTAAAAATATCAATTAAATCTATTACTTCACTTCTCCGCAACGAGCATTGTTCCGCCCGAAGGCTTGATTTCAAAGGTGTATGGCTTCTTACCCTTGAACTTCACCTCAGACAACACCGGATTCATATCGGCATCGTCGGTATAACAGGCAATCTGGCCGTCGGGCAGCCAACTCAGGTCAATCTTCAGTTTGAGGGTTTCTGCTGTCGCGTTTACACCTGCTATATACCACTTGTCACCATGTCTTCTGGCCAGCACCACATATTTACCGGGATAACCGTCAATAAACTTGAGTTCATCCCAGGTTGTAGGAACCTCACGCAAGAAGTCCATGCAAACCTTCGGAGCGTCAGTCAGGTTGTTGGGGCAGATGGCTATGTTCTGTATCGGGTTTTGAAAGAGTATTTCAGTGCAAATCTGGAACACGGGCGAAGTCTTGAGCCTTGAACCTCTTCCGGCATTCTGTCTGTTCAGTATGCGGTTCATGAAACAGCCGCCGAACTCCATAGCACCGGCAGCATTGCGTATGAAGGGATGCAACGTAGCCTTGAAAGCTTCCTCATCGCAGGCTCCCTGTCCAAAGTACATATTCTCCGATGCCAGTACAGCCTCACTTCCCACATAATTCGGATAAAGGCGCTCCCAGCCACGCGGCATGGTGCAACCGTGGAATATTACCATCAGGCCATGGTCATCAGCATCGCTCAGCACCTCTTCGTACAACCTCATGGTTTCCTGCTTGTCACCGCCCCAGAAGTCAACCTTGATGCCCTTTACGTTGGCCTTTTCAAGCCATGTCATCTCTTTCTTGCGGACAATGGAGTTGTCCATCTTATCGTACGGACTCTGAACTATGTCATTCCAATAGCCGCTTGAACTGTACCAGAGAAACACGTCGACATTCTTAGAATTGGCATATTTGATTAACTCTTCCATCCTTTCATAGCCAATGTTCACATCCCAGCCTGCATCAATAAGGATATACTCATATCCCATCTCCGAAGCCAAGTCAATAAACTTGACCTGATCGTCATAATTACATGACGCATCCTGCCATACTATCCAGCTCCAGGTACTCCGCCCGAACTTATAATCGTGCCTGGTCTCGTACTTAGGCTCGACAAAATCCCACGGAGATGTTGTCTCGACTATAGGAGCAAGATTATCTCCGACAGTGATGGTACGCCATGGAGTATAGCCCGGTTTCCTGTCATCAATGCGTAGAGCCGGTTCGACAGTGCCATTGCCGTTATTCTCGTCCATCATGGGATACGCTATTGTATATACTCCATCGGCATAGTCACTCAGATGTGAACCGCAATAATGGCTGTCAACACCCGTCTCGTTAAGGAGTACCCAACCTTTTTCGCCCACGTGGAACAAAGCCGGGAAGGTATAGCCCTTACCGTACTGCGAACGGACGTTCATCTGGCCGTCATTGGAATACCCTTCCTCGTAACTGGGTTTTGAACGCTGCCAACCTATCATTGAATTGCTCTGCGGAGTCAGGAACGTGGTAGTTTCCTGCGGAAAACGGAAACCCGTAGCCTCCTTGAGCACTCTCACACCTGCCCTTGCCCCTTTCTTCATAATGCGGTAACGTAAGGCTACATCGTTATCCGACACCATGAATTCAATGACAAGCGGATGTCCCGCCGCATTCTCTATTTCCACAACCAGCTGGTTACACTTTACATCTATCTTTGAAAACTTGCTGCGGTTCATCTCATATGAGTAGTCAAAAGCTGCAGCTCCAACTGAAACGGTCTTGAAAGGACCTGTCAGAAAATCACCTTCGCGCAAACGTCGGTCGTCCATCTGATAGTCACCCAATACAGGGCTGGAACTCATATCTACAAGAATGCCCAGGGGAGATTCTTCAAGCATCACATTTCCCTTGTAAGTCACCGAATATGACGGTTTCTCGGGATTGACTGAAACTACAAGATTTCCGTCAGGGCTTTTAACGTCAACGGCAAAAGCAGTCATGCACATTGCTGACACCATCAGGGTCAGGAAAAGGTTTTTCTTCATCATCCAGTTAATGTTAGTGAATAAATCCGGTTTAAAGTTAGTCAATTTTTCACATCAGTAAACAAACTTTCACGCCAAAGTCCTTTTTTGTCCGTCAACATTGCGCTTTTTCCCGAATTGATGTAACTTTGGCGAAAGCGAAAACAGACTAATCAGCATACGATATGAAAACTTTACGTCTCATCACAGGGGTTTCCATGCTCCTGATTCCTTTCATCACAAGTGCACAGACCTTCAGGCTAAACGATCTCGGGTACTTTGAAGAGCGCGGTGCAAACGTTTTGGTTTACAGCAACATATATAACGGCGGCTTTTGCGATGAAAAACTCGCCGGCATAGAAATAGTACAACGCGGAGAACGTATCGCTACCGGTGGTGGAATACGCCTTATGAACACTCCCGAGCAGTGGGATATATACGGTACGATGACCAGACGTACGATTCTGCAAGACAGCGGAAGTGAAAGTATAGAAGTAGAACTTACCTATGAGAGTTACGATTTTGTATCTGTCATACGTGTGACCCCTAAGGACAAAGGCTGTGTCATACAGGTTATTCTTGACAAACCGGTTCCACAGCAACTTGTCGGGAAGGCAGGTTTCAATCTCGAGTTCTTCCCTGCCTCATACTTCGGAAAGAACTATCTGGTTGACGGTGCCGCCCGCATACTTCCCAAGTATCCTCAGCATGACACAGAAGTACGTCCCGTATCGGAAAAGATTCCCCAATATTTCGGCGAATCCACCTTTGACGACCGCGGACGCGGTGAGTTTCTGGTTCCCCTTGCCATGTCAACAGGCCACAGCATCGTTCTGGCTCCCGAAGACGACAATCTTCGCGTGGGCATCACGTCAGACCGTGAGGTGAGCATCTACGACGGCCGTCACCTGGCCCAGAACGGGACTTTTGTCGTTCGTTCACTGCTCCCCGGGAACAAGACAGGAAAGGTATTGGAGTGGTATCTGGAACCCAGCGTCAATCCCAGCTGGATCAGGAAACCCAATATCGGCATTTCCCAGATAGGATACACACCGGCCCAGAAGAAGGTTTCGGTTGTAGAACTTGACAAGAACGACACCCCCGCTGCTACAGCCCGCATAATGCGCGTCAATCCTGACGGCAGCAAGACAGTTGCCAAAGAGGCCAAAGTGGAACCTTGGGGCGTGTTCTACAACAGATACAACTATGTTACAATCGACTTCAGCGACATACGTGAACCCGGTCTCTATACCATACAGTATGCCGACGTCGAAACCAACGCGTTCCCCATCGACAAGGACGTTTACAGCGATAAGTGGCACGCGTCTATGGACATATCGCTGGTAGTCAACATGGATCACATGGAAGTGAACGAGGCCTACCGCATCTGGCATGGTCGCGCCAACATGGACGATGCCTTGCAGGCACCTCTGAACGTGCGTCTGCACGACGGTTACTCGATGGGCAACACCACTAACACCAAGTATCAGCCGCTTGAACACATTCCCGGACTTGCTGTGGGCGGATGGTATGACGCAGGCGATTTCGACATCCAGGCCAACTCAGTAGTCAATACGGTACAGGACCTTGGCTCTCTTTGGCGTCTGTTCAAGCCCATGCGTGACCAGACTTTTATAGACGAAGAGACCAAGTTCGCCGACATCCACCGTCCTGATGGTATTCCCGACGTCGTCCAACAGATAATGCACGGCACCCTCAACATCAATGCCCAAATAGAGAACATCGGCTTTGTGGCAAATGTAATAGGACAACCCGACATGCACCATTACCATCATCTCGGTGATGCCATGACCTTGACAGACGGGATGATTTACGACCCGTCGCTCGGACTGTACGAGGCCAGGGACGGACGCTCAGGCACACCTGATGACCGGCTTGTCTTCACCAGCAGGGGCGGTGCCGGCAGCGCAATGTCATCGATAGTGTCGCTGGCGTCAGCCTACCCTGCCCTCAAGGAGTATTTCCCTGAAGAGGCCGAACGCTCATTGCGAAATGCGCTCAAACTCTGGGATCAGTATGCCGAGCAACTCGCCCCTACTGCCAACACCAACGCGCAACAGGGAGGACGTCGTGGCGGTGGCGGTGACCCCAGACTCAACGCAGCAATCGAATTATGGGCGGCAACCGGACAACAGAAATTCAAGGATTTCTTCATGCCCATCATTATGAACCAGCTTAACCCGCAAGGTGC
Source organism: Bacteroidaceae bacterium (assembly GCA_017615835.1). Classification (GTDB taxonomy): domain Bacteria; phylum Bacteroidota; class Bacteroidia; order Bacteroidales; family Bacteroidaceae; genus Colenecus. Next base: position 198,792 of record JAFZZI010000004.1, on the reverse strand, counting down.
AAACCAGAACAGTTTTGGAGGAGGCATTGCACCTTACTTCAACCTGGCAAGCATCCTAAGGGTTTACGATCAGCTTGACATAGAATCGCAGAAGCGGGTCGAAGATGCCATACCATCATACATTGAGAATCTGTCACGCCAAGGAAGCGACAATCCATACCGGGTACCCATACAGGGCAGCAACTGGGCCGGCAACACTCAAGTCATGGGCAACGCTTTCAACTTCTATCTGATTTGGCGTCAGTTTCCTGACAAAGTCGATCCGGAACTGATTCTCAAGGGACTGAACTACATCTTCGGCTGTCATCCTTACAGCAACGTCTCGTTCATCACCGGTGTAGGTGTCAATACCAAGAAAGTGGCATATGGCAACAATCGCGCCGACTATACCGTAATACCCGGCGGCGTGGTACCGGGCCTTATTGTAAAGAGACCTGACCTGCTCGAAAACAAAGATGACTATCCGTTCCATTGGGGAGAGAACGAATGCTGCATAAACTCGGTGCCCAACTACGTAATGCTTAACCTGGCATGCGAGGAGGTGGCACGTTCAATTAACAAATAACCGTCTGTAAGAATATCAAGGAGAGAATAACACGCCGAAGTACCTTGAAAAGAATGGGCGCCACGGCGGGACTCAGCTGTCTGATTTCAGAGTCACAGTATCAGAACACAGACGTGCAGCCTCTGCATCAGGCAGACACTCCAATGACCATACCGGTACAGTTCGGACAATACTGTTCTCCGTGTTGTGGAGACCGTCAGCTATGTGTCTGTCCCAACGTATTCCTGAAACTCCGGGGATAACCGCTGCATACGCAGTAACTCCTACAAGCCGGTCAATGCGGTTGAATGGAGCCTGGCTCAGTTTGACCAATGCCGCCAACGGATAACTTATATTATGGTAACAAGGTGTCTTACCACTCCATGGCGAACCGAACACCCGGACCGTGCCGTCCGACAACACCCTCACTACAGGATTGTCATCATTGAAAAGCGATGAGCCGGTCACATTCTCCAGCCACAGTCTGGAATGCGTACTCTTGCCTGTTCCACTCTTTCCAAGAAACATATAGACCTTTCCGTCAAGACACACAGCTGATGCATGGAACAAGACCGTACCGTATGGAGCAGCCGAAAGGGAATAAAGCACCATTATGGCACTGTCAAGCGCAGGTTTGCACTGCCAGCCCGTCAGGACCAGTCGTGCAGTCGTATAGTCTGGCGAACAAGTCAGCCAACCCGCTATCCTTGACTCGTATTTGAAAACGAATATGGTTCCGCCTTCCGTCGGGCCGGTTATCCTCCCACAAACTATCTGCTGCCCCTCATCATCCTGACACAACAGTTCTTCATAGTCAACCGGGACTTCGACTCCCCAGTTTACACCAAGTCTGAACAACTGAACGCAGACGTCATCCGGTTCATTGGTAAAAGCAGGACAGGTAAAACGGGAATAGTTCCCCATCTGTTCTATCAGATCTGAAGGGGCGGTTACGGTAAACCTGTGACCCGCCACGAAATATGTTACTGTTCCGGACTCCATGTCAACAACCGAAAAAACTGATTACCAACACCAATGCAAAGATAGTTACAAATCTGCCTGATTGACAAACAATGTTGCTGTTGCTTTTATTACTATTTTTGTTCAGTTCTCGACAGATGGGAACCAAGCGTCATCTGCCGGACATTGAAAGAGACAACATCATTATATAGTATGAGAACATTCACACTTACCACACTTACCACCCTGGCCATACTCTCTGTGCCATTCGTCCTCAGTGCAAAAGAGAATGACCGATTCGAGGATGCCTATGATGCCACATCGTTTGTCAGGAACTACGATGACATGGTTCTATATGGTCCTGTCACACCAGAATGGAGCGGTGACAGTGTGTTCTACTATTCCACCAACGGAAAGTCGGGAGAGGAATGCTACAAAGTCGACATAAGTTTGAAGGAAAAGAATAAAGTATCAAGAGACTCTATTCCTCAAGGCACCAGACGTCCCCAACAGTTCGGCAACTTGGGATTCGGCGCTCGGGAGAGACAGGGATTCAGGTCACCTGACGGCAAGTGGGAATGCCTGATACGGGATAATAACATCTGGGTACGAAACATTGAATCACAAGAACTGACACAACTCAGCTTTGACGGCAACAGTGCTGACAAATACGTCCAGTGCCAATGGTCACCCGATTCACGCTATATATCAGCACTCCGCAGGCAGGAGCATAAAGAACGGCAGATTCTGTTGCGCAACTCACGTCCGGGCACCCAGGTGCAGCCTGAATACCGATGGCTCGACTACGACAAGCCAGGCGACCCTCTGCCTCAAGCCTATCCGGCACTCTTTGATGTGCCCGGTCTGAAGCAGATTCCGTTTGATACCTTGAAATGGAACAGCCAGTATAGTCTCTCACTTGGGAACTGGTCTCCCGACTCACGCTTCTTCACATTCGAGTACAACCGTCGCGGACATCAGTTGTATCAGCTTGTTGCCGTTGATGCGCCCAGTGGAACAACGCGCGTACTGGCTGAAGAAAAATCTTCGACTTTCGTCTATTACAATGATCTGTACAGACACTGGATGAAAGACGGCCGCCATATACTATGGATATCTGAGCGCGACGGCTGGCGTCACCTGTACATGATAGACACCGGAAACGGGCCGATGCGTCAGATAACCTCTGGGCAATGGAATGTCCGGGAAATCCTTCACATTGACGAGGACAGCAGAACAGTACTTATGTATGCGAATGGTTATCATGCTGACAAGGGCGAAGATCCTTACAACAAGCACCTGCTGAGAATTGACCTCAATAACGGCAGAATCATTGACCTGACCCCCGAAAACGGGAATCATCGTGTTTACTTCAACCGTTCCTTCAGTATTTTCATTGACAACTGGTCACGTCCCGACCAACCATACCAAAGTGTCGTCCGTGACACCGCCGGCGGCCGGGTACTGCTTAATCTCCAGAAGTCGGATATCAGTGCTCTTCTTAAAGCCGGATATACATTGCCTGAGGTTTTCAAGGCAAAAGGTCGCGACGGCAAGACCGATATCTGGGGGAATATATACAGACCCTCTCATTTTGACCCGTCAAGGAAATACCCGGTAGTAGAGTACATCTACTCCGGACCACACGACTCGTTTGTTGACAAGGATTTCATTGTCACTACACGCTTCAGCAGACTTGTCGAGATGGGGTTCATCGTTGTGTGTATCGACGGAATGGGCACTGACAACCGTTCGAAGCAGTTTCAGGATGTAGCATACAAGAACCTCAAGGACGCGGGTTTTCCGGACCGCATTTCCTGGATTAAGACCGCCAGGAAAAAGTACCCCTACATGGATATTGACAACATGGGCATCTACGGATACTCGGCTGGAGGTCAGAACGCCCTGTCAGCACTCCTTTTCTTCAATGATTTCTACAAAGTATCTGTTGCATTGTGCGGATGCCACGACAACCGTATGGACAAGATATGGTGGAACGAACAATGGATGGGCTATCCCGTAGGGCCTTGGTATTCTGAGAACTCTAACGTTGACAACGCATGGCGGCTTGAAGGCAAACTGTTTCTGATAAACGGAGAGATGGATGACAATGTTGATCCTGCATCAACCCTTCAGGTCGTTTCGGAACTCGTCAGGCACAACAAAGATTTCGAGCAATTGTATCTGCCGGGCTATACCCACAACCTTGGCGATGAATATGTCACCAGGCGGGTATTCCGGTTCTTTTGGCAAAACTGCCTCAGACACTGACCAACATTTTGTACCATCGCAAGGTTGACTGTCATGAAAAAAGAGAACGCAGGGAATCATGTTCCTCTGCGTTCTCTGTTTTGCGTGACCCCGTTGGGATTCAAACCCAAGACCTTCAGAACCGGAATCTGACGCTCTATTCAGCTAAGCTACGGGGCCTTTCGGCACCGCGAAAATAGTGATTTTTTATAAATGTTACATCGGGATACGGTCTAAAAGGACAAGTTTGTCCCCAGAATCGTCAACATTCCATAACTGGGGCTTGCGTGGGCCGTTCTCTTCAGCATGATGAACTATATACAGCAATTTACCTTCGAAAGTGCGGAACAGCATGCCGTGTCCGGAGTTATTGCTCAGGAACGGTTCAGGTTCCTGAATCCATGGGCCTGCTATTGTTCCTGACTCGGAATAGCAAATACCCTGCAGATAACGTTCGGCACCCCAGGTTGACCATAGCATACCAAGTTTTCCCGTCTGCGTGCGGAACATCTGGGGGCCATCGGTCACCCAGCCAGGCATTTTAAGGCCGAAGGTTGCCTCTCCTATACCGTTCATTTCGAGCGACCATGGGGCTTCAGAAGCACGGAACATAGTTACGGGTTTCTTCGAGATGGTCTTGGTAAGGTCAGGTGCCAGTTCTATATAATCCATGGTACCGTCAATCAACTGAGTCCACTCATGAACGAACACCATGTAGATATGCCCGTCTTCCTCATAAAGCGTACCGTCTATGCAATCCCAGTCGCGTGGCTCATAATCGTAGCCGGGAGTCTCGGCTATAGAGACGAACGGGCCCTCCGGACTGTCGGCAGCCAGGATGTAGGTTTGGTTATGAGGAACGTTGTAACGGCGCGGGATGACTTGGATAAGGTCACTGTGATCGCTCCACGTGCCCAGGTAATAATACTTTTCACCGACCTTGTGTATCTCGGCAGCAGCGGCAAAACCAGCCTTCTCAAGCCATAGACCGCTGATGTCAATGATATTATATGGGCCAGTCCACGTTTTAAGGTCCTTGCTCTTATACATACGGCCACCGGAACTCGTCAGGTAATAGGTCTTGGTGATCGGATCGGGATATATGAAGGGATCGCTCATTGAAAGATCATTGAATGCGATTTCCCTTACTTCAGGAGCAGGACGCTGGGGACGCTGGCCCTGCTGTGCCTGCTGACCCTGCGGACGTTGTGGTCTGGGCTGATTGGGATTGGACGGGATGAAGCCTCCAAAATTGCGTTGTCCGGGGTTTGCAGGAGGTGCCTGCTCGCCTGGGACCAAGGGTTCCGGTGCTGATTCTACGACACTGGTTGTCTGTTGTCTGCACGACAGTACGGCTAGTGCACATGTCACTGCCAACGGTAAAATTCCTCTTCTCATTATTGGTTGAATGTTTATGAGCACGAAGTTATAATTATTTAACTAAATTTGTGTCATAATGCATTAAAAACAAAATATGAGAAATTTGTTATTGACAGTTGCCGCAGCGTTCGCGCTTATTGTAAACACAACGGCACAAAACGGTGGAACTGTTCCAATGTCAGGCAAGTCACCCGTTACCAACATCAACCGCAACGGATACCCGAGAATCATGGACGACAACTCTGTAGTGTTCAGGCTGAGAGCCGCTGATGCCCATAATGTACAGATTGACATCGGCGGCAAGAGATATGAGATGAAGGACAGCGGAGACGGATGGCTGACAGCAATAACCGATCCCCAGGTACCGGGATTCCACTACTACAGCCTCATCGTTGACGGAGTATCCATAGCTGACCCTGCCAGTGAGTCGTTCTACGGTGTCAGCAGAATGTCCAGTGCGATCGAGATCCCGGAAGACGGTTGCGATCTGTTCGAGACACAGGATGTACCTCATGGAATGCTCTGTACCCTGCGCTACTGGTCTGAATACTCCAATGAGTGGAGACCTGTCATCGTATATACTCCAGCGGATTACAGAGAGAACGGCAATAAGTATCCTGTCGTCTATATACACCACGGCGGCGGCGAAGACCACCGGGGATGGGCCGAGCAGGGACGCCTGGCCAATATCATGGACAATCTTATAGCACAGGGCAAGGCAAGACCGATGGTAGTTGTGTGCGTTAACTCCAATGTACCGTCACGTAACGGAAGCCGTGGCGGTTACAGTTGGGAAGGCATGCAGTCGTACAGGACAGAACTTACAGAAAACATCATGCCATTCATCGAGAAAACATTCAACGTAAGCAATAAACCTGAGGGAAGAGCCATCTGCGGCCTCTCGATGGGCGGAGGACAATCATTCTATATCGGGTTGAGGATGCCGGAACTGTTCTCAAATGTCGGATTGTTTTCGACAGGCATCTTTGGAGGTATTTCAGGAGCCTCTTCATTCGATGCAGAAAAAGAGATACCCGGTATCTATTCCAACACCGAAGAGTTCAACAAAAACCGTTCAACATTCTTCATAAGTTGCGGAGAACAGGATCCCAGAATCAGCCACACTCAAAAAACAGTGCAACAGATGAAAGAAAAGGGAGTCAATGTAACGTTCGCCTCATTTCCGGGTGACCACGAATGGCAAGTCTGGCGCAAGTCATTCGCGACCTATGCGGAAATGCTTTTCAAGTAACGGTTGCAGTTTTACCAGTCAATCGGCTCCATACCATGGGCTTCGAGCCACTTGTTGGCAGTGCTGAAGTGATGGTTGCCAAAGAAGCCGGCGTAAGCCGACAAAGGCGAAGGGTGCACTGAACTCAGTACCAGATGACGGTTGCGGTCAATGACCGCGCCCTTCTTCTGTGCGTATGATCCCCAAAGGATGAACACAAGGTTCTCACGCTCATCATTGAGAACGCGTATGACGGCATCGGTGAAAGTCTCCCACCCTTTGCCCTGATGCGAACCGGCCTGATGCTGTCGCACTGTCAGCGTTGCGTTCAGCAGCAGCACCCCCTGACGTGCCCAGCGGGTAAGATCGCCTGACTGAGGGATGGGCTTTCCCAAGTCATCGTGTATCTCCCTGAAAATATTCTGGAGCGAGGGAGGAAACTGTACGCCGTCATTAACGCTAAAGCATAATCCATGTGCCTGTCCGGGGCCGTGATACGGATCCTGCCCTATTATCACAACCTTGACCTTATCGAAGGGACAGAGATCGAATGCATTGAATATCAGTCTTGCAGGCGGGAAAACGACAGTCTGACAATACTCCTGACGTACATAATCGGTCAGAGTACGGAAATAAGGCTTGTCAAATTCATTCTGAAGCCTCATTCTCCAGCTCTCTTCTATTCTGACTTGCATGGCTGTATCAGCAATCAGATCAGCTGGATTCCGGCCTGCCTGCAGACTGCACGCTGTTCTTCAGGCCATATGCTTGCCTGAATCTCTCCAATGTGTGCCTTCTGCAGGAACAGCATGCATAGTCGCGACTGTCCAATGCCGCCGCCTATGCTCAGTGGAAGTTCTCCGTTCAAAAGCCGGCGATGGAAATAGAGTTCCTTACGCTGCTCCAGACCGCGGATAGCCAACTGACGCAGCATCGCTTCACTGTCAACGCGGATTCCCATGGACGAAAGTTCCATCGCACGATTCAGTATCGGGTTCCATACCAGCAGGTCACCGTTCAGACCAAGGAACCCATCCTCATTCGGAGTACTCCAGTCGTCATAGTCAGGAGCACGAAGATCGTGAGGCTCGCCATCACCTAACGCGCAGCCTATTCCCATGATGAATACAGCACCATGCTTGAGACAGATAGCATCCTCTCGCTCTTTCGGAGACTTGTCAGGATAAAGGCGGCGCAACTCTTCGGAATGGATAAAGAACACCTCTCGCGGAAGAAAAGGCTCAAGTTCCGGATAGCTTTCATTGATAAGATATTCCGTTCGAAGCATTGCTGAGTATATCAGGCGGACAATACTCTTCAGAAATCCTATGTTGCGGTCCTCCGGAACAATGGAGCGCTCCCAATCCCACTGGTCAACGTATAGAGAGTGCAGATTTCCCAGGCTTTCATCAGCCCGTATGGCATTCATATCGGTGTAAATACCATAGCCTGGCCTGACGTCATACTCAGCCAGGGTCAGGCGTTTCCATTTGGCGAGGGAGTGAACCACTTCGGCACGGGCATCGTCAAGGTCTCTTATCGGGAAAGTAACGGCACGCTCCACACCGTTCAGGTCATCGTTAATACCCATTCCCTTAAGTACGAACAGGGGGGCAGTAACACGGCGCAACTGAAGGCCGGTTGAAAGATTCTGCTGAAAGAAATCCTTGATCAACTTGATTCCCTGCTCTGTCTGACGCATCGAAAGAATCTGCCTGTAGTTTTTCGGAATAATCAAATAACTCATATTGCTGTGTGATTGTTTTCAGTTTCAATACCAGTTGTTGTCACTGCTATAACTGCTTCGCTTCTTGATGCGGAGCAGATCGGCCACCATGCTGGAATTGGCCTGCAGCGAGAAATTGTATGACTGTATAGGTTTGACGACAACACTGCAGGACATGCTGAAGCAGTGAAGGTCACGGGTAATATTCAGAGTCGTAGTAGTGAAGTCATGATAGACAAAATCCCATCCTGACGAGAAGTTGATATTCCACTTATTGGTAATCTTTATGTTGCCCGACATGTTCAGACTGTGCGTGAAACCGTAAGGATAACGCATCCTGTCAGGATTAATCGGAGCCGAAGTATTCTCACGCATCGTAATGCCATAAGAGAGCGACAATGACCATTGTATCTTGTAAGGGGCATATCCATCCTCGTCAAGAACAACCTGAGTCTTACCCTGACCGGCCTTTGTGCTGCGGTCAGTCATCGATGAAGAGCGCTCACGGTCCCTTGCTACAGCCTCGAGATCATCCTCTTCGTCATCCTCTGAATCCTTGTGCCGGAGTTTGCGCCATTTATCTTTCCAGGTCTTGAAGGTATTGTTGTTGAAAGTGTACGACAGGTTCTGGCTCATACCCTGGAAACGGCCGAAACGGCCAAACGAGTACTCGGTCCTGTCACTTACGACTACACGCCCGTTTTCATCGAATTCGTATGCGTAGGTCGCCCACACTGCGTTGAGACTGAAAGTATAATTCTTGGTTATCTTGATTCGGGTGGTTGTTGACAGATTGCTCCAAGGACGCACAGCTGCTGCAGTATTATACGAAATGCTGGCACCAAGCTCGTCAATGAGAGGAATCTTGCGTACACCACCAATCGAGTCCCTGTCAGATTTCACCTTCATCTCAATATTGTTCGAGACACTTAACGAAATGCTTCCGGACTTGCCGTTCGGTGCCGTCCCGTACATACCGTTAGCAAACGGTGAATATGTGACAGTCCTGACCTCCCCGTTGGAGTCGGTATATGTATATGAATCATAGAAACCGTATTTGGGGTCGGCAAAATCAGGCTGCAGGCGGTAGCTTACCGATGGAGAGAAAACATGACGCACCATAATGAGCTTGTCACCAAACAGTTTTTTCCAGAGGTCGGTAGGAGTATAGAAACCGTACAGTTTTGTATTTGCCTGAATGGAGAAATTGTAATCGTAAACCCGATAGAATCCGTAAACAGTATCACGTTTAACAGCCTGGCGGTCATCATCCCAGGACTGCATGACCTTGTTGGTGTACCAGCGTGAGGTATAATTGAACGAAGGTGTGACATTAATGTTCTTGAAAATCTGTATCGTAGCGCTTATAGGAATAGAGTGCTTCATTCCGTTTCTCCAGTCACGGGCGAGATTCGAATGCAGCAACTTGCTCTCCTTGGTGTTGATGCTGTTGCTCAACGAACCGTTATAGGTAAACGATATCTTTTCGTACCATTTCCCGTCACCTGCCGATTTCTTACGCTTGAAAGGATAAATGCGGCTTAGCGACCAGTTAAGCGAAGGCAGAGTCATGGAAATTGTAGAGTCGCGCATGTTCTGCGACAGGTTCACAGATCCTGAGATTGACAGGCCGATGCGTGGAAAATTGCGCGAGTAGCTGACGCTGGAAGTACGGGTACTCTGCGAAGTCAGAGCGGGGTTGTAGAGGCTTGAAAGATTAGATGTCTCGTACGACTGTGTGGCAAAATTGATACTTGCCGAGAAGTTGCGGTTAGGATTTGCCTTGGGATCCTGCCGGTGGCTCCACCTCATTTTGAAATCCTTGCTTACGCTATAGTCCTTCAGTCCTTTGTCGCCCCTCTTGGTCACAAGATAACTGAGATACAGACTCCCGGAGTACCTGTAACGCTTCTTGTATGTGCTCTCGGCAGATACGCCCCACGAACCCTTAGTGAAAATCTCACCCAGCAACTTGAGATCAATCTTGTCTGAGATGGCAAAATAGTATCCTCCATCTTTCAGGTAGAATCCCCTTTCCAGTTCATCTCCATATGTGGGCATGATGATACCCGAAGCATATTCCCCCTCTGTGAACGGGAAAAAGCCGAAAGGCAATGCCAAGGGTATGGGAATTCCCAACAGTTCCAGATATGCGGGACCAAATACCACATCACGCCCGGGCCTGACTTTTGCGCGTGTAATGCGGAGACCGAAATGCGGATCGTCATGATCATCGCAAGTGGTGTATAAGCCACTTTCGATATAGTATTCTCCATCGGGTCCTTTCTTTGCGTCACGGCTGGTCATGTAACCCTCACCCTGCTGCGTTATGACATGGTTGATATATCCCTTCTCCGTCTTGAAATTGTACCTCATGTGGGTTGACTCGTAGGGGGACTGGCCGTCACTGAACACAGGAGTGCCGCTCCATTCTCCCAAAGTGTCCTGAACACCGTCTGCATAGACAAGACTGCTGTCAATCCGCATCCGTATAACAGCGGCATTCAGCTTGATGTTCTGGTACTGAACTTCACTGTTACCGAAAAGAGAGGCATCGCCTCCCATGATCCACACCATCGAGTCAGATGACTGATAGACAACCGGAGCATCAAGAGGTTCCGAGTGTCCGGCTGATGCAGTGTCGGCATTTAGCGAATCCGGAGTCAGGACATTCCGGATGCTGTCCATTCCAAGGGACAGCGAATCGGAATGTACATAACCTGTAGTGTCTGCAGATGAAACCAATGCGGAATCTGGCAATTCAAGGTACTGAGCCTTGAGAGAATTTGCGACTGACAGCAGCATTGAGACTGCCGCAATCTGCAAGTACCGGATTCCGCGTTTTGCCACTTTACAGGTTTCTGGTTGTTCTAACCTGCAAAATTAGGCATTAATAATTAAAAACCGCCCGCGCACTCTAAAAAGAACAGCCAGAGCAACTAAAGAAATATATAGCACCATGCCTTGAACCTGTCCAGACCATCCTTCCCGAATTTGGCCAGACTGGCCTCTGCCTGTGCTGTGCTTTTCTCCTCATCCGGACGGGTCTTTGAGAAGAATTTGTCAGCAAAACAGATAATCTTCTCTTCTATGGAAACAGGTTTCATTTCACGGTGCGGAAGAGGAAGACCCCGCTCCTCAATCTCCGTAAGTGACAAGCCCGTACCTGTATGGCGCTCGCATACAAGGGCGTGTCGAGGCAATCCCTCTGAACGTAACAACTCAGCGCCCAAATATCCGTGACAGATATAGGGTTCCTTTCCAAAACAATGTATCGGAGCTGCATCAGTAAGGAAAATTCCTATATCATGGAGCATTGAAGCCTCCTCAAGAAAGGTATTGTCAGCACCTAATTCAGGATGTGAGGCGGCAATGGCCAAAGCCTTGTCCGCCACACTCCGACTATGTTTAAGCAACAACTCGTACAGAGGACGGTTGTCACTGTAATACTTCTCGTACAAAGTCTGCCAATCGGTCATTTCTTTCAACGGACCGGGCAGACAACAAAAGAGTATTCGTATGTACCTGGATGCAACTTGTACGCGTCAAGCGGTGTTGCTCCCCAGCTGTTTACACATGCCAGTCCATATTGTGCCTTGTCAATGTGAACCACAGTGAAGTCGCGGGGCGTCAGATCTCCCGAGTGACGGTTATGCTTGTCCATCCCGTCATCAAGATCTTCTGTCAGATAGTTAAGCGATGACATAGAGAGGGGTGCGGTGCCGTAAAACTCCAGTCCCTTGCCCTGTGCATTGAGCACCTTCCAATCACGGACCTCTGTCTTGTTGCCCGACTCCTGAGGACGTACATACGGGTAGTACTGATCGGCAACCATGCCATTGTAACGCCCGATCCATTCCGACGAGTTGCGGTCAGAATAGTTTTCATTCGGTCCCTTTCCATAATACTCCACGCGATCGAACTGCCTATCCAGCACAAGCGTCATACCCACTCTGAACAAATCTGCCTTGCTGTTGTCAGCCTCAAGACGCTGGGTCACCACAAGCCTTCCGTCAGGCATCATAGTATAAGTCATGTGCAGTTTGGAGTCAAGTCCCTGTATGTCAATGTCAAACTCTGCAGTCACAGGCTGTCCCGGATTGTTTGTCAACTTGTATGATGTCCTCCGGAACGCAGGTTGTTTCCAGGCGTTCAGCCTGCGTTGCAGACCGGCACCGAAATCATTGTCTGTCGGAGCCCGCCAGAAATCGCTCTTAAGGCTGAAACCCGACTCGGTGTATTGCACGCCGTCAACATCTATGTAATCTATCCAACCATTGTCCTTCCCTATCGTAACAGACATGCCGCCTGCCTCGAGAGTCACCCATGCCAGAGCCTCATCAACGCTGACAGTACCGACGTTGTCCGAAGCGATGCTTTCCACAGTCGGGAATGTGTATTCACGTATCTGGAACTGATCACGGGCAACTGCATATCCGGCAGCGAGCAATGGAGTTTCCGATTTCAGACGGAACTCGACACCCAGCAGGAGTTCACCGGAGCCCGGAGCTGAAGACACTGCTTTGGCAATAGAGGGGAATGACACCTGCTTTGTCGCCTGAGGTGCCACAAAGGGAAGTTTCTCTGTACCTTCAGACGTTACGATGCCATTGCATGTAAGCACCCAATACAGTTCGTATGGTGACAGGTCGGTAAAGAAATTCTCATTATAAATGCTGAACACACCCTTCAGAGGGCTGACAGGCTTGAGCCAAATGCTCTGATACTGCTGACGAACCTCGTAAGCATGAGGATTCCACGTACGGTCAGGCGCAATCAGGCCATTGCAGTTGAAGTTTCCGTCCGATGCAGGGTATCGTCCCGCGTCACCGCCATATTGCCAGATTGGTTTACCCTGGCTGTTTTTACCGCGTACAGCCTGATCGACGAAGTCCCAGATAAAGCCACCTTGAAGAGGAGCACTGGATCTGATAATGTCCCAATACTCTTTGAATCCGCCTTCGGAATTGCCCATTGCGTGGGCGTACTCGCACATTATGAACGGACGCTGTTTTGAAGGATCAGCCTCATAATGCTGCAACTCCCTGTAATCAGGATACATGGGACAGTAAATGTCACAATGATCGGGAGAGTCCTTTGCACCTTCATACTGTACAGGGCGTGTCGGATCGTACTCCTTTATCCATTTATAGGCGGCCACAAAGTTGGGCCCGTCGCCTGCCTCATTTCCCATAGACCAGAAAATAACCGACGGGTGGTTTTTGAAAGTCTTGACATTGCGCTGGTTGCGCTCCAGGTGTGTCCATGCGTACTGTTCGTTACGGGCAAGAGTTCCGCGTCCATAACCCATTCCATGACTCTCGACGTCAGCCTCGGCGACAAGATATATTCCATACTGGTCGCAAAGATCATACCAGCGCGGATCATCGGGATAGTGGGATGTGCGTACAGCATTGATGTTCATCTCCTTCATTATCCGTATATCCTGAACCATGCGCTCAACGGAAACCACATAGCCGCCATCAGGATCCATCTCATGACGGTCTGCACCCTTGAACAGTACCGGCTGCCCGTTCACAAGAACCTGGCGGTTTTTAATTTCTATCTTACGGAAGCCCACCTTCTGCGGTATAACCTCAAGGACCTTGTCTCCATCCTTAAGAGTTATGTACAGGGTGTAGAGGTAAGGTATCTCGGCAGACCATTTATTAACTTTGCCCACAGGAATATCGGCAGAGGCAGTGCCGTCAGTAACAGCGGCATTTGCATTTTTCACAACTTTGCCGTCGGCGTCCTCAAGTTGAAGACTCACACTCATTCCGTCAGCATTGAGCGCTGTCAGCGAGACACGGAGTGTTCCGTTGCGATATGCCGCGTCCAAATCGGTCACTACACGACAGTCGTCAATTCTCGACTCAGGGCGCGAAAAAAGATACACTTCGCGCGCGATGCCGGTGAAACGCCAGAAATCCTGATCCTCTACATACGAACCGTCACACCAGCGCATCACCTGCATAGCTATCAGGTTCTCTTGTCCGAACCGGATGAAAGGAGTAACATCAAACTCGGCAGCTATTTTACTGTCCTCGCTGTATCCTACATATCTGCCGTTTATCCAGAGGGTCAGGTTGGATGTAGCTGAGCCGACGTGCATAAATACCCGGTCACCGCTCCACGATTCAGGCACCACGAACGATTTGCGGTACGAACCGACATAGTTGTTCCGTTCCTCGACGAACGGAGGATTGGCTGCAAACTGTTTGTGCCATGGATAGCTGACGTTTACGTATATACGGTCGCCGTATCCGTTCATCTCAAACACCCCGGGGACAGGGAAAAGATCCCACTTGCTGTCATCAAATCCGAGGTTTTGAAAGCCTTCAGGCCGGTTTCCGGCATCCTTGACAAAGTTAAACTTCCACTTACCCTCCAGAGACATGAACCGCTCAGATGCCGACTTATCACCTTTCAATGCCGTCTGACGGCTCTCATATGCGTAATAATCCGCTACGGATTCCATTCGATTCTCCTCATTTACATTGGGATCCAGCCATTTCGGCTGCTGAGCCGGCATTGATGAGACCACCGCCAGCATCACGGTAAGAAACAATGTTCTCTTCATTTGAAATTGCAGTTTAATCAGTGATTTTCTTGTAAAAATATAAAATTATGCAGCAGGCAGCCCTTTTTGGTAAGGAATAATTGGTAATTTTACGCAAAATTGAAGCAAACTGTATCATTATGGCTATTCGCGGCAAAGGCAAAGGCACCGGCAGTCTTGCCGGATTCATGTCCGGAAGCCTTTTCAAAATACTGTCCGCAGTTTTCGCTGCCGTTCTGTGGATTATCCTGGCTACCGGATCCCGCTATCTCCTGATGAGGATTGACCAGCTCTCCCTCTTTTCCTCAACCGAACCGTTTTTTCAGAACGCAATCGATCATATAGGAGGACTGTTGGGCTACGCAGGTTGTTTTCTCACCCAGTTTCTTTACAAGCCTGTAATCGGGTCGTTAATTGCGGCTGTTCTCTGGTATTCTACGATAATACTGTCGCGCAAGGCTTTCAAACTTGATGGCGGTTGGGAATATCTGGCATTCATCCCCGCATCTGCCCTGGTTGCGGCCGACATGGAAATCGGCTACACCATGTTCGATCTCAAGCTGAGGGGGTGGTTCTTTATACCCGCATTGGGTTATCTGGCTTCTTTGCTCGCTTTCCAGATTTACACACGTATTGAGAATTGGAAGGCTGCCATTTTTTACACGGCCGCATGGACAATTGTTTTCTTCCCCGTCATTGGGTTCTACGCACTGCTTGGCACTGTTGCCATGGCTATCGCTTCCATAAGGCTCGATAAGGAGTATGGAGCAGTCCGCACCGTATGCGGACTCGCAGCAGCAGCAATAGTACCTCCGGTATGGTCACAGTTTTATGTGACGGTAAAAACCTCGCTCTCATATTTTGCCATTCTGCCTGATTTTCCGCCCTACGGCAAGTTCCTGCCAATGTGGATACCATATTTGGTATTGTTCCTGTTCACAGTAACGGCAGCCGCCCTGATTCCTTCAGCCGGCATTCCTGCCAAGAGAAAGCCCATAGGCATCCCTGCCAGGTTAAGTATATTTGCGGCATGTATCGTTTTTGTATGGACATTTTGGTACAGAGATGTCAACATGCCTGCCGAAATGATGATGGAACAAGCCTTGGAAGACAGGGACTGGAAACAGATTGCCCGCATTCAATCCGACATGGCACACCGGCATGATGCATCCGATGCAAGGGTTTTCGCTGCACGCAGTGCAAAACTGAGCGGAGTTACCGGATCAGAACGTGACTACGTAGTTGAAAAATTCGCGGACAAATTCTATGCACCATCCAGGCATATGGTATTGTACCGTAACCTGGCACTTCTGAGAATGGGCAATGCCTGTTCCACAGCATTTACCTACAAAGACGGAGGCCGCATACAGAAAATGCCCGATCTGTACCCTCTCATGTTCCAGTGCGGCAAGCAGCTCTACTTCAACTATGGTCTTCTTAACTACTGCTACAGATGGTGCATGGAACAGTCTGTCGAGTACGGTTTCAGTGTGGAAACTCTGAAATACCTCATACGGAGTTCGCTCCTGTCCGGCAACTGGAACGTGGCAGAAAAGTATATACGACAGCTTGAGAGTACGCTATTCCACCGCAAGTGGGCCACCGGACAGCGCAAGTACCTGAACAACATGGAACTGATAGCCGGTTCGGACGAGTACCGTGACATATTTCCTCTAATCTGCAAGTCTGACAGGCTTGACAGTGACAACGGGTCAATCGAACTGTTTCTCCAGAGATATTTCAAGACAGACAGGACTCCCGACGCATCTCCTGAGTTTGATGACGTGGCACTGCTCTGGATCATGCAGACACAAGACATAACCTCATTCTGGGCCCAGTTGATAAATTGGATCAACACCCATCCGTCAGCCAAGATTCCGCGCCACTGCCAGGAAGCGGCCATCCTGTATGGAAACCTGGAGAACAACCCCATCATTTCCAGCCTGCCGTTCGATGACGAGGTGACAAAGAGCTACGAGGCTTTCAGACAATACGCCTCCACCCATCCCGTAAGGAACCCGGCTGAGATGAGTTATTCATATAGCCGCAAGTTTGGGAACACCTTTTATTACTACTACTATTTCATAAGGAACTTGAAGACCTACTAGGATTATGAGAAAAGTGCTGTTCACCATACTGGCAGTTCTGCTCGTCTCCTGCACCGGGCAGATACCCTCCAGATTCAGTCAGGAAACGTCAAAACCTGACATCACTCCGGACTACAGGGACATCATATACCCCTCAAACATGGCTCCTGCCAATTTCAGAATTGATAACGAAGGTTCCAGATTCGTCACCATATTCACAGCCGGCAGCCGAAAGACCATACTGAAGGGCCGTGTGACCGACATGCCTCTGCGCAAATGGCGCAAGCTTCAGGCTGAGGGCGGAACCGTTAACGTTGAGATTTTCGTACGGAACGGAAAAGACTGGAACCGTTACCAACCGTTTACCATCACCTTGGCCGAACCGATTGACCAGTACATGGCATACAGGATGATACCGCCCCTTGACGAGTACTACGAAGAGATTTTCATAAACCAGCGCGACCTCACCACGTTCAAAGAGAGTACTGTCTACAGCAATGCAATGGTACACAACGGAAGCATCGGACAGTGCATTAACTGCCATCACTTTCGCAACTACTCCACTGACAACATGCAGTTCCATGCCAGACAGTACAAAGGAGGAACTGTCATGATTTTTAACGGAGACCTTCGTATTGTAAACCTCAAGACTGACTCTACCCTTTCTGCCGGAGTCTATCCCGCATGGCACCCTACCCACGACTACATAGCCTACTCTACCAACATTACCAAACAGGCTATGCACTTGTCAGACCCGAACAGGGTCGAAGTAAGGGATCTGGCAAGCGATCTCATTCTGTACGACATCAATGATAATTCCGTAAGCATCATCGAAAATGACAGTTGTCAGTTCGAGTGCTTCCCTGCCTGGTCTCCCGACGGACTGACTCTGTTCTATGTATCAGCTGCGGTTGAAGAGGACTACAACAAAGAGACTCCACGAATCATGAAGACCGATTTTAAAGCTTTCCATTACGACCTTTATGCGAAACCTTTCAACCCCGAAACCCGGGAATGGGGCCCGTCGAGAAAGATATTCGATGCCGCCGCAATCAACCGCAGCGCAACTATGCCGCGCGTCTCTCCTGACGGTCGCTATCTCATGTTCTCCATGGGCGAGTACGGCGTATTCCATATATGGCACCGCGATGCCGACCTATACCTCATGGACCTTTTCACGGGACAGGTACGCGAAATGAACGAGGTCAACAGCGACGATGTTGAGAGTTACCACTCTTGGTCAAGCAACGGCCGGTGGATAGTTTTTTCCAGCAGACGTGATGATGGCGCTTTCACAAGGCTATACCTGTCACACTTCGACACCGACGGCAAATTCTCCAAGCCCTTCGCGCTACCGCTCAGGAAACCCGAATACGTTGAGAACCTCATGAAATCGTACAACATTCCCGAGTTCATTACAGAGCCCGTCAAGGTCTCTCCACGCCGTTTCGCCCGCTTCATCAGCCGTAACACTGCCGAGAGCGTCAGTTATGCCCCCAAGAAGGAATTGCCAACGACACCATAATAAATATCGCATGAGTTCCCATTTTCGCATATTGTCAGTTATAGCACTCACACTCTTCACGGGAATATCGACCGTCATTGCCGCAGACACATTTACCGTCGTAATAGATGCCGGACATGGCGGAAAAGACCCGGGTGCCATTAACGGGAAGAAACAGGAAAAGGATATCAACCTCAACGTCGCTCTTGAGACCGGACGTCTTATCAGGCAGAATTGCAAGGATGTCATCGTCATCTACACCCGCGACACAGACGATTTCGTAGAACTGGCAAAACGCGCCGACATTGCCAACAAGGCCAAGGCTGATTTCTTCATCTCTATTCATACCAACTCAGCAAAGAACTCATCGGCCAACGGTGCAGAAACCTATCTTCTGGGAGCTGAAGAAAACCGCACAAGTGCAAATCTGTCAGTTGCGACCCAGGAAAACAGTGCCATACTTCTTGAAAAGGACTACCAGACCAACTACGCCGGATACGACCCCAAAAGCCCGGAGAGTCAGATTATTTTTGAGTTCATGCAGAATGAATACCAGAAGGAGAGCCTCAACATGGCATCGCTGGTTCAGAAAGAGCTGACAGGCACGGCAAAACGTAATGACAGAGGCGTACATCAGGCAGGTTTCCTTGTCTTGTGGAAAAGTGCAATGCCAAGCATACTGATAGAACTTGGCTACATCTCAAACCAAAGCGACCGTGACTACATGACCTCTTCGAAAGGAGTTGAAGAACTCAGTAAATGTATTTACCAGGCATTCAAGGCCTATCTTGAAACCACACGCAGCCAAAAAGCACTCATAGCCCAGGCCCAGGGAGGCAGCAACAATACGACAACTGCCGGAAAAGGCACATCCGCAAAGTCTTCACCTTCCGAAAAGAAGAAAGTTCAGGACGACACCCCTGTATTCAAGATACAGTTCCTGACATCCGATACAAAAATGAGTGCCTCAAACGCCAAGTTCAAAGGACTGAGCGGGGTTGAATCCTACAAGGACGGCAAATTGTACAAGTACACGTGCGAACCAACTACTAATTACGATGAAGCGCGTAAGAATCAGGCAAAGGTTCGTGAAAAATACAAGGATGCTTTCATAGTGGCTTTCAAGGGAGGTGACAGAATCGATCTTCAGAAAGCCATTCAAGAGGCAGGAAAAGGAAGATAAAAAGTGTGATGTAAAATAGAATTTATCTAAATAATAACCTTTTTCAACATTGCATGTTTTTTAGTAATAATCACTATTCAGCCACTTCTGTATAAGAGGTTTTAATGGTTTTTTAAGTACTGTCGGACTTTAAGTATACCATCGCAACACATTGATTATCAGACTATAGGAAAATAACAAAAGAATTTTTTTACAAAATTTAAAAGTTCTGGTAACACTCTGAGAAATAAGGCATTACAAAGAGGCTTTTTTACTCAAGAAAAACTCTCTTGCACAAACAAAATAAGATTACCAACTTTGCAATACCAACAGGTACTAAGAAAAGAGAACTCAATCCCTTATGAACGACAACGGACTGGAAAGGATCTGGGGAAATTGTCTGGAGTTTATAAAAGACAATGTCTCGCAAACCGTATACAACAGTTGGTTTGCAGACATAAAAGCCCTGAAACTTCAGGATAAGGAGCTTACAATACAAGTTCCCAGTCCGTTCGTCTATGAATACCTTGAGGCAAACTACCTGGGCATTCTGAAGATGGCCATCACCCGACAGATTGGAGAGGGTGCCCAACTTATGTACAGCGTGGTCACCGACAAGGGAAACGATATCAAAGCCGAGTACAAGTCTGTAAACCACACCTTGGATTCATACAAGGAACAGCAAGTCCTAAGCAACCGCACACCGGGTGTATTGGATGCCCCGAAGGTTCAGGATCTTGATCCTATGCTTAACCCCAACTACAATTTTGACACTTTCATAGAAGGGGTAAGCAACAAGCTGGCCAGGACAGCTGCCGAGACCGTATCACAGAATCCCGGATACTCTACATTCAACCCTCTCTTCATATATGGCGAATCCGGGGTCGGAAAGACTCACATCGCCAACGCAATTGGCATTAAGGTCAAGGAATTGTTCCCATCCAAAAGGGTTCTGTATGTTTCGACTCACCTGCTCTTCATGCAGTATGCCGATGCTGTCAAGCATAACAGCATAAGCGACTTCATCAACTTCTACCAGACAATAGATGTCCTGATAATAGATGACCTTCAGGAGTTGGAGACATATGTCAAGACACAGAATCCCCTTTTCCACATATTCAACCACCTGCATCTCAACCACAAGCAACTGATACTTACCAGCGACCGTCCGCCCAAGGATATTAAATCTCTCGAGGACAGGCTTCTGTCAAGGTTCAAGTGGGGTCTTGTGGCAGAACTCGAAAAGCCTGATCTGGAATTACGCAAGCGCATCCTGCGGGAAAAGACACGCCGCGACGGAATTTCGCTTCCCGATGACGTCATAGATTATATTGCCGAGAATGTGGTTGACAATGCTCGTGACCTGGAAGGAGCTATCGTATCGCTGATGGCCTATTCCACAACTTTCAACAGGGACATTGACATAAGTCTTGCAAAGACCATACTCGAAAAATGTTCACTTATTGAAGAGAAGCCACTCACGATAGACGAGATTGTCCAAAGGGTCTGCGACTATTTCAAAGTCGATTCAAAGTTGCTCCAGACCAAGTCACGCAAGCGCGAAATTGTCCAAGCGCGTCAAGTCAGCATGTTTCTGGCCAAGAAATATCTCGACTACTCGACTTCTCAGATTGGAGCTACAATCGGAGGCCGTGACCACGCCACTGTACTTCACGCTCTCAACGTGGTGCGAAACCAGCTTGAAATCGACCGTTCATTCAAGGAAGACATGTCAGAGATCGAAGGCTCCCTGAGTCTCTGAACTCATCACACTTTAGGAACGGTTGGGGCAGAACGCCACATTCTGTCAGTCTTTTTCAACAAAAACACAACTCTATGAACGGCATTCTCCGCGCTGAAAGGCTATTGCGGAACAGAATGGATTGTACCGTTTTCCGGGCTGCCGGACATCCCGTTAAAAAAAGATATGGGTCTGAGCGAAAAAACACCCATATCTGAGTAATAGAGAGACCCATATCTGAATGAAAAGATATATGGGTGTTTTTTCATTCAGATATGGGTCTTTCCATGTGCGCGCGCGCGTACGCGCGCGTACCTTATTATAGTATACTACTTGCCAAGGGAAATGCGACAGTGGCACTTCGCACATTCACGGTTCTCTTTGTGCATCTGCTGACCTGAAAAACAGAGAGAACCGTACCTGATGTATAATTAATTCTACATTACGGCAGTGACATGACAAACAGCCCCTTCCGGAAGTATCGGAACGAGATTGCCATCCACAGGACGTCCGTCCACCTCAAGAGAGCGTATTCCCTTTTGACGGTCGTCCGGATTTCTGACCTCAATGAAATAGGTAGCTCCACGGAACCTTCGCGTCACCGTATAGCCCTTCATATCGGAACTTATGCACGGGTCAACGACAATGCCATCGTAAACAGGCTTGATGCCCAAAATAAACTGAGTGATGGCATACCAGTTCCAGGCAGCAGTACCGGTCAGCCAGGAATTCTTGCCCTCACCCGGCTTTGCGGCATCCTTGCCGGCCACCATCTGGCAATATACATAAGGTTCAATCTTGTGAAGTTCCTGATCCCTTATCCATGCCGGGCAGATCTTTGTATAGTGTTCCCAGGCATCGTTACCGCGTCCGGCTACAGTTTCGCCTATTATCACCCAAGGGTTATTATGACAGAAAATGCCGGCATTTTCCTTATATCCTGCCGGATAACTTGAAATCTCACCCATCTCGACATGATAGACGGTGAAGGCCGGATTATTAAGTACCATTCCGAACTCCGAGTCAAGATACTTACGGCAGGAGTCAAGAGCCTTGTCAACCATTCCTTCTTCAAGGCCTATTCCGGCCATTGTACAGAAGCCCTGGCTCTCAATGAAGATTTTACCCTCTTCATTCTCCTTGGAACCTATTTTGTTACCATAGAAGTCGTAAGCGCGAAGGTACCATTCACCATCCCAGCCATGCTTCCTGACAGCTTCCACCATATTGTCTATGCACTTCATGGCACGGTCTGCCTCATCCTTCATGCCCTTCTGCCGGCACAGTTCCACATAATCACGACCGCAGAACACAAATAATCCTGCTATCATCAACGACTCTGCCTTAGAACCCTCTGTCTTATTCTCTGTTGTCTGAAAACTCTCGTTTGGATCCCAGCTGAAACAATTCAGGTTAAGGCAGTCGTTCCAGTCGGCACGTCCTATCAGAGGCAACATGTGCGGGCCGAGGTTCTTGACAACATGGTCGAACGAAATGCGCAGATGCTCCATCAGCGTAACCTCTGAGCCAGGGACATTGTCCCAAGGCACCATTTCGTCCAGAATCGAGAAATCGCCCGACTCCTTGATGTAAGCTACGGTTCCGAAAATCAGCCACATCGGATCGTCATTGAAACCTCCGCCAATGTCGTTATTGCCGCGCTTAGTCAATGGCTGATACTGATGATAGCAACCTCCGTCAGGAAACTGGGTCGATGCAATGTCGATAATCCGTTCACGGGCACGACTTGGAACTTGGTGCACAAAGCCCACAAGGTCCTGATTCGAATCGCGGAAACCCATACCTCGTCCTATTCCGCTCTCGAAGAAACTTGCCGAGCGCGAAAAATTGAACGTAATCATACACTGATATTGGTTCCATATATTTACCATCCTGTCCAGACGCGGGTCACCGCTCTGCACCGTGAATTTGTCAAGCAGACTGTCCCACATTGCCTTCAGTTCATCAAATGCGGCATCTACAGCCTCAGCGGTAGCAAAGCGCCGGATTGTTTCAAGGGCTCTTTTCTTGTTCACAAGGGTGTGGTCGGATGCCTGTGACGAAATCAGCGAACCATCCTTTTTGCGTTTGATGTCCTCATCCGAGAACTTCTCCTCGAAGGGATTCTCCACATACCCCAGAAGGAATACAAAGTCCTTGCTCTCGCCGGGATTGAGGGTCACCTCAATGTAGTGCGACGCTATCGGGCTCCATCCGTGTGCCAGAGAGTCGGAAGGTTTACCTGCCATAACGCACTTCGGGTTGCCGAAATTATTGTACAGTCCGATAAACGACTCCCTGTCCGTATCATAGCCCTGAACCGGAACATTTACACTATAGTAAGCGTAGTGGTTCCGACGCTCCTTATACTCCGTCTTGTGATAAATGACCGAGCCGTCAATCTCTACCTCGCCGGTTGACCAGTTGCGCTGGAAGTTCTCCATATCAGTCGAAGCATTCCACAGACACCACTCCTCGAACGAGAACAGTTTCAGATTCCTCACAGACTCTGACCTGTTTGTCAGAGTCAGTTTCTGAACTTCGGCCCATGTCTTTAAGGGAACGAAATAGAGCACGGAAGCTTCTATACCATCCTTTGATCCGGTAATGCGCGTATAGTTCATGCCGTGACGACACTCATAACTGTCCAATGGAGTCTTGCATGGTTTCCAGCCAGGATTCCAGACAGTATCGCCATCATTGATATAGAAGTACTTGCCTCCGTCGTCCATAGGAACTCCGTTGTAGCGGTACCTTGTGATCCGGCGGAACTTGGCATCCTTGTAAAAACTGTAGCCGCCGCCTGTATTCGATATCAGGCTGAAAAAATCCTCAGTTCCCAGATAGTTAATCCAAGGCCACGGAGTCTGCGGATCAGTCACCACATACTCTCGCGACTTGTCATCGTAATGTCCGTATTCCCTTGACATGTCAATTGCTGTTTTTAATCCATTCGCGAACAACCTTGCCCCAAGGCTTAATGAACTCATCCGCCCAAGGACCCTCCGACGAAGCATCGGGAGTGAAAAATGAGCATGTCTCGTTTTTGTCGCCTACAGACCAGGTCAGCATTGTCACACCCTTGCTGTCGGCCCAGTCTGACCACTCCTTCCACGAGTCCATATCCATAGCCCCGTCACCACTTGCATCACAGCATGCACATTCCGAAATCAATATGGGAATACCGGCCTCCATAGCCTTGTCACACTTGTCGCGCAGCCACTGCTTGTGAGTGCCGGCATAGAAGTGCACCGTGTACATAAGATTGTCATAACCCTTTATCGGGTCGGCAGCAGGCTGGTCAATGGCCTGATCCCATGTCGGGCATCCCATCAGGATGACGGGATTCGAGGGATCTGCATCTGAAATAACCTTAATCAGGCCCTCAGCATACTCCTTGAGACTCTTCCAGGAGTCGCGGGTCGGTTCATTGTAAAGTTCATAAATGACATTTGGGACACCCTTGTACTTAGTTGCCACCGTTCTGAAGAATTCAGCGGCCTCTTCAGGATGCTGTACATGTGAATGCCAGTCCACGATTATGTATGAGCCACTTGCTATTGCACCGTCAATTACTGCGTAAAGACACTTCAGGGCCAGTTCCGGATCAGCCATATAGCCATGATCCTTGCCGGGATTGTCACCAAGTGCATGGTCGTCGGCACCTATGGCAGCACGGAAAAACCTACAGCCCCATTCTTCTGTCAGATTCTTCACTGCCACCTCATTGTAGAAACGGGGCCAAAGGTTATGCCAGCCAAAACTGATGCCGTGGTATGCAATAACCTGACCGGACTCGTTCACCAGATGGCAGCCTTCAACATGCAGCCGTTCGACCTTAGGAGTACTGCTGCCACATCCTGCCAGTACCGTCAATGCAAGGCACGCAAGGCCTGCAAATATACTTTTACTCTTCATATTACATTTATTTAAGCGATTTTTCAAGAGGATACTTGTATGCCAGCCACGTCATTATCAGAGCTATGGCTGCCGGAATGAGAGAGAACAGTGCCCACACCATCGTACGGACTGACTGAGTCACCGAATCGGGGTCAATCACATTATTACCGAACTCGTCAGGAATCATACGGGCACCTGCAAGTCCGAGCAGAAGCGCGATAAGAGAGCCCGAGATGGCACCGCCTAATTTCTGTGCCATCGTGCCGGACGAAAAAATGAGACCTGTCGATGACGTCCCGTACTTCTCTGTCGCATAGTCGGCCACATCGGCATACATGGACCACAACAGCGGAGAATACAGACCTACACCTACCGATGTCAGTACAACAACGGCCACCATAAGCCAGATGTATTTCGGATTCATCGGAATGAAAAAGAAGGCTACAGACAGCACAACACATATCACGGATGCCCAGATGAAAGCCTTGCGCTTAGAACCGGCCCAAAGGGCAAACCTCGGCGATATGCCTCCGAATATCATGCAGGTCACCTCTCCAAAAGCCATCAGAACGGTAAAACTTATAATAAAACTGCCCATTGTCACATTCCCGCCCAGACAGTAATCAAACATATATCCGGCAACTGCATAGCGGAACCCGTTAAAGAAATTCGTACACAATCCTATCAGTGTCAGATACACCCAAGGCTTGTTCGTGAACAGGTCGCCGAACTGACGGAACGAATACTTTTCGGCACGCACGGGTTTCAGACGCTCCTTTGTACACAGCCCACAGACAAGAGTCATCAGTGTAGCCATAATACCGAAACCGATACCCAGCACAGTATACTGGTGAGCGTCGGTGCCGCCAACCATCTTCTGCAGATAGGGAAATGACAGGAGAGTTATGAAACCCATCGCATAAGCTCCGACCATACGATATGACGAGAACTTATTCTTCTCATTGTCATCATCAGTCATCACACCGAGAAGAGAACCGTAAGGAACGTTTACCATAGTGTACAGGGCCATCATCAGAAGATACAGCACATAGGCATATACACGTTTACCGACAGGACCCAGATCGGGAGTGTGCAGCAGCAATGCAAACACCAGTCCATAGGGAATCGCTGCGAAAATCAGCCATGGCCTATAGGTACCCCATCTGGACTGCGTACGGTCAGCCAGACTTCCCATGATTGGATCAGTCACGACATCAAACAGTCGTGCAATAAGCATAAGTGCTGCAGCATCGGCGAATGTAAGTCCGAACACATTAGTAAAGAACAGAGGAAATGCGATTGACATTATCTTCCAGGTAATGCCACCTGCAGCAGCATCACCCAAGGCATAAGCAATCTTTTCTCCGACAGTTGGTTTAGTAGAAGCCATTGTTGTTGTTTATTAATTGATTGATGTTTTTTACAGAAGCCGCCGAACGCAAACCGTCCTGAGGAGTGTTAATGCAGTAATCCACCAACAGGTCAACTGTTGATGTTGCCACATGCATTCGCGAGTCGCTCGAGGCATAATAAATGAAGACCTTTCCGCCGTCCTCAATCCACCCGTTACAGAACAGCACGTTCGACACATCACCGGTCCGCTCTGCGCCTTCAGGCGCCATGAAGTAACCGGAAGGGGATGCAATAACTTTTGACGGATCATCAAGAGCAGTCATGTAAAGATATAGAACATAACGCAGTCCAGATGCGCATGCTCTCACTCCATGTGCCAAATGCAGCCACCCTCGAGCCGTCTTTACAGGTTGCGGCCCCTCTCCGTTTTTCACCTCCTTGACTGTATGGTAAAGGCGAGGGTCGATAATCTTCTCGGAGGATATTTCAGCATGACCGATGTCGTCCACCAGTGCCCAACCTATCCCGCCACCGGTCCCGGCATTTATAAAATCATCCTGGGGACGCGTATAGAACGCATATTTGCCGTTCACGAATTCAGGGTGAAGTACAACATTCCGCTGCTGTGACGCCGATTTCAGATCGGGCAGACGCTCCCATTCCACCAAGTCCATGGTCCTGGCTATTCCGGCCGAAGCAGTGGCAGCCGACGGATCTCCGGGTGCTGTCATATCCTTGCGTTCCGAGCAAAATACGCCATAAATCCATCCATCCTCGTGCAGAGTCAGCCGCATGTCGTAAACGTTGACATCCGGGTCATCTGTCTCTGGCATAGTAATCGGACGGTTCCAGAACCTGAAACCGTCAATCCCGTCAGGACTTTCGGCAACAGCGAAGAAAGACTTGCGGTCTGCTCCCTCTACCCTGGCTACGAGCACATACTTGCCTTTCCACTTTATCGCTCCGGCATTGAAGACAGAGTTTACCCCGATGCGTTCAATAAGGTTAGGATTAGTGTCAGGATTCAGGTCATAGCGCCATTGAACCGGAACATGGGCCGCAGTCAGGACAGGGTCTGCATACCTCGTCCATACCCCATTCGTAGCAACAGGTCTGTTCCTGCAGGCCAGCAACTCTTCGTACTCTGCAAAGAGCCTGCGTTTTCTGCTCTCGAAAGAAACCATCTAAGCGATAATCCTGTCTATGGTGTCCAACTGTGCCTCCGTGAAATCAATGTTTCTTACGGCATTCAGGTTTGACAGCAACTGCTGCGGGGAACTTGCGCCAACGAGCACAGATGTCATCCCTTTCTTTCGCAATAGCCACGACAGGGCCATTTCTGACAATTTCTGACCCCGCGAAGCTGCCAAATCGTTCAACGCATTCAACTTCGTCAGCAACTCAGGAGTCAGCACTTCGTTCTTAAGAAAGAAATTACGCGACATCCGCGAGCCCTGCGGCACCTTTCCCGACAAATACCTGTCCGACAGAAGTCCCTGTGCCAAAGGCGAGAAGGCTGTAAATCCCACCCCCTCAGATTCACAAGACTCCAGTATGGCTCCTTTCTCACCACCGCAGTCAAGCATATTGAACCTTCCCTGATAAATCAGACACGGGACATCCCTCTCCCGCAGATAGCTGAACACGAAGCCCAAAGTATCAAGAGGATAGTTCGAGATGCCAACATATAGAGCCTTGCCCTGACGTACCACATCAACCAGAGCCTGCAAGGTTTCCTCAAGAGGAGTATCCGGATCATAACGGTGCGAGTAGAACAGGTCCACATAATCCAGATGCATGCGCTTCAGGCTCTGGTCAAGACTACTCATCAGATACTTGCGCGAACCCCACTCGCCATAGGGGCCGTCCCACATGTCATATCCGGCTTTAGTCGTAATGAAAAGTTCATCCCGATAAGGACGGAAAGACCTGTCCATTATCTTGCCGAAGTTCGTCTCAGCCGATCCATACACAGGTCCATAGTTATTGGCAAGGTCAAAGCAGGTCACTCCGTTGTCAAAGGCACAGTGCGCTATTGCCAGACAGTTGTCAAAATCGTCAACACTGCCGAAATTATGCCACAGGCCCAGAGATATTGCGGGAAGCCTTACACCGCTCCTGCCGCAGCGCACATAAGGCATACAGCCGTCATACCTCCCTTCTGCGGCCTTGTAGTTCATCATGTCATCCATATTCGGTTACTGCTTTCTCTGTTCAATCCACGACAATGGGCTTGTATCTCGGCACAAGAGTCTTCATTACCGTCCACCCTATCAGATATGCAACGGCACAGATACAGAACACAATCATATATCCGGCCTCCTTGCCCTCAAATCCCATGAAAGTAAAATCTGCACCGGCTTCGTAACTCTTTGTGAAGAGCATACCGGCACCCTTGTTTATCATGAACGAAGCCAGTCCGCCCATTGTAGTACCCACACCGGTAATGGTACCGATAGTCGATTTTGGGAACATGTCGCCTATCGTCGAATAAAGATTGGCAGACCATGCCTGATGCCCGGCCCCGGCCAATCCGATAATAATGGCAGGGAACCACGCGCTGTACCTGCCCAGCGGCTGGGCAAAAAGTGCCAGCAGCGGGAAAAACGCAAAAATCAGCATGGCCCTCATTCTGCCCGAATAGGGTTCCATACCCTTCTTCTCGACAAAAAGTTTTGGCAGATACCCTCCACAGATACTAAGAACCGTCACTATCAGGTAAAGCACTAAAATCAGCATTATTGCCTCCTTCGAGTCGGAACGATAATGATACTGATCCGAGAAGTATGCAGGCGCCCAGAACAAAAAGAACCACCACACACCGTCGGTAAAGAACTTACCGGCTATGAAAGCCCAAGTCTGACGGAAGGTAAAACACTTGAGAAACGGTATTGTCTTCCCGCCCTCATTGTTCACTTCCGCAGTCGCCGCGACAGAATCATCCTGCTGAATATACTCCAGTTCAGCCCTGTTTACAAAACGCGACTTCCACGGTTTGTCATATAGGAAAAACCAGAAGAACATCCAGACAAATCCCAGGGCACCAATTATTATGAAAGCCATCTCCCAACCCCAATGGGCCGCCAGCAGAGGAATGGTAGCCGGTGCCGCCAAGGCTCCAACCGATGCGCCTGCATTGAAAATCGAAGTCGCAAAAGCCCTGTCCTTCTTGGGAAAATATTCGGCTGTCACCTTTATTGCAGCCGGAAAGTTTCCGGATTCGCCCAGCGCCAGAATCATGCGGCATCCAAGAAACAGCCAGACCGAACAGGTCGAGACTGCCAGTGCAACTGCACTTCCGCTCTGCACGGCTCTGAGAGCCTCCATTGACCCGATATCATTTATCTTCAGGGTAAGGATACCGCACGCCGCATGCATGCATGCGCCTACCGACCAGATGAAAATCGACCAGAGGTAACCCTTGCGCGTGCCCATCCAGTCGATGAACTTGCCGGCGAACAGGCAGGCAAGCGCATAGAAAATGGAAAACCACGCGGTAATAGTCCCATACTGACTGTCCGTCCAGTGGAAATCTGCCGCAATGAAGTCTTTCCACGTAAGAGACAGGACCTGACGGTCAAGATAGTTCACAGTTGTAGCAAAGAAAAGCATAGCGCACATGACCCAGCGCCAGTTGCTCATTACGGCTTGATTCCGATTTGTTGAAGCCATTGTCTGTTATCGAATAAATACCTGAATCAATAATTCCCCAAAAATACAAAAACATTTACTCATTCCGAGTAGTAAACCCTCTTGACACGTGTCGAAACGGTAGAAATAATCTCGTAAGGTATAGTGCCCAGAATATCCGACAACTCATGGACAGGAAGATTCACCCCGAAGATCTCGACCGGGTCGCCCTCCGCACATTCAATGTCTGTCACGTCGATCATGCACACGTCCATGCAGATATTACCCACATAATATGCCTTCTTCCCGTTCACCAGACAGTATGCCTTGCCGTTACCAAGATGGCGGTCCAAACCATCGGCGTAACCGATCGGAATAGCCGCGATGAGCGACTCTCTGTCCAATTTGTACCTGCGGCTGTATCCCACCGTCTCGCCGGCTGCCAACCGGCGGATCTGCAGGATAGTCGTCTTGAGCGTGAACACGGGGTGAAGCGGCTTGTCGGTAATCGGATCTATGCCGTACAGGCCAAGCCCCAGCCGCACCATGTCATAGTGTGCCTCCGGAAAACGCTCTATACCTGCAGAATTGCAGATATGACGGATAATGTGGTGATCGAAGCCCTCCTGAAGTTTTGAGGAAGCCTCTTCGAAACGACTTATCTGAAGTTTTGTAAAATCATCGAACTGGGGGCTGTCACTGCCGACAAAATGCGAGAACACCGATCGCGGAATCAGGGCCGAATGCCTGTTCAGTCTTCTGACCAGTTCGGGAATATCATCCGGGTTGAAGCCAAGACGGTGCATGCCCGTATCAATCTTGATATGTACCGGGTAGTTTGTGATGCCATGATGTTCGGCCTTGCGTATAAGTTCATCCAGAATATTGAAACTGTACACTTCCGGCTCCAGATTGTTCTCGAAAAGCGTCTTGAAGGACGAACGTTCAGGATTCATCACAATTATTCCCGTGGTTATGCCGGCACGTCTGAGTTCCGCCCCCTCGTCTGCAACCGCCACGGCAAGATAGTCAACCCTGAGATCCTGCAACGTCTTTGCCACCTCTACCGCCCCTGAACCGTATGCTGAAGCCTTCACCATACACACCATCCTTGTACCTGGTGAAAGCTGATTCCTGTAATGGGCAAGATTATCGGCAATTGCCTTCAGATCGACCTCAAGTATCGTTTCATGCACCTTCAGTTCCAGACTCTCGGTTATCTTGTCAAAACGGAATCGCCTGGCACCCTTTATAAGCACCTGCTCATTGCTTATCCCCTTTATGGCATCTGAATCAAGAAACTCTTCGGTCGTATTGAAGAACTGCTTGTCCTTCACATCGAACGACTGCCCCATCTCAACCATATTCTGGCCAATGCCTATGAGTTTCTCGACCCCCCTGCCCACTATCAGCTGATTGACCTTGCGGTACAATGCCTTGGCAGTAATGCCGGTCTGCAGCAAATCGGACAGAATCAGTGTTTTCTTACGTTTACTGTCCTCCTGTCTGCGCTGCATGAAGTCAAGCGCTATGTCAAGTGACGAAAGGTCTGAATTGTAAGTATCGTTTATCAGCACGCACCCACGCCGGCCCTCCTTCACCTCCATTCGCATGCCTATCTGTTCAAGATTCCACATACGCTCGCTGATGACCTCAGGCGAAAGCCCCAGGTAGAGGCACACTGCCAGACAGTTAAGTGAGTTCTGTACAGAGGCATCATCAATGAACGGGATGGAATACGAATAGTCCAGGCCAAGGTATCTGTAATTCACGACTGTTCTTTCCGGCAACTTCTCCAGACCGGAAATGAACAGAGGTTTTTCGCGGTTGCGGGCCGACCAGGCAATCTCGCGAACCGACAGGACAGACCTGTTTACGCAGTCCTGAATCAATTCATTGTCGCCGTCATAGACCACCACATCGCATTCCTGGAACAATTTAAGTTTCTCCTGACACTTTTCGTGCAGCGAGGAAAAGTTCTCCTGATGCGCCCCGCCGATATTCGTAAGGATTCCTATCGTAGGATGTATTATTTTCCACAGAGACCGCATCTCGCCGGGTTCGGAAATCCCAGCCTCGAAAATGCCCAGTTCTGTTTTCTCGTCAAGCATCCACACTGACAGTGGAACGCCTATCTGCGAGTTGTAGCTCCTTGGCGAGCGCGTGATACGGAAGTTCTCCTCCAGCAACTGATACAGCCACTCCTTGACCACAGTCTTGCCGTTGCTGCCCGTAATGCCTATAACCGGAATGTTGAACCTTTGTCTGTGAAAAGACGCAAGAGCCTGGAGGGATTTCAGCACATCCTTCACTATCAGGAAGTTGGAATCATCGTACTGATCAAGATTCTCCGGAAGATTCTTCACGACAAAGTTCCTCACGCCCTTGTCATACAGACCGCGTATATACTTGTGTCCGTCATTGTTCCTGCCGGTAAGCGCAAAGAACAGCGTCTCCCTCGGAAAACAGAGCGACCGGCTGTCGGTAAGAAGCCACGATACCATCTTCGGGCTGAAACCCTTCCTTTCGGCGCCGATAATCTCACAGATTCGTTCAATAGAATAGGTCATTGTCAAAAGAATACAGTGTATAGCAATGTAAGCACGGCTTTCATCCGTTATAACCGTTATAAAATGCAAAGTAAAGAGGATTCTTTTAAAAATACAATTGAATCTTATTCAGATTTATTGTAGTTTTGCGTGTTTTCCGATAAGTACGGACATGACTAAAGAGGGAACCGACACACTACTCAAACATATCGACAGCCCTGACGACCTGCGAAAACTTGGACAGCAGCAATTGCCTCAAGTATGCAGCGAACTGAGACAGATGATAATAGACGAACTGTCACGCA
Source organism: Bacteroidaceae bacterium (assembly GCA_017615835.1). Lineage (GTDB taxonomy): Bacteria > Bacteroidota > Bacteroidia > Bacteroidales > Bacteroidaceae > Colenecus. The sequence continues at coordinate 165,908 of JAFZZI010000004.1, read as the reverse complement.
ATCCCGGCCACCTTGGTTCCAGTCTTGGAACCGTCGAACTTACCGTTGCTCTGCACTATGTCTTCAATACCCCTTACGACAGAATCGTATGGGATGTAGGACATCAGGCATACGGACACAAGATACTCACTGGACGACGCGATGCATTCTGTACAAACCGGAAACTGAACGGTATCAGACCGTTTCCTTCGCCCGAAGAAAGTCCATACGACTCATTCACATCGGGCCATGCATCCAACTCTATCTCGGCAGCCCTCGGAATGTCAGTTGCCGGCTGTATGACCGGTCAGTCATCGCGTCGCGTAGTAGCCGTCATAGGAGACGGAGCGATGGGTGGCGGACTCGCCTTTGAAGGACTGAACAACGTCTCCTCGACCGACAACAATCTTCTCATCATCCTGAACGACAACAACATGAGCATATCGGGCAGTGTCGGTGGCCTTCGCCGTTATCTGCCTCACCTTCAGGCGTCGCGCACATACAACACTTTCCGCTATTACATGGCCACCGTCCTGAGCAAAACCGGAATCCTTACTGAGAAACGCCGGCGCGCACTGATACGCAAGAGCAACAGCATCAAAATGAGCCTGATGCACCAGCAGAATATCTTCGAGGGCATGGACATCCGCTATTTCGGGCCATTTGACGGACACGATGTCAATCACCTTGTTAAAATACTGCGGAACATCAAAGACATGCAAGGACCACGGCTTCTGCACATACATACCGTAAAGGGCAAAGGTTACAAGCCTGCCGAAGAGGAGGCTGCAATCTGGCATGCCCCAGGCATGTTCGACAAGAGAACCGGCAGGCGCATTGTCAGTGACTCAGACGGGCAGGCTCCCCTCTTTCAGGATGTTTTCGGCGAGACTCTGCTTGAACTTATGCGTTCCAACGACAGGATTGTAGGCATCACTCCGGCCATGCCTCTCGGGTGCTCTATGAATATCCCCATGAAGGAATTCCCCGAACGCTGCTTTGACGTAGGCATAGCTGAAGGCCACGCCGTAACATTCAGCGGCGGACTGGCCAAGGAGGGCCTTCTCCCGTTCTGCAACATCTACTCTTCATTCATGCAGCGGGCCATTGACAACCTCATACACGATGTAGCCATTCAGCATCTTGACGTAGTATTGTGCCTTGACCGCGCAGGACTGGTCGGGGAAGACGGCCCCACACATCACGGATCCTTCGATCTTGCGTACCTGCGGTACATACCCGGCATCATTGTCTCTTCACCTTACGATGAGTGTGAACTAAGGCGTCTCATGTACACTGCCCAGCTTCCCGGACAGGGCCCCTTCGTAATACGCTATCCCAGAGGCAGAGGAGTCAACCCCGACTGGAAATGCCCTCTTGAACCCGTAGAGGTCGGAACAGGCCGTATTCTCAAGCAGGGAGACAGTCTGGCTGTACTCTCCATCGGTCCAATCGGTAATCTGGCCATGGAAGCTATCGGCAATTTCGAGGAGATGCATCCCGGACTCAGCGTTGCCTTGTATGACATGCGTTTTCTGAAGCCGATTGACACGCATCTGCTAGACGAAGTAGGTCGCAGATTCTCAAAAGTCGTAACCGTTGAAAACGGCTGCCTCACCGGCGGTTTCGGAAGTGCTGTAATGGAGTTCATGGCAGATAACGGCTATACCCCCGAGATAAGACGCATTGGAATACCCGACCGCTTCATACAGCATGGTTCCGTACCCCAGTTGCTTGAGATTTGTCACATGGACACTGAGTCCATTACCGAAACCATAACCGAGATGCTTGTCTCGACCAAATAAAGTTACTATGAGAATTGTCATTGCAGGAGCAGGCGATGTAGGAACCCATCTGGCGAAACTGCTGTCGGGCGAGAATCAGGATATCACCCTCATTGACGACAGCAAAGAAAGGCTTGGCTCTCTGGATGCGAATTTCGACCTGCTTACCATAACAGCATCCCCCACCTCCATCAAGGATCTGAGAGAGGCTGAAGCCGGTCGTGCCGACCTGTTCGTAGCGGTCACCCCCGATGAGAGCCGCAACATAGTTGCCTGCCAGCTGGCACACAGCCTCGGGGCACAGAAAACCCTCGCACGTGTTGACAACTACGAGTACCTGATGCCCAAGATTCGCGAATACTTCACCTCAATAGGCGTTGACTCGCTCATCTATCCTGAAATGCTGGCAGCAAAGGATATTGTTGACGGATTACGTCAGAGCTGGATTCGCCAGTGGTGGGAGTTCGCCGACGGCGCACTCGTCATGATAGGCGTCAAACTGCGCGACAACGCACAGATTCTCAATGTACCCCTGTACACTCTGGGTTCTGGCCTGCCATATCATATAGTGGCCATTGTGCGCGACAACGAGACCATCATTCCCGGCGGCAGCGACACCATACAGGCTGGCGATCTGGTCTATTTCATGACGATGCGCAAGAGTATCCCGATAGTCCGTCGCATTGCCGGCAAAGAAGAGCTGCCGGATATCCGCGACGTCATCATAATGGGCGGCAGCCGCATTGCAGTACGTGCAGCCCAACTCATTGGCGACAGTTATAACCTGAAAATTATTGAGCGCGACCGTGCCCGTTGTCACAGACTAACCGAGCTTCTCAGCAGCAGGGTCATGGTCATCAACGGTGACGGCCGGGATCCCAGTCTTCTCGTAAGCGAGGGCATATCTCATACCGAAGCCTTCATAGCCCTTACCGACAGCTCTGAAACCAACATTCTTGCCGGGGTTGCCGCAAAACGGTTCGGGGTAACCAAGACCATCGCTGAGGTAGAGAACCTTGACTATATTACGATGGCTGAGAAACTCGACATCGGTACCGTCATCAACAAGAAAAAAATTGCCGCCAGCCACATCTACCAGATGATGCTGGATGCCGACGTCAGCAACGTCAAATGTCTGACCTTCGCCAACGCAGACGTGGCAGAGTTCGTAGTAAAGCCGGGTGCCCGTGTTACGCGGAATACAGTCAAGGACCTCAACTTGCCCCGCGGAGCCACAATAGGCGGACTCATCCGGGGACACGAAGGAATGCTGGTTTCAGGCGGCACTCAGATTGTCGAAGGCGACCATGTGGTTGTATTCTGTCTTGAAGGAATGATTCGCAAACTCGAAAAACTGTTCAATTGACAACCGAGCTCATACATATAAGGGCCATCCACAAGGTCGTGGGCTACCTGCTGGCCATTGAGGCAAGTGTATTGGCACTGTGCTCGCTCATACCTCTGTACACAAGGGAATCCGACATGTTCGCGTTCCTGGCATCTTCCCTTATCACTGCATGCTTCTCAGTTCTGTTTATTTTATTCGGTAAGAACGAGAACAGTCGCGAGAGTCTTTCGCGTCGTGACGGATACTTGGTCGTAGTACTCAGTTGGACACTCTTCTCACTGTTCGGGTGCCTGCCATTTATAATAAGTCGCTACATCCCAAACTTCACCAACGCCTTCTTCGAAACGATATCGGGCTTCACGACTACAGGTGCAAGCATCGTAGGCAACGTCGAGATATTGCCCCACGGACTGCTCTTCTGGCGCAGTCTGACCCAATGGATGGGTGGTCTGGGCATAGTTTTCTTCACCGTTGCAGTTCTGCCGTTCTTCGGAGTCGGCGAGGTCCAGCTCTTCGCGGCTGAAGCCATCGGCCCGGCACATGGCAAACTACACCCCCGCATAGGCGTCAGCGGCCGCTGGATTCTGACACTTTACGTCATGCTCACCGTCTCGTGCGCCATTGTCCTCAACATCTGCGGCATGGGTTTTTTCGACAGCGTCAACCATGCCATGACTACCATCGCAACAAGCGGTTATTCAACCCGCAACGCCAGTATCGGAGCCTTCCACTCCGTGCTTATCGAAGATGTCATAACCATTTTCACATTCCTTTCCGGAATCAACTTCAGCCTGCTGTTCCTGCTGTTCTTCAAGGGCAAGATAGGTAAACTGCTCCATGACACAGAGTTTCTCTATTACCTCGGGTGTACGTTGGGATTAAGTCTTGTCCTGGGAATCGTCATCACCGCCAACACCCAGAACAGCCTTAGGGAGTCCTTGCATTTGGCATCATTTCAGGTGATTTCCATGCTGACTACAACGGGTTTCGTTACAAACGATGTCTATAACTGGCCTGCTCCGGTCTACATGATACTCAGCGTCGCAATGTGCTTGGGAGCCTGCGCAGGCTCCACCACCGGAGGCATGAAAGGAGTCCGCTCAGTCATACTGTTCAGATCCCTGAAAAACGAAGCGAACCGCATCCTTCATCCGAATGCGGTTCTGCCCGTACGTGTCAACGGCAAGGTCGTTCCGGAGACTACCCGACAGACCATTTTCACGTTTACGGTCTGCTATGTGGCACTGATTGCCATAAGTTGGATCATCTACATCATAGCAGGACTCAACATGTCTGATGCCTTCTACGCTGCAACGGCATTTATCAGCAACTCGGGCACAGCGGTCGGATCTTTCGATGCCGCCAACTCGTTCGACACAACCCTCTCGTGGGACATTCTGTCCACAGGTGCCAAATGGTACACATGTTTTCTGATGCTTGTCAGCCGGCTTGAAATATTCGCCGTACTGCTGATATTCACTCCTGCCTTCTGGCGTAAGGCCTGACTTGCGGTTTTCTACTTGCCTTCAAGTATCCTTGTCACGTCAGCCCGCATCCGCCTGTACAGTTCGCTGTCACGGTAGTGAGTATTCTTATGCAGTGCCTCCGCCAGGTCTATCTGACTGTGACGGTAAGAACTCAGTTCATTCTGCCGCTGCTGAGGATGCACTGCCAGCCTGTATATTTCCGACTCCCGTTCGTGTCTCAATACTGACATCACAGGATCCATCACTCGAGGAAGTATTCTCTCAAAGATGAAATGCCCCTGCATGAACATATAGGTGTTGCCGGGATGAACTCCAAGCTTTTCGAACTCACTCTTCATCGCCTCCACCTCACTCAAGGCATCCGGAACCGATTCAGATACCTGTTCCTCAATGTGCGCTACCTTTCTTGCCACCCTCTGCTCAAGACGTGCCAGCGTCTTCTGTGGATTCCTTACATCCACACTGTCTATCGTCACGGTCGTATTGAACTCCTGCATGCTGAATTCGTTGTGTCTGCGCTTGCGATAGAACCATATATTCCATACAAACAGTGGGAACACTATCCTGGAATAGAGTTCAAAGAACGCCTCGAAATCAATCAGCCGATGATCGTTCAGGGTACACTGCACGCATATCTGGTTCAGACTGCCCGAATAGCACAGATAGTTCTCAATCGCGTAGGTATAGGTCTGCAAGACATAAGGACTCTGAAGAAATTCCCGTGATGATATGGTAGCCCCCTGCATCAGGTAGTCGTAATCGCTGTCAACACAGGCTATCAGTTCACTCCCCAGAGCGTTATCCTTGAGACACTCGTTCAAAGCAGATTTCTTGCCTCTGGCCAGCCTGCCGTTCGACGGAAGCATTATGTTGAAGGTCACCCTGTCCGACTCGAACTCGTCAAGCAGAAGACGCCAGAAAGCCACATCGTCGTAGCTTTCGACGTATGCCACAACGCGCCTCCTGCTACCTTTGGGACGCAGACGGTTTGCAGCCTCCAGATACTGCGAACTCAGGTTCTGTAAAAGGTGATTCACTCTTCGACGGTTATGTCCCTTACATCCGTCACTCTATCCATCCAGCCGTCCATAATCACGGCAGGTGAATGAGTCGTAAGTATTATCTGAACATTCGGATTAATCTCGACAATGCGCCTTATCAGTTGCTGCTGCCATTCAATGTCAAGCGACACCTCCGGCTCATCCATCAGAATCACTCCCGGGTTACGGTCCTGAACAAGCGCGGTCAGCATCACGACCAGGAACTGCTTCTCGCCCGATGAAAGGTTGTACGGCAGAAGCCTTCTGCCGAACCTGTCGAAAACAAGATCATTGCTGTCACGGACAATCTTCTTGCCGCTGTCCGAAAACAGACTGTCGATAAGGTCCAGGAACATCTTGCGCGGTTTGGCAAGTTCGGTGGCGGCCGACACCATTTCGGGATTGCCGGATGTCAGATATTCAATAGTGCGGTTCCCTATATTCACCTGATAGTCAAGATAACGCCTCTGCAGGCGATATATCTGCCAGTCAAGTTCAGTCACCACATTCTTGTCAGCCATCTTCTCCAGCAGGTTGCTGTGCAGTAGCGGGCGGTCTATGCTGCGTATCACGTCAAAACCGACAATGTCGGACCCTTCGGGCTGGAACACGAAGTTCACATCCTGATCCGGGCTGTTCACGCATGTCCCGTCAGCCAGCGCCTCAAGTCTGTCGGCCACCATGTTGAGTATGGTGCTCTTGCCTGCCCCATTGGAACCGCTCAGTATGTTCACGTCAGGGTTAAGGTCCCAGACTATATGCTTGTGACCCCACATTGCCTTTATCTCGATACGGCTGATCCAGTTGCCCTTTACCATTCTGTCAGTATTTATCTGTACATGTATCTGGCCTCCTTCATGCGGTCAATCATCCGTCCTATCAGCGAACGACGTTTTTTCTTTCTGTACTGGCTCGAGGACTTCTTCTTGAACTTACCGTTGTAGAACGTACCGTTCGCCTCCATCCTCTCCAGCATCTCGGTATATGACAGGTGATCCATGACCATATCGTAAATCAGGTTCCAGTCGGGCAGACCACCCAGATTGCGGTCATCTATATAAATGTCTGCGGACACTTTGCGTGCTCCGCTCGAATGATTCCACGAAAGTTCAGGGAACTCCGAATTGATTGCGTAGAACTCCAGGCCGCGCACCTTGCAGAACTGTACGGCCTCGTCCAGCAACTTGCCCTCGCGCACAGTCCACAATACCAGCTTGTGGCCTGAGTCGGCCATCTTTTTAAGAGCGTTTATGGCGAATGGGATTTCCTTTCCTATCTTGGGGTACTTGTGCTCCACAATTGTCCCGTCAAAATCTACTGCAATCAGCATAACTCACTATACGTTGGAATAGTCATTGTCACTCTCGGAAACTGCATTTTCACTGTTCTCGTCTTCATCCAAGACATCGTCTTCATCAACATCAGCCTCACCGTAGCCATAGCCGTAGCCGTAACCATAACCGTATCCATAGCCATAGCCGTAACTGTAGCCATAGCGATGGCTGGCCACAGTACCGTTCAAGACAAGCCCGATGTTGTTGAACCTTCCCTCGTCATACATCTTCTGAAGCATCTCAAGCATACGGCGATCCACACTGCCGGCCCGGACAATGAACAGGGTAGTATCCACCACCCGGTTTATGATGACCGGGTCTGCCACCATGTCAACCGGAACGTTGTCAATCAGGACATAGTCATACATCGTCCTAAGTTCGGCTATCATGTCGTCCAGCCTGTGACGGCGCAACAGTTCGACAGGATTGGGAGGAACCATTCCTGCCGGCAGCACGTCCACGCCCGGCATGACATTGCGGTGAATTATACGATCCAGTTTAAGGCTGGGGTCATGCAGGAAATTCGAAATACCCTTAGTCTTGTGGCAGACGCCCATGCTTCGCGAAAGGGTACGCTTTCTGAGATCCATGTCGAGCAGTATCACCCGCTTCCTGTTGTCGGCAAGGCACGCAGCCATATTCAGAATCAGGAAGCTCTTGCCTGCTGCCACGTTGAATGACGACACCGTCAGCACATGACACCGGTTAACCTCTTCGGACATAAGGTCAATGTTAGTGCAGAGTATCCTCAGCGACTCGGCAATTATTGTCTTGCTGCCACGCTCATACACTATCACACGGTCGGTCCCGTGCGACTGTTTCTTCTGCTTGCGTGTGGTGCGTATCAGCGGCAACTCGCCCACTACGGGGACGCTTACCACACCCTCAAGATCCTTACGGGTGCGCACCTTGTTGTCAAGAATAAGTCTCCCTATCAGTATCACAGCAGGAATCAGCAGACCGGCCAGTATTCCCAGCATAATCATCCTGTTCCTGTTGGGAGATATATGGTTCGAGCTGCCGGACGCCGGATCGATGACGCGGGCATTGTTCTCGACCATCGACTGCGACAGGGCGTTCTCCTCGCGCTTGTTCAGAAGGTACAGGTACAGGGACTGCTTTATCTCCTGCTGACGCTCAATGGTCAGCAGCTCGCGGGCCGTTCCCGGCATTTCAGCAAATTTCGAGAGCGCCATGTCCGACTGTTTCTCCAGGTCGGCCTTCTTTATCTCAATACTCTGAATCAGATTGTCAATCGACATGATAATGCCCTGGCGTATCGACTCGAGTGTCTTGTCCATACCCACTATCACAGGGTTCTCCTCGCTGCTCTCGGCCACCAGTCTGTCGCGCTCCATCTTGGTGCTGTTGAACTGGGTTATCTGCCCCTCTACGCGCAGGTCGTCAAAACCTATGCTGGTTGGTATCATGGCGTTTCTGTTGGCAGGGTTGCTCAGGTAGTCGCGAATGTACTGAGCCCATTTCAACTGTGTCTCGTACTGCACTATCTGGGCATTTGTGGTACGCGTCTGATCCAGGTATTTCGACGCTGCCTCGTCGGCATCCATCAGGTTGTGCTTCGACTTATAGTCCTGAAGTTCCTTCTCTACCGCACCCAGTTCGCTTCCTATCAGCATTATTCGTTCGTTGATGAACTGGGCAGTGTTGATTGCCACCTGGTTCTTGTCCTGGATGGCCTCCTCGTTATATACGTCGAACAGGGTATTCAGAATATCCTTTGCCCGCTCCACATGTCTGTCAATCAAGGTGAAAGTCAGGATAGAGGCATCGTCATTCAGCTGGGCTATCTGAAGCCTCGACAGATACGACAGGGCCGCACCCACGGCATCGTACCGCGTCACTATGATATCCTGCCCCGTGAACTCGTCTCTGCCAAAGTTACTCGTAGGTATGAATGTAATTATTCCGTCACCCACCCGCACGCTGTCGTTAATGCCTATGCGCTTTGTATTCTCGCCGAAGGTCACGTCAATCGTATTCCTGTCAACAGGCGTCACCACGAACGACAACTGCTCGTCCACCAGTTCTTTCGAGAAAAGCACCTTCACAGGACTGTTGGAGTAAAGTTCGACACGGCGCAACTTGACATCCATCTCGTAGTTCACGTTGGCATCCAGCCGCCTCACCACCTCGGTCATCAGATGCTTCGACTTGAACTGCAGGATCTCGTTCGACACATTGGTCTTGTTTATCATGCTTCCGTAGTTGTCAAGCCTGGTCGAAGCCTTGGTGTTCGACGGATCCTTGATGATTATAGTAGCCTCCGCTCTATAAAGGAAGGTCGATGTGGCATACTTGTAGGCCTCATATCCTGCACATATCGCCACGCCAAGCAAAAACCAGTACCAGTAACTCAGCAGATAAAAGAAGAGATCCATCAGGTTTACCCCTCCGTCATTTCTGCCCCTTACGGCAGTTGAACCATTGGTTGCCATATTCCTATGTCAGATTGTCATTTCTTCACATTCAGGTAGAGCAGCACAGAGGTAATCAGCGTCGTAACAGTGGTGACAAACGACGAGACGAGACTTACGTTCTGGAACATATTGTCCGTCTTCGAATCCCTCAGGCCGTTTTTCGGTTTCACATAGACAAGGTCGTTCTGCTGAAGGTAGTACACTGGCGAATCGTACAGGTCCTTGGTCTTAAGGTTTATGCTGTACAGCCTGCGTTCACCGCCGGTAGTCCTTATAACCCAAATGTCGTCAATCACACCGGTATTATTTATCCCGGCCTCGGCAATAGCTTCAAGTATGGTCACCTCGCCCGAGGGAAATGTGTAATTGCCGTTGCCTATCTCACCCAGCATCGTCACCTTGAAATTCATAAACTCGACAAATACCAGCGGATCCTGTATGTAGGGCTTGACCTTCAGACGCCGCTCAATCTCATTCTTGAGATCGACCAGAGTGGTGCCGGCAACATTGATCTTGCCAAGTACCGGAAAGTCAATTTCGCCGTTCTTGTCAACGAGATAACCCTTCGACTCCTCTGACTGGGCCGAGTAGTTCACGTTACCGGATGTCGCATCATAGTACGAGTGACCGCTGGCCACGTTGAACGGGGCTGCCAGGGTCGGATTGCTGCAAGTCACCGTTATCGAAAGTTTGTCTCCGACGCTGATTTTGGCCTCAGGCCTCTCCTGCACAAGATACGAGACCCTCTCCTGCAAGTCCTGAAGATAGGCCAGATTCTTGTACGAACTGCACGAAACCATGGCGGCCGCCATCACTGCCGCAATGATTGCTCTTGTCTTTTTCATATTGCGAATATAATGATTATTCACGACTTATAGCCAAACTGTATCAAAAAAGCGTCACCGACCGCTGCACTCTTCCGGCCAGCAGGCCCGCCCAACGTTTAACAAAACTGCATGGAGAGCAGCGCATGAACAGCCATATCCTCCCGAACAGGCCAGCGAAGCGTCTTTTCCTGTGCAGACCGAAATTTCCGTCGGACATGAACATGGCGGCAAGTCTGTCAATACTGCTGTCTTTAACCTTTACCTTACGTCCGAACACAGGAAGAACTCCCTCAGGCAGATTCAGCAGTCTGTCCATGGCCCCGTGCAGCAGAACCGTCCACCGCAGAAGTCCCGAGCGGGCAAGCATGTTCTCATATTCAGCATCATCGTACGCACCCTTGAAGACCTTGTAGCCGATAGCCAGATCACATACATGGCGCATTCCTATGCCGGTCACCTGAGCGTGGTGCAAAATGTGGGTGTTCAGAAGCATCAGCCATCCTAACGGTCCCTCGCAGACAAATCCTTTCCGGTGGTGTTCGATTGTAACGCCCTCAAAAGTGTAACAGATGTCACGGTCGCTGTCCACGGACACCTCTATCCCCATCTCACAGACAGCCTTCAGAGCCATTTCCCAACCGTCAGTCCCGGGGAACCACCAGTCTATGTCACCTGTTATTCTGTGCTCAGGTATTCTGTACCACCCGGCCACCTTAAGTCCCTTCAGCATCACGGCATCTATACCGAGTCGTTTCCATATTGCCGACTGTTTTTCTGCAACCATGCTTAAATGACGGTTGCGCGTCTCGATACTGCGTGTTTCAAGCATCCAACGGGCTGCCAGTTGCCTGGGAACACCGGCATCTGCGGGCAGTTCCTTCACAACGTCATAAACCAATCCCTGCACTGTATGCAGTTGCGACAGACGGTAAACCCTCTCCCACATTCCTGCATCACATCCGGAAACCACAACCGGAATGCCCCAGAGAGCAGACCTGAGCAGGCTCAGAAACAGTTCTTCGTCACGTCTCACTGCAGTAGCATTCCGAACTCCCTCCAAAGACGTACCATCTTGGCAACATCACTGCCGGCAACATCACTGCTCACACCATACTCGCTGCAAATCATCCGCACCAGCATCTGCTCGTCAAACTCACGGTCGCCAATCTGGCGCCACAGCCAGGCCGCAGCCTCGTTCATGCTGAATACCCTGTTAAGGTTGACCGTTCCCGCCATTGTGTCAAGCAGCATGTACTCACCGGCTACCACATCCAGTCTGAATCTGTTGTTCAGTCGCATAACAGTCTGTTGTAGAGTTTCATGCAGCTCGTTATCATGGCGTCGTAAGTAAACATCTCTTCGTACCTGGCACGAGCCCTGGCACTGAAGCTGTCATAGACATCCCTGTCAGAAGTTATCCTTACTATCGCCTCCGCCATGCCGCGGGCATCCCTGGGTTCGACGTTCAAACCTGAGACTCCGTCCTGATTGACCCAGGAAACACCAGAACCGGGAATACGGGTGGCCACCACAGGCTTGCCGCAACTCATGGCCTCAATCTGCACTATTGCGAAGGCTTCAGTCTTGTATATGCTGCTCAGGGCGAACAGGTCGCAGGCATTGAAATATGCCGAAAACTCCTCATCAGGAACACGTCCAAGCATAGTCACCTTACCGACAAGACCCATCTCTTTTATTTTGGCACTCAGTTCTTCCATGTCGGGTCCTCCTCCGCCAATCAGTACATGATAATCATCAGGCAAGTACGAAGCCGCCTCAATCAGGTATTCATAACCCTTATAGGGCACCAGACGTCCCAGTGAATAGACAATCTTCTTACCGGGGAAGCGCGACCTCACTCGCATGGCTCCGTCGGAATCGGGCTTCACAGGGTCAACACCGATGGGTATGCAGTCTATCTTGTCCTGCACATTCGCCAAGGCTTCAGATTCGCGTACATAGACCGGAGTCGTACCCACTATGACGTCTGCCCGCCTTATCAGCCAGCGTTGGAACGGGTCGAAAAGCTTGAGCAGTCCCTTCTGCCGCAGTATGTCGCTGTGCCAATGCAGGACAACTTTTCCCTTGTATCCGCTCATGAACAATGCCATGGCAGCCATGGGATCGGGATGGTGAATGTGTATTACATCATAGCTGCCGCGCCTGCGTCTTACCTCCGAAACCATTCGGAGCGATATCATTGTCCCGGCCAGTTTCACTACAGCCTTGACTACTATGCAATGTCCGGACTCATTGAACGGAATTATCAGTTTCCCGGCTTTGTGATAGCCTACGTTCCAGCCCTTCAATTCACGCCGCAAACCACAGCAGAGCATATCGCACCTCATTCCCCGTGCGCTCAGACCCTGCGCCAGATTCCACATCACCTTTTCAACTCCACCCGCTATGGGGTAGAACTTACCCAACTGGAGTATTCTCATAGACCAACAGTATTTAGTCTGTCATTATTTCGTGCCGTAAAGTCTTGACGCCATCAGTTTCTTCAGCGCTGCTGCATCAGTTGCAGGGAAAAACACAGAACCCGGCCAAGTCTCGTGCGCGTACGGCAAATCGGCAGCAAGCACGCATCCCTCAGGATTTGACGCCACATATTCGCTTATCGGGAGTCCCCAGGTCTCGACCCGCGAGGGGAAAACCAACGTACCCGCCTTCCGGTATGTACTGAACAGTTCAACCTTATCCATGAAGCCGTGGAAATCGATTGAGTCAACCCCACCCCACTTGCGATACAGCCAGCGGGCATAACGGTTCTCGTCGCCCTTGACGGTTATTACGACCTTGAACCGTCCTTTTCCCACTTCGTTCTCAAGCAGTTGTGCAGCACGGCACAGAGTCTCGAAATTCTTGTGACAGTCAGCGGTCGAAGCGAAGAAAAACAGGGTTCTGTCGGGTCCTTCCGGGGCGGCATCCTTTGTCTGCTCAAGATACTGCGATATCAGGGGAGCCTCGGGAGGAATCAGCTTGAACTTATCGTACGGCAGATGCAGCTTGCGGCTCATTGCCTCACGGAACCACTCCTGCTGGACGATAAGGTAGTCATTCCGGTGCACGTTAATGCGGTAAGCCCAACGGGTGAACATTGTGAAGAGCGGAATCTTGTAGTCCATCAGCAGGTCGTGCCACTTGAACTTCATGAACGGGAAGGAAGTCTGGCAATATACCTCCTGGTGTTCCGCCTCGACACGTGGCGTCGTGTCGTGGAGCGACAGCCACATCCACACCTTGCATCCGTCCTCGGCAGCTATCCGCCTGCTTATGCCATGCATGGTCACATATTCAGCCCATAGTCTGTGAAGCCAACTTCTGACGCACCAAGGCATCTCGATATATTCTATCCCCGGATAGTCACAAAGCGACCGCTTGTGTACCAGGGCAACCACGCGATACTGGTCTGTCTTGCCGGACAGATATTCAAGACACCCGCGCAATATGGTCAGCGTCCCGCCTTTTCGCAGGTTTACAGCAGACACGACTACTGTTTTTCTCTTATCAGCTCTACCCATTTCTCCATTATCTTTTCCTCGGCATACCTGTCAGAGGCCTTCAAGGCCGCTTTTGACATACTGTGCCGCAGTTCATCATCCCCAATCAGTCTCAGTATGGCATCGGCTACCGAATCAACATCTCCCTCAGGTACAAGAAGGCCGTCAACACCATCGGTCACTATATCCCTGGGGCCGCACTTGCAGGTCATCGATACTATCGGCAGACCGGCAGCCTGAGCCTCAAGCAGAACCAGCGGCAGGCCTTCATACAGCGAAGTCATTACATATATGTCAGCATTCCTGTAAACCGATATCATATCGACTTCCGAACGTCCCAATGTCACACTGTCGTTCAGCCCCAGCTGGTTTATCTGTCTCTGGAGCCTGGAGCGCAGTTCACCGTCACCCACAATCCTCAGGCGCCACCCGTCTGATGCCGGCGACTGCCTGACCATGTCCCATGCGTCTATCATCCTGTCAAGAGCCTTCTGCTCGCAGAAACGGCCCACCGCCAACACCGTATGGTGGCACTCTTCGTCATATCGCAAAGGAGGGAAAGAACGCGAGTTCGATATGACGCAGATGTTGGGCACGGGCGAGTCAGCCTCCCAGTAGGCACGGTCCTCGTTGGTCAAGACTATAAACTTCTCGTATCGCGAGACAATGCGCTTGTCGTGACGGCTCCGCAATCTGTCGGCAATGCCCCACAGACCCTTGCGCCCGTACTGCAACCTTTTGTAGCGGCTGAAGTGAATCTCAATGAACTTGCGCGACCCGTCCTTTATCCGCGGCAGGAACCCGGCGTCATTGCAGAACATGCTTATAGTCACGTCAGGCCTCTCGGCCATCAGAAGCCGCTCAAGCCTGCGCCGGTGCCTGAGCAGCTTGAAAGGATAGCGCAGCAGTTTGTTCATGAACGAACCGCCGTTGTTCTCCTCGTAATTAATGCCCAGATCGACTCGGCGTATCTTGGGGTCGAGCACGAAGAACGGCCTGTGTCCGCGCTGGTCGGTCGTCACAATCATAACTTCGGCCACACCGTGCATCACCAGCCAGTTGGCCTTGTTGGCCAGCACCCGTTCCATTCCGCCGGAGCGGTAGGTGCCGGCAATCAAATAGATTACCTTATACATTTCAGTAAACCTCCTTCACAATCTAAGTCCCCAGTTCCGGACCTGTGTCCGGTTCCACGAATCCGGTCAGTCTTGCATCCCAGTCTATCTCGTTGCCGTCCTCATCATAGTCGCCGTCTATGCAGAACAGTATGGCATATATAAAGAACAGGTCAGTAGCCACTTTCACCCATATCACGAACGTCAGCGAAAGAATGAACAGCGACAGCACCTCCATGCTCCTGAACTTGAAGGTCACGGCATACGCGCAGTACAGAAACAGCAGCGTGAATATCGACAACCCAATCAGTCCGCAGTAAAGAGTGAACCTGCAGTAGCCTATGTCGGTCGAAAATACCCAGCCTCCGAACAGGCCCCTTCCTATAAGCCAGTCATGGTTGGTTTCCGGCCAGACCCACATTTCGCCCTGCAACTTGTCCGACGAGTCGGTTCGGAACTCGCCCTGCTCGAACAGGTTGAAGAACCCCTCGAACCCGAAGCGCAGCTGCGCCCTGAAGTCGGGATTGGTGTTGTAAAGCATCACCAGCACCGTAGCGCCCACCACTATGATTGCCGCAAGTATGCCGTAAAACCTGAGCTGCCGCTGTGTCAGATTACCGCCCCTGGCAAATCCGAAGAACAGAAAGATATATACCAGCGCCAGTGCGCCGCCTACAGTGGTTGTGCGCGAAATAAGGTTGCCCAATACAAGGATGATGAAGAAAGATATTATGTAAACCGTAGTCAGCTTGTTGCTGTCGGTCACCTTGCGGTTGACCGTAATCTGATGCCCTATCAGGATTAGCACCGACGCGAAACGCACGCCGGCAGGGTCAAGAGAGGCGCCTATGCCGTAAATTCTATCTACTTCATGCAGAAAAACCTGTCCCTGCTCCACCCAGGTATCGACAAATGTCTGGAATGCGACATTGTTATCTATTATCTGAGCCAATATGCATTGTGCGACGGCAGCGAAAATCAGATAATTGGTTATCAGCTGCAGGTTGCAATATCCGTGGTATGCCTTTATCAGCGATATCATGCCGAAGGCGCCTCCCAACCATACGGCGTACGACACTATGTAGGTTGCATAGCTTGTATCATCGGTGCCGTTATCAATCATCGAAAAATAGCACCATACCGAGAAGGCTATGGCAAGCAGCGCCGACACCACCACCATACGCTGCATCTCGACCTTCCGCTCCTTCAGGCATTTGATTACAAAGGCAAGGATGCCCAGCACGCCTATTATCTGCTTGGTGTTCAGTGATTCCGGCAGAAAAGAGAAACTGAACGGATAGTAGAACCCGCTGACAATGCAGCCCAGCAGAAACATCACTATGTACCTCCCCACATTCATCTGTATATCACTCCGTAAACGAACTTATATACCAGCACGTGATAGAGCCACACCCCGACCCAGAGCCTGTGGGCAGCCATCCACTGCACGGCACGGGTGCGCCAGGGCAGCGCCCTGTTGGCGGCGGCATAGAGGTTGGAGCCATTGTACCAGCCGTACCAAATCCTATAGTTTTCCTTGTCAGCCGACATAATCAGCGGCAATTTAATATAAAGTTTCAAATAATGCAGGTATATTTCCAACTCTTTGCAGTATTCCGAACATAGCAGGACTTTTTCGACCTCGGCCACGTTGGCCTCCACTTCACGCCGCCTCCTTTCGCTGAACTGACGGCTTATCGAACCGGTGCTTACGGCATTGTAGCGGTAGAGCGACTCATGCAACTGTACAACCCGGCCTGCACGTACAAAGGACTTCAGCATGAACATCATGTCCTCGCCCATGTCGGCTTTCGGGATGAAACGGATGCCGTTATCCTCAAGCAAAACTCGCCTTATCATGAAAAGCCAGAGGTTCCATCGCATGGTACCGCCCATCAGAGCCTTAAGGGCATCGAGAGGAGTGAGGTATTCAGCCTGACGCATATAGCGGCCGTTTGTTCCGAATCCCAGTGTCCAGTCCCAGCCCACAATGTCGGCCCCGCCGGTCGCGCCCACGACACGCTCCAATGCCTGGGGCTCAATGGCGTCGTCGGCATCCACCCACGCCACATACTCGCCCCTGGCTGCCTCAAGTCCACGGTTGCGGGCTGCAGCCACCCCGCCGTTGCGGGGCTGGGTCAGTATGGTACACGGCACTCCCGACACAGCCTTGAACCGCTCGAGTATTGACAACGTGCCGTCAGTGCTGCAGTCGTTGACAAATACCACCTCAAAGTCTTTGAAACTCTGGGCCTCTATGCTGTCAAGGCTTTTCTGCAGCGTGGCCTCGGCATTGTAAACCGGCATTATTATGCTGACTTTCATAAACCTTTCACAATTCTCGCGACAAACTCCATGTCGCGGCTGTTGAATTTCCTTGCAAACAGGGCATCCGACTTCATCAGGCTGTCGTAATCGACCGCCGTCCAGTCGTACAGGCAGCCGTCCTTCCACCCTATCGCCCTCATGCAGCCCTTGGCGTCATTGTCGGTGCAATAGATGTTCTTCCGGTAGGGCGACTGCCAGCAAAGGGTCTGCATGACAATCTCGTCACAGCAAAAGGTGTGCGTGAACACCCTTACAGCCCACTCCCTGTGCTCGGTGAAGTATCGCGCCATGCCGTCGGTAACGCTGACCCACTGGGTTCCCTTCTTGAAGTTGATGCCCAAGTTGCGCTTTATTCCGCACGCCTCCTGAAAACGGAGAAATCCGGCCCTTATTGCCCTTACAAACAGGTTTCCGCTTTTGAAGCCGCGCGGAAACAGATGCCACCTCTGTACCTTGCGCACAACCTCGGGGGTCATGCTTGTCAGGGTGTAGCCGATGAACTCCTTTCCCTGGTTGGCATCGAAGAAACTGTGTATGTAGTCCTGGCTCTTCAGCGGCAGGTCAACCCCCGACAGCAGATGATAGTATGCGTACGGCCCGCTCCGGACTGCACTGCCAAACAGGGTGTACTCGGCCTCTACAACGCTCAGGTCGCCCCAGCGCACATCCACCCTGTCGGCCAGAATATACAACCCGGCCCTTTCGGTCTTGACCTCGGGCAGCTCAGCGACCTTGGCGTCGATATGCAGATAGATGTCGTTGCGCTCATCGTCCAGACATCGTACCAGCGTCTTCAGCAGTTCCCACTCATTGTGGGCCAGTATGAGGTATGCGTGCTTCAATGCCTTATCCTTCTATATACGGACTGTACCGCATCCACACAGAACCGCCCCACGGCCGTCCTGTACAAATGCCACAGCCTCAGCATCCTGCCATCTGGCGTCCATTCGGCCCTGACCTCCTGCGGCAGCGAGTCGTACGTGCGCCACCACTCGGCAAACTTTACCGTGAACAGGTTCCAAGGCTTGCCGCCGGTGTAGTGTATTGTACCGTGCTTCCGGACCTCATCCCAAAGCCCTCCGGAGTATTGCGCAACAAATTCGGCCCTGTACTGCGGCAGGAAGAATGTCCTGATGCCATTATATACCGGGCTTAGCGGCAATACCCTGCCCTTGCACACCTGGTTCAGGGCATCCTGGTCGGGAAACTCAAGATAATCGACCCGGCAGGCGTCAAGCAGTCTGGCACTGACGCCCTCCTCCCTCATCTGCCTGAGATTCATAAGCAGGAAACCCGAGTTGAAATAGCGCCCCGGATCGCAGCCAAGTACCTCGAACCTTTCGGCCTGACCCTCAATCGGCGCCTCGAACACTGCGCCAAGATAGTTGTCGC
The DNA here is from genome assembly GCA_017615835.1 of Bacteroidaceae bacterium. Lineage (GTDB taxonomy): Bacteria > Bacteroidota > Bacteroidia > Bacteroidales > Bacteroidaceae > Colenecus. Next base: position 147,333 of record JAFZZI010000004.1, on the reverse strand, counting down.
CCAAATCGGTGTCGGCATACAGCCGTGCCACGTCCTGCCTTACCACTATGTCGCAGTCCATATATACCACGCTGTCGTACCCGGGCAGCAGCTCGGGCAGCAGCAGTCTGAACGATGCCGCCTCCGAATAGCGCGCGTCGATATACACATCCTTCAGCCGCCCTCCAAGGTTTATGTACTCAAGCTCAAGCCGTCCGCCGCCCATGCACTCAAGCTTGTTCTGCATCCGCCCGGGAATGTCCTCGGTTACAAGGCATATCACATGATAGCTGTCCGTCGAACTGTCAAGCAGTGACCTGAGCGTCACGGCAGCCGGAATGAAATAGCTCGGCGTATATGCAATTACAATCGGGTACATCATTTCAAATCCAAACTACTTTCTTTCAATTCTTCCACCACTGACAAAAGCAAGAGTCTTCGGGAAGAACCTGTCAAGCACCGCATATATCAACAGACAAATGGCAATCACAACTACCGGAACAAACAGATAGCTTATCCAGGCACCAGCCAATCCCTCTCCGAAGACGCGAAGAAAAAGGCCCTTGGTCCAACTCAGGATGTACAACTCATGAACAGCATATATGATGAACACAGTCGATGCCATAGAGCAAAGCCATCGGCAAAGCTTTTCATTTTCAATAAGCCTGTCGCACAGATTCATGAATGTAATCATACCGAATGGATAGAATGCCCTGAGCAGCCACTCGTGATAGTCGGAAGCGTTCCACCACGTGGCGACTATCAAAGTAACCAATGCCAGAACCGCAGCAGGCCACTTTACATATCTGCATACCTGGAGCATGTCAATCTTCCAGATACCCATCCATGCACCCAAACCGAAGAAGAATATAGCCCTCATTGCAGGCAGTGACGGATTAAGTGGTGAGACATAAACCAAAACCAACAATATGAGGCTGACCCACTTGGCATACCTTACGATATAGTACCAGACCGGCACAATAAGTGACATGAGCATCAGGTCGCGCATGAAATAGAGAGGAAAGTCTGCAGGCCATAACCAAAACCAAGTAATGACATCAAACTGTCTTAAATAATCCATACCATCATCCACACCAAAACCTATGGCGACAGACAACTTGTTTTTTATGAACATCACTAAAAGAGCAATGATATTCCATATAATATATGGTACAAATAAAGAATGGAAACGCTTTTTCCATTTGCTCCATACCCACCTGAAATTGAAATCTCCTTCTTTTAGATTGCAGAAAAACAGGTATCCTGAGAAGGCATAGAACCAACAGACAGCAAGACGCGCAAAATTATGTGAAACCATTTCGGAAAAGAAATGGTATATGTTCCATCCACTGAAATCTGATGTCATCGCCACCCTATCAAATCCCGAAGAATGAGCAAAAACGACAAGGACAATTAGCGGGAAACGCATTGCCTTAATTAAAACGAACTGCCTATCAATATCATGAATATTTTCGGGAACTATCATTATAAGATTTTTTTACAAACAACAAAAACATTACCTTGCTCTTCTTAACCATAGACGAACTTTAGTGAACAACATTATCATTTTCACTTTAAAAGGTTTGAAATAAAAGAGCTCCTTTCTAAAAAGAGAATCAATATTTTTTATCACAAAATCGTAAGAAACAAATGAATTTGGGATTGCACAGAAATGCTCTACATCATCAATTTTGAGTATTGAAGCCTTCATATCACGTTTTTGAAAGTGCACATAACAAATTTCTGTTTTTATTAAACCATCATTGTATTTATACACTCTGTACAACTGACCATTATCATATTCGTAAAATATATGTGAAGCCTTTTTAATTCCGATCGGATGAAATGCCCATTGACTATAATCAATATCATCATAAATAGAGGCTTCATATACCTTTTCGGGGCTTATGTGATTCCATATTGGAGTCGCTCCGCAGTATTCATCAAAACAATGTATCCGAACAGACTGATAAACATCCTTATAGAATCTAACACCATCTATCTTTTTCATAAACATTTTATTAACCTCAATCGTATTTCTATACACACATAGATGACCTAAGGTTAATATCCTATCATAATAACTCAAGATATCATTAGTGATAAATCGTCTAATATTTCCAAATATCAAGTCGCAATCACAATGTCCCCAAAAATCATAACCAACTAAATACTTTTGGAAGATAATACCATAGGCGGGTTTGTAATCACATAGTTTGTATGGATTATCCAAAGTAATAGTAAAGTCGAAATGATTTTGAAACAATTGCTTCAATTCTTCAAAAGACATGTAGACTACACGTACGTTGTTTGGATACTTTTCAATTGAATGATTGTCGGTTATAATTAGGAAATCAATTGTAGGATTATTTCTGACACTTGTCAACCATAATTGAAAATACTCATTGAACCGTCCGAAAAAGGGAAGGATAAGCAAACAAGTTTTATATGATGTGACCATGAGGATCCTTGTTTAAAGTTGAACGTAGTTCCCTTTGTACTTGGTCAACCCGAGCCAAACAAAGATATTGGAGATTTTTCCTCTGAGTGTAGGAGATGGAAAAACATGAAGTTTGGTTCTCTTCCACGGAGATAAACCTTTGTAATAAAGAAACTCATTTGTAAAAGGATGACTGCAACCCTTAAACCATGGTTTCAGATGAGAGCTGAAATGCACCAATACAGGCTCCTTACGTACGGCTTCTATTTCTTCTTTCGAATAGAGATACCTTATGTCATCCCTCACAAAATAGCTGTTGAGTACATTGAATTTGACATCAAGAACCACTTTGTTGTCGTGAAAAACAGAATTCAAGACATCCTGGTCATGATACACTATCCTGTCCGAGTGGTTGTTGAGGAATTCAATAAACGTCTTCTGAACATCATGCTCACGCCAGCACTTCATATTTATCAGCAAAACACCTGCATTGAAATATCCGTCTTTCTCATCATAACACAGACGTTCGTATCGATGATCATTGTTCTCTATCTCATATACAGCAGCAACGGGCTTGCCTTCAATATCCGTATTCCATAGGGGCAACAATGAAGACCGGCACACAATGTCACCATCCAGATACAACACTTTGTCTATTGATTCCGGCAGTATGTCTTGCAAGAACAGGCGGTAGTATGTCGCAACCGTTATGTACTGAGGTTGTCCAGGTTTGTCCATCGGCAATAAAGACTCCAGGTTTTCAGGCACCGGAAGAAAAACCACGCTTGCATCATATCCTTTGACAGACTGCTGCATCAATGATTTGGATTTCTCTGAAAATCCTTTTCCTGTCAAGACAAAGAATGTTATCTTGCAAGGTGTATTGACACAAACCGAACACATAAGGATGCCTGTAGGCATGACATAATTGTTGTCGGTTGATAATACTATATTAAGAATGGAAGTGTTCATGATTCATCCAACAAAACAATAAGCAGATTCACTTCATTTTTCGATATTTAAATAGGATATGTAAATAAATCCTATTCACCATTTCCAGAACTTGATTATCATTTTTAACTACAGGTTCGACATTTCTCCTATAATCTGTCATTTTTGTTTCTGCATGTAATCCAACACCACCATATTCATTGTTTTCTTTGTTTTTATAAATGGAGAGACAATACCCCAGACTCTGGTGTATGTCATCTCTTCTGAATAATCCATTGTTTTTATCAATACACTCATATATGGAGCGTGAATATATCCATGGTCCTGTAACCTCATGTACTCCATTCCATCCTACCCCATCCGTATATGGGTTATAGCTATCAATCTTTTTCATAATATTCACCAGTAATCTGTATATGAAAGGATGTCCTGGTGATGATATAATAACCGGATTTAATAATAGCTCACGTGTAATATCTGAAGGTATTACAGATCTATCACGCTCGCCACGCTCGCCATGCTCGCCCCATATCGGCAAAACAAAAGCATCTGAGGTTAACAGAGAATCACTTAGCGGTTTTGTGAAGGTACACTTCAAATCAAGGTAAACACCGCCATAATGGTAAATCAAAAGATAACGCAAGAAGTCGGCTCTTGCAGCACCATATTTAGGATTTATTCTGCTGAAATACGAATAAACAATCTTTCCATAATTTTGTAAAATGAAAGGCTTAACATTCTTATAGGTAAAAAGATTATATTCCCATTCCGGATTTAGCGATTTTATCTTTTCAATATTATCAACCAACCTTTGGGATAGTTTAGCCTTACAGTTAGTAGTCAAGTATATTTGAAATATTTTCTTGGATATGCCAGTTTGATTTGAAGGCATCACCAACAAATCATTGTAATTGATATCTTTACCTTTATGCGAAAGTTTTGTAAGAAACATGCTAAAACAAATATTATTCTAAAAAATAGTTCGTATTACTACTCAGACACTCTTTTAGGAACACTATCCTTTTATATGCTTTGGTTATTCATTAACGTGTGACAGATATGAACCATTTGCATCAACTATATCACATTGACGTGACTAAGACAAGTGACTAAGTTAAAGCTCTAATGTATCTCTGATTTCGACTATTTGGTTTGTCTGGTATGGTCATCATAAGAACACCACTATCAATGAGCGGATCAATATAGCGATGTTTTACATTATAGCGATGTTTGAGACCAATATGTTCCATTATCTCAGCCATGCTACGAGGGATTGAGCAAAAACCTATAATATCATTAACAGTTTCTGTTAACTTGGTCACTGACTTAGTCACTTTTTCTTCATTGGTGACTAAGTCAAGTGATAAAGAAGGTTTCACTGTAACTTCGAATGCCGTTATCTTGTCCACTGTAAAGACAGGTTCTGGATTTCCATTTTCTTTCAAAAGGTTTTTTACTCGCTGAATTCCACGGTTAAACATATTGACATATTTCAATCCTCGCATAGCTTCTGCCACAATCGGATTACGATAATCGTTCACAGTCGGGAAGTTTTCTGGGCGTGCTTCACCATATAGTCCTCCTGCATTCAGTATCTCTATGCGGTCGTCGTATTGATATAGCCGGATAGGCATATTAGATTGATAATCACGATGCATACATGCATTCATCAGAAGTTCCCTCAATGCCAAATCTGGATAGTTTAGGAGGGTCTTTTCACGCAGCATGCTTATAGAAACGGGACGAGCCGTCACTACTGCGTCTTGCACAAAACTCTCCAGTTGAGGAAGCATTTTGCAAAGACTACCTTTTATCTGTCGTTCATTGACTATCTCACTTCCACGGTCTTTTCCGGCAAAGTGAACATATTGCACATAACACCCATGAAGAAAATATTGAGGATCATTGCCAAAAAGAATGATGGCAGCATTGGTGGGACAGTCATGTTGTAAGTCATACAGATGTATAGAGGCCAACTGTTCTTTGATACCGCGATTGTCACTGTTTAACACTTCTGCATCAATGACCTGGGGCAGATATCTAGTTCTGATATAATCCACATCAATACTGTCGATTGTTGCTCCGAAACAAGGAGTAGCATCGAAAGTAGCCATATAGGAAGTTCTCCTTTCGAATAAAATACGCTCTTCTGCCTCTGTGGCAATGTCACGGCGAGGGCCAATACGGACAAAAGTCCTGCCTCGATAGCGAACTGGGGGAACCAGCGATGGCGACACCTCTGCCACCAGTAAATCTCCATCTTCGAAATCAAAACGTTCCACTGACATGACAGGTAACGGCAGAATGTTACCATCAGAACGAATGGCTGCAATCTTCTTTAATAAGGCGTCGTCAACTTTCAATCCGGATAAGGTGCCGTTGTCGTATGCTCCAAGCATCAAGTACCCCTTTTTACGTGAATTGGGTAAATCATTAGAGAAGGCACAAATAGCCTCCTGAAATTTATCCATATCACCTGCAGAAGTAGTACGTTCTACTCTATATGTTTCAGTGCTGTGCAGCAGTTCCTGCACCTCTGCTTTCGTTATCATACTATTTCTTCTTAACTATTAATCAAACTCTTTATAACCGCATCTATTGCGTCTATTGATTTATGAAGTCCAAACAATGATTTATATGCTGGAAGTAAAAAAGTATATTTGACGAAATTCATGTCTCAAAAACAGAAAAAATATTGTCTTCTCAATTATACAAGTATTTCGACTTTTCGTGGAGTTATAGTACACTATTTCATCACTTAAAAACTCCTTATTTACGTATAATCGCAATTCTTGAAAACATTTTTTTAACAACGATTGAGAAAAGCACTAACAAGAAAATATACATTAGGATGGTGACATAAACAGGTAACGACAATGCAGTACATATAAACTTACTGACATACATTATACTCGTATGAAATATCAACATCTCAAAAGAAATTTCTCCTAATAAATAAAATACAGGTTTGTCAAAAATAGCATTGAACAAATTCCCATTAATAAAACAACAAACTATCAACAAACTATAAAGAAATATTACAAACGGATAAACGATCTTACCTGAAAAAATGGAGATATTAAGAATAACAAATGCTAAAAATGTCAAGAAAACAAGCAAATACATATTTGTCTGTTTAAATAAATGGTTAATCTCAACAGAACCAATAACAGCCCCTAATGACATTCCAGCAATACCTCGTAATAGAGGCAATGAAATGAATCTTAAGGAACCCCATTGTTCTATAGTATCAAATTGGGTAAATAACAATGTATAAGAAAACAAGACTACACATGGCAAAAGGATAGTTATGGCCTGTTTATTAATGTATTTGATAACTGCAAATACAAATGCACCACCAATAATAAGAACAGACAAATACCAACATGGGTAATTAATATTGCCAGGCAGGAATCCAGTCCCCTGAAGAAACATCGCTTCTGAGATAAAACTTTGCAAGAACATAATAGTATCTTCTTTCATACCATTATGCCAGTATGAATAGAAATGAATAATCGTACATATAAACAATGCGGTAAAGTACTCAGGAAAGAAACGTTTTACTTTATTCAAAGTATATTCATAAACTGATAGTTGGGGGTGTTTCTGCACAGATTTATAAATGAAAAAACCTGAGAGGACAAAAAAGAATTCAACTGGTGAAAAACCTTGCACCATTAAACCTTCACAACTATTAAAATGTCCAAGTGCTATTACCAACATAAAGTAAAAGCGAAAAAACTCTATTGATGGATTCTTTTTTGTTGAACTCATACTACAAAAATTATAAAACAAAGTATTTTGCCTTTACTTGACAACACTTGCCGGCACTCCGACCACAGTCACGCCAGGCTCAAGCACATCCTTTACGACAACGGCACCGGCACCAATCTTTACACCATCGGCAATTCTAATGCCACCTAGTATTTGCGCAAACTGTCCTATATCGACATTGTCACCAATTACAGGTGAGTCATCGGGATAACCTCCTGTACTGCCTATGCAGCAGTTGCCGTGTATGGTGCAGTTCTTCCCAATTCTGGATTTGGGGTTGACTATAACAGAACCGTAGTGTTCCAGTTTCAGTCCTTCGCCAAAACATCCGGCGCTGATGATGAAACCGAGCCTTGAACCGAGTCGGTTTTTCCTTGCCTTGTACCAAAATGATTTCAACTTGTTAGGTTTCACAAACGTGAATCTTTCTTCGGCACGCAATAGGCGGATATACTTCTTTATGTAGTAACCTTCAGGCCTGATAAGCCATTCCAGTAGTGATTCCTTTATTTGCATTGTATAAATATATATATATGAGAGGAACCAAATTATTCTCAAAAGAATTAACTAAGCAGTCTTTGTATTTCTCTGAACTTTGACATGTTAATGTCCTTGTAAGTCAATTTATGCATGGAACATAAGTTACACGTCTCTTCAACAGTTGCATAAGGGAAATCACCATTAATAATCTGCATCAAATAATGGGGCAAACAATCATTCTCGACAGGACAATCGAGAACTGTTTTACCGCTTGACAACAACTGGTTGAACATAATCTGAGTTGTAAAATAGTATGGATAAACTTCGCAGTTTTTCCATATACATAGCATTAGGTTCAAGTAATCGCAAAGGAAACGATTTTCAGCTTTAGCAAAAATTATACTATTCAATACCCGAACTTTAAAATTCTTACTCCACCCGAAATAATATGCATAAGAATTCTCCCAATACTTTTTGTTCTTTTCATTTTCATCACGTTGAAACATGAAGAAGTCGTAGGTTGAGTAACGATCTGGGATAGGTTCTGTCAGCAAGATTGTCGCGTCAAGCCATACACCACCATATACATATAATAACGCCAAACGTAGAACGTCAGAAAAAAAAGCGATGGACCAACCGTTTCTTCTCTTCTCCCACACAAAATCAGGCAAATCGACATATTCGGATATAGTTTTGTCAGACAGTCTGATTACCTCATAATTCCCTTTGTATTTATCAACAGAAGCCAGACACACCTTGACGACCTCAGGCAGTTCGCCTTCAAAGCCCTGAGCCCAATACTGCCAAATAACTTTCTTACCTGATAGATTTTTTTTTCGATTGCAAGTAAACAACTGTTGTCCTTCGGCATAATAGTTCTCATTAAAACGGTCACATAACTTTCCTACTCTATTTTGTACTATGATAATACTTTGTTTACGGAAATATGTCCAAAGAAGCTGTGGTGCAATGTTTCTCAATGATTCTTTATTAATACAATATTTTGTATTTTTTCCAAGACTATGAGTATCAAATAATGAGAACTTCCTTGCGAACAAACAATCGGATGCTTTTATTACCTCGAAGTCACCTATAGACAAGACTTTTGGATTTGCATTATCAAACTCCACATAGAGCAATTTGTAATAATCAATAATATTAAACAACTTTTGACGTGCTGACAATTCAGTTGCTGCATAGTATTCATCCCCACAATAGCTCCATCTGTATTTTTTTATGATACTCTTTTTATTGTCAACGAGAAAACGAGCTGCAATATGAGTAAGGCTTTTCCAATTGTCGGACTTTACAGGTTTAAGATTAGATAAATGTCTTATTCCTAATATTATCTGAATTCTAGTTGCCATCAGCCACAAATTATGGCTAAACCAACGTGTCAATTTGTTCTTACTATTATTATTCTTTGTAAAGAAATGATAACGCCTTAATTTGAAATCTGCATCACCTTTATCAAGAGACCACAATCTCATAACTTCACAACCTTTAACAGAATCGAAGAAAGAATGTATCTCGTTTTGATTCTTTAAAGGCAGATGTGTACCGGATATTAGATGATAGTACTCATAAAGCCCGTTTTCCAATGCGGTTTCAAAAAGCAATAGTTCCGTCTTGATTTGGCTGACATGGCCCCAACGGACATCAATTCGTTTTTCCAGCACATAAAGTTTAGAGTAATTTACTGACAACTTTGGCAGAACCTTAACCTTCTTGTCAATATGCACATATATATCATTGCGCACATCGTCAATGGCTTTAAGCAAAAGTTGAAGTACTTCAAACTCATTGTGGGCTATTATAAGATAAGCATGTTTCACGATTGAATATGGTATTATTTAATGGCCTTTGCAACCTCTTCAAGGTATGCTTTACCCCATCTCAAATCAGGTTCAAGATAGTTCCCTTCCGCCCATTCGTTCCAAGACTTGATAAAAACGATACGCGACTCTTCGGGTTTTGATGACAGCACTTTTTTTACATCTGACAGGTGCGCTGCAAACAACTTTGGGTTTGAGTTGTGAAAAACAACACCTTTTCTTCCCGTACGCGGTGTGTGGTCCCAGTTGGGTATAATTGAAGGATATACATTGAATCTTGAATCTTCATTACCCACGAAAAAACGACTGGCGTAGTTATATGAGACGATTCTTGGGAAACCCATCATTTTACATTCTACCCATTGTTTAATTCTAAATAGAAAGGAGATGTCTTTTGTATAATCGAATATTCTCATCACATTAACGGCATCAAAACCATAGCTAAGTATCTTATCAATACTTCTACTATCATAAGTGTGACCTACAAAATGCAAACCAGGCAAATTATTATCTTTAGCAAGTTTTTGCCATAGATAAATAAAAAAAACAGCATCTGGAAGACCTTGCGGATTATATATCAAAACTAGAGGTTTACCATTAACCCTTATATATCGTTTATCTTGAAAAGCAGGTAAAAGAGTCATGAAATGATTAGTGTAATCTTCTTCGCCAGGGTATTTTTGTTCTATTAACACATTCCGTCCGGATAACCCATGATAAAATCCTTTCCATGATTCATTTGCCCATCCAATGCAAAAAGGGAAATTAGGTCTTCCTGAAGACAGGACTTCATTAAAAGGGCGATCAAGTAATTGTTTACCATTACCAAACCAATAATGCCAATAACAAAATCCTTCTATGCCATATTCTCTTGCAAGTTCAGCCTGTGCTTCACGTACTTCGGGCACACGCAAATCATAGTATCCCATATCGGCAGGTACATGTGGTTGATAGTGACCTGGAAACAATGGTTTTGCCTTACCTACATTTGTCCATTCTGTAAAGCCTTTACCCCACCAATTATCATTTTCAGGAATAGGATGATACTGAGGTAAATAGAGTGCAATAGCACGAACTTTTGACATAAAAAACGAGTAGTATTTATAATTTATATAATATTCTTACTCTGGTAATAAAAGCTAATATTTATTTCTAGTGATGATTTCCAAAAGATATTTGAGCTCCTTAACTTTGAGCAACATGGATATGATAAAAAAAACAAACATACCGGCAAGAATGCCCAAAATAAGTTTATACAACATAGATTTAACAAAAAAGACTACGCAAAGGACTACCAAACCCATAACGACTGAAATACCTAGAATTGGCAGTAAATCTGCTAACTGTTTTGAAACTCCATATCCAATTAATTTACCGGGATAATATGTACAAATAAAAAAACCTGCAAAAGCACCAATTATTCTTCCCACACACATCGCTTTCAAACCCAATGGAATAGTAACAAACAAAATGCATACATCAATGATTTTGGTTATTGTTACGTTCTTCAGATAGTATTTAGAATAACCAAGGATATTAGGCATATTAATGTTGAATGCATTCACTGGAAATAAAATCATAGAGATGCACAAAAGTTGAAGCAACGGTATGGCACCGATCCATGAATCAGTCAGAACAACGCGTATGAAAGGCTCGGCAACAGCCGCCAGACCTACCATCAAGGGACAACAAATAAAGAATGACATAGTAACAAATTTACGGTACGACTCTAAAAGCCGCTCTTTGTCATCCTGTATAGAACATAAAACAGGGAAACTGACATTCTGTACAATGCCATATAGATTTGCAGAAGGAAATGTGGCAAAAGATTCTGCTCTGTTGTATTCACCTAAAGAGCCGGCTTTATAGGCCTTGCCAATAACTATTGTGTACATATTGCCATAAATGGTATCAAGCAAGGCACTGGCAAGTAATTTGGAACCATAGGAGAACAATTCCCTGAAGGAATTTTTTGAAAAGACCAGTTTAGGTCGCCAATGAACAAGCAGCCACATCAGTATCGTACGAAGGACACTACCGACAACTGACTGCATGACTAACGCCCAGACACCGTAACCTTTATGTGCCATCCACAAACCTATTATCCCAACAACTGCAACACACACAATAGTTATAATAGCTCTGCGGCGGAAGTCCATGTTGATGCTGAGCTGTGTCTCGTGAACCGCCCTGAATGCGTTTATTACCAGTGTCAGACTGATTATCCGGGTTATCTTCGTGAGAAGCGGAATTCCATAGAAAGAGGCTATCAATGGGGCCGTCAGCCACAACAGGATGCAGAAAAATGCAGAAACGGCAATGTTGAAATAGAAGACAGTGCAGTAGTCTGTATCGGTACGGTCTGGCTTCCGTATCAGGGCATTGCCGAAGCCGCTGTCAATGAAAGTCTGTGATACGGCAAGGAATATGCCCAACATCGCAACAACGCCGTAGTCCTCGGGTAACAGGACACGGGCAATAAGGATGTTGAATACGAAATTGATGCCTTGCCCGGAGAAGCGCTCAACGGCACTCCAGGCCACACCCTTAACTGTCTTTGTCTTCAGTTCGGACATAATATAAGCACAAACTCAATGTTGATGATTGTGAAATTGATACCAATAACGTCAATAATTATTCAAGCACCGTGATATTTGCCACATCTATCAACTCATAAACTATATCTTCGGTACAAAAGGCGTTATGACACTCTTCAACATGCCTTGAGTAAGACTCAGAAAAGGTTTTTTTGTTTTTGTCAGATTGAAAAAGTATAAATGGAATGTTTAGACCTAACTCAACTGATAATGAATCAGACAATCTGGCATGACCGGCATATTTAGCGTCTGTTTCAAAAACATCTAAAGAATGATCTGGAAAATAGTACAAAATAACATTCTCTTCAGTTACCAAATTGATAATAGAGGAAACGACATAGTCATTATATAAAACTGAATTGTCATAATCAGCCAATATTTTTCTCTGGTTACGCAAACAATCCTGATAATCATTACTTGTAAAACGCGAAAAGGATGCAGGATATCGGACTTCAAATGATTCGTGAGAACCCATCAGATGAACAACAATGAAAAGTTTTTGATTTTTGAAGTCTTGGAAAATTAAAGAAGACAGATAGGGTAGGACTAGTTCGTCATAATCATTTTTTGATAAGCCCATTTTTGTTTTTCCAACCAATATTACAGTATCTGACAATTCTGCATACTTGGATATGACATTATCATAAACACCTACTGAACTCTGATTGGACACCCAACATGTACGATATCCGGCAGCCTTCATATAATCAATCAAAAACGGATATTCATACCATTTATCATCCTGGTATTCTGTCTTATATGTTGACATAATTGCCTTGAAAGCTTCAATAGTATGTGTGTATGGTGCTTTTACATTATCGTATGTAATAACGATGGAATCAGAAACCATTTGTCCTAAAATTGGCATCGTTAACTTATTATAGCCATAAAGGGAACAATGATTTTTAGAAAGAGATTCACCTATAACCAACATTATTAATTCTGGTTGTTCCCCATTTACTAACACCATCGGTTTCTTTCTGTATTCCTGCAGATTTACAGGAGAGGAGTACGTAGCAAAAAGGACAAACTTATTCAGAAAAACAGAGTCAACATAATAAAACCTGCGGTGAATCGAATAAAACAAACTAAGAATCATGGTAACAGAAAGAAACAAAGACAATACGGGTGAAACATTACGATTTACTTTCCTATAGTAGAATGTAATAGCCAAAACTGCCAAAAGGACATTAATTAATATGAACAGAAGAACCTTGGTAGTTAAGTACATAGGTATGAATTCTGTTGCCTCGGACAAATTTGACCCTAATATAATTGCCACGGTATCAAGGCTGAATCTATCTTTTGTAATTGAATATACAAAAGAGTCCGCAATAACGTTTATTACTCCCAATACTGCAACTGATAAAACAAATATCTTATTAATTGTGCCTTTGAGAAATCTGCTTAATAGTACTAACAAATAACATTGTAAAAGGCCCAACATACCTTTGTACAAACCAATAATATAACTACCATTAGCATACAGGAAGAATACATCGGCAAAAGAAGCAAAGAGCCAAAACCCGACAAGTAATAGAAGCCCCTGCTCGAATGGATACAATAGTATATGCTTCGCCTTATTGATAAAACCGCTGTTCATAGATAACGGAACGGAAACAGTTATAAAGTAACAGGACAAGCATTATTTAACTTGGAAAAATGACAAATAACCGTTTATACCACTTGAGTGTTTATCAGAATACTTTGCCGAAGGCGATGCCGGCGAAGGTCTGCCAGAGCACCTTGACATCGAACCACCACGAGCGGTGACGCAGGTAGTACAGGTCGAACTCGAGGCGGCGCAGCATCTTCTCCATCGAGTCGGCATAGCCGTTCTTGAGGGTCGAGTATGAGGTGACGCCCGGGCGCAGCTGGTACAGGTAGTAGTAGCGTGAGTCGTGCTCCATTATCTGGTCGATGTAGAACTTGCGCTCGGGCCGGTGGCCTACGAACGACATGTCGCCACGCCACACATTGTAAAGCTGGGGCAGCTCGTCAAGGTGGTGCAGGCGTATGAACTTGCCTACTTTGGTAAGGCGCGGGTCGTCCTCGCCCGAGAAGAGGGCCGGTCCGGCCGACTCGGCGTCGGTGCGCATGGAACGGAATTTGTATATGAAGAATGGACGCCCGAAACGGCCTATGCGTTCCTGCTTGTAGATGGCAGGGCCTTTGTCCTCACTCTTGATAAACAGACCGATGATGAGGTAAAGAGGACTGAAGATGATGAGCAGCAGCGATGAGAGCACAAAGTCGAAGAGTCGCTTGACGATGCGGCCGAAAGAACTCATGCCATCGGGAATGAACTCTACATCCTTCCTGACAACCTCGTTGATAGCACTCTGCGAGATGTTGTTGACGCTTATGCTGTCTATTCTGGGGGTCGCAAGACAGTGTATTCCGAGACGCATGCAGATTGGGATAAGACCACCAGACTTGCCTTCTGCTTCGGCGTCTTCATCACGGGCGAAAAGTACGCTGCGGAAGCCGAGCGACACAGCAAGATGCGAGATATCGTCTTCGTTCTCGAAACTGTAGAAGCGACGGTCCTGGGCGATAAGTCCGTTGCGGCTTTTGTCGCGGGTCAGATAGCCTTGGACTATATAGTGGGCGCTGTCCTCAAGACGGATGACAAGTGCCACTGACTTGTCGGAGGCGCCATATACCATGACCGGCACGCGGTCAACGTTCTTGTCAGGAGTATCGCGCACATCATCGTAGATGGCCATTATAATGACGCGGGTCACCACAAGCAGTGTGATGGTAATGAGGGTGTCAGCGAAGATTACCAGTGCGTTGGCACGGTCAGTTCCGAAATGGAAAAGGCCCAGCAGTACGCACGCAGTAAGCAACAGTTCCTTTACTATTGTGGCAAGTGCAAGTTGCCCGATAGACTTGAGCGTCGAGTGGCGTATGATAATCTTGTAGGTACCGAAAAGCATGAAACTGAGCAGAGAGAAGACCGCTCCGATAAATACCCACATATACACTAGATGTCCGAAACCTGCTACGGGCTCTGTCTGCCAGCGGACAAACAGGATAGCCAGCAGCGATGACAAAACAGAGACAGCAAAATCCAAAATGAGAACGGCAGTCTTTCCTCCATTATGCCGGCCCTCAGCTTTCTCATCATCTAAATAGTCTTCCATCACTTTTACTGTTAATAGGTTGTTTCTTATAGTCGTTTCTCCATTACCCTGTAAAGCTTCGCCAATGAGCGTGTCACACACGCCCACAATCGGGGCAACTTTTGAAAGAAACTTTCATCAAGTCCACATAAAAACTAAGGAATGGCTCACAGAACGTCTCTGTTAACAGGTACAAGGCACGATTTCGACACCTTGATCCTTGCATTGAGCAACTGTCCGACACTGACAATGATGAAGGTTCCGCCATCACTTGTCAGCACCTCTCCCTCGACGCCCTCCAGCCTTCCGGACGAGATCCTGACTTTCTGTCCCCTGTATGGAATGAAATTGGATACCTCGACGGTATCCGGTTCCTCGGATACGACACGGATAAAATCGTCCATCTGTTTGTCTGGAACCACGAGCATTTTCGAAGTGCTGCGGTCGATGATGTAATAAATCGGAATGCCACGGCCATTGGCCAGCGAGCAGGCATCGCTCTTGGTAGCCCGGAGGAACACCATGTTGGGCACGAGCGGCACGATTGCCTTCACCTTACGGCCGCCTCGCTGCCTTAGCGAGCGGACCGTAGGGACGAAACTGCTGACACCGAAACGGTCAAGGTTCTCGCGGATTCTCAGTTCCTGGCCTCTTCGCGTTCTGGCTGCAAACCAATGAACAGTCCCATCGTCTATCATATACCATTCCCAGATTCAACACAAAAATACACATTATTTCACGCAGAAAAAACATTCTGCTAAAAAATGTGAAAAAACGATGAAGTAAGGAGACAAAAGGAATGATTACTCCTTCTCTATCAGGACACAGCGGTCAAGAGCACCGTCCTCGTGCTTGTCAGAGATGATTGTTGCCTTAATAACAATCTGTTCTTCGGGAACTTTATACTCGTTCATCAGGATTTCCCTTATACCGAAGGCACGCTCGCGGCTGAGACGGGTGTTGATTTCGAACGTACCGGTACCCTTGTCCGCACTTCCGGTCAGGTAGAAGATATGTTCCGGGTCGCGGTCGAGAGTCTCTTTGACAAACTCGTCAAGGTGGTGACGCTCAGTGAAATTGAGCTTGCTGATATTTATTTCGTAGTACAGGACGAGATCTGCATTCATTACACGCTCCTGAAACGATGTAGCAGCGACTGCCTCAACTACTTTGACGCCTTCGGGCTCGCGGCTGTTCAACTCGTTGATGAGAACCTTGAGAGCCTCGTTCTCAGCACGCAACCTGTCTGCATCGGCCAGGCTTCGGTTTGCTGCTGCAATGGCACGGTCACGCGAGATCTCAAGTCCCTTTGAGCGGGCCCAATACCACTTTTCAAGAGTGTACGCCACACCAAGCGTTGCAGAGTAATAGTTGACGCGGCCACCGTTGCTCTCATCGTGGTAACGGCCGCTTATATTGCCCCAGCGCAAATCAAGTCCTATGACAATGGAGTTGGAGATACGGAAAGTATTGTAGGCACCAAGGCCGACCATGAACTCACGGTCGCGGCGCACCTTGGCAAACATTCCCTCGTCAGGATGTCCAAGTTGGAAAAGACCGAAATGTGCGTATGGAATGAAATTGTAAAAACGGTTGGCCTTATAGCCCCAGATACTGTTTATGACGTTCCACATAGCCTCGCCATGTACATGGAACTCCGAAAAATAAGTGACACTGCGGTCATCACTGCGGGCTAAAGGGTAATGATTTCCTTCCCAGCCTTCCGGGAAAGACTCCTCCATCTTCCAGCCCGACAAGCCGCCACGGACACCGATGACAGGAGTGAACCATTTTGCCAAGGTGATGTCGAACATCGGAGTTATTCTGGCTGTGTGGATATCCAATCCGGTATTGTGCTCACCGGTACCTGACATCAGAGTCTGAATACCGAACGAAGCTCCTATTGACCAGTTACTGTACCAAGGGTTGGTAAGATAGCCGGTGCGGATTATCTTGCCGTTTTCGTCACGGTTAGTATTGATGAGTTCTATATCCTCGTCCTCGGTACTGATCTTGAAATCGTCAGCGATGCCGTTGCCGACGAATAGCATCAGCAACAGGACAAAGACTGAAAGTGATTTACAAAATACATTCATTTCGAGGCACTCCGCTTAGGGAACTGTTTTTGGGACTGCAAATTTACAACTATCATTTTATAAAACGAACAAACATTCCGCAAAAAAGCCCGAAATGAAAATATATTCAATGGCTATACGCCTTTTTTGCAAAAACTCCAGATTCACGCATTTTCAGTTCACGGATGATGCAGATACAGAAGGGCAGCGAAAGCAGAAAGGTTCCGGTATCGGCAATTGCCATGGTGCATTGCAGGCCTTCAAGTCCCCACAGTCTCGGTGCAATGAGAATAGCCGGGTAAAAGAAAATACCCTGACGGCTCATCGACAGCAGGGTGGCCGAGACAGTGCGTCTTATGTTCTGAAGGAGCATGTTGGTTGGCGTAGTGACTCCGATGAACGGGAATGCAATGCATTGCCACCGCAGGACCTGAGCGCCGATGCGGACAAGTTCGGGATCCTCTGAGCGGAAGAAAGAAATAACCTGTGGAGCAAACGCGTAGCCAAAGACCGACAAAACCAGTATGACTATGGTACAGGTCTTCATGGTGAATACATAAGCCTTCCTGACACGGCCGTACAGTTGTGCTCCCCAATTGAATCCGCAGACAGGCTGGAAACCCTGTCCGAAACCCAGGATGACAGACATGGCGCACAGCATGACCCTGGCCACAACGGCAAAGGCAGCTATTGTGGAAGCCTCTGCACCCGGAGCAGCATAGCGGGCGGCAGCCCAGTTGAGACAGATTGTCGAAATACAGCCTAGCGACTGGCGCATTAGAGAGGGCAGCCCCACGGCACTTATCTCACGGTACCTGTCACGCGAGGGAGCAAAATTGCGGATGGATATGTGGACATTGCCTTCAAGCGAAGTGCCCCACAGCAGGATGCTCCACGACACGAACTGGCTGATTGCTGTCGAAAGGGAGGCTCCTGACACCCCCATACCGGCAGAATAGATAAAAAGCGGATCCAGAATTATGTTGAGGACAGCCCCGGAAACCAGTCCAAACATAGCAAACATTGCATTGCCCTGCATCCGAAGCTGGTTGTTGAGTGACATCTGGGACACCATGAACGGTGTAGACAGAAGCAGAAACCGCATGTAGGCAATGGTTTCGGGCAAGACATCGCTTGTTGCACCGAGGGCTCTTGAGAGAGGTGTCAACAGGGCAAAACCTGCCAATGCGACAAGGATAGCGGTGAGAAGGGAAGTAAAGAAACCTGTGGCTGCCATCTTTTCAGCGCCACGGACATCCCTGGTGCCCAGCGACCTTGACAGATAGTTACCCGAACCTGAACCGAAGAAGAATCCTATGGCCTGGATGAACGACTGGTAAGCGAAAGCTATGCCCACCCCGGCGGTAGCACCGGTACTTATGTGTCCCACAAAATACGAGTCGGCGATGTTGTACAAGGCCGATACCGACATGCTTATGATGGTGGGCACCGCCAGCCGCAGCACGAGTCCAGGCACGGGTGTCTGCGTCATCTTTTCGTACTTGGCCTGAAGTTTCTGTATGTCATCCTGCGTGTTCATTCCGGCAAGAAGCAATTTTCGGATTCAGGATGTCGTGCAGCCTTTGAGAAAGCACAGCCGCAATAGTCCTGACGATAGAGTCCATACTGGGCAGAAAGCTGGATGGAACGCTTGTAACCATCTCGTTTCTTAAAGTCGGAATCAAGCCAGGCAATGCCTTCAAAGGCAGAAGCGGCACGGATACCGGTTTCATTGAGCAGGTCGGCATTCTTGAGCGGACTTATGGTGAGGGTCGTCGTGAAAAGTACTTCACCGCCGTCAGCGGCCGCCATACGGGCTGCGACAGATGCTGTTTTCTCAAGTCTGAGCCTGAAGCACTCGGCACAGCGGGCTCCGCCTTCCGGTTCTTTTTCAAGTCCCTTCACGGCATGCAGGAACACCTGAGGTTCGTATGGGCCTTCAACGAATGAAACGGGATGGACTGCCGGCAGCGAAGCTATGAGACGACGCACCTCACCAACCCTTTTGAGATATTCATCACGGTCGGTTATATTGGGATTGTAATAAAACAGGGTGATGTCGAAATATTGCGACAGATATTCGAGTACATAGCTGCTGCAAGGGGCGCAGCAGGCATGGAGCAACAGTTTGGGAACGAGTCCATCATCCTGAAACCTGCGTATCCTGAGATCCAGCCGTTTCTGCCAATTGACCGGCGACTTCGCTGAAGTCATTCCTTTATTTCCGAAACAATGCTCCGACGTTTCTGTCTGTTTCTCCATAAATGCATCGGGGAATATTGATGCAAAATTAGCAGATTTGGCGGTATTTTATTTCGGCAAGACTTGCAATCGCCCTTTTTTGTGTATTTTTGCGTAAAACGACAGTCATAATGAGCAGAGAGCAGACCCCCACCCCGCACATAGCAGCGGCATACGACGATGTGGCCAAGACTGTGATAATGTGCGGAGACCCTCTCCGGGCGCAATTCATAGCCGGCAAGTATCTGGAAAATCCCGTACAGTACAACAATGTACGCGGAATGCTGGGTTTCACCGGCACGTTCAACGGCAGGAAAGTTTCGGTCCAGGGACACGGCATGGGCATCCCGTCAATCGGCATCTACTCGTACGAACTTTTCAACTTCTACGATGTGGAGCGCATCATACGTGTGGGAACGTGCGGTTCGTTCCGCAAGGACATTTTGCTGGGTGACGTGATTATAGCGATGGCAGCATGTACAGACTCGAACTTCGC
The DNA here is from genome assembly GCA_017615835.1 of Bacteroidaceae bacterium. GTDB lineage: Bacteria > Bacteroidota > Bacteroidia > Bacteroidales > Bacteroidaceae > Colenecus. Next base: position 127,337 of record JAFZZI010000004.1, on the reverse strand, counting down.
GGACAAGTACAATCTGCACGGGACATACGCACCTGTAGCCGACTGGGAACTGATTCGCGGTGCCGTAGGAGCCGCCGAAGGGTTGGGCTACCCGTACAGAGTGGGAAGCATACTGTCATCAGATTCGTTTTACGACAACAACGCGCAGACAGACTGGACCAAGGTTGGAGTGATGGGTGTGGAGATGGAACTCAGCGGACTCTATCTCAACGCAGCAGTGGCGGGCAGGAAAGCCCTGGGGATACTGTCAGTGTCTGACAACCTTGCTACAGGAGAGCGGATGAGCGTTGAGCAGCGCCAGACGGGATTGGACCGTATGATACAAATAGCATTGAACCTGATATGAAAAAACTGATTGGAACATTGTTTGTGGCAGCGGCGATGCTTGCGCTGTGTGCCGGATGCGCCAGAGAGAGATATGGATATCCTCCTGTTTACGGTGAAATTACCTTATCACCTGCCGAACCCAAGGTCGGCGAAGAGGTGACATTTACCGTTCAGGTTGCAAAAGAAGGCGATGGACTTCTCAAGGCAGAATACACATGGAGAATAGACGGAAGAAAATATCAGGAAAACGTCCTCGACCCGGGGAACTATCCTGTACAGTATAAATACGTCTTCACCACAGCCGGACAGCACAACATAAGCCTGTCGGCTATGTTCAGGATGTCAATGATGCTTGAGAGCGGTCAACTTTTCAGCACCGCATCGACACAGACAAAGACTTTCACCGTAAAGGAAAGATAGCCGGGGATGCATTCTCTGCGTCGGAAAGTGGCAGAACGACTTGACGGAATCTTTTCCAAGCCGGAGCTGGATGTCATGGCCAGGGAGTTGCTGTGCAACCTTCCCGGTGTACGCCGGAATGATTTCTATCTGGAACCTGTCCTGGAAGCAGACAATATGCGTGACAGGATTCTTGACGGATGGCTGGAGAGACTTGTCAAGGGTGAGCCGTTGCAATATGTGCTGGGATTCACCGACTTCTGTGGAGTCAGGCTGAAATGCGACCCCAGGGCGCTGATTCCGCGTCAGGAGACGAGCGAACTGGTGGAATGGGTCGCAGAAGAGGCATCAGCAGAAGTCTCTCTGCTTGACATAGGCACTGGAACGGGCTGCATTGCAATAGCCTTAGCCAAGAAGTATCCGGGCTGGTGTGTCTCTGCATGGGACATCAGCCTTGATGCCCTTGAACTGGCAAACGAAAACGCCGTGACAAACGGGGTGACGGTAAACTTCTGCCAAAAAGACATTCTTGAGGAGCAAGACGGAGGCATGTTCGACATAATTGTTTCAAATCCGCCGTACATTGCCCTGTCGGAGAGTGCCGGAATGGAACCGACAGTGCTGGAACATGAACCGCATATCGCACTTTTCGTACCCGACTGCGACCCGTTGCAGTTCTATCGTGCCATAGGACTTTTCGCAAAAAACCATCTGAAGCCCGAAGGCAGTATCTACCTCGAAATAAATCCGCTGTATGCCGACAGACTGGAGAATCTTCTTGAAGAAGAGGGATTTGAAGTACAATTCAGGAACGATATCAGCCAAAAGCGGCGCATGGCAAAAATCCACCATACCAATGATAACTGAAAAAGATGCCATCATGAAGGCCGAGGAGTACTGCTCGGCCAGCGAACACTGCAGACAGCAGGTAGTCAGCAAACTCGAAAAGATGGGGCTGGAAAGCCCGGTAGTCGGCAAAATACTTGCGCATCTTGAGAAAGAGGGGTTTCTGGACGAAAAACGGTATGCCAAAGCTTTCGCGCACGACAAACTGCGTTTCAACAAATGGGGAAGGCTGAAAATACAGGCTGAACTCAGGCGGAACGGGGTCGCGGCAGAAGCGGTCGAAACAGCCTTGGAAGCAATTGACCATGAAGAATATATGAAGATACTGAAGGAAGTGATTGCTGCAAAAAAACGCGAGGTGCACGGAACCGACAGATATGAGCGTTCAATGAAGCTGATGCGCTCGGTATGCCAGAGAGGATTTGAGCCTTCACTTGCCGGGAAGGTGCTCGGTACGGAAATCACAATCGACTGAAATGTTACTGCTGGATTCAGTTGCAGACGCGCTGATGCCGCGTTTCTGCATAGTGTGCGGACGACGTCTGGCACTTGGTGAAAAGCATCTGTGCCTGATCTGTCTGATGAAACTGCCCGTAATACCATACAAAAATGGAGAACTGAGCAGCACAGAAATTCTTCTGATGGGAGAACCGCTCCTGGTCAGGGCAGCCTCATACTTCAGATACAGGAAGGAGAGCGGCTACTCAAGAATTCTTTATCATCTGAAATACTTCGGACATCCCGAGGTCGGATTATGGATGGCACGACAGGCGGCATCCAGACTGGTTCAGGAAGGATTCTTCGAAGGAGTGGACTGTATCATACCCGTTCCGTTGTCAAAAGCAAAGCAACGCAGGAGGGGATACAACCAGTCTGAATACATAGCTCGGGGGTTGTCACAGGTCACAGGCATACCTGTAGAGAAAGAACTGGTGTGCAGACTAATAGACAACCAGTCCCAGGCAAGGAAAGGCGGGATTGAACGCTGGGAAAACGTCGAGGGGATATTCAGTGTCAGGGACGCTGCCAGACTGGAAGGATGTCATGTTCTTGTAGTTGACGATGTCATAACTACAGGTGCCACCATTTCATCATTATTGGAAACCATAAGCAGCGCCTCAAACGTGCGTGTAAGTGTTTTTTCTTTAGGTTTGGCAGGATAAAGCAGTAAAACTGAATTGCCCTTTTTGCTGAAAAAACGGTATTTTTGCAGACCGAACCAATAACCTTCGAAAGAATGACGGCAAAGAGTTTGAAAGCTGGCGAGTCGGCTATGATTACCGGCGTTGAAGGCTCTGGAGCCCTTCGCCAGCACCTGCTGGACATGGGTCTTATTCCGGGGTCTGATATATGGATGTTGGGGGCAGCGCCAATGGGTGATCCTCTGAAGTTCATGATTCACGGATACTCGCTGACTCTTCGCAAGGAAGAGGCAGACAAGATTGCCGTGACGTTCGACATGGCAGGAACGGACAATGAGCCGCTATGGCTGGAAGAAACGGGATATAATCCGAACGACCATGAGGAAGATCCGCATCCGGGGTTGGGCGAAGAGGGTATATTTCACTCTAAGGAGCATGAGGATCCGCTGCCAAAGGATTCTCTGCTGACATTCGCCCTGGCAGGGCAGCAGAATTGCGGAAAGACTACAATGTTCAACATGCTGACAGGCTCGAACCAGCATGTGGGAAACTTTCCCGGAGTGACGGTTGACCGCAAGGATGGTCAGATAAAGGGATATCCCAACACTATGGTGACTGACCTTCCCGGCATCTACTCACTTTCTCCATACACTCCCGAGGAGATGGTTTCACGAAAGTTCATACTGGAAGAGAAGCCAAAAGGAATCATAAACATTGTGGATGCCAGCAACATTGAGCGCAACCTGTATCTGACTGTTCAGCTAATGGAACTTGACATTCCGATGGTACTCGCGCTGAACATGATGGACGAAGTGAGAGGCAACGGCGGTTCCGTGAGAGTAAACGAGATGGAACGGCTTTTGGGAATACCGGTAGTTCCCATTTCGGCAGCAAAGAACGAAGGTGTTGACGAGGTGGTGAGACATGCCGTTCATGTGGCAAAATACCAGGAAAGACCTGTGCGTCACGATTTCTGCAGTCCTGAGGACAACGGAGGTGCGGTACACCGCTGTCTTCACAGCATTATGCACCTTATCGAAGACCACTGCAAGGCTGCGGGCGTGCCTACACGATTCGCGGCGGACAAAATAGTCGAGGGAGATGCTTCCCTGATGAAAAAACTTAACCTGTCAACCGAAGATACAGATGCGATTGAACATATAATCGGGCAGATGGAGAAGGAACGCGGTCTTGACCGGTCTGCAGCCATAGCCGACATGCGTTTCTCCTTCATAAAGAGGCTGTGCGAAAAGACCGTGGTGAAACCGCGCGAAAGCCGCGAGTATCGTCTCAGCCGCCGCATCGACCGTGTCCTGACCGGGAAATGGACAGCGTTGCCCATCTTTGTCATTGTAATGGCACTGGTAATCTGGCTGAGCATAGACGTGTTAGGCGCACCGCTTCAGAACCTACTGGATCAGGCGATAACCTGGCTGTCCGGCCTGACGGCCATAGGAATGGAGAAGGCTGGGGTAAACCCTGCCATTCAATCGCTGGTGGTTGATGCGATTTTCAGAGGCGTCGGTTCTGTTGTAAGTTTCGTTCCTATCATAATAATACTGTTCTTCTTTCTGTCGATGCTGGAGGATAGCGGCTATATGGCACGCGTTGCATTTGTGACAGACAAGCTCTTGCGCAAACTGGGACTGTCGGGGCGCAGCATTGTCCCGCTGCTGATAGGATTTGGATGCTCGGTGCCCGCTGTAATGGCCACCCGTACCCTACCCTCGGACAGAGACCGAAAGCTGACGATTCTGCTGACACCCTTCATGAGCTGTTCAGCAAAGATTCCAATATATGGTTTCCTGACAAGTGCATTTTTCCCCGGACACGGAGGAGTGGTGCTGATTTGCCTGTACCTGTTTGGTATATTGTGCGGTGTGGTGCTTGCTCTTGTGCGAAAATGGACCTCGAAGAAGAGTTCCACTGCTCCGTTTGTCATGGAACTTCCCAACTACCGCCTGCCTCGCCTGATAAATGTGGGGCATCTGCTGTGGGACAAGACCAAAGACTTTCTCCAAAGAGCATTTACAGTGATTTTCCTTGCCACAATAGTGATATGGCTTCTGCAAACCTTCAGTTTCAGGTTCAACATGGTTCAGAACGGAGAAGGAAGCATGTTGGCAGTAATAGCAGGATGGATTGCTCCTCTGTTCAGCCCGCTAGGACTTGGCGACTGGCGGATAGTGACAGCCTTCATATCGGGTTTTCTTGCCAAAGAGAGCGTTGTGGCAACGATGGAGGTACTTGGCGTGGCAAGCGCTCTTACGGTTGCTACGTCAATCCCGATGCTGGCATTCAGTCTGTTGTATACTCCATGCGTGGCAGCCATAGCGGCGGTGCGGCGTGAACTTGGAGGCCGATGGGCTGTATTCATGATTCTGTTCCAATGCATTATTGCCTGGCTGGTGGCTTTCATAGCATACCAGACTGCCATTCTGATTGTCTGAGAAATGAACATTGCCGACATTCTGATACTGGCAGTCGTGGCAACGGCGGTGGCCCTGGTCTGCAAAAGCCTTTTCCGCAGGTCCAGGGAGGGATGCGGATGCGGTTGTTCCGGCTGCACGAAAGAGTGTCAGATGAGACAGAAAGAGTGAGTCTCAGGGAATGAGAAGCGAACTGTCTCCATAGCTGAGGAATCGGAAGCCGTGTGAGATGGCGTAATCGTAGATTGTGTGCCAGTCGCCATTTACAAAGGCTGAGACAAGCAGCAGCAGTGTGCTTTGGGGCTGATGAAAATTTGTTACCATCATGTTGACTATATGATACTTGTAGCCCGGCACTATTATTATCTGAGTGCTGGTCTTCAGCACATCAAGTCCTTGGCTGTCAAGGTAGTCCAGAATATGATGTAACGAAGTGACGGTGTCCATGTCAGCAGTACCCCTGTATGGGACCCACTGTCCCACATGCATGTCTTCTTCAGTAGCGTCGGGATGCTCAGAAAGATAAACGCCGATGTAAAACAGACTTTCAAGAGTACGAACCGATGTAGTGCCGACAGCTATTGCATGCCCACCGTGTGCAATCAGTTTTTGAATAGTGCTGCGATGTACCGCTATGAACTCGGTGTGCATCTCGTGTCCGGAAATTTCCTCACTCTTGACGGGTCTGAAAGTGCCTGCTCCGACATGGAGAGTCAGTTCCTCACGATCAATGCCGCGGGCGTCAAGGTCTCGAAGCACCCTGTCTGTAAAATGCAGGCCGGCAGTGGGAGCGGCCACCGAGCCTTTAATTTTTGAATAAACGGTCTGATATGTTGTCTTGTCGCTCTCCTGTGACTGACGGTTCAAGTATGGCGGAATTGGTATTTCACCGGCTGCCTCAAGCAGTTCGGAGAACGTCGTTCCGTCATTGTCCCAAGTGAAATCTATCCGGTATCCTGCACCGTGAGCCGGTCCCCGCGTAGCGCAGAGCGTAATCCGGTGTCCGCCGACATCAACGGCAAGGCGAAGAGTGCCAGACTTCCAGCGCTTGAGATTACCCACCAGTGAATACCACGAGCAACTACCGGTTGCAGCAAAGTTCAGCTGATAATCGGACGGAGATGCCGGTTCCAGAAGGAACACCTCAATGAGAGCTCCCCGGTTCTGTGCATTGTCTTCTTTCCGGAAGTGAAGTCTTGCCTGAATTACCCTTGTGTTGTTGAACACCATCAGCGCACCCTCCGGCAACAGTCCCGGCAGATCGGTAAATACCTTCTCGGAAACATCGCCATGACGATAAACCAGCAATTTGGAACTGTCGCGGGGTTCCAGAGGGAATTTTGCAATTCTCCAATCGGGCAAATCGTAGTCGTAATCGGTTGTCCTTATGTGCAGTGCCTCGTCAAGCATTAATCAATCTTTCTTCGAGTGGAGGAGAGACCAGACAACCTTCGATATAGTCCGTCTGTCGGACGGGAACAGCAGGGGGGGCTATCACCACCTTGCGGCCCTGAACGGAAATGCGGTTCTCGCTGAACCACTGAAGGGCCTGTGGAAGTATCAGGTGCTCCATACGGTGGATCCGGGCTTCAAATTCGTCGCGTGATTCACCGACAGGGACAGCTGCCTGGATGATAAGCGGTCCTCCGTCAAGTTCAGGGCAGACGAGATGTACAGAACAGCCGGATAGTCTGACTCCATAGTCAAAGGCGTCGTCTATGCCGGTGCCGCCCTTGAAACTGGGAAGAATAGCCGGATGCAGGTTAATGATACGGCCGGGGAAAGCGCTGAGAAAAACTTCGCTCAGAATACGCATCCAGCCCGCAAGGGCTACGGTATCGACACTATATCCTGACAGGACGTCAACCACGGTCTGATCATACTCCATTCGGTTGAGTACTCCCTTGGAAGGTACTGTCTCGACAGGTACATTCCACCTGCGGGCCCTCTCAATAACTCCTGCGCCGGGCTTGTTGGTGAGAATGACACGGACATCAGCATCAAGGCTGCCGTCATGTACAGCCTTAAGTATTGCTTCTGCATTGGTTCCGTTTCCGGAAGCCAGGATTGCGAGTCTGAGCATGTCACTCGTTTTTAATAAAATCGCTGATCTGACCGGCAATGGCCTTCATGCCCTCTTTTGAAGGATGGCTTATCTGCTTGTCAATATCGTGAAGCACTATCACAGGAACGTTGTAATGGGCGCACACGGTCTTGACGGATTCGTTTATCTCATCCTTGAGTTCGGTATTGAGAAGGAAGTATATCTTTGTTTCCGGATACAACGACTTGAGTTCGTCGAGCAGATATGCGAGCGCAGGACGGAAGAAATACAAATCGGCCTTGGTGATGTCGCGGTACTTGTATTCGCCTATCGGAGAGCCGGCCCATGCGTCGTTTGTTCCTCCGAAGATGAAGAGTATGTCCGGAGAACCTATTTCGTTGACACGCGATATGAAGGCCCGGTCGGAGTAATCCTCACGGTTGTATCCGGTATTGCATATCGTGGAGCCTGAATAGGAGTTGTTGACCTCAAGCTGAAAGCCTGAATCAGAGATAAACTGATACCACCAAGTCTCTTCGACGTTCTTCACATCGTTGCCCTGAAGGGGGTAGAATACGGCATAATTCTGCGGTATGGCACCGCGGAAGGTGGAATATGAGTCGCCCAAAATGGAGACTTTTTTTGGCTGCGCCATAACTCCGGTGCACAGCAGGACTGCCGAGACGGCAATTAATAGTCTATTCATATCATCGATTCTGCGATTGGATGCAAAGTTACGGTAAATAGAGAGCAGAACAAAAAATATTTTTGTCGTGCCGAGATGGGGCAGCTTAGGATTATTGCTATCTTCGCGGTTATGAATGACGAGGAATTGTACAGCAGGTTTCTGGAGTGTTCGGGAGTGACCACCGACTCGAGGAGTTGCGAGCAGGGAACGATGTTCTTCGCCTTAAAGGGCGGACGTTTCAACGGGAATGATTTTGTGCTGCAGGCGCTGGAGAAGGGCTGTCCGTACGCTGTTACAGACGAGCCGGAGCGCAATGGCTTCAACGACAGCAGGATCCTGGCTGTTCCGGACGTTCTGAAGGCGCTTCAGGCCATGGCTCTCAGGCATCGCCGCAAATTGGGGCTTCCGGTGCTGGGCATTACCGGGACAAACGGCAAGACGACGACAAAAGAACTCGTAACTGCAGTATTGTCGAAATCATTCAACGTGCTGTCAACGAAGGGTAACCTGAACAACTCTATAGGGGTGCCGCTGACAGTACTCCAAATGAAGCCTGAGCACCAGATCGCGGTAATTGAGATGGGAGCCAGTCATCCGGGTGACATTGACGAGCTGGTGAACGTCTGCGACCCCGACTTCGGTCTCATCACCAATGTAGGCATGGCCCATCTGTTGGGATTCGGTTCCTTCGAGGGCGTAAAGAAAACCAAGGGTGAACTCTATGACTGGATACTGAACAAAAAAGGAAAGGTGTTCGTTAACCGCGACAATGCACATCTGACAGACATGGCCAAGGGGCTGGAATGTATAACCTACGGGCAGAAGTCTGAAGGGTACGTTACAGGAGGTGTCATCGGGTGCGACCCGACCCTTGAGCTATGGTGGAATATGGAGAATGGCCCGCGACACACTGTCCGGATGAACCTTGCCGGTAGCTATAACATAGACAACGCTCTTGCCGCAGCAACAGTCGGATGTTACTTCAACGTTCCGGAAGAGAATATAACCGAAGCGCTTGAGGAGTATGTTCCGCGCAACAACCGCTCTCAGATAACTGACACAGGCAGGAACCGCCTGATTGTTGACGCATACAATGCCAACCCAACAAGCATGAAGGCGGCTCTAGACAACATGGGGTTCATGAAGGCCGAACAAAAGATGCTGATTCTGGGAGACATGCTTGAACTGGGCGAAGCAGGACCGACGGAACACAGACGCATAGTCGGACTCATACGTTCTTCAGGATACAAAGACGTGTTTCTTGTCGGTAAGGAATTCAGGAATGCGGCAGGAGGCATACTTCCTGAGGGATGGCGCTGTTTCAGTAACGTGGATGAGTTGTGTGACTGGCTGGAATCCGGGAAGCCCGAAGGGAAAACAATCCTGATAAAGGGATCCAACAGTATCGGACTCACAAAAGTGGTCGGATTTCTGTAATTTTTCTGAGATATGGACAACAGGCACAAGATAAAGATAGCCGGCATCCTTAATCTGACCCCGGACTCTTTCTACGAGGAGTCAAGAGTTATGGGCCATGACCACATCCTTGAAGCTACGGCAAGACTCTGCAGCGAAGGAGCTGACATGATAGATATCGGAGCCTGCTCAACCAGACCTGGCGGTGTTCAAGCAACGTCTGAACAGGAAATGAAGAGACTTGAGACCGGGATGCCGGCTGTTCTGGAGGCTTGCCCTGCCCTTCCGCTGTCAATCGACACATTCAGGCCCGAAATTGCCTCGACATGTGTTGACCGCTGGGGAGTTGACATTATCAATGATATCTCGGGAGGGTCGGAGGAGATGTTCAACACGGTTGCAGCCACTGGAGCCGGATACATACTCACTTTCAACAGGGAGGTATATGGCGACATACTGCCGGCCATGTTGGAGTTCTTTGAGACAAAACTGGAACAGCTGTTCAGGGCTGGTGCCGGGAAAGTCATTCTCGACCCGGGATTCGGGTTCGCCAAAACTTTGGAACAGAACTACCGGATACTGGCCAATCTGGACTGTCTGAAACAGTTTAAACTACCGGTAATGGCGGCTCTGTCACGCAAATCTATGGCATACAGGTTACTTGACATTACTCCCGCTCAGGCACTCGAGGCAACGGTCGTACTTGACACCGTTGCACTTATGAAAGGTGCTGAGTGGCTGCGGGTACACGATGTGAAAGAGGCCGTTCAGACAGTAAGGCTTATTGAAGAACTGAACATCAACAAAAACTGAAGACTATGGATTATTTTTCAAATTTCGGAATAAAGGACATCGCTGATATTCTGTGCGTAGCCCTGCTTCTTTTCTATCTGTACAAGATGATGAAGCGAACCGGATCCCTGAATATGTTCATCGGAATCATAGTTTTCATCCTGGTGTGGATGATTGTGTCGCAGGTCCTCGAGATGCAGCTTCTGGGAGTGGTTCTGGACAAGCTGGTCGATGTGGGGGTAATTGCGCTGATAGTGCTTTTCGCTGATGACATCAGGCGATTCTTCCGCGACCTGGGCACTCGGACCCGCACCGGCAAACTATACAAATGGCTATCCAAGCATAACAGGAAGAATGAGGATGCGGCTTTGTGGCAGCCGGTTGTCAAGGCATGTTCAAGTATGAGCGACAGCAAGGAAGGAGCCTTGATAGTCATCCAGAACAATGACCTTCTGAGTGAACTCGTACAGGTCGGTGAAACTATTGACGCCAATATTAACCAGCAACTCCTCGAGAACATTTTCTTCAAGAACAGTCCGCTTCACGATGGTGCCGTGATAATAAACAATTACCGTATTGAGTCGGCAGCATGCATCCTGCCCATATCTCACAGTGAGAATGTCCCAAAGCAGTTTGGCCTGCGCCACAGAGCGGCATTAGGCATCACACAGCTATGCGACGCTGCTGCGATTGTGGTGTCGGAAGAGACAGGATGCATATCGGTGTTCAAAGGCAACAGTTACAGAATCGGCATCACTCAGCAGGAACTGGAGCAATTCCTGCTTGAACGTTAGGCCCGGCATCTTTGCTGACAAAGTGTCAGAGCTGTCATAACAGAACTGACAAGCATGCCGCATACAGGCGGAAAATCGGCATTGGCACGGTTTTGGCAAGTTACAAGTGTGCATGGCTGGAAAAAGTCGTGACAATTCGGAACAACAATATTTTAGTTTTTATAGTTATGAACATCAAACCATTGGCAGACAGAGTTCTGGTTCTCCCCGCAGCAGCTGAGGAGAAGACTATCGGCGGCATCATCATTCCGGATACCGCAAAGGAGAAACCCCTGAAAGGTGAGGTTATCGCAGTAGGCGAAGGCACCAAGGACGAGAAGATGATTCTCAAGAAAGGTGACAACGTGCTATACGGCAAATACTCGGGCACAGAGCTTGAAATTGAAGGAACAAAGTATCTCATCATGCGTCAGAGCGATGTTCTGGCAATATTAGGTTAATCTTTTAAGAATTTGAATCATGGCAAAAGACATTATTTTCAATATGGATGCCCGCGACCTTCTGAAGCAGGGTGTCGATGAGTTGGCAAACGCAGTGAAGGTAACTCTTGGACCGAAGGGCCGGAATGTCATTATCGAGAAGAAGTTCGGTGCTCCACAGATTACCAAGGACGGTGTTACCGTAGCAAAGGAGGTTGAGCTGGCTGATTCTTTCAAGAATACAGGCGCACAGCTTGTCAAGTCGGTGGCATCAAAGACCGGTGAGGATGCAGGTGACGGAACGACAACTGCAACTGTTCTGGCTCAGAGCATTGTAAATGTAGGTCTGAAGAATGTCACAGCCGGCGCAAATCCTATGGACTTGAAGCGTGGTATTGACAAGGCTGTGGCAGCAGTCGTGGCCAACATAAAGGAGCAGGCAGAGACCGTAGGCAATGACTTTGACAAGATTGAGCAGGTTGCCACCGTCTCAGCAAACAATGACCAGGAGATCGGCAAGCACATCGCCGAGGCAATGAAGAAGGTTTCGAAGGATGGTGTCATCACCATTGAGGAGGCAAAGGGGCGCGACACATATATTGATGTAGTTGAAGGCATGCAGTTTGACCGCGGTTATCTGTCGTCATACTTCGTAACTGACACTGAGAAGATGAACTGCGTGATGGAGAACCCGCTGGTTCTGATTCACGACAAGAAGATAAGCAACCTGAAGGATCTGCTTCCGATTCTGGAACCGGCAGTACAGACAGGACGTCCGCTGCTCATCATCGCTGAGGATGTTGACAGCGAAGCCCTTACTACTCTGGTTGTGAACCGTCTGCGCTCAGGCCTGAAGATCTGCGCCGTCAAGGCTCCGGGATTTGGCGACCGCCGCAAGGAGATGCTTGAGGATATCGCAATTCTGACAGGTGGATTCGTTATCAGCGAAGAGCGTGGCGTTAAGCTGGAACAGGCTACCATGGACATGCTTGGCAGCGCTGAGAAGATTACAATTACGAAGGACAACACCACCATTGTAAACGGCAAGGGAGAGAAGGACAAGATTCAGGCCCGTACCGCCCAGATAAAGGCTCAGATCAAGACCACGACATCCGACTATGACAAGGAGAAGCTTCAGGAACGTCTTGCCAAATTGGCAGGAGGCGTGGCAGTAATCCACGTTGGAGCTCCGTCGGAGGTTGAAATGAAGGAGAAGAAAGACCGCGTTGACGATGCCTTGTGCGCAACCCGTGCAGCCATTGAGGAGGGTGTCGTTGCAGGCGGTGGTGTTGCATACATCCGTGCCATTAAGGATCTTGACAAACTGAAGGGCGACAATGCCGACGAGCAGACTGGCATACAGATTGTGCGCCGCGCCATTGAGGAGCCGCTACGCCAGATCGTATTCAATGCTGGCAAGGAAGGTGCCGTGGTCGTTCAGAAAGTTTTCGAGGGCAAGGGTGACTTCGGTTACAATGCTCGCACTGACAAGTATGAGGACCTGAAGAAAGCAGGTGTAATCGACCCGGCCAAGGTGGCCCGTGTAGCACTGGAAAATGCCGCTTCTATAGCAGGTATGTTCCTGACAACCGAATGCGTAATAGTAGAAAAGAAGGAAGAGAAGCCTGCCATGCCCGCAGCTCCCGGAATGGGAGGCATGGACGGAATGATGTAATTTCTGCAAGTCTTTTCCAAATAAGACCGGACAGGGTTTGTTCCCTGTCCGGTTTTTTTGTTATCTTTGTGTGTCAGCATTCGTTTTGCAATATGAAAAAAGTTCTTCTTTTGTTGGCCGCCGTCATCTGTTCAATGGTTATTACGGCTCAGGTTCCGAAGGATGGAGGATACCCTACCAGTCCGGTCCCGTTTACAAGTGTCAATATTTCCGGAAATTCTTTCTGGGGTCAAAGACTGAACGCTTCGCGTGAGGTTACAATACCTCTGGCCTTCAGCAAATGCAAAGAGAGCGGACGCTATGAGAACTTTTCGAAGGCTGCTCTTCATAATTACAATGAAAACAACTTGTATCGTGTCGGTGGCCTCCCGTTTGACGACACGGATGTTTACAAGACGATTGAAGGTGCCAGTTATCTGCTCCAGACCTACCCTGACAAAGAACTGGAAGCTTATATTGACAGTGTCCTGGCGGTAGTCTCAAATGCTCAGGAACCGGACGGATATCTGTACACTGCACGTACAATGAATCCGAATCATCCCCACAGCTGGTCTGGGCCGAAGAGATGGAGTCAGGTCGAAAGCGGCAGCCATGAATTCTACAACCTCGGCCATATGATAGAAGGTGCTATCGCACACTATCAGGCTACGGGCAAGAGAAATTTTCTGGACATTGCTATCAAGTATGCCGATTGTGTTTGCCGCGAAATTGGCGAAGGGCCGGGGCAGATAGTCAGGGTTCCGGGACATCAGATTGCAGAGATGGCTCTCAGCAAACTGTATCTTGTGACCGGTGATGTAAAATACCTCAACATGGCCAAGTTCTTTCTTGACAGGAGAGGTTACACTCAGATAAAGGATGAGTACAGTCAGGCTCACAAACCTGTCATAGAACAAGACGAAGCAGTAGGGCATGCGGTAAGGGCCGCATATATGTACTCAGGCATGGCCGATGTCGCTGCGCTGACAGGCAATAACGACTATATTGCTGCCATAGACCGGATATGGGACAACATTGTCGGTAAAAAACTCTATGTAACAGGAGGAATAGGTGCCACCTCGAACGGAGAGGCTTTTGGCAAGAATTACGAGTTGCCGAACATGAGTGCCTATTGTGAGACATGTGCTGCCATAGGCAATGTCTATTTCAACTACCGGATGTTCCTTCTTCACGGCGAGAGCAAGTATATTGACGTTCTTGAAAGGTCTCTGTACAACGGCCTGATAAGCGGCGTAAGCCTTGACGGAGGAAGTTTCTTCTACCCCAACCCGCTTGAGAGTGCCGGACAACACCAACGGCAGGCATGGTTCGGATGTGCATGCTGCCCGAGCAACATCTGCCGTTTCATTCCGTCCCTGCCAGGCTATGTATATGCTGTAAGGGATGATAACTTTTACATTAACCTTTTTGCAGCCAACACTGTCAGTCAGGAAATTGGAGGTAAAGAGGTTGTTCTCACCCAGGACACCGACTACCCCTGGAGTGGCGACATAAGGATACGTATAGATAAAAATGCATGCAAAGATCCATTCAACCTGAAAATCAGAATACCAGGATGGGCAAGGAACAGAGTGGTTCCCAGTGACTTGTACAGTTATTGCGATGGGGAGCAACCTGAATTCACAATTTCTGTAAACGGAAGTGCAGGTCAGGGGACCCTGACTGACGACGGATACTATACGATTACACGGAAATGGAAAAAAGGTGACGTTGTTGAAGTCTGTTTCGAGATGATTCCAAGAACTGTCAAGGCACACGAAAAAGTGGAAGCTGATGCAGGAAGAATTGCCATTGAGCGCGGCCCTGTCGTTTATTGTGCAGAGTGGCCCGACAATGATTTTTCAGTCAGGAATGCGGTTTTGGATGAAAATCCTTCATTCACGGTAGAGTATTCCGACGATCTTTACGGTATTGAAAAAATAAGGACCAAGGCAAGAGCTGTCGTAAACGAAGAAGATGGAGGACAAACGGTCAGGGATGTCGAGATGACACTGATTCCCTATTATGCATGGTGTCACCGGGGCAGTGGCGAAATGACTGTATGGATTCCTGTACAGAAAAGGTCAACTATAGACATTGATGCAGGCTCTCCGGGTACACCTGTTCAGAAGACAATGTACGGACTCTTTTTCGAGGACATAAACTATGCCGCTGACGGCGGGCTGTATGCCGAACTTGTAAAGAACCGCTCATTTGAGTTTGACAATCCGCTTATGGGATGGAATACATTCGGCAAAGTGGATGTCCGCAATGACGGACCATTCGAGCGTTGTCCTCACTATGTCCGTCTGAGTTGGTCGGGACATCAGTCGATGGTAACGGGACTGGAGAACGAGGGTTATTTCGGCATGGGTATTGAGCGTGGCAAGCAATACAGGATAACTGTATGGGCACGCACTGCTCCATACGGAAAGAACAGGAAGGCTGCAGAAAGCGAATTTATAACTTTCCATCTGTGTGATGATGACACAATGGGTGAAAACCAAATGTTTACGAGTAATACCATTGAAGTAAAAGGTCGCGAATGGAAAAAATATGAAGTTGTGTTCACGGCTCCGCGAAGTGTCCAGGATGCAACACTGAGGATAATTCTTGAGACAAGAAGCCGTGACTGGCAGGGAGACAGGACTGACTGTTGCGTTGATTTGGAACACATATCACTGTTCCCTGTCGACACGTACAATGGCGACCCGAACGGACTGAGACGCGACATCGCAGAGGCATTGGCGGAGCTGAAGCCGGGCGTGCTGAGATTTCCGGGAGGATGCATAGTCGAGGGGTCGACTCTTGAGCAGCGTTACCAGTGGAAGAACAGTGTAGGGCCGGTAGAAAACCGTCCCGTGAACATGAATCGCTGGAACTACACTTTCCCCGAAAGAATGTACCCTGATTACTACCAAAGCTACGGACTTGGATTCTACGAGTTTTTCCGTTTCGCAGAGGAGATAGGCGCTGAACCGCTGCCTGTAATCAGCTGCGGTATGGCATGTCAGTTCCAAAACAATGAGGCTGACAATCCGCACGCACCAGTTGACAAACTTCAGCCCTATATTGACGATGCCCTTGACCTTATAGAGTTCGCAAACGGGCCTGTCACTTCAAAGTGGGGAAAGGTTCGGGCTGAAATGGGACATCCTGAACCCTTCAACCTGAAATATCTGGCAATCGGCAACGAACAATGGGGCGAAGTCTTCATAGACCACCTGAAGCCTTTCATCAGCCAGATACGTACACGCTATCCCGACCTGAAACTGATAGGTTCGGCCGGACCATCATCAGGAGGCGAGGATTTCGACTATCTGTGGCCAAAGATGAGAGAACTCGGGTGTGACCTTGTGGATGAACATTTCTACAGTCCTGAAAGTTTCTTTGAGAACAACGCGACGAGATATGACAACTATCCCCGTGAGGGCACAAAGGTTTTTGCCGGCGAATATGCCTGCCATGGGAGCAACGGAAGGAAATTCAACCATTTCAATGCAGCCCTTATGGAAGCGGCCTTCATGACAGGGCTTGAGCGAAACGCTGATGTGGTGTATATGGCAACCTATGCGCCATTGCTTGCCCACATCAAGGGGTGGCAGTGGAGACCTGATCTGATATGGTTTGACAATCTTAGGGTTATGCGCTCAGCCAGTTATTACGTACAGCAACTATACTCACAGAATAAGGGCGATAACGTACTTCCTACCCTCATGAATGGTAAACCTGTTACGGGACAATCCCAACTCTATGCCTCGTCAGTAATGCAGGATGATGAGATTATTGTCAAAGTGGCAAACCTGAACGAGGGCATGCACGAAGTTACACTTTCATTCGGAAATCTGACCGGACAGATAACAGAAGGAACAGTTACGTCAATTCATGCCAGTGATCCCATGGCAGAGAACACTCTTGACAACCCGGACATCGTAAAGCCCTACACATATCCTTTAAACTTGGATTCCGAAGAAGAGGGAACGGTCGGATTGAAAAAGACAGGCCGTACAACTGCCTACGTGACATCAGTAACAGGAAAGACATTTACGGTTTTCAGGTTCAAAGTGAAAAAGTGAACAATGAGGACTATCAAGTCATTATCCCTGCTACTGCTACTCCCGTTGTTCATCTCGTGCGCCGCCCTGGCTCCGAAGAACAGTTACGCATACCGGGCTCTCTCAATAGAGCAGATAATCAGCGATGAGGACAAACCACTCGGGACTGTCGAAGAGTTGAGATACCACTGTTCCGTTCCTGGGCCCTCAGAACGGAGACTGATAGTTTATCTGCCACATAACTATCACGACAGCGATAAAAGGTATCCTGTGACATATATGCTTCACGGAGCCCGTGGTCATGAAACTTCATGGATTACAAAAGGTAATATCATAAGCATTACAGACAGTCTTACAAGCAGAGGGCTCGCAGAGGAGTCTATCATAGTCATGCCAAATATGAACCAGTACAAGAACGACAGGGACTATGACAACTCGCGCATGAAAACTGCACTGGAATCACTTCTGGAAATAGACGGAACTGTCGAGTCTTCATTCGTGCACGATGTAGTAGAACTGGTGGACAGTGTATACCGTACCATACCCGACAAGGAACACCGGGCAATTGGGGGATTGTCAGTGGGAGCCTTGCAGACTCTTTTCATTTCAGCATCGTCGCCAGACATTTTCGGATACGTCGGACTGTTCTCGCCAATGCCCCGCGCAATTACGAAGCACAGTGCATACAGCAATTTCTACAAGTCGAGGAACAGCAAGATAGCCAGACAGTTTGAAAATCCTCCCCTTCTATACCTTATAATGATCGGAAAAGCAGACTTCTTTCATCCACACGTCAACAACTTCTCGAAATTTCTTAATCGTCATGATTTCAGGCACTCCTATATCAAGACATCCGGAGGACACGACTGGTACAACTGGAAAAACTACTATATCAAACTGATTGAAAGCGTCTTCAAGTAATTATTGACACTGTCTGATTACACTTCTGCTCCTACCAGAAGTGTTAAAATAATGTTAAATATAGTACTTTGTTGTACAAGGTACTAAAAACGCTTTATATCTTTGTGTCATAAATTACTTTTGCGAACAATGAAGAAGGTTGTAAACGTTGGAATTGGAGGCCGCAGTTTCTGCCTCGAGGAGGATGCATATCAGAGACTGGACCAGTTTTTGAGAAACTTTAGGGAGGTTCTAGCCGAAACAGGAAGTACCTCTGGTGAAGCACAGACAAAGGAGGTGATGGCAGATCTTGAAAGCCGCATCTCGGAGTTGTTGCTCAGTCAGCTGGAGAACCCGTCCATGGCTGTGGGTATCCAACTGATTAACGACATTACCCGTCAGCTTGGAATGCCGGACGGTAGTCCCGAACCATACACGCGTCCGGAAAGCAACAAGCAGAGTACGGAAGAGAAGAGCACCGAATACATCCATGAAACAATCAACATAAGCAAAAGGAAACTTTATCGTGACAGTGAGCAGAGAGTGTTTGGAGGAGTGTGCTCAGGATTGGCCCACTATTTCGATTCAGACACAACAGTATTCAGGGTGCTTGCCTTGCTGGCAGTGTTGTTCCTCGGAGGCGGGCTTTTATTCTACATTATCATGTGGATTGTTGTCCCGAAGGCTGTCACTCCTGCCCAGAAATGCGAAATGAGGGGGTGGGCTGCCACAGCCGAGAACATGAGAAAATTCTATTGAAAAGAAATTGTATATGGAGAACCTTAGCGAAAGCATTAGGCAGCAGATGCGCAAAGGACTCATTGAGTACAGCATTCTGCTTGTCCTGAGCCATAAGGAGGAGTATGCCTCCACTATCCTCGAAGACCTGAAGAATGCGGGAATGGTGGTAGTGGAAGGAACTCTCTACCCGCTGCTTATAAGACAGAAGAACCAGGGACTCCTTACCTACCGGTGGGAGGAGTCAACTCAAGGTCCGCCACGAAAGTACTATGCCATTACCGAACAGGGAAGGCAGCAACTGGATGAGATGAAAAAAGTCTGGAACGAGATTACCGATTCAATAGAAACGCTGACAAATGGACAAAACTGAAAAAATTAGCATCGGACACTATGTGTTCACTCTTGACGACAAAGCTTATAAGGTTGTAAGAGATTATATCTCCACCCTCGAAAACCACTATCTGAAAGAGGATGATGGAGCTGAGATTATGGAGAATATCGAGGAACGCATCGCAGAGCTGCTTTACGAGCACTGTGGGTACGATGGAGTAGTCTCGGAAAGTGAAGTCAGGAATGTGATTGAAATACTTGGTTATCCCGAGGCAGAGTCCGCCCACACTGATGCCGAAGCATCAGCGGAATACGCAAAAAGCGAGAAAAAAGGCAAGTCGGGGGTGTATGGTCAGTCGGAAAAGAAAGACGAAACCGGAAATACAAAGAAACTGCACCGCCTGTACCGAGATACAGAGAATAAGCGCATAGCAGGAGTTTGCGGCGGTCTGGGAAAATACCTGAACGTTGATCCTGTCATTTTCAGACTATTATTTGTCTTGAGCGTTGTGCCATTCTTTTTCACGCATTTTATAGCACTGCGTTTCGCAGGGTTGATATTATACCTGATAATGTGGATTGTATTGCCCAAGGCAGAAACTGCGAAACAGCGTTGGGAACTGCGCGGAGAGGATGGTTCAATTGAAGACCTTCGCCGCAGGGCCGAATACGAGCGCCTTCACGGTCGTGGAGAGAAGAACTCAAGACAAGGCAGGGGATGCCTTCTCACCTGCATAGGCTTACTGCTGCTTATTTTAGGATCATTTGGACTTATTATCGTAGTAACTGCTACAATTCCCCTGATATTCGCATCAGGAGCGGTAAGATGGGCTGTGCTGCCATTCAGTTTGTTCGGATTTTTGGGCAATGGACTGCATAGCCTCCTGAACATTGTATTCAATCCTTGGATGCACTCTCTGGTGGTTATGCTGTTTGCCATTCCCGTTATCCTGATGTGTTATGTTGGCGTTCTCCTTACATTCAACCTTGAATCGCCCAAATGGAGACCGGGGCTGTGCATGCTCATTCTGTGGTTCGTGCTGTTATTCATTGCCATACCCGTAAGCTATTACACAACCATCAGGAACATCAACAAACTACAGGAATCCATGCATATCGAAGAGGTGTTCGAGTTCTCCGGTAATCTGATAAAGGACCTTGACAAACTGGACGAATGGCTGGATAAACACAATTTCGACACAGACGAGACAAAAGAACTCAAGGAATGGCTGGAAGACCATAATCTGAACGAAGAGAGTCTGCCCGAAATCAGAGAGTGGCTTGAGAGGCACAACTTTGCCGTACCCGACAGCATGAGGATAGAGTATAACGACTCTGTTTTCAAGATGGATGTCGTGGACACCACGATTACCATTATGTCTGCGGCCTAATCTCAGGAACACAGAAACAAGAAGTACACAGAAGGAATTCTTTCTGTGTACTTCTTCTGTATAAAGGCTTTTGATGTATCCGATTTGAACTGCAACAACTGCAACGCAACGCACAAAAAGCATACCTAGGGGTCCCTACTGTGTACTGCGAGAGGAAAAATCCTTACGCACCGAGCAGAACAGAACCGTTTTTCGCTCCAACTAGGAAAAATCTGCTCATTAACCAGAGTATTTCTCACCCTGGTTACTGCACAAAAAATGTCCGTCTTCGGCACCGGACCCCGTCTACCGTATAACGAAATACTTTGACAATTACACAGAAGTGACGGTTCCCTCTGTGTATTTACAATAGGAACCGTCACTTCTGTGTACGACCGAAAGGACTTGAACCTTCACGTCCGAAGACACCAGATCCTAAGTCTGGCGCGTCTGCCAATTCCGCCACGATCGCATGACGGGGCAAAGTTAGCAATTATTTCATTAAAAACAGACTTCCTTTCAATTGAAAGATATTGTGTACGGCAACCTGGCCATCATGACTGGCGACTTGCTTTCAAACATTGCAGACACGAAGGGAAACTTAGTGTCGAGCATTATCGAGACAGCACTCTCAGAGTCGGAAGTAACGGTTTCGTCAAGATCCTGGGGCTGAGAGAAGAGTGACATGAACGAGAAAGGAGTCACCTCAGGGTATTCTACCAAAGCATAGTCAGACAGTTCGGCGGTTTCGGCAGCACACTTTATTGCCTGATACAGGTCACCAATTTCATCGACGAGTCCGATTCCCAGAGCATCGGTTCCTGCCCAGACACGGCCCTGACCTATTTCGTCAACGCGATCCTTGTCCATGCTACGGCCTTCAGAAACTATTGTAGTGAAATTGTCATAAATCTCTTCAATCTGAGTCTGCAGGAAAGCTGTCTCAGATTCGTCAAGATGGCGCATGCCTGACATCATATCACTATGCTTGGACGAAGAAACTACACCAAAGTTGACACGAAGCTTCTTACGGATTGCGTCACCGAGATTAGGTACCATCGAGAAGCAGCCGATAGAACCGGTAAGGGTCGTTTTGTCGCAGAATATTCTATTGCAGCCGGCGGAAATCCAATATCCACCCGATGCAGCATAGTCGCCATAGCTTGCAACGACCGGTTTACTGGCCTTCAGAAGGTCAATCTCGCGCTTTATGAGTTCGGATGCGGTAACACTGCCACCAGGGGAGTTGACACGGAACACTACAGCCTTGATATTGTCATCCTTACGGACTTTGGCAATGACTGAGGCCAGTTTTTTACCTATAATGACATCTGACGATGTGTTGATTCCACTCGAAGAGGTTACAATTTCACCGTTTGCATAAATGACAGCCACAGCTGATTTCTTGTTCTTGCGGTTAATTTTACGCTGAGCCTTGGCAACTTTAGCCAAATATCGTTTCAGAGGAACAAAACCGACAAGTTTGATGGGAGTCTTACCCTCCTTCTCGCAGAAGTAGTCCTCTACCTGATCTATGTACCAAAGTTCATCAACAAGTCCTTTCTCCTTGAATGCGGCAGGATTGACAAGCGAGAGGTCGTCTATCCAACCTTTGAACTGGTCAGAAGTGAAATTGCGTGAGGATGCTATTTCATCGCACATCCCATTCCAAAGAGAAGTGATCATGACACGATACTGCTCGTAGTTTTCAGGACTGAAGTCATTGCGCGTAAACATCTCACCCGCTGACTTGTATTTGCCGTGACGTATAAGCTGGACTTCAACTCCAAGGGCATCAAGCGCATCCTTTAGGAAATACTGCTGTGAGCCGAGTCCCATGAGGTAGTTTTCTGAAGCAGGGTTGAGAATAACCTTGTTGGCAACAGAAGCCAGATAATATGAAACATTGCTGAGATTATCGCAGTAAGCCACTATCTCTTTTCCTGATGAGCGGAAACTCTCCAGGGCCGCCCGTATTTCCTCTGCATGGGACATTCCGGCTGAGAGATTGCTGGGCGTCATGTAAATCATAGAAACAGACTCGTCCTCGGCCGCTTTATATATGGCGCGGACAAGTTCATAAAGGGTAATGCTGCCATTGCCTATCGAAGAGAGGGAAAAGGATGACAGCGAAAAACCGTCAGACTCGCGCTCTACCACGGGTGTCTTAAAATCGATTTTCAGAATCTTTCCAGTAGCGGACAATGCCGGCTGTGACATCAGCATGACAGCTGAGACAAGTAAAACAATAATTCTTTTCATATCAGTAAATAAGGTTTATATCATTTTGACAAAAACGAATTGATCCACACGCGCGCACTTTCAATTATGGTATCCACACCACGGGCAAAATCAGAATCAGAAATGTCAACCCGTATATCGGGTTCCACCCCAAACTCTATCTGTCTGCGGTCAGAATCAAGCATCGGGCAAGCGGAATATCTTACAGACCAGCCATTTGGAAGCTCGAACGATGAGGGTATGCCGCCACCACCACCCGTCCGGTCTCCAATTACGCACACTTGTGGAAGCGCCTTCATATCACTGACAAAGGTGTTGGTCGCGCTGTAGCAACCGCGATTTGAGAGTATCGCCACTGGTTTATTCCAGCGTAGCTGGTCTGTTGCAGGCTCTATCCATCTCTCTGCATAGTCCGAGAAATCGGAATGTCCGGGGCCGTTCTTGTGGCAGACGTAACCGCAGAGGACCGGCTCCTCGATGAAGCGCGAAACTATCTTGTCTATATTGAATATGTAGCCACCTCCATTGCTGCGAACGTCGATTATCAGGCCGTTACAAAGTGAGAAGTAGTTCAAGGCACGGTTGAGGTAGGAATCATCGAGAGATCCTGTAAAATCGGAATAATAAATATATCCGACATTGTCATCGAGTATCTGGTAACGCAATCCTCCACCTATCCTATAATCAGTACCAAGATAGTTACTCTGCAGATGTTCATAGAAGTTTGGCGGAAAAGCCTCGTACCACGACCAGTTGCGTCCTACGTCAATTGAAGAATATAGGTTCACGTGACCATCGCGCAACTCTGAAAGCATCTCACAAAGGACTTCAAAGAGACCTTCACTGCTCATATTGTCTGATATGCGCGGTTTGTACCTGACGTAAACTTCGTTCCAATCAAGTCCATACTCAGAAGCCTTGTAGTCGAAGAAGCAGTAACGCTGGTCCATCATTTCCCACAAAGCCTCGAAGTTACCGGCAGGCGTATTGTCCGGCATGGTTTCCCTGATGCACGATGTTACAGAAAGTACCGAAAGCGAGAGAAGCAGAGCTTTTATGTTCATTATGTGATGCCTCATCGTCCGTTGTGTTTGATTTCGACCCTTCTGACGATGCCTATCAGGAAGGTATTCGAGAAAATTCTGCATCTTACTCCTCCCATATTGTACCCCCAGTAATCGCCCATGTAGCCGAGTCGCAGTCTGACACCACCAACGGGTATATCGGCAGATATTCTCTGACCAAGCATCAGCAGGTTTCCAGGCCAAGCGAAGTGTGATGCCCCTGACATCTGACCGAGATAGTACATTTCGTAATACTGCAATCCAAAGTCGGGTGAGAAATTATAGCCCAGCAGAGGTATGTCGATTCTCCATCTCAAATCAATGGGGAAACTGGAAACTGTCAGCCTATAGGCAGCCTCACCGGAGACGGAGGCCGCTATATGCAACTTCAGTTGTGCAGGATTGTTGCTGTTGCGCACATTGTACACCCCCCCCACCCTAACAAAGAGTCCAGGACCAGCCGTAAGCGTGAACTTGGGCTTTTGTATCCACAGACGCTCCCAGGAAGGTCGGAAGTCAAGCATCAGTGCATATGTTCTTCCGTTTCCGTTTCCCATCCTCATTGGGCTTGCCACTACATTGAAAAAGTATGGTGAGTACCAGCCGTCAGCTTGTCTGAACCGGCGTATTGTCTGGTATGAAAAGTCAAAAGCCATTCCCCTGTAAACACCTGGAGAGAGATACTCGTCAAGAGCATTCATCCCTCCAAATCCCAACGAAACGGCCGAGATTCTCTCTTTATTCACAGGAGACATGCCTACTTCTCCCAAGTCGGTTTCCTTGTCAGGGAATGCCCAAGTCACCAATGGAATGGCAGCAAATAATGCGCAGGTCACCATGGGCAGTACCGTACTGTTAAAAAAGCGACATCTGCCCAATATCATCTGCATTAGTATTGTTTTCGGTCGGGTTGCCTTCGTCTGACTCGTTTGCCGTACCTTCACCTGTATCTTCCAGAATCTCTTCTGCCGGTTCCGGATTTCTGAGCGGTTCCAATTCCTCAACCTTTTCGATATTCCACACTGATACCCGTCGCCCGCGAGCTTTAAAACTCTTGACTGAAACGAAACTCTCTACATCAAGATCAAAAGGTTCTCTGAAACTGTCGGCACCTCCGGGAGTCACAAGGAAACGCGGGTAGACAGTATCAGTGAGCAAGAGCATGCGGTTCTCCTTCGTCTCACCCAGAAAACTGTTCTTCTTTGATGAAGGATCGAGAGAAAAGCGTTTGACGTACAGACAGTTCTTCTGTGATGCGTCGAAAAGAGCGACACTCCAGACCTTGCCGGGAACGTATTTCTCAATACGGATAACATTTTGGTCAAAGTGATGATTTGAATCGACCTCGGTAGTGTAGTACTCACCATCGGCATTTATGACAAGTAGCAGGTCGTCTGACTCGAACTCACCAATATAGTCTCCATGACCATCCAAATCAATGCGAAGTATGTCTTTGTCAAACCAGACTTTGCGTCCGCCTAGCGTGGACACGCCATGCGCCTTCAGTCCGACACGTTGGACCTCATTGCGGGTAAGCAGGTTTCCCATAGACTGGCGACCCTTTATAGAGATAGTGCTGAAATCCTTCTCAAAGACAGGTTTCTTCAATTTAGGATTGGGTTTAAGCTGAATTCTAACTACCTCAGCCTCACCATTGCTATTCGATGTAAAGTACAGAATCTTCGACCCAGGCTTGCCTTGAGTCAGGTCATACTCCTTGTCACGGGCCAGTCCGGTTACTGCAAACCTCTTGATGTAACTCGCACCGTTCTTGCCGTCGCGGTAAACCACGTTGTAGATGGTACGTTTGTCATTCTTCTTAAATACTGCCACATGGATCACGTTCGGTCCAACAAAAAGCTTCTCAGCGACCTTGACTACCTTGTATCGGCCGTCCTTGTAGAACAAGATGATGTCATCCAAGTTGCTGCAGTTGGTGACGTATTCATCCTTCTTCAGTCCAGTCCCGATAAAGCCATCAGCACGATTAATATACAATTTCTCGTTTGCTTCGATAACCTTGTTGGCTACAATAGTGTTGAAGTTCTTCAATTCTGTGCGTCTTGGCCATGCGGAGCCATATTTTTCTTTCAGGTTTTCGAACCAGCGTATGGTTACGCCAACCATATTGGCAAGGTCTTTGTCTATGCGGGCGATTTCCTTCTTCATTCGGGCAATTGCCTCATCCGCCTTATCCTTGTTGAACTTCAGGATGCGGGCCATCTTGATTTCCATCAGGCGTAGAATATCGTCCTTCGATACTTCGCGGACAAACTGTGGATAGTAGGGGGTAAGGCGGTCATCAATGTGCTCACAGGCTGAATCCATGTCACGGGCTTCCTCAAACTCCTTATCCTTGTAAATGCGCTCTTCAATGAAAATCTTCTCGAGGGATGCAAAGTGCAGTTGTTCAAATATCTCTGCTCTATGAATCTCCAGTTCCATCTTAAGCAGGGCCAGAGTATTGTCAACGGATTTGCGAAGAACATCACTGACACAGAGGAAATGCGGTTTCTGCTCATCAATGACACAACAGTTGGGAGAAACACTTACTTCACAGTTCGTAAAGGCATATAGCGCGTCAATGGTCTTGTCCGATGATACACCGGGAGCAAGTGTAATGCGTATTTCCACCTTTGCAGCAGTGAGATCCTCGACCTTGCGTACTTTTATCTTACCCTTCTTGACAGCCTTGACTATTGACTCGCATAGTGTCATAACATTCTCACCGTAGGGAATCTCATTTACAACCAGCGTCTTGTTGTCAGCCTCCTTTGATATTTTGGCCCTTATCTTGACTATACCGCCGCGCTCACCGTCATTATAGTGAGATACGTCTATTGCTCCTCCGGTGGGAAAATCCGGATAAAGATGGAACTCTTCGCCCTTGAGATATGACACTGCTGCATCGCATAACTCATTGAAATTATGGGGAAGAATCTTACAGGAAAGCCCTACCGCAATTCCTTCAGCGCCCTGCGCAAGCAATAGAGGGAACTTGACGGGAAGTGTCACAGGCTCTTTATTGCGACCGTCATACGAAAGTTTCCATTCGGTTGTCTTCGAGTTGAAAACAGTCTCTAAGGCAAATTTTGACAGACGGGCTTCGATGTATCTGGGTGCAGCCGCCCGATGCCCCGTAAGTATATTGCCCCAGTTACCCTGACAATCAATCAGAAGATCTTTCTGGCCCATCTGTACCAAGGCATCGCCAATTGAGGCATCCCCGTGGGGGTGAAACTGCATGGTGTGTCCCACGATGTTGGCAACCTTGATATAGCGACCGTCATCGAGACATTTCATGGCATGCAACACACGTCTTTGCACAGGCTTAAGGCCATCCACAAAATGCGGAACCGCACGCTCGAGAATTACGTATGAGGCATAGTCAAGAAACCAGTTCTGAAACATTCCTGACAACTGATGGCGAACAAGTCCGTCGTCACCCATGACAGGATGGTACGAAGAATGACTGTCACCGGTATCGGCATCGCTGTCAAAACCGATCGGGCCCTCGGTTTCCTGAATCATCTCATCCTCCTCGTAATTGTCTGTTTCGTCGCTCATTGTACAGAATCCGGCTAACCAGTTGCGAAGTTACAAAAAAAAAGCACATTTCCACAGCAGATTCCCAAAAACAGTCCTGTCTGCCCCATTGTCTTCTTTATTCCGCGAAACAGCCGTCGACGATCCTTCTTACCGTCCTGCTTAACAATCTTTATAAATGAATTCTTCTTTTAATAGAATCATTTAAGTAATTTTGCGCAAAATTGTGAAAAAATGGCACAGGAAGACGTTTTCAAGAAGATTGTAGCACATTGCAAAGAGTATGGTTTCGTATTTCCGTCTAGCGAGATTTACGATGGTCTCGGCGCTGTCTATGACTACGGACAGATGGGAGTAGAGATGAAAAACAACATAAAGTCATACTGGTGGCAGAGCATGGTGCTACTACACGATAACATTGTCGGCATTGACAGTTCCATTTTCATGCATCCGACAATATGGAAGGCTTCCGGACATGTTGATGCTTTCAACGATCCGCTTATAGACAACCGTGACAGCAAGAAACGTTATCGTGCCGACGTGCTGATTGAAGACCAGATTGCCAAGTACGATGAAAAAATAGAAAAAGAGGTTGCCAAAGCCCGCAAACGTTTCGGTGACAGCTTTGACGAGGCCAAATACCGTGCCACAAGTCAGAATGTTCTTGAGCATGCGGCCAAACGTGATGCCTTGCACGAGCGATACAAAAAGGCGATGAATGACGGAGACCTTGATGCCTTGAAGCAGATAATCATAGACGAGGAGATAGTATGCCCGATCAGCGGTACCCGCAATTGGACTGATGTCCGCCAATTCAACCTGATGTTCTCCACGGAGATGGGCTCTACTTCAGATGCGTCTATGAAAATTTACCTCCGTCCCGAAACGGCACAGGGTATTTTTGTGAACTACCTGAACGTGCAGAAGACAGGTCGTATGAAGATTCCCTTCGGAATAGCTCAGATAGGCAAGGCTTTCCGGAATGAGATTGTGGCACGTCAGTTCATTTTCAGGATGCGCGAGTTCGAACAGATGGAGATGCAGTTTTTCATCAAACCAGGCACTGAGCTTGACTGGTTTGCAAAATGGAAGGCTACCCGCATGAAATGGCATCAGGCACTTGGATTCGGAGCCGATCACTATCGTTTCCACGACCATGACAAGCTGGCCCACTACGCGAACGCGGCCACAGATATCGAATTCCTCATGCCATTTGGATTCAAGGAGGTTGAGGGCATCCACAGCCGCACAAACTTCGATCTGTCCCAGCACGAGAAATATAGCGGCAAAAGTATCAAGTACTTTGATCCGGAAACAAACGAGAGCTACACTCCGTATGTCATTGAAACCTCAATCGGTGTTGACCGCATGTTCTTGAGCGTGATGTGCGCTTCTTATGAAGAACAAGTTCTTGAAAACAACGAAAGCCGTATCGTTCTTCATCTTCCGGCTGCCCTTGCACCTGTCAAACTCGGAATCCTGCCGCTTGTCAAGAAGGATGGTCTTCCTGAACTGGCACACAAGATTCACGACAGCCTCAGATTCCACTTCAACTGTCAGTATGACGAAAAAGACTCAATAGGCAAGCGCTACCGTCGACAGGATGCTATCGGCACTCCATATTGCATAACCATTGACCATCAGTCACTTGAGAACGGCACCGTTACTCTGCGCAACCGCGACAGCATGCAGCAGGAACGCGTAAGGATTGACGACCTCCTCAACATAATAGCTGACAAGGTTACAATCACAAGCATTCTCAAGACCTTATGAGCAGCATGATGAAAGGAATTGTCGGCATTATCCCTTTGTTTGCATTGGTGGCACTGTTAACGCCGTCGTGCTCCTCGACCGAGAAACAGGACGAGTATCACGATTGGCAGGAGCGCAACGATGCTTTCATCGAGGATGTAGCAGACGAAGTCAAATTGTATGCGGACAGAGGTATCAGATACGACAACGCGTCGGTAGGTGACCGTTTCAGACTGCCTTCATACAAGCTTGATTCGTTAAGAGATGACTGGAATACTTCGGATTATATTTACTGTACTGTCATTGCCAAAGGGAACGGAACAGAATCTCCTCTGTACACGGACAGCGTACGTATTCATTACAGATGCAGACTAATGCCCACTGACGAACATCCCAACGGGTTCGTTGCCGAGCAGACATATAAGACTGCCTTGCCGGACATTGAAGTGAACGTACCCAAGGACTTTGTGGTTTCAGGACTTGTCTGCGGAGTGGCTACGGCGCTCCAGAAGATGAAAGTCGGCGACCATTGGCAACTCCACATTCCATACGAGCTTGGCTACAATGCATCAGTGAAGACCAACATACCGGCATACTCGACGTTGGTATTCGACATCAGACTGCTTGCCAGTTCTCACGTGGGAACACCATTACCAAAAATGTAAACAAATCACACTATTTCAAAGACATGGCAAAATTCCAAGGTGCTATCGTAGTTGAAAACGAAAGATGCAAGGGTTGTGAGCTGTGCGTATCCACCTGCTCCCAGCAGGTCATAGGCATGTCAACCGCCGTAAACAGCAAAGGATACCATTACGCATACATGGTACAGCCTGAACTGTGCATCGGGTGCACCAACTGCGGTATTATCTGCCCTGATGGAGTAATCTCGGTATACAGGGCCAAAATTGAAGAGTAATAATGGAAAGTAAGGAAGTCAGATTGATGAAAGGCAACGAGGCTATTGCCGAGGCTGCCATACGCGCTGGAGCGGACGCCTTCTACGGATACCCCATAACTCCACAGACTGAGGTCATGGAATATCTGATGGAGACCGATTCATACGCCCGCACAGGCATGGTCGTACTACAGGCCGAAAGTGAAGTATCAGCAATCAACATGGTATATGGCGCAGCCGCCACGGGGCATAGGGTACTGACATCATCGTCAAGTCCCGGAATAAGCTTGATGTGCGAGGGTATTTCGTACATTGCAGGTGCAGAGTTGCCATGCCTTCTTATTAATGTGTCACGCGGAGGTCCTGGACTTGGCACAATACAGCCTAGCCAGGCCGACTACTTTCAGACAGTAAAGGGAGGTGGCCACGGTGACTACAAGCTGCTGACTTTGGCACCGAAGTCAGTTCAAGAGATGGCCGATTTCATTGCTGAGGGATTTGACTTGGCGTTCAAATATCGCAACCCGGTAATGATTCTGGCAGATGGAGCACTCGGACAGATGATGGAAAAGATAACACTTCCTGAACAGCGTCCAAGGCTGTCTGAGTACCCTGACTGGGCTACTAACGGAACCCCCGAAGGGAAGGAACGCCGTTTCGTCACGTCTCTGAACCTCTTGCCCCAGCAGCACGAGTTGGTAAACCAGCGCCTGCAGGCCAAATACAGGCAGATGGAAAGGGAAGAGGTACGTTTCGAATCCATCATGTGTGATGATGCTGAGTATATCGTTGTAGCCTTCGGCATAATTGCCCGAATAGCACAGAAAAGTATTGAGCAGGCACGCGCAAAAGGTCACAAAATAGGCCTGTTCCGCCCCATTTCGCTCTATCCCTTCCCCATTGGAGAGATTGAAGCACTTTCGCGCGAAAAGAGGGTAAGAGGCTTCATGTCAGTCGAGTTGAATGCCGGTCAGATGATCGAAGATGTACGACTTGCCATAGAGGGACGTAAGCCGATAGGTTTCTTCGGACGTCTTGGAGGTATGGTTCCGACTCCAGAGGAAATAGAGAATGCTCTCTACCGTCAGTTTGGTCTTTAAATTCGAATACTATGGATGTAAAAGATATAGTCAAACCTGAGAATCTGGTTTACAGGAAGAGCCGTCTGATGTCGGACGCAACCTTTAATTTCTGCCCGGGTTGCGGACACGGAGTAGTGGTACGCACGATAGCAGAGGTGATTGAAGAAATGGGAATCGAACATGACGTCATTGGCATTTCGCCCGTTGGCTGTTCTGTTTTTCTATATGATTTCTACAAATTCGACGTTGTCGAAGCTGCACATGGGCGTGCATGTGCTGTTGCAACCGGTATCAAGCGGGTACAACCCGACAAGTACGTATTCACCTATCAGGGCGATGGCGACCTTGCTGCCATTGGCACCGGTGAAACAATACATGCGTGCAACCGTGGCGAGAATCTTGTGATAGTTTTCATAAACAACGGTATCTACGGAATGACAGGAGGCCAAATGGCACCTACAACACTCGAGGGCATGAAAACGACTACCTGTCCGCGAGGCCGCGATGTCAAGACAATGGGATATCCGCTCAACATTACCCCGCTACTGGCACAACTTGATGGTGTCTGTTATGTTACACGGCACTCGGTACACACTCCGGCTAATGTGCGCAAGTTGAAAAAGGCCTTTCGTCAGGCTTTTGAAAACCAGCGAGACAAGAAAGGAACCTCAATTGTCGAGGTTGTTTCAAACTGCAACTCCGGCTGGGGCCTTACTCCCAAGGCAGCTAACGATTGGATGATTGAGAACATGTTCAAGAAGTATCCGCTAGGCGACATGAAAGTTGACGGAAAGTTGGTAATGGATATGAACGCACCAAGATAAGAGGAGAAGAGCAATATGACAGAAGAGATTATCATAGCCGGATTTGGAGGACAAGGTGTCCTCTCTATGGGTAAGATCATTGCATATTCAGGCCTCATGCAGGGTCTTGAGGTTTCGTGGATGCCTTCGTACGGACCTGAAATCCGCGGTGGCACTGCGAACGTCACAGTCATACTTAGCGACAGTACTATCAGTTCGCCCATTCTCCAGAAATTCAGTACGGCTATTATACTGAACCAGCAGTCTATGGATAAGTTCGAGCAGAGCGTAAAACCTGGAGGTGTACTCATCTACACTCCGAGTACCATTACCAGAAAGCCTACACGTAATGACATAACAATCTATCCAATAAAGGCCATTGAGGAAGCTGCAAAGATAAACGCCACCAAGGTGGCAAATATGTTTCTTCTTGGAGCTTTCATGAAGATTCATCCGATTCTGAAGATGGAATATGTGCTGGAAGGTATCAAGCATTCAGTTTCGGAACGCAACTGGAAATACATTCCTCTCAACGAGAAAGCTATCCAGGCAGGCATGGAACTGGTGAAATAAGGACGACTGCGGCTACATGGCAGAAATAATGAAGACGGACCGTATAAGGCCCGTCTTCATTTATATATCATAAGAGACGGCTATGCGCCCTACTCTTCATACTATTTTGACGATACAGGTAAAGCACCAATTCCACAGGCGGACAGGTCTTTCGGTGAGAGCCTATAGAGGATAACGTCACGGCCCGGAACATTTACCGTCAGAGACTTTTCTGTTGTACCCTTATTAGCTTTGCGCGAATCCTTCTCCCAAAGATCCCTAATGGAATATGTGGTACGGTCAAAGCAGGTAGAGAGGTTTGAGACTTCGGTGTCAGTGAAACAAAGAGTCTCCCAATCAATGGTATAGTCAACGGGATTTCTGTCCCTGTTTAACAGACAGAAGGCCCAATCGCCATTTTCAAGAGGCTTGAACCATAACTGAAGAGCACCTTCGCTGCGCAATCTGAGTCCCTGTACACCCAGTCTGTCTTGATCTATTGCTATGACCTCCTTGTTCAGTATTATGTCACGTGTATCCTGAGTCATATTGCATATATCATTACCCAATATGAGGGGAGCAGCCATCATGCACCAGAGAGTAAAATGGGCACGGTCCTCGTTAGTGGTCATTCCATTGCCTACCTCAAGCATATCGGGGTCGTTCCAATGGCCGGGACCTGCATATTTCCGTAGGTTCACATTCTGCTCAACAATGGTCATTACACTGTTCATCCACGAACGGTTGCTTACACTGTCGAAAACCGCACAGATATCACCGGTTGTACGCCAAGAGTTACCAACTTCGGAAGCCCAGAGCCACGGTTTGTTGCTGCCCCACTCGCACATGCTGAAGAATATGGGACGGCCGGAAGCCCTAAGAGCGTCACGCATTAATGCGTACGCACCCTGAGGATTAATATTCTCGCTGCTGCACCAGTCATATTTCAAGTAATCGACACCCCAGCGGGCATATTGCAAGGCATCCTGATACTCGTGGCCAAAACTACCTTCATAACCGGCACAGGTTTTGCGACCTGCATCCGAATATATGCCGAACTTGAGACCCTTGGAGTGCACATAATCAGAAACTGCTTTTATTCCCGAAGGGAATTTCTCGGCATTACAGGTAATGAACCCATTCTCATCACGTTCTCCGTGCCAGCAATCATCCATATTGAGATAGACATAACCTGCATCGAGCAGTCCTTCAGATACCATGGCGTCTGCAGTCTCACGGACCAACTGTTCGTTAAGACGATGTGCAAACTTATTCCAACTGTTCCAGCCCATCTGGGGCGTATCGGCCACTCCTTCCCACTTCTGGGCAAGAATTATGGCTGGGAAAGCTAAAGTTGTAGCCAAAATGATGGCAAAGGTTCTTTTAATCATATAGGTGTTACGGTTTGTTGTCATGCATCAATGTTGGCATATGTGGCGTTATTTTCAATGAATTCACGGCGAGGTCCTACATCATCACCCATCAGCATCGAGAATATATAGTCGGCCTCAGCAGCATCCTGTATCTGAACCTGCTTCAAGAGACGGTTCTCAGGATTCATGGTAGTCTCCCACAGCTGTTCCGGATTCATTTCGCCAAGACCTTTGTAACGTTGGGTTACGATGTTCTGCTCCTGGCCTGCGCCATACTCGTCTATGAAACGTTGTCTCTGCACCTCATTATAGCAGTACTCCTTTACCTTGCCCTTGGAGCAGAGGTAAAGGGGCGGAGTCGCAATGTAAAGGTGTCCCCTTTCGATGAACTCAGGCATATAGCGGAAGAACAGGGTCATGATGAGGGTATCAATGTGTGAGCCGTCAACATCAGCATCAGTCATGATTATCACCTTGTAGTAACGAAGCTTGTCATAATTGGCCTGCTTGGAATCTTCAGGATTGAGTCCGAAACGGACGCCCATTGCCTGAATAATGTTGTTGACCTCTTCATGATCGAAAGCTTTATGCCACATGACGCGCTCGACATTGAAAATTTTACCTCTTATGGGCAGGATGGCCTGTGTATGACGGTCACGTCCCTGTTTGGCACTGCCACCTGCGGAATCGCCCTCAACAATGAACAGTTCACAGCGGGCCGGATCCTTATCAGAACAGTCGGCAAGCTTGCCCGGCAGACCGCTGCCACTGAGCGGGCTCTTGCGCTGGACGCTCTCGCGGGCTTTGCGGGCCGCAACACGAGCCTGAGCGGCAAGAACAACCTTGTCAATTATCATCTTGGCCTCTTTCGGATGTTCCTCCAGATACTGACTGAGAGCCTCACCCACAGCCTGTTGAACTGCTCCAGCAACTTCACTGTTACCTAGCTTCGTCTTGGTCTGTCCTTCGAACTGCGGTTCTGCAACCTTAATTGAGATAACGGCAGAAAGACCCTCTCGGAAATCCTCACCCTCAATCTCTACTTTAGCCTTTTCCAGGAACTTGTTGTCATCTGCGTATTTCTTAAGGGTACGGGTCAACGCCATTCGGAAACCCATTAGGTGAGTACCTCCCTCGATAGTGTTGATGTTGTTGACGAACGAACGGATAGTCTCAGTATAGCCGCTGTTGTAAAGGATTGCCACCTCTATCGGAATGCCCTGTTTCTCGGTATTCAGGTAGATGCATTCATTTATCAGGTGAACACGGTTCTCGTCCATATAATAAACGAACTCCCTGAGACCATCCTTCGAGAAATAAACGTTCCTGCGGGGATTTCCCTCAGAATCGACTGTACGCCAGTCGGTCAGCGTAATTTTCAGGCCTGCATTCAGGAATGACAGTTCGTGCAGTCTGGCGGCCAGAATATCGTACTTGAACTCTGTGGTCGAGAATATGCTTCCATCCGGCCAGAATGTCTGACGCGTGCCGGTATGGTCAGATGTTCCTACCACCTCGACTCCAGTCAATGGCTTGCCTTTCGAGTATTCCTGACGATAAGTCTTGCCGTCACGGAAAACTTCAGTAACCATTTTTACCGAAAGTGCGTTGACGCAGCTGACACCTACACCGTGCAATCCGCCCGAAACCTTGTAGGAGCCTTTGTCAAACTTACCTCCGGCATGAAGCACGGTCATGACTACTTCAAGGGCAGAGCGATGCTCCTTCTCATGCATATCAACAGGTATGCCGCGTCCGTCGTCCTGCACAGTCACCGAACCGTCAGAATTTACCGAGACCTCAATATGCGTGCAATATCCGGCCATCGACTCATCTATTGAGTTGTCCACCACCTCGTATACCAGATGGTGCAGACCCTTCTCGCTTATGTCGCCGATATACATTGCCGGCCGCTTGCGCACAGCCTCCAACCCCTCAAGCACCTGTATGTTTTCAGCAGAATAATTGCCCGGTTTCTGAATCAGTTCCTCATCCATTCCAACAATATTATTTCGATTAAACTGAACACGCTGATGCGTGCCTTAAAACGTACAAATATAACGAATTCCTGCGACATACACATTAGTTTAAAAAGGAAAAAATAGCCTAAATCCTTAAAGATTTTCAGAAACTGGACAGTCTTGGACAATGCCCTTGCACACAGACTGGCTACACCCAAGCCCGGGTCATGTATTTATCAATTTTTTCGCAGAAATAGGCTATGGAGCGAAGACAATAATCGGTTCTTATAATCTGTCCAATTGATTCATTGTGTGCTGCCATGAGTTACAAATGCTTACAACAGAGATGAATTGACAGGTTTCGGCTTTAATAAACTGCCCAAGTGGCCGAAACTGTGGATTAATTGTATTACCTTCGCACTCTCAAATCACTTGAAGACAAGTCTTTATTAACTATAACACATTATGAAAGCATCGGTAGGGAGCAAGATACGCTCACTGAGGGAATCGAAAGGCATTGAACTGGATGTCCTGGCTGAACGTTCCCAGCTGCCTGTGGGGCAGATCCGTGAAATTGAGGATGGAGGACCGGTACCCGGTCTGGCGCCACTAATAAAAATTGCAAGGGTGTTGGGAGTCCGACTGGGCACATTTCTTGATGACTCGCAAGGCATTGGGGCCGTAGTGAGTCGCAGCAACGAGTTGAAGGAGAGCGCACACTTCTCCAACCATGGTGCAACCGATGTTGACCACATGCTCTACCACTCGCTTTCAGACGGAAAGGAAAGTCGCCACATTGATCCGTTCATCATCGACATACTGCCTACGTCCAATGAGGAGTACTCGTTGTCAACGCACGAAGGTGAAGAATTCATCTATGTGCTGGAAGGCCAGGTAGAGATTGTCTATGGCAAGCACACCCATGTACTGGAAGCCGGCGACAGCATTTACTACGATTCAATTGTCAAGCACCACGTACACGGTTTCAAAGGGCAGAAGGCAAGAATTCTGGCTGTCGTCTATACCCCAGTTTAACAAGGTTGTATGCTACAGTTATCTGAGAAGACGCTCGGACAGTATCTGGAATACTGGGCCGAGCATACTCCCGACAAGGAGTACGTGGTCTATTCAGACCGCGACCTGAGATTTACATGGAAGGAATTCAACGAGCGCGTTGACGATATGGCCCGTGGCCTTGTTGCGATAGGTGTGACCAAAGGCACCCATGTGGGTCTTTGGGCACAGAACGTTCCCGATTGGCTTACGTTCCTCTACGCTTGTGCCAAGCTGGGAGCAGTCTGCATAACTGTCAATACCAACTACAAGCAGAGCGAACTGGAGTATCTGGTTAAGGACTCAGATATGCACACCCTCTGCCTGACAGACGGTACGTGGGAGAGCAACTATGTGGACATGACTTATGCAATGCTGCCCGAACTGAGAGAATGCCAGCGCGGTCATCTGAAGAGTGAACGATTCCCGAACCTGAAGAACGTAGTTTACATCGGGCAGGAGAAGTACCGTGGCATGTACAACACTGCAGAGATACTTCTTCTTGGCGAAAACACAGACGACGAAGAGTTCGACCGCCTACGTAATTCTGTGAATTGTCACGACGTGGTAAATATGCAATACACATCAGGCACGACAGGATTCCCGAAGGGAGTGATGCTGACTCACTACAATATTGCCAACGATGGTTTCCTGACTGGCGAGCACATGCACTTCACAAATAACGACAAGTTGTGCGTCTGCGTGCCGCTTTTCCACTGTTTCGGAGTTGTACTGGCTACAATGAACTGTCTGACGCACGGCTGCACCCAGGTAATGGTTGAGCGTTTCGACCCGCTTGTTACGCTTGCATCTGTCCACAGGGAACGCTGTACAGCTCTGTATGGCGTACCCACAATGTTTATTGCCGAGTTGAACCATCCTATGTTTGACATGTTTGACTTAACGTGCCTCCGCACGGGAATTATGGCTGGCTCACTCTGTCCAATTGAACTGATGCGTAAGGTGGAAGAGAAAATGCACCTGCATGTTACAAGCGTTTACGGGCTGACAGAGTCTTCACCCGGCATGAGTCAGACACGGGTTGATGACCCTGACGAAGTGCGCTATACAACCGTTGGACGCGACTATGAGTTTGTTGACGTGAAAGTTCTCGACCCCGAGACCAACAAGGAGGTTCCCGTCGGAGTTCAAGGCGAGATGTGCTGCAAGGGGTTCAATGTAATGAAGGGATATTACAAAAACCCAAAAGCTACAGCCGAAGTGATAGACGAAAACGGTTACCTCCACTCAGGCGACCTGGGCGTGATGGATGAGAATGGCAATTACCGCATTACAGGCCGCATCAAGGATATGATAATCCGGGGAGGAGAGAACATCTACCCGCGCGAGATTGAGGAATTCCTGTATCATCTGCCGGGCGTCCGTGACGTACAAGTTGCAGGAGTGCCGTCGAAAAAGTATGGCGAGGAGGTTGGTGCCTTCATAATACTTGATGAAGGGGCACAGTTGAGCACCGAGGAGGTGCGTGACTTTTGCCGCGGCAAAATAGCCAGATACAAAATACCCAAATACGTCTTTTTTGTTAAAGAGTACCCTTTGACAGGAAGCGGCAAAATCCAAAAGTTCAAGTTGCGGGAGCTCAGTCTTAAACTGTGCGCCGAACAAGGAATAGAAATAGTTTGAAATATGGCACTGAACGAACAAATCAGACAGATGGCTATGCGCCTGAAAGGCCTCCGCGAGGACCTGGACATGAGCCTTGAGGAATTGGCAGGTAAATGCGGCGTGACTGTTGCCGAGTTGACCAAATACGAAAGTGGCGAATCGGACATACCTATGAACTTCGTATGCAATGCAGCCCAAGTGATGGGAGTAGAACCGCTCGAACTCTTCGCCGGCGACACACCCACAATGAACAACTATTGGCTGGTACGTAATGGCAAGGGACCGGTGGTGGAGCGTCAGAAAGCATATAAGTATCAGGCTCTGGCAATGGGTTTCAAACATGCCAAGGCATCACCCTTCATAGTGACCGTCGACCCAAAAGACGCAGAAAGCGCACATCTCAATTCACATGACGATCAGGAGTTCAACCTCGTCCTGAATGGCAGCATGCAAATGAATCTGGGAGGCAAAGAGTTGATACTGAATGCAGGTGACAGCATATACTTCGATGCGAACCAGCCACATGCCATCAAGGCACTAAATGGTGAGCCGGTCCGTTTTTTCGCCATCATAATTTGACATATGCTTGAAAAATTCCTTAAGCAAACAGAATTCAACTCACTCGACGAATTCTGTCATAATTTTGAGATAATTGTACCAGAGTGCTTCAACTTCGCCTATGATGTGGCAGATGCCTGGGCAGTCGAGCAACCCGACAAACCGGCACTTCTGTGGACTAACGACGAAGGCGCTGAGCATCTTTATACCTTTGCAGACATGAAGCGCGAATCTGACCGCACAGCAGCCTTCCTGATGAAATTGGGAATTTCTCGCGGAGATACCGTGCTGATGATGCTCAAGAGGAGGATAGATTTCTGGTTTACTATACTCGCATTGCACAAGATAGGTGCTGTTGCCATTCCAGCCACTCACCTACTCACCGCCAAAGATCTGATTTACAGGTGTAATGCCGCACACATCAGAATGATCGTGGCAGCATCCGAAGAAAACATTATCAAGCACGTGGAAGAGTGCCTTCCACAGTGTCCCTCTGTAGAGAGAATTGTTGCTACCGGCGGATACCATGAGGGCAAATGGCTAAGCATGGACGAAGGTCGCAATAACGCTCCTCAGTTTGAAAGGCCCGCGCAAGTAAACAACAATAGCGATATCTCGCTGCTCTATTTTACCTCTGGCTCATCCGGCAACCCCAAGATGGTAGCGCACAACTTCCTCTATCCGCTTGGACATATTGTAACCGCAAAATACTGGCACAACCTGCACGAAGGGAGTTTACACCTCACTGTAGCAGACACCGGATGGGGAAAGGCCGTATGGGGAAAGCTTTACGGACAATGGATTGTTGGAGCTACCGTATTCGTATACGACCACGAAAAGTTCACACCTGCGAACATACTGGCAGCGATGGCCAAATACAAGGTTACATCTTTCTGCGCTCCACCTACAATATACCGTTTTCTCATACGCGAGGATCTTAGTCAGTTCGATCTAAGTGCCCTTGAGTACTGTACTACCGCTGGCGAGCCACTAAATCCCAGCGTATTCGAAGCCTGGAAGCACGGGACGGGCCTGGAAATTCACGAGGGATTCGGCCAGACTGAAACGACTATGACAATCGGCACATTTCCCTGGATGAAACCGAAACCGGGGTCACTTGGGGTTCCTAACCCATCATACGACATGGACCTTCTTACATCTGACGGGCGTTCTGCCGAAGATGGAGAGAGTGGCGAAATAGTACTGCACACCGACAAACGCACTCCTGTCGGACTGTTTGAAGAGTACTACCATGACCCCGAACTTACCAAGACCGTACACTACGACAACATCTATCATACTGGTGACGTAGCATGGCGCGACAGCGACGGATATTACTGGTTTGTAGGACGTACAGACGATGTCATCAAGAGTTCCGGATACCGTATTGGTCCATTCGAAGTCGAGAGTGCATTGATGACACACCCTGCTGTTGTGGAATGTGCGGTGACAGGCGTACCTGACGATATTCGCGGACAGGTTGTGAAAGCAACCATAGTGCTGGCCAAAGAGTATCGCAACACCGCAGACAAGGAGGCCCTGATTAAGGAGATACAGAATCATGTGAAGAAAGTTTCTGCTCCTTACAAGTACCCCCGCGTAATCGAGTTTGTCGATGAACTGCCAAAGACTATAAGCGGCAAGATACGCCGCGTAGAGATACGCCAGAAGGACGCTGCCAAATGAGGCTCAGCTGCCCCATTCAGTCAATCCAGCACTAACCAAACACCTCTTGAAGTATCTCAAGTGACTTCAGCACAGGAAACGACGGAAGGTGTAGTCTGTAGTATGTATTCAGACTGCCAAGGAGGGAGGAACGTTGTGTCCCTGTCATGGATATCCAGCCAGTGTCCGACGCAGCGCTGCAATTGAGAAGTTGTACGGCGCGGTAAGCCAACTCAGGATTAAGCCCGTTCAACGGCTCAGACGGGACAAATACTCCATTCTGTAGATCAAGCCAACAACCCTCAAAGTAGTCATCTGTATTGGGACCGAAACCCAAGTAAGATGACAGTCTGAGCATGATGAACAGATGCAGGTTCCTGACGTCATCGGCTGAATCAAGAGTATATATGGCATCAGTGAGGAAACTGAACAATGGCTTGTTTTCCCCTTCCTCCATCAAAGAGTGAATGAACAGCTCGCCGAGAAACAGGGCGATGGAACCCCGGACCGGATCGAATGGAATACGGCTGAAAGGGCGCAGATTGACCGGTTCCCGAAGATGCTGCAAAGAACGGGAGGAGACAATGCGGTTTTCAAACCCTATCAACGTGAGAGGTTGGAGCAGAGCATTTCTGGTTATGTTTTTTGACGACGATATCATATAGAACACATAAGATACATGACCGCAGCCTTCTGTAAAGAGGTGCAGGACACTGGACTTGTCATTGTGTCTGACCGAACCCAGTACAATACCCTTCTCCTTCTGCCACATTACCGGGGAATCCCATAGTTACAAACGCGAATATAAAAAATTCTTTTCTAAATATTGTCTATTGGAAAAAATGTAACTACCTTTGCAACCGCTTAAAAGGCAAGTACTGCAAAAGGCACCGGTGCAAGGAGTCAGGGCAGTGAAAAAGACGGCGCGTTCGTATATCGGCTAGTACTCAAGATTTTCATTCTTGCAAGATGAGTTCGACTCTCATACGCGCTACAACAACAAAATGAATTAATTAGAGAGAATGGCAAATCACAAAGCGACACTCAAGTCAATGAGACAGAGTGAGAAGAGAAGACTTCACAACCGTTACTACGGCAAGACGATGCGTAACGCAGTCCGTCAGTTCCGTGCTATGACCAACAAGGAAGAGGCACTCGCAATGTATCCGAAAGTGCAGAAGCTTCTTGACAAGATGGCGAAGACCAATATGATTCACAAAAACAAGGCTGCAAACCTGAAGTCAAAGCTCTGCGCCCACATTGCGAAGATTGCTTGAGTTACGGCATAATCCAGGATTTCTTACAATCATTTAAGAGAATACAATAAAGGACGGCTGTATTTACAGTCGTCCCTTATTTGCTTTTGCCGGCAACTGCCACAGACCCAACTAAGCCCGTCACGACTTTTTCTCGCGCAACGACCTTATCTCGGAGATGTCGGATGAACGACGCAGGTTTGTCGGAGAATTGGTCAGGGCATTTATCAACTGGTCATTATCAAGGTCTTCATCCTCAAGTTCAAATAAATAGAGTGCCTTCTTGTCAAGAGATTCTCCATAGAGTTTGCCAATTACAGTATCACTGTCACTTGTATCATCAACCAAAGGAATGTTACTCATTCCAAATCCCGTAGCGAGTACAGTTATCTTAACCTTGTCTCCCAGCGACGGATCATTGGCGAGTCCCCAGATAACTTCAATATTCTCGTCCTCGAACTTGTCCATGAAGTGACGGATCTCGTTCATCTCATTGAGTACAAGCTGATGTTGCTCTTCGGTACTCTGATAGATATTGAACAAGATCTTCTTGGAGCGATAGATGTCGTTGTTGTACAATAATGGGGAGTTGAGTGCAGACTGAATAGCCTGCTCGACACGGTTCTCGCCAGCAGCCTCACCCGAACTCATTATAGCCACACCACCATCCCTCAATATCTTTCTCACATCACGGAAATCAAGGTTAATGATTCCCCTGCAGGTTACAATCTCTGCAATGCTCTTGGTGGCAGTAGTCAGAGTCTCATCAACCTTCTTGAAACCGATGGAAACTTTCTGCTCTGAATATATTTCAAGTAATCTCTCGTTATTTATGACAAGCAGGGCATCAACATTTTTTGCCATCTCCTCAACTCCCAATATGGCCTGACGAATCTTAGGACGCATTTCGAACTTGAACGGAATGGTGACAATTCCTACAGTGAGAACCCCCGCTTCCTTGGCACAGCGGGCAATTACCGGAGCGGCCCCGGTTCCCGTACCACCTCCCATGCCTGCAGTGATGAATACCATCTTAGTCTCATCGGCAAACATCTTTCTGATGTCTTCAATACTCTCTTCAGCAGCTGCACGGGCCACTTCAGGATCGTTGCCGGCTCCAAGGCCGTTGGTTATCTTCTTACCCAACTGCAGCTTGATAGGTATGTCTGATTCGGCAAGAGCCTGGCTGTCGGTATTTGCCAATACAAACGACACATCACGAATTCCCTCGCGAAACATCGTCTTGACCGCATTTCCACCGCCACCGCCTACTCCTATCACTTTGATTATCTTGGGAGCGTCTGTCGGAAAGCCGAACGGCAGCACCTCATTTTCCTCAAAAGCCTTTATTGTTTCATTCATAGTTGTGACAGTTTAATTATTGGACATCATCAAAAAACTTATGGAACGAATTTCTGATACCGTTTATAAAGGAAGATGTCTTGGTTTTCTTATCTTCCTTCATCCTTTCCTTTTCAGCTCTCTGCCGGCGACGCTCCTCTTCCTTCTCCCGACGCTTGCGGTCGCGCTCAGGTTGGGCATCTTCACCATTCTCGTTAAATAGGCTTGCCTGCTCAAAATTATTGACATTAGCTGGCGCAAGGTTTTCGAACGGATCGTCAATAATAGCCACTTCGCAGCAGTTCTCATTGCCATTCTCAAGCAGAGCGATAAGTGACAGGTTCGTACCATTGGAGACATCCCATTCCTGGTCTTTCCATCTGATGATATTGTCCAAATGATTACAGATTCTTATTGACCCAATACCTGAGAATAAAGGAGCCATCGCCGTGCGTAACTTACGGAGATTGCTACCGCCACCAGTCACGACTATGCCGCCGAAAAGGCTGTCGTAATAACCGCTGGCCCGAATCTGACGCACAACATTCGTCATTATCTCCTCATTGCGGGCCTCAATTATCTCGCCCAACAGCTTCAGAGGAATCTCCTTGGCGTCTACAATGGCTATTTCCTCCTTGGAGCCAGTCAGGCCATAAAGGCCGTAACTGCATTTGAGCGAATCTGCCTCTTCATGCGTAAGCTGGAACTGGCTCATTATATCCTTGGTGATGGTATCGCTACCCAAAGGGATAACACGCAAATAACACAGTTGTCCGCTCTTGTAGACAAGTACGGTCGTATTATCCGAGCCATAGTCAATCAAGACACAGCCACGCTGTTTCTCATCCTCAGTCAGCACCATTCCTGCAAGAGCAAGCGGAGCAACAAAACTGTCCGCAATTTCCAGACTTGCTCTGGAGAAGCTATCGTCCATCAGCTTGAAGAGCCTGGGGCGAATCATTATCCGCTGGAAACGGCCCAAGACATGGGTACATGCCACACCAATGGGATCCTGCTCGGGAACTGACTTATGGTCTGTCATGAACTCCTGCGATGCGACGCAGAGCGACAACATGTTATCCGAAGGGACTTCGCCACATTCCACAAGCATCCCGTCCACCATATCAGAAGTGATTACCTCACCCTCCTCAAGATCACGCTCTATCGTTACAGGGACTGTCCTCATGGACTTTCCTGCATATCCGGTAAAGACCTTGTTGATCTTTGCGCCAAGCTGTCTCTCCAGCAACTCAATAAGTTGTGCCAGAGATTCTGCCGTACGGTCCAGATTATATACGGCACCGTTACGGATGAATGACGATGATGGAAGTGTGGCATATGCCAATACTTCCAGTCGTCCGTCAGGACCTTTGCTGGCCGCAGCGCCAGAAATCTTTGATGATCCCAACTCAATTGCTACTACTACTTTCTCGTTTTCCATACAATCCCTTTATCTCTTTCTACATACTATCTGACCGTCAAAGGCCGCACTGACCGACCTGTACTTGTTCCAACCTATTTCATCCAGCCCCTTCTCATAAAACTTGAATACACGATCCAACTTTTCAGCCGTATTCTCAGGTTTCCCCAATTGTACTACATGATTTCCAACCCTGGGAACCAGCTCTACGTTACCATTCGCGTCAACTGTTATCTGCTCGACTTGAGCTTTCCAGAATTGGTCGGAGTTAATGTCGCGAACAATATTGAGCAATTCCTCACGGGCGAACCTGCGTGAGATGTTTCC
Organism: Bacteroidaceae bacterium; assembly: GCA_017615835.1. Lineage (GTDB taxonomy): Bacteria > Bacteroidota > Bacteroidia > Bacteroidales > Bacteroidaceae > Colenecus. Next base: position 82,473 of record JAFZZI010000004.1, on the reverse strand, counting down.
GGTTGCGACAGGAACATTTACTGCACACCCCAGACTCTCCAGAATACGTCCATTACTGTCAACCCAATAGTCGGAACCATTTCCTGACATAACCCTGACCAAAGGTACAGAGCAGCGGATTTTAATTCTTATCCCATCGCCCACGGTTCTGTAACACTGGGCCGACATAATCAGAGGATGCATTTCAAGGACCTTCTCCATACTGTCCAGATTGACCTCATCCAGACTTTTGCCAATAGGATTGATTCCCTCGCGGTCAAGCAAGTCCAGAACAGCTGCTCTGTTCAGGAGTCCATAGTGCAGACTGTCTTGAATGCGGAGCACGACATCACCACAGACATGTCCCTTCGGAGAAGCCGTAAGCCTGACAAGCGAGAAAATCATGTATCCCGCCAACAGAATCACTGCTAATATGCCCGCTACACGTCTCATACCGTACCTTCACTCAATATCTCTGTTATCCTATCAGCCAGATTATCCAGATCGCCAGCCCCGACTGTAACCAGCACCTCGACGTCAGTTGCTATATTACGTACAAGATCGGGAACCTGCTCCATACTCACAACACCCTTGAACACTCCGGGACGAATGTCTTTTGCTATCAGTTCACTCGTAACACCAGGAATGGGTAACTCGCGTGCAGGATAGATATCGAGAAGCCAGACTTCGTCGAATAGCGAAAGGCTATCTGCAAACTGCTTGTGGAAATCGCGGGTTCTGGAGTAAAGATGAGGCTGGAATATAGCCGTTATCTTTTTGTCAGCATATAATCCCCGCATTGATATTGCACATTGTCTCAGTTCTTCCGGGTGGTGGGCGTAGTCGCTCACATAGACCTTTGCGGATGTCTTGAGATGGAAGTCGAACCTACGGTCTGTTCCCCGGAACGATGCCATACGCTCACGGATGACCGAAGCCGGAGCACCGCTCAATTGCGCCATAGCCATGGCTGCCACACCATTCTCAATGTTTATTATTGCCGGGACCCCAAGTGCGACATCATCAATATTTCCAAGCGGAGACACAAAATCAAACACGATACCACCATCTGCCTTTCGGACATTAGTTGCATGGAAGTTACCATTGTCTGCAGAATACGACCATTGCTGCACTCCATGCTGCAGTTCCGGCCTCAATCTGTCCTCAAGTCCGTTACGCAGGATCAGGTCTCCGCCCGGCCGTATCAGTGACACATAATGGCGGAAACTCTCTACATAATTTTCGTACGTTCCATATATATCCAGGTGGTCAGCATCAATAGCTGTAACAACAGTTCTCAATGGCCGGAGGCAGTGGAACGAACGGTCAAACTCATCGGCTTCGACCACCACACGCTTTGTGCGTTTGCTAATCATCAGATTGCTATGCGTATTCTTGAGTATACCTCCAAGAAAGGCATTGCAACCTTCTTCGGTGCCATCAAGGATATGAGAGGTCATTGCCGAAGTAGTCGTCTTCCCATGTGTTCCTGCAACACAAAGAGCGTCCATATTCTGAGTTGCAGTACCTAACACCTGCGCTCTTTTCTGTAATGTGAATCCTCTGTCTATGAACCATCTCATCTCGGTATTTGAATCAGCCGTAATTGCCGGAGTATATACCACCAGCGTATTTCCGACATTGCGGCAACGTTCGGGAATCAGTTCCACACTGTCCTCGAAATGTATGACCGCGCCCTCGGCGGACAAGGCCGATGTCAGTTCAGACGGGGTTCTGTCATACCCTGCCACATATTTTCCATTTGCAAGGAAGAAACGGACCAATGCGCTCATTCCTATGCCTCCTGCCCCTATGAAATAGACAGATTCAATTTGGTTCATATTCATATCACTTCCCATCTGCAAGTTTCAGGACCTCCCTGGCTATAATCTCAGCCGAATCAGGAAGGGCCATTTTAAGAATATTCGTACTAAGAGATGAAAGACGCTTCTCGTCACGCACAAGATCAAGTGCTTCCGGTATCATAATCTTGGGAGCTTCCAAATCAGACACATGCACGGCAGCATTATGGTTGACCAAAGCCATTGCATTCTTAGTCTGATGGTCCTCTGCCACATTGGGCGATGGTACCAGTATGACAGGTTTACCAAGAAGACAGAGCTCGGAAATAGATCCGGCACCTGCCCTTGAAACCACAAGATCGGCGGCACTATACGCCTTGTCCATGTCTGCTATAAAATCGGTAGCGAAAAGATTCGGTACAGCCTCGCAATCGTCAAGCCTGCGTCTCATCTCATCAATGTACAACTTTCCCGTTTGCCAGTAGAATTGAACATCCCTGGCGGAACGAATAGCATCCAGATTCGCCAGCACGCTTTCGTTGATACTGCGTGCTCCAAGACTACCACCGATGATCAGAACAATCCGCTTGCCTGCGTCAAGCCCCATTGCTGAAGCAGCCTCAGACTTTGAGACATGGTTCTCTACCAAATTCTGCCGGACAGGATTACCAGTAAGCATTATCACATCTTTGGGAAAGAACTTGTCCATACCCTCGTAGGCTACACAAATGCGCTTTGCTTTCTTTGCCAGCAACTTATTGGTTACACCCGCAAACGAATTCTGCTCCTGGAGCAGTGTCGGCACTCCCATACGTCCGGCCATTCTCAGAGTCGGTCCGCTAGCATAACCACCGACACCAACCGCAACCTGAGGCTTGAACTCCTTCACAATCCTGCGTGCCTTACACTGACTTCTCATGAGTTTTACCAACACGGAAACATTCTTAATAAGGTTGTGACGGTCAAAACCTGCAACAGGCAGTCCTTCTATCCTGTATCCGGCAGCCGGAACGCGCTGCATCTCCATACGGTTCTCGGCACCTACAAACAGAATCTCCGCATCCGGACGCAATTTCATTACAGCATTTGCTATCGAGATAGCAGGGAAGATATGTCCACCTGTACCACCTCCGCTTATGATAATCTTTGTCTTTACCATATTCCCTCTAGTTTTCTTCGGCCGTTTCTACAGTCTCTTCATGTTCCTCTTCACCGCTCCAGCTAATGCTTATCAACATTCCGAAATAGAAAAAAGTAATCAGTATGGAAGTTCCTCCAGTACTTATCAATGGCAAAGGTTGCCCCGTGACAGGTATTAGCCCAACAGCAACTGACATATTGACAAAGGCTTGGAGCGTAATCAGAAAAGCTATACCCATAGCAAGGTATCGGGGGAACTTTCTTGAGCCGCAACGCGCCGCCACACCACCTGACTTCAGAAGAATCCACAGGTAAATGAACAGCACCACAAGAGCCCCCAATAAGCCAAGTTCCTCAATGATGATGGCATAAATGAAGTCGCAGCTTGCTTCTTGAACGAAATCCCTCTCTACGGAATTACCCGGACCTCTACCAAGAATATGGCTACTGGCAATGGCAATGTTTGCATGTGTCTCCTGAGGCTTGTCACGCGCTATTGTCCTGACATAATCCTGAGGTGTAAGGTTCTTGTCGCTACCATCCACAAAGTCCAAAACACGGGCCTGCCATGTCAGGAAACGGGACGGAAGTGGCGACTTCTCTATTTTCTGGGGCGATACGTACAGCATCACGGCAAGCATGGCACCTCCGAGTGCAACACACGTTCCTGTAAGGTAAAGAAGATATCGTGGGCGAATACCGCCCACTATCATCATCAGGAATACTACAATTGCCAGCAATACGGCAGTAGAGAGATTCTCCGGCATAATCATCAATATGAAACTACCTGACAACAACAGAATACGCCAGAAGATCCTGACCTGCGAAAGTTCATCCTCCTCATCCAACTTTGCCAACAATGCAGCCACTGCCACAATAACACCCATCTTGGCGAGTTCCGATGGTTGTATCGAAAACCCGGGAAGCTGAATCCACCTATCTGTGACACCTGTAACGGCACTCTTGACCATAAGACACACCAGTGCTGCGGCTGTCACAGGTAACAGGATGTAAGGGATGGCCTTAAAAAATCTGTAAGGAATACGATGTACAAGGAAAAGCACCACAAAGCCCAGAACAAGATGAACTACATGTTTAAGCACCGGCATCAGGTAGTTCTGGTCGCCGCCGAAAGTCATTCGGCTTGTAGCACTGAACACCTCAATAACCGACACCAGACACAATAGCCCGACAAACAGCCAAAGAATGGGCTTACCCTTGAACAATGTCCTCTCTTCCTTATCCATAATGCTCTATAACGCTCTGACACAGGCTTTGAATTGATCACCTCTGTCCTCATAACTCATGAAAAGGTCGAAGCTGGCGCAACAGGGACTGAGAAGGACTATCTGCCCTTCCGAGGCCATGCCGGCAGCAGCATCGACAGCATCCTTCATCGACTGTACGTCAGCCACGGGGATACCGAAACTGTCAAAAAAACCATGAAGTTTTTCATTGTGCAGGCCAAGATAGACCAGCCCACAGCACTTTTCCCGCACAAGATCAGCTATCTCATTGTAGTCATTTCCCTTGTCCTTGCCCCCTAGGATCAGTACGCACTTCACGGGCATGCTCTGAAGAGCATACCAGCAACTGTTTACGTTTGTCGCCTTCGAGTCGTTTATATAATCAACCCCGCCTACCCTGGCAACCCTCTCAAGCCTGTGCTCGACTCCCTTGAAGGTCTGTAGTGCCTCGCGTATAGTCTCTTTGTGTATACCTGCAATACCGGCCGAAATGCCTGCTGCCATCGAATTATAAAGGTTGTGCTTTCCCGTCAGGGCAAGCGATTCCTGTTCCATGTTGAAGGATACAGGAGTGTTGAACCACACCTTTCCATCCTCTACATACGAGGCGAGCCCTGCAGCCTTGGCCTCGGCAAAAGGATACAGTTTAGCAGTAATGCCATACTTCTTAAGCTCGCGTTGAATAATCGGGTCATCGTTCCAGAACACGAAAGCGTCATCCTGTGTCTGGTTACGTACGACTCTCATCTTGGCATCGACATAATTCTGCATCTCCTGTCCGTAACGGTCAAGATGGTCGGGGGTAATGTTCATCAGAATGGCTATGTCAGCCTTGAAGTCGTACATATTGTCAAGCTGGAAACTGCTCAGTTCGATAACATAATACTCATGCGGATCCTCAGCCACCTGAAGCGCAAGACTGTTGCCTATGTTACCCGCCAGTCCGACATCCTTGCCCGCCATCTTGAAAATATGGTAAATCAGAGATGTCGTGGTCGTCTTGCCGTTGCTACCCGTTATACAAATCATCTTGGACGTAGAATATCGCCCTGCAAACTCAATCTCAGAGATGATGCCGATTCCCTTCTCACGGCACTTCACAATAATTGGAGCGTCATTGGGAATACCCGGACTCTTCACCACCTCTTTTGCAGAAAGAATAAGTTCCTCGGTATGTTTTCCCTCTTCGAACTGTATTCCCCTGCGAATGAGTTCGTCCCGGTACTTAGGCTTAATTGACGACATGTCCGATACAAACACCTCAAACCCCTGTTTAACAGCGAGGACAGCAGCCCCCACTCCACTTTCACCTGCACCCAACACAACAATCCTTGTCATCGTCATCTGATTTTCAAAGTCAATATAGCAAACGCTGCAAGTCCTATACTGATAATCCAGAACCGAAGCGTAATTTTAGTCTCAAACTGAAGCCTGCCACTGCCCCGGAAAAGGACAGTACTGCCCGGATCGCACTTTTGGACCTGCTCAAGGGAAGTGCGGTAATGGTCATGAAACGGTGTACGCTTCCACAACCGGCGATGTACCCCCTTCTTCTTGCCCGACTTGTAGTAAAACCTCTGTCCGATGACAGAGACACTCTCCATGAGAAATACACCACACAGTATCGGCAGAAGAAGTTCCTTATGTATGCAAAGGGCCGACACCGCTATGATGCCGCCGATGGTCAGACTTCCCGTGTCACCCATAAATATCTCAGCAGGGTAAGAGTTGTACCACAAAAAGCCTATGAGCGCTCCAACGAAGGCACTGAGGAAAACCACCATCTCCTGGCTGCCGGGAATATACATTAAGTCGAAATGTCCTGCAGCCACAACATTACTAGACACGTAGGCCAGTACACCTATTGCAGTACCGATGATAGCCGAGTTTCCGGCCGCCATACCATCCATGCCATCATTAAGGTTAGATCCGTTCGACACTGCTGTAACTACAAACACAGTCAACAGCACGAAGAATATCCACCCGGCCTGATACTTCAGAGGCTCACCCAGCCAATTGAAAAAATTCGCATAGTTAAGATTGTGTTCCTTGACAAACGGGATGGTGGTGCGCGTCGACTTTACATCAGGTGACTTTACTACAACCTCAACATTATTCTCAATGCGATGTGAGACATTCTCATTCATCACGACCTGAGGGCTGTAACGAAGCGTAAGCCCCACAATAAGCCCAAGTATGACCTGCCCCGTAATTTTTACCCAACCGTTCAGACCTTCCTTGTTTTTTTTGAAAGTCTTCACATAGTCATCCGCAAAACCGACCGTACCCAGCAATAAGGTGGTCACAATCATGAGAATCATGTAAACGTTCCCGAGTTTCCCTACAAGAAGGCACGGCACCAGTATGGCAGTTATTATAATCACACCGCCCATAGTCGGGACCCCCTTCTTGGCCACTCCGAACGGATCTGTCTTTTCATCGCGCTGAGTTTCCGAGATATTGCGGTTTTTGAGGCATCTGATGAAAAACTTGCCAAACCAGGCCGAGACGATGATTGAAAGGACCATCGCCAATATGGCCCTGAAAGTGACGTACGAGAACATTCCCGCGCCAGGAAAGTTCAACTTGCCAAGATACTGGAACAGATAGTACAGCATAGCATATTTATTCAAAACATTCCGCAATCACCTCCTTGTCGTCAAAGTGGTGCTTTACCCCTTTCACATCCTGGTATGTCTCATGGCCTTTTCCTGCCACGAGAACGACATCACCCTTTTCAGCCATCATGCAGGCTGTACGTATAGCCTCCTTCCGGTCCACAATGGTCAGGGTCTTCCTCATGTCAGCCGAAGTCAGGCCAGCCAGCATATCATTTATTATGTCCTGAGGTTCCTCGAACCTTGGATTATCCGATGTAATTATCAGTTTGTCACTGCGTCTGGCGCTCTCCATTGCCATCAGAGGCCGTTTGCCCTTATCGCGGTTTCCGCCGGCACCTACAACAGTGATAAGCCTGCCCTTCCCATTCTGCACTTCACGAATTGACTCCAGCACATTAACCAGAGCATCAGGGGTATGCGCGTAATCCACAATCGCAGTAAAGCCCTTAGGCGAATGCAGTGCATCGAAACGTCCGTTTACCGGCACCAGAGTACTCATAACCCTGAGAACCTCAATCGGATCTCGTCCAAGATTGCAGGCCGTTCCGTAAACGGCGAGAAGGTTGCTTGCATTGAACCTGCCTATGAAACGAAGGAACACTTCACGTCCGTTGATATCCATCAACATGCCCTCGAAACCAGACTCAAGCACCTTTCCCTTGAAATCGCTGATACTGCGAAGAGAATACGTCGTGACTTTGGCCCTTGTATTCTGTGTCATTACCAGTCCATTTCTGTCATCCAGATTAGTTACTGCAAAAGCATCCTTGCCAAGGCCGTCAAAAAAGGCCTTCTTTGCTTTCAGATAGTTATCTACAGTCTTATGATAGTCCAGATGATCGCGTGTCAGGTTCGTGAATATTCCGCCGGCATACTTAAGTCCTCCGATGCGTTTCTGATCAATGGCATGCGAACTGCACTCCATGAACACATACTTGCAACCTTCGTCGGCCATCCGGCCAAGAAGACTGTTCAAAGTAATGGCATCGGGAGTAGTATGATCCGTCTCAATAGGCTCACCATCAATATAATTGCATACAGTCGAAATCAGTCCGCACTTGTATCCGAACTTGCGGAACATCTCGTACAGAAGTGTCGCTATAGTAGTCTTACCGTTCGTTCCCGTCACTCCGACAAGAATAATCTTTGATGTCGGGTTGCCATAGAAACGGGTAGCAATGCGGCCTACGGCATCGCTGGTATCCTGAACCCTCAGCCACACAACCGAAGGATCCGGATTTTCGGGCATGTCCTGACAGACAACCGCAACAGCTCCTTGGCTTATTGCCTTGCCAATATAGGCATGTCCATCCTGGGTTGTACCCTTGATGGCGATGAACATATACCCGAAGCCTGCCATGCGCGAGTCTATCGCCACACCCGAGACAACTTTTCCAGTATCTCCCTTCACTTCAAGGAGGTTGATATCCTTGACAAGATCTGCTACCGTAATCATCACATCCTCAGTTTAATCAAAATATAACTACCCTGCTTGAAAGCCGTTCCTGCTGACAGACTCTGACTATACACTCGACCCACTCCGCTCAATCCAACTTTAAGTCCGACACTCTCCAGAAGATATACGGCATCAGAAGCGCCCATACCTACCACATCCGGTACCAGACCGTTACGATACTCCCGAGGTGTTATCACAATGGAATCATTCTCATTAGTGACCTTTCCCCACAAACTGTCAGCGAGTTCGCTGCCATCTTTCGGATATGCCGTAATCCCCAGTTTTGACAGAATGTATCCTGCTTTTGACATATCTCCAGACAATACTGTCGGCACATGACTGTTCACTGTATCGCGTGCATCAGCAAGATTACTTTCACCCAACATGGACATTACCTTCTCTGAAATCTCATGAAAAACCGGCCCGGCAGCTCCGGCTCCGTATGCAAGTTGCCCCTTTTGGGTGCGTATCGTGACAATACACGAGAATCTGGGATTATCTGCCGGGAAGTAGCCGCAGAAAGACGCCAGATAAGATCGTCCCGATGCAGTATAGCCCCCGGCTCCTTGCGAAAGCTGAGCTGTTCCCGTCTTTCCTGCCACCTTGAAGCGGCTTGAACCGGCCTGCTTACCCGTTCCCTCCTCAACAACCTTCTCCAGCATATAACGGATGTCCTTAAGTGTGCTGTCACCGCACATTCTTTCAGTTACGGTAACAACCGGAAAACTTTTGACCACCTGTCCATCCCGGCGAACCTCGGTCACCAGTCTGGGAGCAACCATTTTGCCACCGTTAGCTATGCCGTTGTAAAAGGCCAGAGTGTTAATGGCCGGCAACTGCACATTATATCCGTACGACATCCAAGGCAACCGGGTAGCATCCCAATAACCGCCTTTGCGTATGACCGGTGCGGCCGTACCAGTCAACTGCAGATCGAAATGGGTGTTGATACCTGTCTTGTAGACACCTTCGACAAACTCCTCTTCGTGGCCCTTGAACGCCTTCGATATCAGTTTGGCAGTACCTATATTCGACGACTCCATCAACACCTCAGCGGCTGTAGCCCAGCCAAGTCCATGAGAGTCGGTCATCCGGACACCCCCAAAACCGAAATACTGTCCTTTCTCGCAATAAACGCTGTCATTTATGCTCATCTTGCCGGCATCAAGCGCCACCATCATGGACACCGTCTTGAAAGTGGAGCCCGGCTCGTAAATCTCTTTTACTACATTATTCTGAATTTCATAGTAACTGCCGTCACCGGTACGCGTAAGGCTTGCCATTGCCTTAATGTCTCCAGTCGCCACATCCATCAGCACCGCCACTCCCGAGTAGGAGTTCAGATCCAGAAGACGTCGCCTCAAAGCAGTTTCGGCTATATCCTGCATCTGTACATTCAGCGTAGTCACTATATCGGAACCATCCGTCTGCTCCTTGTCCACTATTACACGGGTAGTGTTGCGAATTCTCTCCTCATGACCTATTCCCGGAGTTCCTCGCAACACCGAATCGAACGAAAACTCCAATCCATACCTTGCAGAATCCTTTGCCCCATACAGGTCACCCAGAGTACGGGTAGCGAGCTGGCCGAATGGTTTCTTACGCGACACCCTGCCATCCTTGCTGTAGAACCAGCCTTCGTATCTTGGCTTCAGCCATGGAACAGTAACGACAGCCTCCTTGAACTGGTTATACGAGAGAACCTTGCCGTCAGGCACCAGGGGATAGTATTTGCTCTTGATAGAATGACCCCGTACATAATGTTCCCTGAAACGGCTCTGAGGAATTGACGGAAACAGGTTGTGCATGGCCGACACTGTTTCATCCAGCGATTTATAGAACAACGTATCCTTGCGGTTCTGATCCGAATCTTTCAGTTTTGCGACCCTCTCACTGGTAACGAAGTCAAGATATATCCGGTACTGCGGCATGCTACTGGCCATCAGGAGCCCCTCGTCGCTCAATATGTTTCCACGACGCGGCTCTATGGTTTTGTTCCATGAGACCATGTAATTAGATACTTCTTTCCAGTATCTGCGCTCAGCGAACATGACGCGGCACATCTGCACTATTATAAAAAGCGCCACGACGCTCATCAGGATAGTCAGAATCCTGAATCGCACCACCGACTTGTCCTCTTTGTTCACTTCGCTCATCTTCTCTTTTTTCTGCCGACTATGCGATAAGGAGGCTGTTTGGACGACTGAAGGCCATATGTTCCCCCACCCACGACCTGTTCAATGTAAGACGGTTTACTCTTTGCCGACACATCACTCGTTATGTTCAATGCCTGATAACGCACATCTACAAGCTCCTCTTTCATTCTCTCAATACGAACCAAATCGCACTGGCTGTCATATCGGTTTCCTATGTAGATCATTACCAGAACAATTACAAGGACTATCAGGGGGATCTGACGTCGGATGAAGGCCATCATACGCGGATCATCGCCCCTCAGGAACTGCTTGAGGCTGAACTTGCGTCCAGAGTCCTCGCTCTGTCTTCCGTTTATCGATTCCGCCATAATCTAAACCCTTTCTGCCACCCTCAGCCTTGCGCTCCGTGAACGCGGGTTTGAAGCCTGTTCGGCTGCATCAGCCGTGACAGGCTTGCCTACCAAGCGATACGGCACACAGCTGTTCCCATAGAAGTCACGCTCAACGGTTCCATCAATATTTCCGCTTTTCATCACATTCTTAACCATGCGGTCCTCGATAGAATGGTATGTTATCACCACTAGTCTTCCACCACACTTCAACAGTCCTGCAGCTTGTTCAAGCAAACTCTGCAATGCCTTTGTCTCATGATTTACCTCAATGCGCAAAGCCTGAAAGACCTTGGCCATCTCCTTGCGTGCACGTTCACGACCAAGTATAGGTTCTGCCAACCGACAAAGCTGACCTGTAGTTTCAATGCGACCGTTATCTCTTGCAGATATTACCGCTTTGGCAAGACGGCCGCCGCATTGCAACTCGCCATAAGTGCGGAATAGGCGGGCAATTTCCTCCTCAGAGTAACTGTTCAAGACATCAGCCGCACATAACCCATCCCTGCGATTCATGCGCATGTCCAGAGGGGCGTCAAACCTAAAAGAAAAACCCCGCTCAGCCTCATCGAAATGATGCCACGACACGCCCAGATCGGCAATAATGCCATCCAACTTCTCCACGCCATAGTAGCGCATGAAGTTGCGCATGTACCTGAAATTGCTATAAACAAAAGTAAAACGGCTGTCCTCAAGTTTGTTGGACATGGCATCCATATCCTGGTCGAAGCCATAAAGACGACCTTTTGATGAGAGACGCACAAGAATCTCGCGAGAGTGACCTCCGCCGCCAAAAGTGGCGTCGGCATAGATCCCATCGGGATCAACGACCAGTCCATCTACACTCTGTCTGAGAAGTACCGGTACGTGATATGTCGTCTCGTTGTTCTCCAACATTCTGCTATGTGACTAATATCTCTCACTCGGCCATAAACTGTTTGATACCCTCTTCAAATTCAGCATCGCTCATGAACGGTTCCCCACCTACGTCAGACTTTCCTGCGACGGACGGAGCCCACATTTCAATAGTCCGCTCCATTCCCACAAACAACACCTCCTGTGTTATTCCCACCTTTTCAAGCAGCCCCTTGGGCAGGAGAAATCTTCCATTCGAATCAAGAGTTACCTCCTGTGCCTCTGACACAAGTTTACGGAAAATCATCTGCTGAAGACTGTCGAAACGATTGAGTTTGGAACGAACCTTTTCAATCTCAGCACGCCACTCGCTCTCAGGATAGATGACCAGACAGTTCTCGAAAAGATCACGGCGCACCACCAAAGTAACCTCCGGAGACTTTACCTTGTCTTCTGCATCCGTCCCGGCTACTACAGTCTGAATGGAACGACGGAACGCAGCAGGCAGGAACACCCTGTTCTTGCTGTCAAGTTTTGCCGCGAACTGACCTATCAGACTCATTCTATCTAATTTGGGTATCTTAATTACATCATTGCGTCAAAATTATAAAAAATTCCTCCACTTTAATCCACTTTCCCCCACTTTTTACCAAAAAGTTTTCAACAGCCTGTTGATAACCACCTGGCAGACGCTCTGAAAACAGACATCAATACGATATTTTATAGAAAACTCTTTTTTCAAGAACTGATGCAAATAGTTGGCATTCCCAAAAAAACAATCTATCTTTGCATCCGCAACAAGAGTCCGATCCGTTAGCTCAGTTGGTTTAGAGCGCTTGCTTGACAGGCAAGAGGTCGGCGGTTCAAATCCGCCACGGATCACACGAAACAGCCGCAGACTTAGTCTGCGGCTGTTATTTTTACTGCACTCAGCACCGTCGGCTACGACAACGGAAAAGAATCAGAAAATACCTACTATAATATAATAGAACATCAGACCCGAAACCAGCAACTTAAGTCCGGTACCGAACATAAAACCGGCAAAAGCCCCAAGTGCCGCCTTGGCAGAACTCCACACATCCCTGCCTTCCGAAACAAACTCTGCAACAAAGGCCCCCAGCAGGCTGCCGACAATTATCCCGACAGGCGGAAGCAGCAACCCTATCACCAAACCAATTATGGCACCTCTCGACGCCGACTTGGTACCTCCCGTAATCCGTGTGAACTGAGCAGGCACCACATAGTCCAAAACCGAAACCAGCACAGTCAGGCCCAACCATACCAACAGGGCCGCGTTTGCAACCGGATGCCCGCCGTCATTACGGCCGAGCCAGACCAGCAACAGCCCTACCCAGCTTAAAGGAGGGCCCGGAATACCAGGAATCACACTGCCGGCTATCCCAATGACACCCAACAGCAAAGCCAAAAAATCAACTACCGACATGATTGACACCATTGACGTTTCTGTCTGCTAAAATATCAATAATTAGCCACAAACTACCCAGTTTGTCATTTTGTCATGCAAAAATCTACATTTCATGTCAGTATGTCAGTAAACGCAGACATAGTGTCTTGATTATAAACTGGCATTCAGTTTGCAACTATTCATGTGAAACCCGCAGAGATACGGGAAGAAATTGAAACAGATAAAAATGTATAACTTTTAAAATTTACAATTATGTTAGTAGCACGTAGAAATTCAAATGATTGGCTGCCTTCACTGTTCAACGACTTCTTTTACGACAGTTTTCCGGCATTCACACCTGCAAAGCAGTTTGCTTCACCGGCAGTCAATGTAATCGAAAACGAGAAAGATTTCGAGATTGAGGTGGCAGCACCTGGAATGAACAAGGAAGACCTGAATGTTCAGGTATCCAACGAAGGAGAGCTTCTCATAACCCTTGAGAAAAAGAGTGACAAGGAAGACAAAAAAGACAAGAAAAACTATCTGCGCCGTGAGTTCTCATACTCGGCCTACCGTCAGGCTTTCACTTTGCCGGACGATATCGAGTCGGACAAGATTACCGCTCAGATGACCAACGGCATCCTTCACATTACACTTCCCAAGAAAGAAGTCACTGTCAAGACTCCGGAAAGCAGAAGGATAGAAATTCTTTAATTGAAAGTGATACAAAAGGGGACTATTAAGGATACCCCGAAAAATGGACAATTCATGATTATTCTGGAAAAGAGTCCGGCCGAAACCGGACTCTTTTTTTATGCCGACTTGATTCCGACCATTTCCACAGTATCCTGTATTCTTCGCGTCAACGGCAAGGATGTAATCAATAACGGAAGTGGCCGCATCTGTGAATCAGAAATCGTAACCTACAGATATATAATAGTCAAAGTTCCTGGAGAAGTCCGACCAATGTACGTTGACCTTGAGAGGCCCGATTCCCATCCTGTATCCCAGTTCCATTCCACACGCCCAGAACGAAGGTTCGACACTGCTGAAAAGCCCGGCAAATGAATCGTTTTCACGGACTGCACCAAGAAGGGCTGACAGATAGAGTTTATTTGCCAGTCTGAACCTTACATCCAGATTTGCCACGAGCACATGATTCTGAGCCATATAAGGGTCATTCAATCCTACGAATGGAATCTCGCCGTAAACATACCTGTCTGCAAATGACCCACCTACAAAATTGTTGTTCATAATCGAATAGCCTTCGTCTTCCCTTGTATAATCCGAGAACAGACTGCGATAGTGAAGGTCTGGAATCAATGACAACCAGCGTGTAACAGGAATCACAGACTGGAAACTGGCAGAAATCGAAGGAGTCGGTGAATAGTCATGGCCGAACTTGAAAAAGCGGCACTCCATTTCAAGTTTTGCCCTGATTCCTCTTGACGGGAACTGGACATCATTCATCGTATTGAAGCCGGAGCAGACAAAGCCAGACAAATAGCAGCCTTTCGACTGCGAATCTGACGGACTCCAGACATCGGGTCTGGACGATTTGAACCACTTCCTGGGCATTGTTGCCGCATCGGCCCTCACGCCGCACTTAAAATCATAAGAAAGGCCATGTGCCGAAGAGACAAACAGTTCGCCGCGGGCACCAAGATAGCCTATGTCAAGTTTCATCGCCTCACTCCTTGAAGCCAAATCATGGCGTGAGTGGAACAGAGAAAGAGAAGCATTCAGTTGAGCCATGTAGTTCTTACGGTATGAAACTGTCACATCAATGCCATGTCGCGAGCCAAGATCCAACGTAAAATCATAGCGCCAACCAGTAAGGCGATGAGCATTCAAAGTCAGGTTGGCAATGATTCCAGCCCAGTTCTCGGTATCGGCACGGAAAGCAAAGCCGAAATTGTGAACTTGACCAGGCGTACACTCCAAAAGCAATGTGTACGAATCATCGTTATCTCTGTCGAGCAACGAGTACCTGACAGTCTCAAAGGCCCCCGTTGACTTAATCCTGCACATTGCATCCTCTATATCGGAAGTTGTGACCATAGCACTGTCGCGGATGCCGAGAATGCGCCGGAACATAAACTCCTCTTCCGAAGGGATTCCATTCACTCTCACATCAGTCACCATCACAGACTTTCCATCCAAATGTGTTACATCAGGCTTTAATCCTGACAGCCACTTGTCATAATCGAAAACGCCGACACGCCTCTTTATCGCCGCGAATTCTTCATCATGTCCCTTAGCAGCTTCATACCCGGACTCAATCATCTTAGCTATAGCCTCAGAATTGAAGCTCAGCATGCTTATGTTGCCGGTAGAAGGTTTGACATACAGGTCTGCACTATAGTCCTCATTGCTGCGGGCATCGTCGCCCAGCATCTTTATCATGCAACTCATCACGTCGATGGCACTGTTGACCTGAGAGTACTCCACATCGCGTGAGGCGACTTCAACACCTACTATAATGTCGGCACCTGCCGCCCCAGCCATATCAATCGGGAAGTTATTTCGCGTGCCTCCATCTACAAGTATCAGCCTGTCTGAACGCACCGGATTGAATACTCCCGGTATAGACATTGTTGAACGCATGGCCGTCTTTATGGAACCACTGGTATGATACTTTGCCTTCGCTGTCACCAGATCGGATGACACGCAATAGAACGGAATAGGCAGTTCAGTGAAATCAACGTCACCCTGATAACCTACAGAAAGCCTTGACAACAGGTTGTCAATGTTGAAACCGGAATTATATCCGAAAGGGATAGTTGAAAGCAGTTTTCTCTTATCCATCGGACCTGATGTACTGCCATCTGACTGATCACTTCCGAACAGCATTTCGCGTTGGTTACGGGCCTTGTCATCATAAAAGAATGGTATCGACAGAAAGAAGATCGACTTGTAGGCTTTCTGCTCGTAAGTAAGATATTTGAGGTCAAGATTATCGTTCATAATCTTGTTCCAGTCGATATCTGTCATCAATTTTTCCATCTCATGGCTGTCATAGCCCAGGGCGTAAAGACCGCCCATCAGACCTCCCATGCTTGTTCCGCCGATAAGGTCAACGGGGATACCCTGCTCCTCCATGTAACGCAGAATGCCGATGTATGCAGCACCTTTTGCACCTCCGCCGCTGAACACCACGGCAACCGTCGGCCGGTGCTCCTCGTTGCGTATGCTGTCAAGCATGCAACTCATTCTTGCAATCGCAACCGAATCAGACACAGGATCCACACTGTTTGCCGCCAATCCGTTGGGAAATGACTGGGCAAACACGACTGAGTGCGTAAGCGACATCAACAATGACAAGGTCATCCTTCTTATCGTCCCTTTCATAAGCATATAGGTAATAACGCTGTAAAAATAGAAATAATTATAGAAAAGCCCTTTCTTTGACAGCTGCAAACTATTGATTATCTTTGCGCCCACATAATTCAACTAACTGAAACGACACTTATGATCACACGAAGAAACAACATTCCCAAGTCATCCAAAAGTCTCAGACTTGCAACACTTCTGCTTCTTACAGCAATCACTTCAACAACAGTCAGAGCCGATGACGGCGGTGCATGGATCAGTCTTCAGGCAAACAAAGGCTGGGAGAAAAGCTATGCTTTCATGCGTTTCGAATTCCGCAGCAACCAGAACTTCGGCCACAAAGAGGCCATATTCGGAGCCGTCGGAGGCGGTATCAAAGCAACCCCATGGCTCAAGACAGACCTGAGTTACGAGTATTGGAACACAACTGTAAGTACACACAAGGCAGTACTATGTGCCACAGGCACGCTCATCCGCGACGCTCTTTCCATATCAATTCGCGAGAAACTTGAGTTCGCCTACACTCCATCCCTGTCATCACACAGTTTCACCCTGCGTACAAGGCTCAGAGCCCAGTACAACATTCCAGGCAGCGTATTCAGACCCTATGCAATGGCAGAAATCTTCACATGGAAGACCTGGATACGCTCTCTGAACTACGTCGGTACCGAAATAGCCTTCGACCGGCACAACATACTTGACCTGTTCTATATGTACCATCTTCCCAATGGAGGCGAGCCTGTACATGTTATCGGTGTAGGATACGTATACAACTTCTGATTCCGTCCCCAACAGACAAGGCAGACCCGCAACCCGGGTCTGCCTTGTTTTTACGGTATGCTATAACGCTCCATTTGTCCGGCCCGACTCTGTAAAACCACAGTCGGTAACACCGAAAGGCGAACGTTCTGCCTAGTGCTGTCTGTTTTGCTTCCGCAAGGGGACGAAGACCGGCATAAAGAACACCAATGCTATTATCGAAAATATCATGCCCCCTATGACGCCTATTGCAAATGCGTACCAGAATGCATCGTCCTTACCGTCAAAGAGGAAAGGTATCAGACCCAGCACTGTCGAGATAATCGTCAGCAGCGTGGGAATAATCTTGCGGTTGTAAGCCTTGATCCAATATCGGATATTGCGTCGTTCTATTGTCAGATTGTCAGAATCGGGGAATCGCCGTGCGGAGGTAACGGTATCGTACTCACTGATCATGTAGATGCTGGCGTTAACGACTATACCGCAAAGCATCACCATGGCCGCAAAGCCACCCTGGTCAAACATGACGCCAAAGAGCGGATAGGCAATGAACAGTCCGACGAAACCGAGCGGTATCATCAATATTATCGAAAAAGGCTTGTTAAGCGACTCAAACAGAATAGAGCAAATCATGTAGATGATTATGGCGATAATGAATATTAGCAGAGCCTGCCTGTTCTTCTCCTGACTCCACCTGTAGTAGTCGTCATTCCCCGCATGGAAGCCGATAGGCAGCGAAGCATTGAGACGCTTGAACTGCTTCTCCTCCATCTGCCGGGACAGATCCCATGAGCCTATGAAGTCATAGCCTACAGAAATGACATACTCCTGATTCTGACGGATTATCTGCACACCTGTCTGACGCTTGGTAATAGAACCAAGATCGGAAAGTCGCGTCTGAGTACTGTCCGTACGGATCATATCATTGGATATGTGCCATAGGTCGAAGTAGTCAAGTTCAGCCGACTTCATCATGACAGTGATGTTATCCTCACCGTCGAATATCTGTCCCGCACTGCCCTGATAAAGTTGGTTATTCATGTAGCCCACATAACTCCTGACATCAAGTCCGTTCATAGCAATTTTCTCGCGGTCGAGGTCCAGGAAGAACTCGCTGCCGGGCTTGCTGCCCCGGTATGAAATCTCAGCTGCCGGGACTCGCTTCAAGGTCAGCAAAGTGTCACGCAGGTCTTCGGCATAACGGTACAGAAGGTCGTAATTGTAGCCGTAAATATCTATCGTGTGGTCCCAATACGTACGGTACGTATTGTTGGTCAGGGTGTTGTCATCACTTCCCAACGATGTAATGGTCCATGTAGCTCCACCATAGTTCATAGCCTTTGCCCACATCTTCTGCTTCAGTTCGTAAGGGAAGCGTGTCCGGCCTGCCTCGCGTTCGAAAGTAATCCTGATGGAGGCCGAGGCACCGTTGACACTGGTCTCGTACATCTCGATGCCGTCAAACTGACTCAGCCAGTTCTCCATACCCACGATTATCTCGTTCATCTGCTGGGCAGTACACCCTTCGGCCATGTTGGCATAGACATTCAGTGTCTTGGAAGGCTCAGGCTCACGATAGCTGTACCTGTTTGAGCCGCTCTTCGAAAAATAGTTGAAACTGCCGCCAAGGATATATTCGAACACAGCCCTGTTTTTCTGGTACCACTTGCTGCCTATGGTGGCATTGTAAACACCTACAAGCCCCCCCTTGTTAGTACCATTGTCCTTGTGGCGAACCTGTGAAGGCAGCAGATGAATGGGAATGCCGAACATAAGCAACATCAGCACAACGAAAATCCATCTGTGGCCGCGAGACCACAGTATGAATCTCTCGTACCAGTGCGACCATCCGACGATGCGCCGCTTGCCTGCGACAGAGTATTTGGCCACGCCCTTCGACTGCAGTGGAATCTTGTCAAGCAGTGCCGGAACAAACAGAAAGGCCACAAGCATTGACAGAGTCAGGTTAATCACTATTACCCACACGAAGTTGGTCAGATTCTGCCTCATGCTCTCAGGCAGGAAGAACACTATCAGCAACGCAGCTATGGTAGTCATAAGGGCACCCATGATAGAGGTCATTACCCTGCGGTTACCATAGTAGGTGAAGTGGTCAACCATCACTATGGCCGTATCGATTATGATTCCAAGGCTGACGGTTATGCCCGCCATCGAGTAAAGTTCTATGCCTATGTCGAAAAGCCAGTAGAATATGACCGCCGACAGAAGGTTGGCTGTAATGGTAAGTCCGATTATCGCCAGATAGCGGAAACTGCGGCTTACCAGAAGCACGAACATCAGCAGGAAAAAGAGCGACATGATTGCCCTGAAGAATATTCTCCTTATCTCTTTCTTCAGTTGCACAGATGCGTCGTAAGTCTGCCTGATGGAGAACTTTGCTGGAAAACTTTCCTTAAGTTCTGCCATCTTGTCCTTAACCTCTTTGGCCACTTTTATGGTATTTATACCCTTCGAACCGTAGACAGCTATGTCAATTGTGTTAAGTCCGTTTATTCTGTTGTATGACGAAGGCGGCTGCTCCTCGTATGTCACTTTGGCGAAATCGCCTATGTAATACAGACGGCCGTCAACAGACTTGATGGGAATTTCCTCGATGTCACTCTCAAAACTGGTCGAGCGCAGGCGCACCAGCATCAGACGGTCTTCTGTAACCTGGGTACCGATGATACTGTTCTGACGCTGCTGGGCAAAAGCGTTCTGAAGATCGCCCGGGGTGAGCCCTACGGCCCTCAGCGAGTTGGGATCGAACGTAATTATCCATTGGAAGGGTGCCGCTCCTGATGACTCCACGCTCTCCACGCCATCAATTCTGGACAGAGGAATGATAATATGTTTCTGAACATTGTCCAGAATACGGTCGGCAGTCATATCGGCGTTCACCGTGTAGCGCAGTATTTGGGTATTGCCTTCACTTCCCCCCGACACCGAACCTCCGAGGTATGGGTGTACCCCGGCAGGAAGCCTTGAGGCTATCTGACGCAGGCGGGCAGCCGCCTCGAAACGGGCCATCTCCATATTGACCCCCTTCTTGAACTCAATTGAGACGTAACCACCGTTCTGCGAACTGACGGCGTTAGTACTCACCACTCCCTCCAAGGTATTCAGCGCTCCCTCAACGACCGAGGTGACTTCCGACTCAATAATGCGGGCCGAGGCTCCCTGATAGCTGAATGACACTGTGAGCGACTGATAGTGGTTGTCCGGACTATAGTGCAGGTCAAGCATCGGCAACATGGCAGCGCCGACAATCATCAGCACCGTCATCACCAGTATGACCGAGAATGACGACAGCCCCTTTTGCTTATCCACGCCACTCATCTCCTACTCTGCTTTAGCTTTTCCGTACTTTTCAATCTCATAATAGCATAACGGAACGAAGAAGACGCTGACAAATGTACCCGCCACCATGCCGCTTATCAGTGCCAGCGACAAAGGATATTGCAGATCGCTGCCCATGCTTCCGCGTACCAGGAATGGAGCTATGGCCAGTATAGTAGTCAGCGACGTCATCAGAATAGCCTTGAGACGTCGGCGTCCAGCCTCCATTATGGCATGCTTGAGTCCCATGCCCTGCCTTCTCAACCTGTTGATTGTATCCACCTTGAGAATGGAGTCATTTATGACGATGCCGCACATGACGACAATTCCTATCATTGACATAAGGTTCAGGGTCTCGCCGCATATCCAAAGTACGGCTATTGCCGCAAAGATGTCAATCAGAAGTTCGGACATGATGATGCAGGGCTGAATCAGTGACTCGAATTGTGCCGCCAGTATGAAGAACAGCAGCAGCACCGACACCAGCAATACAGTACACAGTTCCTTCACCAGTTCACGGTTGGTGAACCAGGCTCCGCTGAAGTCAACCTCGAAACGGCTGTCCTCACGTACAGTCTTGCGGATTGTCTCCATCGTCTTGCGGACCTCCTTGCGGGCCGGTTCCAGTTCAAGGCGATAATACTCGCCCTCGACTCCCGAGGTAATATTCTTGAGGTCTCTGTTGCGGCTCTCCATGAGCACAGTCTCAAGCGGCACCCTGCCACCGTTCGAAGTATTGAGGTACTGGTTCTGAATGAGGTCGGAAGCCTGCTTACGCTCGCTGCCTATAATGATTGGCACCGAGTTCTCGCCCTTGGCGACCCTCATGACCGCATTGTCGCCCAGCTCCTGCTTCAGGAAGTTCTGGACCTGACCGAAGTTGACGCCATACAGGGCAAGCATCTGGGGTGAAGTTACCAGTTCGATATACTCATTCCACTCTGCAGGCCTGATATATGTGCCGGGAAGTGCCTGGCGTATCTTCATAAGCAGCTCGTTAAGGCTGGCCGGCTCGGGAGTCGAACCATCTGCCACGCGTATATGTGCTATCAGCGATGCCTCCTTGCCAGAGAAAATCATGTCAAACAGATTTCCGGACGCCTTGCTGCTGAAAGCCGCTTCGGGCCAATGACTCTGAATATACAGAGACACCTGTTCCTCGAGTTTCTCTACTTCCTTTGCAGAACGGCCCTTTATGTATATCACAGCCTCAGACGGACCAATGTCTCCGGTATGAGGCAGAACGAACTGCTGCACTCCTGCCATAGCCGTCGTCTGCTCAATCATGTCAGGGAAAGCTGATGCAATCTCATTGCAGCGGCGGCTGTTCTCCTCAGCGGTCACCCTGCGGTTCCACTCGATGTGGAACAAAGTGTCATCGTGAGTCATGCGCGGAAGCCTCTCCTTGCCGATACTCCGGAACAGGAATCCCGTCAGCAGCAGAGACACGCCGAATATGCACCACATCACCGCGCGATGGCGGAAAAACCACTTCAGGACCCTGTCGTAGCCACGGGTCATATCACCTATGCTTATCTTTGCAATGAAGCGGTTGGGAACGAAGCCTGAGTTATTCCGGTACAGTTGACGATAGGCTACAGGAATGAAGATTACCGAAACAATAAGTGCCGAGAACAGGGTTATGGAGACCGCCATGGCCTGATCATAGAACAGGGCACCGGATATGCCGCTCATGAAGACCAGCGGAACGAAGATTGCACAAGTCGTCAGCACAGAACTCAGCATAGGAGCAAACACCTCCTGGGAACCCTTGACACAGGCCGTTTCAAGCAGTTCCCCTTTATTCCACCGCTGAGTAATGTTGTCTATCACGATAATAGAATTGTCAACCATCATGCCCAGTCCGAGCACCAGTCCCGAAAGCGAGATAATATTGATGGTTATCTTCATCACATAGAACATCATGAAAGACATAATCAGCGCTGTAGGAATGGTAACGACCACCAGAAGCGGTGACTTGAAATCCTGCATGAAGAAAAATATGATTAGACAAGCGAACAGGGCACCATACAGCAGGTTGTTTATCATATTGCTGATGGAATAGTCGAGAAGCGCCGTCTGGTCGCGTGTCACCAGGAACTCCATGTCAGGGTAATCCTTCTCAAAAGAGTCGGTCAGTTCACTCACATGCTTACGCAAGTCGGCCATCTTGGCCTCGGTACGCTTAATCACAGCAAGAGTAATTGCCGGCTTGCCGTCCGACGTTGTCATGCCCTTACGCACCTGAGGCTGTTCACGGACTGTGGCAAGATCCTTTATCTGATAAACTCTGCCATTAATATTCAGGTACACGTCCAGAATATCCTGAACCGTCAGGACAGTTGACTCAAAGCGCACATTGAACCGATACTCTCCGTCGCGTATCGACAGGTTGCCCAGGCTTACGTTAGCGTTATTGATGGCGCTGGCCAGATACTCCTCGGTAATGCCCAATGCTCCCATCTTCTCCTTGTCGGGTACTATGTACATCTCGGGGAACACCTGGCCGGTAATATCAACCATGGCTACCTCTGGAATCTGCTCAAAGCGTCGGACTATCACGTTACGGGTAAAGTCACTCATCTCGAGGAAGCGGTTCTCCGAAGAGCCGGCATCGCCCTTCAGCATGACGTTCACAAAGAAGGCTGGGATGTCAGTGGCACTGGCGCGCATAACCGTCGGTCTGTCGTCCCCTTCCGGCCAGCCGCCCATTGCGTGGTCAACACGCTCGTTGACATCCATGAAAATGTAATCGGCATCTGTGCCGTAGTTGAAGGTCATGGTTATCAGTCCGCTGCCATCCTTACTCTCGCATACAATATTGTCGAGGTTAGGCAGCTGAACCAGTTCCGTTCGCAGACGGTTTACCATGGTCTCGTTTATCTCGCGGGCCGACTTGTTGGGCGATGTCACCTGCACCGTTATCTGCGGAATGTCGATATCGGGAACAAGCGACACCGGCAGCAGCCTGATAGAGACGATACCGAGAACCAGCACGGCTATCAGCACCATCGTCACCGCAATAGGCCTGTTTACAAGTCCCTTGAACATATCATTCAGCCAGTTCCACCGCGGTGTTGTCGCCGAGGTTCAGATTTCCCGAAACAATTACCATATCACCGGGGTTGAGTTCCGCACCGCGTTCAGTGTTGGCCTCAACCACATGCTCGGTGGTGTTGCTCATGAGCACGTTGACATACGTCCATACACTCCTGCCGTCAACATACTTGAACAGGACTTCCTTGTTGTCGCGTATAAGCACGGCACTCTTGCTGACAACCATCTGGTTGGGCACGTCATTCTCAATCATTATGCGCACATTCATTCCGTCCAGCAACTTGCCATTGTTCGAAACCCTCGCCTTCACCTGAATCTGTCCGTTCTGGTCTACCATCGGGTTGATTGAAGTCACCTTGCCGGTCAAAGTAGTCTCGCTGTCGATAAAGGGAGACACCCTTATTGTCTGTCCCACGTGAACGAACTTGTACTCCGTTTCAAGCACACTGAAGTTCACGTCAAGAGTCTGGTCGGCTATAAGGGTACAGAAGGCTCCCGCAGACTCATGAGCTTTGCCGGTTATGCTGGCTACCTTGCCGCTGAACGGCGCTTTCAGGTCAGAGTTCTCCCAATCGCGCTGAGCACGCCTGAAGGCCATCTCAGAATCAGAAAAACCCGTATTGATATAAATGGTGCGTTTCACGTCGGCAGGCATGGAGGCAGTGTCGGACAACGCATAGCCATAATCGAGCAGACGGTCGGCCAAGTTTATCCTTGCCTTCTCGTAAGCCAGTTTCGCCGATTCAAACTGCTCCTTAAGCTGAGTCTTTTCAAGCGATGCCAGAATCTGTCCCTTCTGGACACGCTCACCCTCCCTGACACTAATCCTGTCAACCGTGCCGTTAGCCAGGAATGACAGGCGGCTCTTCTCAGAAGCCTCGACACGTCCATTACAAACCAGCTGCTTGTGGAAAGTGCGCAGCTCGAGCCTCTCCGCCTTAACCACATTGCTCTCCACAGAGTAATCCTGACGGGTCATCTCCTCTTCGCCATCCGTATTCTCCTTACTGTTGCCACACCCTGTCACGGCCATCACTGTCAGTGCCGTGAACAACCATACTGTTGCTCTCATTTCACTAGCTTGTCAAATTCGGCACTGATGTCAGTACCTGATATGTAATCGTATAATGTTGTCTTGCGCATATTGAAATACTGGCTCCAGAAACTGCGCACATTGTTCTCGTATGCCGTGCGTGCATTGTCACGCGTACTCTGAAGCTGATTCAGGGTAGTCACAGACATACTGCCGGTGCCGAAGTTCCGGAGTGCCAGCTCATAACTCTCCTCTGCGATGTCGGCAGCACGACGCGAAATCTCGCACTGGCTGCGTTGGTTGTTGAACTGCATGACACTGACCATGAGGTTCTGGCGATAATCAAGAAGAGACTGCTCCAGACGGTTCTTCGTTGTCTCAGCCTGAGCCTTAGCCATCTGCACACGTCCCCTGCCGAGTCCCCAGTCAAGAATCGGAACAGCAAATGTCACTCCCACGCTCTCCTGGTCACTCATGTCGGAGAAGGCGTAACGAAGACTCTCGGCGCTGTTCGTCATTCCGAATGTGGCATGTATGTCCGCGGTTAATCCGGTATTTGCCCTGGCCTGTGCCACGCTGCGGTCAGCATTAAGACTCTGCACCGTCTGCGACAGACTGAACGACGAATTTTCCATAGCCTTGTCAAGCACATCATCATACGACAGAGTTATGTCGGGAATCGTATAGCTTATCATAAGCTTCAGTTCAGTATCCTCCTTATATCCTATGAACGAGCAAAGGCGGTTCTGGGCAGACTTGAGACTTACCTCGTGACTGCGTATCGAGAGCGAGTCATTGAGCATCTTCAGTTCGAGCTGCAGAAGGTTGTCACGGGTTATCGTCCCTATTCTGAAACGCTCCTGAGCAGCCTCATACAGTCTTTTACTCTCATCAAAACTCTGCAGCGCGGCATTGTATTCCACCTGGGCAGCATTAAGACTCCAGAAATAGTCAACTGCACTTATGGTAACGCTCTCCATGTTCTCCAGATACTCCCGCTTTGCAATCTCATAGTTGTTCGGCTCAATTTTCTTGTCCCACTTCAGAGAATTATAACCCGACAACGACTGTATGTACGACAGGAATATCGGCTTGCTCAACCACGAAGTGCGGTGGTTGGCACCAAACTGGTCAAGCCTCTGCAACTGTGTTGACAGCGACAGCGTACCTCCAGTCAATGCCACATTCTGTCTTATCGACAACGTAAGATCGTTTGTCATGTTGTAGTTCTGGACGTAGTCCCAGGCTCCTGTATTGTAGTCCTGCACTTTAGACAGGTTCCTGTCAAAATTGCCAAGACCGCCGCTCAAGTTGAGCGAAGGCAGATACTGGGCCTTGAATGACCTGTAGTTCCAATACGCTGCCGCAAAGGCATTCCGATTCACCATTGCTGAAATCGACTTCTCCTGAGCCAGGCGCACCACATCCTCCATGGACAGGATACGAGGACCTATGATTGTCGTCTCTCCGGTTTCCTGGGCACACAACGAGCCCGCCAACGACATGACTAACCATGTCGCCACTATAATTCTTTTCATATTATCCATACAAATACCTTCATCTACGTTTAATAGCTGCAGTAAGTGCCACTGCCGTGACGGCAACCAGAAGCATCAGGACATATGCCCATCGGTTAGTGACCTGCGACGTTGCGGAAATGCTATAGTCATTCAAGGCCATACGCGGCCCGGACAGCACAAAGTGCCGCTCTTCTTCATCACCCGGCATCAGCAGAGAATAGTCAACCTGCAGGGAATTAAGCGACTCATAGAAATGCAGGTCCAGTTCGACCAGTCCGGAAAGAGTATCGTCGCCATAGTCGCCCAACGCCTTGCTGAAAGCATTGGTGCGGAAGAACTTGTCAAGACCATTTTCCAAAGAGTTTTCCGGATCATTTGGCCATATCTCATATCCGTACTCTACAAGAAAGCTCAACAGCGAATCCTTTTGAGCAGCGAAGCCGTCCCTGTCAACAGGAGCACCCGACACCATGTCATAGTTGTCAGCGATGACACCGATTGCATCTGACATGATGTTTGCATTTACCCACCTCCAGAACCGCTCCTCAATGTCATCGAGCATCTCCTTCACCTCAAGACCGCTGAAATCGCCTATTAAGTCGGGGCTGCCCGTCAACCAGAATGAAACTTCGTCTTCCTCAAGGAAACCGCTCACAGGAATGCTGAAACGACTGCCGAACCCGCTGAAGGTCTCATTGAACGTGTAATCAGTTCGGAACCAGCGGAACTTCTTTTCCAGACTTGCCGAACTGCTTATTCTCCTGCCGTCAACCGTAAATGGCAGTTCGGCACTCATCTCGGCAACCGAGCCGAAACTGCGCGATGCACAGACCACCAGGCTGTCTCTCGGCGTTATGCACTCGTCAGCAACCCTGAAACTTGCCATTACAGAATCATACCGGCCGACAGTCATGGGGTAGGCATGATTCTCTTCAGAACCTATTACACGCCAGACTTTCGTCCATGACGCATCAGACATCAGCTCTTTCACATGCTCCTCAATGTTGTCTTCCGAAGCCGTCAGCAGAAAACTGTCGGCGGGTATGCTAATCTCTCTGTAACAGGAGCCGTCAGAGTTTATCACAGTCAGCATGCCCAGACGGTCATTACACGAGACCGCCGTCAGGGCCAGTGCCGCAAGCCCGATACAATAGCTAAAGGTTCGCATAATAATTTCGCTTTACTACATTCTTGAATTCGTTCATGCGCCTGCTTCTCTCGTTGTGCTTTCTGAACAGTTCAATCCGCTTCTCGCGACTGTCGGCCACTTCATACTGTGACACATACCTCTCAAGACGCGGACTCTCCGCAGCCGTTACATCTGTCGCACCGACACTGTCGGTCATTCGTCCCTGCCATAGGAAAAGTCCTGCAAGGAACACCGCTGCTGCTGCCGAAATATTCCTGACCACGCGCATCCACAAAATTCGCCGGCTGCCAGTACGTGACGGCAACTGCTCCATTATGGCATCTGTCAACGCCTCGGCTTCAGCCTCACTCATCATGGGCTTCATACGGCTCAGCCTTCCGATAAAATCTTCTGTCTTGTCAAACTCCATAACAATCAAAAATTTGTCCGTCTTTCAGAAACCTGACGTTTATTATACGCACAACCCTGCAAAAAGTCTAATCAGCATCGTAAAAAACTGAAACGGTCACACTCTGGGAGATGTAACCGTTTCGTCAGGATAAAGACCTTTTCAGCAGATTATTACGGATAGGCTGTACTTAATTGCCGGAAGCACTGATCAGAATCTCAATAGCCGCGGTCAGTTTATCATAAACTTCTTTGTACAATGCATATTCTGTGGAATAGCTGTATGGTTCCTTCATCATACCCAGCATCTCATGCAATATTGTCTTGGCCTCATCTATATCTGCTTTGTTGCCTTCAGCCTTTAAATCCTTTGCTATCAGAACACAGCCGGCAGATATTGCCCCCCCACGCAACGGATCGGAACGGAATCTGTCGCGATAGAATGAGAGTCTGCGAATATTCTCCGTCTTGTACCTCTCCTGCGCCAGCCCGTCTGTCTTCGAGTCAATCTTACTCAGTTCGCCTGCAGTCTCGACAATGTAGATATTGCCCTGAATCAGGTTCCGCTGGGAATTTTGTCTCCATTCCATGGCATAAATCACATTCATGTCGGGTTTGTTCCTGTTCTTGCGGACCACAAGGAGACTGAAAGAGGGCTCGCCGCCTACGACGAAAGGTTTTTCTTTCTTTGAATAGGGTATTGAAAACGCCGTCCAGTCAGAAGTCTCCTGACCTGGCTGAAGTTCGCACAAATATGAATAATCGACATCCGGCTGCGAAATCTCTCTATCGTAAGCATCCATTATCTCCTGCATCAGCCACATGTTTTTGGACTTCTGAGGCAACGAGAATTCATATCGGCGCCATTTCCAGAATTCGTCATCCGACATACTCTGCGAACTGGACCGCAGCACTTTAACCGAAGAATTGCCCGTGAATTGCACGAAAGCCTCCTCGAGGGTTCCACTACTGGCATTGGCAGAAAACGCTGAGCCAAACTGTGCGTAGCAGGTGGCGGAAAGCAGCACTGACAGTGCCATAACCATGAATTTCTTTACATTGAGTTTCATATTCTTGTCTGTTTAGTATTTGTCTGTTGTTTATAATAGTGATATGTAATTGGCTTTAACAGCCAGATTTGCCTCCTTGTCATTGTCCATGAGCAAACGGATATACTCTTCCTCCTGCTCTTGGAACTCCTGCTCGAGGCTCGCCAGTTGCTGTTCAAACTCGGCCGAAAGCCTCATTGGCAGTGAAGGCTTGTACTCCTCTGTGTCAGATGACGTGCTGTCCCGGCATTCCTCTGTAGGCAACGGTTTCAGGATTTCGTCCTGACTGGCGAGTCTTGTTCCACTCACCGAAGCCTTGATATCTGGCCTCACAGCTCGCGGAGCAGGCTTTTCGAGCTTCATTTCGGAAGATTCAGAGGGCTCTGCCGGATCCGGAATCACTTTCAGAGCTGAGTCAGCGGCAACATCGTTGAAAGCCATGACCGCTTCTGGCTCCGTCATCATTACAGCCGAATCAACAGCGGGTCTTCCGGTATTGTCATCGGCAAGAGTCGCTGACGTATCGGGAATCTGTCTGGGCGGAGCTGTCAGCACGACAGCAAGCGCGGCGGCACATGCGGCTGCCAGCCAGTGCCATATCCTTATGCGACGTTCTGTACCACTTTTCAAAAGCCTTTCGAGAGCTTCGGCCGAAGGTTTTGCAGCCTCCTTTCCGAGCACTGCGAACAACTCCCGGTACGGTAGGAGATCATCAGGAATCTCTTTGGAACTGTTGAAGAAATCCTTCAGCATCGCGAGATCCTGCTGGGTGTTAAGCCCCTCCATATAGCGGTCAAGGGCTTCCCTTACCTGTTCCATCCTTCTGTCGTCTGTATCCATAACCATAAATCTTTATTTTCCTTCTCTATCCCGGAGTTTGGCAAGAAGAGCCTTGCGGGCTTTGCTCAAAGTACTCCTGACAGTTACCTCCTCAATGCCAAGTATTTCGGCAATCTCACTGTTCTCAAGACCCTCCTGCTGGCTCATCTTCAAAACTGTCATCTGCGATGCCGGCAACCCGTCTATGGATTCGGCCAGCCACTCAGCATTTTCTTTCTCCTCCATACACCATTGGGCGCACCTTTCTGTCAGATGCTGCAAGTCACCGGTCAGTTCAACCAGTCCTGTCTTTCTGCAGCGCAGTTTCGAAATTCCCAGATTCCTGCAGACGACAAGGGCAAGTGCCCTTGCCGACGAGTCATCGTCTATACGGTCTCTGACGGTCCACATCCTCAGCAGCGTATCCTGTGTATTGTCTTCAGCCTCGTCCCTGTCATCAAGAAGCCTGAGGCTGACCGCAGCGATGACAGGTCTCAGTTGTTTGACCAATCTGCAGAATTCACTATCTTTCATTATTCTCAGTCAGCAGAACTATTTCAAACTGTTCTCACTTAATAAACGCACGGCACCCTTTTCCGTTCCCTCATAGCGCCTCTATTTAACAAGATTTAACACAGCACACAGAAGTACGCAGAAAAAAGTTCCTGCGTACAGTCCCTCCAGTGTACATTAAGCCAACTAGATATTTCTGCTGTCAGTCACAACGACAGTTGTGCGGCGTGGTTCTTGGTATCGACCTTTTCAACAATTCGGGTACAGATGCCCTGCTCATCAAAGACAAATGTCTTGCGCAGTATGCCCATGCTTACCTTGCCATAGAGTTTTTTCTCTCCCCAGGCGCCCAGTTGCTCCAGCAGAATGTGATCAGGGTCAGACAGGAGAGGGAAAGGCAGCTCATACTTCTGTGCAAACTTGATATGACTCTGAATAGAGTCGCGGCTTACCCCTAATACCCGATAGCCTTTGGCCAGGAACATATTGTAGTTGTCACGCAGGTTACAGGCTTCGGCCGTACATCCTGGCGTGCTGTCCTTGGGATAGGCATAAATCACTGTCTTTTTACCGATAAGCATATCGGTGCTGTACTCATTGCCGTCATGGCCCATAGCCTTGAACTCCGGCATCCTGTCTCCTACATTAATCATAACCTTTAATCGGATAAGAAAACAAACAGAAATCCTACGGGCAGACGGGCCGGACTGATTGACCGAAGCAGCGGTCTGCGTAGCTGCACGGGCCCACAGCGCTGGAATCGAAGTCAAAGTTCCATGCGCCATACGGGTGATCCGCGTCGAGCGAACTGGACCAAAAGCTGCCGTAGGAACCTACATCGAAGAGACTAGTACCGCCGCGGAACCCGACAGTCGGAATGAATATGTAACGGTCAGTATAACCATCTTTGTTGCTTGTAACCTTGTAACCGGCCACACCGTTAAATTCTGTGTTGCCGGAGTCGTACCAGATCCAGATGCAGTTGTTGCGAAGCTCATCCCATTCTGCCGAGGAGGGCATACGCCAACTGCCACCCCATCTGACGTGTGCTACATCGTCTTCTGGATCAAGCACAGTCTTGTTGTCAACCGTTCCTTTATCACTCTTCGTATTGTATTTTGTCAGAGCATTGTTTGTATCATTGAGCCATTTGTAGGAGGACCAGGCATAACCACCAGATTTACCTTCATTCCAATGGGCTTGCGGGTCTTCCTGTGCATAGCCGGTCTCGTAGTATGGTTCCGTCTCGCCCCAGGCAAAGTAGTCGCCGTACTCCTCGGGCCTAGTGGCACCCACATTGAAGGTCGCCCACTTGACGCTCAGACCCAGATCTATATACTGATAACCATTATTAGAACCGTTTTGTGGTCTATCCCCATTGTCCGCAGGATTCTCTTTATCACATCCGCAAAAAGTCAGCAAAGACAATGCTGCGATTGCTGATAGAAAAATTATCCTTCTCATACACTTGGTTTTTTAGTTGCTTAAGCTATAATTTATTTACGAAAGTAGCGATTATATCTGAGAACAGACTGACGTTTTCACAGATATTTTGCTGTATGGCAAGATTTTTTACTATCGCAAAGGAATTATACGGAACCTGCTTCCAAAGGTGCGAAATACCGATTGACTAGAGAAAAAATCTGCTCAGTCAGGGAATGTATTTTTTCCGGGTAACGGACAAAAAAAACGCCTGTTTGCCCGTAAAACGCAATGTGTGATTTTTCCGCCTGAATACTATTGTATATCGGTATCCTCCAGTTCAAACAGGGCCTCAATTGTCACACCGAACACACGGGCCATTTTCAGGGCAAGCAGTGTGGACGGATTGAACTTACCTTGCTCAATGGCCACGATGGTCTGGCGGGTTACGCCGGTCCTGTCGGCCAGTTCCTGCTGCGTCATACGCATGCGGGCACGTTCTACTCTAAGGTTATTCTTCATCGCTCAACTCCCTGTTCTGTTTCCACAAAGATAACTTGAAAAACAGCACATAGTATCCAATGAATGCTGTCACTCCAGTGAAATAGTTTATGATTCTGCTGTATATAAATGTGGAGTTTGGTGAAAGAAATCTGGCCAGAAATACATTGACTATGGTTCTTATGAATACCAGCACAATGAAAAAGATAACTATCCTTGCCAATATCTGATGGCGGGTCTCAACGATTCTCTCATCCTCCTGTTTTTCCTGTGACAATGCCATTAATACAAATGACACAGGTACAAACAAAAAAAACAGTACTGTAGCCCACCCATGTCCAACCGGAGCGTTTTTGGGCTCACCGGCAATTGTATATGGATATATGTCATAGATTATGCCCTGCCAAAATAAGAGACCTAATAAAACACACAAAGCAAACATGACAAACCCAACTTTTTGCCACTTGTGGTCAAGCATACGATACTTCTTCATAATTTCATTCAGTTTTAAAGATTATTGACGCTGCAAATGTAAATAATCAATTACATAATGACAACAATCAAATACATAAAGTATGTTAAAATAGACTTCACATCGTTGGTCTTGGAAGGAAACTCCTTTTTGTTACATACACAGAAGGTACGGTTTTTTCTGTGTACTTCTGTGTACTCGCGGATTAATACAGTTTTGAAGCTTTGTCGGAAAAGACAGGACGGACAGGCAGACCTGCAAAGCGTAAGACACCACCCCATGAATAATCGGAAGGCAGCAGTAATGTGACGCACCCCCAATTATTGTCAAAAAGAGTCCCCGACCAGTATGCATGAGAGAAATAATCTTCAGGAACAGCAGGAAAGTAACGGAGACCGACAGCCGGCAGAAAGACGTAGTGTCGCCTGTATCCTTTCTTCCTGCTCTGAATCTTATAGCCGGCCACTCCCTTCATAGTAGTCCATGTCCAGGTGCAATTGTCTTCGTCCATCAGTTCCTCCAAATCATCGGAAGTCGGAATGCGCCATCTGCCTCCCCATCTGATATGGGCAACGTCATCTTCCGGCTCAAGCGTGGTTTTGTCGTCAACTGTACCGTATTTGCCGTTTGTAACGTATTTTAAGTAAACTGAATCTTTTTCTGATTCTCCGTCTGTACGGAACCGGTATGTCATCCAACTGTAGATATCTTTAGGTTCTGTCTCGCCCCAGGCATAATAGTAGCCCGTATCCTGCGGAGCAACGGCACCGACGTTCATGGTTGCCCATTTGACACTGAGACCCAGGTCAACATACCGATGGCCGTTTTCGTAACCGGCGGTCCTGATACTCTTGCAGGAGATTACTGACAATGAGAGCAGGATAACGCTTAACAGAGCCGGATAAAGGCGCAGTCCATAAGCATGACGACGATTCATCGTTGACTTGTTATTTTATACAACTCAGGTACAATAATATTCAGTGAAGCATCGTCCATCATCAGGTCGTGCTCATGGGGCGTGTGGACAATATGAAGTTTAGTCTTGTCGCAGTAGTTCTCATAATTGCCGGCCTCAAACTCCATCATCTTCGCCCAGTATTTGAGATTGTCGCCTGTCACCCCGGCCGGAATCTGGTCCGGCTTGAAATAGGTCACGTCACCGTCGAAGAACGAGGGAATGTGATGTGTCAGGTCGTCAGCAACGTTGACGGCATTCCTGACCATTGCCTCCAACATTCCTGCTTCCCTGAGTTCTGCAAACAGCGGGCAAGTCTCGAAATATTCTATGTTGATTTCGGAAAACATTCCATTCGACATCTCACGAAGGCGGTTGTTGTCAAGTGCATGGGAGTCAAGCATGATGAGATGCTGCACCTCTTCGCCTGCCTTCCGTAGCTGGCAAGCCATCTCGTGTGCCACTACCCCGCCGTAACACCAGCCGCCGAGGATATAGGGACCATTGGGCTGGTACTCCTTGAGAATACGGACATAGTTCGAGGCAATGTCCCTGATGCTGTGACGCACATCGTCGGGATGATACAGATTGTACGGTTCGATGACGGCGAATGACATCGTATCCCCTATCCTGTCTGCCAACTGGTAGTACGCATCGCTGCCGGTATTGGCTGTGTGTACGAATACGATCTTGGGGCCGTCGTTTGCCGAATAGACGCATATCTCCGACGGAGTATCTTTCCTGATGGCTACAGGTGTACGTCCTTCGGTGACATCCGGTTCGTCTTCATCCATTCCAAGTTCCAGCATCTCTGCCCATCCACTGATTGATACATCGTCTGGATAATGGACTGCCAACACCCGCATCAGCCTTGACAAATAATGTCTGAGTTGCCTCTGGCTCACAGCGATATTATGGGTCAGCACAAACAGGAAGCTCCGCTGATTGGCATGCAGACAAACCATTTTCATCATACAACTGTATTGCAGGTCAATGGGTACATTATACAGAGAGTCGCGCAACTTCCCCAAAGTATGGCTGTCATAAACCGGCGAGTCCATCATCTCAAGAGGGATCCTGCGGTCGGTGATGACTTGCTGGATAACAGGCGTGCCGTGGAACACTATGGCCGACCTGAGTTGCTCGTTCTCACGGGCTATGATATCCAGGGCTTCACGAAGATATTGTTCATTGACGATGCTGTCAACCTGCAAAAAGACGACATTGCGATAACTGTGAGAATCAGGAGAAATCAGTTGCCGGAACAGCATCTCGTCCTGCCAGTTGTCAATCGGCAGAACCTTCTCTATGCGTTCTCCTCTCAAAGCAAAGTCACGTTGGATCGCTTCGTACTCCTCCTGACCCCAGAGTTGTTCGTAAGCCACATCTGCAACGTCGGCAATCTTGCGGAAGGTATTATACTGTAAAATCTGCTTACCGGTTATTTTAATACCCTGTGAACGGAGGGCAATGGCATATTTCATTGCGATGAGCGATGTCCCGCCAACGTCAGTAAACCTTTCGTCCGGTCCGATATGGGTGTCCGTTTCCAACACATCTTCTGCTGTAGTCAATACTCTGAACAGCACAACGCTGTCAATCAGGCCCGTGTTTTTCCGTTCACGCTTTGGATTCGGCAGTTCATTGCGCATCACCTTGCCGTTGAGGTTACGGGGCAGCGCATCCAGCCGTACCCATACGTCGGGTATCATATATTCGGCCAGATAGTTGGCAATCTCGGCTTTGACCGCATTCTTGTCAAGTTCATGATTTGCCTCGTAATAGCATGACAGATGGTCAGTGCCGTTCAGGTTCTTTACCACTACCACAACCTGTCCGACGTCAGTCCGGTCCAGTTGTGAGACGGCTCTGTTAATCTGAGCCTCCACCTCGCCGGTCTCTATACGGAAACCGCTCAGTTTAACCATGTTGTCGGTTCGTCCCAGTATGTCGAAGTCGCCGTCAGCAGTACAGGTGGCCCTGTCGCCGGTATGGTACCATCTCATACCATTCAGCATGAACCATTTCTCGGCACTCAACGCAGGTAATTTATGGTAACCGCACGACATATAGTCGTTGCTTACAATCAGTTCTCCCGCCACCCCGGGGCCGACAGGCTGCAACTCTTCGTCAACAATCATGGCTTTGGTGTTACGGTAGGGCTTGCCCACCAGGATACGTTCCTCGTTGCCATGAATCTTCTTAGAGATGATAGGACATACCTCAGTACTGCCATAAAGGTTAATGAGGACGTTATCAGGCGAACAAGGGTGGAAGTTGCGGAGTTTCTCTCCAGCCGCAAATACAGACACCCCTTTGAGGTCGTAGTCCTCCGCCATGATGGCAGCAAGTCCTGAAGGCAGGAAAATATGAGTGATATGCATTTCCCTGATGAACTGGTAGAGATAGCCCATGTCTTTACGAGCCACCTCAGGAGCTATACATACCGTACCGCCTTTGAGCAAAGGGCCGATGAGGAACATCATGGTAGCAACGAAAGGAAAACTCGACATAATACCTGAACGGGTATCGGCATTCATGACGGCATCGGGATGCACTTTGGCGCAGTCGGCAATATGTAACAGCATGCGGTGAGTATGCAGTACACCCTTGGGCTTGCCGGTCGTGCCTGAGGTGTAGAGCAGCATGGCAGGATCCTCGTCACCAAAATCAGGGGATTGGGGAGCTGAAGGAAAATCTGACCCTCCCTGGTTCATGCCCGTCTCTTCCCCCGACATCGGATGAAAGGACTCGTCAAGACAGATGACTCTTTCCTCCGGGAAATGCAGTCTCTTGCTTTCCCATAAAGCCCGCGTCGTGAGAATTGCCGTTGTTTCAGAGTCTTCAAGCATATACTCGAGACGCTTCTCGGGATAAGCCTCATCAAAGGGAATGAAAATACAACCTGTACGCAGTGCGGCGACGGCCCCCAGCATGATATCCTTCGTATAAGGAACATATACCGCCACAGTGTCACCTCGCTTCACGCCTATAGTCGTGAGTATGCGGGAGACTGTGGCGCTGCGTGCCTCCAGTTCTCCATAGCTCATCTCACCGAAAGCATCCTGCAGAGCCGTTTTATGTGGCATTGCTGCTGCATAATCCGATATCAGTCCGTGAATCAGTCTGGCTTTGCCGGGCTCCTTCCCGACCTGACCGTCCATGCAAGCACGATGGCTCCCGCTGTTCTGTCGCTTCATCAGTCTCTGTTCCCAAAAAATCCTTTTTCATTCAACTTATTGAGGAAGCGGCTCATGTAGGCTCTTCCCGTTTCGGGCCATGAGAATCCCAATCGCTCCAATATACACGACGTATAGGTGGTATCAAGATTCTCCAACCCAATCTCCTGACTGCCGTCGCCATTGTCATAGGCAATCAGACAGCCTACTGCCGCATTGGTCTTCTCGTCGGCAAGAGCCTTGTTCAGTGCCTCGGCAACTTCCTCGTCTTCAGCACCCCGGATGGTATGGCCGACGTCGTTCATGGCGCGGATGACATCACCCATCAACGGTCTGTGAGGATTAACGGGCTGGAAGCATATGCAGTCATCGGGAGTCTTAGCCAATGTCAGTACAGCCTTCGCCACACAGTCAATCGGCGAGAACTCAGTCTCGACATTCAACTCGTCGTATCCAATCACGCCTATGGTACGGAAGGCATTCAGTGAATTCATATAACTGTTGGTCTGTCCGTTGATTTGGAATTCGCCGTCTTCATACCTCGGCGCCAGATTGCCTACACGACACACTTTTGCCTTCAGGCCATGCCTCAGAATCTCCTCATAGATATGGCGTTCTGCCATGAACTTGGAATGTACATACTGGTTGGCACTGATTTCCTGACCTGCATACAGCACATGTTCCGTAAAGTGACAGCTCACCGGCGGCAGGCCGTTCTTACGGCTGCCCATTATGCTGCCCGTCGATATATGCACCAGACGTGCATCCCAGCGCAGGCACCAGGCCGAAAGGTTCTTGACCGACTCTACATTGACGCGTTCTATCTCGTTGCCCTTGGCAAAGTGCTTCACACTGGCAGCACAGTTGACAACAGTCATGCCGCCGTGAGGCGCCTTAAACTGATTGAGCGAAGCCGGATCAGTGGCATCACCTTCGACTACGATTATACGTGAGCCGAACAAAGCATCGTTGAAGTCACCGAAATAGTAACGTTGCATCGCTTTCAGGCGGGCTTCTCCGCTTTCCTCTTTTCCCGGACGCACAAAACAGTAAATCATGCCTTCGTAATTCACCAGGAGTTCATGCAGGACATGACTTCCAAGATATCCCGTCGCACCTGTCAGGAGAACATCGCCAATCGTATGTAGTTCACCCTGACGGAAAGCCTCCAACGTATTGCGCGAGAGTAATTCGTGAATATCAGTATAGTCGTAGCCGTCAGCACCACACACCGGTGGAGTCCATGTTCCGTCAGCTGTGACAGCCATAGCCGTGCCCTTCTCTGCTGTTTCACACCCTTCCGGACCGGCACCCAGAAACTCCGCCATTGCTCTTGGTGTGGTGTAGGTAAACACATCGTTGTAAACAATGCTGTATCCCGCCTTTTCAGCAGCAATGACCACCTTCATGGCAAGGATGGAACTGCCGCCTATTTCAAAGAAGTCGGCTTCAGCGCTGACGCTGCCTATGCCGAGAACAGTACTGAAGATATTGCAGAAGTCCTCCTCAACCTTATTTGAAGGAGCCACATATTCGGCAGCCTTGCGTTCGGGTTTCGGCAGAGCCTTCTTATCCACCTTCATGTTGACGGTAAGCGGAATCTTATCAATCTGCATGATGACTGCAGGTACCATATAGGCAGGTTTCTGACTCTTCACATAAGCAGAGAGAGCCTCGGTATCAATCTTTCCGTCTCCCACCACAAAAGCAGCCAGATACTTTCCGCCGCTCTCGTAGTCGTATGCCTGAACCGTTACGTCAATGATTCCGTCAAAACCACGGATAACGGTCTCTACCTCCTTGGTCTCGATACGGAAGCCACGGATCTTCACCTGTCCGTCCTTACGTCCTACAAACTCCACATCTCCGTTCTGACGATAGCGGACGATATCGCCGGTATGATACATCCGGAACTCGTTGAACGGGCAGTCCTCATACGCCTCGGCAGTCTTGTCGGGACGGTTCAGGTAGCCACGGCTCGTCTGTGGGCCCGACAGGCAGTATTCGCCTGCTGCACCGGCCGGCAGCCTGTGGTTCGTCTTGTCCAGCACGAACGCATGAATCGTGGGAATAGGCTGTCCTATCGGGATGTTAGGCTCCCACACCTTAATAGGGAATACACTGACACCACAGCAGTTCTCTGTAGGTCCATAGCCGTTGGCAATCGGATAACTTATTGCCGACGGATCGATGGCAGGACATTTCTCTCCGGCAATAATCAGGAGTCGCAGTGTCTTCTGGTGAGGATAGTTTTGTGCGAACTGCACACCGACTTGCGTAGTTAGCAGCAGGGTGGTGATACCTGCCTTGTCGAAGTATGCCGCCAGCCGTCCCAGATCCATGCGGTCCTCCTCGGGTACCAGGTTCACGGTGGCACCTACCAGAAGGCTGCAGAACACATCTGCCATATTCACGTCGAAACTGAACGAGGCGTATGCAGCTACAATATCATCTTTCGTATAGAAGGTATGACGCATACCATGTGCATAGGCCACAATATTGCGGTTCTCTATCTGGCATCCCTTCGGAGCACCGGTAGAGCCGGAGGTGTAGAGCATAATGAAAAGACTCTCCGGAGCAGGTCCGACAGGTTTGACATCACAGTCCTCCATACTATAGAGTTCACTGACGGTGACAACCTTGCCATGATATTCATCAACAACGTCACAGAGACTGTCGTCAGCAATCAACAAGCTGACAGCGGCATCTTTCACCATGAAGTTCAGACGTTCTTTCGGGTAGCTCGGATCAAGTGGCTCATAACCCATGCCAGCCTTCACAGCAGCCAACGGCAGAATGATGGTCTGTTCGTTTCTGGGCAGGATGATCGCTGCCACCTCTTCCTTGAGGTCCTTCTTTCCGGTTATCTCGCAGCCGATCTTGTAAATCCTGGCTGCCAGCTTATCCGTCAGTTCATCCAACTCTTTGTAAGTATATGCCTTGTCCTTGAAAACAGCGGCTGTCTTGTCAGGATTCCCGGCGACTATCTTCTTGAATCGCGTGGCAACCGAGTCAGACATGTCGTAATCCAGATCCCACGGCTTGTTGAAACTGTCGAGGACCTTCCACTGCTTTTCGTCTGTCAGACTAATCTCTGATACATTGTCACAGACGGTCAGTCCGTGAGCGGCATTACGGATGCTCTCGGCCAGACCAGTCATCATCTCTTCGCTATACATCGATGAGTCGTAGTCAATCTTGATGACGGCATCCTCTTCGCTGCCTTCAATATATACAGCCACCGGCAACTTGGCGATATCCAGAGTCAGGGTCTCTACCGGCATCTTTCCGTACTTTGTGCTGTAGTCATTGATAACGCCTATCTGGTAAGTATAGGACAGTTGTGGATGGAAGTCATGGCGACTGGCGATTCTTGCAAAGGGATAGTTCTCGTGTTCTATCGTGTCGGAGAAGTTCTGCGACACACGGTTAAGGAAGTCAAGGGTCTTCTCATGATGATCCAGAGTCGTCACAAGAGGCAGCGTATTGACGAACATGCCCATCGTGTTCCATACCTTCATATTGCTTCTGCCGTTCGATACGGTAACTACAGACACTAAATCCTCACAGACGAAACGTCCGAAAGTGATAAAGCATGCACCGAGATAGACAGCAGCAGGCGTAATGCCGTTTCTTTGTGCAAAATCCCTGACGGCTTTGATGTCGGCAGGTATTGAGACACTCTTCTGAGTATGCGGCAGATGCTGCTCGAAGACGTCAGGAATCAACTGCGTAGGTTCCTCTACTTCAGACATCTGGCGTTCGAAGAAACTCTCTGTCTCGGGATCAATCACCTCATCGTGTACGAAGTCATAGTAAGAATATTCTTCTTTCTGAGGATCGGTACCGTCAATAGCCTGAGAGAGTTGCGTGAGGAAGATGTCCACAGAAGCACCGTCGCTGACCAGATGATGCATGTCACCCAATACTGTCAGCTTATCGGTTTTTATAATCTCAAATCTGACGCATGGCCCCTTGGCCAGATCAAAGGGACGCACAAATTCCCTCTTGTACGCCTCAAGCTCGTCTGCTGTCATGGTCCTGACAGGAATGTCGAGCGTAAAGTCCGGGACAGGCTCCTGGATGATTTCGTCATCACCGTCAGCCACAAACCGGCACAGAACGTATGGATGTGCGTAAATGACCTTACGGATGGCATCCGTCAGACGCTCTTCGCCAGTCTCTTTCGGGAACACGACTGCAAACGGAATATTATACTGAACCGTATCCGGATTTGCCTGACACTCTGTAAATACACCTTGCTGGGCAAAACTGAGTCGGCAGGAGTTTGCCGCTTCTGTCATTTCCTGACCTTGTGCCTCATTCTTTGATGTATCGCTGAACATGGCAGTCAGTATCTCGTTCTCTATATACTGAATGGTGCCGTCGGAGATAAGCGTACGCGAGTTGACCTGCACATTGAACCGCTTGTAGATCAACGTTGCGAGTTTGATGCTTGAGATGGAAGTCAGTCCGAAATTACGGAACAAGTCCGTGATGCCCATGTCTTCCGTACCGATTACCTTCGACACGATATCCATGATCTCTTTCTCCAGCACATTCAGCGGAGCCTGTATGCCCTGCGATTTAGCAGCCGCAGGCCTTTCAGGTTTAGGCAAAGCCCGCTTGTTCACCTTCTGGTTCTGGTTCAGCGGAATGCTGTCAATCTGCATCGTCACGGAAGGCACCATATACGGCGGCTTCTGGTCGAGGATAAAGTTGTCCAGTGCCTCGATATCCACCTGTTCATCGCTGACGACATAGGCCGCAATGAATTTCGTTCCGCCAGTCTCATCGAAAGCCTGTACGGTGACATCCTTAATGCCGGGGAATTCACGGATGACAGCCTCCACCTCTTTCAGTTCAATGCGGAAACCACGAATCTTCACCTGTCCGTCACTCCGACCCACGAAAGAGATGTTGCCGTCGCCCAGATAGCGTACGATGTCTCCGGTCTTATAGACGCGACAGTATTTCTCCTCATGATCAAACGGATTCGTGATATACACTTCCGCCGTCTTCTCCGGACGGTTCAGATAGCCACGACTCACCTGTGGACCTGCCACCCACAATTCGCCGCATGCGCCCGGCGGCAAACGATGGCCCTGTTTGTCGACGACGTACAGTTTGCAGTTATCCTTTGCCGGCCCGATAGGTATATTGTTCAGCTTCTCGACAACCGGATAAGAAGAAATATAGCAGATTGTCTCAGAAGGTCCATAGCCATTGATAAGCAGGTAGTTCTTCGGGGGCTCAATGTACGACAGTTTCTCACCGCCCGTCAGCAGTGTCTGCAGAGAATGGTTTTCGACACTGGTGGCAAACTGATAAGCCACCTGTGTCGTCATAAATGTGTGCGTTATCTGATTCTTCTCGAAATAATCATTCAGCGCAATCATGTCCAGACGCAATTCCTCTGGCACAATATGCAGTTCGGCACCGATGACAAGCGTCGAAAAAATCTCCATTGGCGATGCATCAAAACCAAAGCTGGCATAAGCCGCCACCTTGCTCTGAGCTGTCAGGCCTACGCTCTTCTGGTGCATGTGACAGAAAGCCACCCAGTTCCTGTGTTCCGACATACCGCCCTTCGGCACACCGGTCGATCCACTGGTATAAATAAGCGTAAACAGACTCTCAGGCTTCGGTCCGGCAGGAAGCACATCCGCCTTCGGCAATAGCATCAAGTCTTTCGTCAGCAATACTTCACCTTGATATTCATCTGCAACAGCACGCAGTTCCTCGTCAGCTATCAGCAGTCTGGTACCCGTATCCTGCATCATAAAGTTCAGGCGTTCCTTCGGGTAAGACGGGTCTAGCGGTTGGAAGGCACAGCCAGCCTTCAGTACGCCCAACGAGGCGATAGCCATCCATTCCGAGCGTGTTATCATTATGGCAACGATATCCTCCGGTCCCAAACCCTTGCCGGCGATAAAACCGGCAATGCGGTCACTCAACTCATCCAGCTCTGCATAGGTAAACCGCTTCTCCCTGAATACCAGGGCAATCTTTTCGGGAGTCTCTTTCGCCTGCCGGCGGAACAACGATACAACAGTTTGGGAATCATCGTAATACTCATCCGTATCGTTGAACGAATCCAGCAATTGCTTCTGTCCTTCAGACAGCAGCGAGATATCCAGAAGACGGGCCTGTGGCCGGTTGATGAATGCTTTCAGTGTGTTGGCGATACTTTCTGTAAGCTGGGCCACGAGCGAGTCGCTGTATTGTCCGTTATCGTACTCCGAGACGATACACGGGCATCCGTCATGTATCTCTATGCGTACTGCCAGCTTGAACTTAGGCGCACCGGCCTCCAGACTTTCAACACTCACTTCGTGTCCGTTCTGCATGTAGCGCGTCACCATTCCCAGCTGATAGGCAAATGCCAGTTCCGGAGTGTAGCCATAGTCGGCAGCAATACTTGCGAACGGATACTGTTCGTGACGCATGGCCTCATCGAAGCGTTCGCTGACATCCCTGATAAAGTCTGTCACACAACAGTCAGAGACCTTGGCAGCAAAAGGCAGCGTATTGACAAACATACCGAACGTGTTTTGGATTCGGATATCAGAACGTCCGCTGGAAACGGTACTGATATACAGTTCGTCGTTGTCAGTGAATCTGGCAAAGACCAGCAGGGTTGCCGCCAGAGTGAGGTGAGCAGGAGTTACCGGATACTCCCGACAGAACCGTTCTATGGTCTC
Organism: Bacteroidaceae bacterium; assembly: GCA_017615835.1. Lineage (GTDB taxonomy): Bacteria > Bacteroidota > Bacteroidia > Bacteroidales > Bacteroidaceae > Colenecus. The sequence continues at coordinate 39,231 of JAFZZI010000004.1, read as the reverse complement.
CATGTCAATAGGACGGTACAGCTCCGATGAATGAACGCACTCATGAGGTGTCGTCAGGTCGGGGGGAAGTTCCGTTGCTCCCTCGCATCCGCCCAACAACTCGTCATAATAAGCCTTATGTTCCTCGACAGATGCCTTCTGTTCATCAGCAGCGTAGTTCAGGTGAGTATATGTCTCCGCCTCCACGTGCCTGCCCTCCATGGCTTCGCAGAGCTGTACGATGAACAGGTCCAGAGAACTGCCGTCGAACACCAGGTGATGGAAATCCAACAGCAGGAACACGCCACTTTCCGTTTTGGCTATTTCCATGCGGCAAAGCACATCCTTATTCAAGTCAAACGGTCGTACAAAAGTCTGTTTATGTTCCGCAAGTTGTTCGTCTGTGAAGGATAGGATGGGAATCTCGATGTTCATGGGTGCATAGCGCTGCACAATATCCTCACCATCAGCATCGAAATGCACGAAGATATGCTTGTGGGCATCCAAGACCGATAATATCGCCTTTCGCAGCTGTTCTGTATCCGTATCGACAGGGAAACCAAGAACCCAGGGAATATTATATTGGGTATCATCGGGTTTGTTGATACAATCTGCATAGACACCCGTCTGTGAGAAGGACAGAGGAGCGGAAGTAACCTCTTCCACCGGTTTCTGAGCCGTAGCGGAAGTACCCTTGACGGCTTCCTCTATCATCAGCACCGTAGCCTCCTTGACCAGAGACTTGGCATCCAGTGCCACGCCATATTGCTTATAGGCGGCAGCGGCCAGACGGATGGCCGATATGGATGTCAGACCGACATAGCGGAGCGGTGTATCGACACCGAATTCTGTGTTGTGGATGATTTTCCCCACCATCTCTACCAGTTCACGCTGCAGCTCGTTCTGTGGCTGCATTCCCATTTGTTGCCGGACAGAAGACTTTACAGGCTCGGGCAATGCCCGCTTGTCCACCTTCTGGTTCTGATTCAGCGGAATGCGTTCTATCTGTATGGTGGCAGCAGGCACCATATAGGGAGGTTTACGCTCCAGGATGAAATTATTGAGTGCCTCAATATCTATCTGTCGGTCACCGACAATGTATGCAGCAATAAACTTGCCTCCGCCATCTTCATCAAAAGCCTGTACAGTAACATCCCTAATGCCGGGAAACTCTTTGATTACAGACTCTACCTCACGCATCTCGATGCGGAAGCCACGGATCTTCACCTGTCCGTCCCGGCGTCCTATAAACTGCAGGTTACCGTCAGGCAGCCAGCGTACTATATCGCCGGTATGATACACACGTTCGTAATCTGGTTCCTGACAGAAGGGGTTTGAAGTAAATGCCTGCGCATTCTGTTCCGGACGGTTCAGATAGCCTCTGGCTACCTGAGGACCGCTAATCCACAGTTCTCCCTCTTGTCCGTTATCAACGAGTTCGCCCTGCTGGTTCACCACATAAAGTCGGAAAGAGTCGAGTGGCTTTCCGATGGGCGGGTTCTTTTCATACTGGCGGAAAGGATACGCTGTCGTGATGATGGTACATTCCGTAGGTCCATAGAGATTATGCAACTGGAAGTTTGCGGGCACTTCCACGGGAATGAAACTCTCGCCTCCTACAGACAGGTGTCTGAGTGAGTGGTTGTCCATCTCTGCAAACTGGCAACCCACCTGGGTGGTCATAAAGGCGTGAGTGATATTGTTTGCCTCGAAATAGTCGTTCAGGGCTATCAGGTCCAAGCGTATTTCCTCCGGGATGATATATACTGTAGCACCAGTAGTCAAGGCAGGATACAGATCCATCATACAGGCGTCAAAACCATAACTGGCATAGGCAGCCACATGATCACCGGGTTGCAGATCGTAGTAGCGGCGATACCAGTCGCAGAACGTCACCAGATTCCTGTGTTCCAGCATACAGCCTTTGGGCACACCCGTTGAGCCTGAAGTGTAGAGGAGAATGAAAAGACTGTCCGGAGTAATCAGGCTATCCGGGGTAATCTGATTATCCGGAACACCTGGAAGTTTCACTAAATCTTCCGTAAGCAGCACCTCGCCCTGATACCCGTCCACAATTTGTCGCAGCTCCCTGTCGGCAATAAGCAGTCTGGCATTGGCATCCTTCATCATGAAGTTCAGACGCTCTTTGGGGTAAGTGGGGTCCAGCGGCTGGTAGGCACAGCCTGCCTTCAGCACACCCAGTGAGGCAATGGCCATCCACTCGCAACGGGGAATCAGGACCGAAACTATCGGCTCGTCGCCGGCGGCAGCAGATCCTTCGCCCCTCACTCCCCTCTCACTTATATATCCGGCTATGCGGTCACTCAATTCGTCGACCTCAGCGTACGTATATGCTCTATCTTTATATACAACGGCAATGCTGTCAGGGGTCCTCTTCGCCTGACAGCGGAACATAGAGACGATGGTAGTATTCATATTGCAGTTTTATTTCTGGGGAAGTGGGTGGAAGGCTTCTGCCGTATTACTCAAATTCGAAGATACTGACAAACCCTGTAAGTCTGAAGACATTCCTGATGTCATCGTTGACGTTGCGCATCACAACCCTGCTGCCTGCCGCCTTGACACCTTTCAGAATACCCAACAGAATGCGAAGACCGCTGGAGGCTATATACTCCAGTCCAGCACAGTCGATGATGACATCCTTTCCGCCCGTGTGGTATAGTGTCTTCAATACCTCTTCAGCCTCTGCTGCTGCAACAGTGTCCATTTCTCCCTCCAGTGTGGCAACATACTTGCCGTCGATTTCTTCAACTTTTGTGTTCATAATTCTCGCAGTTCTACTGTTTATTTATTGTTCATCCTTTAATTGTCTTCCTCATCGTCAGTACGTTCTTTCCGTCTGTACGTTCGTAATTGATAGTATCCATAAGTTCGCGGAACAACAGGATTCCCAGACCGCCGATCTGACGGTCCTCGGCAGATAGCGAGGTATCTGCCTTCTCTTTGGCAGTGGGATCGAAGGGCACGCCAGTGTCGATAATCTGGAAACATACAGCGTGGCCGTCCGACATCATCCTCACCTCAATGTCGCCGGAAGTACCTGCAGGATATGCATAATCTATTACGTTCACTACCGCCTCCTCGATGGCAAGGCGCAGCTCCTTGCCCAGAGATGGCCCGATATTCAGTCTCTCCATCACCGACTTGATGAAGATGCTGAGCCTCGACACCTCCTTTATGTCGTTTTTCAGAGTTATGTTCTCCGAAAGGATGGTCTCGAAGCGTTTGGGAGTATAGCGGATAGCCAGCATCGTCAGGTCATCACTCTGCTCTGCACCATTCACAAACTCACGGACCGCCTCAGTAACCGTTTCCAGAATCTCCTTCGGGCGTTTGCCGCCACATGTGGAAAGCACCTTCCCGACACGCTCAAGGCCGAACTGCCGGCGTTGCAGGTTCTTCGCCTCCGTCAGCCCGTCAGTGTACAGGAACAGCGTGCTGTCGGGCGGCAGAAACATTTCCTGCAGGTCATACCTCACGTCATCGAACACACCGACAGGAAGATTGGGATTGCAATTGACAGTTGATAACTCTTCACCCTTCTCCTTTGACTTCTCACTTAATACGATAGGTGCATCGTGCCCTGCATCGCAATATCTCATATGACCCGTCGGAAGGTCGAGAACGCCCAGAAACAGCGTGACGAACATATTCGAGTCGTTGCCCTGACAGGCGGTCTCATTAATGGCATGCATTATGCGGGCAGGATTGTTCTCGTGGACCGATGCCGACCGGAACAGGGCATGTGCAACAGCCATGAACATGGCCGAAGGAGCACCCTTGCCGCTGACGTCGCCTATACAGAAGAAAAGTTTCTCGTCGCGGATGAAATAGTCGTACAGATCGCCGCCCACCTCGCGGGCCGGGAACAGAGCGCCCCTCAACTCCAGACTCTCCGCACTGAGTTCCTGGTGCGGCAACATACTCTGCTGAATCTGACTCGCAACCCGCAGCTCACCGGCGATGCGTTCCTTCTCGGCGTTCACCCTGCGCAGCCGTTCCAGGTTGCGCGAACTGCGGTGGACGATGAACCCCACAAAAAACAACCCCGCCATTACAGGCAGCAGCAGTGCCAGCCTTATCAGGCGCAGCCTGCCGAACACCTCGCTGTCCTCCAGAACGTGAATGAGCATCCAGTCCGTCATTCCACCCATGGAGTTGTAGAACACGTTCATCTTCTTGCTTTCCTTGTTCCCCAGCGTCACGTAGCCCTCCTTGTTGCTTACGTTTTTCAGTTCCTCCAGTACTGTCTGAAATACCGGAGAGTCCTCACCGGCCAACAAGTTGTAGTCACCGGTCACCAGATAGCACCGTGTGTTTTTGTAAGCTCTGTATTCGTTTATGATTTCGCCAAGCCAGTCGAGCGAGATGTCGGCAGCGACAACCGCCGCAGTCCTTCCCTGGCCGTCGCGCACCGGCACACTGTAGGTTGTCACCTTCGCCATGGCACCGTCATTGTCCACATAGGGTTCACACCAGTGTCCGCAGCCCTCCTCAATGGGCACGAAATACCCTTCAGAATTCAAATATTCATGTGTGTCAGACCCCAGTTGCATCGATTCAATACTGCCGTCGGCCCTACGCACTGAATACGGCTCATACCACTGTCCCTTCTGTTCGAAATAGTAGGGCACGCACGCGATGGCGCACCCCATAATATCCGGATTATGCTCCAACAGTTGGCGTGTCAACGACATCAGTGAGTCGGGGTGCGCCAGATCGTCCGTCACCACCCACGCCATATTGTCCATCGTTACCTCCACGCGGTCCAGTCTGTTGCGTATGCTCAGGAATACGGCATTCATCTCCGTGCGCACCTGCTGCTCGAAGGAGTTCCGGATAACGTTCTGGGCAGCATAGTAAAACACACCTGTCGTCAGTTCCAGCAGCAATGCCGCTGCTATGATGACGACAAGACCGGCATTGCCCTTCACGAAGTTCCTCAGCCAAGTCCTCCAATTCCCTTTGGCAGTTTTCAAATCAGTCATATATCCCCGTACTATGTCCGATGCAGGTTCCATTTACCCTGGCCCGGCATAAATAGCCCTTGAATAAGACGGAGCAGACCAAGTCTGCGGCGTAAAATCTTACAAAGACAATAAAGAATAAACGGCAAAGATAAAGGTAGTGGAAAAAATCAAAACAGCCGCAACTTGTTCCAAGTTTCTTTATTTTCACCAACAATATGTCAGCAGGTTTCGTCGCGGATTCGCCTACGCGCATCCGCAAACCCCTGCAGAATCCAACTATGTCTCAGCAGGTTTCGTCGCGGATTCGCCTACGCGCATCCGCAAACCCCTGCAGGGGGCCAACTGAGCAAAGAAAATGACATATGGGCTGAGCCCATATCGGTTTTGTGTTTAGACGAGCATGATGCAAACAAATTTGCCTTATTCCCGTCTAAACACAAAACGACCACCCGAGGGTGGTCATTTTCTTTGTGTTTCGTCGCGGATTCGAACCGCGGACCTCTTGCGTGTGAAGCAAGCGCTCTAAACCGGCTGAGCTAACGAAACCCGTCTGCAGTGCAAAATTACTCTTTTTTTTGCGATACTATGACGTATGAATAGTAAAAATGAATTAATTGTTGCCTATATGAGGTTCTGACGTTCAAGTTCAGTGACGGTCAGTTCCAGTTCATCGTACCACTCCTGGCCGAAACGGCGGACAAGAGGCTCTTTCAGATAGCGGTAAACACGGATTCCTTCGGCTTCACCCTTCTGCACTGCCGCACTGCAGACATCCCATCTGTCGTAGTTCAGGCCCCAGCCGTTGCCCAGCCTCTTCACTCGTATAGGATAGAGATGACAAGACACCGGCTTCATGAAGCTGCACTTCCCCTCGCGGAATGCCTTCTCAATGGCACATCGGCATATCCCGTCCTGACCGTAACTGGTGAACACACAATCCTTTCCATTAACAATCGAGGTTACGAGATCGCCTTCCTGATCTGTGTATGCTATCCCCTGGCGGTTTATGACGGCACGGGCCTCAGCCGAAAGGTCGTTCCATATCTGCGGAAGCAGTTCTCTGATGGCGGCAACCTCGTCGGGAGTGACGGGAGCACCGGCATCGCCTTCCACACAGCAGGCACCCTTGCATTGTTCAAGGCTACAGCTGAAGCATTTCGTAAGTACGTCGAACGAGACTATTACACCCCTGATATCAACCATGCGAGTGCATTATCTGAATACAATTGTCAGCCGACAAGTACCTGACCGGTCATCTCGGCAGGAACAGGCAGGCCCAAAAGCGTCAGAATGCTTGGAGCCACATCAGCAAGGATACCGCTCTTGACCGTCGCGCCACTGCGGGGAGTGACATAGATTACCGGAACAGGATTAAGCGAGTGGGCAGTGTTTGGAGTTCCGTCAGGATTGACGGCATTGTCAGCATTGCCGTGGTCAGCTATGATTATGGCCTCGTAACCGTTTGACTTCGCAGCCTCAATCACGTCGTGAACGCATGCGTCAACAGCTTTCACTGCTGCTTCAATGGCCTCGTACACACCTGTATGGCCCACCATGTCGCCGTTTGCAAAGTTCACCACTATGAAATCATACTTGTCGGTACCTATGGCTTCGACCAGACGGTCGCGGACTATATAGGCGCTCATCTCGGGCTGGAGGTCGTAGGTTGCAACCTTCGGAGAGGGAACCAGTATGCGATCCTCGCCCTCGAACGGAGCCTCGCGGCCTCCATTGAGGAAAAATGTTACATGAGCATACTTCTCAGTCTCTGCTATATGAAGTTGGGCGAGTCCCTTCGATGAAAGATACTCGCCAAGCGTATTGTTGACGTTCTCCTTGTCAAAGAGGATGTGGACCCCCTTGAAAGAGGCATCGTACGGAGTAAGGCAGTAGTACTGAAGACCCGGTATTGTACTCATGCCTGCATCAGGCATGTCCTGCTGTGTCAGAACGATTGTCAGTTCCTTGGCACGGTCATTGCGGAAATTGAAGAAGATGACGACATCACCCTCTTCTATCCGGCTGTCGTAAGCACTGTTCACGATAGGTTTCATGAACTCGTCAGTAACACCTTCTTCATACGACTCGAGAACAGCCTTTACCATGTCGTCAGCCTTGCGTCCCTCTCCCTTTACCAACTGGTCATAGGCAACCCTGACGCGTTCCCAACGCTTGTCCCTGTCCATGGCATAGTAGCGGCCGATTATGGTTGCCACCTTGTCGCCGCGCTCAACAAGAGTCCTGATGAATCCCTGACCGCTCTTCGGGTCGGTATCACGACCATCCATGAAACAGTGTACATAGGCATTGTCAATGCCATATTCACGGGCTATATCGCACAACTTCAGCAGATGGGTCAGCGAACTGTGAACGCCGCCGTCGGAAACGAGGCCCATCAAGTGAAGCTTTTTGCCTGTCCTGGCGGCATAGCTGTATGCTGACACCACCTCAGGATTTTTCATTATGCTGTTGTCGGCTATCGCGCGGTTCACCTTGACCAGATCCTGATAGACCACACGTCCGGCACCTATGTTCAGATGTCCCACCTCCGAGTTGCCCATCTGTCCGTCAGGCAGACCCACGTTCTCCCCGCTGGCCAGCAGCTGAGCGTGCGGATAGGTCGCGTTCAGATAGTCCATGTAGGGAGTCGGAGTATTGTAAATCACATCAGCCTTCGAACGGTTTCCAATACCCCAGCCGTCAAGGATCATAAGCAAAGCTTTCTTTCTCATATCTTAAGTTGTTAATCGATTCTGTCCGTGCCGCGAAATTACTAAAAAATATGAGTGACCGTTCCGAAATTAGCACTATCTTAGGGGTCCGATTAACAACATAAGCGATATGGCAGAAATCAAGACCATTGGTATCCTGACCTCAGGAGGTGATGCCCCGGGCATGAACGCGGCAATCCGGGCCGTCACCCGCTCGGCCATCTACGACGGATGGAAAGTTTACGGTATCTACCGTGGTTGGGAAGGGTTAATAAACGGAAATCTGAAAGAGTTCACCACAGAAAGCGTCAGCAACACCATACAGCGTGGCGGCACGATACTCAAAACCGCCAGAAGCGATGAGTTCCGTACCCCCGAGGGGCGTGAAAAGGCATACAGAACCCTTTGCCAGTATGGTATCGATGCCCTTGTGGTCATCGGCGGCAACGGGTCGCTGGCCGGAGCCGAAGAACTGGCCCGCGAACATGACGTTACAGTCATCGGGCTTCCCGGAACTATTGACAACGACCTTTACGGCACTGACTCCACCATAGGCTATGATTCAGCCCTGAATACTATTGTGGATTGTGTGGACAAGATAAGGGACACCGCCACATCGCACGACCGCATTTTCTTTGTAGAGGTCATGGGACGTGATGCCGGATTTCTCGCCCAGAACAGCGCCATTGCCGCAGGTGCAGAAGCCGCAATAATTCCTGAAGACAGCACCGACATAGACCAGCTGGCCCAATTCATCGGCCGAGGCATCCGCAAGAGCAAGAACAGCTCGATAGTCCTGGTCTCTGAGAAGGACGGAGGTGCGATGCACTATGCCGAAAGGGTACGGAAGGAGTATCCTCAATACGACGTCCGCGTGTCGATACTGGGCCACCTGCAGCGTGGCGGCACTCCCAGCGCTCACGACAGGATTCTGGCTTCACGTATGGGAGTAGCGGCAGTCGAAGCCCTTCAGGAAGGGCAGCGCAACGTCATGATAGGCGTCGAAAACGAGAAGATAGTATATGTGCCGATAGCAAAGGCCATCAAGAAGGACAAGCCAATCGATCCCGAACTTATCAACGTGCTTACAATACTGTCCATCTGACAGAAATGCCGCAACCCTGTAAAGGTCGCGGCACTCGGCAACGTTATAGACTTATTTACTGCACTTCAGAGTGCAGTTGAAACCAACCATGAAGGTAGCTCCGGGCATAGGCATTCCGACCATGGTATAGTAGCTGCGGCCAAGCAGATTGTCACCCTTGACAAACACCTCCACACCATCCATGGGACAGAATGCGACTCGTGCATCAATCAGGACGAAACTGTCAGCAGAGGCATTCTCGCCAGTAACCAGATAAAGGTCGTCAATCCACTGCAGACCGGCGTGAAGGGCGAAACGTCCGGGCCTGTAGTCGGCTCCGAAATAGAGTTTGTTCCTGGGAGCACCCGTCACGGGAGTATCCATGTGCAGATAACTGTAGTTTGCGTGCAGGCGCAGGTTATCGAGAACGTTGTAGCTGACTGCGGCCTCAATACCCTTGTTGGCAAACTTGCCGACATTGCGGTTCTGGGGCCTGCCATTCTCACGCACGACCTCAACCATATTGTCACCCTTTATGTAGAAGAATCCCAACTCGGCATAGAGACGGCCGTCAAGGGCGCGATGCGAGAATTGCAGGTCGAAACTTTGGCTTCTCTCCGGCTTCAGCTCCTCGTTGGCAGATGCATACATGTACAGTTCCCTGAGATTCGGAGTCCGGAAACCCTTCGCATAAGAGAATCTCACAGATGTCCCCCAAGGAGCCAGATACGATATACCTGCCTGCGGAATCCACTCCGTTCCATACAGGCTGTGGTTCTCCATGCGGATGCCGGCCTCGGCCATCAGACCGCGCCAGGTCTGCTGCATGAACAGGTAGCCTGCCAGTTCGCGAAGATTCTTGTGGTCTGCATAATATTCGGTTTCAGGATTGCGGAAGGCGTTGCCGCCGTAGAACTTGGCATCGAACCCGGCTGTAACTACATTGCCCTGCCATGTATTGAAGGACTGAAACAGGTTGACGCCTCCCATGTAGTCGGTCGACTTGAAGAGATACGGCTGGGGAGCCTCACCGGCTCTATATCCGTCATTGATTACATGATTGCCCCAATTATAGTAAAGGTTGACGGCACCGCTGGTTCCTTCGTACGAGTTGACAACCGAAATACCCGACATACCGCGAACAATATCAGCGTAACAGTCAGTCAGCGGAGAGGTCTCATCACCAGGATTGTGAGACAGGAACTTGCTGAAATTCACATTGGCACTGAACGACCAGTTGTCGCTTATCTCATAACCCATCTTGGCCATCCCGTTGTATGAGTCAAACTCCGAGTTCTCGCGATGTCCGTCTGTACGCTCTACGTTAACCCCGGCAAAGGCTGAAAAACGGTCATTCCGGAAGTTATCGCTGACAGAATATCGCCTGGTACCGTATGAACCTGCCGACATCCCGGCATCAAGGGTGTTTCCCTCATCGTGCGACTGTCTCGTAATGATATTGATGGCACCGCCCATGGCGTTTGAGCCATAGAGGATGGATGACGCTCCCCTTATAACCTCCACTCTCTCGGCATCATTTGCTATATAGGCATCAGCGACGGGATGTCCGTATATGGCAGCATATTGCGGATGACCGTCAATCAGTATCAGCACTCTGCCGGACGAACCGGCCAGACCGCGAAGGCTGATGCCTCCGGCGGCACCCGTCGAGGTTCCGTATCCGGCAATGCCGCGAGTCGTGACAAACAGTCCCGGAACCTCCTGTGTCAGGGTGGGCAAAAGTGATATGCTTCCGTTATTCTGCAACTCACTGCGTCCGACCACCGTAACCGGTGATGGAAGGATGTCCTTTGGAACTGAAATTCTCGTTCCGGTAACGACCGTTTCATTCAGGCTGATTGTGCTGTCAGCCTTTTCATACGGGAAAGCCGATGCATTGGCAGCCGATGTCAGGCATAGTCCTGATATTACTGCGATAGTCAGTAACTGTTTCATTTGTGACACGTTTTATAAAATTCGTGTCACAAATATAGTGTTTTTATTTTTACTATCTTTGAAACCATCAATAAAAATTGAAGAACAATGAGTTTGAAGAGATTCGGAGTCTCGCTCGAAGACGACCTGCTTGAGTCGCTTGACAAATACACAGAAGACGGAGGGTTCGCTAATCGCTCACAGGCCATACGCCATCTTGTTGAAAGAAGCATCTCTGAGACAAAATGGCATTGCAACCACACAGTAGCCGGTACGGTGACATTGCTGTACGAGCAGACGCGCGATGACGTAGCTGCAAGAATACGCGATGTACAGCAGAAGTACAGCGAAGTCATTCTGTCGTCATCTCAGTACTATCTGAGCAGCGGGAACTGCCTGCAGGTAACCGTCATAACCGGCCAGGCCTGCCGGCTGACAGAATTGTCAGACAAGCTGATATCTGTCAAGGGGATTCTTCACGGCAAGCTCACCATGAGCCGCGCCGACTGACGGACAACGCTACCCGAAGTCGAACGACAACTGGCCGTCACCCAAAAGATTGAATGATATGCGGTGGTACGGTGTCGTACCATATTCCCTGATAGCCTGGCGGTGACGGGCTGTCGGATAACCCTTGTTCTGCGACCAGTCGTATTGGGGATACTCACGTGCTGCAGCATCCATGAAGTCGTCACGATATGTTTTTGCCAATACTGAGGCCGCGGCAACAGACATCATGGTGGCATCTCCCTTCACTATGACAGTATGTGGAATTCCCGGATATGGCTTGAATCTGTTACCGTCAACAAGCAGGTGCTCGGGCCTCACCTTAAGGGCATCGACAGCCCGGTGCATGGCGAGTATCGAAGCGGCAAGAATATTGATCCGATCTATCTCCTGATTCGTTACCACACCAACAGCCCACGCAACAGCCTCCTTCTCAATTACGGTCCTAAGGGCATACCGCTGCCTTGCAGTCAGTTGTTTTGAATCATTCAGCATCTCATTTCTGAAATCGGGCGGTAATATTACAGCGGCGGCGTAAACCGGACCGGCCAGACATCCCCGCCCCGCCTCGTCACAGCCAGCCTCTATACGTCCCTCTTCAAGAAAAGGCTTCAGCATAGTCAGAACATCCTGATTACACGGTTGATAGCCTTCACAAGAATCTCTATCTCGTCGAATGTATTGTAAAAGGCAAACGAGGCACGCACCGTGCCGGGAACTCCGAAACGCTCCATCAACGGTTCGGCACAATGATGGCCGGTACGGACAGCTATTCCCAACCTGTCAAGCAGAGTACCTGCATCAGAAGGATGAATCCCATCCAGTAGGAAAGACAACACCGAACAACGGTCAGGTGCATTACCAAGGAAGCGAAGTCCCGGAATTGCATCAAGCGCATTAAAGGCATATTCACAAAGTTCTTTCTCGCGCAAAAGGACGTTCTGCATTCCTATGCCAGACAGATAGTCGAGAGCTCTGGCCAGCGCAATCGCACCTATGTAGTCGGGAGTTCCTGCCTCGAACTTGAAAGGCAGGTCATTGTAGGTGGTTCCGGCGAATGACACGTGCTTTATCATCTCGCCCCCACCCTGGTAAGGCGGCATTTTCTCAAGAAACTCTCTCTTGCCATACAGCACCCCTATTCCGGTAGGTCCATAGACCTTGTGCCCGCTGAACGCGTAGAAGTCAGCATCAAGTTCCTTCACATTCACAGGCATGTGCGGAACAGCCTGAGCTCCATCTACGGCAACCGGTATGCCATGAGAGTGAGCCTCACTGATAATTGCGGCAATTGGGTTCACGGTACCCAGGACGTTCGATACATGAGTCACGCTGACCAGTCTGGTCCTGCTGCTCAGAAGGGCACGGAAGGCGCTCATGTCCAGTTCTCCAAGGTCGGTCACGGGAATTACCTTTATAGAGAAGCCAATCCGTTCAGCCTGCATCTGCCAAGGCACTATGTTGCTGTGGTGCTCCATATGCGAAACGACTATCTCATCACCCTCGTGAACGAAAGCCTGTGTAAATGAACTTGCAAGCAGGTTAATGCTCTCGGTGGTGCCGCGCGTGAAGATAATCTCATCAGAACTTTCGGCTCCGATGAACAGACGTACCGTCTCACGGGCAGCCTCCATGCGCCCGGTAGCCTGCTGCGACAGAAAGTGAAGGCCACGGTGTACGTTGGCGTTCAGGGAATGGTAGGCCTCATTCATGGACTCTATCACACACTCAGGTTTCTGGGTAGTGGCAGCGTTGTCAAGATAAACCAACGGTTTCCCATAAACCTGCTGGTCCAAGATGGGGAAATCCTTTCTTAATGCTTCAAAGTCCATGTCAATCATCTGTTGCAAATGTGGCAGTCGTCACAAATATTATTACCGAACCTGAACCTGCGCTCCACCAGATGCCTCAACCTCTGCTGAAGCGGTCCGAGCGTCACGCGGTCCAATACCTCACCTGCAAAAGCAGTCATCAGCAGTGTCCGAGCCTCCTCTTCGGGAATGCCGCGCTGTCTCATGTAAAACAGCGCCCTCTCATCCAGTTGCCCCACGGTAGCGCCATGACTGCACTTGACATCGTCTGCATATATTTCAAGCTGAGGCTGGGTAAACATCCTTGCCGACCGGGTGAGACAAATGTTGCGGTTCGTCTGGTGCGAGACCGTACGCTGCGAGTCAGGACGTACCAGAACCTTTCCGGCGAAAGCTCCGGTAGCACATTCACCAAGCACATACTTGAACAGTTCGGAACTTTGGCAGTCGGGCACCTGATGATCCACGAAAGTGTAATTGTCGATGTGCTGGCTGCCGTTTGCTATGGCTATTCCGTCAAGATTCAGGGCTGAGCCTCTGCCGGCCAGATATGCATGGCAAGAGTTGCGCGTACGTCCGTTGTTGAGCGTCATTGTCAGCATATTGACCATGCTGTCAGACTCCTGCTTCAGGAAAAGCTCAGACACACGGTTCACATTCGGACCCGTCTCCTCCAGATCGTACATATCAAGCCGCGCCCCCTCACCGGCGAACACTTCGGTCACCTGAGTTGTCAGATAAGAGTGCCGGTCCGATGCATGGTCGCACAACAGCAGTTTCAGGCTGGCACCACGTCCCAGCACCACCAACAGCCTGCGTGTCACCATCATGTCAACAGGCGACTGAAGCAGGCTGATCAGCTGCAGAGGCTTGTCAACAGTAAGGCCTTCCGGCACATATACCATAAAACCATCCTGGGCAAAAAGCGTATTCAAAGCTGCGATGCCGGGACGCTTCATATCTGCAATCTGTCCATAATACCGTTCAGCCACACCGGGCATCGAGCGGGCTACGTCGCAGAGTCCTCCGGCGACGACACCCTCAGGCAGAGCAACATCTGCCGAAGGTACGAAACGGTCATCAGCCAGATAGTATAGAGCAGTACTCAGGTTAGGTACACTGCAGCGGAAACCTGACTTCAGACTGACAGGAAGTTCCAGCCGGTTCAAGTTCATACCCCAGTCAGGCTCGAACCACTTTGCCACATCTGTATGCAGATACTCTTCAAGACTTGCATCAGGCAAACCGGAACGGGACAGTGAAGCAAGCGCCTCCTCGCGAAGATTGTTCATCACACTGCAAGAGCCCTGATCCACCATACGGCGGTTCGCGCCGAACAGTTTCGTATAGGTTTCAGTTGTCATTGATCTGTCAGACATCACTGCAATGAATCCTCAAACTCCCTGATTACCCAGTCGTATCCACGCTTCTCAAGTTCAAGAGCCAGTTCCGGCCCGTCAGTCCTGATAATGCGGCCGTCGTAGAGTACGTGAACGACATCCGGCTTAATGTAATCCAGCAGACGCTGATAATGCGTTATCACAATAACTGACGTCTCTGCACTTTTCAGACGGTTCACGCCTTCAGCCACAATCCGAAGAGCATCGATGTCAAGCCCCGAGTCAGTCTCATCCAGAATACTGAGTGACGGCTCCAGCATGGCCATCTGGAAGATCTCGTTGCGTTTCTTCTCGCCGCCGCTAAACCCCTCGTTTACCGAACGGCTCATGAACCTTGCATCCAGGCTGACAAGTTCGCGCTTCTCCTTGACAAGCTTGAGGAAGCCGGCTGCCGACAGAGGTTCCTGCCCTAAAGCCTTGCGTCTTGCATTCACGGCAGCGCGCATGAAATTCGTCATACTTACCCCCGGAATCTCCACCGGATACTGGAACGACAGGAAAAGTCCCTCATGCGAACGTTCCTCCGGAGACAACGTAAGAAGATCCCTTCCCTTGAAGCAGACGCTGCCGTCAGTCACCTCATACTCGGGATGTCCGACCAGAACATTGCTCAAGGTACTCTTGCCGGAGCCGTTGGGCCCCATTATGGCATGCACCTCACCGGCATTCACTTCCAGACTGATACCCTTAAGTATTTCCTTTCCGCCTATCTTGGCATGCAGGTTCTCTATTTTCAGCATATTCATTATCCCACAGTGTTTTCGAGCGACAGAGAGAGCAGACGCTGTGCCTCGACGGCAAACTCCATCGGCAATTTGTTCAAAACCTCCTTTGCATATCCGTTCACTATAAGCCCGACTGCCTCCTCCGTGGGAATGCCCCTTTGGTTGCAGTAGAACAACTGGTCTTCAGAAATCTTGGATGTCGTGGCCTCATGCTCCACTATTGCCGTCTCGTTGTGAATGTCCATATAGGGGAACGTGTGTGCACCGCACTTGCTGCCCAGCAGCAGAGAGTCGCACTGGCTGTAGTTCCTGGCTCCCTCTGCGCCTGCAGCCACGCGCACCAGACCCCGGTACGAGTTCTGGCTGTGCCCGGCCGAGATACCCTTGCTGATGATTGTACTCCTGGTGTTTCTGCCCAGATGTATCATCTTTGTCCCGGTATCTGCCTGCTGCCAATTGTTCGTCAGAGCCACCGAGTAGAACTCTCCCTGACTTCCGTCACCCCTCAGAATACAGCTGGGATACTTCCAGGTAATTGCCGAACCAGTCTCCACCTGAGTCCACGACAGCTTGCTGTCCACGCCCCGCAAGTCGCCCCGCTTCGTGACGAAATTATACACACCGCCACGTCCCTCCTCATCTCCGGGATACCAGTTCTGCACCGTACTGTACTTTACCTCCGCACGGTCCAGCACCACAATCTCAACAATGGCGGCATGCAGCTGGTTCTCGTCTCGCATCGGTGCAGTACAGCCCTCCAGATACGAGACATAGCTGTCGTCGTCGGCCACAATCAGCGTCCGCTCGAACTGTCCCGTCCCTGCCGCATTAATCCGGAAATAGGTTGACAGTTCCATCGGACAGCGCACACCCTTTGGAATATAGACAAAAGAACCGTCACTGAAGACGGCGCTGTTCAGGGCTGCATAGAAGTTGTCGCGATAGTTGACCACTGAACCCAGATAACGGCGCACCAGATCGGGATGCTCCCTCACAGCCTCTCCTATCGGACAGAATATTATACCTTTCGCTGCAAGAGTCTCTCTGAAAGTGGTCTTGACCGACACCGAGTCCATCACGGCATCAACTGCCATGCCGCCGCTCAGAGCCAGGCGTTCCTCAAGAGGCACTCCAAGCTTGTCGAAGGTCTTCATCAGCTGAGGGTCGATCTCATCAAGCGACTTAGGGCCCTTCTTTACGGCAGGTGCTGCATAATATGAAATCGACTGGAAATCAATGGGAGGAATGTTCAGGTGAGCCCACGAAGGCATATCCATCGAAAGCCAATGCCTGTAAGCCTTAAGGCGGAAATCGACGAGCCACTCAGGCTCCCCTTTCCTCGAAGAAATGAGTCTCACCGTATCTTCGGTGAGTCCCCTGTCGAGAACATCGGTTTCTATATCGGTGGTAAATCCGTAACGGTACTTTTCCTGCGATATCTGCCTGACAAGAGTATTGTCACCATTCCCCTTCATCTACACCATCTCCCCCTCCTTCTCCTCCTTCACATCTTCATCAATAAAACCGGAAACCCTGTCCCATGCCCAATGCAGGCAAAAGTCAGTAGTCGTGCGCACCGGTTCATAGAGTACCGACTTGCGTTCACCCTCCTCCTTGTCGGTAATATATCCGGAGAGACCTGTTATCTCAATGAGCTGAAGCAGCAGTCCCAAGACTATCATATAGCTTAGGACACCGAACAGTCCGCCCAGGACACGGTCAAGAAATCCCAACTGTACTATCTTGACGAACTTTGACAGCATCAGCCCGATAAGGTTGAATACCAGCGGAACCAGAATGAGTATGAGGATGAATGAGACTATCGCTGCACTCTTCTCCGAAATGTTGATAGAGTTTATCAGCAGCGTCGCAACAGGATGGCAGAACAAAGCGCCAAGCGCAAGACCTGCTATCAGTCCGCCCAGTCCGAAAGCCTGCTTCACCACGCCCTTTATCAGTCCCGTAACGAATCCGATGGCAAGGATTGCCAGAATGAAGATGTCAATGAAAGTCATAGCCAACTCGTTGAAGACATCACAGCGTCTGTTTAACCTCCACCTCAGTAAATGTCTCAATCATGTCGCCCGGCTTGATATCATTGAATCCGACCAAACTGATACCGCAATCCATTCCGGCAGCCACCTCGCGTACATCATCCTTATAACGCTTCAGTGCCAGAATGTCTCCGGTATGTATCACAATGCCGTCGCGGATAAGGCGAGCCTTGTTGCTTCGCTGGACCTTGCCCTCGCGGACGCGTCCTCCGGCCACCATGCCCACCTTGGAGATATGGAACACCTCCAACACCTCGATGGTCGATGTAACCTCCTCCTTGACCTTGGGTGCCAGCAAGCCCTCCATGGCAGCCTTCACCTCGTCAATGGCATCGTAAATGATTGAGTATATGCGTATGTCAACATCCTGCTGTTCAGCCAGCCTCTTGGCCGGACCGGAAGGACGGACATCGAAACCGATGATAATCGCGTTAGAAGCCGCCGCAAGGCTCACATCGCTCTCCGATATGGCACCGACAGCCTTGTGTATGACGTTGACCTGTACCTGTGGAGTCGAAAGCTTTATCAGCGAGTCGCCAAGAGCCTCTACCGAGCCGTCCACATCGCCCTTGACAATAAGGTTCAGTTCGTGGAAGTCGCCCAAAGAGATGCGGCGTCCAATCTCGTCCAGTGTCAGTGTCGTTGATGTACGGATGCCCTGTTCGCGCTGCAGTTGCTCGCGCTTGCCGGTAATCTCGCGGGCCTCGCGCTCGGTCTCGACCACATTGAAGGTCACGCCGGCGGCCGGAGCCCCGTTCAGGCCAAGAATCAGTGCCGGTTCCGAAGGTCTGGCGCTCTTCATGCGCTGGTTACGCTCGTTGAACATAGCTTTCACCTTGCCCCACGACGTGCCTGCTATGACAATATCGCCTACCTTCAGCGTACCGTTTGACACAAGGACAGTGGCCACATAGCCGCGGCCCTTGTCAAGTGAAGACTCGATAATGGTACCCGTCGCATTACGGTTGGGGTTCGCCTTGAGGTCAAGCATCTCAGCCTCAAGAAGCACCTTCTCCATCAGTTCGGGAACACCCGTACCCTTCTTGGCCGAGATATCCTGACTCTGGTACTTGCCGCCCCAGTCCTCGACCAGATAGTTCATCTGTGCCAGTTCCTGCTTGATTCTCTCAGGATCCGCGGCAGGCTTGTCAACCTTATTTATGGCGAACACCATCGGAACATTCGCAGCAGTCGCATGTGCAATGGCCTCCTTCGTCTGGGGCATCACATTATCGTCAGCAGCCACTATGATGATGGCAATATCGGTAACCTGGGCACCACGGGCACGCATAGCCGTGAAAGCCTCGTGACCTGGAGTATCGAGGAAGGTGATGTGACGTCCGTCCTCAAGCGTCACGTTGTATGCGCCGATGTGCTGGGTAATGCCGCCGGCCTCGCCCGCAATCACATTCGACTTTCGTATATAGTCAAGCAGCGACGTCTTGCCGTGATCGACATGACCCATCACCGTGACAATAGGTGCGCGAGGCTCAAGTTCCTCTTCCGTATCCTCGTGTTCAGTGATCGACTGGGCCACTTCGACACTCACG
Organism: Bacteroidaceae bacterium; assembly: GCA_017615835.1. Lineage (GTDB taxonomy): Bacteria > Bacteroidota > Bacteroidia > Bacteroidales > Bacteroidaceae > Colenecus. Next base: position 20,484 of record JAFZZI010000004.1, on the reverse strand, counting down.
TACTCGGTAGTAAAGCCATACTCGTCAGCAACGATGTTAATGGTTTCGGCATCCAGACGCTGGTTAATCGAAACCATCACACCTATGTTCATACAGGTCGAAATAACCTGAGTCACAGGGATGTTCATCATAGTAGCCAGTTCGTTGGCAGTCACAAACTCCGTAAGCTTCAGCACACGGCTCGACTCCATCTCCATCTCCTCCATCTCCATTTGGCGGGTAAGGGCAGCCTCGCGTTTTTCCTTACGGTACTTCGAAGACTTGTTCTTGCCTTTCGAGAACTTAGAGAAGGTATCCTTTATCTGGCGATTGACATCATCGTTGCTGAAATCGTTGTTATCAGACCTGGAGTGCCTGAAATCCTTGGAGTTGCGTCCCTGTCCGCTACCCTTCTGACCTGACTTCTGGTTGCGGTCCGAACCTCTCTGCGGACGGTCTTCCGAAGGAGTGAACCCCTCGGTCTTACTGATGTCAACCTTTTCTCCGCCAATGCGGACACGGGTCTTCTTGCGTTTCGCATCACCGGCAGCATCACCGCCGTCCGATTTCTTGCTGATCTCCTTCATGAGGGAATCCTTGAACTGCTGACGCTGCTGCTGGCGCTGCTGCTCCTTGGCATCGCGCTCCTTCTTCTTCTCCTCCTTGCTCTTCTTCTTGGGGCGGGTTGACTGATTGATGGCGCTCAAGTCAATCTTGCCCACAGTCTTTAGCTTCAGTCCGGCATCGGGATGTCCGAGCGAGAAGATCTCATCCTTTCCGGTATTGTCATCCGCCTCTTCGGACACGGTCTCCTCCGGTTCCCCGGCAGATTCCTCATCACTCTCATCCACATCGGCAGGCTCTTCAGTCTCATCCGCCGGCTCAGGCACGGATACTTCGGCCTCTGCTGATTCCTGCACTGCAGTGACCTGCTGTTCAGATTCCACGGCCGTCTCAGCAACAGCCACCGGTTCTTCCTGAGTTTCAGCCGTCACCACCGACTCAGTCCCGTTCGCCGGAAACACTTCCTCCTTTACCTCAGGAACCTCCTCCGCAACAGGCTTTGCCTCCTTCTTCGAAGCAATCCGACCTTTGCGCGCAGCATCCAGGTCAATCTTGCCGACAGGCTTGAACCTGATCACAGGATCGGGCACGGGCTCCTCTTCGGGAACCTTTTCAGCCTCCTTCTCCTGAGCAGGCTCCTCAGACTTCACTGCGGCAGGTTCTGCAGCCTTGACATTTGCAGGTTCGTCCTTCTGGACGGCCTCATCGTCACCGCCGGAGCGCTGACGCCTCTCCTGGAGGAACCTTGTAGCCTCATCCTTCAACGACTTGTCATCGCTGAAATTCTCGATAAGCATATTGTACTGCTCATCCGTCAGCTTCTGGTTAAGGTCATCCTTTACGTCCTGAAAACCTCTTTTCCGCAGGAAATCCACCAGCGTGGAAGTTCCCACATTCAACTCTCTCGAAACTTTACCTATTCTTATTGCCATCAGAAAAAAATACTGCTTCTACTGCTGTTTACTTATTGATGAATTTGGAGAATTCCGGTTCATCCGCAAACTCCGATGCCAGAATCGAGAGCACGGAATCGACCTGTTCCTCCTCCATGTCCGCATCCTCGAGCAACATCTCGCGCGGAGCCCTTAGCACGGCCTTTGCCGTATCCAGTCCAACTGACTGAAGTGCGTCAATAATCCAGCCATCTATGTCGCCACGGAAATCTTCCAGATAGATATCCTCCTCCGAAGACTCCTCAGACAACTCACGATAAACGTCAATCGTATAGCCTGTCAGCAGACTGGCCAGCTTGATGTTCATTCCGCTCTTACCGATAGCCAGAGAAACCTGGTCCTGTTTCAGATAAACGTCGGCACGGTGAGACTCCTCGTCCAGTTTCACGTCCGAGACCTTTGCAGGACTCAGTGCACGACTGATGAAGAGGCTTATGTTCGACGTATAGTTGATAACGTCAATATTCTCATTGCGCAACTCCCTGACTATGCCGTGAATACGGGCACCCTTCACGCCGACACATGCTCCTACCGGATCAATGCGGTCATCATAAGACTCCACGGCTATCTTGGCCCTCTCGCCCGGAATGCGGGCAATCCTCTTTATTGTAATCAGGCCGTCGCCGATTTCGGGAACCTCCTGTTCGAAAAGCCTTTGCAGGAACACGTTGGACGTACGGCTCAGAATGATCTTCGGATTGTTTACATTTTCCACACGCTCAACCACGGCACGCACGCTCTCGCCCTTCCTGAAGAAATCGCCCGGAATCTGCTCGGTCTTCGGAAGGAGCAGTTCATTGCCATCTTCGTCCAGAAGCAGAATTTCCTTCTTCCATATCTGATAGACGTCGGCGATTATCACAGTTCCGACCTTGTCCATATACTTATGGTACAGGCTGTCCTTCTCCAGTTCCAGAATCTTCGAGGCAAGAGTCTGTCTGAGGTTCAGGATAGCCCTGCGTCCGAAACTCGAGAAATCCACAAGTTCCGTAACCTCCTCACCCACCTCAAAATCCTCGTCTATCCGACTGGCTTCGCTGAGCGAAATCTGAGTGTTCGAATCCTCCAGCTCATCATCTTCCACCACAACACGGGTGCGCTGTATTTCACAATCGCCCTTGTCCGGATTCACAATGACAGAATAATTCTCGTCAGTTCCGAACATCTTCGAAATCACACTGCGGAAACTCTCCTCCAGAACGCTGACCAAAGTCATGCGGTCAATGTTCTTAAGCTCCTTGAACTCCTGAAAAGTATCGACCAGAGTGATCGATTCAACTTTCTTGGCCATCTTACTTTAAACTGATTATGTGTTTTGTATAATTAATCTCCTCATACCGGAAAGGGATCTCGACGTCTGCCATTACAGGACGCTTGCGTCCCTCGACAGTCTGCTTCACCTTGGTTTTCAACACAATACCGTCATTGTCAGCGCTCAGCAGAGTACCTTTCAGCTTGGCACCGGTCCTTGGCAGCACCTCAACCTCCTGTCCGATGTGGTTCAGATACTGCTGAAGGACTTTGAATGGCTGTCCTATTCCGGCAGAACCCACCTCCAGTTCATAATCCTCCACATCACGGTCGAGCGCCCCCTCTATAAAACGGCTCAGCTCAACACAATCGTCAATCCATACTCCATCAGGATGGTCTATCTCTACGACAATACGGTTATCACGGCTGACACTGACATCAACCAGGAAATACTTCTCCTTTCCTTCCAGCCAGCGTTCTGCGAGATCTGTCACGACTTTGGTCTCAATCATATAAAATAATCGTTACTGTTGGTAGTTCCTTCAGGTCCTTATAGAAACGAGAGAGAGGCCTCGCAGCCCCTCTCACAACCTCTATCCGATGCAAAGTTACGTCAAAAAAACGTTGCACGCAAATATTTGACGAATTTTATTGCATCACACCCGTCAGAGACCAAGATAAGAAAGCATCCTTGCGGCATAGCGGCGGCCCAGTTCGCGGCTGCCCTTAACGTTGAAGTGCAGATGGTCACGGCCGCACTCACAGCCATAGGCAGGAACCACCAGTGCCTGCGGAAGCACCTCCGGCAACTTCTGCATAACCTCATTGTGGGCAGCGCAGACACCGCGCTGGTCAGCAGCCACAACCTCTCCTGCAAGCAGTGGAATCGAGCCGGCCTCAATGTTCAGGTCAGCCAGAATGTTATCATACACCTTCTTCACGTTTGCCGGCCACTCAGGATCGTTCGTGTTAGTTTCGCCCTGATGCAGCAGAATACCCTTTATCACTCCATCCTTCTGAGCCTTCTTGCAAAGCTCAATCAGACGGTTGTACGGATTGCCGCCATACTCGTTCACAATATTCTTCATCCAACCGGCCTGATTGGGAATGTATGCCTCGAACTTGTCCTTGTCGAACAAATCTATTGAGCAGCCGGCCACAGCCACCATCACCACGCCGATGCGCACATTCTCGGGCATCTCCTTCACCATAGTGCGGCCAAAGTAGTCAGCCGGGGTCAGACCCGTATTGCAGCGTGCCAATGGCGGGACTGCCACTCTCCATTCACCCATCTTGTTCTCGCCGCAGTCAACTGCGTTCATTGTAAGGAAACGCGGGCTGACATTTTCCAGATCCTGCTGTTCAGGTCTCGGATTGCCCTCCATGTTCGACTGTCCGATACAGATGTAAATGTGGAAATTGGGATCAGGCTGGGCAACTGTTGTCAGCGCTGCCGACAACAGCCCTGCAATAAGCAAAAATCTAAATTTCTTCATATTTCAAAAATTATAAACTGTTTCCGGAATTGCAATTTTCGGAAATAATTCTGAAAATTACAAGAATACTCTGCCAAAAAGCCTAATTTCGCGGGAAAAGCACAGAAATGGGAAAGAAGATATCCAGAGCCAACAACAGCTTCCTGCTCGGCACGTTCGTATTGATGATACTGTTGTTCCTGACCGTATTCCTCTTCCTCATGTGGGCATTCAGGGCCTTTGACAAGGATAATGCGGCACGCCAGAAAGGCGATACCTTCGAATTCATACTCGACAAGAGTACCCTCGACAAACCAATGAGCCTCTACGTCAACGACAGCCTCATCTTCAGTGGCACCCCGTCTGCCGCAATCACCCTCCAGATAAACCGGTTTGCAGACGAGAGCACACTGCTGGCAGTCGATGGCGAGACCGACAAAGTGTCGCCGATCGGACTTCCCGACAAAAGTGCAAGACTGCTCCTCAAACGCGTCGGCGATTCCTTCACGGCCCAGCCCGCAGAATAGTCCTCCCGCCAAAACAGTGTGGGCCAAAAACCCAGGACAATATAGAGATCCAAATCCGGAAAAAAGAAACAGGAGCCTCATTTGAAACTCCTGTTGCGCTCCCTCAAGGACTTGAACCTTGGACCCCCTGATTAACAGTCAGATGCTCTAACCAACTGAGCTAAGGAAGCGTAATGTCATGCTTCGGATTACGGCCCGCAGGCCCTTAAAGCGGTGCAAATTTACCGCTTTTCCTGAATAAACAAGCAACTTTGGTCAAAAATTTCATTTAACAACGATATTTTCTTTATTGTTTGTACCTTTGAGGGCCGGCAAGCGGCTCCCAGAATTTTGAAAAAAATGCATAACAAGAAAATCATCCTCATAGCGGCAGCCCTGCTGCTTTCCTGGCCCGCCATCCAGAGTGCAGGAGACACCGGACATAACTTCCAGATATCCAAGAACCTCGACATCTTCCACAGCATCTTCCGCGATGTTGACATACTCTACGTCGATACCATTGACGCCGAGTCAGTTATCCAGGCAGGCATAGACGCAATGCTCGGCAAACTGGATCCCTACACCGTTTACTACCCACAGGATAAGGAGAGTGATCTCAAGATGATGACTACGGGCAAGTATGCCGGCATAGGAGCCATCATCAGGCAGTACCCTTCCCTCGACTACATTGTCATCGAAGAGCCATACGAGAACATGCCGGCAGCAGTCAGCGGCGTCAAGGCCGGAGACCGCATTCTCAGTATTGACGGAGAGAACATGAAGGGCAAGTCTTCGCAGTACGTCAGCGACCACCTGCGCGGCGACCCTGCCACGAAGTTCGTCCTCACCGTAGCACGTCCCGGCGGGCCGGACAGCCTCAGCATCAACATCACCCGCGCCAACATAGCCCTGCCTGCAGTTCCCTACTACGGAATATGGAAGGGCGTCGGCTATATCATACTCGATTCGTTTACCGAAAACTGCTCACGTGACATACGCAAAGCCCTCATCGAGCTCAAGGAGCAGGGTGCCAAATCCATCATTCTCGACCTCCGCAACAATGGAGGAGGACTTCTCAACGAAGCCATCGACATAGTAGGACTCTTTGTTCCCAAAGGCACCACTGTAGTACAGACCAAGGGTAAGACGCGCTTCGCCACGTCATCATACGAAACCCGCCGCGATCCGGTTGATGCCGACATACCGCTGGCCATACTGACCAACGGATCTTCAGCATCAGCCTCAGAGATTGTCTCCGGTGCTCTCCAGGATCTTGACCGGGCGGTAGTCATTGGTTCGCGCACATTCGGCAAAGGTCTTGTCCAGACTACCCGCGACCTGCCCTACAACGGCACTCTCAAGGTCACCACATCAAAATACTACATTCCAAGCGGACGCTGCATACAGGAGATCGACTACTCGCACCTCAACGCTGACGGCCATGCCGGACGGATTCCCGACAGTCTGACTCACGTTTTCCACACCAAGGCAGGCCGCGAAGTGCGCGACGGCGGAGGGATAAGGCCTGACATCCCGTGTCCTGTCGACACGCTTCCTGACGTTCTCTACTATCTCTCGACCAACGTAGTGCTGTTCGACTTCCTCAATGACTACTGCATAAACCACCAGAACATACCCTCGCCTGATCAGTTCGAAGTATCCGACTCACTCTACAACGCCTTCGTCGATTATGTCCGCAACTCTGATTTCAAATTCGAGAGCCGAAGCAGCAAGATACTTGAGTCGCTGCGCGAACTTGCGGAGTTTGAAGGCCTGCTCGACAAATCGTCCGAAGAGTTCAAGTCACTTGAGACCAAACTGCAGTATGATATGGACAAAGACCTGTATCAGTTCAAGAATGACATCTCGCATCTGCTCGGATCAAGCATCGCGACCCGCTACCACTACAGCCGCGGTGCCATCCAATACAACATGAAGAGTGATGCCGTACTCGATTCGGCCGTAAGCGTCCTTGCCGACAAGACACGCTACAACCGAATACTTATGAGACCCACGGGAAAGTCTAAGTGAATTCTTCCCCGTTCTTCAGTCTCACATCATTAAGATACTTCTTGAAGGCCTGCTCGTTCTTGCGGCTGCATATCAGCAGCACATCGTCTGTATCTACCACCAGGAGGTCGGACATACCATCCACCACAACCAACTTCCGGCCCTTGCAGTTCTCAAACACAAAATTGCCGCTGCCGTCATAAAGCATGGCGTTATCTGCTACCAAGGCATTTCCATTGTCATCATGGTCGCAGACATCATACAGAATGTCCCATGACACCATGTCGCTCCACTTGAACGTGCCGATGGTCATATAAACATTGTCGGCCTTCTCCATCAGCGCATAATCTATAGACACGTGAGGGAAAGCCTCGTAAAAAGCGTACAGTTCATTGCGGCGGGCATCCCGGTTGTGATGCGTAGAAAATATCAGTTCAAACTGGCGGTTCACGTCAGGCAGATAGATTTCCGCAGTCTTGATGAAAGCCTCGGCATTCCACATCATTACACCCGCATTCCAATAGAACTCACCGCTCTCGACAAACAGTTTGGCGAACTCGGGCGCCGGCTCCTCGGTGAAAGCACGCACCTTGTGCATTCCCTCGGTCTCTTCATCGTCAATCTGCATGTAACTGAAACGGGTGTCGGCACAGGTTGGCTTGACACCTACCATCAGCAGCACATCGTGCCTCTCGACGAAGTCCATGCCCCTGCTTACAGTCTCGAAGAAAGACTCGTCCTCCATGACACACACGTCAGACTGTATCACCACCACTTTGGCATTGGGATTCAGATCGCGTATGTGATAGGCAGCCATCACGAAACTAGGTCCAGTACCCTTCATCGCAGGCTCACGAAGGATCTGCGCCGGATCAAGGTCGGGCAACTGTTCCCTCACCAGGTTATAATAGTCTATATTGGTCGAGATTATTATATTCTCAGCTGGCACAATCTTGCTCATCCGGGCCACAGACTGTTTCAGCAAGGTATTGCCATTCTTAAAAAAATCAACAAACTGCTTTGGAAGCCTTCTACGGCTAAGCGGCCACAATCTCGTACCTGCACCTCCCGCAAGTATCAGACAGTAACAATCGTTTCCCAGCATATATTGCCTTCGTTGGTTTCTTCAAAGATAGGTCAATAATTTTTAAAAACAAATATAATAAAGCACCAATTTGCAGGATTTCAAAAAACCAAGTATCTTTGCAGTGCAGTTCAGCCTTCACGTCGGGGAACTGCGGTTCGACCAAAAGCCCAGATGGCGGAATCGGTAGACGCGCTGGTCTCAAACACCAGTGGGGTAAAACTCGTGCCGGTTCGAGACCGGCTCTGGGTACAGGAAAGGGAGGTTTTCGGACCTCCCTTTTCTTGTACCCGCCGCCGGGGCCGAACCCGTTCCTTTTTTTAGTTCGCCACAGCGAACAGGGCGGCCCTCCGGGACCGCTCTCGCTCGCATACTCGCTTCGCCCCAATACATTATCAAAATTCATGAGGGGTACAAATTGTCCCCCTCACGAACCTATTATACTATTAGCTAGTCTTCTGCTTTTGGGAAGGGTAGTTCTTCTGGTGATTGTATGTGGTCAATTGCCTTTTCGGGTGATACCACACTGTGACCTATTCGTCTTTCAAAGTCTTCACGGGCTGTTTTTGCGACTTCAGCCCCTTCTCGGGCTACGCCAGCATTAGCCCTCAAGCCTTCCGGATTACGTTCTTTACTAAGTTGTGTGGCCGATTCTTCTGCCAAAGCATTCAGCAAGAGTTCCATGTTAGTCATGTTATCCCGAAGGTTCTCTTTGGTTAGACCCTTGTATTTCTTATACTCTTTGGTAGTAAAGCCGCTCCAGGTCTTTGACATAAGGTCTGTAAGGAATGCAAAATCCACTTCTTTGATCACACCACCTCGTTTCCACTCATCGGTAAGTCCTTTTCGGATTTCAATGGTTTTAATCCGACGCGTAATCCATTCCTCAGAATAACCCAGCCTACGATAATCCGATACCGCCTGATCTATGCTACGCTCAGGGTCTATCATCTGATTTACACGCTCAGATGCTACACCCGCCATCCATTGTTTAAAAGGTTCTGCTTTCTTTGAAGGTATTGACTGGATAATACGAAATATATATTCCAAATCACCTACGTCAGTTTTATATCGTTTCCCATCCTTTGGCGAGACCATATGCAGTTGGTAACAATTTGTTACCAACTCAAAACCTTCTGCTATCAGCCTGCCTTTCAATACTTTCCAGTATTTTCTTGCACCATCATAATCTGGTTGCTCAGTCAATACACCGCATACATCCACAATAGAAAAGAACCATTCCTGTTTTTCATCATCCCAAACTGTACGGACCTTTTTGCCGTCAAAAAACTGTGTTTTTTCAATTTCTGTCATAATCATAAGCATTTTCTACAAAGTTAATGAAAATGCCATATCAGTGCAAATCTTTGCAAACCTTGCAACTTTACGGGTAGACGGGACGGATTGTGAACCCATATACACGCCCGTGTACATAATTACCATTGGAGTCCTTCATCAACAGTCGTCATTTCCAGGCCTTCAAACTCCGATATATCAATATCTCCCGGTTCACCATACACAATATTTGTTACTCTCAACTCTACCTGGGGCAGGACTCTGTTTTGCCGTGTAACCGGATCCAACGGCTTGACGGGACGGATATAATATTCGCCTAAGAACAACTGTGCTTCTTTAAACATCATAAATGAGCCTCCTCCATCGATCCTAAGAAATCCTGGTATGTATGAATCTTTAATGAAGTCTGTCATATAATTCCCCAAATAGTGGTATGACGAATCCACCGGATTAAAATAATACCCCACATCACCGGTTCTCACAATCTCATAAACAGGAACTCTGGTTTTTAGAACCGGAATAAAGATGGAACGGTCTGTGAAACCTTCTATATTACTCGTTACCTTGAAACCGCATGAGTCATCATTTTCAACCCAAGTAAAGGTACAGTAACTGAGCAGTTCTATCATCTCATCATTGGACGGTGTACGCCAATCCTCACCCTTCTGTAATTTGGTAATATCACTCTCCCCCTTAACGAACGCATTGTCTGCAAATACATTCCATATGCCGTTCCATTTGTACAAGTAACCCTGATCCAGAGGTGTTGAGGCACCTACATTGCATGTGCACCACTTTACGTTGAGGCCCAGGTCAACGTATTCAGGCTTCACCTTTTTCTTAGCAGACACGGAGACAGCAGCCGCCTCAATTAGCAGCAATGCTGACAATAGGACCAAATGCTTTTTCATATTCTTGGTTTTGTTGTTTCCGGCACAAATGTAAGGGCATATAGCTTATCAAACCAACAAAAAAGCATTGCAATATCGTTGCAAAATGTGCAATTGGGGACAGTCCCCAATTGCACCCAATTTCACATGGAGAATTTTTTAGTCAGGTCCTGAACTTGCTCTATCAGTTCATCGGAAAGAGGACGGTGATTCCTCACATAACGGCTTATCTCTCTAAAAAGAAACACTAGTTTGGCGCGGTTATCACCTTCACCCGGACTCCAACATTTGCCTGCCTTTCCGTCTTTGAAGAAATGATAGGTTTCACCATCCAAGCCCACCGACACAAATTCTCCCGGCTTAGGCTCTTCCTTTTCACGTGAAGAAGCTATCAAAGCATCAAACAGTGCCGTCAGTGCTGAGTTTTGCTTATCGGTAATAACCATAGTACTGGTTTCTACAGGTATTTGGTCCTCAGCCAACTGTCCGGTATAATTATCCTTTGCCTTCCTGTAAACCAGCTCTCTCTTTTCAGGATAAAGCATGATGCTTGACATATAGTCGAATGAAGGACTTGAAACCATCCCACAGGCTTTATCATAACCGGGAATCAATACATTCTTTACTGTCTGGCTGAATCCATCCAAAGTGCATCTCTCCAACTGCTGAGCTAAAGCAAATGCAGTGGTCAGCAACATTGCAGCTATCAATACTGTTTTTCTCATAGCCATAATCTGTTTTAGAACCTGAACCCTGACATCATCTCCTCCATAGATTGTCTGTATTTGATTGTCAAGGTTGAATTGTTGGTTATCTTGGATTCATCATCATTAAGGAAAGCGGCAGTGCCAATATGCTTGACCGACGCGGGTATTGTTATCTCTGCATTGCGGCAATTCCGGAACGCATTATCACCTATGCGCTCAACACCTTCCGGGATTACAATCCGTTCCATACCCCAGCACTCTGAAAAAGCACTTTCGCCTATCTCTTTGACTCCCTTTGGTATTACAGTGTTACTGCAACCCGCGATAAGAGTTCCTGATGACTTGTCAATCAATGCATTGCTACCCTCTGGCGATTCGTATCTGCTGTTACGCGGGTCCACATTGATTGATTTGATTTCTATGGAAGCAAACGGTTGGCGGCCTATTTCCCTGACTCCGGCTGGAATATAAATATCGGTGAATCTGTTATTTTCAACAAAAGCGTCATCTCCTATAAATTCAAGCTTTTCAGGCAATTGGAACTGTTCAAGTGAACGGCATTCCCAGAAAGCCCTGTTTCCGATTCGCTTTATTGTTTTGGGGAGAGTCACTTTGACAAGCTCCATACACATAGTGAAAGTGCCGTCATTTATCTCAGCAATACTCTTGGGTATTTCTATCTCTCTCAATCCTGACACGGTGAACGCTCCTCCGCCTAAATACTTGAGACTTGATGGCAACGAAACGGTTTCCAGATTATCGCAAGCGGCAAAACAGCTTTCTCCTATTCTCTTCACACCTTCCGGAATCACCATGGATTTCACATGATCCAGCCTTTGGAATGCACTGGCACCGATAATCTTTACCCCCTTGCCTATAGTTACAGTCTCCACACCGTATGAGAACTGGAATGCACTGTCTCCTATCTCCTTTACCTTTCCCGATATGACCAGCTCCGATGCCAGCGACTTGCATTCCAGGAATGCTTTTGGAGCAATGGTCTTCAGGCTGGAAGGCAGACTGATAGGAGCAGCCGAGGTATAGTATGCAAACGCCTCCCTGCCGATATGCTCAAGTCCCTCAGGCAGCACAAGGGCTTTAGCCGCTTTGCAATGGCTGAAAGCCTTTTCACCTATTGTCTTGATGCTTTTAGGAATGACCGTGTTCTCACATCCCAGAATCAGAGTGTTGTCCTTTGTCCTTATAATCGCGTTGCAGTCTTCACGTGAATCAAAGTACTTGTTTGCCGGATCTACGGTTATGGATAAGAGCATGTCATAGTCAGCAAAAGCTCCCTTTCCTATCACCTTGACAGTAGAGGGTATTTTCAGGTCACTGAAACCGCTGAAACCCATGAATGCCTCATCTCCTATCTCCTCCACACCGGCAGGAATTACAAACGGAGAATCAAAATGGCAATGGTAGAAAGCACGGTAACCTATCTTCTTTACGCCGGCAGGTATCTTTGTAGTGGCACAACCCAATATCAGTTCATTGGCCCTGATTAATGCGTTGCAGCCATCCTTTGTGTCAATTGATTTGAGACCTGTGCAGTTCAGGAAGGCATTTTCACCTATTTTCTCAAAGTTTGCAGGAATACTTAAGGACACCAGTCCGCTGCACTCCTCAAATGCAGACCTGCCAATTGATTTGACTCCCTCCGGGATAACAATTGCCTTGAGTCCCTTGCATGACTTGAAAGCCTCATCGGCAATAGATGTAACACTACCGGGGATAACAGAACTCATGCATCCCATTATAAGGGTATTTGAAGCTGTCTCTATAATGGCGTTGCAACCCTCACGTGAATCATAAATGGTATTGGCCGGTGCTACCTCAATCTTTGACAGGTTGTTGCATTCCTTGAACAGGTTGCTCCCAATCTTAACAACACTCTCAGGTATAAATATAGACTCCAGTCCGATAAGAGAGTTAAATGCACTGAAACCTATCTCTGTTACGCTTGAAGGTATTGCTATACGTTTCAATCCTTCAGTTTGCCACAACGTTCCAAAAGCCATTTCACCGATTTTAGTAACCGGATAAGTTTTGCCTTCATGCTCAATCTGTGACGGTATGGTCAGTTCCGGTTCACCACGATATTGCTCCATGGCCAGACCGCGCTCTCCCATAGTGTGACGGCAAAGAACGGCCCTGTCATTTTCTATGTAGAACCATAGTCCGTCCACGTTGAAAACGGGATAGATCTGGTCACCTAACAGTTTATTCTCTGATTCCGCTTGCGCTGCCTGATCAGGCGCATAATTCATGTCATATGTCACATTTGCAGTAAATGCCAACGATATGCACATTAATAGAGGAATATAAAGGAATCTCAATATCTGACGCTTGGCAGATCTCTTGCGGTTCATCATGTCGATGCGGCTCTCCACGCCGTTACCATTAAAACATGCTATAATGTTGAACGCCAGACCGCCCTGTGACTGGTTCAGCAGCATATACTGATACGAACGTGCATCGGATACTGAGTTGATGACATCGGCATCGGCCTGCTGCTCATGTACAAGGCAAAGGTCACGCCTTAAAACCCAGACTGCAGGGTTGAACCACTGGAACAGTGACATAAGGTCAAGCAACATGAGTTCTGTAGGATGGCCGTGTGCTATATGGGCTTTCTCATGTTTCAATACATTCCTTTCAATATTGTCGTATTCCTTTTCAGATAATACAATGGTTCCAAGCCAACTGAAAGGGCTAACGTTCTTTGTGGTCACCACAATCTTGTAGCCGCTACCGCGCTCTACGGTCTTTCCGTTTCTTACTATGGATGCAACCTTTAAGATAGAGATGACTCTGAGTGTCAGCATGACAATCAGACCGGCCAGGTATGCTGCCAACAGACATGTAAGCAGAATATCAGTAATATCCTTATTTACTGCCGGTGCCTGGATTGTAATGCTTTGCGTTTCGGCCATAACAGGTGCCGGAACACTTGCTTCAATTGCAGGAGAGAATAATTCCACCTGACTTGCATTAACAACGGGCTGGGTTATGGGCACGCTTTCAGCCACAGGGCTCATGCGGACATCACGATGCACTGTAATGACAGTCAAGGGGAGAACATATGAGAGAACAAGCGAGAGCATCAGTGCTCCGCGTTTAAGACCGTGGAATGTTTCACGACGCAACAAAAGGCGGTACATAATCACAAAGGCAACGGTTAGCAGAGCCGCCTTTCCAAGGAACAAAAGGACCTGAGTATTCATTTTCTGTTTTCAATTTTGTCAATAATACGTTTCAGGTCATCAACTGACAGACGCTCTTCTTCAACCAATCCCAGCACCACGCTTGAGTATGAGCTGTCAAAGTATTCGTTTACCAGCCCGTGGAAACCGTCCAGGCTGTATGCCTTGCGTGACACTACAGGGATGTACTGGTAGTTGCTTCCATAGGCCTTGCGCTCCAGGAATCCATCCTCCATAAGGGTATGTACCTGATTGGAGAGAGTGTTGAAATTGGGTCTGGGTTCCTCATAATGCTCCTGCAGTTCCCTTACAAACATAGGACCATATGTCCAGAACTGCTCCATGATGATTTTTTCCTTTTTGGTGAGCTGTCTCATAAGCATTACAAATTGATTTTGGTGCAAATCAAAATAATTTTGATACAACTCACAAATCTTTTATGTTAATGATTGTTATTATCTGAAAGAATCCTATCCCCAATACGTTTTCGCGCGGGTTATTCTTGAAGGTGCAGAAAATGCACCTTAAAACCATCTGCGCCTTTCTTTTCCATATAATTGATCATTACAAGCTTGCAAAGATTTGACAAGGTTTGTTTCTTTGCTTACCTTTGTTATTACCAATAACTAATTCAAAAATCAATATGGAACAGAGTAAAATCTTAATCTACCAAACAGATGATGGACGTACTCAGATTGATGTACGTCTCGAGAATGATACCGTGTGGCTTAATACCAAACAAATGTCAGTGTTGTTTGATCGTGAAGAATCAAATATCCGAAGACATATTCTCGGAGTATTTAATGACGGCGAACTTGTTCGTGATAATAACGTGCATTTTTTACACGTTAATGGTGTCAAGAAGCCTGTACCCTTTTACAATCTTGATGTAATTATCTCTGTCGGCTATCGTGTAAAAAGCAAACGTGGTACAGACTTCCGCATCTGGGCTCGCAGCGTTATAAAAGATTATCTCGTCAAGGGTTATGCCGTAAATGAGCGCATGCGTCGTGAGCAAATTGCAGAACTTCGCCAACTGGTTAGCATGCTTGGACGTACAATCCAAAACCAACCTCTAATTTCTACCGATGAAACCAACGCACTATTTGAGGTGGTGACTGACTACACCTACGCGCTGGATACTCTTGATAACTACGACTATCAGCGTTTAACAATAAGCCAAACCACACAGGAGGAACGTTTTCATGCTACCTATGAAAACGCTATGGAGGAGATTGTAAAACTTCGAAACCGGTTTGGCGGCTCCACTCTGTTCGGTAATGAGAAAGATGATTCTTTCAAGAGCAGTATAGGACAAATCTACCAGACATTTGGAGGTGAAGAACTCTACCCAAGCGTAGAAGAGAAAGCCGCTATGTTACTTTACCTGGTAACCAAGAATCATTCATTCAGTGACGGTAACAAGCGCATTGCGGCCACTCTTTTCCTTTGGTTCCTAAATGAAAATCGCATTCTTTATCGGCCCGATGGCTCAAAACGTTTGCCGGACAACACTCTGGTTGCTCTTACATTGATGATTGCTGAGAGCCGCCCAGAAGAAAAGGATATCATGGTTAAAGTAGTGGTAAACCTTATTAACCAGAACAATTAACAGAAACGCTTATACTTCGCAGCCAGTCTGCACAGTACGTCCAGCTCCTCTATCAGTCTGGTTCGAAAACAGGGATCCTTCTGGGTACAAGAAAGGGAGGTTTTCGGACCTCCCTTTTCTTGTACCCGCCGCCGGGGCCGAACCCGTTCCTTTTTTTAGTTCGCCACAGCGAACAGGGCGGCCCTCCGGGACCGCTCTCGCTCGCATACTCGCTTCGCCCCAATACGCTTGAACCTGCGCGTGAACTCGCCAAAGTGTCCCACATCAACCTCGCTCACAAGCCTCACAGGGCCGATGTGCGCGTTACACTTTGGCCCAGGTCAACGTATTCAGGCTGCAACTCATCCTGTGCAAACAAGGAGACAGCAGCTGATTGCATAAGCAGTACTGACAATATGACTATATGCTTTTTCATAACTGCGTACTTTTTAGAGTTGAACAACCACTGCTTTGGGGAACTGGCTAAGGATATCGGCCTTCTGATCATCGGTCATAGGAGCCTTTACGGTCAGTTCAATTATACCGAGTTTTCGGCACCACGCACCCAGATCTGACGGTACGGTTATGGGGTCAAGTGAGAGAATCTCATAACTCTTGCGGCTGTGATTGGGATACTTGGCTAGCATTGATTCCGGGAAACCTATAAAAATCCATGTATCAACATCTCCGAAAATCTCATAGATTTCATTTGATGTAATAAATGATTTACCGTCACCGTATCTTTTAAGGAACTCTATTTCTGCCTGTTCCAAGCCGTCCATATTAAGCCCGAATCCCACTTCTTCACGAACCATCCAACTGATAGATGGTTTAAGAGAGCAGTTTTCACTGTCCAACTCCATGCCGATGAATCCGGCCCAGAGTTCAAGACTATGATTTATCTCGCGTCCATCGGGCAGATGCTCCACATATCTTACGGGCGCTTTTTTTACCTCCGAGCAGACCTTTGTGTTATGAGATACAATCTTAGGAGTACGTGCTATACGGAGGGGACCGTTATACGGATCTTCCTCATAGAACGGGAAGAAAACCGTAAACCATCCGTTGTATGTTGCCGGAACAGGGCCACCACCGCAACCGCCTGTTCCCGCTCTTGCAGGTGAATACTGCTGTACCATATCCAACCAGAACTTGCGGTTTATCTTTCCTTCCGATGCTTTCACAAACTCATCAAGTACGGGCTCCAAATCCTTGCGCCACCACTCCAGATCCAGATCATCAAGCCTTGATATGCGTGAGCGTATCTGCTTCCAGTCATCGGGCGTACCAAGAAGGGTGATGTTTGGAATGCCGCATCCCAGATAGTGAAGTTCATATTTAAAGAACCTCTTTACGCTCTCCATCATGGTAATCTGTGATGCAATGCGCTCCAGATTACCTGTAGTAGAGAAATTGCAGACCATAAGGTCCGAGAAGGTTGCCTTCATATTCCTGTCAATAGAGTCACTGAAAGCCGGAATAATCCAGTTCCAGTCCTCCTCATTCTCCAGCACATCCCTGTATGTCTCTATTTTCAATGTACGCTGACCTTCAAAATCTACAAGTCGGTTGCGCAGATGCTCCGCGTGCTCATTAATTTGTGTGGCTATACCCTGGCTTATTAACATCCAGATAATATCCGGTGACAGCACCAGCGAGTAATGCTTGTCATAGGCTGTCAGAAAACCTTCAAAGCACGTATTGCGGCTAAAGAATACCATTTTGGAATCTTTTGCGCTGTGTGTTCTGATATTGTAATTGGTTGATGCAATATTGGAGCTATTAAGCATCTTCTCCCAACACTGTTGGCCCGATATCTCATCCAACAGGTACAGAGGCTCTTCCTTATCCTCTATATGGAACTTTACTCCGCCGCTCTCCAGGAATTGTACGGTCTCATCGGCCTTAACCTTCTTTTCTCTCTTGGCATACGCCACGCTCACACACATAAGTGAAACGAGAATAAAAACCAGTTTCTTCATATCGTCGTCGTTTTTGATTTGTTCTGCGACAAAGGTAGAATCGCCGGTGTCGGCCTACAAATAAACAGCGTTGCAAAAACGTTGCAATCACTTTACGGCCTTATACTTCGCTGCCAGCCTGCACAGTACATCTAACTCCTCTATGAGTTTGGTTCGAAAACTGGTATCCTTCGGGGTACTAGGAAAAATGGAGGTTTTTGACCTCCATTTTTTCGTCCCCAGAGCCGAGGTCGAATAGACCTTTTTTTAGTTCGCCACAGCGAACAGGGCGGCCCTCCGGGACCGCTCTCGCTCGCATACTCGCTTCGCCCCAATACGTTTTCTCACGGATTACGGGCAGACGGGACGTACGGGCCGTGGCCAGGGGCGAATGCAGGAGCCGGAACGCACATAGTCATCATACACTTGAATCCAAAGACAGGCAGCGCGGCCAGGATCGTCAGGATCTGTAGAAGCAGCCCAGTAACTCAGCTCACCGGAAGTGCCGAAAAATGCGTAAGGAAGAAAAATGGAGCGGTCAGTGTGGCCGGGTTTATTACTTGTTACCAAGTAACCTATCTGGCCGTTCACTGAAGCCCAGCTCCAGGTGCAGTTGTGTATGAGTTCATCAATCTCATCGGCTGTGGGCATGCGCCAACTGCCGCCCCAATTGACGTGAGCCACGTCATCTTCACTCCAGGGATATAATCCACCCATCTCTCCCGGCCCGGCAGCATCAACGTTACGTGAGGCCCATTTTACGCTCAAGCCCAGGTCAACATACTCTGAGTTACCACCAACCAGGTCTGGGGATACATCGGGATAATATTCTATTATGATATGTGCTTCATCTGTCAACTCTTCATGGTATATCCGTTGCTTTATTTGTACATAAACAGTTCCTGTGCCCAATTTTGCATCATCTGTATAAGTGAGACGACTGAAATTTCTTGATGAATCACTTATTGACTGTATAGGGTCTGTTACCAGTTTAATATCATTGGTATAATATGGATCATAGGAATCATTAAAAAGTACAAATTGATTATTGAAACCTATTTGGATTACACTGCTTTTCCTTTCTTTTGTGATAAACCTGCCCGCTTTATCTATTTCAATGCCAGGTAGGCCGGATATCAGTTCCTTAAATGTTATCCCCTCTGGTACTTTGTAAATCTTTTTGGTGAAGTTTTCCTTGTCTTCACGTCTTGCCCTTGTCTTTTTAGATATCTTTCCAATCTCAATGACATACTCAGACTCTATGGATTTCTTTACTAATTTGCGATATTCCTCATGACTCATGGTATATTTCTGGACCTTGGCAAACATATCGGCTGTAAGCTGTGTTCGATTTACGGTAGAATCACTCTGCTGCTGGGCGCAGACTGGAATGCAGAGTGACATCATCACGGATGTCAATACAAACAGAAGGACTCTCTTACTCATAATGCAATGCTTTTGGTTGTGTACTATCTAAACTGATATATACTCAAAATGCGTCTTCTGTTAAAGTGGGTTTCTCATAATAATGCTTAAATCGCGCTGCCATTCTGCACAGTATATCCAACTCCTCTATGAGTCTGGTTCGAAAACTGGTATCCTTCTGGGTACATGGAAACCCTTGCAGGAATGTCCTACAAGGGTTTCTTCTTTTATGCCACTCAGATTTGGTCACCTTTTGGTCACTTTTTTCAAGTGTTTGTTGTTTCAATTTGCATTTTGCAATGTTGGCTACCTCGTAAAATGGATTCGCAGATTGTTACCCGAAATGCCTTGTCTTTCCATAATGAATGCAAGACGTAAAGAATGCTTTGCTTGGAGCACTCACAAAGAAAGGGTGTGGAAACATATCCTTGCCGGTGAAGCATGCAGGTACACTCCATAAAGTGCAGATGATACGCAGAACCTTTTTTAATGATTTCGCTTTTAACGCCAGGCAGTTTGTTTGCTTCTGAAAAGAAGGTGTCCAAATCACCATTTGCTTTTTCATATAGTTCCTGATAGATTTGTAATGTTCCACATTTCACACAATTTTTCCCGCATTCCGAAAAGAATGAGGCGAGCTGTTCCTCGTTCAGACAGCTTATCCCTTTTTCGAATCCTTGGAACCATTCTGATAAAGTCATACTATTCCTTTTTTATTTCAAAAATACGGAAATATATTCAATATCTACATCTGAACTTATCCACCAGCCTGCACAGTTCATCCAGTTCCTGGTATAGAGCGGTTCGACAATAGGACTGATGATTCGTACTCTTTCTAAAATTTCAATTGTTTTCATTTGGAATGTTATGAAATATTGGTAACTTTGCGTTATTAAAGGTTTGATTATGAAAACAACATCTGTAGCACTTGGTCCCCATTTTGAGGATTTTATACAAGCCAGCATCCTGAGCGGTCGCTATAACAACGCCAGTGAGGTGGTTCGTACCGGCTTGCGTCTGCTGGAAGATCAGGAACAGAGAATCGCTGCACTGCGTACAGCCATTGAAGAAGGTATGACAAGTGGTTGTGTGGAGGATTTTGATTCGAAGGCTTACCTTCAGGAAATGAAAGCACGAAAACATGGCAAAATATGACATATCCAAACAGGCCCTAGAAGACCTGTACAAAATCTGGGAATATACCGTTGATACCTGGTCTGAAACACAAGCCGACAAGTATTATAAACTGCTTGAGAATGCCATGGATGAAATAGGCACAAATCCACAGAAAACCGGGAAACCGTACGATGAGATTATGACTGGCCTAAAAGGCTATCATGCTGGAAAGCATTTGGTATTCTATATCATTCAGGAGAATGGTCGTGCTTTCATTGCACGTATCCTCCATGAGAGGATGGACTATAAGCGACATTTCTGATATATCATCCATATCAGGCCATTCCCAAATGTTTGTACTTATCCACCAGCCTGCACAGTTCATCCAATTCCTGGTATAGAGCGGTTCGACTATAGGTGTAGTTCTGGGTACGACAAGAGGGAGGTTAACGCCTCCCTCTTGTCGTACC
>JAFZZI010000018.1 GCA_017615835.1 Bacteroidaceae bacterium | reverse complement strand
GCCGCCACCGCCGAAGCCGCCCATGCCACCGCCGCCGAAGCCGCCCATGCCACCGCCGCCGAAGTTGCCACGGCTACGCATGTTCTGACGGGTCTCACGGTCACCGAACATCTGCAGACGATAATTGAAGGTCACAAGGAAGTAGCTGTTTATATTGTTGTTATACGAGTCTGAACGCGAAGTAGCAGTCATTGAACGGCTTACATCGCTGCGCTGATGCAGAATGTCATAGACAGCCGCCGACAGGGTTGCCCTGTTACCCTTGAGGAAAGATATCTGAACCTGAGCGTTCCATATAAGTTCATCGGTGTTCATATCATCGGAACCATAGCCCCTGCGGCTTGACATACTCAAGTCAGTGATGAGTCTCAGGTTATGCCATGGGAAGAGGAACGTACCCGTAGGACCATACTGGAAGCTCCATGTATCCATATTCCTGTCAGGATAAAGACTGTTAGTTGAGTGATCGTAATTAACATTACCCATGAGTGTAATATCAACCCAGTCATCGCGGTAAGAGAATTCCAGCCTTTCGCTTGCTCCAATCGACTTGGTAGTAGTAGTGCTGATATCAGCGTAATCAGAGATAGGAACGTTGCTGTTCAGTATTTTGTTAACCCTGAAAGCTTCATACTCCTCATCCGACATGTTTGACGTATTGAATGTTGCAGACCATCCCTCCTGGTTGCGGAAACTGCCCTGAGTGTTTGACGAGAATGTGAAACGCTGATCAGGAAGTGCTATGTTGAGATTCAGGCCCGCAGATGCATTCCAGTTCGAGAAGAAGCCACTCATGTTCAAAGGCTGAGTGATAGTCATACGGTTTTTCTGGTCAACTGCAGACAAGTTGCTTATGTTACGCAAAGTATTGCCAAAACTGGCGTTGGCCGAAATGCTGAACAGGTTGGTCGGGTTATACTTTGAGTAGTTGACCCTGAAAGTATTCGAGAAGGTAGGCTCCAGGTTTGGATTACCCTTGCGTACTGAAAGCGGGTTGCTGTCATCAGTAATATCAAGCAGGTTCTCCATCGACGGCTGGCTCGAGCGGCCGTTGTAACTAAGGTTAATCTGCTCCTGACGGGTCCAGCGATAACGGAAATTAATAGTAGGAGTATAATTGTAGACCGTGCGCTCCAACAGGCTGTCCACGACGCCCATGCCTGAATAAATCATTGCAGAGTGCTGAGGCAGGAAACTGAAACCGACGGTAAAGTTATAGTTGTCGGACTGCTTACGGAACTGCAACTGTATTGTATGATCGAGGTTCTCGTAGTAACTCTTGGTGCTCTGGCGGTCATTCTTGATCCTGTCTGCCTGGGCAATGCTATCAAGATACCAGAAATCGTTCAGACCCCAGCGATTGTCGTTTATATCATAGGTAGAACGGTCGCTGTTGGAATGGCGGTACGAAATCTGGTACGAAGCCTGCAGATATGTACGGTTAGCTATCGGTTCAGTGTATGACAACGAACCGGATACGTTGTAAGACGGATTAGGAGTTTCACTATACCTGAGCTGCGGATTGTTTTCAAGTTTGTTGCCCGCGCCCATCATGTACTGGTCATTGCGTGAGAAGGACTCACTGCTGCCGTTCGAGTAAGAATAATTGCCACGGAACGAAATATTGCGACCGGCAGTATTGAAGCGATGCACGAACTGCATGTTGCCGCTGGTCGAGAATGTCTGGCTCTTGCTCTTGTTAAGACTGTTCTGAGAGTTCCTTACAGCATCGTAAAGTGAGTCTAAGATCTCGGCAGCGGGATCAACGGAATCCTTGATTTTGGTTGTATCGCTAAGATAGTCGATAATGATCAGCGGATTGTCAGTCAACTTGTGCGGATTAAGTTCAGCAAACGATACCGATTGGTTTTCGCTGTGTCCGTTTGACTTTGAGAACGACAACTGAGGTGTAAAGACCAGACTGGTATACTGGTTGGCATTCCATTCGAAGCGGAGCTGACCGTTAATATTGTCGTTGTTGTTAACGCTTGCATTTATACGGTCGGAGAAGGTCGTGAAACCCTGGTTGAAGTTCTCACTGTTCGACTTCGAACGGCTGTCCGACGAACT
The DNA here is from genome assembly GCA_017615835.1 of Bacteroidaceae bacterium. Lineage (GTDB taxonomy): Bacteria > Bacteroidota > Bacteroidia > Bacteroidales > Bacteroidaceae > Colenecus. Next base: position 29,805 of record JAFZZI010000018.1, on the reverse strand, counting down.
GTGCGAATAGTTAAGGCTACCGCCAATCTCGAATTTGTAGGAGTCGCTGTAAACTTCCTCGCCGATGTTGCGGGCGAAGTTGATACCGACCTGGCCGTTGGTGCTTACACCACCGCCACCGCCGAAACTGCCCATACCGCGCATTCCGCCGAAACCACCTACACCGCCGGCACGTGTGTTTCCATAAGAGCCGAGAACTGTCATCTGACGATCTTCGGCAAAACGGTTGACGTTCAGACTGACCGTATAGAGATTGTTGACATTGAACTCTGTCTTTTTGGTGGGGCGACCATAACCTACTGTCAGATTGCCGAACCAACCCTGGGCCATACCCTTCTTGACCTGAAGGTCGATGACGGTCTCTTCTTCACCGTCATCTATACCTGTCATTCGGGCGTTGTCACTCTGCTTGTCGTAAACCTTAAGTTTCTCTATCATGTCGGTAGTAAGATTCTGCATGGCAACGCTTTTGTCGTTATTGAAGAATTCCTTACCATTGACAAGTATTCTTGAAACGCTCTTACCATTGACCTTGATGTCGCCGTCGCTTGTAATCTGAACACCCGGAAGACGACGCACAAGTTCCTCAAGCGAAGAGCCCTCGGGCATCTTGAAAGCTTCGCTGTTGAACACGACAGTATCGTTGACCATCTGTACCTTCGAGAGAGCTGCCGTTACAGCAACCTCTTTAAGAACCTGAGCATCCTCCTTCAAAGTAATCCTGCCAAGATCCATGGTACGGTTACCGGATCTGAGAGTGAAAGACTTCTCAGTCGTTACGTATCCAATGAACTCGCAACGTACGACATAGTTTCCGGCACTGAGGCCTGTGACGGTAAAAGAACCGTCCTCGGCGCTGGCGGCACCGTTTACGAAAGTTGAATCAGGAAGCGACAAAACTGAAACGTTTGCCGGATAAAGGGGCTCGGCGCTGCCGAAGTCGTACAAGGAACCTTTGATTGACAGGTTACCCCTGTTCTGAGCGCTTGCCGCCAATGTCATCGACAGCAAAAGTACAGACAGAATCGTGAATTTCTTCATATAAATTAGTTGATTGATTTGTATTTTCTTACTATAATAATCCGGTGACAGGATCAAGTTAAAAACTTGCGAAAAATTTAACATTCATTAAACAACGAACTTTCTTTCACACATTACAATTGAGATAGCAGTTACCCCAAAAGGTTTAATCCGGTAATTGCGAATTTTTATAATTATTTATGACTAACTTAGTCCCCGGAACAACAACAGTTGAAAAAGAACGGCAAACAATGAAAATAAGATTGAAATTCGCCATTCCTTTGGCAGTCTCGATAATGGCTTTTGCTTCGTGCAGCAACGACGTCAGCGAATCGGAATTCAGGGAGTTCGATGTCAGCAGCAAATATCTTGGCGCCAAACGAACAGTCGGAGTATATCTGCCACAGGGGTATGACAGTCAAAAAGGCTACCCTGTAATATATATGGAGGACGGACTTGTATTCAAGGAAGGCGGATACAAGCATCTGATAGACTCGCTGATTACTTATAAGGTAATAAAGCCGGTGATTGTAGCCTGCTCGTACGAAGATAAGAGTCCGGTTGAAGGATATACCCTGGCAGTGCGCAATGCCGAATATGTGGAAGCGCTTGCCGGGCAGGATTCGACGCTCAGCAAGATATTCGAGAACCACATGAAGTACTTCACGGATGAATTTGTCCCAGCTATACAGAAGCGTTTCGATGTGTCACAGAAACCTGAAGACAACATCTACTACGGCACATCCAACAGTGCAGACTTCGGTCTCACGCTGAGCATGAGGCACCCGGGGCTGTTCAGTGAATACTGGTGTTTCTCGCCCGTGTATTCTGACCTCAGCAAATATGGAATGCTTCAGCAGAAAGTAAAATACATGATATGCTGGGGAGCAAAGGAAGAAGCATCGATATCCTTCGACTATTTCCCTTCACTGGTACAGTCGATACGAAAACGAGGCGGCAATGTCGCAAGCTGGGACTTCAACGACGGACACGACAGAGACCATTGGCGGACAGAGTTTATCAAGTTGCTGGAAAAGCGTTTTCCATTCTGAACGGTCAGGTTCAGGATTCCTCCCTATAATACAGCTTGTAATACTTCCCATGGGTGTCCTCGCCCTGTTCCACCAGGTCGCGGTTTCCATGAATATATATGTGGAAGTTCCTGTCAAGCTTTATGACACTTTTGAAAATGCGTGTCTGTTTCCTGACAGCCGTAGGGTTCACATCAAAGTTCTCCTCTAGACTAAGTTGCCGCTCGTCCTGAAAACGCCTCCGGTATTCGTCGAACTTGCCGATTACCTCTGGCTGGACGATTACCTGATTTTCAAAAGAATCAAGCTCGAACCTGGGCTGTTTTCTGAAATAGTCCAGAGAACGGTTAAGCATGTCAACCTGGTCGGCGCGATTCACTTCAAAATCGACGGGCAGTTGCTCTGACAGGTAGTTGTGGCATAAAGTCATGGCATTCTCTGTCTGGAAGTAGGCATCCTGACGACGTTCCAGATGAAGAAAATCGTCAACCCAATAGGCAGCCTCACTGCGATTTGTGTTGTCAATTGCCGCTACATAGAAACCGTCTTCACGCTGGCAGTTGAATACAAGACAACCCTTGTCCATCTTCTTCAGACTCACTCCCTGCATCTGACTGATATCGAATCCATCTGCTTCGGGTTCAACTGTCAGAAACGTATCTTTGTTCTCTATCTTGAACAGTCCTATGGCATCACACCCCTCGGTGCCGACGCTCTGGCCGCTGAAACGCACCACATAGAAATCACCTCCCTTTATCTTGGGATGCGAGCAGTTCTCGTAAAGGAAAGTGGCCAAATCGACTGAATAGTCATAAAACATCCCCGGATTGTCAAACATTCCGGCTACAATACTGTAAACCCTGTTATATCTGAGCTCGAGAGTATCGTAAAACCGATATCTCTCCTCCGACTTCAGGGCAGCCCTGAGAAACCAGTCGGTAAGCAGCTGATTCAAGTCCTTGTCAAGGGCAAAAAGTTTCTTGGAAAGCACGAAAGGCTCGTCATTGGCCTGATTGCCGACATAATGTAACGCCAGCGCGGTTATCTGTGAATCGCTCATTTGGTAATGATCAGTTTTCTATCTGCCCTCCCGCAAGGTCGAGCAATTCGTTTGTAATAGCTTGCTGACGCAGTTTGTTATACTGCAGCGACAATTCACCTATCAAGTTGTCAGCATTGTCAGTAGCCGCCTGCATTGCTATGACACGTGCAGCCTGCTCGGAACAGTACGAATCCAACACCGCTGCGTACAACTTCATGCGTATGACTTGCGGCAGCAAAGTTTTCAGAAGTTCATCGGCAGAAGGCTCCAGAATAAAATCAGTGACAATGTCCGAAGAAGAATCTCCGTCTGCCGGAATCTGCAAAGGCAACAGCACCTCATCGACGATGTACTGAGAACCTGCCGACTTAAAGTGCGTGTAGGTCATCAGAACCTTGTCAACGCCCTCATTGAGGTAAATGTGCATGAGGTCGTCAGCAAGAGATACAGCGTCCTTGTACAGCCGATGTGCCATCATGTCTGAATACCCGGTATTGATTTCGATGTCAGTTTTCTTGAATGAATCCGTAATTCTCTGCCCTATTGTATAAAACAACGGCTTGTAGTCAACCTCAAGCATTTTGTTGAACAAATCCTTTGAATGCTTGATAATGTTCGAATTAAATCCACCGCACAAACTGGAATCTGACGATATGGCCACCAAGGCAACATTACGTACGGGACGCTGGCGAAGCATTGGTACAGAATGAAACTCCGGCATTGACGCCAACCCTTTCAGAATCCTGTCCAGCTCGTTGACATACGGAAGAGCGGACTGTGCAGCCTGTTGCGCCTTACGCAACTTTACCGACGAGACCATCTTCATAGCCGACGTAGTCTTGCGGGTATTCCTGACAGAGGCTATACGCGCCTTTATCTCCTTCAGTGACATTGTTCTACAAACCTAATTCAGCAATTGTCTTCTTCGAAGCCTCAGTGATAAGTTTTCCAACCTCGTCATTCATGACGCCCGATGAAAGAACCTTGACTATGCTGTCGGAATAACTTGAACGTATCATGTCAACGAAATGCTCCTGAAAGTCGGAAACACGATCCAGAGGCACATTTCTGAGCAAGCCGTTGATACCGCAGTAGAGCAAGGCTATCTGCTCGCCTACAGGCATCGGCGAATACTGAGGCTGAATGAGCAGCCGGTTATTCTTGCGTCCCTTGTCGAGAGTCATCACCGTGACGGGATCCATGTCGCTGCTGAACTTCGAAAAAGCCTCCAGTTCACGGTACTGTGCCTGAGCTATCTTAAGGGTGCCGGCGACCTTCTTCATTGACTTTATCTGGGCGTTTCCACCTACACGCGACACCGAAATACCAACGTTCACGGCAGGACGGAATCCTTCATTGAACAGAGCTGCCTCAAGATAAATCTGACCGTCAGTGATTGATATTACATTGGTAGGTATGTATGCCGAAACATCTCCTGCCTGAGTCTCAATGATCGGGAGTGCAGTCAGAGAGCCTCCACCCTTGACATGACCCTGAAGCGACGGCGGAAGGTCATTCATCTTCTCCGCCACCTCCTGCTGTCCAATAATTTTGGCAGCACGTTCAAGAAGACGTGAATGCAGGTAGAAAATATCGCCAGGATATGCCTCGCGGCCAGAAGGCCTGCGCAATATAAGAGAGACCTCACGATAAGCCACTGCCTGCTTGGAAAGGTCATCATACACCACGAGAGCATGTCGGCCGGTATCGCGGAAATATTCACCGATTGCAGCTCCTGCAAGCGGAGCATAATACTGCATGGCGGCAGGGTCTGCAGCAGTTGCCGATACGACAATGGTGTAGTCCAGGGCACCATGCTGGCGCAAGGTATTTACTATCGTGGCAACTGTAGAACCTTTCTGCCCCACAGCAACATATATACAATATACAGGATCACCGGACTCGTAGTTGGTACGCTGGTTGATTATGGTGTCAATTGCGATGGCGGTCTTACCGGTCTGACGGTCACCGATTATCAGTTCTCGCTGGCCTCGCCCAATAGGAATCATAGCATCAATAGCTCTTAAACCAGTCTGCAGAGGCTGATGCACAGGTTCGCGGAACACTACTCCCGGAGCCTTGCGCTCAAGAGGCATCTCAAAGAACGGTCCTTCGATGTCACCCTTTCCGTCGAGAGGTACTCCAAGCGGATTGACGACACGTCCCAACATCGACTCGCTCACATCGATTGAGGCAATGCGGCCTGTACGGTGCACCTTCATATCCTCCTTGATGCGGTCTGTCGGACCGAGCAAGATTGCTCCGACATTATCCTCCTCAAGATTCATGACGATAGCCCTTATCCCATTGTCAAACTCGACAAGCTCGTCCGCCTCGGCATTATGCAAGCCATAAATGCGCGCCACACCGTCACTCACCTGCAGCACTGTCCCGACCTCCTGCAACTGAGCGGAGGTATCGATTCCCCGAAGCTGCTCAAGCAACACCTCGGAAACCTCACTGGCCTTGATTCCGTTAGTCATTATATGATTCTGCTGTTCTTTTCAATCAATTCCTTTTCAATGACCCTTAGTCTGCGGGATACGCTTGCATCAAGCCTGTAATCGTCCACCTGAATTACAAAGCCTCCCAACAGACGCGGATCTACACTCTCATTCCATTCCACACGTTCGGATTTAACAATATCGCCCACCAGTTTCTTGAGTTCGGCACGCCTTTTATCGTCAAGGGGTGAAGCTGTCGTCATCTCAACCGGAACTACATTGTTCTTCTTCCGGTAAAGGTCACGATAAGCCGAAGAAATGAAGATGATAGAGTTTCCCCTGCCTGACCTGAGTACGAGCTGCAGGAAATCAGTCAGAGCCTTGCATGCCTTTGTTCCATCATCAGATTCCGCTGTAATGCACAGAAGCCTGAACTTGGACTCAAAAGAAAGCGTCGGATCCGAAATACGGTCCATTATGGCAGGCAACTGCACAATACGCCTAGCCAGTTGAAGTATCTGAACATAAACCTCATCCTGGCAACCCTGCTCTTCTGCATAGCGGAGAAGAGCTCTGGCATATCTAACAGCCACCGTACCGCTGCTCATTTTCTTTCCACAGATTCAACCTCATCCACAAGACGCTCTATCATATCCATCTGACTCTGGCGGTCCGATAGTTCCTTCAGAAGTATCTTCTCCGAAACCTCCAGAGAAATCTCCGCCACCTGCCTGCGCAGTCCGCGCAATGCCTCATCCCGCTCCATCTGAATCTGCTCACGGGCCTCGGCAACTATCTTGCCGGCCGACTCTCGCGCCTTTCTCTCGGCCTCGGCGACTATTGCATCACGCCTGTCAGTAGCCTCCTTGATGATACGTGCCTGTTCATCACGAGCCTCCTTCAAGAGCCCTTCACACTCCTGCTTAATACCCGCCAGCTTCTCATTTGCAGCCTTGGCGGCAAGCAAAGAATCGTCGATGTAGCCGTTCCTCTTCTCCACCATACCTGTAATCATGGGGAATCCCCACTTAGTGATAATGAAGAAGACGATGCCCACTGCAATGAGCATCCACACAAGAGTCCCTGTCTCAGGAATAAGAAGATCCATCTGGAAACTACTTCAATACAACAGCTAACAGACAGACAATCATAGAGAAAAGCGACACACCCTCAACCAAGGCTCCAATGATGATCATAGAACTCTTGACGTCTCCTGCAGCCTCCGGCTGACGTGCCGTGGCCTCCATTGCCGACTTGCCTATCATTCCGAGACCCCAACCTGCACCGATGGTTGTAATGGCGGCTCCAATAGCCCCCGCCAACTTGGCTGTAGCCGCACCTGCGACTGCCTGTAAAACTGTGAACAATAACATAACTTGATTTTATTTATCGGTTAAACTTTTATTCTTTTCCCCCTTCTCCACAGGTCTTGACAAACCTATGAAGACAGAAGACAACATAGTAAACACGTAGGCCTGAATATAGGCTACAAGCAATTCAAGACAGTTCATGAAAACCATGAACAGAATAGATATTCCCGTCATGGGGACACCTATCAGAACTGACATCCTGCCGACAATGAATATCAGACAGGTCAGAGACAGAATCACTGCATGACCGGCAGTAATGTTGGCGAAAAGACGTACTGTAAGTGCAAACGGCTTTGTGAAGATGCCAAACAACTCGATAAGCGGCATAATCGGAATTGGAAACTTCAGGAAAACAGGGACATCAGGCCATAGAATCTCCTTCCAGTACTCACGATTTCCGAAAATATTCACAGTAAAGAAGGTTATAAGGGCAAGAAACAGCGTCACCGCTATATTGCCTGTCACATTGGCTCCTGCCGGAAATATCGGTATAAGCCCCATCAGGTTGCTCAGCAGTATGAAATAGAAGAGTGACAGCAGTAAAGGAGCATACTTCCTGTACTCTCTGCCCACTGAAGGCTTGATTACATCATCCAAAATCATGACCGAAACATACTCTATCAGTCCTACAAACCCCTTAGGTGCCGCATCGGTATAGCTGTGATGACGATACCAGCATGCGCACGACATCACGACAACCAGCAACAGCATGCTGTTGATGATGACAGCAAGAGCCACTTTAGTCAGTGACAGATCGAAAGGCTTGACCTCGCTGCCGTCCGGTCCATACTCCACCAGCTTACCTGCATGTGCTCCCTCTGCAGCTCTGTGAAAACCATCATACTCACCATCGGGCTTCAGTTTGTCAGACATGAAAAAATGCCAGCCGGTGGTCTTACTGTACAGAATCACAGGAAGGTTAATGGTAATCTCGTGCTCTCCCAAAGTGATGATGTGCCATTCGTAAGAGTCCTTCAGATGCTCAAAAATAATCTCCTTAACGTCAACATCCCCTTCATCGGCAGTCATATCGCCAGGCGGCACGACCTCCTGACCCGATACCCTCGTAAGCGTCAGGAAAGCAGACAGCAATATGACTAACAACCTCTTCATCGCCCGGTTTATTTATTGTTTACTTTTCGTAACAGATGCAAAAAACACACATTCATACACAAGAAGTGTCAAGTAAAATACACCGAACACTGCAAGGAAGGACAAAAGGTTCTCTCTTATGCACAAGATGCACACCAGCACGAAAAACAGAAGCAACACCAATTTAATACCCCTGAACACAACGTAGAAAACAGAATCCGACTTGCCTTTTCTGTTCAGGATATGCTTCGAGAGCAATATGACACAAATCAGGAAAACGAAAAACAGAGGTATTATGAACAGAAGCCTCGGATATAGTTCAGGAATTGCCATACCGAACACCACAACCGACAGGATGGTCAGTAGGGCCACAATCGACAAGTAATTGAAAACGTATCTCTTAAAGCCTTCCATACAAGTACTCTTCCTATTCTATGCAGACCGTTGCAACATTATTCTCAACACCCACGAATCCACCATTACACTCAAACCTATGCTCCCCATTCGCAGAGTGGCATACCACCTCGCCGGCATCAAGAGATGATATGATCGGAGCATGACGTTCAAGCACAGTAAAACTGCCCATTGTACCCGGAAGCGTCAGGCTGACAGCCTCACCTTCAAATAATAATCCGGTCGGTGTGAGAATTCTTACTTCAAGCATCTGTCAACATTTATGACTTTGACTCCTCCAAAAGCCTGCGACCCTTCTCAATAGCCTCGTCTATTGTTCCCACGTTCAGGAAGACCTGTTCCGGCAAATCATCCACCTCACCGTCCAGAATCATATTGAATCCGCGGATAGTCTCTTCTATGCTTACCATTGTGCCTTTGACGCCCGTGAACTGTTCAGCCACAGTGAAAGGCTGCGACAGGAAACGCTGTACGCGTCTTGCTCGGGCCACAACAAGCTTGTCCTCATCTGAAAGTTCATCCATACCCAGAATGGAAATGATATCCTGAAGCTCATTGTAGCGTTGAAGAATCTGCTTGACACGCTGTGCCGTATCGTAGTGTTCCTTACCTACCACGTTCGGATCGAGTATCCTGGACGTAGACTCAAGCGGATCAACAGCCGGGTATATACCCAACTCGGCAATCTTTCTGCTCAGAACTGTAGTGGCGTCAAGATGCGAAAACGTAGTGGCGGGAGCAGGGTCAGTCAAATCGTCAGCAGGCACATAAACCGCTTGTACAGAGGTAATTGACCCATGTATCGTTGAAGTGATTCTTTCCTGCATCTTTCCCATTTCAGATGCCAGTGTCGGCTGATATCCGACAGCTGAAGGCATACGCCCCAGCAAAGCAGAGACCTCCGAACCTGCCTGGGTAAAACGGAATATGTTATCTATAAAGAACAGAATATCGCTGTATGCACCGTCACTCCCGGCACCGTCTCTGAAAGACTCTGCAACAGTAAGTCCTGAGAGTGCAACCGAAGAACGTGCTCCTGGCGGCTCATTCATCTGACCATAGACCAAAGTCGCCTGCGATTTGGAAATCTCATTGTAATCGACCTTGGAAAGATCCCACTCACCCTTCTCCATGCTTTCGCGGAAAGCATCACCATACTTGATGACTCCCGATTCAAGCATCTCGCGGAGCAGGTCATTGCCCTCGCGTGTACGCTCACCTACTCCTGCAAATACCGAAAAACCATTGTTCTTCTTGGCAATATTGTTGATGAGCTCCATAATCAGGACAGTCTTGCCTACTCCTGCGCCGCCGAAAAGACCGATTTTGCCGCCCTTGCAGTAAGGTTCCAGCAGATCTATAACCTTAATTCCGGTAAACAGCACCTCCTCGACAGTTGAGAGTTCCTCAAACTTGGGCGGATCGCGGTGTATCGGAAAGGCTCCCTCCATATCCAGCGGTTTAAGGTCATCTATCGGATCGCCTGTCACATTCATCATACGGCCCTTAATCTGTTTTCCCACGGGCATCTTGATTGGCGAACCCAATGCCCGTACCTCCATACCTCGCCTAAGACCCGTAGTAAGATCCATTGCCACCGTACGAACCATATTCTCACCAATGTGCTGCTGGACTTCAACCAAAAGGCGTCTTCCATCGTCACGAGTAATCTCCAGGGCTTCAAAAATTGAAGGCAGTTCCTGATTGTCATTGTCGAAAGACACGTCTATGACCGGACCTATTATCTGTGCTATATGACCAATATTCTCAGACATACCTGACATTTGTTTTTTGAATTGCTAAGTTAGTAATTATTCAGCAAAGGTTTGAACACTATTCGCCAAATATGCAGTAATTGGCTCCATTTAGATAAAAATTGATTAAGTTTACGGCATGAACAGATTCAAGGGGAAAAAGGTATGGATCACAGGGGCATCTTCGGGCATCGGAGAGGCGCTTTCATACCGTTTTGCACGCGAAAGTGCGATACTTATCCTTACAGCCAGAAACATGGAAAAACTCGATAAGGTTGCCTCACGCTGCAGCGAGACTGGAGCAGTTTCGGTCAAGATACTGCCATTCGACCTCGGCAATCTGGACGGACTCGCCTCACTTGCAGGACAGGCCTGGTCGGCATTCGGCGGAATAGATATATTCATAAACAATGCCGGCATCAGTCAGCGCGGTTCAGTAACAGACACCGAACTATCTGTCATACAAAAAGTTATAGATGTGGATTTCTATGCACCTGTAATCCTTGTAAAACATATCCTTCCCCTTATGGCCGCACATGGAGGCGGCCAGTTGGCAGTCACCAGCAGCATCAGCGGTTTGTTCGGATTTCCGCTCAGGTGCGCCTACTCTTCGGCCAAGCACGCCCTGTACGGATTCTTTGAAACCGTTCAGGCCGAATACTATGACAAAGGAATACGTGTCACCATAATCTGTCCGGGACGGGTCCGAACAAACATTTCAGTCAATGCACTTGAAGCCGACGGAAGTCTCCACAACCGCATGGATCCTGGTCAGTCAGGAGGCATTACACCAGAAAAGGCCGCTGACAAAATTGTCAGGGCCCTTTTCAGGAAAAAGCGGGAAGTACTTGTAGGCGGAAAAGAACTCCTTATGGTTTACGTCAAAAGATTCTTTCCCGGGCTGTGCGCCCGTATGGCCAGAACCATAGACCCTACTTGAACCTTACGCGGGTCCACCCCATCATCCGCACCATCCACTTCGGGAAAGATTTCTTCCTATTCCGTTTGAGCATGTCAATATAAATGTGCGGTTTCTTCAGAATCGTAAGTTTGTGTACCTCCACCAGTTCTATCAGAGTTCCGTCAGGATCCTCAATATATGTGAAGTGGCCGGAAGCCTCACCCATATCGAAATGACCGTCGTCCTTGCAGGAATCCACCGTAAACGGGAAACCGTATGACTCGCATTTTTTTTCAAGTGCACGCATCCCGGTAACGTCAAAACAGACCTGTATAAAGCCCGGGTCACCCCAATAACGTCCCTCGTATATCTTTCGTGGAGTGCGGTCGAGCGCCTGAAACAGTTCTATCCTGCTCGGACCGAACAGTTCTGCAAGGGCTCCGCTACGTTCCTTGCTGTGTGAAAGCAGGACACGACGGAAACGACCCTCTCCACCTTTCATGAACTTCAGGTCATCAAAATTACCAGTCTTGTCATAAACAACCGTATCATAGCCCAGTACGTCATGGTACAGACACACTGTACGGTCGATGTCCGTACAGCCGCACAACACTCCCAGAACTCCACCGTCAAGTCTGTGCTCATCCAAATAGAGTCGGCTGTACTCGACAATCTGAAAACTGTTGTTCCACGGATCAATAAGCATGAAAGACGGAGTACCATCCGGCAATAACTCCAAAGGCCCTACCCTGTCATACTTTGCAGACAGTTCCTTATGAAAAGCCGCAGCATCGCGAGTCTTGATTTTGACAGCAAATATTCCGAGATCGCCAGCCATCACGTCGAATCCGACCGTCTTGGGAGTACGTTCGGAATATTGCCAGATCTCAAGACCACCGCCACCCTGAAGATTCAGGGCAACACACGCATGACGTTTCTGAGGAACTCCACCCGTATATCTCAGCATCCGCTCGGCAACGGTATCGTCCTCAAGCGCACGCACGTCAAAGTGGAACATCTCAATATACCACTTCCATGATTCCTCAAAATTCACACAGCCAATTCCACATTGCTGTATGCCGGATATCATATACCCCTCTTCCATATAAAGTCACTTCGCAGCGTTCAGACTGTTTTTCGATTTTATTACGGAGCGTACAAACCACAGGATGAGCAATATGTACATCACCAGTGACAACCACTCAGCCCAGTGTGTGCCAAGCCATTCAGTCATCTCAAGGTCAAGCCCGGCAAAACGCATTGCAGCACTCACCACACCCATCAGCGCACCACCGGCAATAAAACCGGAAGCAATCAGAGTTCCATGCTCTGTACGAAGAGTGTTGATTTTTTCATTGTCAGACCTGCTGCCCACATACCAGTTAATCAGACCGCCCACAACCAGCGGAATGTTCAGGTTAAAGGGAATGAACATGCCCAGCGCAAAGGCAAGTGCCGGCACATGAAAGAAATTCAGCACAAGAGCAATTACTGCCCCAGTTGCATAGAGCCACCATGGAGCTCCGGTTCCTGACATAAGCGGATCTATTACCGCAGCCATTGCATTGGCCTGCGGAGCAACCAGCGCATTCTCCCCAACGAAACCGTATGTCTTGTTGAGAACAATCAGAACGCCTCCGACCGTCAACGCCGAGACAAGCGTTCCAAGGAACTTCCATCCCTGTTGCACAGCTGGAGTAGAACCCAGCCAATATCCTATCTTCAAGTCAGTTATGAAACCTCCTGCCATAGACAATGCAGTACATACAACACCTCCCATAATGAGAGCCGAAACAATTCCGGCCGAACCCTTCAGGCCCACAGCCACCATAATTACAGACGCCAATATAAGCGTCATGAGTGTCATACCCGAAACAGGATTGGTACCGACTATTGCAATTGCATTGGCGGCAACGGTAGTGAAAAGGAACGCAATCACTCCGACAACCAGAATGCCCACAACTGCGTGGAGCAGGTTGAAATCCATTACTCCGAAATAGAAGAACAGGAAAACAGCAATCAAGGCAGCAATGATACCTACAATCACAATCTTCATCGGAAGATCCCGCTGAGTACGAAGAATCTCCTGTCCGGCAACAGCCTTGCCCCCCTTAAGTTCACGTCCGGCAAGGCCTACGGCACCTTTAATGACCGGCCAGGACTTGACTATTCCAATAATACCGGCCATTGCTATGCCTCCAATGCCTATGTGGCGGGCATAGCTTGAGAAAATCTCCTCTGGTTCCATCAATGCCACAGAACTCGTAACTGCCGGATTCACGCTTTGCAGAAATGCATCGCCCAGCAAAGGCAGCAACGGAACAATCACGAACCAAACGACAGCCGATCCGGCAGCAATAATGCAGGCATACTTCAGACCGACTATATAGCCAAGTCCAAGAACTGCCGCGCTGGTGTTTATGCTGAACACCAGTTTAGCCTTTGTTGCCAGAGCAGCTCCCCATTTGCATACACGAGTTGAAAAAACCTCCGTCCATGCCCCGAACGAGGCCACAAGAAAATCATAAATACCTCCAATCAGTCCGGCAACGATGAGAGGCTTCGCCTGCCCGGCTCCCTTCTCACCGGAAATCAGCACCTGAGTCGTAGCCGTTGCCTCCGGGAAAGGATACTTGCCATGCATGTCCTTTACAAAATACTTGCGGAAAGGAATCAGGAACAGAATACCCAGAACACCGCCAAGCAGCGAAGAGAGGAAAACCTGCATGAAGTTTACCGTCATATCGGGATACTTTGCCTGAAGGATGTAGAGGGCAGGAAGTGTAAAGATGGCACCCGCGACAATGACGCCCGAGCACGCACCTATGGACTGTATAATGACATTCTCACCCAATGCATTGCTTCGCTTGGCAACGCTCGATATTCCTACTGCTATAATAGCTATTGGGATTGCAGCCTCGAACACCTGTCCGACCTTCAGTCCCAGATAGGCGGCTGCAGCCGAAAACAGCACTGCCATAAGCACACCCCATCCTACTGACCACAGATTTGCCTCGGGAAATTTCTTCCCCGGCGACATCACCGGATTATATTCCTCACCCTCACCCAGTTCGCGGTTAGCGTTCTCAGGGAGCTCAAGCGGTTTTTTCACCTCATCCATCTCAAGTGTTTGTCTAATATTCAGAATACTGTCATAAAACTGTCATACCCCACACTCTGACGCTGCCGGACAGGCCCAATCAGAACTTAAGCTGTTCAAGCCATCTGCTGACCTCCGAAGTCCACTGGGCCTTATACGGGAAATAATCACCAATTCCATACCCGTGACCGCCCGAAGGGTAAATATGCAGAGAGGCGCTTACCTTGGCACTTCTCAAGGCATAATAGTACTCTATACTGTTCTTCGGATCAACGGTACCGTCATCAGCCGAAAGAATCATGATTGCCGGTGGAGTCTGAGCGTTGACATGCTTCTCGTTTGAGAACTCATCAACCATCTCAGGTTTCGGTTCGGCACTGATCAGATTGTCACGCGAGCCTATATGTGTATAACCCGCATCCATCGTAATAACCGGATACATCAGTATCTGAAACTCCGGTCTGGTCTCCTCAGACGAATAATGTGTGGCAAGAGTTGAAGCCAGATGTCCTCCGGCAGAGCAGCCCATGACACCTACGTGCTTTACTCCCCACTCCTCGGCATGGCTGCGAATTATCCTCATTCCCTGCTCTGCATCGTGAAGTGGTACATACGAAAAACCGAAAGGCATTCTGTACTCCAGCACACAATAAGTTATACCCAGCGAGTTGAACCACTCAGCCATATTGCGGCCCTCGTGAGAATCGGACAGCATGGTGTAGCCGCCGCCGGGGCACTCAAGAATACAGATGCCGTTGGGATTCCCGGCACGGTAAACCTCAAGCCTCGGATCCATGAAATTCTCAGGCAGCATCCGCTTCTGGAAGTCTGACGGTTTAGCCTCATAATCCTTCTCGGGAAAGCCGTCAGGCCACAGTCTTATTATCTCCGATGCCTTCGGTGCAGGCTGGGCCTGACGCTGGCCAAAGCCTCCGAAACCTGGTTGTGCCGAAGCCAACTGGAACAATGAAACTGACAGAACCAGTAAAAAAATCTTCTTCATAAAATAATACGGATTTTAATAGATAATACACTATGAATCACTTCTCTATGATGCCAAGTTTACGGAGCAGCGCCTCGGGCTGCGGATCATGTCCGCGGAACTCGCGGTACAACTCAGCAGGTTCTACAGCACCCCCCGTTGACATCATCTTCATGAAGGCCGCTGCAGTCGCCTTGTCGAAAATACCTTTCTCCTCAAACAGCGAAAAGCCATCAGCAGCAAGTACCTCCGACCATTTGTACGAATAGTAACCGGCGCTGTAGCCACCATTGAAAATATGTGAGAATGAAGTTGACATGCATGTACCCGGAACCACAGGCAGTACATCAGCCCTCGCCTTCGCCCTCTGTTCGAACTCAACCACACTGATGTCAGGTACCTGCTTCAGTGTATGCCACGCCATATCTATCAGGCCATACTGAAGCTGGCGCACCTGATAGTAGGCTGCCATATAGTTCTTGGCCTTCATTATCTTGTCAACCAATTCGGCAGGAATAACCTCACCTGTCTCGTAGTGCTTTGCAAACGTATTCAGGTACTCCGGTTCATATCCCCAGTTCTCATTAATCTGCGAGAACAGTTCCACAAAGTCGTGATCTACGTTTGTGCCTGTCATCGAAGGATAGCGTCCGCGGGCTGTCATTCCCTGAAGGGCATGGCCGAATTCATGCAGGAAAGTGATGAACTCGTCATGTGTAATCAGAGAAGGCTTGTCAGCGGTCGGTTTGGTAAAGTTCGTCACAATACTGATAAGCGGACGCTCCTCCACCCCATTTACGACCTGTTGAGTACGGAACTCAGTCATCCAGGCACCATTGCGCTTAGACTCGCGCGGGAAAAAGTCTGCATAGAAGAGTGCAAGGTGTGCACCATTGGCATCCTTCACATCATACACCTTCACATCCGGATGATAAACCGGAATATCCTTCCGTTCATCAAACTGGAGACCATACAGACGAGTAGCCAGGCCAAAAACTGCCGGAATACAGTCATCAAGCCTGAAATAAGGTTTCAGTTCCTCATCGCTCAAGTCATACTTGGCCACCCGCTGCTTCTCAACCCAGTAACTGATGTCCCAAGGCATCAGCCTGTCCCCCTCGAAACCATGAGCCTTTGCGAAAGCCTCAAGGCCCTCAACTTCACGGTTGGCTGCCGGAAGAGACGGTGTCAGAAGCTCCTCAATGAATCCGTTAACCGTCTGAACGCTTCCGGCCATATGGTCGCTTATCACATAATCGGCATATGTATCAAATCCCAGCAAACTGGCCATTTTGTAGCGCAAGTCAACCAACTGCCTGATTATCGAAGCATTATCCGTTTCAGGAGCAAGACCGCACGTACTGTAGGCCATATACATCTTCTCCTTCAGGTCCCTGCGCGTACTATACTTGAGGAAACTGGCGATACTGGGGGCCTTCAGGTTGAAGAGCCACCCTTCCTCTCCTTTTTCGGCAGCAAGTTCCGCAGCCTGCTCGCGCACGAATTCAGGCAGACCTGCAAGGTCGGCCGTATCAGTCAGCAACATCGAGAATGCGTTCGTCGCAGCCAGCGAGTTCTTTCCAAATTGGAGTGACAGCTGACTCAACTTCTCACGGTACTCACTGAACAACTTCTTGTCCTCTTCCGAAAGATTGGCACCATTACGTTCAAAGGCCTTGTACGTCTCCTTCAGCAGCATCTTCTGATCCTGTTCAAGATCAAGTGACTCACGATTGTCATATACCGCTTTTATACGCTGGAACAACTTTTCGTTAAGCATGATGTACATCGAGTACTCATTCTCCATCGAAGAGATAGTCTCGGAGAGATCCTGCAGTTCCTTGGTGGCATCCGCCTCAAGCAAGTTAAAGAACACATGTCCCACATCAGTCAGTTTTGTACCTGCAAACTCCAGGGCCTCGACCGTATTGGCAAATGTCGGCGGTTCCGGATTGTTCACAATCTCATCCACCCTTGACTTGCCTTCTGCTATTGCCTTCTCAAAAGCGGGAACAAAGTGCTCAGTCTTGATCTTGTCAAACTGCGGTGCGCCATAGGGCAGCTTTGAATCAGACAATAAAGGGTTCTCCATATTGTTTCCATTACATGCAGCCAACACCAAAAGCGTCAGGGCTGCCAAAGATAAATTTCTCATTATCAAGTAGTTTACTCTTTTGTTGTAATTAGTGCCACCGGATCCGGCTGAATTGAAACATTCTCAATATCCGGTCTGGCCTTCCTCTCGAAGTGCAGCCTCTCAATACCCCAGCCATAAAATGTATTCGTGAAGTACAGAGCACAGAAAATCGCTGCAGCGGCCACAATACCTATAAGCCATTTCACACCCGCCGGCATCCTCTGCCTGTAAGGGTCGGAACCCACGTTCATCTTGGGCACCTCGGCAATACTGGTCAGAGTCGCTCCGAACGGAATATTCACCTTGATTCTGGCATTTACGGCCCAGCCGTTGGCATTGAGCACCGGCGAAAGGTTACGTTTCCGCAACTTCAGCCAGGCCATTATCATAGACGGAGTCGATATGATGAGCATAATCGCTGCAATCAGTATCAGCCACTTCCACCACACCAGTTTAGCCAGAACTGCAACAACCGCAGCCAGAACGCCCAAAATTGCAGCAAGAGCCAGACTGAGTGCCG
Source organism: Bacteroidaceae bacterium (assembly GCA_017615835.1). Classification (GTDB taxonomy): domain Bacteria; phylum Bacteroidota; class Bacteroidia; order Bacteroidales; family Bacteroidaceae; genus Colenecus. The sequence continues at coordinate 11,998 of JAFZZI010000018.1, read as the reverse complement.
CGAATATGCCGGCGAACCTGCCAATGTCGAACGACGGCTTGGCCCCACCCTCGGCGGATGCAGACACCTTTTCGGTCATGCTGTCCATCGACTTTGCATCCTTGTCGGATGCAAACTTGTTCACCGTCTTCTCAATGAACTCGCCCAGACGGCGGTAAGGACGCCAGAAAGCCTGACGAATGCTGATCGGGTTATCCAGAACCTTTATTACCGTAGCATCCCAGTCCAGGCCGTCGCGGTCGTAGAAAATAGCGTTCTTGCCCTCGCGCAAGTTGTTCACGTCGCCACCGGTAACCACTGCCGCTATAGTCATCGTTTCAGGACTGTGCTTTGACACGCAGTTGCAGTATGCGATATACATATTGCTCAAACCCGCCGAGGATATCTGCCGACCCAGGTCACTGACCTTGATACACAGTTCGCAGCAGCGCTGGTCAATATAAAGCTTACCGGCCTGGAACACAGCATACTCTGCAGGATTATAGAAATCCTTCATTGTCACGAAATTGCAGAGCAGCGTATAGAAATCGCGATACAGGTGCGTCAACTTGTTCACGGCATCAATCGACTCTGATTCCGACTTCAACTCAAGATCCTTGTCTATCAGTTTCAGAAGGGCATCTTTCAGGTTATCCTTCAGCAACTTGTGCGCCGTGTCGCAACCCAGCTGTTCCACAGATGCTCCGGCCTTTGCTGCCACCCATTCATTGTATGCATCGAACTTTGCCAGAACCGCCAGCCACTCATCCTCCGAGACAGCCTTCTTGCCGGCAAACTCCGAATCCAGTACAAGCCTCTTCAGATTGGCGAAAGCATCCTTCCACGCCGGATTCACACCACCGTCAAGCGGAAGCAGGCAGTCAGCATCAACCTTGAACAGAGGATACTCCGAAATCTCATCGTCACAGTCTGACAGGTCCTTGCCACTGATTTCGCCAATCCTCTCAGGCGAAATATCCAGAACCGAAGCACTCTCCTTGAGGAAGGAAGCCAGCTTGCATCTCATGAAGAAGTCGGCTATCTTATCCTTCAGGGCCGTGCAGGCATCCCATGCGGCAGCCGTATCGTCCCCATAAGGGAACACAGCCTTTGCATTAGCCTTGCCGGCATCAACCCAACCTGCATAAGCAGCCAGTTCAGCATAGAAATTCTCAGTCATCCCGGCATTCACGCCAATAACACCGCTGCGGTCCTGTATACCGCCAGTCACGGAGACAATCTTTGATATCACATCCTTCAGTGCCTCATCATCAGTCGATTCGGGAGTCACTATACCGTCACCGTTAAACTTCGTCTTCGCGAAAATCGCGATGCTGTCCGAAGTATCGGCAACCGAAATACTCTCCTTCTCAAGACCGAGATTAGAAAGAATCTGACGTGCCGAGGCCAGAAGTGCCCTGCCCTCAGCGTCATCCGTATTGAATTCCGGGAAAGGCAGCGTATCCTCCCTGCGGAGCAACTGCTCAGGGTCTTTCAGAACCTTGCACAGCCATTCGGCTGCGGCAATCACCTCATTCACATGAATCATGCCGTCATTATTGGTGTCCATCAGTTCAAGAGTCCTCTCATCCAGTTCAAGTCCCTTGACAGGACAGCTCAGAACCGTCCACAGCTTCTGATCCAGCTCACCCAGATGCCTGATGTCATCACCGCTGTCGATGTTAACCCTGGTCACTCCACCTATAGTGGAAAACTTCCAATCATACTTTTCCATATAATATCATGTCTTGATTCCTGATTCTGCAGTAAGTCCTGACTATTTGAGCCTTTGCACCTCATCTACATTTTCTATCTCCGAAATACTTTTGAGCGCCTTTGCAAGTTCATCTGCCGAATGGACGCCGAAATCAATGGTACACCTTACAATCTGATCATTCAGCACAGTGGTCAGATTCTGCATCGACAGCCCAAGCTGCCCGACCAGACAGTGCATTATGTCATGCAGCAGATGATACCTGTCAATCGCCACGATGTCGATACGTACAGGATACAGTTTCTGTTTCTCACTGTCGAAACTGACCTCCACAATCGAGTCACCGTTCTCCGACGCCAGTTTTATCGCTTCAGGACAGAAACGGGTATGAAGCACAGTCTTTCCGTCATCTTTCACGAAGCCCACCACCTCGTCACCAGGCAACGGACGGCATAGCGGACAACGTTCATATTTCTCATCCCTCGAATTCTTGAAAAGATTGCGCAGATATCTGGATGCCTTGTAGGTTTTTACAAAATCCTGCCAGTCCGGATCAGGCGATACGGCATCATTAGTACCAATCTCCACGCAGTCGCCCCTGTGCAACTCGGTCTTCACGGAACAGAGTTTGCCGTTTATTCTTGCATACTGGGCATGCATTCCTATCTCGGTATGCAGTTCAAAGGCAAAATCCAGCGCGGACGCTCCCTTTGGCAGAAGCACCATGCGCCCCTTAGGAGTAAGTACGAAAATATCCTCGTTGTAGAAGTAGCTGGTAACCCCCTCCATGAAACCGTATGTATCATGCTGCTCGGCCATCTCCTTCAGCATAGTCATCAGCTTGCCCAGCCATTGGCGCATGCTCTCCTCGTTGCTCTTGGCAATGCATCCGAGCCGTGAATTGCGCAACATCCTCTCTGAAGAGATATGCAGTTCCTCCCAGCATCCCGGCCTTCCCAACAGTTTCACATGAAAACTCTGATAACCGTTCTCCTTGGGACTGTCAATATAGTTTGCGACGCTTCCCGGCCTTTCCTTGTAGTGGTCGGTAAGAACCGCGTAAATGTGAAGGCTGGTATCTTTCTCGCCCCACCCCTCGGCAGGAGTGTATATCACGCGGATATAATGCTTGAACTCCACATGCTGGAAGTCAACCCCTTCATTCTGCATGTCGCGCCATATAGCATACGGCTTGCGGTAGCGCACCTCGGTCCTCGCATTGATTCCCCGGCCGATCAGCGCTTTCTGAATTGCATCGGTAAAGTGCGACACATCCTCTGAAGTATTGCGTCTGTCCTCTTCAAGCAACTTCTCAATTGAGGCATAGTCACGGGGGCAACGGTATCTGAACGACAGGTTCTCAAGTTCCGACTTGACATAATAGAGGCCAAGCCTGTTGGCCAGCGGCGCATAGAAGAAATCCGTCTCGCCTGCAATCTTCATCTGCTTGTCAGGCTTCATCGAGTCAAGAGTGCGCATATTGTGCAGACGGTCGGCAAGCTTTATCATAAGTGCCCGGATGTCGTAATGCACCGAATCCAGAATCTGGCGGAAGTTCTCCACTTGCTTCGACTGGCCGTCCTGGGTCTTGCTGCGCTTCGTCACGACATCCACCAGAAAAGCCACGTCATCACCGAATTCCGACCGGACATCCTCAATCGTAGTCTCGGTGTCCTCAACCACATCGTGCAGGAAAGCCGCTATCACGGCATTGGCATCCAGTTCGAACTCCTTCGCCACAATCCTTGCCACAGCTATCGGATGAATAATATATGGCTCACCGGAATTGCGCTTCTGGTTCTCATGAGCCTTCGAGGCAAGCAGATAGGCCTTCCTTATCCGTTCGACGTCAATAGCCGAAACCCTTTCGGCCATAACACCGATAACATATTCAGCCTCTTTCCTGATTTCAACCGGAACATCCATAGTTGTCATGCTCATGACTCATCCGATACAAATTTACATCTTTTTGGTACTTTTCATCCTATTGGCGCTGCTTTATTCGTAAAAAAACCGTAATTTGGCCGCACAGAACTTTAAATTGTCTTTAACGATGAAGAAAAACTTTTTGTTAGCATGTCTGTCACTGCTGTGCACGACATTGGCCATCACCTCATGTCAGAATGAGAGCAAAGGTGGAAACGAAATTCCTGCCCCTGTCGACAAGCCGGTAACGTTCACCGACGAGAGCGGACTTGATCTGAAAATCAACTCAAACCAAAGTACGGGATGCACCGTCAATTACACACCTTCGGCTGACGACGCAACAAAAGCCGTACTGGCGATTGAAGGAGCAAAGACCAATCTGGGTACCGTAATCGGTGGTCTGGTTTCATCATTGAGAGTTGAGTCTATTTTGTCCAGGCCGTTGGAATTATCTGCAGCAACAAGAGCCGACGTCGCCACCGGCATAGTCACATCGAATGTAATTCCCGGTTCTCCGGTTCTCACCATACCCGTTGACCTGGAAATTGACGGCAAGACCGGCAAGTTCAGCGGAACAGGAGAAAACCAATACTGCACATACTCCTACAAGGGAACAGTCACAGAATCAAGCCTTGTTCTTTCGATAGACGACTGCAAACTTAAGCCGAACAGTCTCAGCGGCACCAGTTGGAAGGTTGCCGAACCGGACCTTGCAGGACAGAAATTCGGCAAGACCCTTCTGTTCGACTGGAAATACATACATGAGCCTGCCACCGAGAATTACGGCGGATTACTTTCTGAGAGACTTCTCACTGACGGGAGAGGCCTCGAAATTGAAGCTGCACTGTGCCAGATCATCAACGCCATCAACTTCTCAGGGAGCGGTGACATAACAGTCACAGCGATGGATACCATCAACCTTCCTGCCGGCTTGTTAGGCTATGTCGCCACCAACGAGAAAATGATTCTCTATCCCGACATACTTAACATAATAGAGTTCGTCAAGGCCAATATCTTAACCAAGATAATTCATCAAACTCCCGAATCAGGCGTTTCCACAAGGTCATATGACCCCACTCCCATGATACTGAGCCTTGTCAACAAAGTGTCAGGCATCCTGGCTCTTGCCATCCAGAACGGCATTCCGTTTGACTACGTCATCCACGGTGAAATCATGACCCTCACACTCAGCAACGAATTCGTCAAGACACTGATAGCATCACTCCAGGGCCTTCTGAACGATGCCGAATTCAACACACTTATCCAGACGCTGATCAACAACTCTATTGAGGGACTTTCACCCGAGGAGCAACTGCGACGGAAGGCAGAGGCTGAGGCCCTGATTTCCTCAATCATCGAGAATGTCGCTCTTACCGACAGTATTCTCATCGGTATCAATCTGCAGAAAATCCAACAGGGCGGAATACGGTAAGAGTTGCCTCATGAGGGCACTACTCATAGAGACCTGATGTACTCAAAAAGAAAACCGGCTGAATCCAGCCGGTTTTCTTTTGCCCCTGACAGACGTTTGTCCACTACCTGCCTAACCTGTAGCCTACTGCAAGTGAAGCATATATCGGATACATTCCGAATCTTATGGTTTCGAAAGAACCTGGGAAAACCCCGGTAAGCCCCCAACTGAACGAAGCCGACAGCAGAAGATTCCAGCGTGTCACATAATCCACACCAAGTGACAGCCCGAACTGCAACTTCTGCAGACTGTCCGAAAAGTCATACGGACTGCTGTCCTCCGGGCCGAATGACACCTTGTCGCCAACAGGCGTTCCCTCGCGAAGATAGCCATCATAGACATTGCCGTCAAAACTTCCCTTCAGAAGAAAAGAGACGTATGGTCCGGCACCTATGCTCAGTCTGTCAGACGGCCTCAGCAGGGCCCACACAGGCACTGTCAGCAACGTGGTGCGCATATGAGTCTTTACACATCCCGTCCAGAAACCCGACAGTGAGTTGCCGTCTTCGCCCGTTATCACCATGCCGTAGTTCTTAACCCTTGCTTCGGTCTCCATACCCTTCTGCTCAAGCCTCACAGCACTGCGTACTCCCCATCTTCCACTTCCGAATGAGCGGTTAGCACCTACCTCAACCACGGGCAGCAGCAACGGATTGAACCCCTTGATTTCCCTTATCTCAGCCGGCAAAGGCAGAGGAGACGTACCCCCCAGATTCACTCCGGCCCTGAAATCAAGCCATGAATTCTGTGAGAACAGAAAGCCTGCCGGACATACAGCCAGCACAACAGACAACAGAAACCTCATCTTCATATACGTAGAACTGATATCATTCATAAATAACCGAAACATCATCTATCATCAGCGTGCTGCCCACTGCCCCGCAGAACGAGCCGCCCCCGGCACTCGATGAGAACACCAGCGTAAGCCCGTAACCTCCTGCCGCCAGCAGTGCCTCGTCAACCGGCTTGCCGGCGCGATACTCCAGTTCCACCCTGAATCTCGTCCACTCGGCTGCAGGAACAATGGCAGCAATTCCTCCATAGGCAACTATCCTGCCGTCAGTCCAGTTATCATTGCTTGTGTGGCCATCCAGTGACTTGCTGCCCGTACGCTCAAAAAATGCAAAATTCATGTTGCCGCAGTCCACCCGGTCTGTATATTCACCATTCTCATAAAACTTCGGACCGGGTTCATACCTGTACCAGCCCTCAACCGCAACAGGCTTGCGGGTATATGCCACACCAAAACGGGTAGAACCCAGAGGATCCATCATGGCAGTCGAAGCATCGAACGATCCAATAAACAGATTGCCTGCCGCTATCGGCTTTCCTCCAATTGCTCCGAGACTTCCCGTTGAACGCGTCACCATCACGGCACATCCGCCAGTGTGACCTCCTGTCGGCGAACAGTATGTAGGATACTCGTTCGCAGCCGCACCGGAGTTTGTCATCCTGAAGCCACGGTTGCCGCTGCACCAATCCAGTTCGCCGTCATACAGCACATGATATCCGTTCTCAACCCTGTAAGTATCGAACCTCAGAATATCAGGCAGGTCAACGACCTCGGTATGATGAATGCTTACGCTGTATGTCTTCTGCCACTGACCATCCTCCGACGTCACCGTATAACGCTGCCTTCGGGTAAAGTCGCGCACCGTTCCGCTTTCAGGGACAATCACAGCACCCGGCGACAGTTCGAACCTCGGAGCCAGACTCCTCAGGTCAGTCTCCCTGCTAACCTCTATCTCAAGCGGATAAGCATTCAGACTCTCCGAATAAGAGGCATAGTAGTCAATAGTACTACCAGTAATGATGTTCCCGTCCAGCAAACACCTTACTATGTCAGCCTCGGCATTGGGAGCCTCAGGCGCAATGCAACCGGACAGGGCCGCAGCACAGACCGCCATGCAGAACAGGAACCCGTGCTTTCTCTCAATCATTCCCATATCAAATACAACCGTTAACTGTAAAATCGGGCAAAGTTAATTTTTTTTCAGCATACCGGGGCAACAGAAAGTCCGAAAGGATGCCATCCGGAAAATATCCACCGAAAAAGAGTGTGACGGCAAGGAAAGAGCGGAACAGGCCTGGACAATCTTTAAAGAAGCAGCCTTACAATAGGGATAAAAGAGTAATTTTGTTGCCAAAACGAGTCGCAGCTGCCCGATACTGCACCGTTCCGCATACATTCGTAAATATGGAAAGAAAATTCTCACAGGAGTTTGTCATACAGAGCCCGATGGTCGATTTCAGGAAGAATCTGCGGGCAGTATCATTTATGTCGATGTGTCAGGAGATGGCTTACACAGGTGCCGAAAGACTCGGCTTCGGCTACAGTTCGCTCGACAGACACCACACCGCCTGGGTACTGGCCCGCATGAACATCAGGTTCAACAGCCTGCCCCAATGGCAGGACACCGTAACACTCACCACCTGGCACAAGGGAATGCAGGGACCGTTCTTCCTGAGAGATTTCGAACTCTCCGATGCCACAGGACGCATAGTGGTAGCCGCCACCAGCTCGTGGGTCGTCATCGACAGCATCGACCGCCACATGCTCAGGTCAGACCATCTGACTCTCATGCAGGACTTCAGCGGTCCTTGCGAGTCGCACGCCATCGAACAGCCGGCATCCAAAGTTGTCATGCCCAAGGGAGTGCCCGTGGACTTCGTAACGGAACATACAGTCCAGTTCTCAGACATCGACTTCATAGGCCACACCAATAACACCCGCTATCTGGAATGGGCCATTGACTGCATTCCCCCAAAAGCACTCGAAGAGTACAGGGTCAGCGAAATCACTATAAACTACAATCAGGAGAGCCACTGGGGCGACACCGTCACCCTCAGCCACACCGCTGCCGACAACCTGCACTCCATCGAGGGAAGCTCGAACGGACGTCAGATATTCATAGCCGGCATCAGACTGGCCTGACAAGAGGAAGCTACTCTGCCAGAACCTGTATCGTCTCGCCTCCGGTACGCACTTTGAGCCAGTTCTCTATCATATTCAGATCCGTGTAGGACGAAGAGAACGGGTCAATATGCAAAGTACAGATGAACAGAGTGTCGAACGGCGACTTGTCCGGCGCAAAGACAACATGGCGCGACAGCGAGAAACCCTTCACTGCAGGAGCAATCACCCCCAATTCCGACGCTATGTCCGATACCGCCAGCGTGTCGATGCGCCTTATCTCAGACAATTCCTGCTGAAGCCGTGCAATCTGAATGTTCTTCTCCTTCAGAAGATCGGAATAGCTGGACTGCAGAGCAGTAATGTCATATTTGCCTTCGTTTGCATCAGCCTGACGCACCGTCAGATCGACATCAGGCAGATGATAGACCGTCTCCATCTGCCGTCTGATATTATCGAGAACATCGTTACTCAGCGGCTCGCCGAACAGGCGGAGCTCAATCTGCGACCTGTTCTTACGGCCCCGGTTATAGGTCGCATTCGACTCCACCACCACTGTCCTGTCAAGATTGAAAGCCTCCCTGACAAAGTGTTCCGCATTGGCCTCAAACGCCGAACGCCTGAAAATATCTATGGCCACCAGTACACTCGGTACCGTCACTATCAGCAACACTGCACCTATAATTCTTGAAAAGCGCTTCCGCTTTGACTCGTCCAGATGGCTCACCTTCTTGTACTTGAGCATCGAGGCCACCAAAGCCGTCGCCAAAGCTATGAATACACTGTTTATCGTAAACAGATAAGCCGCCCCGAGAATATACCTCAGTTGCAGTGTCGCAATGCCGTAGCCTACAGTGCAGAGCGGCGGCATCAGAGCTGTGGCGATGGCTACACCCGGAATCACGGTACCGGTGCGTTCCTTGCGAGTCTGAGCCACCATTCCCGCCAGACCACCGAACAGGGCAATCAGCAAATCGTAGGTTGTAGGCGACGTACGTGCCAGCAATTCACTGCGGTCAAAACTGATCAGCGGCAGCATAAAGAATATGGTCGATGTGATGAGACTCACAACGACCATAATAACGTAATTGCGGAGCGAATCCTTCAACAGTTCGTGGTCATTCACCGACACGGCGAAGCCCATTCCCAGAATGGGCCCCATGAGCGGTGAAATGAGCATGGCACCGATTATCACTGCCGTCGAATCGGTATTCAGGCCAAGCGATGCAATGAATATGGCGAAAATCAGCACCCACAGGTTGGTACCGCGCATCCTAACGCCGTTGCGGATATTGTTTGCCACCTCATCCTGAGTGGCCGCGTCGTTTCCGAGCGAAAACCTCTCGACCACCCACCTGAGGGCAGCAGACTTTATCTTCGAACTGTCCATGTTCCTCCAAAACAGATCAGAACCCTGACAGCCTTATACCCAAGACTGTCAGTCAACCGATACCGATATCAGAAGTTAGCGTTGAACCGCCTGCCCCAGATATCAGTCCTCTGCTCTTCGACGGGCAATTCTTCCTTGTAAGGCACTTTTTCCCTCGTCAGGAGAACTATGACGTTCACTGCCAGCGTATCATTGGAATGGGCATCCGCAATAGAGTCGCATACATGCTTCATAGCCTCTTCCTGCGCCTGAGAATAAGGAACCGGATTGTTCAAAACACTCTTGAGATTAAACTCGAACGCCGAAGTCCGTACGATCGAAGCGGCACCCGACGAACTGTGTCTGCCTATCAGTTTCCTGAGGGTTGTCAGGCTCGCATCATATACATCACTGCCGATAGCATCCTTCTTGGCCTCCAGATTATTATAGGCTTCTGTATAGTTAGTCCTGAGATAATACTCGACGTACGGAGTGGTCAGAGCCTTACCCAACTCATACGTACCGATGGTCTTTTCTTCTTTCTTGTCGGTCCCTGAATAAATGGTACGGACAAGTTCGTACTTCAAATAGGCACTTTCCACTGTATTGGCATATCTGTTCCTGACAGCCTCACATGCCGCTTTCATCTGTTCATCCCGGTTCTCCTGCTGGTAATAGTATTGACCGGCATTGATTGCATCCCTGAATGCACTCAACACAGTCGAGGACTCTAATACATTAGCGTAACGGATATCCGCCTGAATCACATCATATGCATAATAATCCGAAGGCGAGACATCTTTTTCGCAGGCAGTAAACAACGTTGCCACAATCGTGCAGCAAAAGACCGCTGCAAGGGTCATATAACTCTTTTTCATAAACATTTCAATTTAATATCAACTATGGGGAAATCACAAAACCTACCTCAGAAGTTGGCATTGAACAACCTGCTCCAGATTTCTTCAGTCTGATGGTTCAGATATCCGGTCTTCGTCAGGACAATCTTGGCATCAACTGCCAGCGTGTCATTGGCATGGGCATCTGCAACTGAATCGCATATGTGCTTCATGGAAGCCTCATCTTCCTGAGTATAAAGGACAACCTCGTATACCCTACCCACCAGACTATTGTCGAAGTAAGATTTCATCGATGGCCGTACTGTACCATCCGGGTCTGTCACCTGAACGCCCAGCAGTCGCTTGAGATTTTTCGAAGAGGCCTTAAAGACATCTTCTTCAAGGGTCTCTTTCTTTGCGGCAAGAGCCTCTGAGGCCTCCAAAATATTAGTCCTGAAAGCATATCTGACATATGGATGGGTCAGAGCCTTGCCGAACTCGTAGGTACCGATAGTATCATCATGAGCTGCACCGGTTCCTTTCCTGTACGTAGAACGTATAAGGGAGAACTCCATGTAGACACTCTGAACACTGTTTATATATCTGTCCCTGACAGCATCACAGGCAGTCTTCATCTGATTGTCCCGGTTCTCCTGCCAGTATTGTCTGCCTTCCTCACCGATCGCCGCATTAAATGCATTCTGCAACATTTCACTCTCATTTTCATCGAACAAATTAAAATCAGCCCTTGACAGTTTCACACTATAAGAATAATATGGATCATCCGTAGAAGGGTTACTGTCATCTTTATTACATGCAGTAAACATTGACGCCAGAATTGTGCAGCAAAAGACCGCTGCAAGGGTCATAAAACTCTTTTTCATAAATATTTAATTAAGTATTGAATGGGGCGAAGATATAAACTTTCTGCCATATTCAAACCTTTTTTCTGTATAATGCCATAAATTGTGACACATCTTTACTGTAAATTTGCATGAAAGCCGGTTTACAGACCGGAATTTATGACAAATGCAGGATTTTGCAGCAATAGATTTCGAGACAGCCAACTGCGAGCGTTCGTCAGTATGCTCCGTAGGAATCGTCATAGTCCGTGGCGGTGAGATAACAGACACCTTCTACTCGCTAATACAGCCTGAGCCCAACTATTACCTATATCGGTGCAGCCTTATTCACGGTCTGTGCTGCAGTGACACTGACGGAGCACCACTGTTCCCCGAGGTCTGGAGACAGGTCGGGCCGCTGATTGAAGGACTGCCCCTCGTAGCCCACAACAGTCCCTTCGACGAAGGCTGCCTGAAAGCAGTCTTCCGCGTCTATCAGATGGATTACCCCGACTACGAATTCTACGACACCCTCTGCATCTCGCGCCGGAAAATGCCAGGGCTGAAAAACCACCAGCTTCAGACTGTAGCTGCAGCCTGCGGATACCTGCTGGAGAATCACCATCACGCTTTGGCCGATGCCGAAGCCTGCGCCTGGATAGCCAGAGAAATACTGTAAGAAAAATTCTCAGTATGTCTTTGGTCACCGAACAGCTGTTTCGATGACGGGAAGCTATCGCGAAACAGACGGACTGGCACTATTTTCAGGGCAGCTGGACAACCCGTCTGAAAAAGATATGGGTCTGAATGAAAAAACACCCATATCTGAACGAAAAGATACCCATATCTGAACTACAAAAACATATGGGTATTTTTTTACTCAGATATGGGTATTTTTATACGCGCGCGAACTCCTCCTTGATCTCGTCCGTGGGCTCCCCATTATT
>JAFZZI010000017.1 GCA_017615835.1 Bacteroidaceae bacterium | reverse complement strand
GGCGTGGCGAGGGCGGTGGCCGGGTTCGGTGCGCTCTTCTACATCGCCTACAGGGTATGGCAGTCGCTGGCGAGGGCTGAGCCGATAGACGTGTTCCCGATGCTGCGCCCGTTCGCCATCGGCATCTGCATCCTGCTCTTCCCGTCGCTGGTGCTCGGCACGATGAACAGTGTGATGAGTCCGATAGTGCAGGGCGTGAGCACGATGCTCGAAGGGCAGAAACTGGACCTCGACCAGTTGAGGCAGCAGAAGGACGAACTGGAGACGGAGATGATGAAGCGCAACCCTGAGACGGCCTATCTGGTGGACGATGCAGCGTTTGACAAGGAACTGGACAATCTCGGCATATCGCCGTCGGACCTGGCGACGATGGCGGGGATGTATGCGGAGCGCGGGCTGTACAAGCTGCAGAAGATGATACGCGACGGCTTCCGCTACATTCTGGAACTGGTGTTCGAGGCGGTGTCGCTGATGATCGACGTGCTGCGGACGTTCTTCCTCATCGTGCTGTCGATACTCGGGCCGCTGGCGTTCGGAATAGCAGTCTATGACGGATTCCAGAGTACGCTCACGGGGTGGATGTGCCGGTATATACAGGTATATCTCTGGTTGCCCATCGCCGATCTGTTCAGCTGCATACTGGCGAGAATCCAGCAGTTGAGCATCGAGCATGACATCGTGCAGATGCAGACGGATCCGGGCTTCTCGCTCGACTCGTCGGACGGGGTGTACCTCATCATGATGCTCATCGGCATCATCGGCTACTTCACCGTGCCTACGGTGGCCGGATGGGTGATACAGGCGGGCGGCATCGGCAACTACAACCGCAACGTGAACAAGACCATGACCAAGAGCGGCGGGGCCGTGAAGAGCGGTGCGCTGTGGCTGGTCAAGTAATGTGTAACAGAAAACAGTAACGACAAAAGAGAGAAACAGAAAATGGAATTCAAGTCATTAAGGAACATCGAATCGTCATTCCGGCAGCTTCGGCTGTTCGGGATGATCTTCCTGGCCTCGTGTACGGTGGTCACGGTGTGGTCGGTGTGGAGTTCGTACAACTTCGCGGAGAAGCAGCGGGAGAAAATCTATGTGCTCGACGGCGGCAAGTCGCTGATGCTGGCACTCTCGCAGGACCTTTCACAGAACCGTCCGGCAGAGGCGAGGGAACACGTGCGTCGCTTCCACGAACTCTTCTTCACGCTGGCACCGGAGAAGAGCGCCATTGAGAGCAACGTGCAGCGTGCACTGGTGATGGCCGACAAGAGTGCCTACAACTACTACCGCGACTTCGCGGAACAGGGATTCTATAACCGCGTCATCGCGGGCAACATCAACCAGACGGTGAGGGTGGACAGCGTGGTGTGCGACTTCGACAGCTACCCGTATCAGGTGAGGACGTTCGCAAGGCAGACGATCATCCGTGAGAGTAACGTGACGGAGAGGACGCTGGTGACGGAGTGCCGACTGATGAACTCCAGTCGCTCGGACGACAACCCCAACGGCTTCCAGATACGGAACTTCACGATCATCGAGAACAAGGACATCAGGACGGTGAAGAAATGAAGGACGTGGAATCGGGAGTCTCCTTTCTGAAGGAGGTGAGGCAGAATGTGGTGAGAGGCATCAGGGAAAGGCTTGATGCGCTCTCGCCTGAGCAGAGGCTGCACGTAGTCATCGGGATGTTCGGCATCCTCGTGGTGCTATTCCTCTACTGCATCTGGCAGACGGTGACAGACATTGCCGACAGGAAAGAAAGCACGAACATCGTGATTGAACACATTGACAGTCCCATCATCGTGGATGGGAAACAGGATTATTCACAACTTAAAGAAATGGTAAATGGAACAGGAAGAAAAGAAGGAACTGGAGCAGTCGCAAGGCGGGGCCTCGGACAGCTCATCCCCGGAGGGGCAGAAGAATGAGAGTCAGAAGCAGGAACCGAAGCCTAGGAAGGAACTGACGGAAGAAGAGAAACTGAAGCGTAACAAGATGATGGTGCTCGGTGCTGCCGTCATCGGCATGGTGGTCATCGTGCTCTGGCTGTTCAGCTCTCTGGGAGGCGGTAGTGACGATGCGGTGGGCAGAAGCGGTTTCAATACCGAGATGCCTGACGCTGACAAGGGCAGCACTGGCATTGCCGACAAGAGCAAAGCCTACGAGATGGACGGCGTGAAGAAAAACCAGCAGGCACGGCACGACCTGGGGGCGTACTCGGTGAGTGAGACGGATTCCGTCGCAGTGACTGACGACATGAACCTGATGGCAAAAGCTGAACACAAGGACGAAGAGGTGTCGCCAGCCAAGCAGAGGGTGCAGCAGTCGGCGGCAGCATGCAACGAACTGAGCCAGACGCTCGGCAGTTTCTACCAGCCCTCGGGCGATGCTGCCAACGAGGAACTGAAGAACCGCATAGCGGAACTGGAGCAGAAACTATCCTCTCAGACCTTGGCTAACAACACCGTAGATGACCAAATGGCACTGATGGAAAAGTCCTATCAACTCGCTGCCAAGTATATGCCAGCGGCACAGGTTGGAAACGGTCAGGTTGCATACGCAGGAGCAGGCGAACAGGGAACTTCGGACCAGCAGGGAAAGAAGCGCAAGGTCTCGCCCGTGCAGCAGGTGGCAAAGACGGTGGTCTCGGCACTGAGCAATCAGGTGTATGACAGTGAGGATGACGATGGCGGTTTTGCCTTCAACTCATTCAATACTGCGGTAGGTTCGGGTGGCGGTGTCAGTCGCAAGAACACCATTTCGGCATCGGTCTATGGCTACCAGACCGTGACTGACGGGCAGACGGTGAGACTCCGGCTTTTGGAACCGATGGCGGTGGACGAGCGCATCATCCCGAAGAACTCTATCGTGGTCGGCTCGACGAAGATCCAGGGCGAACGGCTCTGCATCACCATTACCTCAATAGAGAACGGCAGGATGATCATTCCCGTGGAACTCTCGGTGTATGACACGGACGGACAGGAGGGTATCTTCATTCCCAACTCGATGGAGGTGAGTGCCGCCAAGGAGGTTGCCGCCAACATGGGCGGGTCGATGGGCAGCAGCATCAATATCTCGTCGGATGCCAAGGCGCAACTGGTCTCTGACGTTGGCAAGGGACTGATTCAGGGGACGAGCCAGTATGTGGCAAAGAAGATGCGAACCGTAAAGGTGCATCTGAAGGCCGGGTATCAGGTGCTGCTCTACCAGAAGGAAAAATAAGTGTATAACCAATTAACAAACAGACAAACGACAATGAGAATGAAGAAAGTATTGATGATGGCTTGCGCCCTGATGGTGGGCGCAAGCGCAGTGAGCGCACAGGAAACGACACTGCCACAGGACGGCGACTTGTATCAGGGGCTGACGCGCAGTATTACCTACGACCGCATGATTCCGCCTCACGGATTGCAGGTGACCTTCGACAAGACCGTGCATATTATCTTCCCTGCCTCCGTGACCTACGTTGATTTGGGGTCGGCAAACATCATGGCGGGCAAGGCTGACGGGGCGGAGAATGTCATCCGAGTAAAGGCCACCAAGCGTTGGCTCAAGGGCGAGACGAACATGAGCGTCATCACGGAGGACGGCAGTTTTTATGCCTTTAACGTGAAGTATGCCAAGGAGCCGGACAAACTGAACATCGAGATGAAGGACTTCATCCACGACGGTTCGGCAGTGAACAGGCCCAATAACTCGATGGACATCTATCTGAAGGAACTCGGCTCGGAGAGTCCCGTACTGGTGCGGTTGGTAATGAAGAGCATCTGGAAGCAGAACGAGCGAATAGTAAAACACATCGGCAGCAAGGGCTTCGGCATCCGCTTCTTGCTGAAGGGCATCTATACGCACAACGGGCTGCTGTACTTCCACACGGAAATCAAGAACTCCAGCAATGTGCCGTTCGACGTGGACTACGTGACATGGAAGATTGTGGATAAGAAGGTGGTGAAGCGCACGGCCATTCAGGAGCAGGTGATCCAGCCCCTGCGTACACAGAACTTTGTGCTGAACGTATCGGGCAACTCGTCGGAGCGCACGGTGTGGACGATGGATAAGTTTACGCTGCCCGATGACAAGTGCCTGGTAGTGGAACTGGCGGAGAAGAACGGCGGGCGTAATCAGCAGTTCGTCATTGAGAACTCGGATCTGATACGTGCGAAGTTAATCAGCGAACTCAAAGTGAAATAGAAACGGAACAAAAAAGGAACAAAAGATGAAGAAACTATTGATGATTGGAGTGCTTGCCCTGACTATGGGGCAAGCCTCCGCACAGCGATGTCTGCCCAAGATGCAGGGCATTGAGGTTAGCGGTGCTTTCGTGGACGGTAAGCCGTTGAGTGCAGCCTTCAGTGGCGGCGTGGCGCTGTCCACCTACACGAAGAACGGCAGCAAGTGGGTGTTCGGCGGCGAGTACCTGCAGCGTGAATACGGCTACGATGAGGACACGACCATTCCCGTCGCTCAGTTCACGGCGGAGGGCGGTTACTATCAGAAGTTGCTCACGGATGCCAGTAAGACCTTGTTTATATATGGCGGTGTGTCGGCACTGGCCGGGTACGAGAGTGTGAATTGGGGTAAGACGCTGCTGCCTGACGGTGCCACATTACAGGACAGGGATGCTTTCGTCTATGGCGGTGCGCTGACGCTGAACATTGAGGTGTATCTGTCAGACCGTCTGGCGCTGACTGGCAGTGTTCGTGAACGCTGCCTGTGGGGAAATGACACGGGGCATTTCCATACGCTGTACGGCGTGGGGCTGAAACTGATAATCAACTGACGGGCCATGACGATAGAGGAAATACGGGATATGCCTATCACGGACTTCATGCACCGACTCGGCTGCAAGTCAACGAAGAAGCGGGGCAAGGAAGTGTGGTTCCATGCGCCATATCGCTCGGACAGCACCCCGTCGTTCTGTGTGAATACGGAGAAGAACATCTTCAATGACTTCGGGGCGGGTGTCGGCGGTGACATTTTTACGCTGGCGGGGCTGATGATCAACTCCAGCGACTTCATGGCACAGGCGAGGTATATCGGCGAGGTGACGAACAATCCGATAGAACGGTCAGAGCCTCCGAAGTATGAGCCAAAGCCAGCGGTGCCTCAATTCACGGACGTGGAGGTGAAACCGTTGGGACATCCGGCACTGCTGGCCTACCTTCGGGAGAGGGGCATACCCTCGGACATCGCATCGGCGAACTGCGTGGAGATTCACTACAGGCTGCACGACAAGAGCTATTTTGCCGTCGGATTCCCCAATGAGGACGGCGGCTACGAGATTCGCAACAGGTTCTTCAAGGGCAGCATCCCGCCAAAGGCAGTGTCGCTCATCAGGCACGGCTCGGCTACGGTCAACGTCTATGAGGGATTCATTGATTATCTCTCAGGCTTGACGTTGGGATATGGTAGGACGGAGGACAATCTTGTATTGAACTCTGTAGCCAACAAGGAAAAGGCGTACAAGCATTTAGACAATTATGAACTGATAAAATGCTGGCTCGACAATGACGATGCCGGAAAGAAATGCCTCGCTGCCCTGCAAAAACGATACGGTGACAGAGTGAAGGACTTCTCCGTCGTTTTCCGTCCCTGCAAGGACGTGAACGAATACCTGCAACAGCAATTAACGAACAAACAACAAACAAAATCGAAACTGAAATTATGAAGAGACTATTGAAAAAAGTGATGATATGCGCCACGATGATGGCCGCACTGGTGGGTTTTACTTCCTGCGAGGATGATCTGGACATTCAGACGAACTACCCGTTTGAGGTGGAGGTGATGCCCGTACCGACGAAGGTGCTGCGAGGGCAGACGGTGGAAATCCGCTGCCACTTAGCGAAGGAGGGCGACTACAAAAATACGCTCTATACCATCCGTTGGTTCCTCTACGACGGCACGGGTTCGCTTCGCATGGAGAACGGCACGGTACTCCTGCCCAACGACCGCTACCTGCTGGAGAACGAGACCTTCCGGCTCTATTACACCTCGGCCAGTACGGATGCGCATAAGTTCATCGTAGTCATTGAGGATTCCAACGGCAACAGCCAGACGCTGACGTTCAATTTCAACAACGAGAACAAGAAGGATGATGAAGACAAGGATTAAGTTACTATCACTGCTGTGCCTCTGCTCGGTAGGCTACGCGAGGGCAACACCAAGGCATAACAGTTTGCCATACACGGAAAAGCAGTTTGAAATGGCCGTCGCCTGTATCAAGCACTTCGAGGGCTGGCACACTGTCAAAAACTATCCCTATGTCGGCTATGGCCATCAGCTTCAGAAGGGTGAACGCTATTCAGCAAGGACTCTTACTAAAAAACAGGGTGACTTACTGCTCCGTCTCGACCTGATGCGAAACATCTACCTGTTCCGTGGCTACGGCAAGGATGCGCTACTGCTCTCGGTACTGGCTTACAATGTCGGGCCATACGCCATCCTCGGAACCTCCAAACGTCCGAAAAGCCGACTACTGCGAAAGATAGAACGTGGCGACAGGAACATCTACAATGACTACATAGCCTTCTGCCGATGGCATGGCCGACAAGTGAAGTCCATCAAGTTCCGTAGGCAAATAGAGTTTGACCTGTTCTTTTCACTTTAATATGACAATTTGTCTAGAGATTGGAGTCTGGCACAGAATTTGCAACAAAGAAATTGACCTATCAATGGATATGCTCGTTAATTGAAATTGTTGAGCCTGTATTACCTGTGAGTTTCCAAGTCACATCTGCTATACTGAGAATGATGATTAAATTATTTATAAACAATCAAAAATCAATGGTTATGGTAAAACTTGAAAACACGTATCGGAACAATAATATTATGGTGAGACCTTTCAAAATGTTGAGGGAAATGGAGACAATGTAGAGATACTGAGTTCAACAAATGAGTATGTTATTCCCCTCCACCAAAAATAACGAAACACTATATGAGTAGCCTGATGTGTAATTATTCATCAGGCTACATTTTATTTTTAAGAATATTGATCACATGGAATAGCAAGTTTTTTATAGATTCTGCTATGATTTCTTTGTCGGGAATAACACTGTATGACAATGCACCGACTTCTGTTTGATACAGTGGTGATAACTTCTGCCAAAGATTATCGAAATCGGTGAACAGGACTGAAGTACGAAGGTCTGCATCACGCCATAATGGTGGACGGTCGTATTCACGTTTGTCATGTTCAATCAGGTCGAGAAGATTTTGGGTAAACTCTGCCTTCAGGTATTCCATACATTCAGGGTCATGCGTCAGGAAATGTAGGTCATAGAAATGGCGAATTTTGGCAGATAATCCCTGTATGGGATCGTCCTCAAAGGAGAAACGAAGAAGTGAAACGACTTTTTCGCACAAGGTGCGTCGCTTATCAAGGACATTTAGCGTGAAAGGCTCCATATCCATTTCGTGGATAATATCATTAAGTCCCCGTTGAGCCATCATATCGGTAATGAATGGGTAGATTTCCTTTCTTACATAGGGGAATGGATTTCCATAGGTATTGATTTCCACAACAACATGGTTACCCAGAAATTTATAACGAGCATTACGTTCTGCAATGATACTATCATATTGATGGTAGGTCTTACGATAACGAGTACTCTTATGTGTCTGGCCTTCAACCTCTTTTTCTGTCAGATCTTCGGTTGTTTCTTTGCCAATGCGTGTCACCAGTTTTTTGAGTTGATTTTGGCTTAGTCCTTCAGCAATGACGGCAAAATCGACATCGGAGGAGAAACGCTGAATAAGAGAATATGCCTTTGATAGTGAGGTCCCACCTTTCCATACGATACAATCAGAGTTGGGATGTCGTGACAGTTTTTGTAATATCAGGCAAATCCAGTAGTCCTTCTCTACAAATTCAGGGGCTATGCCCATTGTCTCTGCCGTCATTCTTACAGCATCGGCAAAAAGTTGTCTGTTCTCATGTAATTTCATACGATATTCCAGTATTTATGATTGGGGAGTACGTCTTCTGATATACCTATTTTATATATAGTCATAGGGTTGAGTGTTCGATGAAGCTTCATCGCTGATTCATCATAGCCTTTGGTTTCGAGTATTCCCCCAATGATAGCCCTCGTTTGTGGCGGGTATTTCAATGCAAGCGTTGCCAAGAGAGTGATGTCTTTCTCTAAAAGGTTACCAATTATAACTGAAAGCCTTAATATAGATTCGCCAATGGTTGTGTCTGGTATAAACTTTACTGACTTTATGGCATCCAAAATCTGCAACAGTGGAATGTTGGGACGGGTAATGTTGTTTGGCTGGAGGACAAAACGGATGGTATAAA
Source organism: Bacteroidaceae bacterium (assembly GCA_017615835.1). Taxonomy (GTDB): domain Bacteria; phylum Bacteroidota; class Bacteroidia; order Bacteroidales; family Bacteroidaceae; genus Colenecus. The sequence goes on along the minus strand of JAFZZI010000017.1, from coordinate 42,624 downwards.
CACCCCGTTTTGTCTTGTTGCGGTGAATGTTGCTTCCAATCTCAATAATGTTTGGTATTTGGGTTGTCAGTCCCATCTTGTTCCAGATAGCATAGCCTGTAAGATAGCCAGAAACTTTACCGTCCTTAACGAGCAAGTCCTTTACTATTTCTTCCCTACTCGGCTGTAGTGAACCGAATACCGTTTGGCGCGGTTTGTAGTATCGGCCTTTACCTGCTTTTACTATCAGACCTTGTGCTGCCATCCGGCTGAGTTTAATCCGTACGTTATCATAACAATCGGCAGGAAAGCCCAAATCAGCAATGGAAAATACCTGATCAATATTCATCCCTTGCACTCTTTTTTCTATCTCATTCGATACAATCATAAATGAATCTATTGTATAATCAGCGACAAAGATAATAAAAATGTTCGGTAAACTGCGCAGAAAACCGAACAAGAATTCAGCTATTTAACACTCTTTAATAGAAAAAGCATTTTTATCAATATAGTTCTTTTGTAAAAAAGAGTTGGGAGGTTTTTATTCTAAATTACTAAAAATACGTCTTGAATATGTTAAATCAAGAGAATATTATCATTTTTCTTGGTTATTTGACTCTCATATTCTATTTTTGCAAACACGAACCAGCGTAACTGGGAATTTTCGATTAAAAATGAAGTTATGAACAAAAAGAATGCAATTTTTATCTGGAGTTTTGGGACTCCCCTCTTGGTATCGGGGATATTGGCTCTGTTACCATGTAATTTGCAAGCATGGTTTGGAATTATTTTAGGATTAGTTTTAATGATATATAGTGGCTATCTCTATTCAAAGAAAGAGTAGGACAATTCAGTACAAAAATTAATCAATTTTACAATATTTTCGCTTCTGTTCCCTCACGAAAGAAACAGAAGCCGAGAAATTACGCTTTCCTCGGCTCAATCATGAATTAATACAATTCTGCGAAAAGGTCGGGTTCTATCACCATGTTTCTGTAGCCCTCCAACTTCGTGGTGCCTTTGAGATACTGATAACCGAAACGGCAGCGGAGGCACTGGCGCTTGTCACAATACTCACGCTGTTGTTGGATAAGTGCCTGTGTCTGTCCTGCGCTGTCGGCATTGATGCCGTACTGCTGCCAGTGCTTAGTGATGGCATTCTTCTCAGCCTTGCAAATTTCAATGAGGTCGAAGGCTTGGTCACAATAGGTATCCTGCGCCATCTCACGACCGTATGCGAAGAGCATGGGCACAACTGCGTTAATGACTATCAGATTCAGACGCTCTGCACTCAGTTGGTTGATGCCCGTCCTGGTTGTTGCTCCAAAGTGGTTGTGTGTCTGCCAATAGGGGGTAGCGTTGACTTTCAAAAGATTCCGTACCTCCTTCAGCGTATCACATGTGAGCATGGTGTGTAGCGCGGTCTTGCGCTGATAGTACATGTTGGCAAGGAATGAGAAAGCAAGGTGCGGTGTTCGGTTGCGTCCGTTGCCCATCGGTTGCCATTGCTTGCCGTCAAGGGGATGGAGTGAATACTTGTGGGCAAGGTAGAGATATTCGTTGCGGAGTTTGGCAAAATAGCCCTCGTTGAGTGCATCGTGCTGAAAGCGTTCGGGAATGGTTTCGAGTTCCAATAGTCCTGCCTGTCCGAGAAAGAGGGCTTCCAATTGAAAAAGGTCATCGGTATGGAAGTCTATCACTGACATTGGCAGCGTCTTCGCCCACTGCTCCATCAAGTCACCGTTGATGCCCATCCCGAAAGTGCGGGCAATGGTCACGAAATAGGCTGCATCCCAACTGCCAAACTCCTTTGCCCTGCGTCTTATTTCCTCGGTCTGCCATTCCAAGCGCTCAGTCTGTAAGGCACAGAGCCATGAATTGACGGTGAGGCGGGGGCAGTTCTCCTTTACGTTCTGATGGCACACCGTCTGCCCTTGGTCGGATGCGAGTATCAAATATCGTTTTGCAACTTCCTGTGGTATCTCCATCGGCATGACGCTGACGGGTTGTCCCTCGGAGTTGATGATGTCTGTATCGGCATTGCCCACCACTGCGAGGATTACGTTGTCATACGCCTTGTCCTTGTCCATTCCGTGCAGATACCAGTCAGATGCGTTCTCGGTCACTACGACATTGCCTACCCAAAGTACACCGTTCAACTTCAACTTGGCATTGAAATAGTCGGGGGCATCGCCTCGGCGGTTGTATAGTCCTGCGTCTATGACCTCCACGACCTTTCCGTCCGTGGTCTGTCCGTTGTCCTCCATCATCTTATGCCGCCAAACGAATTGCAGTTGCCTTGTCTTGGCGGTTCTCGTTCTGCTGATTGCTTTTATCCTTGCCATTGTCTGTTTGTCTTTAGTGGTGGGAATAGCTGCCCACTCCCACCTTAGTTAATATTATGCGTGAAAGAAGTCTGCTTCTACCACTTCGCTTGTCATATCGCCAATATCGGGATGGGAACAAATGTACGGCTCATTGATTCCCGTCCATTCAACACTATAGCCTTTTGGAAAGTTGGTGTCGATAAAGGCATTTACCAACTCTGAATCCAAATCGTCCAGTCCGCTGTAGTCCCCATAGCAGAGGGGTGCTATTGCCCATATGGGGATGATAAATCTTCCTGCGTAACACATCTTTTCTTTCTGTTAGAGTTCAACAATAAGTAAACGCTTCTCCATCGGGGCACCGCTGTACGGCTTGCGCTGATTTACCCAAAAGTGGTGTGCGCCAAATCCCCAAATGAAGTTCTTCTCGAATACGCTGCGGTAGGGGCTGAACTTCAGTGCCCTTTCGAGGTCGTGGCGGTCTCTCTGCAGCAGGATAAGGTTGCAGAATCTCACGAATACTTCTGCGGTGGCTTCACTTTCCCACTCGCAAATTAGGTTTTCAATCTGTACTTTCATAATGTTATCTGCTTATAATGTGAATACTATAGTTTGCCCTGCTCATGATAGCTCATATATGCACCGTCCGTTACGATAACATGGTCGAGGAAATACATTCTCATTATGGAACATGCGTTCTTGATTGCCGTTGTTAGCGTATCATCTGCCCTGCTGGGTGTAAGGCTTCCGCTTGGGTGATTGTGTACGGCTGCGAGGATGGTGGCATTATTGAGGACTGCCTCACGCATAATGATTCGGATGTCGGCAGAGGTCTCGGTAATACCGCCAATGCTGATACGCTCTGCTTTCAGAAGTTTGTAGTTCTGATTCATCAACAGTACCCAAAATTCCTCGTGGTTCAAGTCCTGCATCTTCGGTAGCATGTAGTTGTAGATGCGTGTGGCGGTGCTCATGTCGGGGCGGAGTTCTGCGGTTGCTAATTGTCTGCGCTTGCCTAACTCCACTGCTGCCATTATCTTACATGCGGTCTGAGTGCCTACGCCCTCAATGTCCTCAAACTCGTCGAAACGTGCCTTGCCCAGTGTGTTGAGGTTGTTGTTGAACTTGCCCATAACGTGTTTGGCAATATCCACTGCGCTATACTGCTGAGTTCCGCTGCCGATAAGGATGGCTAATAACTCTGCGTCCGTGAGGCTGTCGGTGCCTAAACGCTGTAGTTTCTCGGTGGGTCTGTCCTCAATGCTCCATCTGCTAATGGGGAGTCTCATTGTTGCTGCTGTGCTCATAATTCAGTTGTATTGATAATTTGATGTTCTGTGATAGTTCTTTGTCTTGGCGAGAAAGAGGGTCATCCGCACGTCTGCCCCTGCTGCCTGCATCTGCTCGATAAAGGCATTGGCGGTGGCACAAGTGGTGCAAATGTCGTCTATCAGCAACACACGCTTGCCGTTGAAATAGTCGGTGTCTATCTGCACGTTGCTCTTTTGTCCGTGCTTCTTGCTGATATGCACTTTCTCACGCTTGCCGATAACTTGGATATGCTCAAAGCCGTTGATGGCATTGCACTTGGCGCAAACACTGGCAGAGAAACGCTTATACCTGCGCTTGTTGGTCTGCTCACAACTGGCGGGGATGCACACGATGATGGTATTTGTCAAGTCCATCGATGCAAGTGTCTTTGCCACAAGGTCTGCTGCCCACTTGGTTGCATACCTCCTGCCAGCCTTGAAGTCGAGCAAGTGGCGCATAGTGTCCTGCGTCTCGAAGTCTGCATGGCGCATATAACGCTGCGGAGTGTACTGCATAATGGCGTATTTGAACATATCTGAAAGGGATTAGACGATGATACGTGCAAGGAATAACACCGTCCAGAAAGCGGCTGCAATGAGCCATAGGACGAGGTTTGCGACTGCCCTGAAGCAATGCCACAGGATGCGGACTGCCCAAAGGATGAAGCGGAAGAGGAAGTAACCCATAACCGCTAATGTTGTTGTACTGTTGTATGCCATAATCTTTATTTTTTTATGTGGATCCAGGAGCTGTGAAGTGAAGTTCCTAATGAACCAATCCGTTTCCTCGAATCCACCGTTTTTTTTCTGCGTCTCCTATCGCCGTTTGTTTGTTCCTGCGGCCTGATCAAAGGTAGCAGAATTGGATTCGCAAAGTTTTTTCGGCGAAATACTACCCCCTTGCGGGTGTGGAGATTTCCCCGAAACCCTTCAGGGCTTGAAACTTTGCCATTCCAATTTGCGTTTTACCTTTGCCACAGGAACAATCAAACATCAGGCGAGAGGGGACAAAAGCGGTGCGTTCGGGAAACGGATTCGCACATTCGGGCTACTCCTGGTCCCCCCTCTTCGCCAAGGCGAACAGATGATTATGCTGTATGTGGTTAGTGTTCGTATAAGCAACCAGAACAGAGCGGATGAGAATAAGAAATCGGCTGTCACCACCTGCGATACTGAATGCCCTTGCGGTTTCCAGTTTGCAAGTGAGGACAGCCGTTTTCTCTCGTTCGCTGACAGTCGGGTGTGTCTTATAGCCTTATCAGTGTCTTGCACACCGACAAGGCTGTAAGTCTTGCCCGACGACATTAACGCTTTTACGACGGTCGGATGTGCTTTTCGGTATTAGATGATGATGTCTGAGGCTGACGATTGACTATGAAGCGGATAGGCTTACGATTACTTGATGCTTATTTGGGCTTGACTTTGCAGATTGCGAAAGCCTACCTACAGAAAAGGGGACAACCACAATTCAGTGTGCGCGTCGGCTGAAGCGAACGTGTTCGATCAAGCGGTGGCACTCTGAATTGCGGTTATTCCCCAGACAGCCCAAAGATGTCATCTGCCCGTCTGATGACTGCTTCGGGCGGCAACAATCGCTTTCGCAACCAAATGGTTCTTTAAGAATTCTTTGAGGCAATAATAGTGATTCAAATACTTTTTGGTTAAAAAAACGAAAAATAGCGCATTGGTTTGAGATTTTCCTATAATAATTAAATACTAATTAGTATCTTTGCGGTGTGATAATGATACTGATATCAGCTAATATAACTTATATTTACCTTTTTATTTTCAAATGAATACGAAAGATTTAACCCAACTTTGACACTTTGAACTTTTTTGAAAAAAGTTGCATTTGATTTTCAGGCATTTAGCTCTCAGGAGTGGTCAAAACCGCGTTGTAGAACACAGCGGTTTGAAAAATAATGCTTACCTTTGCGTCATGAATTTCACGTCGCAGACGAGATACAACCCAGAGACTGGCGAGTATGAGAAGTACTACCGCCTGAAGGAGTCCTACCGCAATGCCAGCGGGCGTGCCTGTACGCGCATTCTGCTTAACGTGGGGTTCATCCACGGGCTGAAGCCTGAGGAGATCCGCGACATCTCCTGCGGGCTGACCTACAAGTATGAGCATCAGGGTGAGCACGAGCTGTGGGAAGACCAGATGGCCGTGTATAGTGATATAGTACGCCAGAAGATAGACGAATACTGGCAGCGTCTTGTCGAGGAGAAGAAGCTCGACATCATCCATCAGGCTTTCGAGGCAAGCAAGGCAAAGGCCGAACGCCGGATCGACGTGGACACGCTGAAGCACACGGATGCACGTGACATCGGTGCCGAGTGGCTCTGCCTGCAGGCCATCCGCCAGATAGGCTTCGACCGTTTCCTCCGCTCGCTGGGCTGGAGTGAGGAGCAGGTGAAGCTGGCCATAGGGCATCTCATCGTGCGTACCATATATACTCCTTCGGAACTGAAGTCGATGCGCATCATGCGCGACAACTCGGGAGTCTGCGAGCTCATCGACCTGGCCATAGAAGCCGTCACTCAGCGCAAGGTGTACAGCGTGGCCGACTGGTTCCTGAAGGAGAAGGCGAAGATAGAGGAGTACCTCTGCCGGACGACCGACGACCTGTTCAAGCCCACGAACCGCATCATGCTCTTCGACCTGACCAACTTCTACTTCGAGGGCCGCAAGGACGGAAGCGGGAAGGCGAAGTTCGGTCGCTCAAAGGAGAAGCGCTCAGACTGCAAGCTGCTGGTGCTGGCTCTCTGCATCAACACCGACGGTTTCATCCGCTACAGCTCCATATTAGAGGGGAATACCGCCGACCCGAAGTCGCTGCCCGACATGGTGGACAAGCTCATAGCCACCAATCCCACTGGAACCGGAGACGACCAGAAGGTGCTCGTGGTGATAGACGCCGGCATCGCCTCGCAGGACAACCTCGACCTGATAAAGGCCAAAGGCTACAACTATCTATGCGTGTCGCGCAAGGTACTGACCGACTACACGGTCGATGCCGATGCCAGGACGGTCATCGTACATGACAATAAGCAGCAGCCCATCAAACTGCAGGAGGTACACACCGAGGGCGAGGACTACTACCTGAAGATAGACTCACCGGCCAAGGCCCTGAAGGAGGAGTCGATGAACCGCAGCTTCCGAAAACGCTTCGAAGAAGGGCTGGATGCCATAGCCGCATCGCTCGCGAAGAAGAACGGCACGAAGAAGTACGAGGCCGTGCTCAGACGTATCGGAAAGCTTGAGGGGCATTTCCCTTCCATCGCACGCTACTACAATATAGACATCGAGAAGGACAAGAACGATACGGTGACCTCTGTCACATGGACGCTTGAAGTGCCCGAAAAGCAGGTACACGGAACCTATTTCCTGCGCACCAACGTCAAGACACTCGACGAGAAGACCACCTGGGATTACTATAACCTGATACGCGAGATAGAGTGCTCGAACCGCCAGTTGAAGACCGACCTCAGCCTACGTCCGATATACCACCAGAAGGACGACCGCTCGGATGCTCATCTTTTCCTCGGACTGCTATCATACTGGATAGTGAACGTCATACGCCACCAGATGAAGAAGGAGAACGAGAGGCGGAAGAAGGCCGATCCCAACCCCAAGGCGGAATACCCGACACCGTACTGGACGGAGATAGTACGCATCATGAGCACGCAGAAGGCTGTGACAAGCGAAGCCGTCAACGCCATGGGAGAGAAGGTGGAGATGAGAATATGCAGCACGCCAACGGAACAGGCAGCAGATATCTACTCCATGTTGAACTACAAGAAAATGCCGTTCCGGAAAATCAAAGTTTGTAGAACACAGTCACCATAGCGAGAACATGCAAATCGCTGATTAGCAAGAAAAAGCGATGCTAATGTGTCAAAGTTGGGTTAATTGACAAGGCTTCTTTGTATCTCAGAAAGATAAAGACCAATATTATTGGTTTTGATTATTTGTTATATGATGGTGTTGATTTAACAAATAACACTACTGTTATTGTAGTCCAAGGTGATAAAACAACTGATCGCACACTATTTGGCCTACAGTTACTATATGGTATAGGTCAAACTCTTTCTAAAGACAAGGCATATGAACATTGTTCAGAAAACAAAGTGTTCTTGCACTATATATCAAATTATCTTTCAGAAAGTTTTGTTGAAGACATTTTATTAGATAATATTATCTCCTCTTGTATTAGGATAATGACAGAAATGTATGTTAGTAATAACAACTGGGCTCAACTATCAAATGGTTTTTCATCTGAATTTTTTGATAAGAGTGAAATTCTTTGCAAAAAGACGTCACATGATTTTTATGAAAGATTGCCTCTTTCGGAGATTTTGCATAAAACAGACGAATTGATTTGTAAAGAAGCTATTTATTATAGTAACAGAACAAACTCTCTTCATTTCAGATCATATTTCTCACAAAAAAATGATGATATTACAAAACCTCTAGAAGGGTACGTGAAAACGGATGAAGACAATATCCTTTTTGCAAGGAAGTATGATAGAATATCACAATATGTATATACTGATCAAGAAAACAAAAGAATAAGTAACAAAGTCCGTCAATTAGGTAAATCCCTTTCATTCCCATTCGTAGGTGTAGACATACAGCAAAAAAAAGACTTTTCTTCGCAAAATTTAAAGCTTGATGAATACGATGTTACGGCCATTGATATGGTTCCGTTAAAGGTAAATGGCCAGAACACATCTTGCCATGAATTCGAAGATCTTTTCTCTTATATTGATACATATAGGAACTCTTCATTTGCTGATAAACATAAGGTATTGATATTAATAGTTCCAGAAACGATAGACATACCAGACCATTTAGTCGATATTCATATCAAAATGAAAAACCGTTTGATTAATGATTATCAGATTAATTACCTTTCAATTAGGAAATCACGTACCCAAACATGCGCTATTGGGTGGCATCAATACAAACGACGTGATTATGGAATTGAAGTATATCCAAGCATTCATAATTACTTCTCGCAAAGAAGATATCTTCAGAGAGCTATGGTATATACTCATTCTGATGTAATTACTGACACATATCAACAATATCTAGACAGAAATCGTTATTACGGAGAAAAAAATATCATTTTTGAAAAATTTGAAAATGATAAAGAACAAATGAAAGATGACTACTTTAGAGCATTATACCCTCAATATGATATAAGCATTGACTGTATAGATATTCTTGAACGTATTTTCTTGTCAGATAAGAATTGTAATAAAGAATATAACACATTAGGAGCTAACCCTAATGATGTAAATAATCTTATTTATGGATTTCGAGGCGGTGTAACTGCAATCATTGGAGAATCCAATACATATAAGCGTTTTGTATCATTTGGAAGCGCATTCAGTTCTTCAGTGAGTCAAGAGCATACTTTGTTTTTGCTTTTAAACAAAGAAGACAATATGATAAGGCGTCGGTTGGCATGTCCCGCTCGTGTAAGAAAGGGCAATACTTGTGAGAAATGTAAAAAATGTTACTCATATATGCATTTTATGAATATTTCAATGGGTAATATAACTCCTGACGAGTTAATATTTTTCTTGCAAAGTCAATTAGAGATATGTTTCCGTGATGATAAAAAAGTCAAACGTGTTATAATGGATGATTTGGAAATTATTGATTACTGTTTCCCTTTTTTGAAAAAGAGCCAACTATTTTTGTCGGCATTAGCTGCTGTTTGTCGCGAAAAGAACATCTCTCTTTATATTCTTTGTGATAAACAAAGTTTACTGGTAAAAGAATTAAGAGCAGTTGCAGACAACACAATATGTATGGGAAGAGATGAAAAAGGAAAATTATTAATGTATATTGAAAAATTTGCAGGTTATAATAATACACCGAGTAAAATCTATTGCGGGAAAGTCTCTTCGGTAAAAGACCTCTTTCTTTGTTATGACATGATGGATAGTAAAGAGCATACTGACTCATATTATTCTTTCAATTCTAAAGAGATTGATGATCATATGGTGAACAGTATGGATGATTTCTGGAATAATAATTCAAAAAAATAACAAGTAAACTATGTTCGACAATATTAAGTTTTTTTTCAAAGCCCAGACTTCAAATATTTTGGTTACGGTAATTGGAGGACTTGTTCCAGTATTTATTAGTGGGATATGGGCAGTATGGGCAAATAATAGAACTATAGATTTTTATTTAGACAACAGGGAAAATTATTTGTTTCAGAGTATCTTTATTATTATCACAGTTTATGTTCTGATTAAAATAAGAAAAAGGACAATGTTTGATATTGTAGATTCTAAGGAACAGATAAAACAATATATGAAAAAAAACTGTGGTCTTAAAATATATGATAATGACACCGTTGAATCTGCATATAAAACCGTTCGTGGTACTGCTTCTCAATTCTTTTATGCCTGGTTAATTGTATGGATAGTCTGGTTAATCTGCTACGTAGGGGAATTAATTATGTCATATAATATGGATTGTTTTTTTACCATTACGATTTACGAGCAAATCTTCGATTTCTTAAATTCCTCTGCAATGTTTGCTATATATATAATATTAACAAGTGTAACTGTAAATTATAAAAAAAGAGTAAAAAATGATTATACATATATGGAATCTATTTTTATATGGACTCTCTTGTTAATTATATGTATTTCTGGTGTTATCGTTGAGAGTTGTAATCCGAATTCTACCATGGCTCATGTGATGCCTTTCTATATTAGTGCTGTATCTACTATCACTTTTATTTTAGTTTTAGGGAAACTAAATAGTTCTTATCTGAAAATACCTTCTTTTTTTATATTTGTTTTGTATATTTACGCCATTATACAAGCATATATTCCTTTTAAGAAGCCCGCTATTGAAGATAATGATTGGATTGGCATATTCCTAAAGTATTCCATTCCATATATAACATTATTAGGGAAAATCGTTCTTATGCTTACTATATGTTGGATATCTGTTCAAAGACGTTTTATATTTTACGTAATACATAGGAGTACAACTATTGATAGAGCTGAGGAACTTCTTAGTGAACTAAACAAAGAAAAGGTAAGCTTTTAAATTTAAAATATTAGTTTTAACTAACGATAATAACAAATTATGGATATATCATTTGTAAATAGGGTAAAAGAAAGAGGGCAACTTGGTAACTTACTCCAAACAAATGTTTCTGCCAACAGGGCTATTTTTGTATGTGGGAAATCGGGTATTGGAAAAACAGCCTTAGTCGACAACGTATTGGAGAAGATAAATAACAAACATATTTATCATGTTAAAACAAAACATTCTTCGGATTATGCAGACGGTTATTTTTATCGTGAGTTGGCTAAAAGCATAAGTATCGCAAAGGCAAATGATATGAGCCTGACTTTGTTCGTGCAGGATCTAAGGTCAAGGGTTGCGAATAAGAATGCTGCCATTAATGGGGTTAATTCTTTAAGGGCTTCTATCGTGGATATGATCCCCAATGGGGTAATCAAGTTTGTCAATGCTTTGTTTGACAGCGCAATAGAGGTTGCTACGTTCAAAGAAGAAAAGGTGTTAAGTGCTTACGACGTGGAGTCCTTTGCCCTTATTAATGAATATGTACGGTATATATTTAATCATGAAACCAACATAGTTCTACATTTTGAGAATATCCAGGATATAGACAGTGTTTCATTGATGACACTCACAGAGTTACTAAAACAACAACACGACACGACGCTTATTCTTGAATATACCACAAACTTGACTGGGCACTATCCGCTTTCAGAACTGGTTGACAACTTTAAAGTCTATGGTGCAACAGTAACGACAATGAGAATCGGCGCATTGTCTAAAGATGACATTATAAAAATCATCGAACAGATTCCCAATGCGCAAAAGTCTATCATTACGGGGGACATGATGATTGACCCAGAGAACTTACGCACGATCATTGATTATCTGTGCATGGTCAAATATAGCCCGTATAATGTTGAAGGAGTGCGACATCATGATTTTACAAAAGAAGCATTAGGACTGCTCAGTTCTGATGAACGCTTTGTACTATCGGCGATACTGAACCATGTGGAGCCCGTCCCAGATTCCGTGTTTGACGAAGCTGTGCTACTTCATAACATCAAGTATGGCGGGGACTTGACCAAGCCATTGCTACAGTCCCTGATAGATAAGGGGTTTGTCACTGAAGACCCACAGCGTGGTTTCTTGGTAACCCATGACTATGTTTCCACCTCCATCAGAAGCAGTAACGCATGGAACAGCCTGAACATACTCGCCCAACAGTTCTGGTATGATTATTACTCAAATCCAAGTCAGACGTTTTCTGTATCAAATTCTACGGCTTTATGCAAGCAACTATTTTATGCTGCTTGTTTGAAGCAGTATGGCAAGGTGCTCCGTTTGCTTGATGACCTGTACTACGAAGCCACTAAGATGATTTCCCCAAACAGTTTGCTTGAAAACATCATGCGCCTAAAAGACACACTGCCAAAGAATGGCAGCGTACTGGAGAGGATAGACCTGTGGCTGATTACATTACATTGTAGCTTGGGTCATTACAATAGGGCTTATGATATTATGCGCACCTCAACCTGTAGTGGGTCGAGGTTTACATTAATGAAAATTATCGTATTAGATGAAATCGGTAATAAAGAAGAGGCTCTTGATATATGCACAGAGGAAATAAATAATGCGCACAATAAGACCAGTGGCTATCTCATAGCACTTCGTTCCACAAGAATAATGCTAAATTATGTTGTTGGTAAATATAATGAGGCTGCCGCAGAGTATCATGAATGTATCAGCAATGATAGCTACAAAGACCTGTTTGAGTATGGCTATATTCTTCGTAATGCGGAGTTAATATATTCGGACATTCGTTATGAACAAAGTCTTCCGCCAATTTGGGAGAGCGTGACACACTTCAGGGATAGGGGGGCCACAAAAATGGAAGCTTATTCCAGAATGACCTATGGTGTTCAATCGGCGCTTGCAGCCAGGTTTAAAAAGGCAGAGAAGCAGTTTGAAATTGCCAAAAAGCTGTTGAATGACGATGTAACAGAAAGACACTCGATATTCAATAATATTGCTGTGGTCAGAATGTTTCAATCGTTGTACGATGACGAAACGAAGTGGGCATTGCAGCAGGCGCTCCTGACTGTCAAGGAGGGTTTCGATTATACAGCCATCCACGTGAACCAATTAGCGCTATTAGACTGGAGGAATGAGGATGATGCCGCACGTAAGATTATCCCACACTTAATCAAGGCGGTGGAGACAAGAACCTATTACAATACGGAAATAGTTGCATGTGCATACTTCAATATTGCCCATTTCTACAAAAAGACAGGAAACGACGAACTCTACGCCGAGTATATCGGCGAGACCATGAAGTATGTCACCAGCGAGGATCCGCTTTGGAATTACCGACTACATGGTATTCCTCTGCCCCGCAATCACAACAATAGGGTAGATGCATCGGTAAATCGTGCTTTGTCGTTTATTTCAAACTGGCATATTGACTTTGATTTGAAGAATATGCAGTATGAATAATCATGTCTATCACCTCTGTATAGTCCTTCCCAATGGTGCGAGCTGCATCAATAAAACCAGAATAAGGGCCTATATATGCGTCTGGCGTCAACTCTATCAGATACAAGACATTATCCCTTAGTCTACAATCAACCCGCATAAAGTCCATTTTTCCAAGCGATATGAATATCTGCTTGACTATTTCAATATCCTCAGGGCTAATCATATATGTAATATCCCTATGCACAATATCGTCAGAATGATGCTTTACCTCTGCCGAGTACAGGTGCTTGCACAGAAAATCTTCATCCCCCTCCATATATATTTCAAGGGCAGACAGCAGGGAGAAATGACCGCCTTGTCCAATAATGTAGAAAGAGACCTCTTTCCCCTCTATGAATTCTTCTGCCAGTACAGGTTGGTTATGAACCTTGAAAAGACGACGAGCAAGTGAGCTTGCTTGCTCCATGTTGTAAACAATAGAGTCGTCCGTGATGCCAATAGAACTGCCTTCCATGTTCGGCTTCAACACCAAAGGAAAAGTCAGGTCCTTCATCAATTGGATGTCCTGCTCGTCTTCAAGCAAGAAGGACGGTGCCGTGCGTAGTCCAAATCGCTCACAGTATATCTTCGACAAGTACTTGTCTTGGCATATAATTCTCGCATATGCGTCAGCACCGACATACTTCAAACCGTAACTCTCGCAGACAGCAGGCACAAGGGCCATTCTGTTTCTTGATTTCTCCCCTCCATAAATGGTAAATACAATATCGTCCTTATGCTTATAAGCATTGTCGGCCAAATCCTTGGGCGATTGATAATGGAATACCGTTCCTCCACACACCTTTTTCAGTTCTTCGTACAATCCGTAATAGTATTCATCTGATATCTTCTCCAAATCTGACGCATCAAATTCGGTGTTGATATCATCAGTATATAACCTGTCTGCTACTAAAACAACATTAAATTTAGTTTCCATAATTTGTTATTATCATTCGTTCATTTGCATTATTTATCTTATATTATTAATGTAAATCCCCAAAATGAATGAAGAATGAACGCAAATGAAAACAACCAAAAAGTAAGCGTTGTCATAGAAGAATTCTTATGGCATTGCGAATTTGAGAAGAAATTAAGCGAGAAGACATTGAATGCTTATAAAGCAGATCTATTACAATTCGTTAGTAGCATAGGTGATCTTGATATTTCAGAAGTGACAAAAGATGTATTAAGAAAATATCTTCAAGCCATTTCACACTTTCGGCATAAAACGATAAAAAGGAAGATTGCGACAATTAAAGCCATGCTGAATTATTACGAATATGAAAATGAATGGTATAACAGTCCCATGCGGAAGATGAAAATCAGGATGCGTGAGCCAATCCGCTTACCCACAGTGATGAATATAAAAGAAGTAAAGTTATTGCTTGGCATTGTTTATAAACAACGAATGGATTGTAATTCAGATACTTTTTCCCATCAAATGGCAACACGTAATATTGCTATTATCGAGTTGCTGTTCGCTTCTGGTATGCGTGTCAGTGAACTGTGTGATCTGCGTGTATGCGATATTGACATGAAGCAAGGGTGTGTTAGAATCATTGGGAAAGGGAATAAAGAACGAATAATAGATATCAGCCAGAAAGCCACATTAGCAGCAATAAAAGATTGGCTAAACGAACGAGGTCCTTGTGACTCACAATCTCCATTATTCGTTAGCCGTTTGCATAATACACTCTCTACTCAATCCGTGAGACTACTCATAAAGAATCTTGTTGCATCTTCTCAAATTAAAAAGAAAATAACCCCGCACACTTTTCGTCATACATACGCAACTCTTTTATTGGAAGAAGGTGTTGACATTACTTATATTCAACATCTACTTGGTCATAGTTCTGTTGTAACAACACAAATATACACTCATGTGAATCTTCAAAAGCAGCATGAAATATTAAGCAAGAAACATCCGAGGAGGCTGATATGAACTATGCGCCATTTCTTACATTTTTATCACCTTGTCGCATAAGTCGCTGACAGTTGTCCGATGGATGATGAAAAGCATGGTCTTTTGTGGGTATGTCTCTGCATTTACATTAACGATAAACTCCTGCGCCAGTCAAAGTGACAGGCGCAGGAGTTTGTAGAATTGTTCATTCCAATTGATGCCTTTGGGCATTGTTGTCATTTCACCATATTAGCATTTAATCAAGCAAACCAGTCGTCGTAGTCGGGGATTTCGTTGGGCGGGGTGGCGTCGTAGGGACTGCTTATCAATAGATTTGTCTTATGTCGCAACACTACGACCCTGCAGGTTGGTTTCTCGTATGCTCTCTTTTTCATTGCTGTGTCCTCCATTCGTTATTTGATTACAACCTTTTTACCATTATTGATATAGATACCCTTGCTGCTGGGCTTGCCGCTCAGGCGAACACCGTCCAGCGTGTACCAGGCTTCGCTGTCGAAGGTCACTTCGCCCGTCTTGGTGTCGAGCGTGCCGATGGCGGTAGTCTCGCCGTTGGCCGAAATGAGTTTGACGGTGATGCTTTGTGGCAGTTCCTCGTCAGCCGCTGCGCCACGGGTCAGGGCGCGGGCGGTGTTGGTCTGTGGCTCTACCCACTCCAGGTAGCACGACGTCGGGCGAATCTTTGCGCCGCTCTTCGCCCTCACGAAGTCGCCGGCCACGACAGTTTGTCCGTCCACCACCTTGGTATTCCCTGCGAAGCCATACACCTTTCCAATTTCCTCAGGGTTCTCGCTGTCGCTCCAGTAGCGCGGCTGGTAGGTGCCTTTGAACTTCCAGTGGTTCCAAGGCATGCCGTCACCATAGTAATACTCCGTCTCCTTCGTGCCGCCCTCGTTGCCCTCGGTGAAGATGTTGATGCCGCCGCTAACATACATGGCCCAATGCTTCGTGCTCTCGTTGGGCACGTAGAGGTACGGATGGTTGGCCTGCAGCGTGTTCTCACCCACCTCGTTCGATAATGTCTCGCCTGCTTCTATCATCACGGCCACCCACTTGTGATCCAGATTCTCCTCGATGCCCTTGAACTCGTAGAACTTTCCCGACGGGTTTGCGTTGGATCCAGCCAGCGTGATGCGGTCTCTCGTGAAGTTGAACGGCAGCATCACCGTCACGGGCTTTCCAGAGGTGAACGAGCGGTTGTAGCGCAGACTCTCCGTCCACAGTGGCGACGTGATGTCGGGAATGCCGAGGGGCGCGTCGTCGTACTCTATGATGTAACTCTTCACCCCGCTGTAGTCGTACTTCTCCACCAGGTCACCGTATGTCGGCGTATAGTACTTGCCGTCGAAGACCATGGTGTGGCCGTAGGTCTGCATGAAGCAGTGGTCGGTCGGGTCGCCGAAGTGGGCGAAGTTGTCGGGAGCGTCGGCCGATTCCACAGCGGGCGAGCCTTGCTTCAAGCCGCGTGTGCCGACGTAGAAGCAGTTGGTCAACGTGCCCCCGCCGTAGCCGTTGCTACGGTGGAAGAAGGTGCTGTTCCTGTCGTTGTCATATCCCCAGTCGAGTTCGCACTTGTTGCCGTTGTTGTCGTACTGGCCGTGCAGGAAGAGGCAGTCTTCCAGCATGGCATATCCGTACTGCGAAAAGCAGCCGACGAAGCCGCCGCAGCCGTAGGTCGAGCCGGAATAGTTGGGGTTGTAGATGAGTCCGTCGAACACACAGCCCGTGATGTGGCATTGATCGTAATGCGAACTCAGGAGGCCCACGAAGCCACCGTTGTTGGCAATGCCGCTGACGGTGCTGCTGATTTGGGTGCTCACGCGGCAGTCACGGATGGTGAGGTTGCCGTTAGCACTGCCCACTAGGCCGCCTATGTAGGAATTGGTGCCGCCCTCAATCTGTCCCGTTGCATGTAGGTTGCAGATGGTGGCGCCGTCGGTGTTCTGGAAGGGGGCGGTGTACATTCCAACCTCAGTGGGGTTGAAAGTCAGCGTCTTGCCCTTGCCGTCGAAGGTTCCCTTAAACGGATGCATCATGCCCGCCATCGTCGTCACGGTGATGTTGTCGGCAGCGAGTTCGATGGTCTTGCCGCTGAAGCCGTCGATGTTAGCATCATACTGTATGCGCTGGCAGAAGTAGTCCCACCCGTCGGCGTTCTTGATGGTGTAGATGTTGCCATCCTGCGCGAAGTTGTCGGCATTCATCGGGAATGTGAACGTGCCGCCGAGGGTTACGTCCTCATTCGGCATGGCGAATGTGTAGGTGTTGTCGTGGTTATCGGTGATGCCATTGTCGATACTCAGGTTCGTGTTGTCACCCGTTACAGTCAGCGCTTCTACGCTCTCGCCCATCTTCGGCGTGAAGGTGACGGTGATGTTTTCACCCGCCATGGCTCCTGTCTTGTTGATGCTTAACTGCTGCGGGTTGTTGTTGGTGATGTTATATCCGGCTATCACGCTGAAGTTCTTTGTCAGCACGTAGTTCGTACCGCCGATGGCAACGGTGGCTCGGGCGGTGTAGTTGCCCTCGGTGTTAGGTGCGGTAGTAGTCCAATTGCTGGAGCCCTGTGGCGCATATTCGATGGTACACGTGGCTTCGAGTTGCGTCGTATTGTTGAATTCTCCCAACGTGGGGTCGATTGCTGCACTGACCTTGACAAAAGGGTCTGCCATACCATCGTTGGCGACGAGCGTCAGCGTGTACTGATGGTTGGCACCGTACAAGGCGGTGTGGGCGACATCGGTGCTGGAGCAGGTTGCGGTGAGCACATTGCCGCTGGCGCTGATGTTCGCAGATGTGAACACGTGTCCCGCATCGGTTACCGTTGCAGGCGTGTAGGTCACCTTGATATATCCACCACTCCAAAAGCTGAAAGATCTGTTATATAATGGAGCACTCCCGTTAACGCTGAATGTGAATCGTAACGGATGGTTCGCATCCACATCGACGCTGCCCGTAAAGGTAACGTCCTGAGTATTTCCACTAACATCTACAGAAGTACAGTATTCGCTATTCCCGTTCATCAGATTCTGCGAACCGTTGCCTACGGAAAACTTCATGCCAGCGTCCCAGAAATCCAATTTGTACAGTTCGACTTTGGTCACAGTGCCTTCGAGGTATGGGAATGACACTGAAAGATGGTTATTGAGGACATCCATGAACATGGTCTGTTCACCAACTTGACCAAAATAAATAAACTGGTCGGTACCTGTCCATGTGTAAAGCATCGTTTTGCCGTTGCTGCTGAATTCTGCTTGGTGGTCAGACTGGTTGCAAGTCGTGCCTTGTCCGCTGTTCATGTACCATGTCACGTCATCGGCCCACGCCGTCTGCGCCATCGTGAGCCAGAGGGCGAGGATGAGGATGAGATTGAATGTTCGTTTCATTTTTTCCATGTTTAATTAAAGGGTACAGTAATATAACCAGATGATGTAGTTAATAAATAGGCAGAATTTGGTTCAAAACAAACAGTTGTACCAATAGTTGAAAATAAACTCGAACCATTGTAATAATGATAATAGTTACCCAAAGTGTTAGTAAGGCATGTGGTACCACTTACATTATGAATATTGCTATACACAGTTACATTATCGGCATTGTCCATTGTTGCTATTGCATAAACGACGCTCCCATCATTGCCTTTTAAGCAAACAGCTGTATTTGCTGGAACAACATTAACGTTACTGTTTGTTGTCGCTGTTGTTCCATTTATTCCTGTGCAATAAAAGGGCGTTGCGTTTCCACCTACCTTAAATTTGTAATCAGACCACATCATCTTATTATATTGTGAAAGAACTCTCTTTCCTTTTAATTGCTCGAATAAATAGAAAGGGAAAAACCTATCATCCGGGTCTTCTATATAATTACTTAAGTATTCAAGCGGCACAATGATTTCGTCCACATAGTTACAGCCACCAACTATATCATCGATTTCTCCGAAGTCTATATCACTAATATCGTTTGTAAACTCCAATGTGGTCAGGAAACAACAATAGTGGAAAGCATAATCCTGAATAAATCTCAGATGGTTTGGCAGACGGATATATTTGGCATGGCAGTCGTAAAATGCGCCAGTGTTGATGTTGACTACATATTTGTACTGATTATTTTCATAGATATAATCAGGAATGTAAACCGTGTCTCCCTCCTCAGAAGGGAAAAACGTAAGTGATAGACCGATGACACCTGATGATGGATCGTAAAATGGAGCAAAGTTAAAAACATCTGGATCATCAACGATGGTCGCCTTCATGCCCAAAGGTATGCTGAGCAATACCGAGAGCAGCAGAAAATAAATCTGTTTTCTCATAATGGTTAAATCTTTATTGTATTTTGTATTTATTGTTAATTCTCTCATCCAAATTCTGTGGGGAGAGCACTAACTCAAAGGCATAAAGAAAGCGCAGGCCCCGTCCATATTCTCCGACAGGCCTGCGACAGCCTCTACATACTATGGAAGAGTCTGCGCCTAAAGCGCATACTCTATGTATGTAGGTTTGCTCGTTAATCTCATTCGAGGTCGCAGTTCGTCGGAGAAATTGAGCAATATAATTAGTGCCTTTGGCAAAACACCGCTGCAAAGGTACATATTTTATTCGTAATAAGATGCGTAACAAACAAAAAAGTTTCATTTTACGTAAGAAATTGTTCATTGCATATTTCCTTCATTACAAGATATCGTCAAATAATGTTTCAGAGAATACTATAAAAGGTCTCTGGTTAACTTGCCGAAAGCCCCAACTCTTGTATTTCATTTCGTCGAAGCGGGTAGTCTCTATTCTATAATCATCTGTTTTCATTTGCAAAGATACATATTTAATTATTAATAATAACGTATGGTATGTTAATTATGATAAAATCTTCAAGAATAACATATTTATCGATATGTTTTTGGGCAAAAATACATAAATTTATGGTATTACAAAGATAAATCCACTACAATACAAAAATATCCACTCAAGCAAGAAATATCTGCTAAAACATACTTTTTGGAACAAAAACGGTGGATAATTCTGTATGTCGTTGGATAAATACTGATTGGTATCTTTAAAATAAGTAATTTTGTCGTGCATAATAGTTACGATTTAAAAAAAGTATGAAAATTAAGCAAAACGTAAAAAATGAAATGGTACAGAATAATGTACATGTATTCGTAATGGATAATTTTGGATATCGTAGGGTATCCATACATGATGTGATTTATCTGGAAGCTTCAAGGAACTATTGTGTTATACATCTTGTAGACAAAAGCAAAATCACTGTTTCCGTGCCAATGTGTGAGGTGCAAGAGTATTTTTCTCCAGATTTGTTCATTCGTATTCAACGTTCCTATATCATCAATCTGGAACACGTATCCAGGTATGTTGGTAATTTTGTGCGCATGATAGATGATAGAGAGATTACTATTGGTAGGGATTATCAAGAGACAATAAGGCAAAGTTTTATTCTTATTGGTTCAAGAAAAAGAGTTATAGAAAAGAGAAAACAAAAATACGGTGGATGATAATGATTAACGTTGGACACGTAATTGACAGTTCGTCAAATAAGTCTAACTTTGCCAGCAAAACTGAAGTCCGGCTCAGCATTAACAACATTATTTACAATTAAAAAAAGAAAATTATGCCAATTGATTCAACTCCATCGCAAGTGGCAACCAGTGCGTTGCAAGCGATACCGTTTGGCTCCATTATCGGAGCACCTTTGAAAGCTTGTATTGAAGCGCAGGCTATGGCTGCGCAGACATCATGGCAGTTCATTCAGGAAGTCGGTCTGAACACAGACCCTGAGACAGGAAAGAAAGAAGCAGTGAATGTGACCTTCGAGTTTCTGCAGAATGGTCGCATGGCGCAGTTGAATGTTCCTCTGCTGACGATAGTGCCTATCCCGTATATCGCCATTCATGATATCGACATCAATTTCAAGGCCAATATCTCCGCTTCGTCATCCTCTGTTTCCGAAACCAGTTCTTCATCATCCCTCGAAGCAGGAGCGGATATCTCCGCCAAGGTCGGCTGGGGCCCGTTCAGCGTCCAGGCAAACATGAAGGCAAACTATTCGTCGAAGAAGGACTCTAAGGCCACCCAGAGTTCACAGTACAGCGTGGAGTACACCATGGACGTGGCTGTGAAGGCCGGACAGGATAGTATGCCCGCAGGTCTCGCCAAGGTGCTTGAACTGCTTGGCAGTTCTCTTGATGTGAGCGATCCGGAAGGAACGCTTGAAGTCAGTGAGACCAACATTGTCCTGCCTGCAGACGGCAAGTCCGTGAAACTCATTGCAACCTATAAGAGCCCGAAGGGACTTTTTGAGCCGACAGCCATCAAGGCGAAGTCTGGTGATGGTGATGTTGCCGGTGTACAGGATGGAGACAATATGGTATTCGACCTGACTAAGGAGGGCTCTTACACCGTTACGGCTGGCAGCAGAACGCTGAGTGTAAAAGTGTCATCAGCCCCTAAAGACAAAGGTAATGCTTAATATTATCTAAAGTAATTGAAACTTATGGCTCAGTTAAGCACTATTATCAGTTCTATCCTTCGGGATATGGTTTTTGCCCAACATCAGGCAAACATGTATGCAATAGCACTGAAAGATATCTATAGCAAATATGGACGACTTGACTGTTTTGCCCTACCTGCTGTGGCTTTAGGCGAGATGGATCTTTGCATCCAGTATGGTATCACAGACTCTTCAGCCGAAGTAGAGCAGTACGAAATCAATTTCCCTGCCTTGCGCGATATTGAAAAGGGTATTTCCAAGTCTTGCGCCAAATTGCTTCTCGACAGTGCCATCCCCATATTCAATGAAGTCTTACCAGACAGGGCAACAGAAGATACCGCTCCTTTGCAAACTCTGGAGGACGACAAGAAGACAAAACGTGATTTTAGTGCTTTCCTGAGCCGTAAGATTCAAAGGGCTATTCAAAAAGAGTACACTGCCATCATTCAAGATGACGGCTCTGTCAATGAAAAGACCTTGGCACGAATTGTCCTAAGCGTTGGAGAGGATTCCCTGCTCAACCATGGAGATATACGGGAGATGCTTGATCAGAATGTAAACGGTGAGTACGATGAGAAGGTAAAGGCGGCTATGAGAACTGCTGTTGAGCAAGGGCTTCCCGCCTTATTGCAGGACGTGAATGTCAAGCGCAAGCGCCTCATGCCTTCGATTGATGTCTGTGTGTCATCGGAGGAACTTGCAAAATTGCCTGAGGACGCTATCCATACTTTACGCTTCAAGGTGTCACCTAACAACATTAATATATATTTGAAAGACGAATAAAATATCTCGCTTATGGAAACGAAATATAACAAGGTAAGCAAACAGATCATGGAGTTGAAGGATCTGATTTCCGGTCCACTGGTTGCTACGATAGATGCGGATAGTATGTCAACACGAAGATATCTTAGTTATCTCTATGAACTGGCATTCGATTCCTATAATCCGGAAACGGGAGAAGTTGGGAACTTGAGGATGTTGGAGTTCACCTACAACGTACAGGATAACGGAACACAACGACAACAGCGCGTCAGCATCCCACTGATGACATTGGTGCCGCTGCCTTTGCTTCAGGTGAAGGAAGCAGATTTCGATTTTGATATTCAGATTATCGATGCGGTCAGTGCCGATAAACATTCAACTTTTTCTCTGAAGGGGAAGAATGATGGGGAAGACCAGATACCAGAAGGCGTCAAACTGAGAGTGTCGATGGCCGCATCAAATATTGAGGGCAATATGGAAAAGAAGGTCAGACAGGGACTTGCCGCTAACATGAAGGTAAAAGTAAAGATGCAGCAAGCTGACATGCCTGGAGGTTTGTCGAATTTGCTGAACCTGACTACCAACAATCTCCAGATTGAAGACATGAAAGATACTCCAGAAGAGGAAGAAGAGGTAGTAACTGAATAACAGAAGAAAGCTATGATTCCAACAAGACCAAGAATGCAACAGCAACTACAGCGTATGCCAGGCATACAATGCCCAATCTGTAGTCAACTAATCCCTGTTTCAATTCATCAGTTGTTGTTTGCCAGGAGTTTGCATTGTCCTGTCTGTGGACTGAGTTTATTCATTGACAAGAAAAAGTCGGACAAGGCCCTGAAGATTCTGGCAAAAGTGGACGAAGCTCAGCGAAGGGTAGAAGATACAAGTCACTTTAGCAAATAGTTGTAATGGGTGTTTTGCGTTCACTGGCTCGATGGCTGAAAAGACTCTTCCGTAAAACAGAAGATACTACTGTACAAGTTGAAGGGAATGACGGATTTGGCGAACTGCTCATCAGCCATTTGGAAACTCTTTCCAAAGGAAAAGTGATGAAGTTGAGGAAAAACGGTAGCAGAAACACATGGAAAGGCGAGGTAATGTCAATGACGGATGCCTATCTTTTTCTAATCAGGATGCCTACCGTATACCCTGATAATATTACGCACCACATGGCCAGTGATTGCCTGATATATCATGCCCAACTTAACGAAAATCAGCAGTTGACCATGCGGGAGAGGTATGTAAGAGGCAATCGAGTGGTGGACTTAAAACTTAATAGTAATCATCAGCCGATAGTTGTCAGGCTGTTATTTAAACAGAGTCAAACTTATGAAGAAAATCATTATCTTCGCGCTGGTGCTTCTGCTTGCCATAGCAGGAATATTCATCGCTACCCAAGAACGGACAAACAGACAGTCACAACAGAAAGAACAGATTGAGACGGAACGATTACGGGACCGACTCCAGACATTTACGAAAGAAAAAGAACAGTATGATCTCAAGACACGTTACAAGGTTGTTGAAAACGCGGAAGACGCTGAAATGCAGTTCCTGAATCTGACTGAAGGACTGAAAACAGATACGCAGCATATTGGAACGAATGTGATATGGACAGCAATAAGTTCCAATATGGACACATTGAAAATGACAATCCATCTTCAGCCAACAAGTGAGGAGTGGCTGGGTGTCATTGATGTAAAGATGAAAAAGATTCCTGACATCAGGCAGATCAATCTCTATGAAGCTGTTACAAGTAAAGACACTGTCAATTACCAACGAGGTGTGTTAAACGATGTTGAACATAAACAATAAGAATTATGCAAACTATCAAATTAAGATCAATGGGAAGTGATGTTGTTCTCTTGCAGCAACTTCTCAACAAATGGGGTTACAAAGTCGATGAGACGGGACTCTTTGACGAGCAGACCGACATTATGGTACGTGATTTCCAACGTAAGAATAAACTTGCTGTTGACGGTATTGTCGGCAAAGGCACATGGAGCAAATTGCAAGACGAGAATGCCCGCCAGACGGCTACCCTTCGGCTTACTGAGGAGGATTTCAAACGTTGCGCAGAGATCCTGGGCGTAGAAGTGGCTGCCGTGAAAGCCGTACAGGAGGTGGAAACAGGAGGCCGTGGCGGTTTCTTTGCTCCTGGTCGTCCTGCTATTCTCTTTGAAGGTCATATTTTCTGGAGCCAACTCAAGAAATATGGTCTTAGCCCGGAGGACTATGTAAAAGGCAACGAGGATATCCTCTATCCCAAATGGACGAAGAGCCATTATAAGGGAGGCATGGGTGAATACGAACGTCTGAAAAAGGCCCTCGCCATCCACGAGAAAGCTGCTGCCTGTTCTGCAAGTTGGGGACTGTTCCAGATTATGGGGTTCAACTATGAGGCTTGCAGATGTAAGAATGCCAGGGAGTTTGTCGAAAAGATGTGTGCCAACGAAGGAGGTCAACTCGATCTCTTCACGGCATTCCTGAAATCCAACGGTTGGGACAAGTATCTCCGTACGCTTAACTGGACGGAGTTTGCCCGACACTACAATGGTCCTCAATATGCACAGAACAAATACGACGAGAAACTGCAGAAAGCATACATGAAGTACAAATAATAAATTGAACTTCCTAATAATTAGTCGAATTCCGTCCTATCTTTTTGTTCATACGATTATAAAGCAGAACTCCTGCCATTGGTCACTTACGACAATGCAGGAGTTTTTTATGTGTCTTGGTGGACTAAACTGTAGCATGAAAAACAGATTTCTTCACATAGTCAACAAAGAGTATTTTTGCAATAAAATCAATCTGGCAGGTTCCGAAAAGCCCAATAGTAAACAGAGTAGGAAACTAAACATGAACGATTATGAAAAAGTAGTAAATAAATTATTCAACAGAGATTTAATTAACAAAAGGCGGTTCCTGAAAAGCCTAAGATAGAGTAAGGGAAAAAGTGATTAGAAATATGAATAATAGTCAAACAAATAATGAGTCCTCCCCCTTTTCCCTAATCATAAAGTCTGAATCCGAAAAATGGTGTGAGGAAGACCTGAATATAAGGATAAGTAATATTAGATTGCACATGAATGGTCGCGTAACGGGAGAACACTGGGAGGTTATGTGTATATTAAATTCTGATAATCAAAAAGGGTTACGTATTTCTCGGAATAATGCATCTGATACAATACATTTAAATGCAGAACTCAATCATACGAAGTGGAATGAAATTGTTTTTTTTAAAGCAAAAGATAACTTGACAGTAGGAGAAGTTCGAAAAGCTGCAGAATCATTACACAAAGATTTTCCTTCTTATGACTTTGCTGATTGCCAAATGTTTGCAAAATATTTATTAAGAAAGATTGTTCATCCAGATGAGATGTCAAAGGATTTGATAGCAGTTTATGAGGATGAGGAGAATTTTATGTAAAAACATTTTAAGGAGAATTATTCTCCTACTGTGAAATACATGTTTTTCTATTAAAAGGAAAGGGGAGTGTGCCATTTGAACACCTCCCCTGTAAATTGAGTGTTATCATCAACACTATTTTTATCTCCAAATCTCATATTGAAGTTGAGAACCATCAAATTTGTTAATTGTTTTTGTTTCATAATTGATAGCTCCGTCATTAAGTTCTAAGAAATCTATTTCTCTTCTTAATGGCAAAGTGTCAAATGGTATCCCTGAAACCTCAAAAATTTTGCCAAATGTTGTAGAGTTATTGACACCGAACCAAACGTGTTCATTAATTGCAACCATAGAGTGACCAATATAATGATTATGATGATCAATGAGTATTATATCGCCTGGTTGTATTAGAACATCATCTTGCATAATTTTACCATAATGCTCCAATACTTCTATGATAAAATCATAAGAATTCTCATTCTCGTGAAGTAATCGATATCTATTACCTTGTTGATCATGATGAATTACCCAGTTTCCAGTAAATAAATGACATATTTCCTGCCCCTCATAGGGATAATCAGGTACATTCACTCCTAATAAATTTGTTAGCATATGTTTTGTTTTTAATCCTTACTCTATCTTAGGCTTTTCAGGAACCGCCCTAAATAATCACAAGGGCAAATTTATACAAAAACATTAAAAAATCATCACCAATCCATCCAACAGTCACTAGGTCCACCAAATGATTAATATTCGTTAAGAAACATGGAAGCAAACATTAATTTATACCTATACTTTTCTTAAATAACTTCTGAAATCCTTGTAAGATCACTGCTTATTCGAGCATGGTCAAGTTTATTTTTATAATAAGAACTTAATATGTATCATCATCATGAATTACCTATAAAGAAAAAAAGGTTGAAATGTCGCTCTTATTACTGCTAAGTTACAGTACTTCTCTCATTTCTCAAAAGTCTCGGATTCCAGACGACAGATACCACGGAATTAACCCGACATAGGCGGCCATGGTAATGGCGATGAGCGTCTATATCGTTTAAGTCTTAAAAGGATTCTGTCATTATCTGTTTTTAATTTCCAATACTATGGTCTTCGCTTTTGAACTCTAAGCCATCATATTGAGAGTGATTTCTTACGCAGTTTGCCGAGGTAAGCTGGTGTGATATTGAGGTACGAAGCGATATCCTGCATTGCAATATCCTGTACGATGCCGGGACAACGCTGTAGCAGAAGTTCGTAACGCTCGAGTGGCGTGGCGCAGTATAGGTTTTGATAATGCAAATGGAATTGGCTGGTCATGTGCTCGGTAATGACACTACGTAATTCCATTGTTTCAATGTTTTGGTTAAAAAACTGATTCAACTGCTCACTTGTGACCCTGATCACGCGGCTGGGCATTGTAGCCTTGATGGTAATCTGCGCTGGAAGTCCACTAAGACAGGCTGGATAATCACCTACGAATTCGTCCTTAAATGAGAACCACACTACGTGCTCTTTGTCATCACTAATGCCATAAGTCAAGTACTTGAAACACCCGTATTCAACGAATGCGAACCAACGGGTGGGGTCACCCTCACGCTCCATCTGGTCACCCTTACTATATTTGACAACCTCACCCTCCCGCTTGCAGAACTCCCGCAGCGTCTCGAAATCTAAACTGTTATTTTCCAATCTTTGTTTCATGTAATTTTCAACTTAATATGCCAGTATAACAGCTGATGTTATCGGTAATCATAAAAGTTCTTTTATTTAACTTTATAAGTAACAGGAAATCAGCTATAAAGGCACAAATAATCTTTGTGATTACCATTTCTTATACCGCTTTCTTATCCCAAACTGACGTAGTCCGTTCACATCGCGTAACTATTCCAAATCTTTATGGATGGCCAACAGATAGTCTTTCTTCTCGCTGACAAGAGCCTTTTCTCCTTTATGCGTCTCACTTGTGCCGTGTCAGGTGTCATCAGTATCATGGAGTCAAGTAACACCAGCACATAACAAGCCTCTTCGAAATACTGTCTGAGAATACTTCAGCTTCATCGATTGTTATAAAGTTATTGTCTTAATTTCTTGGTAGTCGGTTTATTCAGCAGTTTCAGGATGCTATCCTGATTCTGCTTGATAAGTAATATATTCTGATTAGATAATGAGTCATATGCCTCAATTAACTGAATATCTTTCCTGATTGTAGAAACACCATTTTCAAGCTCAGAACTGCTGCACTGACCAAGAAACAATGAAACTGCAACACCAACGACTGCACCAATCAAACTCGCTAAGAAACCAATCCACCCAATTTTTAGACTTTTCTGCGATGTAAGAGTTGATTCTAACCGTTGCATTCTGTCATCATAGCGTGCCAATTCATTTCTTTGGGCATAAATACGATGTAATTGGTTTTGATCAACTAAATAAGGGAAACTGTTAATCAAAAAGTCACAATACATAGATTCTCCGTCAAGAACAATCTGATTGTTATCAATCATCATTTTCAATACATCATGAGAATCGCTAATTCTGACACCGTCATTAATATTTTTTGTTACATAATACAATCTGTCACGACAGAGCGAAACACATCCCTCATACTTGTATATGTACGATTGGAGATAAGTTCTCAGAATGCTTCTCAGATGGTTATCGTCATTAAGGTTTATTTGGTCTTCAGAAAAATATGCCTCCAACAAGGAATCATCACCGCAATTATGAAATTGATGCTCGTGAAAGAACTCTTTCAGATAGTGGTAAATTGCCTTTGGCATTGTTGTACGTAATCGATTGCAAAGGAAGTCATTTTCATTGTCGTTAAGATTTAACTTATAAACGATAAATCCCTCTTTTGAAGATTCTGTCTTTTGGAATACTAACGTCCTTTGAGGATTCTTGTCTATGGTATATGCAAGCCGTATTAGCAGCGTATTATTTTCTATCTCGCCACTAACCCATAATTCTGGGTCTTCGTCCCTGTCACGAAGTTCCGCCTTGTCTAATCTGGATTTTCTTGCATAGGGTTCCCCTTCCTTGAATTGGGGAATCCATAATGCGTAGAAATAAGAACTCATGCTCCAAATAACATTCGAGGAAGTTTGTAACGATAGAAGTCTTTAAACCTCTCTTTACGAGAATAAGTTCTAAAACTTACATCACCGAGTCGTCTAGCTCGGTCGGAAATTTTCCATGTGTCGCCATGCAAACTAGGGGCATTCATGATGAAACCCATAGCCTCTAACTGACGAACGGTACTCTTGCCCAGGTTCCTTTCCAAGTCACTAAGATTTCCGCACTTAGTCTCGTAGATGTGCTTCAGTGGGCTCTCGTACCCGATACTTTTGGTAGTCATTCTTGTAAATTTCGAAATTAAAACGTCGCAAAGTTATGAAAAACTTTTGTAATAAACAAGGAAATTGAAGAAAAAATGATGTTTATATGCACGTTTTGGATGAATTTGTGCATATTCTTCTTCTTTTGTACATCAAAATGGGGTCATAATTGCATCTATGACACTCTGGATATCGGCTTTGCTTAGATAGGGAAGTATAGGGTGGAACATAACTGTTTGGGAGAGTTTTGTGGAGGTTGGACAGATTTCTGCCCCACCCTTAACCCTCTCTACTTGAGGTGCAGGGAGTTAGAAGGAATTTGGGCGTGTCTAGGCTTGGAATAATAGACAATCGAAGGGATGCTCTGGGCCTTGAGGGAGACTTGGAGGGCATCGCGCTGATTTTCGGATTCAAGGCGGAAGGTGTATTGGGTCCAACACCTTGTGTTCATGAGCTCTTAGAACATTCTCTATGTCTGATTCCTTATAGAGAATGTTACCCTTCATACGGATATAAGGCAAAATGCCCTCGTTACGGTAATCACGCAATGCACGGGGACTGACACGAAGAACCGCTGCCAGTTCTCCATCTGTCATCAGCCGTTCACCTTGAAGGACGGGCTTATAATCATCCATCAATTTAACTACTTTTCGGTTAGCCTTTCGCAGTAACTCCAATGTCTCTGCTATCAAATCATCTTTGATTGTGAGTATTCTTTCTTCCATTTCCCTATACATTATTATATATTATGATACTTGCCCGATTGACGGATAACCAACTCCACTTCTTCGGGACGGTAGTAAAACTTACGCCCTAACTGGGCATAGCATATTTTATGCTTGCTACGTAGAGTCTGCAATGACCGTTGACTGATCTTGAGGATAGCACAAACTTCCTCACCGGTTAGCCATTTCTGGAAACGCTTGTCCTGACACTTGCGGGAAAGCGATTCCACCCTTTGAGTCAGTTGGCGTACCTCAGCCAACAATTGCTCAAACGCACTCTTTTCCAATATTACTATATCCATGTTCTTAAATCGGTTTGGTTCAAACAACTGCAAAGGTAGTCGGATTGCATCAAAACGAGCACATCGAGAGTGAAGAAGTCCCAGAAAGTCTCTAATAATCGGGGACATTGGAGCCATTCAAAAATATTATCTTCCAAGGTGTTAAAAGGGTGGGAAACATTGTCTCTGGCTTGCTGTAATTTTGCTGCCGAAATCAAACAAGAAAAGAAATAAGAATGGAAGTCATCACCATTGAAAGCGGTCTCTGGCAGCAATTGCTAAACCGCATAGAGAGAATAGAAACATATGTAAAGGAGGCTACGGCTCCCGTCAACATCAGCGACGAGGACATTATCCTGAACAATGATCAGGCTTGCCGATTGCTCTGTGTGGAGAAGCGGACAATGCAATATTACCGATCAGAAGGAAAGATTGCCTACCACCGCTATGCGAAACAACTATGCTACCGTCTGTCTGACATTGAAGAGTTCGCACATGTCACCATGCGCCCATTGAGCAAAAAACTACTTGCATCCATACGTCAGGAATGCATTGAAGAGAAAAAGAGAATCCTTGAAAACATGGAGGACTGACTATGAATGGAACAGACATAACAGAAGATAAACAGCAGAGTGAAGTGTTGGATAAGGATTTTTTCCTTGAGTGTATGCGTAGCGTAGTCAAAAGGATGCAGAAACAAGAACAGATGATACAGGTACTGGTGGATGATCTGAGGATGCGTAACCACGAAGGAGTACTTTACCTAAGAGGCGAGAGAATGTATAGCACACAGGAACTGGCAAACAGCTTGCGAATCAGCAGAAAGACGCTCATGCGATACCGAAATGCAGGGAATCTGCCTTATATCATCCTGCGTAACAGTGCCTACTATAAGGAGTCTGACGTAGAGAAACTAATCACCCAATTCGGAAGCAGACTCGACAAGAAAGCAGTTGCTGAGTTCCTTGCCAATATGAACAAAAACAAGAACGGCGATATTCTCGCCAACAGATAACATTATTTATTAACAATTAAAATTTTTATCTATTATGGCACAAAACCAGAATCAGGGCTATCAGCCCATCGATGAGTCCAAGGTTAACTGGGACCAGATTGAAGAGAAGTTTGGTATCTCGAAAGAGGTGCTGGAGCGAACGGGGGCGAAAGACAATATGCTGAACTTTGGCAAGTCCGGCCTTCTCGATGTGACAATGCTCATCTACGACCAGAAGGTGAAGGCCGCTGCACGCCTGCAACTGACACGTCTGCAGGATGGCACTTATAGTGTACTGCCTCACTTCGTGCGCAAGGAGCAGAAGCTGGAGAATGCGGAGTACATGGGCTACACCTTCACCAAGGAGGATGCAAAGGCACTGAAAGAGACTGGCAACCTCGGCAAGGTTGTTCCGCTGTTCAACGTGAAAGACAACACCATGCAGAATTGCTTCGTGTCTTACGACAAGCAGACCAACGAACTGGTACACTATCCCGTGAGCAAGCTGCATCTCCGTGAGAGTGTGGGTAACGTGAAGTTTACTCCCGAAGAGATGGAACTTCTCAAGCAGGGTGGCATCGTGAAGGACAAGCTCTTTGAGGGCGAGAACGGACAGAAGTTCACCGTGGACTTTCAAGTGAATGCCGACCGCAAGAACGTGTCCTTCGTCCCTGGCAGTAGCCGCAAGGAGGAAGAGGTGCAGGAACAGAACCAGAAAACCAAGATGAACTGGACGAACGAGGACGGCAGCATCAAGAACCTGACCAAGTGGAAGGGCATTCCGCTGACCGAAGAGCAGCAGAAGGACTATCGTGAAGGCAAGTCGGTGAAACTCGATAACTATCCGCTGAAGGACGGCACGACTGCCACAATGTACCTGATGTTCTATCCAGACAAGGGCCAGCCGTTCACCTCGAAGAACGACCCGATGCAGGGCAAGGTCGTTGCCCCAGCCAATGAGAGCGAGACACAAGTAGCCGTGAACCATCAGGGCAAGACCAACGAGGCCACAAAGAAGGTGGACGAGCCACTGCAGAAGGGACAGGTCGCACCCAAGAACGAACACCAGAAAAATGAACAGAAGCCCGAGGGTGAGAAGCAGGAGCAGAAGGAAGAGAAGAAACAGAAGCGAGGCCCTAAGCTCTGACCTGAGATGCGCAATGTGTGGACAGCCGCAGATGGCTGTCGGCTGTCCACCTCTCACGCGCGTATATATAAAATAAGTATTAACCACTGAATCCATTTTTACAATATGATTACCATTATCGCAGAGAAACCGAGCGTCGCACGACAAATATCCCGGGGCGTGGGTGCCATGGAAAGGAAAGTCGGCTACTATGGAGGCAACAACTACTGCGTCACCTGGGCCTTCGGTCACCTGATACAACTGGCCATGCCCGAAGCCTACGGAGTGACGGGATTCCGTCGTGAAGCCCTGCCCATCATCCCCGATGTTTTCCAACTCGTCAACCGCAAGGATGCCAAGGGTAAAGAGGATGACGGGGTGAAGGAGCAGCTTCGCGTCATCAAGAACCTCTTCGAGCATACCGAAAAGATCATCGTTGCCACAGATGCCGGACGCGAGGGCGAACTGATTTTCCGCTATCTCTACCAGTACCTCGGCTGTCACGTCCCGTTTCAGCGTCTCTGGATCAGTTCACTGACCGACAAGGCCATCAAGGAAGGGCTGAAGAACCTCAAGGACGGTCACGACTATGACAATCTCTTCCTGTCCGCCAAGGCGCGAAGTGAAGCAGACTGGCTTGTAGGCATCAATGCTACCCAGGCCCTGACCATTGCAGCGGGAAAGGGAACGTACTCCCTCGGACGTGTGCAGACGCCTACACTGGCAATGGTCTGCCGCCGATTTCTGGAGAACAAGAACTTTGTGCCGACTCCGTTCTGGCAGATGCACTTCACTACCGAAGGTGACGGCAAGACCGTCAAGTTTCTGACCGCAGACCAATGGAAAGACAAGGCTGATGCCGAATCCGTCTATCAGAAGTTGAAGTCTGCCAACAGCGTAGCCATCGCCAAGGTGGAGTGCAAGGAAAAGACGGAGGAACCGCCCTTGCTCTATGATCTCACCACGCTCCAGAAGGATGCCAACGTCAGGTATGGCTTCACCGCCGAGCAGACACTAACCATCGCGCAGAAACTTTACGAGGCCAAGGCCATCACTTATCCGAGAACATCCAGCCGCTACATTCCCGATGACGTGTACGACGAGATTCCCAAGCTACTCCGCACATTGGCCGACAATGAGCAGTGGGGCGCACTCTCCATGACCATTCACAAGCCCAACCGCCACAGCGTCGATGCCTCGAAGGTCACTGACCATCACGCCCTGTTGATTACAGGCGAAAAGCCGCAGTACCCGTCCAACGACGACAAGAAAATCTATAACCTCATCGTCGCCCGTATGCTCGAAGCCTTCTCTGACAAGTGCGTCAAGGAACTGACTACTGTCACCGTTGATGTGGACGGAATACCGTTTGTCGCCAAGGGAACTGTCATCCGTCAGCAAGGTTGGCGGTTCATCATGAACGAGGACACAGACACAGACCATTTGCCCAACTGGAAGGAAGGTCAGGAACTGCACGTCACGGGATGGGGACTGGCCGAGGGCAAGACCAAACCCGCTGCCATCCACACCGAGGCTACGCTGCTGTCCGAGATGGAACACTGCGGCAAGAATATTGATGATGAGGAACTGGCACAGGCCATCAAGGACTGTGGCATCGGAACCCCGGCCACCCGTGCCACCATCATCGAAACGCTTATCAACCGCGAGTACATGATCCGCCTGAACAAGCAGCTTATCCCGACCGAAAAAGGGCTTTTCATCTACGACCTGCTGAAAGACAAACAGATTGCCGATGTCGCCATGACGGGCCAGTGGGAGCAGTCGCTTGCCAGGATCGAACGGGGCGAATACAGCGCCGAGGACTTCCGCAAGGGCATCGAGGACTATACGGGCAGCATCGTCAGCGAACTTCTCTCCTTGGAGGATAGGTTTGAGCACAGCGGCATCGGCATTCCATGCCCCAAGTGCGGGAAAGGCACGATGCAGTTCTACAAAAAGGTCGTCAAGTGCGACAATCCCGCCTGTGACTGTCATGTGTTCCGCGAGAAAGCTGGCAAGGAACTAACCAACGACCAGTTGAAGGCTCTGCTGACCGATGGCAGGACGGGAATCATCAAGGGCTTCAAGAGCAAACAGGGCAATTCCTTCGATGCCGTTGTCACCCTCAACCGCGAGACTTTCCAGACAGAATTTTCCTTCCCAGAGCGAAAAAGTCAGCCCAAGAAAGGTAAATCCCGAAAATAATGCGTACCTTTGCCACTGACATTCATTTTCACACATCGTTTACACGATTTTATGAAATGGATTCAGTGGTTGCACCTCGGGAGGGATACCCGGGGTGCTTTACTTGTACGCTGATTCTATAACCACTTAAACGTATTTTGAAAATGAAAAGACAAGAACAACCAGAGTTGTCCTACTATGGACTGTATCTGCTTCGCTACCTGCTGGAGCAGCATTCCCGCAAGGCCAAAGACCTGAGTTTCATCTATAGCCGTGAACAGTTGGCAGCAGAGACCTTTGAACAGGCCCGGCTCGACGGCTATTCCGTGGAGGGAGCACACGAACTGGCTATGTCCGTGCTGACGAAAGACCTTGGCCTCTCGCAGTGGAGTATTCTCATTGAGGTACTGGAGAAAGAGTTTTCCCGCGAACTGGACGATGACCAGCGCCTCACATTTGCCGAGAAACTGCTTCCTTTACTGGCACCAGTCTTCGAGCCTTACGACCTCACCGAACCTGAGTTTGAACTGATGCCTGACTATATGCAACTCTATACGGAGTTGACGGGTTCAGTGGTACTTTACATCGAGCAGTATGGCGTTCAATAGGAAGGCACGGCTGCAAGCCAACATCAATGCTATCCGCACAGCCTTTGCCGTGTGGAAGGAAGTACGTGTCCCCACTGAGACCGATCGGGAAACCATTTCCCGTTACTGCGGCTTCGGTGGGCTGAAATGTGTGCTGAATCCTGTGGAGAACAAAGCAG
Organism: Bacteroidaceae bacterium; assembly: GCA_017615835.1. Lineage (GTDB taxonomy): Bacteria > Bacteroidota > Bacteroidia > Bacteroidales > Bacteroidaceae > Colenecus. Next base: position 7,418 of record JAFZZI010000017.1, on the reverse strand, counting down.
TCTGGCCGAAGAACGACCTTTCACTGTACGACCTGACCGCCGAACTCCATAGGGTGATACGCGAGAATGCCGAGGACGAGACCGACTACAAACGCTATGTTGCCAGTATGAAGCAGTCCGTCCTCACGGCATTCTATACCCCGAAAGAGATACCCGAAGCCATCTGGAGCGTTTTCGGTGAGATGAACCTGAAGCCGCAGAAGGTGTTGGAGCCGTCTGCGGGTATGGGCGTTTTTATCGACACCATGCGCACCGTCAATCCTGATGCTGAGGTGACCGCCTTTGAGAAGGACAAGCTGACGGGGTTGTTGCTGACCACCCTCCACAAAGATGACGGAACCAAGGTACGGACTGCCGGGTTTGAGATGATAGACAAGGAGCAGTTAGGCACCTACGACCTCGCCATCTCCAACATCCCCTTTGGTGACACTAAGGTGTACGACCCTTTCTACAGCGACAGCAAGAGCCTGTTCAACCGCGTGATTTCCAAGTCCATTCACGGTTACTTCATGCAGAAAGGGCTTGATGCCGTGCGCAACGGTGGCATGGTGGCATTCATCACGACGAGGAACTACCTCGACAGGGAACAGAACGGTATCAGGATCAACCACCTCCTTCAGCAAGCCGACCTTGTTACCGCTTTCCGTCTGCCTGACAATCTGTTCAAGGAGAACGCTAACACCGAGGCAGGGAGCGACCTGATTATCATTCAGAAGAACTATGCCAAGCAGGGACTGACCGAGGATGAGGAAAGGCTGAAAAGAGTGTATCCTGCCGAGGATGATAGCATCGTCCGCAACGACTATTTTGAGCATTACCCTGACAATGTACTTGCCACAAGCATCCTGAGAGGACACGACCAGTACGGCAAGCCTGCATTGGAGTATCTCCATACGGGAGGTGTCGAAGGCATTGCCCATGACCTCCGTGAGCGTCTGCAGGATGAACTAGCCAGGCATCTGGACTTCCGTAAGTTTACGGGACTTGACAGTCCTGCTTTTATCCGCAAGGAAAAGGAAGATAAAACCCAGAAGCCCGTTGAGGAACATAAACCAGCGGAAGAGCAGAAACCTGTGGAAGCAGAGCAAAAGCCAGTAGAGACAGAGCAGCAGCCTACAATGGACGATGAGCCAGCAAAGACGGCCAAGATTGTGACGATGCCAGAGCCAGCCAAGCAGGAAGAAAAGCCTGTACCTGAGCATACACCCGACAACAACCCGCAGCTGTCACTCTTTGACCTGTGGGGCATGACCGTGCAGGAACAGCCAAAACCGAAGGAAGTTCCTAAGAAGCCAAAGAAGGAACGTAAGAAGGAGCGTCAGGCCAGGGAACTGCAAGAGAAGAAGGCCGCAATGGAGAAGAAAAGTCATATCGACCAGCAGTTGGCCGTCTATGACTCTCTGGATTGGGAAGAGAATCCGCCCATCAACGGCTTCTATGAGATGATGATGGACCTGACCCCTGAGCGTCGTCGCCAGTTGCTGGAGGCTGGGCAGCAGCGCATCAAGAATAATGCAGATGCCAAAGCCAAGCTGCAAGTACAGACAGAAAGACCGTCTGAGCCGAAGCAGCGTCGTACCACCAAGACAAAACTGGTAGAGCCAAAACCCTACGAGGGTGAGATGAAGGCATACTACCGTAACGGCTCCATAGTGGAGGATAAGGACGGAAACATCGGACATCTGGAGAAGATCACTTCCTCGGGTGCCACCTTCGTCCCCTTGATTGTCTCTCAGGAGCAGACCGACCGCATCCGCCAGTATATCGCCGTGCGTGACGTCTATGAGGAACTATATGCCTACGAGCAGGACAACCAGCAGGCGAATGACGAGTTGCGCGAGAAACTTAACGGCTACTACGATGCCTTCACGGCCATGTACGGCAACCTGAACGACAGGAAGAACGTGCGGATGATCCTGATGGATGCAGCGGGAAGGAACATGCTGGCTCTGGAACGTGGCGAGAACGGCAGGTTTGTAAAGGCCGACTTCCTCGACCACCCCGTGGCATTCTCTACGCAGGAACTGAAGCACGTTGATACGTCGCAGGAAGCCGTCTCTGCATCGCTCAACAAATACGGAGTGCTGAACATGCCCTATATGTCGTATCTCACGGACAAGAGCGAGGACGACATCATTCACGAACTGCAAGGGCAGATATTCTACAATCCACTGACGGACTTCTACGAAATCCGCGACAAGTTCATTGCCGGAAACGTCGTGGAGAAGGTGAAGAGCATCGAGAACCTGATTGAGGAACGTGGCGGAGAGGTGGACGACCGCATCATGGAGTCGCTGAACGCCCTGAAAGATGCCGTGCCTACTCCTATTCCCTTCGAGGATCTTGACTTCAACTTCGGTGAGCGATGGATTCCCGCCAATGTCTATTCCTCCTTTATGACGGACTTCTATGATACGGATGTGAGCATCGTCTATTCGCCGCAGATAGACCAGTTTGATGCCAGTTGCAGCAGGAAGAACGCGAAGATATGGAGCGAGTTCTGTGTCAGGGGCGAGTATCGCAGCTATGACGGTATAGCTTTACTCCGTCATGCCCTGCACAACACGACACCGAAAATCATGAAGTCGAACGGCACGGATGAAAACGGCAACGACATCAAGGTACCAGATGCACAGGCCATCCAGTTGGCAAACTCGAAGATTGATGAAATCCGCAATGGCTTCACAGAATGGCTTGAAGGTCAGAGCCGTGAGTTCAAGGACAGACTGGCACAGATGTATAACGAGAAGTTCAATTGTTTTGTCCGCCCGAAGTATGACGGCAGTCACCAGACCTTCCCAGACCTTGACATGAAAGGACTGGAATTGCGATATGGCATCAGCAGCGTCTATCCCTCGCAGAAGGATTGTGTATGGATGATCAAGCAGAACGGTGGGGGAATATGCGACCATCAGGTGGGCACGGGCAAGACGCTCATCATGTGCATTGCCGCCCATGAAATGAAGCGTCTCGGCATGGCGAAAAAGCCGATGATAATAGGACTGAAAGCCAATGTCGCTGAGATAGCGGCAACGTATCAGACTGCCTATCCCAATGCCCGCATCCTGTATGCCAGCGAAAAAGATTTCTCGACGGAGAACAGGGTAAAGTTCTTCCATTCGATCAAGAACAATGACTTCGACTGTGTGATTATGTCGCACGACCAGTTTGGCAAGATACCGCAGTCGCCGGAGATGCAGGAGAAAATTCTGATGGCCGAGTTGCAGAGTGTGGAGGACAATCTTGAGACGCTGAGAATGAGCGGCAAGGATATTTCTGGCATGATGCTGAAGGGTTTGGAGAAGCGCAAGGCCAATCTCGAGGCAAAGCTCGTTGAGATTTCCAGCAAGATTAACAGCCGAACCGATGACTTCATTGACTTCAAGCAGATGGGCATTGACCACCTGTTTATCGATGAGAGCCACCAGTTCAAGAACCTGATGTTCAACACCCGTCATGACCGTGTGGCGGGATTGGGCAACAGTCAGGGAAGCCAGAAAGCGCTTAACCTGCTTTTTGCCATCCGCACGATGCAGGAGGGTGACGGGACGAAGCCGCGCCGTGACCTCTGTGCCACCTTCCTGTCGGGTACGACTATCAGTAACTCGTTAACGGAGCTTTATCTGCTGTTCAAATACCTTCGTCCGAAGGAAATGGAGAAACAGAACATCCCGTGTTTCGATGCTTGGGCTGCTATCTTCGCAAAGAAATCGACGGACTTCGAGTTTTCGGTGACAAACAACATCATCCAGAAGGAGCGTTTCCGTTACTTCATTAAGGTGCCGGAACTGGCGACGTTCTACAACGAAATCACGGACTATCGCACCGCTGAGGACGTGGGTGTGGACAGACCAAAGATGAACGAGATACTTTACAATATCCCGCCGACGCCTGATCAGGAGGTGTTTATCAAGAAGCTGATGGAGTTTGCGGAATCCGGTGACGCTACTATCCTCGGTCGTCTGCCCCTGAGTGATACGGAAGAGAAAGCGAAGATGCTGATTGCTACGGACTACGCCCGCAAGATGGCACTCGACATGCGTATGATAAATCCGACGCTCTATGATGACGATGCGGGAAACAAAGCCAGCGTCTGTGCCATGAAGATTGCCGAGTACTATCACAAGTTCGAGGAACACAAGGGTACGCAGTTTGTATTCTCAGACCTCGGAACGTATCAGCCAGGTGATACTTGGAACGTCTATTCCGAAATCAAACGTAAACTGATAGAGGATTACGGCATCCCTGCTGACGAAATCCGCTTCATTCAGGAGTGTAAGAGCGAAAAGGCACGAAAAGCCGTGATTGAGGCCATGAACGAAGGGCGTGTACGCGTACTATTCGGCTCAACGTCAATGTTAGGTACGGGCGTCAATGCGCAGAAAAGAGCAGTTGCCATCCATCATTTGGATATACCCTGGAGGCCCAGCGATCTTGAACAAAGGAATGGCCGGGCCGTCAGAAAGGGCAATGAGGTCGCCAAGAAATACAATAACAATACTGTTGACAGCATCATCTATGCCGTTGAGAAAACGCTGGATGCCTACAAGTTCAACCTGTTGCACTGCAAGCAGACGTTCATTTCACAGCTGAAGTCCGGTGCTATGGGTGCACGAACCATCGACGAGGGAGCAATGGACGAGGCCAACGGCATGAACTTCTCGGAATACATGGCCATTCTGTCGGGTAACACCGACCTGCTTGACAAGGCAAAACTTGAGAAAAAGATTGCCTCGCTGGAAAGTGAACGCAAGAGTTTCATGAATGCAAGGCGAAGTGTTGAATTCGATATTGAGAATGCACAGAAAGAAGTGCAGTCTGCTAAAGAGATTCTGGGCAAACTGGATGCCGACAAGCAACAGTTAGACGCACATCTGAAGCGGGATGCACTTGGTAATATAGTTACTGAAGTGGAAATTGAGGGCAAGGTGTATAACGACCTTGAAGAACTTGGTGCCAAGGTGCAGCACATTGCCGAGACAGTGGACACGAAAGGCCAGACAAAGGAGATTGGTGAAATCTACGGTTTCCCCATTAAGGTACGCACCGAGGAAGTGGAGAAAGGTGGTTTGCCATTTCGAGAGAACAACTTCGGAGTGTATGGCAACATCGTCTATCGTCACAACAACGGTATAGTAGCCAAGAAGGATAAGGAGGCCGCTGCCACAAGTTTCATCCGCGCACTGGAAAAGATTCCCTCCTTGGTGGAGAAGTACCAGAAGGATGTTGACTGGTATCAGAAGAAGATAGACCAACTGACACCTACAGCAAACAAGGAGTGGAAAAAGGAAAAGGAACTTCACGACCTGAAGAACGAACTCGCCGCCCTTGACCGCAAGATCCAGATGGAACTAGCCCCTAAGGAGGAAAGGCCAGAGACACCCGAAGAGAGAATGGAATATGAAGATGGTCATAAAGTTTCCATGCTTCCTGCGCCTGACAAAGAAGATGAGCCGAAAAAGGTTAAAGGCTTGAAAATGTAAATATGTGATTTCAAAGGTAAATATACCCCATTTTAGCCCTATTACCTTCAAATAACGAGGAAATAGGGCTAATTTTTAAATATTTAGATACTGGTCGGTATGTTTTTGCGACTTTTTTTGTAATTTTGCACCCCAAATTGAAAAAAGAATTGGTAAATAAGTTATTAGGGAATAAAAAGGGGAAATGTCTGCCCCTTATTGGAATCCCTTATATATAAGGATATCAGGGTATCACCCTCTAAACGATTAGGCTAAATGAAAAGAACAAAGTTTGACCTCTTGCTGACAAATGCTGTCAACATCTTACTATTTATAGGTGTATTTATGTTTGGCTACTGGCGGTGGCAGAAACTGGAGAATATCATTGTTGAGTCAACTGACAGCCAGGAACAATACAGAATCATTCATGCTGCACTGAAAAGCACAATACAGTTAGACCACTTGGGCGAACAAGTGTCAGAATGGTCCCCGACAGATTCTGTTGACTACCAACAAAAACTGGCTGATACAAACAACTCGCTTGACGGACTGCGAAAATATTACTCCAAAAGCCAGATTGACTCCATGCAGAACGTCCTTAACCAGAAAGGACATCTGCTGTCCGAGATCTACGCGACAATCGTAAAGCGGAATGAGAATGACGAACATCTGCAACAGGACAGACAGGTCACTGTCAAGGACACGGAGACTTACGTCAAGCATTACACCGGGCATGTGTTCAGGAGCAGCAGGGAAGAAGTGACCTCAAAAAGCAAGAACAGGACGGTCACCATACCGTCCATCAACGAACTGGCCTTTCTTGACAAAGAACTATATACTATCAGTCTCAGCATTCTCAGCGACAGTCTCGCCGAAGTCAACCACTGGCTGGACATCAACGTCAGCCAGATGCTTGATGCGGAGGATGCCAAAGCCGAACGCAAACAGAAAGAATTGATGGATAGGGCAAGCGGTATCGGAAAAACCACGTTCAGATGGGGTATGTTGTTTCTCATTTTCGTAACACTACTGAATGTGGCCAACACATGGCGGCGCTCAAGGGTGATGAAGGAACTCGAAAAGGAATCTGACAAGAACAAGAAACTTGTGGAGAAGCGCCGACAGATGATGTATGCCATCGTCCACGACCTGCGTACCCCGCTGAGCATCGTCATCGGCTACAACGATATGGCGAAACAATGCCCAACGAAGAATGAAAAGTACATCAGTGCCATATCGTTCTCCGCCCGGCAACTCAGGGGGATGATAGACCAGTTGTTAGACTACTTCCGTTTGGAGAGCAACAAGGGCATGCTGAAGCCGAGGGACTTCAGCTTGATGGAACTGGCCAACGAACTGACCAATTCCTTCGAACTGAGAGCCGACGAGCGGCTGATAGAATTCGTAAAGCCGAAGGTGCAGGGCATCGTCCTCAACGGCGACTATGAGAAAATCTGCCACATAGCGACCAATCTGCTTGACAATGCCTTCAAGTTCACCAGGAAGGGCAGTGTGGAACTGGATATTTCGTATGCCGACGATACGCTGAACATCAAGGTGAGCGACACAGGCATTGGCATCAAGGACGAGGATAAGGAACGGGTGTTCTCTGCCTTTACCCGCTTCTCCAATGCCGTTGCCACTGGCAAGGAGGGCTTTGGCATCGGACTCTCAACGGCTAAGATGCTTGTTGACCTGATGAAAGGCAAGATCGATTTTGAGTCTTCGGACGAGGGAACCACATTCTACGTAAGTCTGCCGATGAAGATTGCGGAGAGCAAGGGGGATGAGGTTGTGGCGGAGGTCATGAAAGCCTCGGAGGAGCGGAAACGTGTGCTGGTGGTTGACGACAGCAACGTGTGGCTGCTGATGATACAAGGCGTTCTGCAGCAGAACGGTTTCGACTGTGACGTGTGCAGCGACACGGCAAAATTCTTCACGATGCTCAGGAAGGGC
>JAFZZI010000006.1 GCA_017615835.1 Bacteroidaceae bacterium | reverse complement strand
GGGACACAAAATCCCGGTCCGGGTCTGTGCTATAGCCACGCAAGACTTCGATTATTCGGCAGAAAAAGGGGTGACTACTTTTAGCCACCCCTTCTATTTATGATTGATATTTGCTTATCAGCCTTACTTCACCTCCTCGAAGTCGGCATCCTGGACGTTGTCAGAGTCTGACTGACCGCCATTGCCCTGGGGACCTTGCTGACCTCCGTTGAAGCCTGCGCCTGCACCGGCACCTGCACCCGGCTGGCCCTGGGCACCGCTCTGGGCGTACATTTCGGCGCTTGCAGTCTGGAAGGCAGTGTTAAGTTCAGCCATAGCCTTGTCAATGGCTGCAAGATCCTGAGCCTTGTGGGCATCCTTGAGCGACTGGAGGGCAGCCTCGATTGGAGCCTTCTTGTCAGCCGGAATCTTGTCGCCAAGTTCGGAAAGCTGCTGCTCGGTGGTGAATATCATCGAATCGGCCTGATTGAGTTTGTCAATCTTCTCGCGCTCTTTCTTGTCGGCCTCGGCATTGGCTTCGGCCTCAGCCTTCATCCGGTCGATTTCCTCCTTGCTCAAGCCTGACGAGGCTTCGATGCGGATTGCCTGCTCCTTGCCGGTTGCCTTGTCCTTGGCACTTACCTTGAGGATACCGTTGGCATCGATGTCGAATGTCACCTCAATCTGCGGAACACCTCTGCGTGCCGGGGCAATACCTTCAAGATTGAACTGGCCGATTGACTTGTTCTGCGAAGCCATCGGGCGCTCGCCCTGGAGCACATGTATCGTAACTGCTGTCTGGTTGTCGGCTGCGGTCGAGAAGATCTCGCTCTTCTTGCACGGAATAGTGGTGTTGGCATCAATAAGCTTTGTCATGACACCGCCCAGAGTCTCGATACCCATAGTCAGCGGGGTTACGTCAAGCAATACGATGTCGCCTACTCCACCCTCCTTGTTCAGGATGGCACCCTGGATGCTGGCACCTACTGCCACCACCTCATCTGGGTTGACGCCCTTTGAAGGAACCTTGCCGAAGAAGTCCTCGACAAGCTTCTGTACTGCTGGAATACGGCTCGAACCACCCACAAGGATAACCTCGTCTATGTCTGAATTGGTCAGACCGGCATCGCTCATGGCCTTGCGGCAGGGCTCCAGGCATGCCTGGATAAGACCATGGGCAAGAGACTCGAACTTTGCACGTGTCAAAGTTTTTACAAGGTGGCGAGGAATACCGGCAACCGGCATGATGTACGGAAGGTTTATCTCGGTAGAGGTCGATGAAGACAACTCTATCTTTGCCTTCTCTGCAGCTTCTTTCAAACGCTGCAATGCCATCGGGTCGGCTGTCAGATCAGCGCCCTCATCTTTCTTGAACTCATCAACCAGCCAGTTGATGATAACCTGGTCGAAGTCATCACCACCCAGATGGGTGTCACCATTGGTGGCAAGAACCTCGAAGACTCCACCGCCAAACTCAAGGATTGAGATATCGAACGTTCCGCCGCCAAGGTCGAACACGGCGATTTTCATATCCTTGTTTGACTTGTCAACACCATACGCAAGAGCAGCAGCTGTAGGCTCGTTTACGATACGCTTCACATCAAGACCTGCAATCTGGCCAGCCTCTTTGGTAGCCTGACGCTGTGAGTCGGAGAAGTATGCAGGAACTGTGATGACAGCCTCGGTCACCTCCTGGCCCAGATAGTCTTCAGCGGTCTTCTTCATCTTCTGAAGAATCATTGCTGAGATTTCCTGAGCGGTATAAAGACGGCCGTCAATATCGACACGCGGCATGTTGTTGTCGCCCTTTACTACTTTATAAGGTACACGGCTCACCTCCTTCTGCACCTGATCCCAGTTTTCGCCCATGAAGCGCTTGATTGAGAAGACGGTACGCTGGGGGTTGGTAATGGCCTGACGCTTGGCAGGGTCACCTACCTTGCGCTCGCCACCGTCAACGAATGCGACTACCGAAGGTGTCGTACGCTTGCCCTCCGAGTTGGCTATGACGGTTGGCTCGTTACCCTCAAATACTGAAACACACGAGTTGGTCGTTCCAAGATCTATTCCAATGATTTTACCCATAGTTGTATTGTTTTTTTAGTTTGTACTCTTTGTTGATTGTCGTCCGATCCATTTTCGGATTCATTATCAACATGTACAAACCTTGTGCCAATACGGAAAAAGTCCAAGTCATGAATCAGCAGACATCGGTTTCTGCCAAAAAGTCAGACAACTGTCTCGCAATACTATCTGTTTTGTCACATTCAGGCGGGTTGGTGGCAGCAACAAAGAAGGGCTGCCATTTCCGGCGGCCCTTCAAAATCGTTATAAGCGTACTGTTGGTCAATCCTGCTCCTCGAAGCCGGTCTCCTGTGGATTACCCATTATGGCCTGCATTATCTTTGCCTCAAGTTCCTCGGCCAGTTCGGGGTTGTCTTCCATAAGCTGTTTGGTGGCATCGCGTCCCTGAGCCAGCCTGGTGTCGCCGTAACTGAACCAGGAACCGCTTTTCTTGATTATACCGTACTCCACGCCGAGATCGACTATCTCACCGCTCTTGGATATTCCCTGTCCGAACATTATGTCAAACTCAGCCTTGCGGAACGGAGGTGCCACTTTGTTCTTGACGACTTTTACCCTGACCTGATTGCCGATCGTACGGTCACCATCCTTCAGCTGGGTGACACGCCGTATGTCAAGGCGTACCGAAGCATAGAATTTAAGGGCATTGCCGCCGGTTGTCGTCTCCGGGTTTCCGAACATGATGCCTATCTTTTCGCGCAACTGGTTGATGAAGATACAGGTCGTGTTGGTCTTGTTGATGGTAGAGGTCAGCTTGCGAAGTGCCTGCGACATAAGACGGGCCTGAAGCCCCACCTTGTTGTCGCCCATGTCGCCCTCGATTTCAGCCTTTGGAGTCAGTGCGGCCACGGAATCGATGACTATGACGTCAATTGCAGACGAACGTATCAGCTGTTCGGCAATTTCAAGCGCCTGCTCGCCGTTGTCTGGTTGCGAAATCCAGAGATTGTCGATGTCAACTCCAAGCTTGGCCGCATAGAAACGGTCGAAGGCATGCTCTGCATCAATGAAAGCGGCAATTCCTCCGTTCTTCTGTGCCTCGGCAATTGCATGTATTGCCAGTGTTGTCTTGCCGGACGACTCAGGTCCGTAGATTTCGATTATCCTGCCGCGAGGATATCCGCCTACTCCAAGTGCGGCATTCAGGCCGATGGAACCTGTCGATATGACATCGACTGCCTCAATGTTCTCCTCACCGAGTTTCATGATTGAGCCCCGTCCGAAACTCTTCTCGATTTTCTCTGTCGCGGCCTGGAGCGCCTTGAGTTTCTCGCTCATCGCCACCTGCTTGGGAGAAACCTCTCCCTCTGTCTCTTTTTTTGCCATATTGTTATGTTTTTTATTGTTTACAAAAGGCTTTTTCACGGTATCAGCGGAAAAACCCTTTCAGGGCAAAGTTAAGAAAAAAGAGTATCTTCGAATCCCTGCAGGCCAACAACTTTTCAACAATTTAATGCCAACCTTGCGGAAAGACTTCGATTTTTTGTGGATTACCACGGATTACATTATCTTTGCGTGTTGTGTCGGAGCGCGAGAGCGCTGCATGGTATGCAATTAATTCACAAAACATAATTCATATGAACAGCAAAGAATTGATGAACAAGGCTGCTGACAACATCCGTATTCTGGCAGCTTCGATGGTTGAGAAGGCAAAATCGGGTCACCCCGGAGGCGCCATGGGCGGTGCAGACTTTATCAATGTACTCTATTCGGAATTTCTTGAGTACGATCCGCAGAATCCGGAATGGGTAGGTCGCGACCGTTTCTTCCTCGACCCCGGCCACATGGCTCCGATGCTGTACTCGCAGCTTGCGCTTGCCGGAAAATATACAATGGACGAACTGGCTCAACTGCGCCAGTGGGGCTCGCCCACCACAGGCCATCCCGAATTTGAGATTGCCCGCGGAATAGAGAATACTTCGGGTCCCCTCGGCCAGGGCCATTCTTACGCTGTAGGTGCTGCAATCGCGGCAAAGTTCCTGGCTGCACACACCGGCAATCCGACATTTGACAAAGAGACCATATACGCATACATCTCGGACGGCGGCATCGAGGAAGAGATTTCGCAGGGCAGCGCCCGCATAGCAGGAGTGCTCGGACTTGACAATCTTGTAATGTTCTACGACTCGAACGACATCCAGCTCTCGACCGAGACCAAGGAGGTGATGAACGAGGACACGGCTGCCAAGTACAAGGCTCTGGGCTGGGATGTAAAGGTCATAAACGGTAACGACTGTGACGAGATCCGCAAGGCCATAGCTTGGGCTAAGGGTGTGAAGGGTAAACCTGCCCTCATCATAGGCAAGTGTATCATGGGAAAGGGAGCTCTGAAAGAAGACGGCTCGTCATACGAGTCCAACTGCAAGACTCATGGAGCACCTCTGGGCGGTAACGCATATGTGAATACAGTCAAGAATCTCGGCGGTGATCCGAAGAATCCGTTCAAAGTATTCCCCGAGGTCAGGAAACTGTACTCCGAGCGCGCAAAGGAACTTAAGAGCATTTGCGCCGCTCGCTACAAGGAGGAGAAGGCATGGGCCAAGGCGAATCCGGACAAAGCAGCCGCCCAGGACGAATGGTTCAGCGGCAAGGCTCCGCGCATCAACTGGCGCAAGTGCGTTCAGAAGGACAATGATGCCACCCGCTCAGCATCTGCTGCATGTCTGTCAGTGCTTGCCCAACAGGTTCCAAACATGATCTGCGCCAGCGCCGACCTCAGCAACTCCGACAAGACCGACGGATTCCTGAAGAAGACTCACGCCTTCACAAAGGGTGACTTCAGCGGTGCATTCCTTCAGGCCGGTGTTGCCGAACTGACCATGGCCTGCTGCTGCATAGGCATGGCGCTTCACGGAGGTGTCATTCCGGCATGTGGTACTTTCTTCGTATTCTCCGACTATATGAAACCTGCTGTACGCATGGCCGCTCTAATGGAACTTCCGGTCAAGTTCATCTGGACACACGATGCTTTCCGCGTAGGTGAAGACGGCCCGACACACGAACCGGTCGAGCAGGAGGCACAGATCCGTCTGATGGAGAAGCTTAAGAACCACAGCGGCAAGCCGTCAATGCTGGTTCTTCGTCCGGCAGATGCACAGGAGACGACCGTAGCCTGGGCTATGGCTATGAAGAACACCAAGACTCCTACGGCACTTATCCTGTCACGTCAGAACATTCAGAACCTGCCTGAAGGCAATGATTACAAACTGGCTCAGAAGGGAGGTTACATCGTAGCCGGTTCAGACGAGAACCCCGATGTTATTCTGGTTGCAACCGGCTCTGAGGTATCTACTCTGGTTGCCGGCGCTGCCTTGCTGCGCAAGAAGCATGTCAAAGTCCGTATAGTCAGTGTTCCGTCAGAGGGACTGTTCCGCAGCCAGAGCAAGGAGTACCAGCAGAGTGTACTCCCCGCAGGTGTAAAGAAGTTCGGTATGACAGCCGGTCTGCCGGTAAACCTGCTCGGTCTGGTACCCGAGGCCGAAGGCAGTATCTGGGGTTTGGAGAGTTTCGGATTCTCGGCTCCGTACAAGGTGCTTGACGAGAAACTGGGATATACCGCAAAGAACGTCTTCAAGCAGGTAATGAATCTTCTGAAGAAATGATAGGAATAGCAAGTGACCATGCTGCCTTCCCCCTGAAGCAGTTCGTCAAACAGTATCTTGAAGAAAAGGGACTGCCGTACAAGGACTACGGCACCTACACCCCTGACAGTTGCAACTATGCCGAGTTCGGACATAAACTGGCTGAGGGAATCGAGAACGGCGAGGTTGAAAGGGGAATCGCAATGTGCGGCAGCGGTGAAGGAATCTCCATGACCCTGAACAAACATCAGGGCATAAGAGCCGGCCTGTGCTGGATACCGGAGGTTGCACATCTCATTCGCCAGCACAACGATGCCAACGTGCTTGTGATGCCGGGACGTTTCATCGACAATGAAATGGCACGCAGCATAATGGATGAGTACCTGAATACTCCCTTCGAAGGAGGCAGGCATCAGATTCGTATCGACAGCATACCTGTCAGGTAACTGAGGAGATATATACGAAAAGAGTCCATCCTGAGCCAATCGGATTTTCAGGATGGATTCTTTTTTTGAAAAACTGCCAAAATTGCTGATTTCTCGACAAAAAGCAGTATTTTTGGCATAATCACAAACAGCTGAAGTAAAGATGGATAACGACAATGTGCAAAGGATGAAGCAGCGGTTTCAGATTGTAGGAAACTGTCCGGAGCTGAACAGGGCTATTGACGTGGCCATTCAGGTGGCCCCGACAGACCTGTCCGTACTTATTACCGGCGAAAGCGGCGTGGGAAAGGAAAACATCCCCAAGATTATTCATGCCAACAGCCTGCGCAAATCCAAGCAGTACATTGCCGTGAACTGCGGTTCAATTCCGGAAGGGACCGTCGATTCTGAACTGTTCGGCCATGAGAAGGGTGCCTTCACAGGGGCGGTTAACGAACGGAAGGGATACTTTGACGAGGCGAATGGAGGCACGATTTTCCTGGATGAGGTTGCCGAACTGCCAATGGCTACCCAGGCCAGACTGTTGCGTGTCCTTGAGACCGGTGAGTTCATAAAGGTCGGCTCTTCGAAGGTAGAGAAGACCAATGTCCGCATCGTGGCTGCAACAAACGTTGACCTTCAGTCAGCCATTGAACAAGGCCGCTTCCGCGAGGACCTGTTCTACCGTCTGAACACCATACCCATCAAGGTTCCCCCTCTGCGTGAACGCGGAACCGACATTCTGCTTCTGTTCCGCAAGTTTTCGGCAGACTGTGCTGAAAAGTACCACATGCCGCCTCTCCAGTTAGCCGATGACGCGAGGGAGGTGATGATGACATATCACTGGCCCGGCAACGTGCGTCAACTTAAAAACATTACTGAACAGATGTCAATCATGGCTGAAAGCCGGGTGATAACAGCTGAAGACATCAAGGAGTATCTGACTGACATAAGGAGTTCGATGCTTCCTGTAGCTACAGGAGGCGCACAGCAGACACACTCATTTGAGAACGAGCGTGAGATATTGTATAAGGTGCTGTTCGACCTTCGCCGCGACGTAACCGAACTCAAGGAACAGATGAACAGCATGTCGAGCCGGAGTGCTGCAGTCCCACAGCACCAGCCGGTATCAATAATAACCAACTCTCCCACTGCAGAACCTGCGGCCCACCTCAAGGCAGAAGGTGACGACGAGGATATTCTCGACACAGAGGTTTACGTTGAGGAGACGCTGTCGCTGGACGAGGTTGAAAAGGATATGATAAAAAGGGCGCTGGCAAAGCACAACGGCAGGCGCAAGAATGCAGCAAAGGATCTGAACATATCCGAGCGCACTCTCTACCGTAAGATTAAGGAGTATAATCTGGAATAGACTCTATGAAAGTGTTCAGATATATAATCTCGGCCATAGCCATTATGTCTGTTGCGGCATCCTGCGCTATTTCGTACAAGTTCAACGGAGCCTCCATAGACTATAGCAAGGTCAAAACCATTACAATTGAGACCTTTACCAACAGGGCAGCCTATCAGTGGGCCCCCATGGCCCCCATGTTCAACGAGTCGCTAAGCAACATCTATTCGCGACAGACTAAACTGAAACAAGTCAAGAACAACGGCGATCTCGTCCTGGCAGGCGAAATCACAGGATATGACCAGACAAACAAGTCCATATCATCCGACGGCTTCTCGACGATGATTCAACTTAAGATGACCGTCAAGGTACGCTACACCAACAATACCGAGCACAAGGATGACTTCGACCGACAGTTCTCGGCATCCAGGGAGTATGACTCTTCGCAACAGCTTTCTTCAGTCCAGGAAGAGCTTGTACAGCAGATGATTGACGAAATTATCGACCAGATTTTCAATGCGACTGTAGCAAAGTGGAGCGACTGACGGGAAAGGAAATCAGGGAGCTCTTCCTACATCCTGAGAGGATGACGAAAGAGACACTCGCCAGACTGCGGGAGACCGTAAGTGACGAGCCCTGTTTTCATGCCGCCCGCATTCTCTTGCTCGAGAACATGCTGGCCGTCGGTGACGACAACTACGGACAGGAACTCAAGCGAGCCGGCTTTTTCCTGCCGTGCGAAGATCGCCTGTCTGAGATAATAGACGACGCCATGAAGAGACGCCAGACTGGAAATCTGGCCAACGACAGGACCATGAACATACTGAATGAGTTTCTGGGTGTTCCCGACGAGTCGGACTCTGTCGGCGAACTGCCATTCTTCTCGCCAATTCAGACCGACTATCTTGTTGCTGCAGGTCTTGGTGACAGCCGGGAAGAATTTGGAGGAGAACTCGATGATGCCATAGGTTCCTTCATAGACACGTTTCTGAAAGACAGCAGCCAGTCTGCTGAAGATACAGTTGTGCCGCTTCAGGTTCCTGAAGATGAAGCAACTGAGAAACAGTCCGAAGTTCACGTTGATACCATCGGGGATGATGAGATTTCAGACATATCCGACAGCAGTCTGAACAACGAACTGTTTACCGAAACTTTGGCTGCCATATACATTAAACAGCACCGATATGAGGAAGCGCTGGAAATTATTCGCTATCTATATTTGAATTTTCCAAATAAAAGCTGTTACTTTGCAGACCAAATTCGGTTTTTGGAGTTGATAACAGGAATAAACAAACAAAAAAGATAACAAAATGTATTCAGTTCTGATTGTAATCATCGTGATTCTCGCGCTGTTGCTCAGTTTTCTTGTCACGATTCAGAATTCAAAGGGAGGCGGTCTCGCTGCCGGTTTCTCCTCTTCAAACCAGATTATGGGTGTACGCAAGACAACAGACTTTCTTGAGAAATCCACATGGACTCTCATGGGCTGCATTGTTGTTCTGAGCATTGCCACCGCCTTTATAGCAAAACCGAGAATTAGCGATGAAGGTTCGGTCCTCTTGAACGAAGCAACCGAGCAGATGATGACGAATCCGACTCAATCACCGATTTACGATGTTCCTTCGGCCGATGAGATTCCCACCCTGCCGCAGGAAAACAACTGATAAGGATTCCCAGACACCACATTACAATGGCCGTTTCCATTCCGGAAACGGTCATTTCTTTTTTCGCGGAAATGTTTTTTACCGGATTGTCAGAGAGAATCTATTGCAGGCTCTAGTTCCCTGAGATCATTGATGACGGCATCCGGATGACATTCGGAGGTAATCTGCGTTGAACCGGTTCCATCCTGCCAGCCGCAACCCGCCAGCCACACGGTACGGCAACCGGCATTGAATGCCGGTATTATATCTTTGTCATAAGAGTCACCTACTGCTACAACCTCGGACGCAGGTAATCCCAGGGCGGAAACACCCAGACTGAAAATCAGCGGATCGGGCTTGCGTATGCCGACAACAGCCGACTCAATTACTTCCGAGAAAAGATTCTCCAATCCAAGTCCGGCCAGGACGGAATGCATGTTCCCATAGAAATTGGTTACCAGTACAAGCGGTAAACGCGTGGACAGGCGCTCCAGAACCGGACGTGACACTTTCTGAACATTTTCTGCAACAAGACAGCAACAGTACTCCTGGACTATACTGCTTTCTGTCTCAGAAAAATCAATACCGTTGTCGCGAAGGAAACCTGCCTGAAGTTCAGACTTGATCCGTATCGTCTGGCTGAAGTTGAATCCATTCCCGACGACAGGGTTTTTGCCCATGTACCGTTCGGCGAATACGTAAGCCGAACGGAGGGTTTCTTCGGGGATATCCGGACGAGATTCCCTGTATGCATCCTGAAAAACCCTGAACCAATGTCTTCCATTGGTATCCACAGTACCTCCAAAGTCAATCAGCAGCCCCTTTGTCATTTCCGTTGTGTTTATTGCCAATTTTCATGATTCCTACACCGATGATGATCCAGACCAGTTCACGAAGTCGGGTTGCAAGAGCAGTCGTAAGCCCGCTGGCTGCAGGCATCGAAAGTCCGGCAACGGCCATGGCTACTCCACCCTCTCGTGAACCGAGCTGCATGGGAAGGAAAAAAATCAGGTTGCTGAAGAATGACGAGAATGCCATAATGATGAAGCTGTCAAGAAATGTCACTTCAGGCTGTATCAGTCTCAGAAGTATCCAATACTCAACACATCCCAGCACCCGTGCCAGGTATTCTATGACAAGTGCACTGAGGAGCGGAGCATGATGCCCAGACTCGCGCAGGCTTATCTGGCTGTCAATCAACTGTAACTGATCTAAGTGACGGTTCAGGAAACGCTCAGCCCAGCCCCGCACCAGCGGTATCCGACGCAGAATGCCGAAAACCCTTATAACGAAACCGTATCGAAAGCCCAGCGAGAATAGCCAACAGACTGTCAGGAACAACAATGTCATGATTCCCAGCACGACACCCAGCCAGCCGTCAATGGCGTAACGCTCTACCCCAAGACAGTGAAAGGTGACATACAGGCCTATTGCGGTCAGCCAGAAACAGAAATGTGAGCAGATGTGCGTCATGACATAGAGAATAACCGACGAAACAGCCTTGCCGGAACCAACATAACCGGACAGTTCCATAATGCGGTAAGGTTCGCCGCCCATAAGGCCGAATGGTGTAGTATAGTTCAAGGCAAAACCTGTCACAGTCATTTTAAGCACCTGCACGAAAGGCACTGCTACGGGCTGGCCATTCCGTATGAGGAGGTACCAGGAAACAGCGTTCATCAGGTAAATCGGTATCCAAAGCAGCACAATCACGGGAAGCCACACGCCCGCACTTCCGGCCAGCCGGACGATATCGTTCCAACCGGAACTCAAGGTGGCAACCATAACGGCGATGGCAGCCAGACCGAACAGAAAGAATATGTTACGCCATCTGCTGCTCATCTTGAACCGAATCGGCTATTTCACGGCAGATACGCTCATGGTGTCCCCGCATGTAAAAGTATATCACGTTGAGTACAGTCAGCTCGAAAATGAAATAGAGCCACGGTTCACCGCACAAAAGGGTTGTGAACAATACAATTGCGCGGATGTTGAACGAGAGTACGTTGGTCCATTTCAACAGCGGGAACATCCTGCGGCACAGTTCGCGACGAAGCGGTACGGGTACTTCGTCGCCATACTTCTCACGCAAGACGGCACGCATTCTCTGGAAACAGGGTGTGCTACGTTCCTGACGCACAGTATAGCGTTCATAGAAAAAGAGCCCTATTTTGCAGTACCATTCACGCCATGGGGTTGCCCGCTTCTCGGCTGCCGTTTTTCCACTCTCACCCAGTTCGGAACTGTCAAGCAGATACAACAGGTAGATGTTGCGGTAATAGTCAGCCAGACCTGCCTGTTCCTTGTGAAAGAACACGCCTGACACTATTGCCAGAATCCATATCCATATCCCCCACTCTTGCCCAAGTCCGAATGGCATCTGCTGGTGGGTAAGGCGCAGAGATATGAAGACATATATGCTGAAAAACCATACATCTCCTGCCAGGCCGTCAAGCAGACGGCCCCACATGGACTTCTTGCCTGTCATGCGGGCGAGTTGCCCGTCAGCACTGTCATAAAGATTTGCCCAGACAAGCATCAGTATCCCTGACAGAGTCCAGCCCAGAGATTCATGATAAAAACAATAACCCGAAAAAGCTCCTATGATAAGCGACAGGAGAGTCACTGTGTTGGGATGTACGTTAAGTTTCTGAAAGAACAGAGCCCACATGTATCCCAAGGGGCGTGTAAAGACTATGTCAATCCACTCCTCTGTATCCTTCGACTTGTAGGTAGCCTCAAGAGCCCTTCTTCTCTCCTCCCTGTTCATTCTGTCCACACTTTTCCCTTATCAGAGCCGCAATGGCCCTTGCAGCCTGCTCACGACAGGCACCGAATGACGGCCAGTCGTTGAAATCTATGATAACTGCCCTTCCGTCTGATGTCACGACTGCATCGCCGCCGTAAACGTCAAGATCCAGCAGCGAAGCGACAGCCGAGCAGTCTTTCCGAAGCCGGTCAGCATCAACCCGGACAGGACCGGTAAGATTGTGAATACCGTCATCGAACTTGCCGCGTACGTTCATGTCGTAGAATGCGTGATAGAACATCCTGTCTCCGCCTACTCCGTAGAATTTCAGTATGTGTCCTTCCACGTGTTCCTGAAGCACAGCTTCTGTTATGCCTCTGCCGGACATGTCGCCCAATGCGGCCATGCATGATGACTTGTCCACGGCGAAACAGACATCATCCTTTTCCAAAGAATGCGAATCACCACGCTTTACCCAGCATGGATATTTGTTCCAGTTAATCTCACTCCGGTTGTCGGTATTTACAACTACACTGCCGGCAAAAGAGACATCAAGGCCTTTCAGCAAACGAACCTGGGTACTTCTGCGACAGTTAAGCACACTCCGGGTAGTATTGATGACTGTTACTCCCCTCTTCTCCAATTTCTCAAGACGTTCAAGCGCCTTGTCGGAGCGGCACATATGGAACACTGCATCAATCATTGTCTCATCCCTGACGCCATCAAGTGCAAACTCGCTCTCATCAATCTTGAAGAGCATGTCTTCCGAACCGGTCACACAACGGCCTACAGTCTCGAATATCGCCCTGTCGCCTTCTACCCTGTTGGGTGAGAAAATGTTCTCTCTTCTTACTCCCAGAATAAACATGCAATGTCAGTTATTTTTTTCCGGAATATCTTCCGCTACTAAACTGTTCGCTGCATCCACATCGGACAGATGATCCACATCGACAACCTTTCCGAAGTCAAAAGCCTTCACTTTCAACCCGTCTGCTATCAGCTGTCTCTGGAAGGAACGCATCCTTGACTGTCCCGAAGCTATACAGCGTTCCAGAGAGTCAAGGCACCGTTCAGTCAGGCCATATATGCCGCCCGATACGAACCTGCAGTCGCATGGCGTGTCAAAAAAACCGTTGATCACCATGTCATTGCCAACTCCGACATAAAGAGGCTTCTCATCGTCCACATACCCGGTAACGCCCATCATGGCATCTGCATCACTGTCGCTGAATGCCTCGATGTATCTTCTGAAATCCTCACGCCTGAATACCGTATCGACTGTCGTGACACAGAAAGGACCTCCTTTGAACAGTCCTGACAATTCGTATAGAGTGTGCATGGAACTGGGTGTGGACATCTCGACAATCTCTAAGCCGAACTCTTCTCGCAACGATCCCAAATACTGAACTGTAAGCACGTTTGCAGGATTCACGGCAACGGTTATCCGTCCAGCACCGCATCCTTGCATAATCTCAAGCAGGCGTCCGATCATCGGCTTTCCGCCGATACGTACCAATGGTTTCGGAAACTCGGAGCCTTCACCGGCAATACGGCTGCCCTCTCCTGCTGCGATTATCGCGAAATTCATCTTTCAGACTTGTGTTTCAAGTCTCATCGTTAGTGTCCAGTTTCAGCTTGTCGCTGTCGTCCCGACGGTCGAAATAGAGCTTACGCAAAGGATTGCTGTGTATGAGTTCCTCGTTTTTGCGAGATCGCACTATGTCAATTGCAGCATATACGGCCATGCGGAAAGACTCCTCCGAAGCGATTCCCTTGCCTGCAATATCGAATGCAGTACCGTGGTCGGGAGATGTCCTTACAACAGGAAGACCTGCCGTAAAGTTGACGCCTTCATCCATAGCCATAGCCTTCAGCGGTATCAGACCCTGGTCGTGGTACATTGCCAGCACTGCATCAAACCTGGAGTAATCGCCCGAACCGAAGAACCCGTCTGCAGAGAACGGGCCGAAACACTTCACGCCCTTCTGTGACATCTCCTGGATAGCCGGTATTATAATATCCTGCTCCTCACTACCCAACAGGCCGTTATCCCCGGCATGAGGATTCAGGGCAAGAACTGCAATTCTCGGTATTTCTATGCAAAAGTCTTTTTTCAGCGATTCGTCCAGAGTCTCAATCCTTTCGCAGACCAGTTCCTTACTGATGAGCGATGCCACTTTTGAAATAGGCTCATGAACTGTGACAAGAGCGACCCTGAGAGTGTTATTCATCAAAATCATCAGGGCCTTGCGTCCTTCTCCCAACTCGTGCTCGAGGTATTCGGTATGGCCATGGAACTGGAAATTTTCGGACTGGATCGAACTCTTGCAGACCGGAGCGGTGACAATGGCGTCAACCAACCCTTCGCGATACTCCCTTACAAGCCTCGAAAGAGACTGAAAGGCTGCCTTCCCGGCCTCGGCACTTACTTCGCCAAACTCGACCTTGATTTCATCGTCATTGCAGTTGACCAGGTTGAGACGGTCTGGCTGGGCATCGGCTGCGCTTTCGACAATGCTGAAGTTTGTCTGAGAATCCACAGCCTTGCGGTGATAAGCCGCCACCTTGGGAGAACCATAGACTACAGGAGTACAGAACTCGAACATTCCGGCATCCTCAAAAGTCTTCAGAATGACTTCATAACCCACTCCATTCGTATCGCCGGCCGAAATGCCTATTTTAATTTTTTCCATAATGATTTGTCAATGATTCAGTTTCAGTCAACCCCTATCGTAACCTCTTCGATATTATAGGAGAAACGCCTTTCATCTATATCGTCAGGAAGCATCAGGGTGTAAAGGGCAGCTTCCATACGCCTCATGAGATCCTTCTTCTGGTCACCGGGAGCATAGACGAAACCCTCGGCAACAACCACGCGCTGGTTTTTCTCATCAACACGCCCAACCGAGACGAACGGGCCTCCCATGTCATAATTCTCCATTTCCCAAAGACCACGGACAACCTGCGCGTACTTGCCACGGACAGTCTCTTCGGAAAACAGTACATAAGGACGTGCTGTTGCCATATACTGACCCTCCCTCGGTCCCGGGATGTTTACCTTCATGACGGAATCGCGCTTGTTCAGGAAATACTCCTCGGTAAATGTATTCGGATCGCGGTATGGATATGAGTATATCACGAAATTCATGTCACGTTGGCCCAAATCGGTCGATGCCCAGAAGAAATCCTTTCCGGTCTTGGTCTTTACCAACTCCTGCGGAACCCATATGTCACAGCCGAACTGATTTTTCACCTTCTCCTCGATAACGAGGCTGTGCTTCTTCCTGAGAGTTTCGGCCGCACGGTTCATCTCGATTCTGGTCAGAAAGCCTACAATGGTCTCCCCATTCTGGCCTACATAGTCGATCAGCGACTTGGCATCGGGAGCCTGGACAGTCAGAATCACCTGCGGTGCGGCATAGACATCGCGCGAATATTTCAACTTGGGTGCACTTAGCGTAGCATCAACATTCACCATGATTATGTTGCGGCAGTAGTGCAGCACGCTTGAAAACTTGTTCTCGGTAACCTTCGACACCTTGAACGCGCTCTCGGCCTGCGGCAGCCCCGGCACATAATCCTCCAAAACTTCGGTTACTGCATCTATGGCACCGTTCTGAAAGTTTGCAGGTGCTGATACAAGCAAAACCTCATATGGAACTCCGCTCGAACCCGGCTTGTATCCGGAACCCTTTCCATTAACGCACGAAGCAAGTATCAGAACGGCGGCAGACAACAATAATGAACTCTTTTTCATAATAGACCCTTTCTGTAATGCAAATATACCATAACCGTGGCAGTTTCTGCTAAGATAGCAATTCTTTTTTATCTTTCGATGCCGTGTTCAGCATTCCGCATGCAGCCCAGACATCCTCACCGCGCGAGGCTCTTATCGTTGCAAAGACACCATGTCCTGTCAGCCAGTTCCGGAAGGCCAGCATCCTGGGTTCCGGTGACGGTCTGAGGTTACTGTCCGGAATGACATGGAAACGTATAAGATTCACCCGGCAACTTAAACCCTCCAGAGCCTTGACCAGCAGCCTTGCGTCAGCCTCCGAGTCGTTGACCCCTTCGAACATTGTGTACTCGAAACTGAGACGTCTCTGATGTGTAAAATCATAACCCCTCAGCACCTCTATCAGTTCAGTCATGGAGAATGCTTTCTCGGCAGGAACAAGCATCTGCCGCTTCTCCGGAGTCGGTGCATGCAGGCTGACTGCCACATGACATTCGCACTCGCCGGCCAGCCGGCGCAGTTCACGGCGCAACCCGACAGTGGAGACCGTAATCCTGTGCGGACTCCAGCCGAAGCCCCACTCAGAGGTCAGGATCCCGACTGCATCAAGAACATTCTGGATATTGTCAAGAGGTTCGCCCATACCCATGAAGACTATATTTGTCAGGCTCTCCCTCTCGGGCAGAGACAAAATCTGATTCAGAATTTCGCCTGCCGTAAGGCTGTAGGCAAACTTCTGGCGACCAGTCATACAAAATACGCAACCCATCTTGCAGCCAACCTGCGATGAAATGCACAATGTGGCTCTGTCACCGTCAGGAATGTATACAGACTCTACAGTTCGACCGCCTGCAACCGGGAAAAGATACTTCTTTGTACCGTCAGCCGACTCAACACAACCGACCGGTCCAAGCAACCCCATGTCGTACCGTTCTGACAACAGCGAGCGGAACTTAAGAGAGATATTGCTCATCATATCGACCGACTGCACCTTTCGTCCGTAAAGCCAGCCGGCAATCTGTCCGGCCGCGAACCCTGGCATTCCCAATTCTGCGGCAAGACCCCTGAGCCGGGTGAGTGTCATACCCACGAGAGTCTCTCTTTTTTCCAATGTTTTATCCACTGTCTTTCACTTTTTTCACTGAATCATGCAAAATTAACAAAAAAACACATATCCTTACGGGCAACGTGACAAAGCTTATCATCACTTAAACAACCAAATAAAACCGATTGAGTTATGAAAAAATTCTATTTCGCAGCTATGATGGCCGTTTTGTCCATCGCGCTATTCAGTTGCAGCAAAGGAGATGAAGCCGAGAGCGCCATCGAATCGTATGCCCGCAACTTCTTCTCTGCCGAGAAAGCCGAATTCAAGAACGAGGCCGTTCCTGAGCCGACCATCACCCAGCCCATTCAGGCAAGCATGAACGATATGGTATTGGCCGGAGGTCAGAATTTCATCAACATCACCAGCCCGGTTGAACTTGAGAAGGTCATTGTCTCAATGAGCGGACAAGACGGATACTGGGAAGTTCCCGTAACACCCACACGTGCCGAAATCACCTACACTGTCGTGTTGGACATGGGCGCTGACCTTTCCCAGAACATGAACTTGCAGATTTCCGGTGTAACTCCCAACGGAGAGGTCACTCCTGCTGTGACCTGCAGTGTCAAGTATGTGGAGAGCCTTTCGGGTGACCTGGCTATCAACCTGACCTTCAGCAACGAAAAGGACGTTGACCTGCATGTGGTAACTCCGTTTGATTTCCATATATTCTATGGTAACACAGGAGTCATCAACTACGTAGAGTATCAGAAGAAGTACAAAGAGCTTATGGAGGATCCTAATTTCGATTGGAATGGATTCAACGAAGAAGAGTTCTATAAGCAATTCTTAATGTTCGGACTTGACCATGACTCTAATGCAGCATGTAGTATTGACGGACTCAACAATGAAAACATCGTCTTTAATGAAGATTTTGTCTGCGACGGCAAATACACAATATACCTCGACATGTACGAAAACTGCAACACGTCATCAGAGCCTACCAAGTGGGGTGTTTCCGCACGTTATCAGGGAAACCTCATCAACAGCGGCATCAGTGTCGGCACGAACCCCGCATCTGGCGAGTTCCCCGGTGACGAACCTTCCAATCATGGCAGAGAGGATATTTCACAACTCAAGTACAAGGTATTGGAGTTTGAGTTGACCGGTACCGGAAGAACTGCCGATGATGTAAAGAAGGCAATTGAGGAAGCAACCAAGAACGTGGATGAGAAGAGCGAAGAATATTACGGTCCTGCAAGAAGGCCGTTGTCAAGCGCCGAGAAGAAGCTTGAGTTGTCAAGGACGATGAACATGCTGAAATAATGACAGCCGTTACGCTGCCGTCCGATTGACGGTGGTGGTACATATCAGAGAGTGCCGGCATTGACTGCCGGCACTCTCTGGTTTATTCCACTCTAAGAATTAAGGACACTACCACACCAAGGCCGTTGTCAGGAGGCGTGAAAATCTTCAAGGCCCTCCATCGGACTTCGCAAAATGGTTCCGACTGTCATGCCCAGCGACTCGGCTGCCTCGGAGAGTTCGCTTGAAAAAGTAGCAGCAAGCGAGCCGACAAAGTTGACAGGCAGCCACGGTTTGTGGTAGTTCATGACGTTACGTTGGAAGAATTCGCGGAAACAGTTGACAAGCAGGTTGTGAACTTCGTCAATGTTGCGTTTTTCAGCAAGAAAAAGTGCGAATCCGGCCATGTATCGGTTGGCCATAGGCTTGCGGTAGACATTCTCGATAATGATATCGTGGCTGAGACCATAGCGCGAAAGAAATTCCGAGGCAACCTCGTCGGGCAACTGCCGCTTCAGGCAATCGCTGATCAAGCGGCGTCCGAGGGCTGCACTGCTGCCTTCATCACCCAGGATATATCCAAGCGAAGGTATCTGATCAACTATGCGGCTGCCATCATAAAGACACGAGTTTGAGCCGGTTCCAAGTACACAGGCTATACCTTCGGAATGACCGCAAAGGGCACGTGCCGCACCGAGCATATCGCTCGCGACCTCGACCCTGGCATTCATGAAGATACTCTTGAGCAGAGTACGCATATCTGAACAGATGTTTTTTGTAGCGCATCCGGAACCGTAAAAGTACATGCTTTCCACGTCGGCCGGACTGATACCGTCCAACTCGGTCATTAACTCATCACCTATGATCATAATGATTGTCTCGCGGTCCTGGTGGCACGGGTTTATGCCCTGAGTCCTTACGGCCTTCAATATTTCACGTCCCTTGCAAAAGCTCCAGTCGGTCTTGGTGGAGCCGCTGTCAACTATAAGATTCATTTGATGTCTATTGTTTTTTTCCGAAATCCCTGTCAAACCTGATCAGTGCAGATACTATGAATGTTACCGCACAGCACGCGACAATCCAAATAAAGAAGATTCTGTATCCCATCAGTTGCTGAAGATACCCCGAGACCATTCCCGGAAGCATCATGCCCAAAGCCATTATACCTGTGCTGATGGAATAGTGGGATGTGCGTTGGGCTCCACGGGAGAAGTAGATAAGGTAGAGAGTATAGCCCGTAAAGCCGAATCCGTAACCGAACTGCTCAATAAGTATCAGTATTGTTATGAGAGTAATGTTCTGTGTCGGGAAGAAACTCAGGTATACATATACCAGATCAGGGACCGAGATTGCCAGCACCATGGGCCAGAGCCACCTTCCCAAACCGCCTTTGGACACTGCTGCACCGCCTATTATGCCACCCAACAGCAGTCCGATTACTCCCATGGTACCTTGAGCAAAGCCCACCTGGTCGGTCGTTAGGCCCAAGCCTCCTTCATCGACGGAATCAATCAGGAAAAGAGGGCAGACACGTGCAAGCTGTGCTTCAGCAAGCCTGAAGAATAGGATGAAGAGCAGAGCCCTCAGTATATATGGCTTGCGGAAATAACTGACGAAAGTGTCGGCGAAGCCTTTCAGCAATGTTCGCACTGTATGTTTCTCAGTATTATCCTGTTCGGTCTTCGGCAGGATGAAGAGATGGTAAGCGGAAAGTGAAAGCATGAGAGCGGCGGCAATAAGGAACGAAACACTCCATGCCCTGACAACAGTTCCGGTGCGCTTTTCAATCAGGCCGACAAGTATGAGAAGACCGCCCTGACCCGCAATTGTAGCAATACGGTAGGCCGTATTGCGTATCCCTGCGAAAAAAGCCTGTTGACTGTCGGAGAGACACAGCATGTAAAAGCCGTCTATTGAAATATCATGGGTAGCGCTGCTGAACGCCATCAGCCAGAATATTGCGAGAGTCCACTGCAGGAATCCGCTTGTCGGAATAAAGAAGGCAATACCGGCCAGACCTGCACCTAGCGTGAACTGCATCGTCAGCACCCACCAGCGTTTGGTACGTACAAGGTCAACGAACGGACTCCAAAGAGGCTTGATTACCCATGGCAAATAGAGCCACCCGGTATAGAATGTGGCCATGGCGTTGTCGAGGCCCAATTGTTTGTACATAAGTACCGAGATGGTCACAACAAGCACATAAGGGAAGCCCTCGGCAAAATAGAGTGTAGGAACCCAACTCCAGACTTTTCTGTCATTCATAATGCAAATGTACAATTTTCGCTGCTTTCTCAAGTGTATCGGGTTTGCCTGCATCAACCCAGTCAGAAGCATTGCAGGTTACTGCCCTCAAATCGAGACGGTCTGCGTTGTCAACATAGAACCCGGTAATGCTGAAACTCTGTTCGGCCACACTGTCAAGAACGGACAACAGATTGCGCGAAAGCACATGTATGCCCTGAAATGCCAGTGGCCGGCACAGTGAGGGGTCAAAATCGGGAAATGGCGAGAGTATGACTCCGCTTCGGTCATCGCTCCATCCGCACAGCCGCATCGAGTCGTTGAAGTGAAGATGACGGGATGTCTGACGGTCGGCAGTAAGCAAGGTCGCATCGGCTCCGCTGGCAATGTGCCCTTCGTATAAGGCACGAAGATCGGTCGTTGAAAAAATATCGACGTTGTGCACCAGAAGCGGAGCATCATCACCAAACAGATGAAAAGCCTGACGTATTCCACCGCCAGTGTCAAGCAGATGTCCGCTCTCATCGGAGACAAGAATGTCCATTCCGAAGTTGCCGTTGGCAGAGAGGTAATCAATTACCATATCGGCAAAGTGATGTATGTTGACCGCGACCCGGTTGAATCCTGCGCGACGGAGATTTGTAAGCTGAAGTTCAAGCATGGTGCGCCCGGAAACTTCGACCAGAGCTTTTGGCCTGTGGGCCGTGTAAGGGCCAAGGCGTGTGCCAAGTCCTGCAGCAAGTACCAGTGCATTCATAGTTCGCGTGTGGATTTCATTTCACGATGGTGGAGCAGCACCTTGATGCGGTTACCGTAAACATCATGCAGATGTGTTGCCAGACGCTCGGCACAGCAGACAGACCTGTGACGGCCGCCGGTACAGCCGAAGTTGACGGCGAGGTTTGTGAAACCGCGGCTCAGGTATTTTTCCACGGCAGGATCAACCAGTCCGATGACGCTCTCCATATACTTTTGGATTTCGCCCTGACTGTCAAGGAACCCTATAACTTCAGGCGAAGTTCCGTCAAGCATCTTGTAACGGTCATACAGACCGGGATTCTTCATGCTTCGGCAATCGAAGACAAAACCGCCGCCGTTGCCGCTGCAGTCCTCAGGGATACCCTTGCGGAACGAAAAGCTGGTAATGCGCACTGTGAGTATATCGGGAACAATGGATGGCATCTGAGAATACCGGGGCAACCCGATAAGCTGGAGGAGTACTGATGCCAGATACTGAAGTGAATCGCCATCAAGGATATCGAGCAGACTGCCAAGATTGGCCAAAGCCTGAGGTACCGACTGAAGGAAGGCGGATTTACGTTCGAAGTTGCCCCTGTAACCATATGCGCCAAGCACCTGAAGGGTCCGGAAAAGAGTGAATAACCGGACCTTGGCGGAGAAGGCAGCACGGTCAATTGCGATATAGCGTGATACGGAGTCAATATAGACATCCAGCAAGTGACTTCTCAGTTCTTCTGGATATGCAGCCCGAGCCTGCCAGAGGAATGATACGATGTCATACATGACCGGACCGCGCCTGCCTCCCTGGAAGTCGATGAACCATGGTTCACCGTTGCAGACCATTATATTGCGGGACTGAAAGTCGCGGTACATGAACGTATCGTATGGACTTCCCTCAAGGAGCATTGAGGCAAGAGCTTCAAAGCCATTCTCAAGACGTGCCTCGTGAAACTCCACTCCCGAAGGTTTCAGGAAACAGTACTTGAAGTAGTTGAGGTCCCACATGACACTGCGGTGATCGAACGACCCGACCGGATAGCATATGGTGAAGTCCATCCCTTCTGCACCCTTGAACTGAAAATCGGGAAGTATCCGTACGACCTTCTCGAGAAGTGTGACGGACTGAGGATCATAAACGCCCGATGTTCGGCATTGTTCCAGTGCATCGTAAAGTGACAGATCACCCAGGTCACTCTGCAGGTAACGGCTGAAGTCACCGCTTACTGCAAGCAGACTTGGTACAGGAAGTCCTTTGGAATTGAAGTGTCTGCAGATACTGCAGAAAGCCCTGTTCTCTTCGGCTGATGTCCCCACCACTCCTATCACTGTTCCTCCCTGCCCTTTCATCCGAAAGTACTCACGGTCTGAACCGGATTGGGTAAGCCGCTCGGAACTGTCGGCCCTGACTCCGGAATATGTTTCGTAAAGCGATTCGAGTATCTCGTCTCTTGCCATAATTCAATAGAATTTTCCCAGTGACGTACCAGGGTAGTAATGCCGCAGTATCTCCTTGTAGGTATAGCCTTTGTCACCCATCACGGCGGCACCTATCTGACACAGGCCCACTCCGTGCCCCCACCCTGCACCTGTCAGCACAAAAGCCGACGGAAGGCCATCGTGTCCGGTTTCAGAATCGACAACGAATGCGCTGCTGTACAGATGCGATTCAGAAAGGACTCGTCTAATCTCAAGTTCCTTGCCAATTACGGCCCGACCCTCTGTCCCCGTAATCTCCAGAAGCCAGATACGGGCTGAGGGACCGCGTCTGAGGGGCTTCAGTGAGGTAATGCGGCCTAAGTGTATGCCAGACTTGCGCTCAAACAGTTCGGACAGGCTTTCTGCCTCATAGCGTACACTCCAGCGGTAAAAACCAGTGGTTTCCCGGTCGTAATTGTTCAGGACATGGCGCAGCACATCTTCCGAGGGATGCGAGCAGAAGGACTGAGGATTGCTTCTTATCCACCTGTCGGCCTGTTCCTCGTCAGTGAGATCGGGTATGGCAGGGTCAGTGAAAGAAGCATCGCGTACTGGGGTGAGATAATCTAAATGACGGTCCTGCCAACAAGTTTCAAACTGTTCGCTCAAACCTCCGCAACACTTGCTGAAACGGGCATCACACAGACGTCCGTCATACGTGAGTGTCTCAGCATAGGTCTCGTTTACTGCCTTAACGGCATTGGGATTGCTTATCTTGCACAAGCCCTGATAACGCTGGCAGTGGTCATCAGCGCAAACGTCGAAAAGTGTATGCTGGTCATGGTCGTACCATCTGATGTGACAGTCGGGATTGCAAGGGATGCTTTCCTTATCCTCTGATACGGATTCCACAGGTTCGGTATGGTGATGCCTTGAAGCTTCAATCTGAGCCAGCACCCAACTACGCGAGATCACGGCATGAGCCTTCAGAAACTCTTTCGGTGCATCTGGATTCATCTCAGACGATACTACACTTGCCAGGTAATCTTCTACCGGAAGTGAGTTTACGGCCCAAAGGCCGTCATTATCAGGCACAATTTCAAGACTGCCGGCAAAACTCTGACTCTCCTGACGCTCCCAGTGGAACTCCTTGCCTATCGTAACGCCGTGAAGGGTAAACCGTCCAACCCCCTCGACTGGCCTCAGCACCAGCGAGGAGTGTTTTTCATTCTGCCACAGGATGACGCCACAAGACATAGAAGCCTCCATGTCTCCGCTGTAAACCCCCGTTCCGTCAGTGTAGGGGGTGTCAAGAGTGAAACTGATTCCGGCACCATGCATTATACCGACACGTATCTCGGGCTGGCCAGGTGTAACCTCTTTGTATATGTTCAGGATCTCGCTCTCAGTGAGTTTCTCGAAGTCTTCCTTACGGGGGGTGATGATGAGACCTGCCATGTCAAGGGCTCCAGGACTGACGACGCGCTGCTCTTCGCCCTCTGAATAATAGCATTCGGGACGATGCCGTCCACGTGGGATGAAGGCTGCCAGCAGTTCGTCACGGTTTTTCATGACTATTATGTTGAGACGGGGTTCATAATCTCCCTCAAGTATGGTCAAAGTATCCAGATACGAACGGAACGTTTCTGACGTGACATGCCTGACAACTGTTATGGGAAATCCAAAGGGTGCTATCGTAAACCGCTCCTTGTCAGGAAGCTCGTTGCAACGCAACTTGTCAATAAGTGGAATGCCCTTGGCCAGTCCGAACTGGAAATGCAGATGGTCCGGAGCCGACGCTCCGCTCCTCGGCCCGTTATAAAAGACCACATACCTGTCGGGCAGGACGGACGCAACTGAAAGCATCTTGACATAACAGGCTCTGGCTGACTGAGGCTGATGCTGGCGGCTGACTACCGTAAAATGGTCTTTCAATATGGGAAAAGGGTTGACCAGCAAGTCATAACCGTCACCAAGATCTGACGCAATCTGCTGTTGCGGCCGGTTGACACTGCACAGGAAACAGGGACGTTTCTCAATAGAAGCAGGGTCAATACGGGCCGCTGTAGAACCCATTCTTGCCGGATTGTACTGAAGGGAAAGGCCGGAGGAAGATATTGTGCGCTGACATAATTTGTCCAATGCCTCAAAGGCTATCCGTGCCTCAGGCCAGCACTCAAGCTGTTTTTTCAGGAAAAGGGTTGGATCGGACAGAATACCGTTCATTGGAAATAATGTTGAACACTGCAAAATAAAGAAAAAATCGCGTACATTTGTCCATAAGGGAATTTAATTATGACAAGGGGAAGATTTGCGGTGTTGATTGCCGCCATGTTCATAACTGCTTCCACTCTGGCGGAGACTTGGGAGAGATCCGATGGGCGAATCCTGACAATGGAGGAGACAATGTTGGGTAATTGGCTTACGCCGAGGAACTTCAGAGTTGAATGGGATGTATCAGGCAGAACTTTCTCGTACGTTCTGGGCGACTCTACGTTCACGGTCAGCGCGGTCAGCGGTGCTGTTAAAGGACACAGAACGGAGAGTAGCTATGCCGGACATCCCAATGGAAATGACAGGAAAGAACCGGGATTCAAAGTCTATACCGTCGGCAACAACCTTTTTATTGAGGATTCCGAAGGGAGCAAGGCAATAACCAGCTACCCTGATACCGGCATCGTGTGCGGCCAGTCGGTAAGCCGCAACGAGTTCGGAATCAATGGCGGTATATTCATTTCGCCCGACAGCAGCCGCATAGCATTCTATATGAAGGACGAAAGCCGCGTGTCCAAGTTTCCTCTGCTGGACATAACCTCTCGCACAGGCACACACAGAGAGATAAGATACCCCATGAACGGAATGGCGTCGGAGAAGGTTTTCCTGGGTGTATATGACATCACCACCGGCACGACGACATGGATGGATGTTGACGATTTCACGGAAGAGCGATATCTGACAAACGTGACATGGAGTCCCGACAGCCGCAACATATATATCCAGGTACTCGACCGGAGCCAGAAGAACATGCATCTGAACGTTTACGATGCTGCCACAGGCAAATATGGAAAAACGCTGCTGACTGAGCACGATGACCGCTATGTGGAGCCCATGCATCCACTGATCTTTCTCGAAAACGATCCCGACAAGTTTATCTACTCCACCAATAACCGCGACGGATGGTGGAACCTCTACCTCTACTCGCTGAAGGACTCCAGGCTGACACGTCTGACTCCTTCGCAGGGCGATGTAGAATATCTCGCTCAGCACGGCAACGATGTCTTCTACTACTCGTACGAGGTTGACCCGACCGAACGTCACATGTTCAGTGTAAACGTGAAAAGCGGGAAGGTGACCCGTCGCACGTTTGTACCTGGACAACATTCTTGCTCGTTCAGCCCTGACTTCAACTATTATATCGACAGCTACTCGTCATTGAAGGAACCGCTTGTGAAGGAGGTCTGTTCAATGAAGGGAAGCCGACATGAGTTCTACAGGAGTGCCGACCCGTCGGACGGGCTGCTTCGATGCGATGTTGAGTTGGGCAGCATAAGGAGCGCAGACGGCAAATACGACAACGCCTACCGGCTGGTGAAACCTGCCGGCTTCGACCCATCGCACAGATATCCGTGCATAGTGTATGTGTATGGAGGACCTCACTCGCAGATGGTCAACAACTCGTTCATGGCAAACCTGAGACGCTGGGAAATGTATATGGCCCAGCACGGATACGTAATGTTTATCATGGACAACAGAGGCACACAGTATCATGGAGCCGAGTATGAAAAGGCCATTTACGGACAGTGCGGACAAGTTGAAATGCAGGATCAGATGAAAGGAGTTGAATGGCTTCTGTCACAACCTTGGATTGACAGCAAAAGAATAGGAGTTCATGGCTGGAGCTACGGCGGTTTCATGACAATATCGCTTATGGTAAACTATCCGGACGTATTCAAGGTAGGTGTGGCAGGAGGTCCGGTAATTGACTGGAAATGGTATGAAGTCATGTATGGTGAACGGTACATGGGGACTGAAGAAAACAACCCTGAGGGGTTTGCCAAGACCAGTCTGATTCCTCGCGCAAAGGACCTCAAGGGTAGTCTGCTGATCTGTCAGGGGGCCATCGACAACACGGTCGTATGGGAGCACAGCCTCAGTTTTGTGGAGGCCTGCATTAAGAATAACGTACAACTGGACTTTTTCCCCTATCCAACCCATGAGCACAACGTTTCGGGCAGGGACCGTGTCCATCTCATGCAGAAGGTAACAGACTATTTCGAGCAGCGTCTCAACAGTTCGGCTGTTCGCAGAGAATCCTTGAAATAGTTGTTGGCACTGACCTTCTCGGGACTGAGGGCGGCATCACTGTTACCCTCCCAGCGACGGCAAAGGTAAAGTTCGTCGTAGATACGGCCAATACGGTACTGCCTGCTGATGGCAATGGCGACGGCATAATCCTCGCCGTAGCTCACATTGGGAAATCCGATTTTCCTGACCACTGGAGTATAGAAGGCTCTCGGAGCACCGAGACCGTTTATACGCAGGGCATTGTTAGGGCCATTGTCGTCAGTCCATTCCCGATGGTCTATGGTTCCGGGAGGAAGAGTGTTGAGGGCGAAATCACACATCCGGTAGCTACCTATCACCATGGCGCATTTCTCTGAGTGGAATTTGTCGACTATGTACTGAAGGGTACCTTCGCTGCTATAAAGATCATCGCTGTCAAGCTGGACTGCAAAACGGCCGCAACGGGAATCTCGGATTGCAAGGTCCCAGCACCCGCCGATGCCGAGATCGGTCTGCGACGGAATGATATGGACCAACCTGCCATCTTCGGCAGACAACCGTTCAAGAATAGTCGCGGTCCCGTCGGTTGAGTGATTGTCAACTACAATAACGTTGAATGCGAAATCTGTTTTCTGTGAGAGAGCTGAACGGACAGCATCCTCGATGGTACGGGCCCTGTTTCTGACAGGTATGATGACCGATGCCTCGCGTTCAAACTCTTCCTCAAAACGGACAGTCCGGAATTTGTCGGGAGTAAGGAAGGCACCAACGCACTTGAGATGTTCGGTACATACGGCCTCCATCTCTATCTGAACAGAGCGGTTACGGGGATTGACATAGTCGAACTGTTTCTCGCCTGACTTGCGACTGTCTGTCTCGGAAACGATGT
Source organism: Bacteroidaceae bacterium (assembly GCA_017615835.1). Taxonomy (GTDB): domain Bacteria; phylum Bacteroidota; class Bacteroidia; order Bacteroidales; family Bacteroidaceae; genus Colenecus. The sequence continues at coordinate 58,568 of JAFZZI010000006.1, read as the reverse complement.
ATAGAGGTTCCTTGATGTGGATAATTCCGAACTTGCGGGACACAGCAAGCCACATCTGGTAAAAGCCGGCTGTCTGAAATTGTCCGAGGCTCTGCGAAAGATACCAGTCAATAGCCTGCCTGTTCAGCAGAATAAAGCCGCCGAAGTCAAAATCATCCCGGAGGCTCCCTTTCTGCCAATCGGCCAGAGGGACATGAACTGAAATGCCATCAGGACCTGTCCTGAACAGGTCGGAATAGACTATGCCTGCTTCCGGTACAGAAAATGCAACTGCCATCAGTCTTTCAGCTGCATCGTCAGGAAGCTTTCCGCCTGCATCAAGCGAAACGATGGCGCAACTGCCGCTTACTCCCTGCAGCATCTCCCTCACCGCAACAGTGGATATTCCATATCGCGGCATCTGTATATTAACCCACTCTTTTTCCATATCTGCAAAAGTACGCATTAATCCATTTTCAGTTATTTTTGCATCCGTATTTTTCAAACGAGGATGAAAACTGAACAGATTCCGGTACTTCTGCTGACGGGATATCTCGGCAGCGGCAAGACGACATTGGTGAACAGGATACTCACCAACAGCGAGGGCATAAGATTTGCCGTAATAGTGAACGACCTCGGCGAAGTGAACATAGATGCGGCTCTGATACAGAAAGGAGGTGTAGTCGGACAGAAGGACGAGAGTCTTGTGGCTCTGCAGAACGGCTGCATATGCTGCACCTTGAAAATGGATCTCGTAGAGCAACTTCACGACATAACAAGTCAGAACCGATTCGACTATATAGTCATTGAGGCCAGCGGAATCTGTGAACCTGCCCCCATAGCACAGACCATCTGCTCAATCCCCGGCATGGACCTGGAATACAAGTTCGACAGGACTCCTGTGCTCGACTGCATCGTCACGGTGGTTGACGCCCTCCGCCTGCGAGACGAGTTCGGCTGCGGTGAGGGTCTGACAGGCAAGCCGCTTGACGAGGACGACCTTGAGAACCTCGTTGTCCAGCAGATAGAGTTCTGCAACGTCGTTTTGCTCAACAAGGCTTCGGAAGTGAGTTCCGATGAACTTGGACGCATCAGGAGCATTGTCAAGGCACTTCAGCCCAAGGCCGAGATAATAGAATGTGACTGGGGATGTGTCGGACTTGAGAAGATTCTGAACACCGGTATGTTCGACTTCGATAAGGTTGCGACCTCTGCAACATGGATAAGTGAGGTTGAAAAGCATCACGATGAGGAGGATGACCACGACGATGAAGATGAAGATGACGATGAAGACCATCATCATCACCATCACCACCACCATGACGAGGGAGAAGCTGAGGAATACGGCATTGGTACTTACGTCTACTATCAGCGCAGGCCAATGGATCTGAGCCGTTTCGACTGGTTCGTTGCACGAAAGTGGCCGAAGGGCATAATCCGCGCCAAAGGAATCTGCTATTTCGACAGCGAATATGACACCTGCTATGTATTCGAGCAGGCCGGGAAGCAGGTCTCGCTGCGTAATGCCGGTTTATGGTTTGCCACTATGCCGGAAAACGACTTGAAACGGATGCTCGCCGAAGACAAGGTCCTGGCGGCCGAATGGGACGGACAATATGGCGACCGTATGCAGAAACTGGTATTCATAGGCCAGCACCTGGATAAAGAAGAAATAAAGCGCAATCTCGACGCCTGTCTCGTCTCAGAGGCCTGATAAGGGAAGAAGCGTTCTTTCTGCCGGATTTGCTCAGTCAAACTTGTGACCGTTCCATTTCAGGACCTTCTGTTTCTTTTCTCCTTCGTCATTCCAATATTTCGCAATGATGTCCTTGCCGGCAATGGGGAGTGAATAGGATATCATTGAGCCGTCATCATCCATCATCTCGCGTGGAAGATCCGTGTCATCGCAAAAGGCCATTTTCTTCGCTGAATTGTCGTAACGGTAGTATGTGATTCCGTCAAATGTACCTGCATTGAAATTGCCTTCATAGTAGGATGCAACATTATAGGCAATCAGTTTGTGCTTTCCGTCAGCTTCGTTCCAGAAGCACATCTCTATTTTCAGCAGATTTTCTTCTGACCTTGACTCGAATGCAACATATCCGTTTTTCTGGTCACATGTAATCGTCTCTCCATCTTCCAGAGGAAGACCTTTCCGGTATTGTGACCAAGCCTGCATGAACGCTACGGCTGATTCATCCATCATTTCCTCTCCGTCATCTGAATCGTCAACTTTTTCGGAAAGCAGGGCCCAAACAAAATCGCTTATGGTCGGATTCGCTCCTTCAAAGTTCACTTGGATGTATTCTTGAGCTGAAGTTGTCAGACTGACAGCAAAAAACACAACGGATAACAGTTCACTCTTCATGTTTCTTTTCTTCGTTTGTATGGTTATTCAAAGGGCCAGTCGTAGATAGAGCACAGATATGCGAGCTGTATCTCTCCAGGATCGATACTGCAAAGATAGGGAAAACCGACTTCCTGACATTCGAATTAACCTGCGTTTTTTTACTCTCAAGCCAGAAAAAAATAGAGTTAGCCTGACTATTTAAGAATACGCGCCAACTGGAACGGGAAAAAGTTCTGTCAAGGTTTGTCACTTTGCAGCTCCTGACAATAAACAATACCATGACACGTCCCGATATGCCTTATTTTCGGATGGAATAAGATATTATTATGCAATTGCTTCACAATCACAACTTTTTTTCGTACCTTCGCGCCGCAAAGCGCGAAAGCGCGGCGTTGTGTTTTCAACATATTGTCCAACTTATCATTTATTTTCAATTAAATGGCAGATTTCAAGAATGTAGCTCCCCTGGAAGATTTTGATTGGGAGGCTTACGAGAAAGGTAATTCAACAACAGCTCAGGCTCACGAGCAGCAGGAACAGGCTTACGATTCGACGCTCAACAAGGTGGCTGACGACGAGGTTGTCAACGGCAAGGTCATTGCCATCAACAAGCGTGAGGTCATCGTAAACATCGGCTATAAGTCAGATGGTATCATTCCGCTGAGCGAGTTCCGCTACAATCCCGAACTGAAGGTCGGTGACGAGGTGGAGGTGTACATTGAGAACACCGAGAACAAAAAGGGTCAGTTGTTGCTTTCACATAAGAGGGCACGCGCTGCACGCTCATGGGACCGTGTCAACGAGGCTCTGGAATCACAGGAGGTTATCAAGGGTTACATCAAGTGCCGCACAAAGGGCGGTATGATTGTCGATGTGTTCGGCATCGAGGCCTTCCTGCCCGGTTCGCAGATTGATGTCAAGCCTATCCGCGACTATGATGTCTTCGTAGGCAAGACTATGGAGTTCAAGGTTGTCAAGATTAACCAGGAATACCGCAACGTGGTCGTTTCGCATAAGGCTCTTATCGAAGAGGAACTTGAGCAGCAGAAGAAGGAGATCATCGGCAAGCTTGAGAAGGGTCAGGTTCTTGAGGGTACTGTCAAGAATATCACATCTTACGGTGTATTCATTGACCTCGGAGGCGTTGACGGTCTCATCCACATTACAGACCTCAGCTGGGGCCGCGTGAGCGATCCGAAGGAGATTGTCGAGCTTGACCAGAAGATCAATGTCGTTATTCTTGACTTTGATGACGAGAAGAAGCGCATCGCTCTCGGTCTGAAGCAGCTTACCCCGCATCCATGGGATTCACTCGACCCGAACCTCAAGGTTGGTGACGTTGTCAAGGGTAAGGTTGTTGTCATGGCCGACTATGGTGCATTTATCGAAATCGCTCCCGGCGTCGAAGGCCTTATCCATGTATCGGAGATGTCATGGAGCCAGCATCTGCGTTCGGCTCAGGACTTCATCAAGGTAGGCGACGAGGTTGAGGCTGTAGTCCTGACTCTCGACCGTGACGAGCGCAAGATGTCGCTCGGCATCAAGCAGCTCAAGAAAGATCCTTGGGAAGACATTGACACAAAGTATCCCGTCGGTTCGAAACATACTGCAACAGTGCGCAACTTCACGAGTTTCGGTATCTTCGTTGAGATTGAGGAGGGTGTCGACGGTCTTGTGCACATCAGCGACCTGAGCTGGACCAAGAAGGTGAAGCACCCGTCAGAGTTCACGACTATCGGTGCCACTCTGGATGTAGTCGTTCTTGATATAGACAAGGAGAACCGTCGTCTAAGTCTTGGACACAAGCAACTTGAAGACAATCCGTGGGACGAGTACGAGGCAATCTACACCGTAGGTTCAATCCATAAGGGCAAGATTATCGAAATGATGGACAGAGGCGCTGTCATCTCGCTTGCCAACGGTGTTGAAGGTTTCGCTACACCCAAGCATCTTGTCAAGGAGGACGGCTCACAGGCTGTCCAGGGCGAAGAACTCGATTTCAAGGTGATTGAGTTCAACAAGGAGTCTAAGAGAATCATCCTGTCACATAGCCGTATCTTCGAGGATATCCAGAAGGCTGAGGCCAAGGCTGAGAAGAAGGCTGCACGCAAGAGCAGTTCTAAGAAGGAGGAGAAAGAGGAACAGGTTATCCAGAATCAGGCAGCCTCGACAACCCTCGGTGATATTGACGCACTTGCAGCTCTCAAGCAGCAGCTCGAGGACGAGTCTAAGTAGTTGACACTTGCAACTGAAGGAAAAAGGTCGGATTGTTCCGGCCTTTTTTCTGCAATGTATCGATGGAGAAGTTTGATATAAATATTCTTGGATGCGGTTCGGCAACACCGAACCCCAGACACTATACGTCATCGCAAGTGGTGGACATACGCGGCAAACTGTTCATGATTGACTGCGGTGAAGGAACCCAGATTCAGATGAGGCACCAGCGCATGGCTTTCGCCCGCCTGAACCACATCCTGATATCACACCTCCATGGCGATCACTGCTTCGGTCTGCTGGGAATTATTTCCTCATTCGGACTGCTGGGACGGACTGCACCACTATATGTCCATGCTCCATCTGAGCTATGGACCATTCTGAAACCAGAACTCGACTTTTATTGCAGGGAACTGGAATTCGAAGTGGTTTTTCAAGGGTTCGACCCGAATGTCGTACATACCATATACGAAGACCGGTCACTCACAATTGATACCATTCCGCTCAGGCACCGTATCCCGTGTGCCGGATTCCTGCTGCGTGAAAAGCCTGTAGCAGATCACTTGGACAGGCAGATGGCAGATTTTTACGGGGTTCCGACATGGGATTTCGCACGGATCAAGGCTGGAGGTGACTTCACAATGCCAGACGGAACGATAATCCCCCACTCGCGCCTGACGAAACCCGCCGGCCCCGTTCGCAGCTATGCATATTGCTGCGACACAGCCTGGAATCCCGGAATGGTAGAGCAGATAAATGGAGTCAATCTGCTATACCACGACTGTACATACAGCTCTGAACATTCAGACAGAGCGGAACTTCATTATCACAGTACTGCTGCTCAAGCTGCCCGAATTGCCAGTCAGGCGAATGTAGGAATGCTCATGTTGGGACATTTCTCGGCACGTTATTACGATGAAGAGATTCTCAAGAACGAGGCAGGGGCCATTTTCCCGAATACGATTCTTGCAAAAGAGGGCCTTCATGTACCCGTAGTTTGAGGATTTTGTATAACTTCGCAAAATAAAGAAAGCGCTGATGGCGAGCTTTGACGAAGAAAAAATCATGGAGATGCTCCGACAGGACGAAGCGTCTAAAAGGAGGGCCTTTGAGGAGATTGTCCGCACTTACAGCGAACCTCTCTACTGGCAGATCCGCCACATGGTATATTCGCACGATGATGCCAACGACATGCTCCAGAACACATTCATTAAGGCCTGGATGAATATAGATTCATTTCAAGGCTACTCAAAGATATCCACCTGGCTGTTCAGGATAGCCATCAACGAAACTCTGACATTTCTCAACAGGCAGAAGTCGATGCAGAGCATTACCCTCGACGATCCCGAAGCCAACCTTGAGGAGAGGCTTGAGGGAGACCCCTATTTCGACGGCAACGAGACTGAGGCTCAACTTCAGGCCGCAATAGCCACCCTGCCCGAAAAACAGCGAATGGTATTCAACCTCAAATACTATAACGAAATGAAATACGAAGAGATGTCCGAACTGCTTGGAACCAGCGTGGGAGCCCTGAAGGCATCATACCATATAGCGGTAAAGAAAATTGAAGAATATTTTAAAAATACGGATTAAACCTTTTATTCATACCGGTGTCAAAAAAGCGAAATGGAAAAGGAAGAAAAGCAAATATTGGAAAGATGCGGTAACCGCAGGCCGTTTACGGTTCCTGAGGGCTACTTCGAGAATCTGACAGGCAACATAATGGCCGCACTGCCAGAGCATCCCGTCGAGAAGCCCACCAAGGTTACGTTTTGGACAAAGACGAAGGTCTGGGCCTATATGGCAGCATCCTTTGTCGGGTTGTTCTTCTTAATCAATCTGGCTGTCAACCACACAGGACGAAACCAGGAGGCACAGATGGCCAGTATTGACTCAGAGGTCTATTCGGATGAGTACATCGATTCGTTCTTCGAGACGGCCATGATCGATGAATACACTCTTTATTGCTCCTTAACGAATACGGGAAATTTCAACCAGCTATGAAAAAGCTGATTTATGCAGTTTTTGGAGTTGCTGTCATGGCTACCGTCACTGTTATGGCGCAGAACTCTCCCACTCAACAAAGCCAGAGACAAGGTTTCAGGCAGGAGCAGGGTCAGAGGACTCCTGAACAGCGACAGTACTTCTCACCGGAGGAGTACAGGGAACGCCAGCAGAAATTCCTGACTGAGAAATCAGGTCTCACCGAAGACGAGTGTGCCAAGTTTTTTCCGATTTATTTCGAACTTCAGCAGAAGAAGAACGAAATAAATGCAAGTTCGCGCCAGAACGTTGCCAACCGCCGCAACAGCGGGCCTCTGACCGACGAGGACTGCACTAAACTAATAGACAATCTGGCAGACGCAAACATTAAGATTGCCCAGTTGGAGAAAGAGTATCTCGACAAATTCAAAAAGGTGGTTCCTGCCAGCAAGCTCCTGCGCATCCAGATTGCCGAGAAGCAGTTCGGAAGCGAGATGCTTAAGGAGATGCAGCGCCCCATGCCATCATCAGGCAACATCAACGGAGGTACCGGAAGAAGTTTCAGTTTCCCGTGGCAGAGAAACAACGTGGATGGCAGACAGTCCATACAACGTACTATGCCGTTTGGTCCTGGTACGGGTACTCCTAACAACAGATGACAGACAGTCCGCAGACGGACATTACCACCGGCTGGAAGACCAATCTCTCCAAGCCGGTTTTTTTGTATAGGAATCATACCTTCAGTATTTAACCTTCGCTATTATCCCTTATATAATATGGTGTAAGACAAATTGCAAAACAATCAATACTTCAAATCAATTATGAAAAGATTACTTTCAGCTGCTGTCCTGCTTGTTGCTATGGCAGGATTCATTTCAGCCCAGGAGCCGAACATCCCCAGAGGAATGTTTGGAGGAATGCAACAGGTCAACGTCAAGTTTGACCCGTATGTTGCCGCACCGGCTGGTTTTGACCAGAAGCGCGATGGCATTGATCACGGCGAACTCATTATGATTGAGTACGAATCAACGACAGTAGGTACTACCCGCAAGGCTACCGTTTACCTGCCGCCTAAGTATGACAAGAAGAAAACCTACCCCATATTCTACCTGCTTCATGGTATTGGAGGTGACGAGAACGAATGGCGTCAGGGCAACCCCGCAGAGATTCTGGACAACCTGATTGCCGATGGCAAGGCTGTACCCATGATTGTAGTAATGCCCAATGGCCGCGCCCAAAAGAATGACAGGGCCGAGGGAAACATCTATGCCGCATCGCCCGCATTCGAGAACTTTGAGAAAGACCTTATCAACGACCTCATGCCCTATATGGAAGCTAACTTCCCCATCTACAAAGACAAGATGCACCGCGCTATTGCCGGTCTGTCAATGGGTGGCGGCCAATCGCTCAACTTCGGCCTTGGCAACATGGACAAGTTTGCCTTCGTAGGCGGATTCTCATCAGCCCCCAACACCCGTCAGCCTCAGCAGCTCATTCCAGATGTAGCAAAGACCAAGGCTGAGAACAAACTGCTGTGGATGGTTTGCGGAGGTGCCGACGGCCTTATGGGCAACAGTTCTCGCCTGAAGGCTTTCTGCGATGAGAATGACATTCCCTGCACTCTCATTGAGTATCCTGATGAAGGTCACAACTTCGTTGTCTGGAAGTATGGACTATACTGTTTCTCACAACTGATTTTCAAATAATACAATAATTGGCATAATATGAAAAAGGCATTGTTCATAACAGTCGTGCTTCTAATGGCAGTCACATCAATCTCCGCTGCAAAGAAAGAGAAGGCAGTAGAGAAAGAGGCACCCATGTACGCAATCAAGTCGGGCATCATAATAACCAACTCAGACATGGAGGATATGAGCGAGATGTTCGGTGGAATTGACTTCGCCCAAATGCAGGAACGCTTCGCCAACCGAGGGGGAGCCGATACCCTGCGCCCGGCTTTTGACTTCACCAACACCGAGTCAATAGAGATGGTCTATTTTGACGACTATGGTGCAAAACGCGCCACAGTATCGAAGATGGGCGGACGTACCACACGCACCGTGACCGACAAGGACGGAGCAACCGTCACCATCAATGAAGAAGAGAAGACCGCTACAAAGATTCCGGCGTTCGGCAATGGACGCGGAGGTGGATTCGGTGGCGGATTCGGTGGCGGATTCGGTAGCTTCGGCATGGGTGGAGGCGGATCAGCCCCTGTCAACTTCAACGCACTTGATTCCAAGACCATAAAGAAGAATAAGATAAAAGAACTTGGTCAGGAAGAGGTTGCTGGCAAGCTCTGCACCATCTATTCGGTAAGGGTATTGATGATGCAGCAGTATGTAACCAACAAATACTGGGTTTATAAAGGCATCGTTCTGAAGAGCGAGACCGCAGGTTTCATGTCCGACAACCCCATTACCACAACTGTCACTGAACTTCAGGAGAACGCCGAGATACCGGCTGGTATCTTTGATGTCCCTGCCGATATCACTGTCCGTGAGATGGACTTCGGTGGAATGGACTTCGGTGGTTTCGGAGGTGACTTCGGCGGAGGTGGCTTCGGCGGAGGCGGTTTCGGCGGAGGTGGCTTCGGCGGAGGCGGCTTCGGCGGATTCTGACCACTTTAAGTTTAACACTATACTATTTGACCCTGGGGCATATATATGTCTCAGGGTCTTTTATTTGTTAATTTAAGTTAAATATTTATTTTTTCCACTATAAATCCATTGTCGTTCAAAATATCGGCCATATATTTGCAGTGTATTAGTTTTGTAATACACTAAAACATCAATATTCTATGATTACAATTAAGAATTTAGAGTTCAGCTACAAGGACAACAGAGTGCTGGACAACATTTCACTCCAACTGGAGGAAGGACGCATCTACGGCCTTCTGGGTGAGAACGGAGTTGGCAAAACGACGTTGCTCACACTACTCTGCGGACTCAAGAGAGTACAGAACGGCTCGATTACCATTGACGGTATAGAACCGTCTAAACGTCTGCCGCAGTCTCTGGCCGACCAATACTACCTGCCGGACGAGGTCGCTTCTATGAGCATTACGGCAAAAAGATATGCCAAGGATTTCGGAAAATTCTGGTACAAGTTCGATTTTCAGAAGTTCATGAAGCTGATGGATATTTTCGAGAATGACCCCAACAAGCGTATGGACAAAATGTCGAACGGAGAACTCAAAAAGGCTTATATCTCGTTTGCACTTGCCTGCAACACAAAGTATCTTTACCTTGACGAGCCTACAAACGGTCTGGATATTCCTTCTAAGGCACAATTCCGCAAGGCTGTAAGCCAGTTCACACGTGAGGATTCTGTGCTTGTCATATCGACACATCAGGTGCGCGACCTCGAGAACATCATAGACCCCATCATCATCCTTGACCGCCGTGATGTTCTGCTTAATGCCAGCATAGACAGGATAGCGGAAAAACTGTTCTTTGATTACTCGGGCATACCCGCCGACAATGCCCTTTACAGCGAACTTCTGCCTGGTTCGTCCATACAAGTAAGGCCCAACACCTCAAACCTTGAGAGCAAAGTGAACGTGGAGGCACTGTTCAACACCGTACACCTTCACAAAAACTACATTAAAGGATTGTTTGACAAGTAATATCTACAGATATGAACAACGTATTCAACTTAAAGAGATTTGCCACATTCTTTTGTTCTGAGACCAAGAGATTATTATCACAAATATGGCTGCCGTTACTGCTTTTCATGCTGAGTGGTCTGCTGTTCGGATTGTGCTACGGCTATACTGGAGTATTGTTCAATGGAATAGGAGGCTGGAAGTCGATAGGCATAGGCGGACGTAACCTGTTGTTCACCATAGTCTTCATAATATTTGCGATGATACTACCATCCAAGTGTTACGGCAACCTTACCGACAAGAAGATGGGAAGCAACTACCTTATGATACCGGCATCAACCTTCGAGAAGACACTGATACTCATTCTTCTGTCAGTCATCATCATACCATATCTGTTTCAGCTTGGCTACGGTCTGGCCGATCTGGTACTATGCAAGGTAGACAAAGGCGCCGGTACTCCACTCATCAATATCATGTTCAGCACAAAGAATGCCCTACTCGCGCTAAACAACTCTTCAAGAGGCACTCTTGAGTCGATAGGCCTGGATTCTTTCATCGACAACTCTCTCTTCATGATTGATGAGTTGTCACGGACAGATATATTCAAACACTGGTTGAACAGATTCCTCACAATATTCATTTTCCAGATGTTCTATGTCTTGGGAGCCTTGGTCTTCAAGAAAGCCAAAGTAACAAAGACCATTCTATGTCTTATTGCAATACTCATAATTGTGGTATGGACAGGCCTGGCCACGGCAAACAATGCAGAAAACATCTCTGAAAAGATGGAACTGATTACCTACAACACCCAAGGTGCAGAAACCAGTCTATACATCATCCCCTCAGTCGGAAAGATACTAATCAAGTCTTTGGTGGGTCTGGTTCTCTGCTCTTTAGCTTACATAAGGCTGCGCAGAATTCAGCATTAAAACATCAGACTATGGACTTCGAAAACAATAAACCAATATATTTGCAGATTACAGACTTAATCTGCGACAGAATCCTGAGCGGTGACCTCAAGCCTGAGGACAGAATAGCATCAGTGCGCGAGCTGGGAGCCGAATATCAGGTTAACCCCAACACCGTGGCACGGAGTTACGAGAAACTTACAGCCGACGGTATCATATTCAACAAGCGCGGCATCGGATTCTTCATCTCGGACGATGCCTACGACAAGGTACTTGAGCAGAAGCGCGACGAGTTCATAAACAACGAGGTACCCAGGCTACGCAGGCGCATGGAACTGCTTGGACTGAATCCTTCGGATATTTTTTGACAGACAATCATTAAAGAAACTGCAACGGAAACAGAATATGAAAATAGTTAGAATCTGCCTTCAGGCAGTCACAGCCACAGTGACAGCAATGTCGCTGTGGAGCTGTATCGGCACTGCAATGAATAATAACAGCAACATAATGGATAATCACTATTTCCCTTTCGAGACAGAAGCCTCAAAGTCATTTGTTGACAGCCTTTACGACCGCATGTCAGTACAGGAAAGAGCGGCCCAACTGTACAGCATTCAACCTCAGGACATCATGGTTGACGGCCAAGTGTCACTTGAACTGTGTCGCAGGAAGATTCCCTATGGAATAGGACATATATGTCAGTTCTCAAGCAATCTTGACGTCACGCCCTCCAGACTCCTGGAGATTGCACAGCAAATTCAGGACTATCTCATTAACGAGACACCATCCGGCATTCCGGCGGTTCTGCATGAAGAATGCATCTCCGGATTCACCGCCAAGGGTGCAACAATCTATCCTCAGCAGATAGGTATGGCCTGCACATGGAATCCCGACCTTGCCCGCGTCAAGACATTCCAGACCTCAAAAGCCATGCGCTCGGTAGGAGTCACTATGGCACTGTCACCGATGACAGACATAATTCGCAACGCCTCGTGGTGCCGTGGCGAAGAGTCGTATGGTGAAGATGCATATCTGAGCGCATCCATGGCATCAGCCTTCGTTGAAGGACTACAGTGCGACAATCTGCGTACTGGCGTGGCAGCCTGCACCAAACACTTTCTGGGATATGGCGGCGGCAGTGAACTGTCCTGGGAAAGAATTTGCAGCGAGGTTCTGTTCCCGCACGAAGTCTGCATACGCCAATCTGGCAGCAAGGCTGTCATGACCTGTTACGACCAGTTCAGAGGCGAACAGGCCGTTACCAGCGACACCCTTATAAATGTGCTGTTACGCAACGGGTTGGGATTTGACGGAGTAGTTGTAAGCGACTATCTGTCAATCGGATATATGGGCAACGACCCTGAAAGTCTGAAAAAGACCGCTGAACTTGCCCTCAACACCGGCAATGACCTTGAATTCTGCAACGGCGACAACTATCAGTATCTGCCCGAACTGCTCGAAGCCGGACGAATTGATGCCGAGGCTTTCGAAAAGTGTGTCAAGCGTGCACTGACCCTGAAATACAACGTAGGACTCTTTGACGACAACCACGGCTTTACCGATAACCCTCTTAACGACCTTGACCCCAAGGAGTGGCGTGAGACATCATATCTGCTTGCTACCCAGTCGGTAGTAATGCTGAAGAACAACGGCGTGCTGCCACTTGACGGAACCAAAGGTAAAATCGCCCTTGTGGGCCCCAATGCCAACGCATTCTGCGCCATGCTTGGCGACTACACATTCCCCTCAATGAACTACTTCTGGCGCAACAACGAAATGGATCCCGAAACACCCCATATAGTTACCCTGCGCGAGGGACTGTCAGGAAAGATTAAAGGTGCTGCCCTTGAATACGCCCGTGGCTGCGACTGGAGCGTGCCCGGCGAGTTGTCGCTGAACTTTGGCGGCGATCCGCGCATACGTAAACTGACCTCGGGACTCGTACCGCAAGACGAAGAAACTGACTGGGACAAAGCTGTCGCAATGGCGGCCGAAAGTGATGTCATCATAGCTGCCATGGGCGAGAATCCCGCCCTTTGCGGAGAAGGACGTGAGCGCAAGGGCATCTGTCTGCCCGGACGTCAGCAGGAGTTTGTCAAAGAACTCATTGCCACCGGCAAGCCTGTAGTACTGGTCATCTTCGGTGGCAGGCCCCAGTGCGTCAAGGAGATAGCTGACGGATGTGCCGCAATCCTGCAAGCCTGGTACCCTGGCGAAGAGGGAGGCAACGCCGTTGCCGACATTCTGCTCGGCAACGTCAGCCCCTCGGGAAAACTGGCCATCACCTACCCCGACCATGAACAAAAGGGACAGTTCTGCTATAACGACGAAGATACCGACGGCTACGTGGCATGGCCATTCGGCTACGGACTGTCATACACCACATTCAAATACGAGTTGAAGACTATTGATCCTCGTGGTAAGGTGACCTGCACAGTTCAGAATACCGGCAATATGGCTGGTGATGAAGTCATTCAGATTTACCTTGATTCATACATCGGTGGGAACACTGCCATCAAACTGAAAAAGCGGCTTCTGGGCTTCGCCCGCGTCAGTCTGCAGCCAGGAGAAAAAAAGAGCATCAAGTTCCAGTTATACGACGAGCAACTTGCCGAATGCGTGCTGCCTTCAGGTGCTCCGGGAGAAGACTCATATTGGGAAGTCAAACCTGGTTCATATTTGTTGAGCATGGGAAATTCATCGGACGCACCATCAATGATTTTCGTAATGGAAGCGAATGCGAAACGCATACCCTTCGGTGGCCGCACCCGATATCTGTCAAAACACACCATTAACAGGGTATATCCGACGCAAAAAGATTAGTCTTTACTGCTCTGCCACTACCCGAAAGCCCGGACAATTACGTCACGGGCTTTCTGCTTTTCTTTGGCAGACTATGACTCCATGCCCCGCACAAGTATAATAAATAGGTACGCGCATGCGCGCGCGTTGGAAAGACCCATATCTGAATAAAAAAAGACCCATATCTGAGCATGCTTCAGACCCATATCTAAATTTGCTCAGACCCATATCTATTTTTACTCAGACCCATATCTATTCAGATTCAAATATCTGGCCCTCTCTAAACGCGACAGGAACGTTTATTTTTGTGTACAAAGAAAGAAGCGTCCCTTTTATATATGTACAGAATCTCAGCTGACAGTTTTTTGCTAACTTTGCCCTGCAAACATAGTTTCGGACATGGTTCAGATTATTGAGGTCCTGACAAAAAAGGACAGAAAGAGATTCTTCAGGTTTCCCGTCGAACTGTACAAGGACAATGAATTCTTCGTTCCAAATCTCATTGCCGACGAGATGGATACATTCAATCCAAGCAAGAATCCCGCCTTCGCATATTCGGAATGCCGTCTGTGGCTGGCAGAGAGAAACGGCAAGGTAGTAGGCCGTATAGGAGCAATCCTGAACAAGGCAGCCAACAAAAAGGAGGACTCAAGGCACCTGAGGTTCACCCGGTTCGACTTTGTTGACGACCCCGAGGTATCTAAGGCTCTGTTTGACACTGCAGTGTCATGGGGCAGAGAGCTTGGGATGAACGAGATGCGCGGTCCGCTAGGATTCTCAAACCTCGACCAGCAGGGTATGCTGATTGACGGTTTCGACCAGATGGATATGTATATTACAATATACAACTATCCCTACTACCAGACTCACATGGAGACACTGGGACTGACAAAGAAATGGGACTGGAACGAGATTAAGGTTCCTGTTCCGAATGAGGTACCCGACAGACTGACCAGAATGGCACAGCTGACTCAGGAGCGGTACGGCTTTAAGCTTAAGGAGTTCAATAGAATGAGAGAGGTAAAGCCGTACATCAGGGAGGCCATGATGATTATAAATACAGCCTTTGAGAAACTGCATGGAATAGTTCCGCTGTCAGAAAAGCAGATTGACAACTTCTCAAAACTGATAATGCTGGTCGGCAACCCCGACTACTGCCTTATGGTAACCAATACCGAAGGACAAATAATTGGTTTTGGCTTCATGGCTCCGTCAATAAGCCCCGCCATCCGCAGCGGACGGGGACGACTTGGACCGCTGACCATACTAAGGGTACTGGCCGACCTGCACGACCACACTCATGTGGACATGTATATGATGGCTGTACGCCCCGAAGACCAGAGAAAGGGCGTTGAAGCGCTCATTCTGCTTCAGGGGCTGAAGAAAGCACAGAAATATAACTGCACAGATGTCCAGACAGGCCCGATGCAGGAAGACAACATAAAGATTCAGAATGTTTGGAAGCATTTTGAGCACACAGTTCACCGGCGCCGCCGCTGTTGGACATACACTATACCTGAATGACCGGCCCGACAGCCCAAAGAAAGTCAGTTTTTCTCGCTGAGTTCAAGCCAACGCATGGTTATCTCGTCAATGCGACTGATGACTTGTCCCACTCTGACTGATTTTGCAGAAAGTTCTTCATATTGAAGAGAGCCGCTGTTCATTTCTGCCTCAAGCGCAGCTCGCTCGGACTCGAGCGACTCCAGTTCTGATTCAATCTGTTCCATTTCGCATTTTTCCCTATATGTCAATTTATTGGCATTGACACAGCGGATGGTTTTGCGGGGCTGCGAAGTACGCTCCATTGTAGTCTGCCTTGTATCCTGAAGTTTCTTCAACTCATTCCACTCAAGCCAGTCGCTGTAAGAAGACGGGAAATCAGTTATCTTGCCGTCGCCCTCGAAGACAAACAGGTGTCCGGCCACTTTGTCCATGAAACATCGGTCGTGCGACACGGCCACCACACAGCCTTTGAACTCTGAAATATACTCCTCAAGTACTTGTAGTGTCGCGATATCAAGATCGTTGGTAGGCTCGTCTAGTATCAGGAAATTGGGGCAGCGCATCAGTATGGTGCAGAGGTATAATCTGCGTCTCTCTCCTCCGCTCAGCCTGCTAATGTAACTGTGCTGGATTGTTGGGGGAAAGAGAAACTTCTGCAGGAACTGCGATGCGGGAATATGTCGCCCGTCATCGAGAACAATATGGTCGGCTATGGCGGTTACTGCATCAATAACCCTGTCGCTCGGGTTGAAATCCATGCCCTGTTGACTGTAATAACCTATCCGTAGCGTGGCACCACGCTCAATAATTCCTACGTCAGGCTGGACATCACCAGTTATCAGTTTAAGGAACGTTGACTTCCCCACTCCATTATTTCCCACAATTCCCAGTTTCTCATATCGGGCAAATGTATAGTCGAAACAGTCAAGTATTACCCTGTCGCCGAAACGCTTGCCAACACCATGCATCTCGAATATCTTATTGCCTATATATGAGGCCTTTACGTCAAATTTTACCTGAAGCTGATTGCGGTGAACCCTAAGTCGCTCTTCAAGTTCGTGAAAAGACTCCTTCCGATATCTGGCCTTGGTTGCACGGGCTGATGGCATCCTGCGCATCCACTCCAACTCGCGCCGGTAGAGGTTCTCGTCGCTTGAGCGCTGCGATGCCTCAGCGTCAAGGCGCTCCTGTCGCTTCTCAAGATAGTAGCTGTAACTGCCGTCATAAGAATATGCTCTACAGTCCTCTAGTTCAACAATGCGGGTACAGACACGGTCAAGCATATAACGGTCATGAGTTACCAGAAGAAGTGTAAGCCTATTTGACGAAAGATATCGTTCAAGCCACTCTGTAACCTCGATGTCGAGATGGTTGGTTGGTTCATCAAGAATGAGGAAGTCAGGTTTTGACATCAGTGCAGCAGCAATGGCAACCCTCTTGAGTTGTCCGCCCGACATATTGTCAATCGTGGTGTAATGGTCGTTAATTCCCAACCTTGTAAGAATCTGACGGGCTGCTACTACATCCGAACGTCCCCCGCAGGCGTCAATGACAGCAGTGCCGTTCGGCCAGACAGGATTCTGCTCCAAGTAAGACACCTTCAGGTCTTTACGGAAAACAATGGTTCCGGAGTTGTAGTCCTCTTTGCCGGCTATTATGTCAAGCAGAGTACTCTTGCCCATGCCGTTTCGGGCAATCAGGCCAATCTTCTCACCTTCCGAAATGTTAAGTGTGAATCCGTCAAGCAACACATGATCGCCATATGATTTGACCAGACTGTCAATCTGAAGATAGCTTTCCATCTGCTTCAGTTTCGGCAGGTATGTTGTCGTCAACGTGCTGGAAGGCGTATGCCAGTTCAGCGCCATAAAGAACTATCTGCCATGAAATATTAAGCCACACCATAAGGAAAGGTATGGCAGCTACGGCTCCAAACACTGAGTTCCACCGGTTGAAAGCAACCTGAGCAGCAACATATAAGAACTGGAACAGGCAGAAAAAAAACGCCGTAACAAGCGATGCCCGCCATGCCTCGCCGAGATTCACCTTAGGAGAAGGAATGAACTTGAACATCAGGGTCAATACAAACGACGTAAGTATATATATCAGCAGCCACGAGACAAACTTGGATATTTTGTCCCAGAACGGGATGTTGACAAGAAGAGAAACAAGTCCGTCACCGTTTATGAATTGGAAGACAGTTGCCATGAACATTATCAGGACTAACGGGAACAGCAGTGTAAATACTATGTAAAAGCTGACACGTTTCCAGAGGTTTCTGGACTTCTCTGCCTTCCAGACGTAGTTGAAGGCATTCTCCACCTGAATCATCAGCCAGAACACCAGCCAGATAAACGACAGAAAAGTTACAATGCCGAATATTCCGTTACCGGTAGCGGCCAAGATATTGTTGGCGTAGCCCATTATCTGCTGAACAAGGTCTTCGCTGTCAGAAAAATACACAAGCATAAGTTCAGCAAGTTTGTCGTCAATCCCGAAGCCGTTGGTTACAGCAAAGGTCATGGCTACACCAGGGACTAGTGCCATGACAGAGAAAAAGGCCAGTGCGACGCCACGCAAGCCAATCTTCTGACGTGCAACATCCCCAATCACGAGAAGCGTAACCTTCAGGTATTTCAAGACACGCGCCTTCCGCTTGTCTAATTCGCTACGGTCGATAATCCAGATATCCCTCTTCAGGAACTTCTTGATTCTGGACAACTTCAGATTTGAGGACATGAGAAGGAGTATTTTACGCGTTTCTGATTTCAAGATTATCGTAGTCAACCTCACCATCTGCTCCCTGGACGAAAGAGGCCGCAGCCTCGCAATTGACCAGGCCGTCACCGTTCTGTATGACATATGTCCAACTGTCGGGCCCGGCACCGGCAAAGACCTGGCACCGAAGTTCCTGACCAAGGAAAGATTCGCGTACGAACTTCACATCAACCGAGGTCATTCTATGGGTGGACAAATAGTCCATGGGCATGGCATTACTGCACATCTTCAGATAGGTTATGTTGCTGACATGACCGTTGAAGTCTGTGTTTCCGTTGTTTGCAACATGACTGTAACTGAATACCGAATCGGAACCCCGGCTTATTCTGTGATGGTGCGAACCGATAGTAAGTTCCGGAACACACTCTATCGGAGAGAGTATCTCGGCACACGCCACCGGACGGCGGGACATGATGTCGAGGATAGCCCAGACTGCATATCCTTGTGAGAACACCCTGCCACGGTGAGTGAGACGATAGTCGATGAACACCTTGACGGCGGGATTCTCAGACATCCACGATTCCACAGTTACTGTATCTCCCCAGAAAGGCATCGGGTCGGAAAACCTCATGTAGAACTCGGAAATAATCCACATCTTGGACTGTCTGGCCAGATCGAAGGCTGCAACATTGTGGCGCGCCATGTAGGAGGCAAAGCAATCCTGCGCCAGCATCTGAGCACTTATGCAGGTCAGCCGGAAATCGGGTCCCATTAGCATGTTTGTCACTTTGTAATTCTTGCTGATACCCCTCATAACTTCGGTCCATCTTGTTCAGAAGACGCAAAATTAACACAAAAACGTTGTTGTCGCAATAGTTTCCTCCTTGTGTTATTTCAACAGACGACGTTGAATTCCACAGGCAATATTTTCAGGACTGCATGGAGCCTGCCAACAGGAATGCCAGTCCCAAAAGTACCAGTACAAGGTCAATGGCCTTGCTGCGAAGATTCTTTTCATGAAAGAGAATGGCTCCGCAAAGGAACGAGACGATGACGCTGCTGCGACGTATCATCGAGATTATGGATATCATGGAAGAGCTGTATGTCAGGGAACGGAAATAGGCATAGTCAGCCAGTGTGAGAGATACAGATATGAGCAGGATGCTCCAGCGCCACTGGAATGGAGTTGAGTTCTTGCGCTGAGGCCACCACAAGATGAACAGGACGGCAGTCATCATTATCAGTTGATAAAAATTGCTCCACGCCTGCACGAACATGTTGTTGAGCTGGCCGAGCAGATACTTGTCAAACAGAGCGCTGACAGCGCCGAGCAGGGTTGCCGCCACAACACAATAGACCCACCTGTCATGCTTGAAATCGACACCCTCCTTTTTTCCGCTAAGACTCAGCATGTAAAATGAAACAACTGCTATAAGGACTCCAATCCATTGATAAAGATTCAGACGTTCGCCAAACAGAAGCAGTCCGCCCAGCAGCACCAGAATGGGACGGGTAGCATTGATAGGACCGAAGAGAGTGATAGGCAGATGCTTCATGCCGAAGTAGCCAAATATCCACGAACCGAGCACAATGGCAGCCTTAAGCACAATCAGCCAGTGGGTCCTGATATCCTCAGAGGGGACCATGAAGGGCGAACCATCCATCAGGCCAGGCCTAAGTGACAGCAGCGTGGGAACCAGCATGACAATACTGCAGAACAGCGTATGAAGCCATAGGACGGGAATGACCGCATTGCCTTTCAGAGACTGTTTCTTGGCTACGTCATAGAAGCCGAGAAACAATGCTGACAACAGAGCCGAAGTTAGCCACATCTCAAATTCGCATATCGGAGTTCAAAGTTAATAAAAAGAGCGGCAGGGTGCTGTCAATCCTGTTCTGTGATTCTGTAGATCTGGCACTATCTTTTCCAGAAGTGATCAACCGGGCCGTGTCCATGGCCGATAATGTAATGACTGCCTGATTCTATTGCTCCTGCAATGTAATTTTTTGCGAAAGTAACTGCGGAATCTGGATCCATGCCCTGAGCCAGATACGATGCTATGGCAGAAGAGAGAGTACAGCCTGTACCATGAGTGTTTGGCGTGTCAACACGTCTTGAAGGCAGTTCAACCATACGGTCCTCCTCAGCGTTGTAGAAAATGTCAACCACACTCCTGTCTGAAAGATGACCGGCTTTCATCATCACCGAAACCTTTCCACCGAAAGAAAGCTTTCGGGCTATCCTGGGAAGGTCGTCCTGACAGGAGATTTTTTCTCCTGAGAGTATCTCTGCCTCAGGAATGTTAGGGGTGATAACCCTTGCCATCGGAATAAGTTCCGACACCAGAGTGGCGACGGCCTCCTCTTCAATAAGACGGTGCCCTGAGGTTGACACCATTACCGGATCGAGCACTATATTGCCGACAGACAGTTCATGAAGCTTTGCCCTGATGGCCTTGATGACCTCTGAGGAGTGCAGCATTCCGATCTTCACTGCATCGGCACCTATATCGGTGACAACAGCGTCAATCTGTGCTGCAATTATTTCTGGTGGTATAGGCAAGACATCACTTACACCCAATGTATTCTGGACGGTTATGGCAGTTATGGCACACGCAGCATACGAACCTGTGGCACTTATGGACTTTATATCGGCCTGTATTCCGGCACCTCCTCCCGAATCACTGCCGGCAATTGCCAGAACTCTAGGATAGGTTTTCATATATTTCTCAAATCCAGTTTTCAGTGTGAAGCATGTAATCGTATGACTTTGAGTCACCGCAGTATCCGTAATCCCAAAAAGCATATTCGAAAAGTGTGGCCTCGACGAATGCGGAATCCATACGTTCACGCACTTCGGAGGTTACCGTCTCTGACCACTCGTCAGCCATGTCAACCAGCATTCTGACGCCTTTCGTAAACTCAGGGTTCCCATACTCGGACATCCACTCTGCATAGGGATTCCCATCCATTTGAGCAAACTTCAGAACCTCAAGGCCGACTTCGTTGTAAACCCAGGCGCATGGAAGTATGGCGGCCAGTCCTACCTCTTTGATTCCGGTGGCTACTGCGGCTTCGGTATGTGCATTGTAAGTAGACGTCACAACCGATGGCCTGACTTCTGTGTTGATTCCGAAACGGTCGATAAGCAGTTTGTGCATAATCTGTTCGCTTTCTATTCCTTCCTTTGCAAAGGCTCTGAACATCTCCTGCTGCGATGGATCCGGAATTATGTCGGACAGGGCATACATTGAGCGGCCATAATTGCCTACATAAATCTCATCCTGGGCCAGATAACGGTCAAACTTATCGACCGCAAGGATTCCTGCAGCCATCTCTTTCAGAAAAGGCTGCTCCAATATGGCACGGTAAATTCTCTCAGACTGTTTCCAGACATTTTCACTCCATTTCATATCGTTAAGTCTATCAATAAAATATAGGTCAGGTTGATGGGAACCAGTTGCCAGAGGAATACGAAGACAAAAACCCGGAAACTACAAGAACGAAAGTTTTTCCTACGTTGCAATTACACAAATCAGGTTCAAAGGGTATAATCTCAGCTTTCCTCTCGGGTCAGCACCCCACACTTGGCTGCAAAATTAGACATTTATTTTCTACCCAACCATCCTGTATGCGAAAAAACCCTAACTGATAAATATCAACGAAAAACTTCCATTATGGGAAAAGGAGGATTTTTTGATTAACTTTGCCGTTTGAAAGAAAACATAGATATTCACCAATAACTCAAATACAATCATGATCAGGGATATTTTTGAGAGAATCAAGGCTACTCCGGGCCCGCTCGGACAGTATCAGGGCAAGGCAGACGGCTATTTCATGTTTCCCCGTCTGGAAGGCGAAATCGGTCCGGAGATGGTATTCAACGGCAAGAAGGTGCTGAACTGGAGTCTCAACAACTATCTGGGACTGGCAAACCTTCCCGAAGTCCGCAAAGCTGACGCTGAGGCTGCAGCGAAATATGGTCTTGCCGCTCCAATGGGAGCCCGAATGATGTCAGGCAACACCGACCTCCACATAAAGTTCGAGAATGACTTTGCCGAGTTCATCGGCAAGCCCGCCGGACTGGTAATGAACTTCGGCTATCAGGGCATGATCTCAATAATTGATGTCTTGACGAGCCGCAACGATGTCATTGTCTATGACTCTGAGGCCCATGCCTGCATCCTCGACGGAATGCGCCTGAGCATGGCCAAGCGGTACACGTACCGCCACAACGACATGGCAAGCCTTGAGAAGCAACTGAACCACGCCTGCAAGCTGGCAGACGAACAGGGCGGTGGCGTGCTTGTGATAACCGAAGGTGTTTACGGTATGGCCGGCGACCTCGGACATCTGGATGGTATAGTCGAACTCAAGAAGAAGTATCCTTTCCGCATACTGATTGATGATGCCCATGGTTTCGGTACTATGGGAGCACACGGGCGAGGCACAGCCGAGCATTATGGAGTGACTGACGAGATAGATGTCATATTCGACGCATTCGCAAAGAGCATGGCCAGCATCGGCGGTGTCGTAAACTCTGAACCTGAAGTCATTCAGCATCTGAAGTTCAACATGCGTTCGCAGATTTACGCCAAATCATTGCCGTTGCCGCTGGTGGTGGGCAACATGAAGCGACTGGAACTCATCAAGACTCATCCCGAATACCGCGAGCATCTATGGGAAGTGGTCAACGCCCTGCAGAGCGGCCTGAAGGAGGAGGGCTTCGACATTGGCCGCACTGAGTCGCCGGTCACCCCGGTTTTCTTCCAGGGCGATGTCAACGAGGCCACCAATGTCGTGGTTGACCTTCGCGAGAACTACGGAATTTTCTGCTCGATGGTTGTATATCCTGTTGTCCCCAAGGGACAGATTATGCTGCGTATCATACCGACCGCATCGCACACCCTCGACCATGTGGCACGCACCATAAGCGTGTTCAAGGAGGTAAAGGCAAAACTTGATGCAGGCCTGTACAAAGGCGAGATGAAGGACATGAACCTTTTCAAGTAAAAGAAATGAAATACCGGCTAGTCTGCAGGAAGTGTGGCAAAACAATAGGGGGGTTCGCCGAATGGTTCAGACAGGACCAACTCTGCGAGTGCGGCAGCAACCATGCCGAGGCTGTCTATACAACCGATTACCGCTTGTTGGACAAGCTTTGTTCAAGCGACACAGAGCCCGAAAACCTTTACCACTATTACGACTTTCTTCCGATTGAAAGCAGGGAGGGTATCGTGAGTTTCGGAGAAGGTGCAGTACCCATCGAGGAGTGGAGTTTCCTTAGCGACTTTGCCCGCAGCAAGTATGGTGTTGACTGTCGTGTAGTGGTATGTCGCAACGACCTTAACCGCGGTACCGGCACATTCAAAGATATAGCGGCTTCACTTGCCGCCACTCTCTTCAGTCAGCATGGCGTAAACGAATACTGTCTGGCGTCGACAGGAAATGCCGCTACTGCCTACGCCACATATCTTGCCAAGGCCGGAGTAAAGTTTGACGTCTTTGCCCCTAATGATATGTACGATGAGACCCGCGAAGCCATAATGGCCACCGGACAAAACCTTACAGTTTCAACGGGGGGCTACGGCCAGGCCAAGGCAGAGGCTGCCGAATTCCACAAAGAACACAAGGTAATGATTTCAGCAGGTAATATTGACCCTATACGCGTTGAGGCCAAGAAGACGCTGGTGTTCGAATGTATGCGCCAACTGGGTCGCATACCTGACGTCTATATGCAGGCCGTTGCAGGAGGAACAAGTCCGATAGCATTTGAGAAAGGTATGCGCGAGATTGCCGCTGCATATCCCCACCATAAAATGCCAAAAATGCTTCTTGTACAACAAGACACCTGCGATCCGATGGTTCAGGCTTGGGAATGGGCTGTTGAAAATGGCTTCCCCGAAGGATGGGAGAAGCATTTCCCGTCAGTAACTCCAAGGACACGTATTTCGATACTCACTGCCGGGACTCCAGGCATGTACCCTCTGGTCGGCCCTATCGTCAGGAATAGCGGCGGCTGTTTCCTGCGTATCAGCGAAGAGGGACTTGAGGAATACGGACGTATCGTAAAGAAAGAGCGTGGGATCTATATGGGACCGGCGTCTGCCGTCTGCATTGCCGGATTCTATGAGGCTCTGAAAAAGGGAGATATCCGAGATGGCAATCTGGTGCTTCTGAACACTGGCGAAGGTTGTGACCGTGCCAGGTGGTTCCGCAAGGCAATTGACGCATAAAACTCTCCTGGATACGGAAGCAATTAGAAATCAAAGAAAGTAAAGAAATAAGTCAAATATGAAAAAAGAAGTTCAATTCAGTTTGGTCTACCGTGATATGTGGCAGTCGTCCGGAAAGTATGTTCCACGAAAGGACCAACTTGCCAAGATTGCTCCGGTAATAATTGACATGGGATGCTTTGACCGCGTTGAGACAAACGGCGGTGCCATGGAGCAAGTAAACCTGCTTTATGGCGAGAACCCGAACCTCGCAGTCCGTACCTTTACGAAACCGTTCCATGAAGCAGGCATCAAGACACACATGCTGGACCGTGGTCTTAACGCCCTCCGCATGAATCCTGTTCCTGCAGATGTCAGGCAACTGATGTACAAGGTGAAGCATGCACAGGGGACTGACATCACCCGCATCTTCTGCGGTCTCAACGATCCGCGAAACATAATTCCTTCTATCAAGTGGGCAAAGGCTGCCGGCATGACAGCACAGGCAACAATGTGCATAACTTACTCTAAGGTTCACACTGTTGAATACTACATCAATCTTGCCGAACAGCTGATTGAGGGTGGTGCTCAGGAAATATGTCTTAAGGATATGGCCGGAATAGGACGTCCGGTGATGCTCGGAACTATCGTCAAGGCAATCAAGGAGAATCACCCCGATATTATAATACAATATCATGGTCATACCGGACCTGGATTCTCGGTAGCATCGATGCTTGAAGTAGCAAAGGCTGGCGGTGATGTTCTGGATGTTGCAATGGAACCCCTTTCCTGGGGTAAGGTACATCCGGATGTTATAACCATACAGGCTATGCTCAAGGATGCAGGTTTCCTTGTCAAGGATATCAACATGAAAGCATATATGGAGGCACGTAGCCTCACACAGAGCTTCATGGACGACTTCCTTGGTTATTGGATTGATCCGAAAAACTCACTAATGACATCTTTGCTGGTAGGTTGCGGACTACCGGGCGGTATGATGGGCTCACTGATGGCCGATCTGAAAGGTATGCATGCAGCCATCAACGCCAACCTGCGCAAGAAAGGAGAACACGAACTTTCAGAGGACGAATTGCTGGTCGAACTTTTCGACGAGGTTCAGCGTATTTGGCCGATGCTTGGTACACCTTGTCTTGTTACACCGTTCAGCCAGTATGTAAAGAATGCCGCTCTAATGAACCTCTACTCAAAGTCGATGGACGAGAAGCCATTCACGCGTATGGATCCCGCCATGTGGGGCATGATTCTAGGTAAGTCAGGCAAACTGCCAGGCGAGCTTGCTCCGGAAATAGTAGAACTTGCCAAAGAGAAGAATTTCGAGTTCTATACAGGAGATCCTCAGGCACTCTACCCGGACGAATTGCCACGATTCGAGAAGATGATGAATGAACTTGGCTGGGATCGCGGTCAGGACGACGAGGAGCTGTTCGAGTTTGCCATGCACGAAAAGCAGTATCGCGAGTTCAAGTCGGGACAGGCCAAAGATCAGTTCAACAAAGATCTCATGGAACGTATGGAAAAGGCTCAGGCCGGTACCGCAGGAGGGCCTGTCAAGCACTTCAGTGCTTCAGAAAAACGCGCCATTCTTCACCCCGATGCAGAACCTTTGGATGCTCCGTGCAATGGGCGTGTGCTATGGGAACTCGACTATAATGAAGATTCGAAAGCCCCTGCATTCGGCACAAGATTCGCTGAAGGCGAGATTATTGCATACCTTCAGACTCACCACGGAATTGTTCCTCTCCCAGCCCCCATGGACTGCAAGATTGCCGGCATAGATGCTGAGCAGGGAGCGACAGTTGCAAAGGGTCAATCTGTTGCCTGGCTTGGTAAATCGGATGTGAAAAAGCAAGACAAAGAGGTAAAAAAAGCCTTCAATAAACCGGCAGACAACAAGGTAATCTCTGCTGAAGGTAAGTGGAAGGACTCAATGAACGTCCAAAAAAAGAAATGATATCTCCGGATATTGATATAAGTAAGAAGGAAGGCTGCAACAAATTTGCAGCCTTCCTCTGTATTCTACGTCCGGGCACTCTTTCGCACGACCATAATACTGGCTTCGTACAACAGATAGATCGGAATAGCGACTACCGTCAATGTAAAGACATCGGTTGTAGGTGTAATTATAGCTGAGACTATGAAAATCACCAGTATGGCATGACGGCGGTATTTCTTCATAAAGACAGCATTGAGCAGACCTAGTTTTGCAAGAAACCATGAAAGAACTGGCAGCTCGAACATTACCCCCATCATTACAGTCAGGGTCAGCAGCATGTCGGTATAAGAAGTCAGCGTTATGACATTGGGCACGTCAGGGCTTACCTGGTATGTTCCAAGAAACCTGAAAGCCAACGGGAATATCAGATAGTAATTGAGCAGCACGCCCATCATGAACAACAGGTATGACCACACAATGACAGTTGTGGAATACTTGCGTTCATCACTGCGAAGGGCCGGAGCCACGAAGCCGTAAAGTTCAAATATAATGTATGGAATCACCAGCAACAGTGCAAAGCAGAACGCCATCTTCATGTGTGTCATGAACTGTGCAGTGAGCATGGTGCTGAAAAGGTCAACACTGAAATCAAGCAGGGACGAAGAATCTGCACCCAGTCTGTCTGCTATGCCGGCAAACAGGCGATAGGTTATAAACCCGGGTTTGCTGGGAGCGAGTATTATCCTGAACAACAGATTCTTGAAACAGAAAGCCACTACTGCTACAGTTGCGGCTATCGCAAGAATCCTCAGAATTATCCGTCTGAGAACCTCCAAGTGATCCCAGAATGTCATCTTGGAATCATCCATCCCGTAATAAAGTCAGTCAGAGGCAGAATGATTCAGTCTTTCTTCTCCTCTTCAGAGTGTTTCGAGGAACTCTCGACGTCGGAATTTATCTCCTTGTCAATCTCGTTCATACCTTCTTTGAAACTACGGACGCCCTTGCCCATGCTCTTCATAAGTTCAGGTATGCGTTTTGCACCAAACAGAAGAAGTGCAATGAAAACCAGAGCTAACACCTCGGGCATGCCAAGACCAAACAGTAAAGTAATCATTTTCAGTTAATTGACGATAGCAGGAGACCCTGTACTCTCTGTTAATAAATTGTTAATTACCAGCAAAGATATATAATAAAGTCAATTAAATGCTATCTTTGGATTCAAAAATCATACTCATGGGGTATTTGGTTGATTTTATCAGACAGGACATCCGTTACAAAGACGCCTTGAAGGCTTGCATGAACTGCGGAATTTGCACCGCAATATGTCCCGCAGCCGAATTTTTTGACTATGACCCCAGAAGGATTTGCGATACAGTCCAGCGCGGAGACGAGGAATCAATAGAAAGGCTCCTACGCTCCGAAACTATCTGGGAATGCGGTCAATGCCTCTCTTGCAAAACGCGCTGCCCGCGTGGAAACGTTCCCGGAATGGTCATCTCAATACTGCGCACGGTGTCACAGGAAATCGGCTACTACAAGGACAATAGTCTCGGGCAACAGCAAACCGAAATTGCAGACGGTATTGGCAGCAATATTCTTAACACAGGCTATTGCGTTCATCCTGATATAGTCTTGCCTTCAAAGCATCCTGAACAGGGTCCTGTGTGGGAGTGGTACCGAAACAACATCGAAGAGGTGGCCCCCCGATTCGGTGCCAACTACCATGGTGACGGTCCTGGTGCGCTCCGTAAAATCGACAAAAAGACTATGGACGAACTACGAAGCATTTTCGAGGTAACTGGAGGAAAAGCTTTTCTGGACGGACTAACTAGCGATTGACTATGCCTGAATTTGGATTTTCAATAAAGAAACCCAGAAGCGAAAACCTTGACGTAACCGCCAAGGCCAAATATGAAGAACTGGCAAGAAGGGTACCTTCGTTCAAACGATGCTTCCAGTGCGGTTGCTGCAGTGCCACCTGCTCAGCCAGACAATTCACGGATTACAATATAAGACGTCTGCACACCATGTTCAGACGCGGCAATACGGAAGGCTTGGCCGAAGAACTCAGGAAGTGCATGCTTTGCGGGAAATGCGTCCTTGTGTGCCCACGCGGCGTAAATCTGCGACAGCTGATTATCAACATGCGGAAAATGCTCGAGGAAGAGAAGAAATGAAAATATCCATATTTCCATACAGTGCTTTCGTTATTCCATTCCTTGTCGGAGTATTGCTTCTACTGGCTATCTGCACATACAAATACATCCATTGGATAAGTCAGTTTGACGAGGCCCAACGCACAATAATCCGTCATAACTGGTTCTCGTGGAAGACCATCCCCGCGCTGTGGGAGATGTTCAGAGAAGGACTGGTCCATTTCCGTATTTTGCGTAAGAACATCGTATTGGGCATCATGCACCAGTCGTTCGCGTTGGGTTGGGCTCTTCTTATAGTGGTCGGAGCAATACAGAGCAACCGAACCATAGCCTGTTTCAATCATGAGCAGTCTATAGAACAGCTCAACACTCTTATTGAACAAGACGGATGGTATTCATTTGACAAGGACAGAAGGTACCTTCTTACAAAGCGTGTAACGTACGATGAGGCAGGCCACAAAATACATCTTAAATACCACAGGCCATTCTATGCTGCGATTTTCTACAACTATTTCATCCATAAGGAGCCTGCCATGTTCAAGCATTCCAAACAGTATGCCGACCTCATGGATGGCATACTGCTGTACATATTTCTTGGCTTGACACTGGCCTTTGCAAAGAGAATCTGGTCAAAAAGCGTCGGAATGCGACGAACTACGTCTCATAACCTTTTTGACAGGCTCGCAAAGCTCTCACTATGGCTGATATTTCCCCTGAGGTTGCTGTCTGAATCAATAACAGCCAGTATGTACCAAAACGGCGGATTCCTGACAAACGCGATTGGCAGCCTATTCAACCCCGACATTTCCGGACACCTGGAGTGGGCATCATGGCTTTGCTACTCGCTGGCATTGCTGGTATTTTTCTTCTCAATGCCTTTCACCCGCTACATGCATATCTTCACTGAATTGTTGCTGATATGGTTCCGCAAGATCGGCGTGAAAGAGAGCGAGCAACCCACAGGTTATACTAAGTTTGAACTTAATGCCTGTTCGCGTTGCGGTGTATGCATTCAGGGATGTCCGCTTGACAAGGATCTGAACAACCACAGAATTCAGCCGGTATATCTGATCAGGGGGCTGCGCAACCATAACCGTCCTGCCAAAATGAGCATTATTGCAGACAACTGTCTGATGTGTGAGCGATGTGTTGAGGATTGTCCGGTGGGAATTGACATCTCGGCCATAAGGCGGATGACTCGCAACAAGGGTAAACTTGATTCCTCCGGCAACTATTCCTATCTCACCACTCCCAAACCTTTCAATGCCATCGGCCGAGTCGTTTTCTTCGGAGGTTGCATGTCCCATCTCACTCCGGGTATTCCAGAAGCCATGATGAGAATATTCGAGGCTGCAGGACAGAAATACTGGTACATGGACCGTGACCGTTCCATCTGCTGCGGACGTCCGCTGCGCCAGCAGGGATTCAGAAACCAGGCAGATGATCTGAAGAAGAAGAACACTGAAATGATTATTAATTCAGGTGCGACCATGCTGGTAACCTCCTGTCCTATCTGCTACCGCTCGTTCAAGGACGAGTACGATTTAGGTATACCGGTAATGCATCACACGGAATACATTGACATACTAATACGCAAAGGACGCATAAGCGTCGGACGTGACAGCCGACGCGTCTCGTACCACGATCCCTGCGAACTTGGCCGGGGATGCGGCATATATGACCAACCCCGCTCCGTACTCAATGCTGTCACAACTTTGCAGAAAACCCGCAACCAGCGTGAGAAGAGTATCTGCTGCGGGTTCAATATGGGCAACACTGTATTGTCAATCGAAGAACAGACTACTATACGCAACGATGCATTACGCAACCTGACAGAGAGACCTGTTGATGCCATCGCTACTGCGTGTCCTATGTGCAAGAAGGCCTTCCTTCACTCTACAAACGAGTATCCCGTACAGGACATAGCCGAAATAGTAGCCGCTAATCTCATAAAATAACCAGCTATGAACAGATATTGGAACGAATATCAGAAAGTCATCGCAGACAATCATTTCTTCTACGAGAGAAGCTGTATCAGACAGACATTCTTTCCCGGTTCAGAGGCGGCATTTCTAAGAATCCTGCGCGAAGAACTTGACAAGGATATCTTTGACGACTTCCGTCAGCACACATGCACCGGAATAGGTTATCACAGCGATATCGTTCCTCTTGAAACCACAATGACTGTAGTTGCAAGACTGTTCTCGCTTATGACTGAACACGGATATAAAAACTACGTGCCTTCGTGCGTTACTTCATTTGGAGTCTTTACGGAGATAACCCACATGTGGAATGAGAAGCCCGAATTACTTGAAAAAGCACGTGAGAACCTTTGGAAGGCTTGTAAGAGGGAATTCGAACTGCCTGAGAACATAGCCCATGCATCAGACATCATCTACAAGTTCCGTAACGAGTTGGCAAAAAAGATGAAATACAGGCTCGTCAACCGTTTTACAGGAAAACCGCTAAGGGTGGTTGAACATATCGGATGTCACTATGCAAAGATATTTCCTGACAAGGGTGTCGGCAAGGCAGAGTTCCCCTATGTTCTGGCCGGAATGATTGAGTCGTGGGGAGGCGAGGTCGTCGATTATCCCGAACGTCGCCACTGCTGCGGATTCGGTTTCCGCCAATATCTTATTCAGGAGAACAGAGGCTACTCCATATCCAACACAAAGAAGAAACTGGAGTCGATGGAACCCTATGAACCGGACTTCATTGTATCAAACTGTCCCGGCTGCTCAATGTTTCTTGACCGTTGGCAATACACCATATCCGAGATGGAGCACAAGACCTACGATCGCGACGGATACGGCATTCCTGTTCTGACATACGAGGAGATGGCAGGTCTTCTTCTGGGCTATGACCCGTGGGAGCTGGGGCTGCAGATTCATCAGATTCAGGCTGAGAGGCTCATGGACAAGATTGGTATTCCATACAATTCCAAAGAAAAATACCGCGCTGCATCCGGAAAGATTCTAAGGAATCCGGAAAAGCCGGCAAACCTGTTAACATAATGGCTATATGAAGAAAACAGCAATCATCGGTGCCGGTCCTGCCGGAATAGAAGCAGCTTCTGTCCTTGCAGGCAGCGGTGTTGAGGTACTGCTTTTCGAGAAGTCCGAAACACCCCTTTCAAACCTTAAGGACAAGGCTTTTCTGTTTCCTGATTTCTCTGCTGCATCGGATATGGTATCAGAGCTTGAAGACAAGCTGCTGAAGGATAACATTACCCGTTGTTTCGGCACTGAAATAGTCGAAATAAAGTGGAAAGGAACCGAATGGCAACTTGTTTCCGGCAAGTCCGAAGCATGGTATGCAGACTCAGTGCTCATCGCTACCGGCTACTCGACATTCGATGCACGCCGCAAGGAGGAACTCGGGTACGGCATATACAAGGGAGTAGTCACTTCGCTTGAGATGGAGAAGATGATAAGAGAAGGCAATATTGTCAACGGCCATGGCGACATGCCTAAACGTATAGCCTTCCTGCAATGTGTCGGTTCACGAGACGAGAAATCAGGCAACCATTACTGCTCTAAGGTCTGCTGTGTCACCGCAGTCAAACAGGCAATCGAGGTTAGAAAACAGCTACCCAGAACAGACTTGACCGTATTCTACATGGACTTGAGGATGTGGGGACAGGGATTTGAGGAGATGTATCGCACTGCTCAGGAAAAATACGGAATCGATTTCATACGGGGACGCATATCTGAAGCTGCTGCAACTTTTGACGACAGGGTACAGATAAAGACAGAGGATACACTGCTCGGAATGCCATTGAGAACAACTGTAGATCTTTTGGTTCTGATGGTAGGAATGGAAGCTTCGGCTGGTACACGAACGTTAGGTGCCTCATGTGGAATAGGCGGTGAGTACGGCTTCATCAAGACCATAAGCCCTCACCTTTACGACAACGATACAGGCAAGCCCGGACTGTTCGCTGCCGGAACCTGCAAACGGCCACTGAGTATTTGGGACTCGATAAATGACGGACGCTCGGCAGCAATCGCAATCAAGGATTATCTGGATACTCTGCCCTGACAGAAATACAGCAATTCACGATAGAGTTTCTGTATCGGAAGGCCAACTACATTGAAATAAGAACCTTCTATACGTTCTACACCCACAAATCCTATCCATTCCTGAATTCCGTACGCTCCAGCCTTGTCCAGCGGATGGAATCTCTGTACGTAGTATTCTATCTCCTCTTCAGACAGATGCGAGAACCATACTTCGGTTGTTGAAGTGAAACTGTGTTGCTTCTGTTTTGTCATAAGGGTCACTCCTGTCACTACCTGATGACTGCGTCCGGAAAGCAACCTTAGCATGTCAGCAGCCTCGAAGTTGTCAGCAGGTTTGCCTAAAATGCGCTCACCCACTGCAACGACGGTATCGGCAGTGATAATCAACTCGTCATCGGCCATGCCGGTGCGGTATGCCTCCGCCTTCTTCTTCGAGATATATAGCGGAATATCAACCATATCGAGACTCTCTGGATATGACTCGTCTATTCCATCCAGCACGCGTACCTGAAAATCAAGTCCCAGGCCATTCAGCAACTCCCTGCGACGCGGAGAGTTTGAAGCTAGAACAATTCTGTATCCCAGTTCCATAATTCTACCAGCCAAAGGCATGTTCGTCCGACATCCACTTATCCTGAGCCTTCATAACACGTTCAAGGACATCTCGGACGCAGCCGCAACCACCATCAGCATATGATACATATCTGCATATCGCCTTAATCTCC
Organism: Bacteroidaceae bacterium; assembly: GCA_017615835.1. Classification (GTDB taxonomy): domain Bacteria; phylum Bacteroidota; class Bacteroidia; order Bacteroidales; family Bacteroidaceae; genus Colenecus. Next base: position 25,423 of record JAFZZI010000006.1, on the reverse strand, counting down.
GGGACAGCATCGGCAGGGCAGCATGGAATGGCACACCTTCTGAGTATCGGGTAATCAGGAATATCATCCCCCATGGCCAATACGTCAGAATCACTCAGACCGTTGCGTCCAAGGAAATCGTCGTAATCATGGATCTTTACTGACGACGATATGTACACATCGTCAATTCCAAGGCTCTCATACCGACGGCGTATCTGTTCAGGCCTGGCCCCGGTAATAACACATATTTTGAGTCCGCTTTTGACAGCCAGCTGAAGTGCATATCCATCTTTCACATTGACTGTGCGGATTGGGTTCCCGTCAGCAGCCATAGGCATCACAGATCTGCTCAGGACACCATCAACGTCAAAAACCAGAGCCTTTACCCTGACCAGTTCAGAATCTTCAATCATTTGCATGACTTTTTTATGTCCTTTGATATCAGGTCATATAAGATACGCCACTCAGGCTTATCAGTCAGCAGCCGGCGGTGAACATCCATTACGCGTTTGTCTCCGCGGACAGCCGGTCCGGTCTGTGCACTGACAGGAGGCATGGATGAAACCTTGTCTGCAGTTTCAGCTATCAGCGGAAGCATGACACTGAACGGAATGCCGCATTCCTTGAGCAATTCGTCGGCAATTGCATACATCCGGTTTGAGAAGTTGCAGGCAAACACAGCTGCAAGATGTAGCCTACTGCGCTGCTCTGAGTCAAGAACAGTACAGTTGTCTGACAGGGATTCTGCAATATTCCTGACTTTCTGAAGGCACTCGTCCGACGAAGCCTCAATGAAAACCGGAACATCCCCCCACTCTACACTTTTGCCCTTACTGAAAGTTTGCATGGGGTACAATACTCCGTAACGTGTCGCTCCAGCACTCTTCCACAACGAGTTGGGAACACTACCCGAGGTATGAAGGAACAGTTTTTCAGGATGTGAAGAAACTATCTTTGCGGCAAGCGACAGCAGGGCATCGTCTCTTAGCATCACGATGAATGCATCTGCCTCAGGCAATTGCTCCAGATCAGTCACGAAACAGGTATCCAACTTATTGGCCAGAGCCATAGCGTTTCTTTCTGTACGGCTGTAAACGCACTTTATGTCATGTCCGGCGCTCTTAAGTGCACCGCCCATGCACGTTGCCACATTACCGGCTCCCACCAACACAATATCCATGTGCTCAATACTTGTTATCATGAATCTTATCCCACTGAATCCGGCTCTCGTCGAAAGGCTTGCGGTCCATTCCCTTGTGGCCAACAGCAATTATGCACAGAGGCTCAAGAGGAACTTTGACGCCAAGTATACGGCGCACATTGTCGGCAGCGCTGGAACCATCAGCTGCAAACCGGTTCCTTATATGAGCCCAGCAACTGCCAAGTCCAAGATCTGTTGCCTGAAGCTGCACCATTATGGCTGAAATGGCGCAATCCTCAATCCAGGCATCTGTCAGCGTGGGATTACCGAATACCACCAATGCCCATGGCGCATCGGCAACAAATGCAGCACCTGCCTCTTTGCTTTCTGACAGAGACTTTAGCAGTTCAGGATTGTCAACTGCCACGAACTCCCATCCGTTAGTATGCTTTGAAGTGGGCGCTATCAAGGCGGCTCTCTCCAGAAGTCTTATCTCGTCCGCCGTAAGTTTCTCATCCGTAAACTTGCGCATACTGCGTCTTTCCGCAGCCAGGTTACTGAACTTATCCATCTGTCTGTATATCTTTTATTCATTTCATTTTGCGAATTTACTCAAAAGTTTCGCTCCTAAGACTTCATTACGTTTATCGGATTACATTAAGACGGCATACCGTAAAGTACGCCGTCTTTCATCTTGCCGCAAATAGGGTGGCGGTTATCTTCAGATAATTATAGAAGTTCGATGATACGATCCATCTGGTTTGGGATTCGAATTTGCTGAGGGCACTTAGGTATGCATGCCTCACACCCGATACAGGTTGTTGCCCAATTCTTCTCGTTAGGCAGTGCTTTCTTGTAACCGTCAAGAAACTGCTTTCGCTTGGCTTCGTAATCGGCTGAACCCTTGACGGGCAGCGGCAGCAAATGTTGATTGACCGCCTCGTTGTAATAGGCAAAATTGCCGGGTATGTCAACATCAAACGGACAGGGCATACAGTAACGGCAAGTTGTGCAAGGTACCGTTGGGATGCCGGACATCTGGTCTGCAATGCCTGCCAGCAGCACATTCTCAGCCTCGGTACAGGTTTCGAGCGGCGAAAAGGTCTTGACATTCTCTTCGAGGTGCTCCATACGGTTCATTCCACTCAGTACGGTCAGCACGTTGGGATGACTGCCAACCCACCGGAAGGCCCATTTGGCGGGGCTGTCATCAGGACGAACCTTGCGGAGTTGTGAAGCGATCTCCTGTGGAACACGGGACAATGCACCTCCGCGTAACGGTTCCATAATGACACACTGTATTCCGTTCTTGTTGAGTTTGTTGTAAAGATACTCGGCATCGGCATCCCGTTTCCAGCCACCTCTCTCCATTGATGCATGGCGCCAATCGAGATAGTTCATCTGAATCTGCACAAAATCCCAATGATACTGTTCGTTATGATCAATCAGCCAGTCAAACACTGAAACATCGCCATGATAGGAAAAACCCAGATGTCTGATTCGTCCTGCCTTGCGCTCAGCCAACAAGAAATCAAGCAGACCGTTATTAATAAAACGACTTTGAAGCTGTTCAAGTCCGCCGCCACCTACCGAGTGAAGCAGATAGTAGTCTATATAGTCAGTCTGGAGCTCACGGAAAGATTTCTCGTACATACTCTTTGCGGCAGCAAGAGTCCAGTTTCGTCTGTCCTGATTTGACATTTTGGTGGCGATGTAATAACTGTCACGAGGATACCGGGACAATGCAATGCCTGTCATGGCCTCGTCACGGCCATTCTTGTAAGCCGGTGCCGTGTCAAAGTAGTTTACTCCATGTGATATTGCGTAGTCAACCAGACTGTTGACCTGTTCCTGACTGTCCGGAAGACGCATCATCCCGAATCCAAGCAGTGAAATCTGTTCCTTGCTTCCATGCTGAACGCGGTATGTCATACGATTTGAAGATGATTTGCCGACCTGTGGTTCTGCCTTGTCGGCAGCAAGGATGCTGAGCGGCTCCAAAGTCATCATCGCCATCGCAGCCCCTGAACCTAATCCAAGTTTACGGAGGAATTGCCTTCTGTCAATCTCTTTTCTTTCTTTTCCCATCGTCTATGCACATTTTTCGATTTATGCAAATATAGTCAAACATTTCATTCGACAATGCAGAGCGCCTGAGAAAACCAAACCCAGTTCAACACACTCTCTTCTCACGGTCATACGAACAAGTGTTGCAGTAAAGAACCGACGCCACATACACTTTTGGTTTTTTTTGCGTTATTATCTATGATGAATTCCAAAAGAGTGCGTCAAGCAGAGTCATTGCGTATCTTGAGTATCATGCTGGCAGCCATGCTGACAGTTTCGGGGAGCGTATGCGCTCAGAAGGTCCACATAAAAGGTCGCATCACTGATGAGAACGGAGGACCGGTTGAACTGGCAACCGTAAATGAATCTCATCAGATGGTAAGCACTATTTCGAATCTTCAGGGACAATACGAGATTAGCCCTTCTTATCGTGACACACTGGAACTAGTATTTCGAATGGTCGGTCATGAAACCCGCAGACGGACTTTAATTACACCCTCTGACACCGTTGTGCTGGATGTGGTCCTGCCCACCAGCGGGTATGCTCTTCAGGGGGTGACTATCAGCGATATGCGACGCCAGACGGATGCAAATCAGATTATTGACATTGCCGAAGTGAGGCTTAATCCAGATGCAACGGGGGGATCGGTAGAATCTGTCATTGCCACACAGGCCGGAGTCAGCAGTCACAATGAGCTGAGCAGCCAGTACAATGTACGTGGAGGCAACTTTGACGAGAACAGCGTCTATGTAAACGGGACTGAAATACTTCGCCCTTTACTGGTCAGGGCAGGACAGCAGGAAGGTCTGAGTTTCGTCAATCCCGACATGGTCCAGTCAATTTCGTTCTCTACAGGAGGATTCTCAGCTGTATATGGCGACAAGATGTCCTCAGTCCTTGATATCACATACCGTCAGCCTGAACATTTTGAGGCAAAGGTGGCGGCCAACCTGTTGGGAGCCAGTATCTACATCGGAGCCGGAGGGAAAAAGTTCAGTTTCAGCAACAGTGTCAGGTACAAGACCAACCGGTATCTTCTGGGAACTCTCGACACCCAGGGCGAGTACCAGCCAAACTTCCTTGACTATCAGGTTTATGCAGTATGGAAGCCCTCTGAAAAATGGTCTGTCGGACTTATCGGCAACATTGCACTGAACAGTTACAGGTTCACACCGACAGATCGTAATACCACTTTCGGCACTATTCAAGATGCCAAGAGCTTCAAGGTTTATTTTGACGGTTGGGAGAAGGACAAGTTCAACACGCTGTTCGGAATGGTTGACATTACCCGAAAGATTGACAGCGACAACAGCATCAGCCTTAAAATGTCAGCGTTCGGCAGTGACGAAAGCGAAACCTATGACATAAGCAGCCAGTATTGGCTTGACGATGTCATCAAAGGATCTGGCATGGGAGTGGGTACATTCTTTGAACACGCCCGGAACAGACTCAGAGCCACTGTCACCGACATAAGCCTGAGCGGAACTCACAGAATCGATGCTCATACCCTAAGATGGGGTGCTGATATCCGCCACGAAAAAATTGATGAGAAGATGCGTGAATGGGAAACACGCGACTCGGCAGGCTACTTCCTCCCAAACACCATGTCAGGTCCGTTGGATATGGTATATTCACTCGAATCTGTACAGGAGATGGAGAGCAACCGGATGTCTGCTTACCTTCAGGATACATGGAAAATCAATGCCGGATACGGACTATTCACCCTAAATGGAGGAGTAAGGGTCTCATACTGGAACTGGAACGAAGAACTGCTTGTCAGTCCGAGAGTCTCAATAGGCTTCATCCCTGCATCTGATGACAATCTGACCCTCAGGCTTTCAGGAGGCCTATACTATCAGGCACCGTTTTACAAGGAACTGAAAGACTCTTCTAATGTCTATGGAATGGGTCACATAACCTTGAACCGGAACATAAAATCACAACGCTCAATTCAAGTCGTCATTGGAGGAGACTACCACTTCAGAATGTTTGGCCGTCCGTTCAAGTTTACAGTTGAGGCATACTATAAAAAACTGGACAACCTCATTCCGTACAATTTGGATAATGTAAGGATTGTTTATTATGGAAAAAACTGTTCGCATGGTTATGCTTATGGTATAGACACTAAACTGTTTGGAGAATTCGTACCGGGTGCCGACTCATGGATCAGTTTCTCATTAATGAAGACTCAGGAGAATATAGGCGGCCATTGGGTTCCACGCCCAACCGACCAAAGATATAATCTGTCAATTCATTTTACCGACTTCTTCCCAAATACTGACAGGTGGCAAATGACATTGAGAGGATGTCTGGCAGACGGACTGCCTTTTGGCCCGTCACATACGGGACGAGAAGAGGCAACGTTCAGAGCCCCTGCATACAAAAGAGTTGATATCGGCATGTCCTATCGTCTTCTGAACAACGAAAACCATACCCGAAACTATGGTTGGGCAAAATACTTCCGCAACATCTGGCTGGGCCTCGACTGCTTCAACCTGCTGGGAATAAACAACGTGAATTCATACTACTGGATAACAGACGTTACAGATACACAGTACGCCGTTCCCAACTATCTCACCGGCCGACAGATTAATTTCCGTATTTTGCTGGAACTCTGACAACAACCACTCCGCCTTTTATTTTTAACATAGGTGGGACAATAAAGTGATAGTTTTTATATCTTTGTAGGCCGATAAACGGACTGCCCGTTTCGTGCAGTTTCCGACAAGGCTGTTATTCCCACAAGGATAGTACATTAACAATTATTTTTAACTCATAAACTTATAGAAGAATGAAACCTTCGCACATCGAACATCTCGGTATCGCAGTAACCTCGCTTGAGGAATGCATGCCTTTCTTTGAGTTTTTAACCGGAAGCAAATGCTACAACATTGAAGTAGTTGAGGATCAAAAGGTCAAGACAGCCTTCTTCAAGATTGGACAGACCAAAATAGAGCTCCTGGAACCGACTTGCCCCGAATCAACCATCGCCAAATTCATCGAGAAGAACGGTGGCCGTGGAGGAGTCCATCACGTAGCATTCAACGTTGACAACGTTGAAGAGGCCCTCAAGGAGGCTAAGGAAGCCGGTCTGAAACTCATTGACGAAGCTCCCCGCAAGGGTGCCGAGAATCTGATGATTGCCTTCCTGCATCCAAAGAGCACATGCGGCGTACTTACAGAACTCTGCGAACAGCCCAAATAACCGATATTCTGAAATCTATAACTTAAGAGCAATATGGCAGACAATCAGAGCAAAATACAGAAGCTCGTTGACAAGCGTGCCGAGGCATTGGCCGGAGGCGGCGAGAAGGCTATTGAAAAGCATCATGCCAAGGGTAGCTATACCGCCCGCGAACGAATAAACATGCTCCTTGACGAAGGATCATTCGAAGAAGTTGACATGTTCCTGACCCACCGATGCACAGATTTCGGAATGGAAAATAAGGTCTTTCTGGGCGACGGTGTTGCAGTAGGTTCAGGTACAATAGACGGTCGTCTTGTTTTTGTATTCGCCCAAGATGCTACCGTTATAGGTGGCTCCCTGTCCGAAACCATGGCCCAAAAGATATGCAAGGTGATGGATATGGCCATGAAACTTGGCGCACCAGTCATTGGACTTAACGATTCTGGCGGTGCACGCATACAGGAGGGAGCTTGCGCTCTGGCAGGATATGCTGAAATATTCGAACGTAATATCCTTGCTTCCGGAGTTATTCCCCAGATTTCTGTCATTTTCGGTCCCTGTGCCGGTGGTGCCGTATATAGCCCTGCCCTCACCGACTTCATCATGATGACCGAACAGAACTCATACATGTTCATTACAGGTCCGAAGGTGGTCAAGAGCGTGACTGGAGAAGATGTCTCGGTTGAGGATCTGGGTGGTGCCCGCATCCACGCCACCAAGTCAGGCGTGACCCATTTTGTTGCTGCAACCGAAGAAGAGGCCGTGCAGGAGGTACGCCGTCTGATCAGTTTCATTCCTCAGAACAATATGGAGGAAGCTCCACTTGTCGCCTGCACCGACGACCCTGCACGTATTGAGGATGTTCTGAATGACATCGTTCCGGCTGACCCCAACAAACCTTACAACATGAAGGACATCATTTATGCAATCGTTGACAATGGTGACTTCATGGAAGTACAGAAGGACTATGCAAAGAATATCATCTGCGGTTTTGCACGTTTCAACGGCCGCTCGACCGGTATTATTGCTAACCAGCCCAACTGGCTTGCCGGTGTCCTGGACTGCGACGCATCAAGGAAGGCCGCCCGTTTCGTCCGTTTCTGCGATGCATTCAACATTCAGATACTGACGTTGGTTGACGTACCGGGATTCCTTTGCGGAACCGGACAGGAATATGCAGGTATCATAGACCATGGCGCAAAACTGATGTTCGCTTATGGTGAGGCTACAGTTCCCAAGGTAACTGTTACCGTCCGCAAGAGTTATGGAGGAAGCCACATAGTGATGAGTTGCAAGCAGCTCAGGGGTGACATGTGCTACGCTTGGCCTAATGCCGAGATTGCCGTTATGGGCGCAAGCGGTGCTGTAGGCGTGCTCCAAGCCAAAGCCTTGAAGGCAATCGAGGATCCCGAAGAGAGGAAGAAGTTTATTGCCGAGAAGGAAGCTGAGTATACCGACAAGTTCGCTTCGCCATATCAGGCAGCAAACCGCGGTTATATTGACGACGTGATTGAACCGCGATACACACGCGCCAGAATAGTCCGCGCCTTCGAGAACCTTCAGACTAAGCGTCTGACCAATCCTCTCAAGAAGCACAGCAACATTCCACTTTAAACAACAGAAATCATGATAATGTTATCAGTTAACTGGCCACATGTGTGGATGGTCACACTGCTGGGATTCTGTCTGGTGCTATGCCTTCTTTTCGTCCTCATTTTCATACTTCAGTTACTTGGCTTTCTGATGAAGGAGAAACCGGCAAAGCAGGCAGCCGCACCGGCTCGTGAAGCAGTGGCAGACATTCTGCCAAAGGAGGCTGCAACGGCAAAATCCGGCGATGCCGCTACGACTGCCGCCATCGCAATGGCATTGCATCTGTTCTACAACGGCATCCACGACGAAGAGCCTACAAAAGTGACAATCAAGAAAGTAGAGCGGCGCTATTCCCCCTGGAACTCAAAGCTATACGGAATAAACAACTTACATCGTTAACAATGAAAGAATTCAAATTCACGATCGACGGAAAAGAGTACAAGACCTCCGTCAATGAAATAGATGACAACGTAGCCGAAGTCGTTGTAAACGGCAACACATACACTGTCAGGTATGAGAAGGAGGAGCAGGCCGCAGCCCCCGTTTACCGCGCTGCTGCCGCTCAGGCTTCATCTGCAGCACCCAGGGCTGCCGGAGGCATCATTACTGTCAAGTCTCCTCTTCCAGGTTCAATTATGAAAGTCCTGATTTCTGCAGGTCAGGCCGTGAAGAAGGGTGACATACTTCTGACAATGGAGTCAATGAAGATGGAGAACAATGTCGTTGCTGAAACCGACGGTACGGTAAAGGCCATTTTTGTCGAGCCTGGCAAAAACGTTATGCAGGATGACAAGCTGGTAGAAATAGAGTCTGCTGCTATTGCAGCTGCCCCATCTCCAGCCCCTGCCCCGAAACCTGCTCCGGCGCCCAAGGCCGCCGCTGCTCCAAAAGCCGAAACTCCAAAAGCCGAGGTTCCAGCAGGAGGTCACAAGATTTCAAGTCCACTGCCGGGTTCAATAATCAAGGTCCTTGTAAGCGAAGGCCAGGAAGTAAAAAAAGGCGACACACTGCTTACACTCGAATCTATGAAAATGGAGAATGCGGTCGTAGCTGACTGTGACGGCAAAGTTGCAAAGATTGCAGTAACCGCCGGACAGACCGTTATGCAGGAGGATCTGCTAATAGTTCTTGCATGACATTACCAATCACAATCATCAAAAGAAGAGTAAAATGGGTGATATAATTGAATTCTTCAAAGGCATGGGCTTCATGAACATAGAGTGGAGACAGGCGGTCATGCTATGCATCTCATTCTTTCTCCTGTACCTCGCAATTCACAAGAAGTACGAGCCACTCTTGCTCCTTCCCATTGCTTTTGGCATGTTGCTTACAAATCTTCCCGGATCCGGTATGTTCCATTCGGAGCTTTGGACAGCATTTCTCGACTCAAGCAACCCGGCTTACCACAGTTATGGTACCATAATGCGAGAAGGCGGACTGCTTGACATTCTGTACATAGGTGTAAAGGCTGGAGTCTATCCCTGCCTCATCTTCATGGGTGTAGGCGCCATGACAGATTTTGGCCCGCTGATTGCGAATCCGAAGAGTCTGCTGTTGGGGGCAGCTGCCCAGCTCGGCATATTCCTGACTTTCCTCATGGCAAACTCCATCGGTCCGTTACTCGAATCAATCGGTGCTTCGGCTGACGTTATTGCAAACTGGGGATTCTCCGAAGCTCAGGCTGGCTCAATCGGTATCATAGGTGGTGCTGACGGCCCGACTTCAATCTTCCTGACTTCGAAACTAGCTCCTGAACTCCTGGGACCAATTGCAATTGCAGCATATTCATACATGGCACTTGTTCCGGTCATACAGCCCCCTATTATGAGGGCTTTGACAAGCAAGCAGGAGCGTTCCATCAAAATGAAGCAGCTCCGTTCTGTCAGCAAGACCGAGAAGATTGTCTTCCCGATAGCCATTACTACTATTGTTGCACTGATTCTGCCTGATGCAGCTCCTCTGATTGGCTGTCTTATGCTTGGCAACCTGGCAAAGGAATGTGGAGTTGTAGACCGCCTGAGCAAAACGATGCAGAACGAGCTCATGAATATTGTTGTAATATTCCTTGGCCTGACGGTAGGTGCCACAGCCACTTGGACTTCATTCCTGAACATTCAGACAATCCTCATTCTCCTGATGGGTATTCTGGCATTCAGTTGCGGCACCGCAGGCGGTATTTTGCTGGCCAAGCTGATGAACCTGTTCCTAAAGGAGAAAATCAATCCTCTGATAGGCTCCGCCGGTGTTTCAGCTGTTCCGATGGCAGCCCGCGTATCCCAGACTGTAGGACAGGAAGAGGATCCCAGCAACTTCCTGCTTATGCACGCCATGGGGCCGAATGTTGCCGGTGTCATTGGTTCTGCTGTTGCAGCAGGCATTCTGCTTACTATGCTTGGTTAATTTTTCCAAAGAAACCGAAGACAACGACCGGACGACATTCTGCCGTCCGGTCGTTGTCTTTTCAGTACTGAACCTGTGTCTGCTGAACCGCTATGGGATAAGGACGGTCGGCTTGAAACTGCGGGCCTCTTCGGGTGTCATTTGTGCGTAGCACATTATTATGACAGTATCACCTATTGATACCAGACGTGCGGCAGCACCATTAAGGCAGATACAACGGGAACCCCGTTCGCCCTTGATTACGTATGTTATCAGGCGGGAACCGTTGGTTACATCAACCACATGTACCTGTTCACCTTCCACAATGCCTGCTGCATCCATCCAGTTCTCATCAATCGTAATACTGCCGACGTAATTGATGTTGGCATCTGTCACCTTTACTCGGTGAAGCTTGGACTTGAGTACCGTAATCAACATTATCCTCTGTATTTGATATTGTCAATCAATCTAACCTTGCCACAGTAAACGGTGATGCAACCTACGATGTAACTTCCACTTCCCCACTTTGCCAGAGGCTGGAGAGTATTACCGTCAACTATCTCAAAGTACTCTACCTCCAGACCGTCAATCGCATTGATTGTATCTACCACAAAGCGTTTCACATCCTCCACAGCGTGGCTGTGTGCGAACTTCCGGCTGGCAAACAGTGTACGGGAAATGTTTGCAGCAATCTTTCGCTGAGATTTAGTCAACAGCGCATTCCGGGAACTCAGAGCCATCCCGTCCTCTTCGCGGACAATCGGACATCCCACTATCTGGACTTTCAGGCCGAGTTGACGCACCATCTCCCTTATTATGGCCAACTGCTGGAAATCTTTCTCGCCAAAATAGGCTCTGTCGGGCTCGACTGCGTAGAAAAGTTTGCTGACAATCTGTGCTACTCCGTTGAAATGACCTGGACGGTATATACCTTCCATGACCTTGTCAAGTGGGGAAAAATCGAACTGACGGGTGTCAGGCTCAGGGTACATCTCCTCTACCGAAGGGGCAAAGACATACTGGGCACCTATACTTTCCAACAACATACAGTCAGCCTCCATGGTACGGGGATAGTTGTTGAGGTCGTTCTTGTCATTGAACTGTGTAGGATTAACAAAATCGCTTACTACCGTAACATCGTTTTCACCCACGCTCCTGCGCACCAAAGAGGCATGCCCTTCATGGAGCGCCCCCATAGTCGGAACCAAGCCAACAGAGAAGCCCTTTGAGCGCTCCTCGCTCAAAACCTGCTTCAGCTCCTTGATAGTATTGATTATCTTCATATTACAAAAAAATATAGTCTATAGCCCTCCGACGGGTGATAAAATCGCGCAAAATAAGTGAATAATTATCAATTCTTCAAAGAACCAGCAAAAATGTTTGCTTATATCAGCGTTTTTTTTTATATCTTTGCTGTCAAATCTTGAGCATGGGCTTGAAGTCTGAAATGATTATGCACTATGGAGAAGAAAAGGATTTTGTACATATCTAGTGAGATATTTCCTTTTGTAAGTGAATCGGAGATATCAGGCACATGCAGAAACCTGCTGTTCAAGATGCAGGATGCCGGACATGAGATACGCACTTTCATGCCAAAATGGGGGCCTATCAACGAGAGGCGCAATCAACTTCACGAAGTTATCAGACTTTCCGGGATGAACCTCATTATCGATGATACAGACCATCCCCTCCTCATCAAAGTTGCATCTCTCCCCTCCGCACGCTTGCAGGTCTATTTCATAGATAACGACGACTTCTTTCAGAATCACCTTTTCACCAATGACCGTGACGGCACTGAATATCCCGACAATGACGAAAGGACGATTTTCTTTGCCAGGGGAGTACTAGAAACAGTAAAGAAACTTCGCTGGAATCCAGACGTTATTCACTGCTTTGGCTGGATGTCTGCATTGATACCGTTATATATCAAGACCGGATTCAGTGAGGAACCTGCTTTCCGTGACTCAAAAGTGGTTTTCTCAATATGTGACGAGGGCTTCAACAACAACTTTAGCGACAACTACAAGGAGAAACTTCTTACCCGTAACATGACTTCCGGAGAGATAGGTACTTTCGCTCCTCAATTCGGTTATGTTGAGCTCATGAAGAAAGCTATTGAATTTTCTGACGGAGTTGTCAAGCATTCCAAGAATGCCGACAAAAATCTATTCTTATATGCAGGAAAGCTTAAGAAAGCAAAAATAGACTGTTCTACTCACAATGATGAAGAGAACAAGCTGGAAGCATTCTACGAATCGCTTTTCTAAAGAATTCAAACTTTTTCAAACAAACTATGAACGTCAAAACGTCTGCGTCGATAATACTTGCAGCTCTGTTTCTGATTTCATGCAGCAATGATACCTCCTCGATAGGGGACTCTGTCATGCCCGTCAGTGATGAACTGACTGTTTTCTCAGGCACTTATCCGGCAGTATCCAGGTCAATTGCGATTGATACGCCCCTGCTTACTAAAAGTGCCAAATGCTATTTGGGCAGATACACCGATCCGGAGACAGGTACTTTTACAGACGCCGGATTCATAACTGAACACCTTTGTGTGGAGGGGTTCATATTTCCTGATTCTGTTCTGGGTCTGGATCAGTTCCGTTTTTCAGACGAAATCATGCAGCAGGTCGAGAATTCCCGTTATTACAGTGCCTGCCTGCGTCTTTACTTTACGGAACTTTTCGGAGACTCCACCAACTCTTTTAAGATTGAAGTGTGGCCACTGGTTCAGAAGCTGGATCCTGGCACAAAATACTATTATGACTTCGACCCTTCAACCCTGATTGACACCTCCTCGAAACCTATGGTCAGCGTAACGGTATCCCCGACCAATTTCGTTGTCAACGACTCAATCAGGAGAAAAACCCAAAACTACTATAATAATATATATATACCCCTCCCTGACGACTTTGCCAAGTACATTCTTGAGACGTATTATGCAGAAGGGGGAAAGGAGAAATTTGCCGATACCCCGGCATTCATCGACAACGTATGCAAAGGATTCTACATAAAATGCGTCCAGGGTGACGGAACCATAGTTACTGTTGACAAGACAAGCCTTGACGTATATTTCAAGCATCTGATGAAGAGCTATTCCGGCACTGATTCACTTGCATCATCCTACACCTCGTTCATTGGCAACGAAGAAGTACTTCAGGTGAGTTGTTTCAAAACCACGGGGCTTGACGGGCTTCTGTCCAAGACTGACGAAACTTTTCTCAAGACTCCATACGGAATCCTTACGGAGGTTACTCTTCCCATCGATTCCATAATAAATAACGCCTCGACCGTAAACTCGGCATCAGTACTGTTCAAAAGAAAGAATCCTGCCCAGCAGCCCTTTATAGTAAGGGCATCCGAAACAATAGTTCTGCTGCGGAAAAAAGATCTGTCATCCTTCTTTGACAAAGTCAGCAACGTAAACAACATCACGTCATTTGCTGCGACTCTGAACGCCAGCATGAACGAGTATTCATTCACCAATATCTCACCTTTGATAATGACGAGTGCAAACGACCGCAGAAAGTGGATAGAAGAACAAGGGCTGATTGATGACCTTGAAGGACATGCCGCCTATGCTGCCGAATTCCCCGACTGGGACAAGATTGTGCTGGTGCCGGTCGTTGCGCAGACCGACGCCACCAACAACGTGCTTTATTATGACCTGAACCAGTCAGTCAGCTGTGCCAGATTAAAAGGAGGACCTGATGGTGATCCTATCGAAATAAAAGTTATAAAGTCAAAATAAGGACATAAAAAGAAAAAGCGGCCGCTGGCCGCTTTTTCTTTAAAGGTTACATCACTGTTTTTTCTTTGACTTTGCAGTTTTTACAGCCTTACCGGTATCATTTGCCGCCTGCAGATGGGATATCTGTTTCTTCAGAGCCTCAATCTCCTTATCCTGATTTCTTATAGTAGTCTGGAAAGCATTCAGCTCCTCAACATCCATGTCGGCAGGCAGGGCCCAGTTCACCCTGTTGGTAAAATCGGCAAGGATATTCATATAGTTGGTAAAAGCATCATACGGCGATTCATAGATACCTCGGTTCATCGTGACGGCATTGTTCTTTGTGCTCATGAACCTGAAATTGTCACTTGCCTGAAGAAAATTCCAGTCCTGACGGATGCGGCGGTCAGAGCATAGACGAACACGGTCGCCGATAGAATACAACTTGTGGAAGGCTTCACGCTGCATGACATTGCCAAGCCAGCAACTTATGTCACGTTCCTCGTCAAGCCAGGACATCGGATACGGTACATCAATGGGAGCAACAGATTTATAGTTTGCGATGACCTCTGACGGAGTAGAGAATGATATTCCACGCTGTTTTGCCGCTTCGGGCAAAGCCTTGATAAACTCCAGGATATTAGAGTTCAGAGGCTGATATATACCCAGTGCGCACAGTTCCATGAAGATATTGATAACCTCCTCATCCTCAGGCATCGATGCAATCCAATCGATATATGTGCCGCTCATTAGCGGATAGGACTTCCAAGAAGGATTGGAGAAACGCAGACTGATATCATCAGAAAGTTTGTAATCGCGGAGCAGCAACTTCAAGTTGGGATTCAAGTTGCAGTGATACAGAAAGTGTGGACTCTTCCATCCCAATATGTGCTTGGCCCCTTCGGTAAGAACGCCATTGAACCCCATGTCGGCAACTATTGATCCAATCTCATCATCATAAATAAGGCTTGAATTGCGGAAAACCTTTGGTTTCTTTCCGAACAGATCCTTTATGGCATCGCACTGAAGCTTCACATCCTCACGGAATCCGTCCTCCCAGTTGTCAGCCAACGAAGAGAGACCGTGCGAATAAGGTTCTGCAAGAAACTCGCAGCAGCCTGTATCGTTCAGCTCGTGCAGCAAATCCATGACTACAGGTGAGTACTGCTGAAGCTGTTCAAGTGCCGAACCTGATATGGACAAAGCCAGCTTGAAGAATCCGGCACCGTCCTTAGCCATCTGAATGAGTGTCTTCAAGGCAGGTATATATGAATTCTCCGCCGTATAGCTTATGCCTGACTCATTGGCATACTCATCGATATAGTAGTGATCCTTTCCTATGTCGAAGAAACGGTATCTCTTCAAATGGGAAATCTGATGTATCTCGAAATAAAGACAAATGGTTTTCATAATGTAGTCTGCTATTATATTGTTAATTCTTATCGCCACCCCAGCATTTTGTTATATCGGTACAGAATCTTCTCTCCCACCTTATCCCAGGTTATGGCATCCACTTCCTTCTTACCTTCCTCCTTCAGATAATCATAGAGCGAATGGTTAGTGCAGATTGAATATATTGCATCTGCCATGGCATGTATGTCCCAATAGTCAACCTTAATGCACTTCTCGAGTATCTCGGCACATCCGGACTGCTTGGAGATAATGGTAGGAACGCAGCACTGCATGGCTTCAAGAGGAGAAATGCCAAATGGTTCAGACACCGACGGCATCACATACACATCACTGGCTTTAAGACATTCATACACTTGCCTGCCCTTCATAAAGCCAGGGAAATGAAAACGGTCAGCAATGCCGCGCTCCGCAGCAAGCATTATCATGTCGTTCATCATATCACCGCTGCCAGCCATACAGAAACGTATGTCGTTCGTCCTGCCAAGCACCATTGACGCTGCTTCGACAAAATACTCAGGCCCTTTCTGCATAGTGATTCTCCCAAGGAACGTAACCCACTTTTCACCATTATGCTCAATGGGCTCTATATCCTGTATCTCCCGTGACAAAGGTTCAACTGCATTGTGCATGGTGGACACCTTGCGTGGATCCTGATGATACTTGTTTATTACCGTCTGCCGCGTAAGTTCGCTGACACACATTATGTGGTCGGCATAATCCATACCGTTCTTCTCAATCGCGTATACCGTCGGATTCACATTGCCTCGGCTACGGTCGAAATCGGTCGCGTGTACATGTATGACAAGCGGTTTACCGCTCACCTGCTTTGCATGTATTCCGGCCGGATAGGTAAGCCAGTCATGAGAGTGTATGATGTCAAAGTCCATCGTACGTGCAACGACTCCGGCCACTATCGAATAGTTGTTAATCTCTTCGTGCAGGTTTTCTGGATACCTGCCAGAAAAACCGATACAACCTAAATCATCGGTTCCGATGTAGTTGAAGTCAGCATATATGTGGTCTCTGAAACGATAGTAATCGTCAGGATCCATCCACGGATACCGCGACTGAAGATACGAATAGTCCGGATTCCGCCAAACCACCGGAACTGTATTCATTCCGACAATCTTCAGAAAACTCTGGTCTTCATCGCCTCTTGGCAAAGGCAGACAGAACGTAATGTTTACATCACCCTGATGGGCTAGTCCTCTGGTCAGGCCGTAACTTGCAGTGCCAAGGCCACCCAGAATATGAGGGGGAAATTCCCAACCAAACATCAGCACATTCATAGCCTCATACCTTTATTCAAATTGTTTAATTATCTTGAATGTACGAAGAATCTCCGCCACATTCATTGCAAACGACACAGCCCCACGGCCACGGAATGGCGGATTACCGTCAAACAGTTCCGGAAGCGACCCGACACAATGCGATGTCATTTCATCCTCATATCCGATCATTTGGCGTTCCACAAAAGCAAGTCCGCTTCTGCGGAACACCTTGAGATACGCCTCAAAGTAGAATCCTGCCAGCCATGGCCAGGCTGTTCCCTGATGATATGCATAATCGCGTTCCCGCTGGGGTCCGACATAATTGGGATTATAGCCAAAACTCTTAGGACTCAGTGAACGTACACCCTTTGGAGTCAGAAGCTCTTTGGTAACAATATCGACAACATTCTTTTTCTGACGCAGGTCCAATGGAGAATAATCGAAAGCTGCAGCAAAAATCATATTGGGCCTGACACTCCAGTCCGGATTCATACCGTCCACAAAGTCGAACAGGTAACCATACTCATTGACAAACACGTTCTTAAACGACACAGCAGTCTTTGCAGCCATGGACTCATAGCGTGCAGCTATCTCCTTCTTGCCGAACTCACGGTTCATGTCAGCCACAAACATCTGGGCATTGTACCAGAGGGCATTCACCTCAACCACATAGCCGGTGCGCGGAACCACAGGACTTCCCGAAGCTGTCGAATTCATCCATGTGGCAGCAACCTCTTTGCCGTTAACATGAAGAAGGGCATTCTCATGAAGGAAACAATTCCGGTGACGGTTCAGTCGGATGAACTCAACTATGTCTGTTATCATTTTCCCATACTTATCCCATGCCGACTTCTTCGAGACGAATTTTGCATACTGCTGTATACTCCATACTGCCCACAGAAGCACATCAGGCTTGTCAATCTCTTCAATCTTGCACTTACTTTCCCTGTTCTTCAGAAAATCATTAACTGCCTCGCGGGCTGTCGCCATCGCCGACTCGAACTCATCCTTCTCACCCAAAGCCAATGTAAGTCCGGGAAGCGCTATGAACATGTCCCTTGCCCTGCACTTGAACCACGGATATCCTGCAAGAATGTAATGATAGCGGCCCTGCTTGTTATGAAACTGATGGGCAGAATTCTTGAGACAGTGGTAGAAACTGTCGCGCGGAGTACGCCTGTTTGCCTCAACCGTGAACGTCCTCTTGAGAGTCTTGACGTTAGCCTCGCTGTCACCGGCACTGAAAACAATGCTCTCGCCCTTCTCTATCTTTACCTCGAAATACCCGGGAACATACAGATCTTCGTTGAAATCATAACCGCGCTCCAACTCCTTCGAGTATTCGAACTTGCGGTACCAATCCGGACAGAAAACGAACTGGCATCTCTTGCTGGTCTGCATGAATAGTTCAGGATATCCGGGATACATGCGTGTTTTGATGCCGTTCTCCACTTCCTGATAATCGCGGCTGGCCTGACTATTCTCATGCGTGAACTGCCTTACACTGCGGAAAGCGAGATATGGCCTCAGGCGAAGTGTAGTTTCTGAGTGGGCATCAAGCAGCGTATATCTTATAAGAATACGGTTTTCGTTGTGAGCAAACAACTTTTCTTTCTCCAACACCACTCCGCCTACACGATACTTGGTCGTAGGTATCTTGTCGCAATCAAACTCACGTATGTACTTGTTTCCGTTGGGGCTGAAATTGTACCCCCAATACTGATGCAGTCCCAGGTTGAACTCGGCACCATGCTGTACCACAGTCTCGTCAAGGGAGGAAATAAGGACATGCGGATCGTCATCCAGTTCAGGAACAGGAATAACCAATAATCCATGATATTTCCGGGTATTGCAGTCAACAATAGTGGTGCAATGATATGCACCTGACCTGTTAGTCCGCAAAATCTCCCTCGGAAGTGTCTCCTCGAGATTTGTCATCAGAGTCTTGTCAAAATGCAGATAACTCATAGTCTGTTCGGGAATATAATATACAAAACTAACCATTCGCCGCTAGTTTACCAAATAATTAAATTAAAAAAAGTTTCTCCACACACCTATTATTAGTAACTTTGCGGCTCTACTAATATGACAAAGTGTCACTACAATGAATAGAATTGTATCAAAAGTTCAGTTTTCAGAGAATGTTTTCAAGTTTGAAGTTGAGGCTCCGCTGATTGCACGCACTCGGAAGGCCGGCAACTTTGTAATAATCAGAATTGGAGAAAAAGGCGAGCGTGTACCCTTGACGATAGCTGACGCTGACAAGGAGAAAGGCACCATTACACTGGTAGTTCAGCGCATCGGCCTGACCACTAACCGTCTCTGTAAACTTGAACCGGGAGATTCACTTACTGACCTGACCGGCCCGTTGGGACAGCCCACACACATCGAAAAATATGGTACCGTAGTATGTGCCGGAGGAGGTGTGGGAGTGGCCCCAATGCTCCCCATTATCCAAGCGCTTAAAGCTGCCGGAAACCGAGTCATCTCCGTTCTTGCCGGCCGCAACAAAGATCTGATTATACTTGAGGACGACGTACGTAAAAGTTCAGACGAAGTGATCATTATGACAGATGACGGCTCATATGGAAAGAAAGGACTCGTCACAAATGGAATTGAAGAGGTAATCCTCAGGGAAAAGGTTGACAAGTGCTTCGCAATAGGTCCCGCCATCATGATGAAGTTTGTCTGTCTGCTTACAAAAAAATATGAAATCCCTACCGACGTATCGCTCAACACCATTATGGTCGATGGAACCGGAATGTGCGGAGCCTGCCGTGTCACCGTCGGCGGCAAGACGAGGTTCGTCTGCGTTGACGGCCCCGAATTTGACGGACACCAGGTTGATTTCGATGAGATGCTCAAACGTATGGGAGCATTCCGTGACATCGAGAAAGAGGAAATGGCTAAACTGGAACAGTCTGTTCAGGCAGCTCCAACCACTTCAGTTTCCGACTCAAAGGCTTCCGTCAACACAGTCAGCGAAAAAAGCTGCGAACCCATGGAAGTTCTCTGCGACAGGAATTCTCAGTGGCGCACAGAGCTCAGGGCCACAATGAAGCCGAAAGACCGTACCGCCATCGAACGCTGCAAGATGACAGAGCTTGATCCGAAGTACCGCCGTCACGTCCGTCGTGAAGAGGTCAACCGCGGCCTGACAGAAGAGCAGGCACTGCTTGAAGCAAAGCGCTGCCTTGACTGCGCCAATCCGTCATGTATGGAAGGTTGCCCGGTAAACATTGAAATTCCGTCATTTATAAAGAACATTGAAAGAGGCAATTATCTCGCAGCAGCTAAAGTTTTGAAGAAGACCAGTTCACTGCCTGCAGTCTGTGGACGTGTATGTCCTCAGGAGAAACAGTGCGAGTCAAAGTGCATCCACCTCAAGATGGGAAAGAAACCGGTAGCAATAGGTTACCTGGAACGCTTTGCCGCCGACTACGAACGTGAAAGCGGCAACATATCGGTGCCTGAAACCGCTCCTGCAAACGGCATGAAAGTAGCTGTGGTAGGCTCTGGCCCCTCGGGTCTTACGTTTGCAGGTGAAATGGCAAAGGCCGGCTACAAAGTCACCGTATTCGAAGCACTGCATGAAATCGGAGGCGTACTGAAATATGGAATACCTGAATTCCGTCTGCCCAACAGCATAGTGGATGTAGAGATTGATAATCTTCGCAAGATGGGAGTTGAATTCAAGAAAGACTGCATCATAGGCAAGACAGTCACAGTAGAGGATTTGAATAAAGAGGGGTACAAAGGAGTGTTCGTAGGTTCCGGTGCCGGACTTCCAAACTTCATGAATATCCCTGGTGAAAATCTGATAAATATCATGTCTTCAAACGAATACCTCACCAGAGTTAATCTGATGGATGCAGCCTCTGAAGAGTCCGACACGCCTATCCGCTTCGGTAAAAACGTCATAGTGGTAGGTGGTGGAAACACTGCAATGGATTCAGTCCGTACAGCATTGAGACTCGGTGCAGAAAGGGCCATAATAGTTTACCGCCGTTCCGAAGAAGAGATGCCTGCACGACTCGAAGAGGTAAGGCATGCAAAAGAAGAGGGTGTGGAATTCATGACACTCCACAACCCTATCGAATACATCGGAGACGAGCAGGGAAATGTAAAACAGGTCGTACTGCAGAAAATGGAACTTGGCGAACCGGATGCAAGCGGCCGCCGCAGTCCAGTCCCAATCGAAGGATGTACTGAAACAATCGATACAGATCTCGTAATAGTTGCTGTGGGTGTTTCACCGAACCCTCTTGTCCCGAAATCAATCCAGGGTCTGGAACTGGGCCGCAAGAACACAATCTCAGTTGACGAACACATGCAGTCATCGGTTCAGGGAATCTACGCCGGCGGTGACATAGTCCGTGGAGGAGCAACTGTCATTCTTGCCATGGGTGACGGACGCCGCGCAGCTGCCCAAATGCACGAGTCACTTTCAGGAGAAAAAGCATAACCCTACAAGATTCAGCGTCTGAAAAGGCGTCGGACCACACCTCAGACAGAGGCTGATCCGACGCCTTTCATTATCATGTCACGTCGCTTGCTATCCAAACGGTTCCAATTGCCGGAGCATCCGCGAATACATACCAGCGCCATACACACCAACCCTTATTCGCAATAGAAAATCCTCCGCATAAATTCTACGATATCAATATATTACATCGTTATCTCCGCTATTTACGGATAAATGCGAAGAAAACCGCAGCTACAAGCAGGACAAATGAGACAATATGATTCCAGTGGAACGTCTGGCTCTTGAAACAGAAGGTCACAATCAAGGTAAACACCAACAAAGATATAGCCTCCTGCATGACTTTCAGTTGAACGAGACTGAACGGTCCTCCGGTTATATCAGATCCTATCCTATTGGCAGGAATCATGAAAAAATACTCTATCAAAGCCACTCCCCATGAGGCAAGAATCACAAGAATCAGAGGCCAGTCTGTTGAAATCTTCATCTCCTGCAACTTGAGGTTGCCATACCACGCGAATGTCATGAACACATTCGAAAAAATCAGCAGAACTACTGTCAATAGCGATTTCATACAAGTTTGTTCAGATTATTTCTTGCAAAATTAATGCAAGCCGAGTATCTTTGCAAGAAAGCTAAAGGCATAATAAATGCGATTAAGACTGAAATTTATCTGCCTGGTTATAATGCTACTGTCCATATTTACGGCAGTCCATTCACAAACCCTCCAACAGGGACGCGACCTATTTACTGCCGGTGACTACAATAAGGCACTGCCAATCATGAAGAAATATCTCAGCCAACAGCCTGAGAATGCCTCCAGAAATTACTGGTACGGTGTATGTCTGTATGAAACAGGCTCCAAGGACCAGTGTCAGCCATACCTTGCCAAAGCAGCGAAAAAAAAGATTGTAAAGGCATACAGATATCTTGGCATGTACTATTCCGACTGCATGAAATACACAGAAGCCATAGAATCTTACGAAAGTTACATTGCCGGGCTCAAGGCAGACAGAGAACTTCATGATCCCGAACTGGAAAGCATATTTCAGGCAAAGACTGACAGCCTGAAAAGAGTATTCAGAATGTTCCGCAATACAGAGAAGGTCTGTTTCATTGACAGTTTTATAGTATCAAAGGATAACATTCTGGAAACGTATAAGTTAGACCGTTCCGCCGGAAGCATAGAGTCATATTCCGGCCTCTTCAGCGACAATGCCGCAGGTGATGTTTACATACCTGAAAAAGGTTCCAACCTGTATTTCAGCCGTCAGGATGGTGACAACATTTTCAGGCTGTACCAAGCATACAAATCATTTGACAAGTGGACAGACATTACTCCTGTCAGCACCATCAACAACGGTTCGGACGTACGCTACCCCTTCGTCATGAGCGATGGAGCAACCCTGTATTATGCAAGCAATGGCCCGGAATCGATTGGAGGCTACGACATATTCGTAACACGATACAATTCCAACACCGGTCAGTTTCTGATACCTGAAAACATAGGGATGCCGTTCAACTCGGGCGCCAATGACTATCTATACGCGATAGACGAACTGAACAACCTTGGATGGTTCGCCACTGACCGCAACCAACCGGCAGACAGCGTCTGCGTATATGTCTTCATTCCTAACGGGACACGGCTCAAGTATAACTATGAGGAAGGTGATACTGCACTCATAAGGCGTGCCGCAAAAATAGTTTCCATTTCAGAGACCCAGACTGATCCTGATGCAGTACGATCAGCAAGACAGCGACTTATGGCTGTAACTTACAGCAATGATTCAAGTCATGAAAGACAAAAACAGATTTTCATAATCGATGACATGACAGAATACAGTACTGCTGAGAATTTCCGCTCGCCCAAGGCACGCCAGGCATACTCAGAATGGCTCAAACTTAAAGACACGCTTGAGCGGGACAAGAAAAAGCTTGCGGAACAAAGGGACATCTGGGCAGAAAGCAACGAAACCATGCGCAGAGGTATGCGCAGCGCGCTGCTTCAACTCGAGAACAGCACCATAGAGCTGGAACGTACCGTCAAACAGACTGAGCAAGAGATACGCAACACCGAGATTGAATATCTGTCCCGTTAATCAGAAGATGCAACACCAAACTGCAAATGACACCATATGCGCCATAGCCACACCTTCAGGTGGAGCGTTGTCGGTCATACGTATATCTGGACCGGAAGCCATATCAATTGTACAGACCGTTTTCAGACCCATATCCGGCAGAGCGCTTGCTGAACAGCCTCCCTACTCAGTATGCCTGGGACATTTACTTGACGACAACGGAGAAATACTTGACGAGACACTGGCAACAGTATTCAGGGCCCCACATTCATATACTGGCGAAGAGAGTGTCGAGCTCTCATGTCACGGTTCACAATTTATATCACAACAAGCTGCTGCTCTGTTAATTATGCACGGATGCAGGCAAGCTGGTCCGGGGGAGTTTACACAGAGAGCCTTCATGGCAGGCAAGATGGATCTCAGCCAGGCAGAGGCTGTTGCCGACCTCATATCCAGCACCTCCGCAGCATCCCATCGGCTTGCCATAAACCAGATGAAAGGTGGTTTCAGTCGCAAGTTGGACGAGCTGCGCAGCCAGCTAATCAACCTCACATCGCTTCTGGAACTGGAACTGGACTTCAGCGAGGAGGATGTACAGTTTGCCGACCGCGAACAACTGAGATTGATAGCAGAAGACATCGAGGCCACCCTATCCCGCCTGGCAGCCTCGTTCAAATCCGGTGAAGCCATACGCAAGGGAGTGCCGGTGGCAATCATAGGCCGCACCAACACTGGCAAGAGCACCCTATTGAACCTGCTCCTGAACGATGACAGGGCACTTGTAAGCAGCATTCAAGGCACAACACGCGACAGTATCGAGGATACGTCTGTAATAGGAGGCATATTGTTCCGTTTCATTGACACGGCCGGAATTCGCCAATCAGACGATACTGTCGAAAGAATGGGAATCGAACGCTCGTTCCAGATTGCAGAAAAAGCGGACATAATACTGCTGGTGACCGATTGCAGCCAGCCCGAAACCGAAAACGACACCGAGTTGGATAACATGCTCAAACCAATTATTCAATCCAAGACATTGATACGGGTACACAATAAAGCCGACCTGACCCGCACTGTTCCAGAGGGTGACAAAGTTAATATATATATATCTGCAAAACAAGAAATTAACATCGATACACTAAAGTTAATGCTTACGAAAGCAGCCCCCATCCCTCCAAATGATACCGACACTGTCACAGTCACCAACATGCGACACTACCAAGCCATACTCCGTGCACTCGACTGCATAAAGCGCGCCTTGGCAGGATTATCTGACGGTACTCCAGCCGACCTTTTAAGCCAAGATACCCGCGAATGCATCCACCACCTGTCAGACATTCTCGGCGAGGTCACTACCGACCAGGTCCTATCCACAATCTTCTCCCGCTTCTGCATCGGAAAATAGCTCAAACTATTTCAAACTTGCTGAAACTAGCTCAAACTCATTTTTCTTCCTGAAACTTGCTGAAACTCAATTCCATCAAGATTGGTTTTGGCGAGGTCTCTTATCACGGTTTTTGACTCGATTAAAGATAGGAAAGCTCGGTTTTGTCACAATTCTTGTCACAATGTGACAGACTGTGACAGAGATTTGGCACAATTACCCCTAAATGTTACTAAAGCCGTTGTTTTACGAAATGTTTTTGGAAAGATAACACGGATAATGCATGGTTTTAGAATGGTACTCCCCCACCTTAACAGCATCAGAGGTTGTATAGGTGCCATCTGCCTGTTTATTATTCTATACAAGTACCATTAGTTTGTCCTATTTCTCTATTATATCTACCGCCATTTACTTTTTTTATCTCTGATTTGGCACTTGTCACAAATGGCAAATATGTACCTCATTACTTGGGAAGTACATATTTGCCATTCGACATCTCATCGGGGGTGATTAGGTAGAATCGGCCGGATGCGCCCCGATGCTACATCGATAAATTGGAATTTACCGAAGATCCGTATCTACTACGATACTATTTCTCCTCTTTCCCGAACAGAGTGTGCAGAGCATTCCCGACAAACTCTGAATACTTCATTCCGCTCCGGCTAACAATATATCTCTGGACAGCGATTAGCGGGATGAAAAGGTAGAGAAAAG
>JAFZZI010000001.1 GCA_017615835.1 Bacteroidaceae bacterium | reverse complement strand
GGACGACAAGGGATACTTCACGGTTGTCCTGGTGGTAGTCAGCACCATCTCGTTCTCGGTATAGGTGATGACTGGCTTCTCGGAGAAACCGAAACTGAACTGCTGACCGTCCTTCTGGTGGATTGTCAGGGTGTTCTGGGCTAATAGAGGCAACGACAGCAGCAGAATGCCCGACAGGAATATTAATCTCTTCATGAAATATGGGGGTTACTATGTTTAGGTCCGGGTAAGTGAAAAGGTCAATAACTTGTATGACAGAAAGTCTGTTATGCAAATGTATATGAAATTTTCTATAAAATTCACCCCCCCTATTTGTTAAATTATGTTAACCATGAAACAGCCCACCATTAGGTACAAATATTGAGCGGCCGGTGCGGATTGTCGAAAATAAGCAGTATATTCGCATCGGCTTTTCAAGATATGGCACGCAAAAGGATTTGTGTATATGGGCATTTCGCTTTCGGTAAGGAACTACTGAACGGACAGACCATAAAGACCAAGATAATCACTGAACAACTGATCAATGAATTCGGCAAGGATCAGGTGATGCTTGAAGATACCGGAAACCGTTGGAAGACACTGTTCCGGATGCCTTTTCAATTGTGGAGGATAATTGGGCAGTGCGACAACCTTGTGATTCTGCCTGCATACAAGGGGGTTAGGGTGATGGTGTCACTGCTGGCCCTTTACAGTATTCTGGGACATAAGACTACAGTCCATTATGCCATCATAGGAGCCTGGTTGCCGACATTCATCGACAGCAAGAAATATCTGGCTCTGAGCCTGAAGCATGTTGATTATATGTATGCAGAGACACAGACAATGCTGAAAGCCTTGAACGAGCGAGGATACCACAACGTGCAACTGATGCCCAACTGCAAAGATATCAGGATAATATCGGAAGACGAGTTCCCATCGCGCAACGTCACCCCTCTGAAGCTATGCACTTTCTCAAGGGTGATGAGGCAAAAAGGAATTGACGATATTGTGAGTGTCATCCGAAGGATTAATGACAGACATGGCGAAACGGTCTTTACCCTGGACATTTTCGGGCCCATCTTCCGTGGAGAGGATGAATGGTTCAACAGGACTAGCCGCGATTTTCCCGAGTATATCAGATATGGAGGACCGGTTGCATCAGAAAACAGTGTCAACACGCTTAAAGACTTCTTTCTGCTGATCTTTCCGTCGCGTTTCTATACGGAAGGTGTGCCCGGAACAATCATTGACGCCTTTGCAGCCGGACTTCCGGCACTCTCTGTCCACTGGGAGAGTTTCGACGATGTGGTGGATGAAGGCGTTAACGGAATCAGCTATCCGTTCGGTGACAATGAGGCTCTTGAAAGGGAGTTGGAAAAAATTGCCGGAAATCCGGACATTGTCTATTCGCTGAAGCCCGCTTGTCTCAAAAAGGCGCATGAGTTCAAGCCACAGAACATTATCAGGACGCTTGTCCTGAATATTCGCTGATTGTTTTTCTGTAGTATATCCACAGGCTCGTTGTGTAGATGCACGAGCCTAGCAGATTGGTTATGATTGCGCCACTGATGTCCCACAGCCACACCAGCAGAAAGAATCCGATGATTTTGAACAGTCCGCATGCAATGCTGCTGTTGCGAATGCCGATGCCCTTTCCGTGTGAACCCAGGTAACGGTTTAGCATGTCGCCTACTCCATGAATACAGAAGCCTATTGAAAGAAGTGAGGCATACTTACTGACAGGAGCGTATTCAACAGGATAGAAGAACTTCACCAGAGGGCCGACGATAATGACGAACATAGCGCAACTGGCAGCGGTTATAACAATCGTGCTGACCATTACCTTGCGTGGTATATGATTCTGGCTTGCAAATGCACGAAAATATGCAGTCCCTATTATTCCAGGCAGATATGACAAGGGTGTCGTCAGTGTCAGTGCAAGAGTGTAAAAACCAACATTGACGTTGTCTTCACCGAACAACCCGATAGTCCATCCGCCGACATAAGCTGTTGCAACCATTGCAAGCGAACCGAGATACAGGTGTATGCCATACTCACGGTTTTCACGATTTAGTTCCTTAAATACAGACTTCAATCCTGAGAAGGCGGGGCACGTCGAGATGACTATCAAGGTCAGGACAAATGAATAAAGCCCCCACTGAAGCAGAATCATTTTTGATGAAGTAGCTCCAGTACTGTCATACACATACCATGCTATGGCAATATACAGCAGGGGTGGAAGTACCTTGGCAAGTGACAAACGTACTATATGGTTGTCACCCTGGGCTGTAGTGTTTATGTAATTTATAAGGAGAGGATACATTGACACAGGCACTGAAAGAAAGAAGAGGCGTGACACAACAGAATTGCGGAAGTGCGCCAAACCGAAAACAGCCGTCGCGGCCGCCAATGTTAAGATACAAGCAATGAGGATGATAACCAGTGCTCCTCTTATCTTCCGTCTTATGTAATTGTCATCTGTAACGGCCAAAAGTCTGCTGCCCGAGAAGAAATATCCAAACAGGAGAACCCATGAAACGAGTTGTATGAGGTTCTGGACATACCTGACATCACCATAGTCCTCTTTCGGAAGAAATCGGGTATTGATAACAGAAGCAGCAAAACCAAGAACCACCCCTATGAGGGTGGCAGCATAGAGCATTAGCACCTGTGACCTGTTTCCGCCTTTGTTGTCGGTCATTGATTTCTGTACTTTATTACCTTGGCTGGTACACCACCAACAATTGAATATTCTGGCACATTGTGCGATACCACCGAACCTGCGGCAATGACAGAGCCATTACCGACATTGACTCCCGGTAGTATGATAGTCCTTGCACCAATCCAGACATCCGAACCGATCATAACCTTACGCGGCTCAGTCATTCCCTGATCGCCGATGGGTATGTCAGTACGGGAAGTCTCATGATTGACTGTATATATAATTACGTCAGGTCCCATTATTACATGATCACCTATATCGACCGGAGTTCCG
This sequence comes from Bacteroidaceae bacterium, assembly GCA_017615835.1. GTDB lineage: Bacteria > Bacteroidota > Bacteroidia > Bacteroidales > Bacteroidaceae > Colenecus. The sequence continues at coordinate 111,958 of JAFZZI010000001.1, read as the reverse complement.
ACAATACAATTCACTCCCAGGCAGGAATTATTTCCGATGGAGATGCCGCTACCATTGCCGAAATAGGCACCTCTCTCAATATTTACGTTGTCACCGCAACTGTCAAACACCTTGTTCCCCACCCATGAACGCATACGCCTGACAGGCCTTAGCATGGCGGAACCGTTGTTTGTGGCTGGAAGATGCCTCAAAAGGATATAGTATAGGAACAGAGCCAGTTTTTTCATATTCAAGGATGTCTTTTACTATGATAATCATGTTCGACGACCAGTGACCTGAAATCTGCGTACGAGATTCCATTCTTTGTTTTTGCCTCTGACATGAGTCTGGAAGAGATATTCAGGGCATCTTTCCAACTGTTGAGGCATTTCTTGAAATACCTTGCAGCATTCAGGCACGATACTGTTCTTATGAGAAAGAAACTGAATCTGCCATAATACTGCCTGGCACATATCAGGCGACCCAGATAATACATATACCAGCGTCCGAGCCTTGTCTTGTCATCTGCAGATATGGAAGAACCCACTTTGTGATAGATGACTGATGTGGTAACGCATGCCATGCAGACACCTTCTTTCTTCATTCTGAGAGAAAAGTCGTAATCCTCCTCACCAAAAAAGAAACGTTCAGTCAACAGTTTGCCGTCTTTGTCAACAAACGAGGCGGGACAGTACAGTGCACAACCAGAAACAAAAGTTACAGGCAAAAAGTCAGGAAGTGAAGTAGTCTGGCTGTTACGATTACGGAAAAAAGGTTTGCGGGTTCCAAATCCCAACCTGCCGCCACATAGCCAAACAAGGTTTTTGTCATACCAGTAGTTGATTCGAGGTGTAAACACTTTATAATCAGGGTGTGCGGTTTCTGACTTCTGAAGCTGAGCCAGAAAATCGGGTGTCACTACAGTATCATTGTTCAACAAAAGATAACGGTCAGGAGCAATTTTCTCCTGGGCATATTTAATCGCAAGGTTGTTACCTTTGGCAAACCCATAATTATTGCCAAGCGGAAGAATGTGAATCCTGATATCAGACTTCTGTTTATATGAATACAATCTGTCCAGTGAGTCATCTGTTGAGCCGTTGTCTGCGACAACTACACAGAAATTGCCTTGAACCGCCTGAAGAGAGTCAAGACACCCGATTGTATCTGATGAACCGTTCCAATTCAACAGGATGATGGCTGTCAGGTACTGCATATTATCGGATATTTATATTTCCTGCCAACAAAAGCCCAGTCAAAGCAATACAGCAACAGCAGTATTACAGGTATCTCAACCAGGTCAAGATGGAAGAAATAGAACTCGAACCAACCCATTGCCAATAAAGAGCAAAGGTAAAAATAGATGGAATTTACGTAAAGATTGCGCGAAGCGTCTGAAACTATCTTGAAAAAATAGCATATCGAGCTAAGACACAATATGTAAACGGAGAACTGCAGATGATTGGTATAGATATATAACGTGCCGAATACAGTACGCACATTTGTAAGGTTCGTTCCCGTGAAATGATACACAGGGTTGACCGGTGACAGTATTGTCTTGTCGCCGGATATCTGGTTATAGATATTGATAAACTGAGTAAATATCACATCTATGTCCCCCCTGTCAGGAAAACCGAGTTCCATATCCATGCTTAGCCCTAAAGTGCCGCTCGTAAGATAGTGAACGAAATGCTGGAATATGAAGAGAAGGGCTTTATCATCAAGGTCATTCTCATTTACCACGACAATTGTAAGCACAAGGGTTACAAAGAATACGGCAACGGCACTTATGGCTACCGAGAGAAGGAGACTGCCGGATATCTTTGTTTTTCCGGATACAATCCTCATAAAGACACCAACCACACAAGGAATAATCATGGTTCCCTTGACCATATTGATTACCATTACCGAAAGAAGTACGATAATGAAAAGCCACAGCCATCTTCTGTTCCTGTCCAGATAATAGATGTAAATGCTCAACATCACACTGCCAAATCTTTTGAGATGGCCCCAAAAACCATATCCGGCAAACTCCTCGGCAAACTCGTCCGAACCCAAAATGAAATGGGAACTTCTGACAGTCTGAAGAATCCTGTAAAGAAAAACCATTACAAGAAAAAGTCCGATAAGAGTAAAGATACGCGGCATGTCATCATTTCGGATACCGCTACTGACAGTCTGATAGTTGTTTCGCCTGCACAAGAAAGAAAAAGCAAAGCTTGGTATAGCAAAAAGAAGCAGCCCGGCATTCCATATAAGAATGCTGGGGTAATAGAAGTCAATGAACCCGAAATATCCGGATATGGCAACAGAAATGAGCAACACCGCCACGTATGGCAGCATCAGGATAAATAGTGGAGTTACAAGTGTGTTCCATGCTTTTTTTTCCAGCCAGCACAGTAATCCGGCTTCTACAAGAATGGATACGAGTATGAGAAAATCCTGAAAAGAACTCATAATTCAGTTCAGTCTGTAAACTCTTGCTTTCTATCCTCGATTATATACTTCAGCACATACCATGAACATGTTCCGAAAAAGGCCAGGAAAACATATAACAGCCCCATCATCATTTTTTTAGGCTTTGAAGCCTTGAAAGGTACTACCGAAGGTTGCATGACGTAACAGACAGGCGTCTTCTCCTGAACTTTGAGTCTGGCCAATTCCAGTTGATTGGCAACCTGGTTGTAAATGTCATAGGCAAGGTTCCGTTCGTTCTCAAGTCTGTCTATTTCTATTTGATATTGCATTCTGGCGACAGATTGATGCTGGTCAAAATATTCGGCATACGCCTTTTGGGCGGCAAAATAGCTGTCCCTCGTTTCGGAATATACCATCTCGGTATATTCCAGATCCTTACGGGCCTTTGCAGTGCGATAGTTACTGATATGGTTCTGGAGGTTGTCACTTACGGCCTGAACCACATCCGAGGCAATTCTGGCATCCTGCATGGTAACAAGCAGGGTAATGACGTTCGTACCCTTGTCAACGTCAACTTTTATTCTCTTTGAAAGTGAGTTCAGCAATATTTGCTGACGCCTTGTAAGAAATCGCTCATTAGCTCCAGCCTGCGGTGCGGCACCGTCATCTTGTTTGGAACGTAACTTCGAAATAAGCATCCCCGGCAGCCCGATAATATATTCCCACCACGCCTTTTTCTGTTCGGACTTCAAATAATTGTAAAGTGTCGTGTTTATATCGTTATCCTTGCTGACTACATTCAATGACATTATCTCGGTCAGGAATACGGTTGATTCGACTATTTGCGGATACAACTCGGGATACAGGGCATCCTCACCTCCAGCTGATGCCAGATCAATTCCTGCCATCGAAGCCAGCGAACCTATGTTGCCACCTATTTTTGACAAACCGGAAGTGAACTCAGGAGCCATTACAACTTTGGAAGTGTACTCCTTCGGAATACTGAAAGCAATGACTATTGCAAGGATGCCGGCAAAAAAGCAGTTGATTATGATTCTCCTCCTTTTACCCCAAAGGAGCATCATCAATCCGACAATGTCAATGTCGTTGTTTTTTTTGTCAGTTTTTTCCATAACGCCATTACTTGATCAGGTTAATCAATGCGAGTACGACAGTGGCAAGTGAGGCCGAAGTAGAACTCAGACTGAGAATTTCGGTAGCACTCAGGCCCTCACGTTCCGATTTGGCCGGCACTATTATCTCGCAGCCGGGCTGAATGAGATTCTTCGACATCTTGCGGGCCTTTGCAACGGTTCCGTTCAGATATATGACATAAGCCCTGTTGCGGCGGGCATCCTCGCTGTAGCCGCCAGCCTTGTCAATGTAGTATTTCAAACTCTTGCCCTCCTTGAACGACACTGTGTTGGAGTACATGACCTGACCGTTCATCTTCACAGTATTGGTGAACTCGGGGACGATAAGCCGGTCGCCGTTACGCAGGAATATGTCCTCGTCGCCGCCCGGATCTTTCATTGCGGCCTGAAGGTCGATTCCGACATAAAATGTCGTGGCGAGGTCGAGTATGTCGAGGTTGGTGGAGTCGTTCTTGGCGACGAGGGCAGTGATGTCCTTGAGTCGCAGGCGCTCATCCTCTGTCATGGTACGCTCAAGGCGGGCTCCCAATGGATAGGCCTCGGAGGTGAACATGCCGGCTCTCTTCACAAGGTCGCTCAAGCGCTCGCCCTTACTGGAGAGTGAATAATAGCCGGGGAACATCACCTCGCCCTCAATCCTTACGCGGCGATTCTCGGCATATCCGGGACTGCGGCGCACATATACCTCGTCAAACGGAAGCAGAGTAAAAGATTCGTCTGTTACCTTCAGGTCCTCGGAGATGCTGAATGAGAATGTCTGCGCTATTGTATCTTTTTCGGTCAGAGCCTGCCTGTCACGGGCACGGCGAACCACGTCAATCTTGGACACTGAGGCTGCTTCGGTCAGACCGCCGGCCTGAAGTATGATATCCTCGACATGGGTGTTGGCGGAATAGGCATACATTCCCGGGAACTGCACCTCGCCGAAAATACTGAAAGTGGGTTCTTCGCGCACGTCGAAGAGGCTCGGTACAAACAACACATCGTTGTTCCGCAGCACATCGTCGACAAAAGTGCCGTTACTTATGCCGGTAAGGTCAACAGACTTGTTTGCCAAGGTCCTGTCGGGGTTTGTGCGACTCAGAAGGGCACGGGTAAGGAAAGCATCATCCCTGAAACCGCCGGCAGCCTCCACAAGGTCGCTGATGCTGTTAATGCCGTTGCCCACCTCGAACATTCCCGGACGTTTGAACGCGCCGCGGGCTTCAACCATATTCGAGTATGTAACCTGTATTGAATCGACATATACGGAATCGCCGTCAGCCATCCGGAATTCAGCAATCCTGTCGGCACTGACAGTAAAAATGCGGCGCTCGACATCGCCCATCCGGGTGACACGGATGTCCCTGCGGTATGCGTCAGAGACGAAGCCCCCTGCATATTCGAGCAGTTTGGACAGGCTCTCATCCGTACGCATTTCATAAAACATCGGGCGGCGTATCCGGCCGTCGATGTTGACAAGACAGCTGATAGGCGACACGACGACTACATCGTTGTCTGCAAGACGCACATCGTTGTCAATGCGCCCGTTCATCAGATAGTCGTAAAGATCGACGGTAGCTATCTTGCGGTTGGAGCGATAGACATTGACTGAACGCAGAGAACCGATTTCGCTTACTCCCCCAGCCAGGTAGAGCGCGTTGAACACCGTACCGAACGAAGACATGCGATAGGTTCCGGGCATGGCTACCTCGCCCATTACATTGACCACAATCGAACGGTTCTGACCGAGTGACAACTGAATGTGAGTATTCCGGTCATCACCGCTCAGTCCGGAATATATCTGACTGAAGACGTTCTTGATTCTCCTGTCTGCATCCTGCACGGTCATGCCGTTAAGATAGACGGGGCCAAGGTTCTCGACCATTATGTATCCGTCCGGCGATATGACATCCTGAATTGTAGTCTGCGATGCACCCCAGATGTCTATGATAACCTCGTCACCCGGTCCCAGCGTGTAGTCTTTGGGAGTTGCCAGATTGAGTCCGGGCTCGAAGGTCATGTTCTCGCTCCTGAAAAGGTTGTGACCGAAAATTTCCTTCTTAGGCATCATTGACTCCAACAGAAGGTAAACGGAATCGGTGAACAGGAACATTGACTCGTCGTACATCATCTGAAGACGTTCCTGCTCGGTGGCACGACTGATCCTGTTCTGTTCGTCCTGAGACTGAATCATGTTCAGAGTCCTCCCTGAATAGAAATCCGGGTCGTTCTCTGAGGCTGTCCTGTTACGGCTTCTTACGCGGCTGGAATTGGAGACTGTCCCATCCGACAGGGTGTTGCCCAGGACTCCGGTTGACTGACGCTGTTCATATTTGCTGCGCATGCGCTGCAATTGCTGCAGAGATACTCCCCTTTTGTTCAGGTCAAGTACAATCTGCTCCTGCGGAACACCGTTTTTCTGCTGTTCGGCAACGTACTGGATTATCTTGTCCTCGGACATTTGCGGAAAAGCCGGCAGAGCCAGGGCCAGCATCGCAAAAAGCGGAATCAGAGTCGTCTTTCTCATATATATGTCAAGTTCAACACTTTATAAACAATACTATAAATAAACGCTATTGCGTATCTGAAAATTGTGCGTGAACCCAATTATTTACGGACAACTCCGCAATAGCGCGATTTTTACTAACTTTGCAGTCCAGACAGCAGTGCAACTGCATCTGAAGAGCATCGGATGCAAAGTTATGCATTTTGCGGCAAAAACTATAAACAAACGAAAAATACAGACGATTATGAAGGCTTTCGTATTCCCCGGCCAGGGTGCCCAGTTCACAGGTATGGGCAAAGATCTGTTCGACCAGTACGACTGGGCTAAGGATCTGTTTGCACAGGCAGACGACATAATGGGTTTCAAGATATCCGAGATAATGTTTTCAGGCTCGACCGATGATCTGAAACGTACTGACATAACCCAGCCGGCTGTTTTCATTCACTCTGTGGCGGTGGCCCGTTCATTGGGAGACAGTTTCAGACCGGATATGGTGGCCGGACACTCACTGGGTGAGTTTTCGGCCCTTGCCGCTGCCGGGATTCTTTCATTCGAAGATGGACTTCGCCTGGTTCGCGCCCGCGCCGATGCGATGCAGAAATGTTGCGAGAAGGTTCCCGGTACGATGGCTGCAATTATCGGACTTGACGATGCAAGGATTGCTGAAATATGCAGTCAACTGAGCGGGAAAGGAATGGTGGTGGTTCCGGCCAACTATAACAGTCCCGGACAAGTTGTCATATCAGGCGAGGCGGAAGCCGTAGCGGCAGCATGTCCCCTGATGACCGAGGCAGGCGCAAAAAGGGCACTGCCTTTGACAGTAGGCGGTGCTTTCCACTCTCCGCTGATGACACCTGCAAAAGACGAGCTGAGAGAGGCTATTGACAAGACACCGTTTTCGAAGGGTCTCTGCCCTATCTACCAGAACGTGGATGCGAAACCGCATACTGACCCGGACGAAATAAGACAGAACCTGATTACCCAGTTGAACTCACCGGTACTCTGGACACAGAGCGTGCTCAACATGATTGCTGACGGAGCAGAAGAGTTCACCGAATGCGGCCCCGGAACAGTACTGACCGGTCTCATAGGCCGCATACGCAAGTCGCTGGCATGAACAAGTGTGTGATATGGCAGATCTTCACCCGCCACTTCGGAAATCCGGGAGGTGAGAATATTCCTTACGGCTCGATTGAAAGCAACGGCTGCGGCAAACTGAACTCCTACACAGACAGGGTGTTGAAATATTTCAGGGAGCAGGGGGCTACGCATCTCTGGTTCACAGGTCTTCTGGCACATGCATCCGGAACTGACTACAGCTGCTACGGGATTCCGACGTGTCACCACTCGACCGTCAAGGGAGAGGCGGGTTCCCCATACGCTATACGCGACTACTATGACATAGATCCGGATCTGGCTGTGTCGGTTCCGCGAAGAAATGCGGAGTTCAACGCCTTGGTGAAGAGAGTCCACAATGCCGGTATGGGGTTCATTATGGATTTCGTGCCGAACCATGTGGCACGCGAGTACAAGTCGATACGGACTCCAAAGGGAAAACGGGCGCTGGGAGAGGATGACGACTGCAGCAAGGCCTTCTCGCCGTCCAATAATTTCTACTATCTGCCAGGCAGTATTCTTGGCGGCGAACACGACTGGCAGGACTATGTTGAAAGCCCTGCCAAAGCGACCGGCAACGACAGATTCACCCCATGGCCATCGGAGTGTGACTGGTACGAAACAGTGAAACTTAACTACGGAGTGGACTACGGCGATGGTTCGCACCATTTCGACACTGTTCCCGACACATGGAACAAGATGACCGACATCCTCTTGTTCTGGGCTGACCGGAATATTGACGGATTCAGGTGTGACATGGCCGAAATGGTACCTGTTGAGTTCTGGCACTATGCCATCAGTAAAGTAAAACGGAGATATCCGGATATGCTTTTCATTGCAGAGATTTACAATCCCGGAGCATACCGGCCATATCTGGAGTACGGTGGATTCGACTGTATCTACGACAAGGTTGGCCTGTACGACACCCTTCGTTCAGTTACCGTCGGGTATGAATCGGCCACTGCAATCACACGGTGCTGGCAGCAGACAGGAGAATTAGGCAACAGGATGCTGCACTTCATGGAGAATCATGACGAGCAGCGCATAGCCTCGGATTTCTTTGCCGGAGACGGCTTCAAGGCTGTGCCGGCTATGGTTGTTTCAGCCTGCATAGACAACTGCCCCGTGATGATATATGCAGGTCAGGAACTTGGCGAGCGTGGCATGGATCAGGAAGGTTTCAGCGGCAAGGACGGCAGAAGCACGATATTCGATTACTGGTCGCCGGACACACTCAGGCGTCTCTACAACTGCGGCAAGATTGACGGAACGCTTCTGACAGCCAGCGAGACAAAACTGCAGAAACAGTATTCGACGCTTCTGAATATATGCCGTAACGAGAAGTCCGTTTCGCATGGCAGGTTCTTTGATCTGATGTACGTTAATCCGATATCCGACCAGTTCAACCCCCACAGGGAATATGCATTCCTGCGCCATTACGGTAACGAACTTCTGCTGGTGGTTGCAAATTTCGACGGCAAGGAAGTTCTGAACGGGATAACAATCCCAAAGCACGCCTTCGAGTACCTGGGACTGGGCGAATATGAAACGGTAAAATTCAAAGACCTTCTCTCAGACTATACCCTGCTTGCCCCGCTTCTTCCTGACAGGTCTGTACGGATTAAGGTTCCTGCCTACGGTGCAGTTGTCCTGAAGGCCGTGCTTCAGTAAAGAGACGGTACATCCAGGACCGACTTAAATGCTGTCTTGGGATCAAGCCCGCGATTCCACAACAGCGGATAATTGGTACGGTTGGGTATCGGTGAGCCATTCTTCCAGCTCATTCCGTCATCCATTCCCCAAAATGTTACTCTGTCAATCTTGTCGCGCTTACGGTAGAAGATGCCCATTATCTCACTGTAACGTTCTGCCAGCTGCCGGTCAACCTCTGGCGGAAGTCCGTTCTTATATGGGTCGAGGTACTCTTCGAACTCCTCAAGCTGGTAAAGCGGATCGTTAAGCGAGCGGCCTATGACCTGACCCTCGCGCGATATCGGCAGAACATCTACGTCCAGTTCGGTCACCATGACTTTTATGCCAAGTGTTGCAAAAGAGTCAATGCAGGCTTCAATGTATTCATTCTTAGGATAGTTCAGTCCCCAGTGTGCCTGTATTCCGACACCGTCAATGCGGATTCCCTCTTTCTGAAGCATCCGTATCATGCGTATCACTCCGTCCCGCTTGGCTGGACGCCACATATTGAAGTCGTTGTAATAGAGTTCAGTGCCGGGGGAATACTCACTGGCATATTTGAAGGCAAGCCTGACAATCTCGTCACCGTCACCGTCAAAGGCGTTTGTCCAGACGGTACTGCGATAATTGCCGTCATCGCCGACAATCTCATTCACTACATCCCAGGCGTCAACCTTGCCGTCATAGTGTTTAATCACAGTCTCAATGTAGCTGCGAAGCACCTCCCGCATTTCATCACGGCTGTTGGGGGTGCCATCGTCGTGCGTAAAGAAGAACGACGGAGTCTGATTGTGCCAAATCAGCGTATGGCCGAGCACGAACATTCCGTGTTCCTTGCCAAACTGGACATAACGGTCGCCAGGACCGAAGTTCCACCTGTCACGGGCCGGATGTATCACCTCTGGTTTCAGGTCGTTTTCAGGCGATATGGCGTTGAAGTTGTCCTGAAGTATGCTTAAAGCCTTGGCGTTCCGCCCTGATACTATTCCTGAGTTGACGGCACAACCCACCTTGAAAGCTCCGCCGTATGCCTCCTTCAACGTTCGGGGAGATGAGTTCTGGCCGAAAAGCAGCATTGAAGGAGCACACAAACACACAAATAGGATAACTGACTTTCTCATACTTATAACCGGTTATTGCAGTACTGCAAACTTAACTATTATTTCCGTAAACAAAGATTCCGGCAACCAAAATGATTGCCGGAATCTGTATCTGTCCCATCAGACCCTTTGAAGGTCTGATTGCTGGCATATCAGTCTGCTATCGGAGCTTTTATGGATTCAAGTTCCATCTCGTAAGCCTCCTTGACGTTATCACAGGTCTGGCCAGCAAAATCACTGGAATCGGTAGTTGCCACAATTATAGTATTGCCCTCAAGTGTGGCAGTTGCGTGCTTGAAATATTCTGACTGATGATTCTGCACTATCTGAAAAGTTTGCGATGCCAAGGCCTCACTAGCCAAAGTAATCATGAACTTACCACCGATTATCTTCTTTTCACTATTGTATGAGAACACTTTCGTTGTAGCGTTAACCAGCATTCCCAATTCCGCCATCTTCTGTACTGTGGTCCAATACATCTCGCTGCCGGTATCATGGAGAGCGGAAATACCGGTAATAAGGCCCTCTACTTCATTCTGTGCCACAAATGTGTAGTCAGGTGTCACGCCGCCGCCATCGGTACCGTTGCCGCCATTGCCACCATTGCCACCGTTGTCACTGCCTTTTTCACATGCTGCAAACGACATTGCGAGGCATGCAGCGAACAGAATAGATAAACTCTTGATTGACTTCATAATGATTGTAATTGTTAGTTAATTATCGGTTGTCTGTACAAAAATTGCACTCGCAAATGTAGTCATACTTTTCAATACTTCAAACAGTATTAATAAAATTGTTGTACACAGCAGTGTACGCAGCATGGACGGATATCTTTGTATGGCCTGATACTCTTTTGTATGCAAATTAATCTTACAGGCTATTCATACCCACATGTATAACTCATCGTCTGATGCCTAAATGTAGCAGAAGAAGAGTACAGTTCAACATGACCGCCGTTGTTTCAGTTTTTTCAAGCTGTGGCAACGAACTGTATAATAAGGTTCGCGCGCGTACGCGCGCGTGCACGGAAAGACCCATATCTGAATCAGAAAATACCCATATATCTTTTCAAAGATACCCATATCTCTTTATCACGCAGACCCATATCTTTTTTCACGCAGACCCATATCTTTTTTAAACGGGATGTCCGGCTGCCCATGAGACAGCTTCACTCTCTCCGCTCACCCGATAGCTTTCCGGCATCGGAAAAGCTTTTCACGGGATGGTCTCTATTGCGAAATATTCCGACATACACAAAATGGCCGGCCCTTTTTGTGTACCCGGTTCTGTCTGTGTACTGCTTAAACTCGTCCACCTATGAAATACGGAGCGGAGCGACAAAGCCCTCCCACAGGGGAGGGTTTGGGTGGGGGTCGGAAGGGATTCCGATAAAGAGTTGGGGCGGAGTTACTTAAACTCGTCCACCTATATGATACGGAGCGGAGCGACAAAGCCCTCCCACAGGGGAGGGTTTGGGTGGGGGTCGGAAGGGATTCCGATAAAGAGTTGGGGCGGAGTTACTTAAACTCGTCCCAACTCTTTATCGGAATGTCGTTCACATCAATCGTGCAGAATGCGTTAATGAACGCACTGGCCAGACGGGCATTTGTAATCAACGGAATGTTGAGATCTATCGCAGCACGACGTATCTTGTAACCGTTCGACAACTCGTGCTGTGTGAGGTCTTTAGGTATGTTTACCACCATGTCGATCTCCTTACGGTGCAACAGGTCAAGAGCCTGGGGCTGCATACCTTCATCGCTCGGCCAATAGACACGAGTGTTGTGTATTCCGTTATTCTCAAGGAACTGGGAAGTTCCGCCGGTAGCATAAATATTGAAACCCTTCTGGTAAAGCAGGCGGGCGGCATCAAGCATGGCGGCTTTCTGTTTGGCGGTACCTGTAGAGAGAAGTATGTTCTTCTGGGGAATGCGGTGTCCCACAGAGAGCATAGACTCAAGAATGGCATATCGCGAGTCGTCACCGAGACAGCCGACCTCGCCCGTCGAAGCCATGTCCACACCCAGGACAGGATCGGCTTTCTGCAGGCGGTTGAACGAGAACTGGCTTGCCTTGATACCCACGTAATCTATGTCGAAGAGACTCTTCTCAGGCGTTTCGGACGGAACCCCCAGCATAACCTTGGTAGCAAGTTCTATCAGGTTGATCTTGAGAACCTTGCTAACAAAGGGGAAGCTTCGTGAGGCACGCAGGTTACACTCGATTACCTTGATATCATTCTCGCGGGCCAGATACTGGATATTGAAAGGACCGCTTATATGGAGTTCACGGGCAATCTGACGGCTGATACGCTTGATACGCTTGACTGTCTCAACGTATAGCTTCTGCGGCGGGAACTGAATTGTTGCGTCACCAGAATGGACTCCGGCAAACTCGATATGCTCGCTGATGGCATAGGCGATGATTTCACCGTCACGGGCAACGGCATCCATCTCGACTTCCTTCGCATTCTCTATGAAACGGCTTACGACGACCGGATGTTGTTTCGACACATCAGCAGCAAGTTGCAGGAATCTCTCCAACTCGTCCTGGTTGCTGCAAACATTCATCGCAGCACCGGAGAGCACGTATGACGGTCTGACAAGCACCGGGAAACCAACCTTGTCAATAAACTTGCCAATCTCCTGCATTGAGGTCAGTTCGCTCCATTCGGGCTGGTCAACACCAATGCGGTCGAGCATTGCAGAGAACTTCTCGCGATCCTCAGCATTATCGATATTCTTGGCCGAAGTACCCAGAATGGGAACCTTCATATAGTCAAGCCGCATAGCCAGGTTATTGGGTATCTGTCCGCCGGTCGAGACTATTACTCCGTAGGGATCCTCCAACTCAATGATATCCATGACACGTTCAAACGAGAGCTCGTCAAAATAGAGACGGTCACAGACATCGTAATCGGTACTGACGGTTTCGGGGTTGCAGTTTATCATTATGTTGCGATAACCCTCCCTGCGTATTGTATGCAGGGCCTGAACGCCGCACCAGTCAAACTCGACAGACGATCCGATACGGTATGCTCCTGATCCGATTACAGCTATCGATTTGTGATCTGAATAGAACTGTATGTCATGGGCACTGCCGTTGTATGTCATATACAGATAGTTTGCCTGTGCCTGGTATTCACCGCCGAGGGTATCAATCTGCTTGACAAAGGGCACTATACCGAGCGACTTACGCAACTTGCGTACGGCCAGGAGACCTTCCTCGACTCCAATCTTCTTCTCGAGTCCTATAGCACGGGATATCTGGAAATCAGAGAATCCGAAACGCTTGGCCTTGCGGAGGATATCGGGCGTAAGACCGTCAATGCCCTTGACCTTATGCAACTGCCTTGAAACATCAGTAATCTGCTTAAGACTGAGAAGGAACCACTTGTCGATCTTTGTCAGTTCCCAGATACGGTCAATAGAATAGCCTTCAAGCAGAGCCTGACTAATAGCAAACAGACGTTTGTCGGTAGGTTCCTTCAGTGCCTTGTCAAGGTCGGGGAACGAAATGCTGCGGTTCTCGACAAAACCGTGCATTCCCTGCCCTATCATGCGAATACCTTTCTGTATGACCTCGCCAAAGGAACGGCCGATGGACATAACTTCGCCCACGGACTTCATGCTTGAACCAATCTCGCGGTCAACCCCGTGAAACTTGGAAAGATCCCAGCGCGGCATCTTGCAGACGATGTAGTCAACTGAGGGTTCAAAAAAGTCGGATGTGCTTTTGGTTATTGAATTCTTCAATTCGTAGAGGTTGTATCCGAGTCCGAGCTTGCATGCCACGAAAGCCAGCGGATAGCCTGTAGCCTTGGAAGCCAGGGCCGACGAACGGCTGAGGCGGGCGTTGACCTCTATTACACGGTACTCCTCGGACTGCGGATCAAAGGCGAACTGTATGTTGCACTCGCCCACTATACCGACGTGGCGGGCTATCCTGATGGTGAGTTCTTCAAGTTTCTGCACCTCATGCTGGGTCAGCGTCTGTGTAGGTGCAATGACAATGCTCTCACCGGTATGAATGCCCAGCGGATCGAAATTCTCCATCGAGCAGACTATTATACAGTTGTCGCTCCTGTCGCGGACACATTCGAATTCTATCTCCTTCCATCCCTTGAGACTCTTCTCGACAAGTATCTGCGGTGAGAAGGAGAAAGATTTTTCGGCCAGACGGTTAAGTTCTTCTTCATTGTCGCAGAAACCGGAACCAAGTCCTCCCAGCGCATATGCTGAGCGGATTATGACCGGATAGCCCAGTTCAAGGGCAGCCGCACGTGCGTCTTCCATAGTCTCGACAGCATGACTCTTGATGGTCAGGACGTCAATCTCGTCAAGTCTCTTGATAAAGAGTTCCCGGTCTTCAGTATCCATGATGGCCTGTACCTGAGTGCCCAGAACCTTGACATTGTATTTCTCGAAGACACCCTGCTGATATAGGGCTACACCGCAGTTCAGGGCGGTCTGACCACCAAAGGCCAGCAGAATGGCATCAGGCTTCTCCTTTGCTATTACTTTCTCGACAAAGAACGGGGTGACAGGCAGGAAATAGACCTTGTCGGCCACACCTTCACTGGTCTGAACCGTTGCGATGTTCGGGTTTATCAGTATCGTCTCTATGTGCTCCTCCTTCAGGGCCTTAAGGGCCTGAGAACCGGAATAGTCAAATTCACCGGCCTCACCGATCTTCAGCGCGCCCGAACCGAGCAGCAGGACTTTCTTGTATTTCTTCATTGCCATGGCTGTCTGTACTGTTAGAGTTTTGAAGTGAAATCCTTATATATGAACTCTGTATCTGTTTTGACAGAATCCGACTCGGAGTGGAACATGACGCCGACCCAAGGCTTGCGGGTATTGTATATTCCCTCGACAGAACCGTCATTAAGATTCTTCAGATAGACCTTCCACTTGCCTACGACAGAATCCTCGCGCAGTGCATAATTATGGTTCTGGGTCGTGATGAAACAGCGGTCAGTGCCTTCCAGACGGACAGGCTGGTTGTGTGTGTGGTGGCCGAACTTAAGTTTGTATGTATCCATTCCGCCGGCAAGGCCAAGCAGCAGGCAACCCATGCCCACTCCCAAAACCGGTCTGTCGGAGTTCTCCATAAACTTCTGAAGAGTGGCTACTGCCTCGCTGCAATAACTGGGATTTCCGGGACCGTCGGAGATGACCACACCGTCGCACTTCATGCTACAGTAATCGTAGTTCCACGGGACGCGCACTACTGTCAGGTCCTCATTGACCAGACAGCGTATCATGCCGGCTTTGACGCCACAGTCAACCAGCACCACCGTCTTGTCTGCTCCTTCGTTGTAGGTTACAGGCTTGCTGCAGGAAACATCGCCAAGCATGTTCGAATAGGCGAACTCGCCCGGTTTCGGCATTCCGTCAAACAGTATCCTGGCAGACATACTGCCGTGATTGCGTATGTGTTTGGTCAACTCGCGGGTATCGACACCCTTCATGCCGGTAACCTTGTCGCGCTTCATCCACTCGTCAAGGGAACAGGAAGCATTCCAATGGCTGTAGAACTCGCTATACTCACTGACAATGAGCGCGTTGGCCTGGATGTGGCCGCTCTCGGCATTGACAGGAAGTCCAAGTTCGTCCAGTACTATCGGCTGAACACCGTAGTTGCCTATCACAGGATATGTCATGACCATCAGCTGCCCTTTTGAAGCAGGGTCAGTGAGAAGCTCAGGATAGCCGGTCATTGCCGTATTGAAAACCAGCTCCCCGCTGACAGGATGCTCATAGCCAAAGGACTCACCCTTAAAACAGGTTCCGTCCGCCAAAATCAGTGATACCGTCATTATCTGTAGTTTTTTTCGTAATATTCAATGAATGCCTTGTTGACCAGAAGGGTTCCGCCGGGTGTCGGGAAGTCACCGCTGAAATACCAGTCGCCTAAATGGTTGGGGCAGGCATTGTGCAGGCCGTCCAGCGTCTGATATACTATCTTGATTTCAGCCTTGCACCCCACTGGAGTGAGCAGTTCGACAACCTTGTCGGAGATCTCCTCAGATGTAAACTGAGCATAAATTTCCTTGACACAGTTGACGCGTTCGGAAGCCGGTTTTGTAAGCTGTTCGCGGCATTTGCAATATACGTCTGTGACCAGATGCCACATGCCACGCTCCTGAAGCAGGTCGAGAGCCGCCTTGAAAGCAATGAAATGATCCATGCTCGACATGTCGATGCCATAGTAGTCGGGATAGCGCACCTGAGGAGATGACGAGACTATGACAATGCGTTTCGGACCAAGACGGTCAAGTATGCCGATTATGCTCTCACGAAGAGTCGTTCCCCGAACAATACTGTCATCAATTACCACAAGGTTGTCTATACCCTGTTCTATCGTTCCATACGTAATGTCATACACATGCTGTGCCAGAGCATTCCGGCTCTCGCCGGCAGTAATGAAGGTCCTCAGTTTGATATCCTTCCATGCCACCTTCTCGTTGCGGACACGACGCGACAGGATGCGCTCGAGGTCTTTTTCTGACGGATTCGGGCCAAGAGCCTTTATCTGTTGCAGCTTCTGGCCGTTCAGGTACTCCTCAAAACCCTGCACAAGACCGAAAGACGCAACCTCGGCCGTATTTGGAATGAAAGAGAAAACTGTATGGTCTATGTCACCGTCTACGGCCTTGAGCACAGGCCCGACAAGCTGGCGGCCCAGCTCCTTGCGCTCCTTGTAGATGTCAAGGTCATTGCCGCGGCTGAAATAGACACGTTCGAACGAACACGAAAGATTGGCTTTAGGCTCTATGATCTGCTCAAGTCTCATATCGCCCTTCTTGTTGATTATTAGCGCCTGGCCGGGCTTGAGCTCGTGAATCCTGTCAGCGCTGACATTCAAGGCATTCTGAAGAGCCGGTCTCTCAGACGTAAGGGCTATGATTTCATTGTCGCTGTACCAATATGCAGTCCTGATTCCCCATGGGTCACGAATTGCGAAAGACTCGCCGCTGCCTGTGATTCCGCCCACTACGTAGCCGCCGTCCCAGATATGGCTGCTGGTGCGCAGCACATTGGCAACGTCGATGTTGTCCTCTATATACTGTGTAATCTCGATACCTTTCAGCCCCTTCTCCTCTGCAATACGGAATACGCGCTCTACCTCTCTGTCAAGGCGGTGGCCAACCTGCTCGAGCATGAAATAGGTTGACTGGAAATTGCGTGGATGCTGTCCGTTGGAGATTATCTCCTGAAACACTTCATCGGCATTGGTAATGGTGAAGTTACCGCACAGAGCAAGGTTCTTGGCCCGCCAGTTGTTCCTGCGCAGGAAAGGATGAACCTCCGATATGCTGTGTGTTCCTCCTGCCGAGTAGCGCAGATGGCCAAGATAGAGGTCACCCAGGAAAGGACAGTTCTTCGAAACGAACCTTTTGTCGGCAAGCTGCTCAGGAGTGAACTTCGAAATCCTGTCGGTGAGGCCATCGAAGATCTCGCTGATGGCACCGGATCCAAGGGCCCTGTCACGGAACATGTACTCTTCACCGGGATTAGCCGTCAGCCTTACAGCGGCAATACCGGCGCCCTCCTGACCACGGTTCTTCTGCTTCTCCATCATCAGATAGAGACGGTGAAGTCCGAACATCAGGTCAGAGTACTTTTTCCGATAGAAGCTTGACGGCTTCAGAAGTCTCATCATTACAATACCACACTCATGATGCAAAGGTTCCATTTCTGTATACTAATATTGTTAGGTTGATTCTGAATGGAAAAAAATAAGGAGAGGGGCGAAAAACGCACACTCTCCTTTTGGATACAGCGGTAAATGGCACTTCCTCCGGATACCGAAACCGAGCACCTCCCGGACGGCCGTCTGTGACATCTTTTGCTGCTGCTGATAAACATGACGCAAAGTTACTTCTTTTTAGAATGCGATGCACCGAAAAATTGAAGAAGTTTTCAACAGCACGAAGCAAAAAATGTCACCGGGATGGGCAGGTATTTACAAATAATGACTAAATTCGCGGCTGCATCCGCAGGAGAGGTATCCGGGCATCCTCAGAGATGCCGTAATGTCGCCGAAATAGCTCAGTTGGTAGAGCAACGCATTCGTAATGCGTAGGTCGCGGGTTCGAGTCCCGCCTTCGGCTCAGGCTCAGTCCGGCACCGATCTTTTTTAAGGTGCTGTTTCAGCAAGCGCTACTTCAGACAGATTCCCGGCCTTTTACCACAGCTTTTTCGAACATTGTTTCCGCATCTGGGAAAAAAAACGTAATATTGCCATATAACCTTATTATAATACGCGTATGAAGAAAAAATTCATCTGCCCTATTTGCGGATACGTTCATGAGGGTACCGAAGCGCCCGAGCGCTGCCCACAGTGCAAACAGCTTGTCGAGTGGAAAACCGTTGACGAGAAAGCCGGCATCTCATTTGCCTGCGAACATGTAATCGGTGTCGCCAAGGGTGTTGACGAGGAGATTCTGAAAGGACTGAATGCACACTTCATGGGCGAAGCCACAGAAGTCGGCATGTATCTTGCCATGTCACGACAGGCAGACCGTGAAGGCTACCCCGAAATAGCCGAGGCATTCAGGCGCTATGCGTTTGAAGAGGCTGACCACTGCGCAAGGTTTGCCGAACTGTTGGGCGAAGTAGTATGGGACACCAGGACAAACGTCGAGAAGAGGATGCTGGCTGAGGCGGGTGCCTGTGAGGACAAGCTGAGAATTGCCAAGCGTGCAAAAGAACTGAATCTGGATGCCATTCATGACACCGTACATGAAATGGCCAAGGATGAGGCACGCCATGGAGCCGGTTTCCAGGGATTGTACAACCGGTATTTCAAGTAATCCGCTCTGATTTTTTACATTTTTTAATAAATCAGTGAATTTTTTCCCGTTTTTTTTTGCCAGCCCAAATAAAAGGCTTACCTTTGCGCCGTAATTAACTTTAAATCTTTAAAAGAAATGAAGAAAATTTTCATGGTTGCAGCTTTGATGATTGCAACAGTTTCAGCAAGTGCACAGATTTGGATGGGAGGTGATCTTGGTTTCCGCAGCGCCGATGGTCAGGATTCTCGTTTCACCATCATGCCTACCGTAGGCTATCAGATCAACGACAACTGGGATGTAGCCATCAAGGTTGGTTATACCAAGTGGGGTGGTGCAGGTACTTTCACCATTGCTCCTTTTGCACGTTACACATTTGCTCAGCTGGATGCTGTCAGCTTCTTTGTTGACGGTGGCCTTGACTTCGATTTCTTCGATGGTGGCAACGACTTCTGGGTAGGTCTTCGTCCGGGTGTCAAGTTTGCAGCTTCCGACAAGATTTCTTTCGTCGCTACTCTCGGCAACCTTGGCTATCAGAAGAGCACCAAGAGCATCGTTCTGGGCATTCAGAACACCACCCTGTCATTTGGAATGTACTGGTCATTCTAATCGTTAAGACAGAAACAATTAAAAAACCTGGAGCAATCCAGGTTTTTTTGTGTCCGTGTCCGGACGGTTCCCAACTGCAAGCCGCTCTTTCTCAAGGTTTCGGACTTGCATCGTTCTTGCCGAACTTGATAAACTGCGAAGAGAAGAGCAGAATCAGCACTATGCCGGTTACAATAACAGATAACTTTATCATTCCGGCCCCCACTGCAAGACCTATGACCGCTGTCATGAATATACATGCAGCCGTGGTCAGCCCCATTACATCGTCATTCTTCTTTATTATGAGACCCGCACCCAGGAAACCGATGCCGGTCAGAACCTGTGCGGCAATTCGCCCGGGGTCGCCATTCAGGAGATTGGTATTTGTCTGACAGATATAGATTGAAACCAACATAGCCAGAGTGGCACTCATGCAGATGAAAGTGAAGGTCCTGAGACCTGCCGGATGACGGTGTATCTGCCGTTCAATTCCAATAGCCGCGCCCAATACCAGGCTGACGACAATGCGTGTTATGGCAACATTCTCAGTAATCATCGCTTATTCGAACAGATACTTCTTTCCGTTAATAATGTTAATGCCGGATTGAGGCGAATCCAGCTGATAGCCGCCGACACTGTAAACAGGCGCATCTTCGGGAATCTCATCATCCGCCACCGGCTCGACCCTTGCGAGGTCGAGCTTCAGAAATTTTTCAAGGTATGTCTCGGCATATCTCTGACCTAGTTTCCGATAGCCTGCTGAATCAAAGTGAAGATTGTCGGACTGGCCTGTGCATCCCTGCGATGACACCACATACGCTGTATTGATGAACTGCGGAAGCCTGTCTATGGTATTGTTGGCACCAGCGCACTGTCCGGGGTTAAGCACCTCGCCGGCCAGAAGCGGCACGCTGTCAGCCTTCAGGTCAAGTTCAGACAGCAGATACTCGTAAACTTTCTTCACCTGACGGCACCAGTCGTCACTGTAGGCATCAGACTCACCCTGATGGACAAGAATTCCGCTTATGACACCGTCCTTCTGAGCTATCTTGGCTGTTTCAAGCAGACATTTGAGCGGGTTGGAGCCGGGATACTCCCTGACCTGTGCTATCTGCCATGAGAGACTGCTTTCGCCTGCTATATAATTGATGTACGACTTGCACACATCCGGATCAAACATATCCATGCGGCAACCGTCAATAGCGACTACGATAACTCCTACTCTTTCATTTGAAGGCAGATACTTGACAAGCGTGCGGCCAAAATAGTCAACAGGACCGAGCCTTGTGCCGCAGCGGCAGAGAGGCGGGGTAGCCAGCGACCATTGGTGTTTCGGATGGCTGTAGTTGTCACAACCTACCGGAGACATCATCTGGAAGCGGCTGCTGACATTTCTTTTATCCTGCATCTCAATTGTACCCTGACCGGTCATGTTTGACTGGCCTATACAGAGGAAAATCCTGAAGTTCGAGTCGGGTTCAGCATGTATGCTGCCGAGCCCGGCCAATGCAGAAACTGCAAGCATTGCTACAATTGTTTTGAAGGTTTTCATATTATGTCCGTATTATCATTTGCGACAATTATCCGATTACGTACAATATAGAGAAATATAAGATTATCGTTCCACATCGGGGAGTTCTTTGCATATGCTGCCGACAGCAGTCGACAATGCATATCCATGCTCCCGGTCAAGTAAGGATTCGACATGTTCTTCACCCAGAAGTACGGAATGGAGGTCGTCAACTATACCTGTTCCCCTGCATTTGAGCACTGCTTCCTTCCTGGTCCAGAGCATCGCAAACATCTCTTCAGGCCTTTCCGCACTATAGACTGCCTCAGCCTCGGCAGAGTTCATTGTCCTGTCAACCAGAGCACTGTCTGCACTGCGGAAACACTCCACGTCAATACCTACCGGAGTGTCGTTGACCGCAACTGCAATGGCATTACGGCAATGACTGATGCTGAACTCTACACCTGCAAGTTGTGGCTTGCCATACTGATTGTACGAGAAGTCAGGCAACTCTCCCTTGACTGAGAGCAGTTCGGCAAGCATGAGGTATGACTTGAGACAGGCGAATCTTCCGAATGTGTGTCTGAAACGCAAAGCCTGCTCACGACGCTGTGCAGATACAAGCGGAAGAAGCCTGGCGACTTCTTCATCTGTACATAGTCTCATGTCATGAAAAACGCTTACCTGCATAACAACCGGTCTGATTCGCAAATGTAGCAAATTTGCGTCTATTACAAAATAAGGTTAAAATGAATTCAAAAGAGGAGATTCTATGGCAATTTCTCATATATATGAGGTATTTTTGCATTTGAAAGTCAAAACCAAACTAACTGTCAACTTATTACAACTACATTATGAAGAGAATTCTGGCTGTCGCCGCACTGTTTCTGCTTTCCACGCTTTCAGTTTTCGCCCAGAACAGACACACAATCAAAGGTCAGGCTCTTGACAAAGAGGATGGCGAACCTATTCCTATGGCTGCCGTCCAGATTCTGTCACTTCCAGACAGTGCTCAGGTAAAAGGCGTGGTTACCGACAACGACGGCAGGTTCAACATAACTGGTGTAGGCAACGGCAGGTTTGTAGTCAAGATTACTTTCGTCGGATACCGCACCAGCCTTACCCCCCTTACCACCGATTCAAAATCGGGCGCGACTATAGATCTGAAACAGATTATGGTAAACCCTGACACCAAGCTGCTTGACGAAGCCGTAATAGTGGCGGAGGTGCCCAAAGTCCAGGCTATCGAGGACACTTTGGTTTTCAACAGTTCAGCATACCGCGTAGCCGAAGGATCAAGCATTCAGGAGCTTATTAAGAAACTACCGGGTGTGGAGGTCAGCGAGGACGGTTCGATGACAGTCAACGGCAAGGAGGTGACTCAGATTCTCATAAACGGGAAGGAATATATGAGCGACGATCTTGAGACGCTGCTCAAGAACCTTCCGGCCAACATGGTTGACCGTTTGAAGACATATGAGAAAAAGAGCGACCTTGCCAGAATAACTGGCATTGATGACGGCGAGGAACAGACGGTGTTCGACCTACAGATCAAGAAAGATATGATGGGTGGCCTTATAAGCAACATCGACTTGGCATATGGCTCATCAAATTTATACAATGGCCGGGCAATGGTGAACAGGTTCACAGACGAACAGCAGTTTCAGGTTTTCGCCAACGCCAGCAACGTTATTGACCAGGGCGTTGGCAACGGAGGGCGCCAATGGGGCAACAACCGAGGCCAGAACACCCGTCAGGACCTCTTCGGCACGTATAGTTACCGTACCGACAAATTAGAGGTCAACAGTAATCTCGGTGTCAGCCACAATGAGAATGATTTCCGCCAGAACGGCTCCTCTGAGTACTTTTACGGAGCAAGGAGTACCTTCTCGAACAACGCCAGCACCAATCTGAACCAGTCAACCTCTTTCCGGGCAAACTTCTACATAGAATGGAAGCCCGACACTATGACAAACATCATAATGCGCCCCTACTTCAACACTTCAAAGTCGGAGGGCAACAACACCAGCATGTCGGCAACATTCAGCGGCGATCCCTATCAGTATATGGAAAACCCGCTGCTACAGATGGACTCGTTGCGCGGTCAGGCCCTCGACTCTATATTCACTAACCGCAATACCGGTAAATCGAGAAGCAACAGCAAGGGCATGAACGGGAACTTCTCCATTCAAGCCAACCGCAAGCTCAACAGCAAGGGCCGTAACATCACATTCAGGGCGAACATTGGTTTCAACAACAACTCGAATGAGAACACGTCATACAACACCACCGACTATTTCCGCTATCAGAATGTACAGGGAGGCGACTCTTTAAACATCCGCAACCGCTTTACCGATACTCCGTCAGACAGTTGGAACTACAATGTGCAGGTGGTTTATACCGAACCGATATTCAAAACAGTATTCTGGCAGACAAGCTATCAGTTCAACTACAACCAGAACACCAGCGACCGTCAGACCTACGACTTCGACAATATGGGTTACGGCTTTGATGAGCGTCCGGACAACTGGCAAGACCATCTTAACCCCGAGTTGAGCAAATATGCCAAATACACAACATACAGGCATAACATCCAGACCAGCATCAGATGGGTGCACTCAAAGTTCAACCTTAATGTGGGAGCACGTCTCCAGCCCTACTCCACCCGACTTGAATACACTCAGGGTGACAGTTACGACATCACGAAGAACATGTTCAACTTCAACCCTACGTTTGACTTCCGCTACAACTTTACAAAGCAGAAGAACCTTCGCATAAGGTACAACGGTTCGAACTCTCAGCCGTCGATGACAAACCTGCTTCCGATTGTCGACAACACAAACCCGCTCTACATTACAGAAGGAAATCCTGACCTCAAGCCTTCGTTCACCAACAACCTGAGCTTTGAGTTCCACACTTTCAACACTGAGTCACAGAGCGGATTTATGGCAAGGGGTAATTTCAGCACGACCAGCAACGCCATTAGCAACCGTGTCGAGTACAACGAACTGACCGGTGGCTCGCGCAGTAAACCCGAGAACATCGACGGCAACTGGAATGCCTTCCTGAACCTGGGAGGAAACATTGCCTTGAAAGACAAGCGTTTTACAATCGATATCTACACAGGAGCCAACTACCGCAACCAGGTGGGTTTCCTCTACCAGAATCAGGAAACTCTTGAGAGCACAACCCGCACTCTGAGCCCAAATGCCCATCTGCGTGCGTCTTTCCGCGACGAAAAGATTGAGGTTTCCATATCGGGTGACGGCAGCTTGAACCATTCACGCAACGACATCCGTGCCACCGGCAACATGGATACCTGGAACTTCTCATATGGAATAAGCGGTAACGTAACACTTCCGTGGGATATCAGAGTATATGCAGACCTTATGCAGAGCAGTCGCCGCGGCTACAGCGATGCCAACATGAACACGAACGAACTGATATGGAACATGCAGGTTTCGAAGAGTTTCCTCAAGAACAAGGCTGCAATGATATCTTTCCAGGTATTTGACATATTGGGCCAACGCAAGAACTATCAGCGCAACATATCGGCTACCAGCAGGAGCGACACCCAGTACAACACCATCAACCAGTATTTTCTGGTACATTTTGTTTACCGTCTGAACCTGTTCAACGGCAAGATGGTAGAGGATGAAGAGATGGAAGATCAGCGTCCCGACCGCAACAGGCGCTACCGCCGCTGACAAGAAGAAACCTGTCCAGAGTCTTTACGCCCTTTTGCAATCTCATAACTGTTTATGAGGTTCTGCCAGACTATATAGGCAGCAGGAGCTACCGAGGCCACCGGATCAAGAAAAGAGATAGTCATCCACACACCTATTCCGGTATTCTTCTGACCCATCATCTGACGACCGGCCACAAGGTCACCATAGTGAATACCCAACAAGCGTCCTGCACTGAAAAGAAGCAGACAAAGCACAAGAGATCCCAACGCCATCATGAGGTACAGAGTCGTATCTGCATTCACATCTGTCACAACTGAATGGATTGTACTTCCTATAAGTATCATCATGCATAAGGCCCACAGATAGAAGGAAACCGACTTGACTTTGCGGACTTTCAGATGAACACGGGGTGTCCAACGCTCCATGAACCACGACACGAGCAACGGCAGGACAAGCAACATGAGAGTCTTCTTCATGATATGCAGGAAAGACACCCAGAACGGGATGTCAGAGCCCGGGTTTATATATGTGAACAGTACAGGGGCAAGAATTGCAGCCGTAACATTGCTGAGCAGGACATAGACGGTCATCAGAGTCACGTTTGCACCGAGAATGGCACCGACCACCGGAGATGCCGTCGCCACAGGAGTGAAGATGCAAATCATCAATCCCTGTGCCAGGGTATCATTGACACCTCGCAAGAGAAAGTAGATGCCTGCTCCGGCAAACACCTGGAAGCATAGCAGCAGAATGTGAATCGGTTTCACGCGCATCTGGGTAACCGAGATTCCAGAGCATGTGAAAAACATCATCAGTGCCAGCAACCAAGGTGTCAACGCATAAAAAGAAGACAGGAAGCTATGGAAAAGCAGCCCACAGACAATCGCGGTCGGCAGTGTCCAGTTACGCAGTTTTCTCTCAGTATCCTTGTTCAACTTTGTTCATGTTCTGTCAGGGCGGTTCTTTTCAGACAGACCGTCCCGAGCGTTTTACCATCTCGGCTATCATTGAATTGAACGATGACAGCGAATTCAGTTTCTCGAGTGTCACATGCATCCGGTATCTCCAGTAGTTGCGGGGATTGGCCGGCACATTCACGCGTTCCTCCTCCGGATGGGCAGAACGAACTTCGCTGTCTATGGAGGTCCAGTCCTGAAAAGGAATAACGGCAAGCATCGACGGCGACTCGAGATGCTGCCATATTATCTGCAGTACAAGCTCAGGATCTGCCAGTTGGGGCACTTCATCATCGCGGTGAAGCATTTCGCGGAAATAGCGTCTTCGGGATTCACTGTCCATCTCATTTTCCCACCAGACACGCAGCGATGACATGTCGTGAGAAGAGGTTGAGCAGACACTCAGATATGGATAACGCCCGGGATTATCCCACTCTACGCCATAAGCCTTCGGCATACGCTGCATTTCGAATGACAATATGCGCTGACTATCCATGACTTCAGGGACGCAGGCCGGTATCATGCCCAGGTCTTCACCGCAGGCAAGCATTCCGGTGGCCCCCAGCAACTCGGGCAGTCTGGTCAAGGCCGTACGCTTCCAGAACCCGTTGTGACGGTGGTAAAAGAAATCTTCGTACAGTTTGTGGTAACGGCCGCGCTGCTCGTCCGTCAATGAGTCCATGGCTGCTTTTGACGGAGAAATCATGGGATGCCAGCTATCGTTCTCATGCGGATCGGCAATAAAGAGTCCCTCAAAAGGCAGGCCGAGACCTTCAATCTCGGAACTTCTATAAGGCAATGCCGGGTTAAAATGGCCCATTACGCCAGTCCTGAACTGAGATGGTATTTCCCATATTCTGAAAAAGCCCAGAATATGGTCTATGCGGAATGCGCTGAAATATTCAGACATCTTGCGCAGACGAGCCTTCCACCAGACGTATCCTTCATCTGCCATAGCCTTCCAGTTATAAGTTGGAAATCCCCAGTTCTGGCCATCTTCAGAGAAGAAATCCGGCGGTGCACCTGTCTGGGTGTCAAGATTGAACAACTCAGGATGGGTGTGGGCATCTACGCTGTCGCGACTGACTCCTATAGGCAGGTCTCCTTTCAGCGCCACCCCCTTCTCACGGGCATATTGACTGACCTCGGAGAGTTGTCTGTCAAGATGGAACTGCTGCCAGCAGTAGTACTCCACAGGAGAACTGCCATCATGGCGGGAGCGGTACGCAGCATAGTCATCCAGCCAAAAGGAATTCATCTTCAAAAACTTACGGCAGGCTGCACTCTCCAGGTCCGACTTGCCGCTTTTGGAGAACTGTCTCCTCATGAGTCTCTCCTTTGCAGACATTACTCTCTCGTAATCAACCAGCCTGAGATCGTTCAGCTCCTTCCGGAGTTTCGAGTCAGACGGGCTGAAACGGATGCCGAGATCCTGCAAGTTCATGTAAAGCGGATGCAGTGCGAATGTAGATATGGGATTGTACGGATACGAATCAAGCCAAGTGCCGGTTCTTGTGGTATCGTTGACCGGCAGCACCTGCAATATGGTCTGTCCCGTAGCCACGGCCCAATCGACAAGCAGCCTGATATCCTTGAATTCGCCTACTCCGAAACCGTTTTCACTGCGCAATGAAAAGACAGGGATTGCCGTGCCGGCAGCACGGAAACCAGGTCTGTCGAAGAGAGCGAAATCATGCTTACGGGGGAAAGGGCAACCATTGACCGGACAGTCAATCCAACTGTCACGGATCGATTCGGCCGGAACGGAATGGTGGTGATCCCACTCTGTCCTGACAATCAGACCGTCGCGCACGACAATATATGTATAATCGGCCAGCAGGCTCTTTGTGGCCCTGGGTATGACGACGCTCCATATTCCACCCTCTCCCCATGTCATGGGATAGCGGACGTCACGAGATACCATAACAAGATTTTCACCCCAGACGGTTTTGTATTCGATGGACAGAACGGCAGTCATATATGTAATCTTACTTATCACGTGCAAAGATAAAGATAATGCAAAGACTTTGCTATTTTTGCACATTGTAAAACAAACAAGGGTAAAATGGGTAAAGTCGTAGTAATCACAGGTGCCTCGTCAGGTTTCGGAAAAGCCACAGCCGAACTTCTGGCATCTCAGGGACATACAGTTTACGGGTTGTCGCGCAGGAAGACAGAACACGGACAGATAACTTTCATGCAATGCGATGTCCGGGATTTCGAGACGGTTAAAAGAGTCATCGACTCGATAGCGGCGAAAGAGGGACACATAGACGTTCTCGTAAACAATGCCGGGATGGGCATCGGCGGCGCACTGGAACTGGCCACTTCCGATGAGATAGCAGTTCAGATGGGTACTAACTTCGAAGGATGCGCCAACCTCTGCAGGGCCACCCTTCCCTATATGCGCAGGCTTCGTCAGGGCAAGATAATAAATATAAGTTCCATAGGCGGACTGATGGGCTTGCCGTACCAAGGTTACTACTCGGCATCAAAGTTTGCTATTGAAGGTTTCTCCGAGGCTCTGTATGCTGAAGTGAAACGCTTCGGCATAAGCGTATCGCTTGTCGAACCCGGCGACTTTGCCACCAATTTCACCGCAAGCCGCAAAAACTCTCAGGCAACCATAGACGATCCCGACTACGGGCCGGTCTTCAAAGGAAGCCTTGACATAATCGAAAATGAGGAGAACGGCGGTCTGAAACCGGACAGGCTGGCACTTGTCATAGCCCGAATCGTTGATGCGCGTAATCCACGCATGCATTATGTGGTGGCCAATCTTGAGCAGCGGCTGTCAGTTCTTCTGAAACGCATTCTGCCTGGCGGAGCCTTCGCCAGAATTCTCTGCAGTTACTACAAATCATGACTATATGAAAAGACCGGCAATCATCATGCTTGCAGCTATGGCTTTGACAGCGTGTAATCAAACTTCAGACAACCCTTTCCTGACGGAATGGAACACCCCCTACGGCATTCCTCCTTTCCAGGAAATCAGCAACTCCGATTTCATTCCGGCTATTGAGGCCGGCATCAGACAACAGAAGAAGGAGATTGATGCAATCACCTCTGACAAGTCCGCACCGACTTTCGCCAACACCATCGTTCCCCTTGAATTGTCCGGAGAGATACTGGCCAAGGTGGAAGGCGTTCTGTACAACATCACAGAGACTGACCGCTCTGACGAACTTGACAATGTCATGGAGCAGGCCATCCCCCTGCTATCTGCTCAGGAAGACTGGATATCATTCAACAAGGCTCTTTACAACCGTATCGAAACCATATACAACGCTGACCAGAGTTCGTTGACCCGCGAACAGCAGATGGTTCTCAAGAAGTGGTACGAAAACTTTGCCCGCAATGGTGTCGGCCTGCCTGCCGACAAGCAGGAAGAACTGGCAAAAATCAACGCTGACATGGCTGCCAAGATTCAGAAAATCGGCAATAACATTCTGGCTGAGAGCAATGCCTTCAAGGAAAAGTTCGGCATCAGCGTCTCTGATTATCCCAATGCCATGACGACTACTGACGACCGAACCCTGCGCAAAGAGATGTTGCAGTGGTACACTATGCGCGGTCACAATGGCAATGACAATGACAACAGACAACTGATACTGCAAGTCATGGACCTGCGAATACGCAAAGCAAAACTGCTCGGTTACAAGAATCCGGCCTCATACATTCTGGAGAACAAGATGGCCCACGACCCTGCTACCGTTGACAACTTTCTGGAAGGCATAATGAAAGCCGCCGTTGCCAAGGCTAAGCAGGAGGTTTATGACATGCAGATTGTAATGAACCGCGACATTGCAGCCGGAAAACTTCCTGCGGGTTCGCGAATTGAGCCGTGGGACTGGTGGTACTACGCCGAGAAGGTGCGCAAGGATAAATACGACCTTGACGAAGATCTGATCAAGCCATACTTCAAACTAGAGAATGTCGTAAAAGGCATCTTTCTGGCTGCCAACGAATTATACGGAGTGAACATGGAGAAGCTTGAAGGGGTCCCTTCTTACAATCCAGATGTTGTCACCACGTATAAGGTGACAGCTTCGGACGGTTCTCTGCTGGGCATATTCACTACAGACTACCTGCCACGTTCGAGCAAGCGCGGAGGAGCATGGATGAACAACATACGCGAACAGTACACTGATGCCGACGGCAACGCAGTCCGCCCGATTATCGTGAATGTCGGCAACCTTGAGGAGTATCTGAACATTGACGAAGTGCAGACCGTCTTTCACGAATTCGGGCATGCTCTGCACGGACTGCTCACACAGTGCAACTATACCTCGGTCAGCGGTACCAACGTGAAGCGGGATTTTGTAGAGACCTTCTCACAGTTCAACGAGAACTGGGCCTTCCAACCTGAACTGCTGGCCAAGTATGCCTTCCATAAGGATACTGGAGAGGTAATTCCCAAGGAACTGGTTGACAAAATCAGCAACTCTCTCAAGTTCAACCAGGGTTTCATGACTACCGAACTCTGCGCAGCTTCCATACTGGACATGAAATGGCACGAACTGGAGAGTATCGAGGGCATTGACATTGACGAATTCGAGCGGAAAGTCTGCCAGGACATGGGGCTCATCGACGAGATCGGTCCACGCTACCGCACCACCTATTTCAACCACATATTCTCAAGCGGATACAGCGCAGGATACTACGGATATCTGTGGGCGGAAGTACTTGACAAGGATGCATTCTCCATTTTCGAAGCGTCCGGTAACGTCTGGAACAAGGAACTTGCCGACAAATTCCGTAAGACTTTCCTCGAGAGAGGAGGAGGTGAAGAGCCAATGACACTTTACCGCCAGTTTGCAGGGCGTGATCCTGACAACACTGCATTTCTTCGCGGCCGCGGACTGATTGACTGAGCCTGCTGCTGTTTTTTAAATCCGCACATTACCCGTTTGAAAAAAAAGTACTACTTTTGGCCCCGTTTTCAAGACTGGAACTAACAATACTGAAAGAAGAATGAAAAAAAGAATCTATTTGAGTTTAGTGGCCTTGTTCATGGCTTCATCAACCATTTTCGCAGGTGGAGCGGACATCCGCATAGTACCGAGACTTGAAGGAGCCTACAACAGCTACTCCAATTACGAGCATCAGTTCGGACTCGGCATGTCGTCCCTGTACAGTTTCCTGGACGGAGAAATCGGTGACCACTTCTCATACAGTGCCAGTTTCCATTTTCTGAGCAACCATCCTCAGAGTCTTTACAAATACGAAAGCCCATGCTATAACGGGACATTCGTAGACTGGGCTTACATGTCGTACAACAACAGCATCATCGGCTTTGACCTTGGAAAGATAATCTTCAACTACGGCGGATTTGCTTATGAAGAGAACGACGTCGATGTTTTCTCAGGAATGGTTCCTTATCTTTGGAATGACTTCTGCACCTACCAGTATGGTCTGACTTTCAGGGTGACGCCATCCGAGAACCACTCGATTGAGGCTCAATTTGCCACATCACCCTACATGCAGAGTTTCAAAGATATGCAGTTTGCATATTCTCTGACATGGAGAGGTGAAATGGGACGTTTCAGCACAGTCTGGACGGCAAATCTTCTCAACGGCAAGGAGGCTGACGAGGATACCGGCGATGTTGTCAAGTTCACCAACATCAACTTCGGACTCGGCAACAAGTTTGAAATCAGCGACAGATGGGATATCGGCCTTGATCTTTACGCTCAGATGTACGACGGCAGCTTCAACAGTTTCAGGAACTCTGAGTTTGACCTGAGCGGTACGTTTCATGCAACTGACAATCTTGACATAAAGGCGCTTGCAGGTCTTGTGTTCACCAACAAGGCGAAGTTGGGTCTGCAGATAGTATATTACCCCATAGAAGCTCTCCGTCTTCACGCCGTATGCTCATACTGCGAGGATGGCTACAAGTTTAATCCCGACAAAGGTTTCGAGGCAAGCATCGGTGCGACATACACCCTTGACTTCCACCTTGGCAAGTAACGACAACAAACAAGATCCGAGCAGAATATGAGTACTGAAAACAGACTTACAACGTGGGCTTCTTTTGTACTGATGGCATTTGCAGCTCTCTGCCCGTTTACGTTATCCGCTGCCGACGAGGTAGTGAAGAATGCCTCCGACAACTCTAAAGCCGATGCCATTGTGGGCAACTACTACATCTCGCACAAGGGTGAGGAGAGCAAGGTTCGTTTCAGCAAGAATGCTGACGGCACTTACAAGTGTCAGATTTACTGGGTCGCCAAGGACAAGGACGCTTCAGGGAAAAAGATACTTGACGTCAAGAATCCCGACAAGAGCCTGCGCGACACCCCTTCAGACCGTATCGTGCTGATAGACGGCCTGAAGTACAATAGCGGGAAAAAGCAGTGGGACGGAGCCAAGATATATGATCCGATGCGCGGTATTAAGGTCAGTGTAACCTGCAAGTTCACAGATGACGGTAAACTGTCACTTCGTGGCTCAGTCATGGGAATAGGCGAAACCGTTCTGTGGAAGCCTATTGCAGCGGAATAGTCTGTTATCTCATATCCAGAACAATGCTGGCGGCATCATCCATAAAGGATATTGCCGTCAGTTGCATTTTATCCAATATGGGAGACATCTTTGGAATCCTGTCAAGGTGGATTGTCATACGGTTGCCGGAAAAAATGTCTGCAATACCGGCAAGTTTGTCCCTGAAACGGCCTATTGCCACATTCAGTGCCATATTGGCCATAGCGTTGCCTGCCGAAAACTCTACAAAGACATCATTACCGGTAATGCCGGTAACTCTAAGATCAATTCCGACATCCTGACTCTTACCTATCAGTTTCAGGGGATAGCATACCCTCAAGGTATCAGCTGAGACCCCTCTGAATTTAAAATCAATTTGAGAGGCCTTTGCAACAATCGCCTCAAGTTCACTGTACCCTAAATTCAGTTCCATAGAACAGCCATATCAAAACGCATGCAGGGGATGTAAACCCTGCATGCACCTATCTGAAAAATCTTTCTCAAATCTCTACGGTCTTTTTCAGCCTGATGTCACCGGCATTCGCCCCGAGCAGAAGTTCAATCTTCCCATGCTCAAGCAACCAGTCGTAATCCGGTTCAGACCAATATTTGAGTTGCTCGACAGGAACAGACATTGTGACAGTCCTACTCTCACCAGCCTTAAGAGAGATGCGTTTGAAAGCCTTCAGTTCCTTATATGGCCATTCAACCTCTGCGTCAACACGGTGAACATAGAGCTGGGCGACTTCATCGGCTGCAGTCTTACCGCTGTTTGTTATCGTAAACGAAATCTCGATGCTCTCCTTCTCAGAATACTTTTCCTTGCTTGAAGACAAGTCGGAGTAATCGAATGTAGTATAGGTCAGGCCATAGCCAAACGGATACATTACAGGTTTCTGCTTTGTGTCAAACCAGCGATATCCGACCAGAAGATCCTCTGAATATACGGCAGTCCCACGGTTTGACGATCCGTTCTGAACTTCCTCGGCACTTTTGTTTCCAACAAGATTAACAAACACATCAGCACCTATCGGAGCATCCGTCTGCGGGAAGTTGCCCATAGCATATGCAGGAGAATCCTCAAGATGTATGGGATACGTAAACGGAAGGTGACCTGAAGGTGACACATTGCCAACCAGAATGTCGGCAAGGGCGTTGCCACCCTCTGTTCCGTTGAACCACGACTGGATTATTGCGGGTGCATTGGCGTTGACGATATTCAAGTCAACAGGGGCACCGGCCACCGCTATGAACACGATTCTCGGGTTAACCTTGGCAATGGCTTCAACAACCTTCTCCTGATCGTAAGGAAGCATCATTGAACGTCGGTCACTTCCCTCGGTTTCCCACTGACGGTTGTCACCGCCGACAAAAAGAACGACATCTGCATCCATTGAAACCTTAACGGCCTCGTCTAAAAGTTTCTTGGCATTATCGCCATTTGTCGCAGGCTGTTGCTGTCCACGGAAACCTCCAAAGCCTCCCCTGCCCTGTTGTGCAGCATAACCCTGTGCGTAAACAATCTCTGCCTGATTACCTACCTTATTGCGCAGTCCCTCAATGGGAGTCACCTCATACTTGGCCTTGACTCCGGCACCTACTCCTCCCTGGGACATTTTCTTGTCGGCATTATCTCCGATTACAGCAATCTTCTTAACCTTTTTCAAATCGATCGGAAGAATATCGCCTTCGTTCTTTAGCAGTACTACCGACTTGACTGCAACATCATAGGCGATTTTAGCCTGCTCAGGCTGGGCTGTCATCACGGAATTCGCTTTCTCCTCAGGAACAGGTTCTATTGCAAGGCGCACACGCAGAATTTCGCGTACGCGCTGATCAATTACCGATTCTGCTATAGCACCGGCCTTGACGGAATCAATCAGTGCCTTTCCATGCCAATTGCTGCCAGGCATCTCGACATTAAGACCTGCGACGGTCGAAAGTACCGTACTGTGAGTTCCGCCCCAATCAGAGATAACCAGTCCCTTGAATCCCCAATCTCTGCGCAACACCTGATCAAGCAAGAAGACACTCTCGCCACACCAATAGCCATTGACCTTGTTATAGGCTGACATTACGCCAAAAGCGTCACCTTCAACCACAGCAGCCTCAAACGGCGGCAGATATATCTCGCGTATGGCACGCGGACTGGCTATGACGTTGACTGATCCTCTGTTTGTCTCCTGATTGTTTAGAGCATAGTGCTTAAGACAGACTGCTACACCCTGATCCTGCATACCCTTCGTATAACCTACTGCAAGACGGGCACTCAGGAAGGGGTCCTCACTCAAATACTCGTATGTACGTCCGCCGGTGGGTATGCGCTGTATGTTTATGGCCGGCCCAAGCATCATGTCCTTGCCGCGCATACGGGCCTCGATGCCCAGTCCCTTGCCATACAGATAGGCAATGTCTTCATCCCATGTGGCTGCAAGCGCTGAACCCGTCGGGAAAAAGGTCGAAGAGTCATTTGCCAGGTGAATGGAGTTCCAGCCATGAGGTTCCATCTCTTCACGGACTCCGAACGGACCGTCAGCATATATCATGTCAGGAATGCCCTGCGCTGTTACTCCCTCTGAAGTGAACATGTTTTTGCCATGAAGCATTTCAACCTTCTCTTCGAGAGTCATCTTACTGATTATGGACGTAATCTGCGATTCCCTTCCGTCCAGTTTAGAACCGGGACGGCGATCCCTTGCCAAAGTGCCTGCACTTTGAGCGCATGAAGCCACTGCCATAGCCACAAGCGCAGTTACGGTAATGCCAAACAATGATTTCTTCATTATATTCATTTTTGATTGATTAATCGTCTCTACTCTTAAGGAAACCCGTTACCTGATTCCAAGAAGAACTGATGTAAAAAGGATTGATATCCTGATCATACCGTCTTATCGGAACATAGCAGTTCATACCACAGCATTTTTTCAGTTCTAAGGAGTTCACAACCCACTGCGTATTCAGGCTGTAACTTACGCACTTTGCCAAAGCGGCACGAAATTCATCAATGACGGCAGCACCAGGTTCAAGGCGCTCGGCCACATCAAGGAAGTCAAACATCACGTGATTTATATAACGGTCGCAACGCTGTAATGAATACCAGAACTCAAGATTATCAACGTCAATGGTAGCGTTGTCCACCACCTTTCTGAAAGTATTTGCCACATTGGCTATCTCACTCAAGTTTATCAATGCAACGGCAGCAGTGCGTTCATCACCCGACCTCGCGTCATAATAGTCATAGAAGATTCTGCAGGCTGACCTGTAGTCTCCGTAGAAAAGGCTTTGCATAACTGAGGCATATGGATATCCATATGCCAGAATCTCGACGGCCGACCCTATCATCCAGTTGGCCTTTGTACGCAGGTCGTATGCAATCTCTACACCAGACATGAAGCACTGGTCAAAAAGGATGAAATCAAACAGACTGTCGGGAATGGCTTCTGCAATCTGGCTGGTGTTCATCCACTCATACTTCCCGTTTCCGGTATCTACGCACGACGCTCTGGTGTCCACAAACGGGACAAGAGTGTCAGGCTGTATCTGGAGCATCTCTATTGTCTGCGTCTTGCCGGCACTGCGTAATCTCTGTGGGTCAACCCTGGAATGAACCTGATATGGTATCCATCCGGAACCATGTCCCCAGAATATCAACCCGTATGACTCAGCCGGGAAACTCTCGATGACTGTATTGATTACCATCGAAAGGACGTCCGGAGACGATGACTGAAGATTCTGACTCCACACCTTTAATGTATCAATCCTGCCATCGGTAATGTTGACAAGAGCTGAATGGGCACCGACCCGGTCTACGAATGCTACCAGGTTATATCCGGACGAAATATCCCCATCCATTGCCTGGCGCATTCCGTCAAGGTTGTCATGAACATAAGTCGACAAATTGTTGTCGGCAGCCATATAGACCAGAATAGTCCTGACTGCTTCGGCAGAAGGTTCATAGTCGTCATGGCTGCAAGACACCGCAGACAGAATCATGACTGCGATACAAGCAGGTGCAATCGCACTCTTTACGTAATATATGACCCTCTCGGCAAGCATCATAACTTACAAAGATAAACAAAAAATCAAAGAGCCGTAATCAAGGACACTTTTTTTACAATCAGAGAATTATGAAGAATGCCGGGAATGACATTGGATAAGCGGAATGACTAAACACGGTATTATTATTAACGATTGTGACAGAATAGCTGAATCTGACAGAGTCTGTTACGAACCGATACGGATTAGTGAGAACCCGGCAGAATTGCGAATGTAATTTTGCATCGACAACGGGTTCATGGCGACGGCACCATTGATTGTCTGTCGTTTCGTAAAGAGTTTTCTTTTCATAACCCATGAAAAACACCCGACTCATGGGGTTGAGCTTCAGGGCTCTCCCCTGTGAGTTTAGGAAAACTCCGGAACGGCATGCAGAAAGATGATTTGTCAACTGTGTGGCAATATCGGATTATGTATCTGTTTTTGGTAGTTTGATACTATCTTGAGGTTACCGGTCTGTGAAGATAGGGAACCTTCCTTTTATTGTAAGGTTGGTAATTAATGTGTATTTTTGCGGACTTTTACTGAACAGACAACCAATGTGGAGTTCTATTGTCTTTTTACTTATAGGCCTGATTCTGGTTCTGACAGGCGCTGACGCACTGGTGGACGGTTCTTCGGCTCTTGCACGCCGTTGGGGTGTAAGTGAATTCGTCATCGGGCTCACCATAGTGGCTTTAGGCACATCGGCACCGGAAATGGTTGTAAGTTTCATCTCGTCTATCGAAGGTAACTCCGATATGGCTGTCGGCAACATAATTGGTTCAAACATATTCAACACCGCCATAATTCTCGGCCTTTCAGCATTGATATGCCCAATAGCCATAACACACAGCCAGAAACGGCGCGATATACCAATCAATACCGGCATAACCCTTCTATTGGCTTTTTTCGGACTGAGAAGCACTCTCCTGGGCATTGGGCGTAACGGAATCAGCCGCATTGAAGGGGCATTGTTCCTTGCCTTATTCGTATGGTACATGATCTCATCTTTCAGGCAAGAATCGTCTGACGAGCATCTGGAAACTGATGGAAGCAAGACAAAACAGTTCAGCATGTTCAAAGCTTTGGTTTACATCATATTCGGTATTGCCGCACTGATATTCGGTGGCCGGATGTTCGTTGACAATGCCGAAAATATTGCACAGGCTCTTGGGTGGAGTGACAAATTCATAGCCATTACCATTCTGGCGGCAGGCACATCGCTGCCGGAACTTGCCACCAGCATCGTTGCAGCTGCAAAAGGCAGGGGGCAGTTGGCGCTAGGCAACATAATCGGCTCCAACACTTCAAACATCTTGCTTATCCTTGGTGGCTCGGCATTGATCAGACCCCTCGAAATGAATGACATCGCCATAACTGACTATGCCGCCCTGCTTGCCTGCTCGCTGCCGGTTCTGGCAAGCGCCATTTTCAACAGGAAAGGGCGCATGTTCCGCACCGAAGGGGCTGCACTGCTGCTTGTAGGCATTATTTACATTTCCTTTCTTATTATAACTTTATAATAATGGGATTCATTGAGATTCTCCTCATTGCAATTGGCGTTTCAATGGATGCATTTGCAATTTCAGTCGGCAAGGGACTTGCAGTAGGAAAAGCCAGGTTACGTCATATTCTCTCCGTCGGCCTATGGTTTGGAGGTTTCCAGGCGCTTATGACACTGGCAGGCTATTTTCTGGGCTCAAGTTTCTACTCCGCAGTCGAGAGTGTCGATCACTGGATAGCATTCGGTCTCCTGCTTCTCATTGGCATCAATATGATTCGAGAGTCATTTAAAGATGACGACAAGGATATTGACGCCTCATTCGGTTTTACAAAAATGTTGGTATTGGCTGTTGCCACTAGCATAGATGCCCTTGCATGCGGTCTTTCATTCGCTTTTCTCGACACAAATATCTGGAGTGCCGCACTAATCATTGGCTTAACTACGTTTACATTCTCGGCAGCAGGTCTGATGGCAGGTTCCGTCATCGGCCGCAGATTTCATAATCTGGCAGGAATAGCGGGAGGAATAATACTGATTTGCATCGGAACAGAGATACTGATCAAGCACCTGTTCTTCTGATTTCAGCCGTCTCCGTTCAATCCTTTTTTCAAATTATATAGGGAATACAAAAAATCCCTATATTTGTTTGTGTGTACCCAAGTAAAACAGAGTCAATTAACAAATCAGACACAGACAGTATGAACAAAGTAGGAATCATAGGTGCCGGGTGGATTGCCGACAAGATGGCCGAAACGCTTACCGGTTTCAATCCGTCAATGAAATATGCCATTGCGGCCCGCGACCTTGACAGGGCAAGGCAGTTCGCATCAAAGTGGGGGTTTCAGAAAGCATACGGCTCGTATGCCGAACTGGTTGATGATCCGGAGGTTGATCTTGTATATGTGGCTACTCCCCACTCCCACCATTTCGAGCATGCGAGCCTGGCAATTAATGCCGGCAAACCGGTACTGTGCGAGAAAGCTTTCACTGCCAATGCCCGCGAGGCTGACTCTCTGCTGAATCTCGCCCATAAAAAAGGTATTTTCATAACCGAGGCTATATGGACACGTTACATGCCACTGTCTCTGAAAGTCAGGGATCTGCTTGAGCAGGGAGTCATCGGCACGCCGCGTCTGCTCAACGCAAGCTTATGTTACATGATGGAGTTCAAAGAGAGAATATTGAATCCAAGTCTTTGCGGAGGAGCCCTTCTTGACCTTGGTGTCTACAGTATCAACTTCTGCCGGATGTACTTCGGAGCCGACATAGCTGAAACCACATCCTCATGTGTCAAAAGTTCTACCGGCATGGACATGCACGATAACATATCGTTCACCTACAAGGATGGACGCATGGCCAACATTCAGGCAAGCACCCTCTGCATGTGCGGCCGTCTTGGGCAGATTTGCGGCACCGACGGCTACATAACAGTCAACAACATAAACTGCCCGGAAAGGGTTACCGTTTATAAGGATTACCAGCCTGTATGCACTTTCAGCGCGCCCTCCGGCCAAGTCACAGGATATGAATATCAGGTTGCCGCCTCATTCGATGCCATCTCCAAAGGATTGCTCGAGTCGCCATACATGCCACATCAGGAGACTCTCGACATAATGATTCAAATGGACGCCCTGCGCCGCCAGTGGGGAGTGGTGTATCCCATGGATTGACAGTAAAAAGAAATCAACAAACATAATCAAACAACATGTTATTCGACAGACAGACATACATCAAGCGTCGCCAGACACTGAGAGAGAAAATCGGCAACGGTCTGATAATCTTTATCGGAAACAACAATTCACCCTGCAATTATCCAGCCAACGGCTACACGTTCAGGCAAGACAGTTCCTTCCTCTACTTTTTCGGTCAACACCGCGAGGGGCTGGCCGGCGTCATTGAGGCAGATACCGGGAAAGAGTGGCTTCTTGGCGATGACATTGACATAGAAGATATTATTTGGACAGGATTCGTTCCATCGGTCAGCGAGTTGGCCTCCGAATCGGGAGTTCAGAACTCGGCTCCTATGTCAGAGTTAAAGAAACTGGTTGACAAATACCACAGCAAGGGAAAACCTGTTCACTTTCTGCCTCCATACCGTTACGACACGATGATCCAGATTGCCGACCTTCTTGACATGCACCCGCTACTGACCCGCAAGAATGCCTCGGTGCGACTGATACGCGCCGTGGTTGACATGAGATCAGTCAAGTCCCCGGCCGAGATTGAAGAAATCGAGCGAGCTATGGCTATCGGCTACAAGATGCACACGGCTGCAATGAAAGCCTGTAAGCCTGGAGTTACGGAAAAGTACATCGGTGGTCTGATTGACGGAATAGCTGCAAGCTATGGCTGCAAGACCTCATTCAACAGCATTGTGACTATGCACGGAGAGATTTTCCATGGCGATCCGTCACTTAAGCCTCTAGAGGATGGCAGACTGCTGCTGTGTGATGCCGGAGCTGAAACAGTCGGGAACTATTGTTCAGACAACACCCGTACCATGCCCGTAAACGGCCGTTTCAGTCCCAGACAGCGCGACATATACTCCATTGTGGAAGCGTGTCATGACTTGGTTATTGAAAAAGCCCGTCCAGGTGTAAAATGGCTTGACATGCATCTCGATGTCTGCCGTCTGATGACAGACCGCCTCAAGGAACTGGACCTGATGAAAGGCGATACCGAAGAGGCTGTTCAGGCTGGTGCCCACGCCATGTTCCTGCAGCACGGACTGGGCCACATGATGGGAATGGACGTTCACGACATGGAGAATCTGGGACAAGTGTTCGTCGGATTTGACGATGAAGTACGCCCGTCCGAACAGTTTGGCACCAACTGCCTGCGTTGCGGACGCCGCATCCAGCCCGGATGGATTTTAACAGACGAGCCAGGTATATATTTCATCCCGGCCCTCATTGACAAGTGGAAATCAGAGGGGATGCACCGCGAATTCCTCAACTATGACAAGATTGAAGAGTACCGCGACTTTGGTGGTATCCGCATTGAGGATGACATTCTGATTACCGAAAAAGGCTGCAGGGTACTGGGTGAACAGACCATACCCTACCACCCCGATGATGTCGAGGCATTCATGGCCGGTGAGTAAGGGATATTACTCCCACTCTATTGTTCCGGTTGGTTTGGGAGTCAGATCGTAAAGAACCCTGTTTACGCCCTTGACCTCAGTCACAATACGTTGTGTAATGTGCTGAAGCAACTCAAACGGAATGTTCTCTACAGTAGCTGTCATCGCATCACGTGTATTGACGGCACGGATGATTACAGGCCAGTCATATGTGCGAAGGTCATTCTTTACGCCTGTCGACTTAAAGTCCGGCACAATGGTAAAGTACTGCCAGACCTTACCTTCCAGCCCGTTTTTGGCAAATTCCTCGCGAAGTATTGCATCACTTTCGCGTACAGCCTCAAGACGGTCGCGAGTAATCGCACCGGTACAACGGACGCCAAGGCCGGGCCCTGGGAACGGCTGACGGTAAACCATGTTGTCGGGAAGTCCCAAAGCCTTGCCCACAACCCTAACCTCGTCTTTGAAAAGCAGTTTCACCGGTTCAACAAGTTCGAACTGAAGATCATCAGGAAGTCCGCCTACATTATGGTGTGACTTGACGGGGCCTGACTCGACAATATCAGGATAAATGGTACCTTGAGCAAGGAAACTTATGCCATCCTGTTTTCTGGCCTCTTCCTCAAAAACGCGGATGAACTCAGCTCCGATTATCTTGCGCTTACGCTCAGGATCTGCGATTCCCTCAAGTTTGTCAAGAAAACGGTCAACGGCATCGACATAGACAAGGTTGGCATTCATCTCATCACGGAAGACCTTGACTACCTGCTCGGGTTCGCCCTTGCGCAGGAGACCATGGTTGACGTGCACGCACACCAGCTGACGCCCCACAGCCTTTATCAACAGAGCTGCCACCACCGAGGAGTCGACTCCACCGGAAAGAGCCAGAAGCACCTTTTTGTCACCAATCTGGGCCTTGAGTTCGGCCACCTGTTCCGCTATGAATTTCTCAGCCAGAGCCGGAGTTGTTATACGCTCCATGTCGGCAGGACGCACATTACCTGTTGTCATTGTCAGTATATTTAATCAGTTTACGTTGCAAAAATACAAACCAAACGCAATAAAAGATATCAAGTCAAGCCGAAAAACAGCATGGTACTCTAAAAAAAACAACACCAGACCCGTGGAATTTCAGAGTACCATACCTGTTCAATATACAGTGACCGGCAGAGACTTCAGGCATGAAAGGTCTGAAGATGGTCCGTACAGTATTTCATACTGACCGGGTATTACCCTCATGGTTCCTGTTGACCGGTCAAACCACTGGAATGTCTCAGGCTGCAGTTCAAAACTGACTTTTATCTGCTTTCCCTCTGGAATGGACACGCGCTTGAATGCGCGCAACGCACGCAAAGGGCCGTCTGTATCACCAATACGGCGGACATATATCTGGACGACCTCGTCTCCTGCCCTTTTGCTGCTGTTCCGTACAGGGATGGTAAGAGTCAGGCTTCCACCGTCTGCGCTGACCGACTTTGAACTGACAACACACTTGCCATAGACAAAATCGGAATAGCTCAGTCCGTAGCCAAATGCGAACTCCGGCTCACCCGTAAAGTAACGGTAAGTACGGTTCTTCATCGAATAGTCTTCAAAATCAGGAAGCTGGTCAGTTGATGCATAGAATGTGACCGGGAGACGGCCGGCCGGATTATATTCACCGGAAAGGACTGAAGCGATTGCATTGCCGCCCTCCTCACCGGGATACCATGCCTGAAGTATGGCATCGCAGTAATCCTCAATTGCCGTCAAGGCGATAGCTGAACCCGAGAAGTTTACAAACACGACCTTCTTGCCAGCGTCCTTGAGAGCCTTTACAAAGTCAACCTGAACCTGCGGAAGCTCAATGAGCGTGCGGTCGCCACCCTTGAAGCCTTCAATGCTGACAGGCATTTCCTCACCTTCAAGAGAGGGAGATATACCTCCGGCAAACACCACAACCTGCGCTTCGCCAAGTTTTGAGATTGAATTTTCAGGATTAATCTCAACCTCATATCCCATATCGAACCTGAGAGAGGCATCACCACTGAGCGGACTGGTGTATGTCAGCCTTATTGCATATTCCTTCCCAGCCACAGCCTTCAGAGTGTATATCTTCTGACCTTTCCCTCCGGCTCTTACTATTCCTGCCGGACGACCGTCAATATATAAAGTGGCGTTACCGTCGCACTGACAATAGAAAGCCACATCGCCATCCTCAGATGCCTTGAATACAGCCGAGTATTCAGCACTGAAGTCGGTCAGGTTTACGTTAGGGGCAAACACCGTAGCTCCGGCTGTTGTGAACTGGAGTGGAGTCGCGTTGTGGCGAAGCACATCAGGCTCACCCTGCATGCGGCTGTTGTTCCAGTACTTTGCATCGAAACCCTGTGTATTTCCCGCAGAGCAATGGTCAAACAGACTTAGGATTGAAAAAGTGTTGGCTGCGTGGTCGCATCCCCGCTCATAGATAAGTTTGCCAAATCTCCTCTCAAGCCCTTCCAGCATCGTAACCGTGCGACTTGGAGTCCCGTTGTAGTTACCCCACTGCATGACTGAGTCATTTGCGTTAGGTCCCATGACAGCAAGTTTAGTGTCAACTGCGAGCGGCAATATTCCATTGTTCCTGAGCAGTACCATACTCTGCTGTGCCATCTTGAGCGCAAGGGCGCGATGTTCACGGCTGTCAACCACGCTATAGGGAATATCATTCCAGCCTGAATTGTCATCCATTTCACCCAACTCGAA
This sequence comes from Bacteroidaceae bacterium, assembly GCA_017615835.1. Lineage (GTDB taxonomy): Bacteria > Bacteroidota > Bacteroidia > Bacteroidales > Bacteroidaceae > Colenecus. The sequence goes on along the minus strand of JAFZZI010000001.1, from coordinate 68,631 downwards.
GCGGGCTTTCATCAGACGGGTGACAGCGACATCTATGTCAGACTCTTTAATAAGTCCCTCTTCAACGCCTTTGACCAAAGTGGCATACGAACTGCCGCATTCAAGGTCAGTTCCGCTGAGAACGGCCTTTGACGAGGCATGCTGAGCATCTGGCTCGGTAAAGTGCTGCCCGGGTGTATAGAAGTTGTTAATGGCCCAGCAGTCAGACAGCACAATGCCGTCAAACCCCCACTCCTTGCGAAGTATCTGCTGCAGAAGCTTGTCGCTTCCACAACAAGGGTCGCCTTCATAGCGATTATAGGCACACATCACCTCTTTCACCCCCGCTTCCTGAACAAGCGCCTTAAAAGCAGGAAGGTATGTTTCCCATAAATCGCGTGGATCTATGTTTTCGGCATTGAAACTGTGACGGTTCCACTCTGGGCCGCTGTGCACCGCATAGTGCTTTGCACAGGCATGAAGCTTGTCATACTTCGATTCGGCAGGACCCTGAAGGCCGTTGACCACAGATACGCCCATACGGCTTGTCAGATAAGGATCTTCGCCGTATGTCTCCTGGCCGCGGCCCCATCTCGGATCACGGAAGATGTTGACATTGGGAGTCCAGAATGTCAGTCCCTGATAACGCTTCAAACCGCCATTCTCACTAAACACAGCCGATTTCGCGCGGGCTTCATCCGACACTGCAGTAAAGACATCAAACAGCAGAGAGTCATTGAATGATGCAGCCATTCCCACAGCCTGCGGAAATACTGTCGCCAAACCTGCACGCCCCACCCCATGTAATGCCTCATTCCACCAGTCATACTCCTTTATTCCAAATTCAGGAATGGCCGGCGAAGAATTCTGCATCAACGCCACTTTCTGTTCAAGTGTAAGACGGCTGACCAAATCGGCAGCCCTCTCTGCAGGACTCAGGTCAGAGTCTCTGTATTTCTGGGCGAACAAGAAAAAAGGCACCGCTAACAAAAAAAGCAGCGCCACAGAAGTTTTCCTCATGATCTCTGTCATATCCGGTTATTCTGTTTCTTTCATTGAAAACAAAAAGCTCTGTCCCGTCTGAGTTTCAGAACGGGACAGGGCATATACAATTACTGGGGACGGCCGAACCGTCTGGGCTGAGGTGCAGGAATCAGGCTGGGATCAAAATTATAGATCTTGCGCTGTCCGCGATATGTACAGATGACCTTTGCCGGAGCGTCAGCAGACCTTACCACCTCAATTGCAACCTCAGGATTGCTGGCATATGCTTTAATCTCATCACCTGCTGCGACAGTCTTGTTTATGACATAATTCTCGACATTGACAAAACCGTTCTGGTTGGTTGAGCGCACGGGGGTATCCTCCAGAGCCATCACCTCACCGTTGAGAGTAATGGTCACCTTCGGGGAAATGTGACGTGACAACGAAACCTTCTGCGAACTGAAGCCTATTCCGTGGAGGTCGAACAGTTCACCTTCCGGCCCCTCGGCAACCAGATAAATAGCATGTTTACCTTTCAGTCCTTCAACCGACTGCGCCACATCAACAAGGAACTTGGTGCTCACGTTGGCGGATCCGGCATTAACGCTCAGTTCGCCTATTTTTTTGCCGTTCCAAGTATCGTTAGCCCAGGGACCGTCCATCATGACAATTATCTTGAAGGCCTGGTCTGTCCGCGGGGTCAGGAAGAGGTTCAACTTGGTCTTGTTTCCTTTCTTCGTACCCTCGAAAGGCTTGATTCCCTTGCTGGCTTTCTTGAGGCCTTCAAAACCGAAGTACTTGAAACCGATTATGGCACCGTTCTTCACACTTGTCAAGTCCATATTGTTATCCCAATTGTCCCAAGTATCCTGCATCATTCCGGGATCGGACATGAAGCATGCATATCCTGCCGAATAGTACTGATATGGAGGGAGTCCGTAAATGAAAAAGCCCTCAGATGTAACCTCGGCACCAGTGTACTCCGTTCCGTCCTTAGCCTTAGCCGTCCATACGCCATCAGCTGCAAACGGATCGTAACCGCGGAGCACTACCTTGCCACCTTCCGAAACAGGTTTCTCGTCCCATTCTATCTTAATGGGAGCCACCATAGCCTGACGGGCATTTCCAAAACCGCGGGGTGGACGGTGGTAGAAAATATACCACTGGTCATTGATAAGCTGAATACTTCCATGAGTATTGTGTGCCGAATTTGTGGTAATCAGTTTACTTCCGTCCTCACTCGGTACGACGCCACGTGAATCGACTGCAACTCCTCCGCTGCGCCAAGGACCTAGAGGCGAGTCGGCATAGCAGTACCTCAAAGCTGAATTAGTGCTGCCAAGTCCATAGTCGGGGCCGGAATAGCCTGAGAATATCATAACGTACTTGTTACCGACCTGACGGATAGACGATGCTTCGAAGAAATTGAACTCCCCGGGATTCTGCCCCTCAGCAAGAGCGGGATACTTGGTCCCTTCCGGATCGCGTACCCTGCCATAACTTGCACTTGCCGGCAGGAAGAACTCTATTCTCTCGGTTCCGGGGCGGACAGAGTACATAGTATTCTGATCAAGCTGTGCAGCGGTTGAGTGCTGGAAGCCCCAGTAACCATATGCACGGAAACCTATCTTATAGTCAGGATCATTCTTGTCGGTAACCTTCTCAATGAATACGGACGGGTCGAAACCTATGCAGCTGCCGGGAAGAGTGCGAGTACCGTCCTCTGACGCATTCAAAGGCGTGAACGGTCCGTCCGGGCGATCACCGATGGCAACCAAAGGCTCACGGTTTGCGCCACGGCTATGTGGATAAAGTATGTATTTCCGCTTGCCGTCGGCATAGTTCACCTCGACCAGGTCAGGAGCATACATAACATCCCACTGATTCTGAATATTGTAAGTAAAGATCGGTCCTTCATCCCTCCACTGCGAAAGATCCTCAAAAGGAGCAGACCACATGTGTATGTCCGGACCGCAGTAGCTGCCGAAACGGACGTCGTGTGAGCCTATGATGTATGCACGATATTTGCCTGGATTGTCAGGATCCTCAAAAACACGCGGCTCGCCATCGGGCAAATGCTCCCAAAGGGGGAGATATGGGTTTCCTGCACCATGGAAAACATACTCATCCGAACCGCCGTTGTCCGCAGCTTCAGCACGCTGTGAAACGCCTGTCAAGGCTGCCGCACAAAGCGTAAAGGCAATCAAGCCCCTGTAAGTTCTCTTCTTCATCTGTTTGTCATTGTTGTTAATTATACATTATGCGTAAATATTGCACTTTAAACTGATAATCACAGATTTACAGTCTTGGCGTGACCATCATAATCCACATTGGTCCTGCGTTCATTCCTGCCGTCGAAATAGACAATGCTGAACTTGCGGTTAACGGGCATACCCTTGAATGAGCCGTTGCGATTACCGATTGTAAGTCTGGAACCCTTCAGTCTGAACTCGATGGTAGAATAGGCACCGTTCTCATAATTGTAGTTGTCACCTTCATCCTCGTACAGGGTGAAAATGCCGTCCGCCCCACCATAAACTCTTATTTCCAACTCATCCCAAGGCTTCTCGCCGGAATACTGGACATCCGGACCGACAGGGATTATACCACCAGCTCTTACAAACGTTGGAATCACGTCAAGAGATGCATCTACAGTGACGTTCCTGCCACCATTATACAGAGAATTGGTATGCATGTCGTACCATTTGGAACCGGCCGGAAGATAGACATCAACGCTCTTTGAGGCAGTCCAGTCGGGTTTCTCTTCACTCCACTGCTGGCGTTCATTACCTGTATAGAGGGCATGAGTCACAGGGGCCACAAGAATCGAGCGGCCGAACATGAACTCGTTGTTGAGATCCCACACCTTGCGGTCGGACGGGAAATCCATCACGAGGGCGCGCATGAAACTGTCGTCATTACTTGAAACCTGCCATGCAGTACTGTAAATGTATGGAAGAAGTGCATAGCGCTGTCTGATTGTCTTCTCTATCGCGTCATACACAGGTTCACCCCTTTTGCCGAACTCCCAGATTTCACGACGTGAAGACTCGCCATGACTGCGCATCATCGGGTTGAACAGGCCAAACTGCAGCCACCTTACATACAACTCCTGAAACAGGGGATTACGGGAACAGCTCTGCGTCTCGCCGCGCCTGTTGTATCCGCTCGGGAAAAAGCCGCCGATGTCGGTATTTACATATGGTGCACCGGTCAGTGTATAGTTCAGACAAAGAGGAATCTGCTTTCTGAACGCATCCCATGAAGACTGGACGTCTCCACTCCATGTATTGGCACCGGTACGCTGCTGACCTGTAAAATACGAACGGGTCAATATAAAGACCCTCTTGTCACTGCTCACAGCGCGCTGATGGTCATAAACACCTTCGACGCACATAAGCGGATAGAGGTTTCGCACGCTACGGAACGAGCCCATAGCTGTAGGCTGGTCAAAATCGCCTGGTCTTTCGTTATGGTCAGGATCTGTCGAATCCATCCACCAGGCATCAATGCCAAGGTCATACAGACGGGTCAGATTGTTCCAGTAAATATCGCGTGCCTCGCTGCTGTAGGCATCGTAGCATAGCACACCCGACGGATAGTCCATTCTGGGAGGCCAGTATTCTGCCAACCCGCTGTTCGGCCATGTAAGGAAGTCCAGCAACAATCCTTTTTCCTTCAACTGTGCATAAGGCTTTGTCTGTGGTCCGAACGACTGCCATATCGATATTGACATATGGGCATTCATACGGTGTGTCTCGTCAACCATTGCCTTGGCATTGGGAAAATCAGCATTCAGGAACTCCATTGCATTCCACAGATAATTGTTTCCCCAATACTGCCAGTCCTGAATGATGCCGTCAAGCGGTACACCGGCATCACGGTAGCCTTTAACCACGTCAAGCAACTCCTTTTGGCTCTTGTAACGCTCACGGCTCTGGTGGAAGCCATAGGTCCAGAGAGGTATCATCGGAACATGGCCGGTAAGCTCACGGAGACCCTTCACGACACCGTCTGCATTTCCGCCATAAATAAAATAGTAATCCACCTCTTCCGCCACTTGTGACTTCATTGTCAGTACAGTGCCGTCATCACTCCATTCGGTGGGAGAATAATTGTCCAGAAACACCCCATACCCTTTGACAGACTGCCACACATTTGCAAAATCCTCAAGATTGGACTGAATCATGGTACGGTTCTCTCCGCGCTGGCTCATTTTGCCGTTCTGCAGGAAGCCCAGTCCGTAAATGGGTTCATCCTTGTCGAGAATCCAACTCTGTCCGGCTTTCCAGGAGCCTTTGTCGATACCGTCCTTTATGGGCTCAAAAAAACTTTCGCCCTCCCGCAGAAGAACCTTTCCTTTGCTGTCGGAAAAAGTCACGCGGCCGTCCTTCGATACAGAAACCCTGACACGAGGCTTGCCGACCTCGCCAGGAGTCATTATTACGCTGACGCTGGGTTTTGTACGGAACTCCCCAACGGTTTTCTCGACCCTTACAATATCTGGGGAATAATAGGTCACTTTCAACTGGACATCTGTCTGTGAAGAAGCCAGCAACGTTGTCATTGCGGTGACAACCATAAGAAGGAATCTCTTTGCCATCTATATGTTTTTATTTGCAAACATATCAAAAAAAATGGTGAAATCATATAACTTTGTGGCCGTTAACAACACAAATATCAGGAAATGAGAGCAAATCATTTATTATTCGCCGTTGTCATGCTGTTTGCAGTCAATAATGTCCAGGCACAACTTGAGCTTGGCGCAAAGTTAGGGGCAGGAACACACTGGATTCTTGGTACACAGCTTAAAGGATATGAAAGAGTCATGCCTCACCCCGGCTTTTACGGCGGTATCACCGCCAGCTATCTGTTTGACGATATATCGCTGCAGACTGAGTTATTGTTCATAACCAAAGGACATGATGACCGAAGCTATCAGGACGGCAAATACCGTCGCGAACTCTATTACCTTCAGCTACCGGTTTTCTTCGGCTGGAAGGCATCAAAAAGATCGACAATAATGATGGGACCGGAATTTGCCTACCTGCTGTCATCGAAAAAAACGACAGATGGAGTTGCAGAAGACGGGACAGACGATTGCTACAGATTCAATGTCGGTCTTGCAATCCAGTACAATATGATGATTACCGAACACATAGGCCTGGACATCAAAATATATGCTGCCCTCAACCGTACATTCAGTGTACCTTACAGGTCGATAGACGATCCCACTCATCCGAATGTGTGGGTTGAGCATGCAGACAAGGGGCACAACGCCGGTATTACCCTCGGATTCTGCTACAAATTCCAGGCCGGCAAGTAAGCCCGGTCAACCTTCAATATTGGCATCTGTAAGGTGCAGTGCCTTTCTGCGGTAGAACAACGCAGTAAAAGCCGCAGCCAGCACGATGCCTATTGCGACACTGAGCTTATAAGGAAGGTTGAATCCGATTTTCTCCATGCATATATAACTGACAACCACGACTGTCATCAACATTGCAGGAATCATAGCCACCAGATAACTGGGTCCCTTTTGCCGTGCGGCCAAATATGTCGCGACTGCCCAGAGGACAATTGTGGCAAGGGTTTGGTTTGCCCAGCCAAAGTATCGCCAAAGCAGGTTGAAGCCGTCCTCATGCTTTATGTTGAAATAGAGCAGTCCTATGGCAACCACAAATATCGGAATAGCCACGTAAAGACGGTGCTTTCGTGACTTCTGGTCTATCTTGAGAGAATCGGCAATAGTCAGGCGCAGACTGCGGAAAGCGGTGTCACCGCTTGTGATGGGCGCTGCAACCACGCCCAGAATGGCGAGAATCCCGCCGACAAGTCCCAGCCAGTTCTCCGATACTTTTGTCACAACCACCGGAGCACTTGCGGACAAGTTGCTTCCCACTGCCTCGGCACCGCCGTCAAAGAAGAAGTACGATGATACTGCCGCCCATACCAAGGCTACAACACCCTCCGTTATCATGGAACCGTAGAACACGGGCCTTCCATACTTTTCATTCCGGATACAGCGGGCCATTATCGGACTCTGAGTGGAGTGGAAGCCGCTGATTGCCCCACAAGCGACAGTTATGAACAGACATGGGAATATGCTCTGACCGTTCATCCCAATAGACGGGCCGCGATTGCCAAGACCATCCCATATCTCAGGTATTGAAGGCCATTTGACAAAAAGGCACACCATAAGAGCCATCGCCATGAACAGCAAGGCAAACGCAAAAATGGGGTACAGACGTCCAATCAGTTTGTCAACAGGAAGAAGTGTGGCTACGATGTAATATATGAATATCACAACAACCCATATCATAATGAAGGAAGTACTGCCATCTCCAGTCATGTCACCCAAAATCAGCGCCGGACTGTAAACGAACACAGTACCTACCAGCAACAAAAGCAATACCGTAAACAGAAGCATGACGTTTCTTGCAACTTTTCCCAAAAAATGCCCAACAAGATTGGGAAGTGATTTGCCTCCGCTTCTGACTGAAAGCATTCCGGACAGATAGTCATGTACGGCACCTGCAAAAATGCATCCGAAAACTATCCACAAATAGCACGCAGGACCAAACTTTGCTCCCATTATCGCGCCAAATATCGGGCCCGTTCCGGCAATGTTCAGAAACTGAATCATGAATACCTTCCATGTCGGCATCGGCACGAAATCAATTCCGTCCGTGTGAGCCAATGCCGGAGTCACTCTTTCGGGTTCGGGCATGAAAATCTTCTCAACGAGCCTGCCGTACAGGAAATACCCCAACAACAAGGCCAATACACTGACAATCAACGAATACATACTATTGCTTCTCTATCGGTTCATAACAACATAAACCATCAATCCCTCCGCTTGTCAGCGGGTATTGAAAAAACGGTTTCAAAATAAGTGATTTTTATTCAGACGAAGTAATCCAGATGAAAAATTGTGGCGGCATTTGTTCTTTTTAAGCAAATGCCGCCACAATCACCTGTATGTATGGGAATGTTGACTCTGAAATGTCACTCTTTTGGAGTATTGCGTGCCTTTACCACTTCGTCCTGTATTGAACGTGGCACACCAGTGTATTGGTAAAATTCCATCGAATAGTTGGCGCGGCCTGACGTGATGTTGCGCAATGCAGTTGCATAACCGAACATTTCCATAAGCGGGATGAAGCAGTCCAGTTTCTGCGAGCCCTTGCGGAAACGGCGCATTGCCTCAATACGTCCACGGCGTTTGTTGATATCGCCTGATACGGCACCTATATAGTCGTCAGGAGTGTTCACTTCAACCTTCATCGAAGGTTCAAGCAACAATGGAGAAGCCTTTGGGAAAGCCTGCTTCAGACAGAGTTGTGCACATGTCTGGAATGCCATGTCACTCGAATCAACCGGATGCGAAGAACCGTCAACGAGAACGCATTTCACATCAACGACCGGATAACCGGCAAGAGGTCCCTTCTGCATGGCAGTCTGAAGACCCTTCTGTACCGATGGAATAAATTCCTTGGGAATCACTCCGCCCTTTGTTATATCAACAAACTCAAAACCTTTGCCTGGATTCGGTTCAAACCGGATTACAGTATGTGCATACTGCCCGTGGCCGCCAGTCTGTTTTGCATATTTGTAATTGCACTCAAACGGGGCAGTTATGGTTTCACGGAAAGAAACCGAAGGAGCACCTGTCTCTACTGGAATCTTGAACTCTTCCTTAAGACGGTCAACGATAATCTCAAGATGGAGTTCACCCATTCCCGCAATAATTGTCTCTTCAGTCTCATCATCGTAGTGTGCACGGAACGAAGGATCTTCGTTACACAGTTTGGCAAGAGCCTCGCCCAATTTGCTGCGATTCTTGTTGTCAGCCAGACTGACCTTCATCTCAATAACGGCAGGTGGTATGTTGATAGACTCCAGAAGAATCGGAGTCTTACCGTCGCAGAGCGTGTCACCTGTACGGGTGACTTTCATTCCGACCAGAGCCACAATCTCGCCTGGGCCAGCCTCCGTAATCTCCTCGCGCTCTTTAGCCTTGATACGGAAGATTCGGCCTACCCTCTCCTCCTTTCCCTTGTTCGTATTATAAAGGGACATACCACTTACAAGCTTACCGCTGAACACACGGACAAATGTCTGCTGTCCCACGAACGGGTCATTTATGAGTTTGAATGCGAGACCGGCGAAAGGCTCGTTCTCTGAAGGATTGCGAGTGCAAGTCTTGTTTTCGTCATCAGGCATATGCGCCACCGTTGCGCCCAAGTCAAGAGGCGAAGGCAGATAATCGACAATAGCATCAAGAAGAAGCTGAATTCCCTTATTCTTGTAGGCTGCTCCGCAAAGCACAGGAACCAGCATAAGTTTAATTGTAGCATTACGGATGGCCCGCATCAGCAGCTCCTCCGGAACCTCTGCATCCTCAAGATAGAGTTCCGCAACATCATCATCACAATCAGCAACCTTCTCGACAAGTTCACGACGGGCTGCTTCAGCTTGTGCCATCATATTTGCCGGAATCGGTCCGACTATTCTTTCCTTCTCCTTAAAAGTCACAGACTGCATCTTGACAAGATCGACCATGCCCTCAAAGTCCGCCTCGGCTCCTATCGGCAACTGTATAGGCACTGCATTGGCACCAAGATAACGGTTCATCTGCGAAACCACCTCAGAGAAATCCGCACCCATACGGTCCATCTTGTTTACAAAAGCTATTCGGGGCACACGGTACTTATCAGCCTGATTCCACACCGTCTCGCTCTGAGGCTGAACACCTCCGACGGCGCAGAAAACAGCAACAACACCATCAATCACTCGCAGGGAACGCTCCACCTCGGCGGTGAAATCAACGTGTCCCGGAGTGTCGATGAGGTTGATCTGACAGTCATTCCAACGGGTAGTGATGGCTGCCGACGCAATGGTTATACCTCTTTCCTGCTCCTGTTTCATGAAGTCCATCGTAGCCGAACCGTCGTGAGTCTCACCAACTTTGCGGTTAACTCCAGTAAAGAAAAGAATCCTCTCTGAAACCGTTGTCTTGCCAGCGTCAATATGTGCGGCAATTCCGATGTTCCTTAAATTTGAGATACTTGAACCCATTGCTAAAAATTTTACCTTTCTATTAACTTAACTTACAGAAGCTTGCCCGTTTCGGGCCGCAAAAATACTCATTTTTTCATCCAACTGAAACTGTCATCGGACCTCCGGAGCCATTTATAAGAATTATTAACTGATTTTTTAGTAATTAAGCAGTTTTACACATGAATATGGGTACAAATGACTTATATTTGCCTATATGAAAGCTCTGACATTAGTGTTGCTGCTTGCCGGTTGCAGCAGTGTTGTACAAGACAACGTTGAACTGATGGAAATACCGGCCTTCATTAATGGAGAAAAAATCATTACGTATACTTCATCGTCCAAAGACACAGCACCATACTACACGGTCTCTTTTGACGTGGAACACCGCATTCCCAGGTGGGTGGCATATGAACTGACGGCCGAAGAGTCAAGGGGAAATGTCCAACGCAATGACAAGCGTTTCAGACGGGACGGCAATGTGAACTACACGCAGGCTGACGACAGCGACTACCGTGGGTCAGGATGGACCCGTGGACACATGGCTCCTGCAGGTGACTTCAAATGGAGCGATGAGGGCATGTGGGAAACATTCTATTATACAAACTGCTGTCCGCAGTCAGAAATCCTCAACAACGGCGATTGGGAATATTTGGAATCAAAGGTGCGCGAACTGGCACGCAGGTACGGACGAGTGTGGGTAGTGACAGGCCCCATAATCGGAAAGAACATAAATGGAACCATCGGCAAGGGAGTGGTTGTGCCGGACGGTTTCTTCAAGGCTGTATTGATAAATGACGAAGGTAACTACAAGGCCATAGCTTTCACAATGGACAACGATGACCTCAGACACTACCTGAAGGATTGCACTCTAAGCATCAACGATCTGGAAGAACAGTCAGGAATAGATTTTTTTCCCAACCTCAGCGATGACATAGAAGAAAAGGTCGAATCAATGTCCGACCTTAAGCAGTTTGGTTTAAGATAAGCGACCGTTATCTCAAGAATTTCTTGATTTCGTCAGAATCTACATTTGTCCTGTCAACCCAAATCACAGGTACCGGCACAGTTGCAGTGCTGTCAGTGGACAGAACCTGATTAACCGCCTTTGCTCCCATCTCATAAGTGTCGGGAATTGCGGAGCATAACAGGGCACCACTGCGAATGAACCTGGCCACATTGGCATTCATATCGACACAGCAGACCGGTTTGTTCGGAACGAGGTCTATCAGCCTGTCCTCAATCACGTCACCGGTAGTTATTATGACTCCGTCAAACTGAGTTCCCTTCTGTATCCTCTGTCTGAAATTCGTGAAAAGATCTTCAGCCATTGAGGCCGTGATATCAATGACGTTATCATTACCTTTAGCCATCTTGATACCCTCTACCCTGTCGTAGGTTGCACCGATCGTATATCGCAAAGTAATCACCTTACCATCTATCTTGCCGGCCAAGGCCTTGCCCAAAGCAATGTTGTCAGGTACAACCGAAGAATGCTTCATATTCCTGACAGCGCTCGTCTCGGAAGGCATCTGATCCACAAATACAATTGGAACAGAAGGATTCTTTGTCGAAATGACCTTCTCAAGAGATTCATCACCCCCGGCAATCACAATTCCGCGCAGATTTCCGTAGGAATCAAGATCGTTGAGTGAATTTACAAGTGTAGCATTGGACTCGTCCGTCTGACGGAAAACGGTAACGGTCCTGAGATTATGCTTGACAGCCTCCATCTCTGCACCTGTCACTATCTGGTTCCAGAACTTGTTATTTGTTCCCATCAGAAGCAACACAGTGCCGTCGGTTTTCTTAGAACTCTTAGCGGTCTTTACAATATTGTTATTTGATGAAGTATCAGGTTTTTCGTTACATCCCGAAAAAACCACCGCAGCAAAGGCCACGACTAGTGCAGCAAAGACTATATTTACCCTCCTCTTTTCCATAAATGAAATGTAATGACGGGCGATTTTACTAATAATTTCTCAAATATGCAACTCGATTGGCTTTTTTTCTAAACATATTTTAATAAAAAAATGCAGTTAATCAGGCATGGAAAACATTTCATTCTTTACCATATCAGAAAACACAACCGGCCACCGCATGAAAGATCAATGCGGCAGCCGGCATATTAGCAAGGACAGCAAACCGGTTCCCGACCAGTTCACCGACTATCGGATCACTTGAACAAGAGTGGAGCGAACGTATTCAGGTAGAGTCTCCAGTTAGGCCATGTATGACCGCCGTCGCTCACAAAGAATGTATGCTCAATATTGTTCTTAGACAATACTGAATCCAGAGTCTTGGCATTGTTGAAAAGGAAATCCGAATCGCCGCAACCCACCCAATACAGCTTGAAGCCGGCTTTCTTCAGAGCTGCGAACTGCGAGTTGATCTCGGGAGTATCCTGAGTACCCATTGACAGAGGACAGATGTAATCGAACATCGAGGGGTAAAGCAGTGATGTAGTTATAGTATGACCGCCACCCATTGACAGACCGGCAATTGCACGGGATGATTTCTTGGGAATTGCCCTGAAGTTCTTCTCAATAAACGGTACTATCTCTTCAGCCAGACTGCGAGGATATGCATTACTCATGGAAGGATCACGGAAATTAGTGTTCGACTCCGGCAACGAGAGCGTCTGTGCAGCCTGCTGACCGGGATTACCGTTGGGCATTACGACAATCATCGGAACGGCCTTGCCCTGCTCAATAAGATTGTCGAGAATCTGCGCGGCGCGACCCATAGACGACCACGCCTCCTCATCGCCTCCTGCACCATGAAGAAGATACAGTACCGGGTATTTCTGTTTCGGATTAGCCTCATAGCCGTAAGGAGTATAGACAGTCAGGCGTCTGTTTATTCCCAGAATCTTGCTGTCATACCATACATGGCTGACCGATCCTCTATGATTGGCCTCCTTGTAGTTGGCCGAGCGTTCACCGTCAACGTAAAGCATACTGAGATACCTGTTGCCGTCACGTTGAACCATCACGTTCAAGGGGTCGTTCACCGAGACACCGTCAACCACAAAATTGTAAGTATATATCTCAGGAGCAGGAAGAGGAAGCCTGACACTCCAGACACCATTGCTTTTCCGCATTGGCGTCATCCCCTGAAGCCAATTGCCTTGCAATTGGACGACAGTCGCATAGTCCGCGCTCAGACTGAAAGTGACACTGTCGCCCTGTATCACAGGAGAAGCGACTCTCGGCCCGCGTCCGAATGAGAAATTGGCCAGTTCCTGACCCGATAACATGCCGCTCGAAAAGAGCGCCAAAAACAACACTGCAATAAGGTTCTTCTTCATAGAATGGAATAATAAACGAACAATTAAAAAACTCTAGTAAGGAACAACCGGTAATCATGACAACTACGGTGTTCACCAGTGGCAAATCTACAAAAAAACAGAGGGAACTTCCAAGACAAAGCAAAAGTTTTGTGTTTCTGACTATATTTGCAGAGTATTATCAACCGGATTACGACTAAAATGCAACGAACATGAAACTTAAACTATTCTTTCTGACAATGCTGATTATGAACTCCTTTATCTCCGCTTCAGCAGAATTCCCAGTCGAGACGTTTACCACACCTCAGGGGCGAAAAGTGAACATCAGTCTCATAAACCACGGATCGATAGCCGTTGAATATGACGGTTGTCTAATACAGATAGACCCTGTATCCGAATATGGAGGCAAGACTCTGGACTACGATTCATTTCCAAAAGCCGACATTGTACTCGTTACTCATGAACATGGCGACCACCTTAACGCGTCCACTATAGAAAGCGTATCAAAAGAGGGAACTGTGCTGCTGCTCAATGCAAAAAGCCGCGACCAGATAGGCAAAGGAGAATCAATCGGCAACGGTGAGACCCGCCAGTTATTAAAAGGTATCAGATTGGAAAGTGTACCGGCCTACAATTCTACTCCAGGGCGCGAGAGATTCCATCCGAAAGGGAATGGCAACGGATACATACTCGATTTCGACGGATTGAGGGTATATATATCCGGCGATACTGAAGACATACCGGAAATGTCGCAGATAAAGGACATCTACGTAGCATTCATGGCCGTAAACCAACCCTATACAATGACTGTCGATCAGTGTCTGAAAGCAGCCAGGACAATTGCTCCCAAGGTTCTCATACCATATCACACGGGACAGACCGACCTGACCCCGCTTGAAGAAGTGAAGGACATTGACATACGTATTTATCAGGAACTTAAGTAAATACAAATCAGCCGCAGGAACCTGTCAGCGGTGAAGTGTAAGTACACCCGCAGAATAAGGTTCCATGTTCAACGAAACTCCAGAATCGGCAATTGCCGGCTCTGAGTGTTTCAGAGCCACCGCGTTCTTGTTCTCCATACTGTTGGCAGTCATAAGATCACCTGGTGCATAGAAGTCGTACTCAGCTCCGTCAAGGCCATCCCAATTGCCGCCCACATTGAGGACATAAGGCTTGTCTGTCGGATTAACCACCTTAACGATAATGTCCCGTCCATCCTCCGACATTGTTGTCGAAACGCTTATGTCGCCGGTATGGCCAGAATAAGACAGCCGGTATTTCGAGAAGTGGTCGTACCACAGATTGGTAACCTGATAATTGGGAGCCACGAAAAGATCCTTGTAATCAAAGTTGATGAACGCATTGTTCCAGTCGGGAGCATCAGTACGACGGATAAACAGGGCGGCAGCTCCCATGGCTACTACATCGCGGGCCTCGCACATATTGAGAAATCCGCCCGCAAAAAGTCCTGTACGCCAGTCGGTACTGTTCAGATTCCACTCCGAAATGAACAGTTTGATATTGGGATTAGGTCCATCGGCAATCATTCTGGCATAGCGGTCGTACTGCTGCCCTAGCCGGAGCGGCCCGGTAGCATATCCGTTCGCTCCCTCATAATGATGAAGGCTCATGTAGTCAAAAAAGTTTCCCGAGCGTTTAATGAACTCTTCATCCTCACCAAATCCGCCACAGGCAATAATCTTGATACTCGGATCTATTTTGCGCATTGCCGTGGAAAACTCAATAAGGGCAGCCTCATATTTTTCGATTCCCATTTCCCACATTTCATTGTCAATTTCCCAGTACTTGACATTATAAGGCTCAGGATGGCCATTGGCTGCACGTCTGGCCCCCCACTCGTCAGTTGCCGGAGCATTGCAGTAACGCAGCCAGTTCAAAGCATTCTCCAAAATGGCGGAATGTTCCTCATCGGGACGGTCAAAGCCAACAGAAACCACAATTACAGGCTCAGTATTAATTTCACGGCAGAAACGTATGAACTCATCGGTGCCGAAACAGTTCTGGTCATAATCCATCCACATCCAGTGATCCCACCGTTTGCGTTCCTCCTGAGGCCCTATTCCCCATCTCCAGTCATACTGTGCTACATAGCCGCCTCCCGGCCAGCGAAGACACGTAGGATGAAGATCCTTGACTGCTTCGAATATGTCAGGCCTGAAGCCACCCAGATTACGGCCAGTCTTGGTATTCATGCTGGCTTCGTCAATCTGGACGGTTCCGTTCTCAACACAGATAGCCAGATCAGCATCTCCCTGATAGGAACCAGCGGTCATCTCAAATTCATACTTTTTCCAATCATGCGTAATTCTGCCCAACTTGCAGGATGCAACAACGGTGGTACCGTTCCTCAATTCAAGGGACAGGTCGCCATCACCCTTGGCATACACATAGCCCATATATTTCTCACCCTTTACAATATTGTGGGGTCCTTGCAGCAGGCCGGACTTTGAAGTAGCAGTAATCTTCTGCGAATAATTCATATTGACGGCATCGCCTTTTACCAGCTCGAACTTACCTGTTCCGAAACTCTTCCATTCCGGAGCCACGTCGGGTATCTGTACATCTTTTGGGGTTCCTTCAAAGTAAACTGTCTTCCCATTTAGCGACGTAACCCTTATATTTCTGTAAAGAGCCTCGGTATAATTCACCCAAAGAACGATATCGTTGCTGCCGTTCTCTGCAAGTTTGCCTGCGTTCAGAATCTGTTTGCCATCCCAGTATGCCTTTACTGAACCACCCTTGCAGACTAAACGCAACTTGTGCCAGTCACGGTTCTCGTTCACCTGAGCCGGAGTAGCAGTTTTTGAGGTAATTGCATCAAGAGTCCTGACCATACGGGTACGTCCGCCGAATCCGGTGCTTTCCTTTTCAACCATGGCAGCTATAGAGAAATCCGGAACCACGCTCTGATTCAGTGCCTGACGTGCCTGAGCCTGATTGGCGGCCTGAATCTGAGATTCTGTCTGGGCAGTATTCAGAATGCGGACCTCATACTTAGGGTCATGCAGTCTGAAGAAATAAGGTTGTCCGTCAGGTCCGTTCTTGAAAGCAATACGCATGTCAAGCAGTCCCCCGCTCCACGCGCGCCGTGCCAGACGGTACGAGCGCCAGTTGACATCCATCGAGATCTCATAATCATCAGAGGGTACTGAAGTAATTTCCAAAGGCTGCTCATAGCGTGTAGGAGAATGCAGAATATTGTCATCGTCCATGAACCACCCATCAAAATATCCGTCACGGGGAGGTATGCCGGGATAGTGTTCAGGTTCAAAAGAACGCCCATAAACCATCTCCTGCCATACACCGTTGTTGGCAGAAAAGTAAATATGCTCGAACAACTGTCCGTACAGCATAGGATCAATCAATCCCGACGGTGCCTTGGAATCAATCAGTATTTCGGCCGTCTCCTGCGAGAATGTCGGTGAAGCACTCAGCATAACCGCTACTATGGCGATAATAGTCTTGAACCTTTTCATATCACACTGTTAATTTGTAATATGACAAAGATAATCAATATGTTTTGTTTTTACTATACAGGATTCGACAAAAAGAACCGGCCGCCGCAGGACGGTGGCCGGTTCATAATCATGTCAGGTCATCACTGTTACTTGAACAGAAGCTGGGCAAACTGGTAGAGGCTGCGACGCCAGCTCTGCCACTCATGTGCAGTCTCCGGTGAGACGTATGAATGAGCATTGATTCCTATAGCCCTGAGGCTCTCTGCAGCAGCTGCAGGATCAGCTCCACGGGCACCGCCAATCTCACGGCCGCCATAACTCATGAATATAAGCTTGTTGTTCTCTTTGAAACCTTCGGTATTCTTAATCTCGTCTGCATTGAAAGTACCGCCGCTGAACATGCCGACCCAAGAGAAAGTCTTGGGATTGGCAAGTGTGATGGAGTGTGTCTGCATACCTCCCATTGACAAACCTGCCATTGCGCGATGCTCGCTGTCGGCGATTACGCGATAGTTCTTCTCAGCCATAGGAATAATGTCCTTGATAAGGGCATCGCCAAAGGGACCGGCAAAGTTGAATCCGCCGAAGCCTCCCTGGGGACGCTGACCCTGGGGACGCTGACCCTGAGGAGCCTGACCCTGAGGAGCCTGACCCTGGGGGGCCTGACCGGCCTGACCCTGAGGACGCTGTGGAGCCTGTCCCTGAGGACGCTGGCCACCGCCGAAACCACCGAAGCCACCGAAGCCGCCGCCCTGCTGACCCAGGTTCTCAAGACCGTTGTCCATCACTATGATGAACGGAACAGCCTTGCCTGCTGCAATCAGGTTGTCCATGATAATGCCGGTACGGCCCTGCTCGGCCCAGCCATGCTCATTTTCACCCATTCCATGCTGAAGATAAAGCACCGGATATTTCTTGTTAGGATTATCCCTGTACTCGGCCGGAGTGTAGATATAACAGTGGCGGGTTGTATTAGCCACAGTAGAGAAATAGTATACTTCACGGACATCGCCATGGGGAACGTTCTTCACCTGATAGAAATCCTCATCAGCTGCGGGAATCTCTATACCGCTGCCCCAACGACTTGCGCCATAGAAATAGAGCGAGTTGGGATCCGGAGTTGCCAGACCGTCAACCCAAATCTGATAATAGTGGAAGCCCTCGTCCTGAGGAGCCGTCTCACCGGTCCATACACCATTCTCGTCCTTCACAAGATCATATTTCACACTGCTGATGTCGAACTGCACACGTTTTGCATCAGGTGCGACGTACTGCGCGCGGATTACGCGTTCCGAGTTAACCATCGGGTACTGTTTCCCGTTCTGGTTTGAGGTACAGGGCTTGAAGTCTTCTTTAACCTGGGCATTAACCCCAGTTGCCAGTCCCAAAGCGACCGTTGCCAAAAGCAAACTGAAAATTTTTCTCATAATTCAAATAATTTGATAGTCAGTAACATCATCTGTATATCTTCTTTCCGTTCTCAATCACTATTCCATGATAGTTCTCGTCAACGGGAATACCGTACATATTATAAATAATCCTGTGACCGACCTCGCGTTCGGCATTGCTTACCTTTATCAATGTCGGAGTGTCAAGCTGAGTGACTTTGCGGAACACAGTGTATGGAGTCAGGTTCTCGGCAATTTCCACCTCCGAGATAGTTGTGCTCTCACCATAGTTCTTCATGTGGAACTCAATACGGTTAGAATAGATGTAAATCATCATAGCCTGTATTACACG
Organism: Bacteroidaceae bacterium; assembly: GCA_017615835.1. Classification (GTDB taxonomy): domain Bacteria; phylum Bacteroidota; class Bacteroidia; order Bacteroidales; family Bacteroidaceae; genus Colenecus. The sequence goes on along the minus strand of JAFZZI010000001.1, from coordinate 50,100 downwards.
CGGATCCTTGGTATAGTTTTCCGGTATCCAGCTGCCGACGATGTCATTGTTATAGAAACGCATACTGCCCAAGAACGTGCTGACGAACGAAGGTTCGTAAACCGGTGCCGGTTCAAGCTCGTTGGTAGGAGGCTCCAAAGTAAACAGACATCCTCTGGCCTCGTCAATACCCGCAAACGAAATGGCGTTATCCACAATCGCATTTCCGACACCGACACTCTTAAGACGTGTATAACCGTCAGCAGTCAGAATGATTTCATTGCCCATCGCATAGTAGGCACCGCTGTACTTCTGGACCAGGACATACAGCTTCCCATATTCCAGTGCGGATGCCTTTGTCGCAGTAATAGCACCTTCTGTTGTCGTATCTTCCACACAGAAGAAGTAAGCATTCTCCTGCTCATTTGTAGATGATATCCTGGTCTTCAGCGAGAAGAGGCCCTCACCGCCGCACGAAGTGTTATAGCGAACATCATCTGAGAACATAGAGACTTTGAACAGTTTCTTGAAAGCATCTGACTTTTCAATGTTGACCTTTATCTTGCCTCCGAAATCAGTAAATGCGATGTCAGTCTTGAAAGCTCCAAGATACATGCCGTTGCTGACATTCTTGAGGAAGCACTCGCCACCTGCATAAGGCCCAGGCGCAACAGTATCCCTTAACACATAAATATAGTCTCTCACATCTTCGACATCGGCGAACACCACGGCATCTTCCTCAATCGTCACCATCGTACTGTTCATACGTACGGCGTTCGACGAGGTCAGTTTGGTTTCATTGCCAAGAGCATAGTAACCCTGATAGTTCTGCACAATGATGTACTTCATGTCGTACTCAAGGGTGGAAACCTTCTTCGCGACAATCTGGTTGCCCTTCTGGCTTTCGATCCTGAACCAGTAGCCGTTCTCCTGCTCATTCACCGTGGACATGCGGGTCTTCAGCGAATAGAGACCCTCACCGCCGCATGAGAGGTTATACTGCGTACCGCCTGATGTCAGTGATGTACGGAACAGTTTCTTGTCTGCATCCGTCAGCTCGACATTCACCGTCATCTTGCTGTCTTTGTCAAGTACAGCTATGTCAGACCCGTCAGCACCGAGGAACTTGCCGTTGTTGAGCGACTGAAGATAGAAGGTACCTTTTGTCATGCCTTCGGGAGTCGGTTCCGGAGACGGAGTGTCGCCGCCCGAACCGCCACCTTCACCTTCAACAGGTTCCAGAGTATAAAGATAGTTCTTTGCCGCTTCGGGGGTAGCCATCGTGACGGTGTTGTTGGATATCGTCACCGCGACGCTCTCAACACGCGGAGCACTCGTAGGATTGTAGACAGTATTGCCAAGAGCAAAGTCTCCCTGATAATTCTGCACGATGAAGTAGTACTTGCCCGCTTCAAGCACCGATGCTTTCTTACCCGTGACCGGGGTGGCGTTGATATCCTCTACCAGGAACCAGTAGCCGTTCTCCTGAGTATTCACAGTAGTCATACGAGTCTTGAGAGAGAAACGTCCCGAACCTCCGCACGAAAGGTTATACTGAGTACCGTCCGAAGTCAGTGACGTACGGAACAGATAATCGACATCATCTGTGCGTTCCAGAGTAACAGGCTGTTTAGCGCCGGCGTCAACAATGGCAATCTCGGCACCTTCGGCACCAAGATACTTGCCATTACCATAGTTCTTCAGGTAATAGGTGCCGCCGGGATTCTTGTTCTCGTTTCCTGAAGGCTGTTCTGCAGCCTCGCCGCGAGTGGTTCCGTCTACATGATCCTCGTCAAAGGAATCTATTACAGCGCCACCGGTATTATATCTTGTAACACGCTGTGAAGTCTTCTGGCGGATGAAGGCTTTGTTGCCGCCATGGTCATGACCGTAAAGAACGATAAGATTCTTGAATTTGGGAAGTTCACTCTTCAGGAGTTTGGTACCCGGCTCGGTCGAGGCCTGCCCCTTATTCGTGGCAGAAATCGAATTGCTGTCACCGAACGGAATGTGCATCACAAAGAACACCAGCCTGTCGGGATTCTCGGCATAAAGACTTTCAATCTTGTCAAGACACCACTGAACCGACTCCTCCGAATAGTAATAGTTCTCGTTCGAGTCAAACAGATGCTTGGCACAGTTAAGCATAACGAAATCGAAGCCGTTTATCTGATAGTGATAAGCAGCAAGAAGCGGCATCTCGCCCTTGGAGCCGTTGTCGCCCATCTCATAGAAACTGTCATTCTCCGACAGCTCACCTATGTCGGTATCCATAAGATCCAGATAATACTCGCCGGAGTTATAAGGCTTGGGTTTTGTCTGATAGCCTGCGGCGTCAAATTCATGGTTTCCGGTAATATAGATGACAGGTGTAGCCTTGTCTCCCTTGAAAACCGAACGTGTCTTCTGAATCAGCAACTCTCTTGCACGCTCCCAGTGAGCCTGAGTCGGGACTGTCACCTGACTGGTGTAGTCACCTCCCAAGATCATGAGGTCAATGTCCTCCTGCTCCTTCATCTTCTCAAGCGTCGTTACTATCGACGGGCGAAGCATGACAGAGTTGACGTTAGAGGTGTTGATCATTTCATACTCGGAATGCAGGTCAGTCATGCATCCGATCGTCATAAGCAGTTCCCCTTCATCCTGACTGTTCTGTGCAACTGCAGGATGAAACAGGAATGAACCGATGGCCAAAAGGCCGGCATACAACAGATTCCTTCTCATAAGTAAATATTAATTAATGTGATGATAGAATAGTTCGACATCTTCACTTCTCGGGTTTCAGGCGGATTACGCCAATCGAGTTCTCAGGCAATGTCATCTTGAACGATTTCTTAACCATGCCATAATTCTTCGAGTGAGGCACCACTGCCTCATTGTAGTTGAATCGGCGTCCTGCTTCAGGGCTGCTTGAATAACTGTTCTGGGTTCCCTGATTCTTGACCGAGGTATCGTATGATGAAACGAAATCGACAGTCGCAGAATATCTTCGGCCACTTCCAGTATTAAGGGTCAACTCCTTGTCAACAGCCTCAGAGTTCACGAACTTAATGAAAATCTCACCTGTGGAAGTATCTATGGTCGGTGAAGTAAACACCTTGTCATCCTTCTCGCTGCCGTTCATGACATCCGTCATCTGGAAAGCCTTGTTGCCGGCTACTGAGAACAGCATCTGGTAATAGTAGTTGCAGGTTCTCCACATGCCGCGGTTGTCAAACCATATCAGGTTGGAATTCCATTTGTTGAAACCCTTCTTGCAGAACAGCGGAGCATAGGCAGCCATCACGACCATGTCGGAGTTCCTCTCCAGACTGGTCCAGTAGGCAGCCTCAGCCATCGCAGAAGCATAGTCGTTATTGCTGCTGTTGTTGGCAAACTCACCCACGAACACGCGGGTAGGACGTTTGCGGTCGTATGTAAGACCGTCAGCACCGCGCACCTTGTCAGAATTGTAGCGGTCGCCATTAGTATAGAACCACTGGTTGTTCCTGTAATAGTGTTCGTCAACGTAAGTGTCCTGATACTTAGTGTCAATCTCATGCATGTTCTCATTGAACTCACGGCCGTCGGCAGCAGCGCCCGCCGTTGAAACAATCGTAATGTAAGGATACTTCGCCTTCACCTCATTGTAGATGATATCGAAGCGTTCCCAGAACTCAGGCCCCTTGTTCTCGTTGCCGATTCCCAGATACTTCAGATTGAAAGAAGCCGGATGACCCATTTCGGCGCGCACCTTGCCCCATTTGGTATCGGTTCCGCCATTGCAGAACTCTATAAAATCAAGGGCATCGTTGACAAAAATGTCGTGGAAACGCTTGCGGTCTGCCTCTGTCTCAAGCGGTGCTATATACTGATGGCCGGCAAACTGGCACGTCACTCCATTGTTGAGCACCGGAAGCGGTGTTGCACCCAGCGACTCAGCCATCAGCAGATACTCGTAGAAACCCACATACTGCGAAGTCCAGTAACCCCAGTGATTGCGGAATCCTACACGCTCTTCCTCCGGGCCTATTGAGTTCTTCCAGAAAGGCTGGCCGAAATAGTTGGTCCCCTCCGAGGCACAGCCACCAGGGAAACGCATGAACGTAGGATGCATGTCGGCGAGTGCCTGCATCAGATCCTTGCGGAACGGTCCCATGCGTCCTTCCATCCAAAGCTGCGAGGCATCAGGCATGAGTGTCACAAAATCGAGGTAGAAAGTGCCGGCCGCATCCGCCACTATTACAAGACGGCTGTCAGCACTGTTCTTGGCCTCCAGACGGCCGGTAAACTTTTTCCATTCATCCGACATACGGTCAATCGTTATCACATTCGAGTTCACGTTGCCCCGGGCATCCTCAAGGCATACCGAAATTTTGCCGGGATAACGGTCACCCTGCAGATAAAGCGTCAGATCATAGCTCTCGCCCCTGACTGCGGGAATAGAAGGGACCTGAGTGTTGTTCGAGTAATAGTTACCCTGACGCTCGTTCCCGTATGGAGAGATACCATAGCCATTGGCTGCAATTCCGAAGCCCTCACCCGGCTCCTCAATGTCGAAACGGACGCTATACTGCTTGTACCTCAGTTCGTCGTCATATCGGTCATTCGGATCGAAATCATAGTAACGGGTCAGGTTGCTTACCAAAGGATGGTCCTCCACAACCTTGGCAGAGCCCTTGGCACCTTCTTTCTGCACGACAGTCCACCCGAAAATCACTGTATCCGACTTAGAGAACTCTTTGGGATTGGGAGCATCGGGCACATTATAAGCCTGGAAAGAATAATTCTGTATGAGTTGCGCGCAGATGCCGCCATCCAGAGACTGGTTTATATCCTCAAAGAAAATGCCGGACAAAGTGGGACTGACATCTATACCCGTTTTCTTAGGCTTCAATGTCAGCGTGCGGGTCTCAGCCTTCTTGAATCCCTGCAGCTGCAGCATCTTTTCGGCCATCCTGTATCCCATTAGGCGCATACCCTCAGTACTGAAATGGAATTGGTCGCCGGTGCTCTTACAGCCAAGTGACGAAATAACATAGCCATTCGGCATGACTTCGGGCAGATGAGCCAGGACCACTTCATTGAATGCGGCACAAACACCACCCTCTTCAGCCTGTTTAAGTTCACCTGCCAGCAAAGGAATCTCATCAGGATTCAGTCCAAGGTCATGGCAAAGGTCATCGTGAATTTTCTTCAGGCGGCCGCACCATTCCGGATCGTCCGGGTTAGACTCGCCCTGATGTACCAACATACCCTTGATCACACCATCTTTCTGTGCTATTCTGGCCATATCGAGAAGACGCTGATAGGGATTGTCTCCATACTGTTTCGCCATATTGCCCAGCCACTGGCGTCCGGGATCGGCATTCTCCATCGCCAGATAATCAGCACAGGCATCCTTGTCCCAAAGCTCAAGTTTGGCACCTGCAACCGACACATTGATCACACCCACACGATACTGCTGGGGCAGGATCTCTATCATCTTGCGGCCAAAGAAATCCACAGGCCCCATGTTGTTGCCCTCGCGACATATAGGAGGAGTAGCCTGATACCAGTTGCCCATCTTGCGGCCGTAACGCGGCATATCTACAGCCGCGATGAACTGAAACCTCTCGTCGGTAAAGTTTTTGTCCTGCTCTGCCGGTTGAGCCCCAGCCTCCATATTCGACTGGCCGAAACAAAGGTAGACAAAGAAATTGGGGTCAGGATTCTGAGCAACCGACACCAATGAGAACAAAGCCGACAACACGGCTGAAAACAGGAACTTTCTCATGACCTTATTTTGAGTTGATATATTACCGTTTTGATGTACCATCTGCAAATTAACTAAATTTTAACGATAGTTGTACTATTTTTGCCTTCATATAATAGCAAAACGGGACATTATTTCCGGCTGCAACACATTAACAATTCCATACAGTCTGCGTCTCTATACTGAAACCGTACGTTCCGTACAAGCGAAAACTGAACGCAGACTGAAAACTGCACTCATGTATGCCTGTCCGGAACTGTTTCGTCCGACTTGATAATGGAAATGGCAGCCTACTGGAAAAGCAAATGACAGCGAAAGAGTTTTCGGAAACATTCACGCCGCTGGGCGGTCAGCTCTACAGGATAGCCTTACATATCCTCGAATCGGAGCAGGATGCCCAGGATGCCGTACAGGACCTGTATGTCAGACTGTGGAGCGGTCGCGACAGCCTTAGTGACCTGAGAAGCCCCAAAGCATACTGCATGACACTGATCAGAAACATCTGCATAGACCGTATCCGTCAGAAAAGCAACTGCCGTCCCGCCAGCATTACCGAAAACATCCTTCAGGAAGGCGACACCTCCTCCAGAGTCGAAAGCAAAGAGAAAATATCCGCCATTCTGGCAGCAGTGGAGAAACTCCCCAACAGACAGCGCGAGGTACTGAAGATGAAAGTGTTTGATGAACTGTCATATGAGGAGATTGAAGAAAAGACAGGCATGAACTACCTTACACTCAGGGTTCTGCTTAGCCAGGCACGAAAACAACTGAAACAGACCATACGATGAAACAGCTTGAAGAAGTTGAGAACATGAGTCTTGAGACTCTTGAAACCATCGCCGGCGACCAGTCGGTCAAGATTCCACCGACACTCGACGGTATCATCGCCGACACACTTACTGCTGCAGCCTTGTCCGAAAAGGGTGGAACCGGCTACCGCAAAAGAACGCCAATTGCCAGATACTGCATTGTCGGAAGCGCTGCCGCTGCTGCCGCCGGTCTCGCAATTATACTTACACTCGGAAACAGCCCCCGCGATACCTTCGATGACCCCGCCATTGCCTACGCCCAACTTGAAAAGACATTTTCACTGATGTCGTCAAAAATAAATGCAGGCATTGAGATAGCATCGGAAGCAAAACCGGTAATTGAGAAGACAAACGAAGCAATAAACAAAATAAACGGAAAATGATATGAAAAGAATTGTATTACTGATTACAGCCATCCTTCTGACTGCAGGTGTTTCAGCCCAGAGCGGCAAAGGCATCTACAACAAGTATTCAGACGCAAAAGATGTCAGTGCGGTCTATATATCGCCCGCAATGCTCCGTCTAGTAGGAAAACTGCCCGACATGGAGATCGGAGACGGCGAGGTAAACCTCACTCCTATCATAAAGGCTATGTCGGGATTCTACCTCATCAGCAGCGAAAACAAGTCTGTCAGCTCCGCAATCAGGGATGATGTCAGGAAACTCGTCAAATCCGGAGATTACGAGATGATGATGGAGGTCAAGGAAGACGGCCAGACCGTACATATCTACACCTTAAGCAAGGATGACACCATAACCAATCTCGTATTCCTGGCATACGAACCAGAAGAGTGCACATTCATCTGCATCGAAGGCAATATGTCGAAGAGTGAACTTGAGAAGGCCATCGCCTCAGCCATCAGCGAGTACGACAGATAACGGTCAAATAACTGAAACTACAGAGAAGAGGGAACCAAAAAGGCTCCCTCTTCTTAATGCAGGCATACTGTACCGTCACTTGAAGATGCGCTGGGCAAAATCCTCCAGGTAAATCCTCCAGTTACGCCATATATGGCCGCCTGGAGTTTCCAGATAAGTGTAGGGATATCCCTTGGCATCAAGCTTCTCACGCAGTTCCTTGTTTGAGTCATACAGGAAATCACTCTCGCCTATCGCAATGTAATACAGACTGATTCCGTTCTTGAACAGACGGTCGATCTTCGAGTCGAGATTCTCATACATTTCCGGGGCAATCTGACCCATGCCATTATCCCGGACAATGTTCAGGCCGGCTGAAAAAAGGCCGACATAATCAAAAGTCTTGGGATAGTTCAACGAAATGTTATAACTGTGACCGCCACCCATTGACAAGCCGGCAATTGCTCTCCCCGACTGCTTCCTTATGGTGCGATAGCGGTTGTCAACGAACGATATCACATCCTTGAAATGGGCCTCGAAACTTGTATCGAAAGAGCCGCAGTTGTAAGGTTTATACATACCTTCACCCGATTCGCCGGGAGCTGACTGATGCAGGGTGTTTCCGTTGGTCATGACCACTATCATAGGTGTAGCCTTGCCCGAAGCAATCAAGTTGTCCAGAATCTGTGCAGCACGGCCCGTGCACAGCCATGCCTCCTCATCGCCTCCCATGCCGTGCAACAGATACAGCACCGGATATTTCTTGCCGCTCGTCTCATATCCGGCAGGGGTATAGACAGCCATGCGCCTGTCCTTGCCGAGTACATCCGAGTGGTACCAGACCCTCGACACCGTCCCATGAGGAACATCTTTCACCTGATAGTTGTCGGCTCTCTCACCCGGAATGATGAAATAGTTCATCAGATTTGAGATATCTCTCTGTATGTAAGCATTATTAGGATCCTTCACAGACAAGCCGTCAACAATAAAACTGTAGTTGTACAGCTCACTTTCCAACACACCTGTCTTAAACTCCCAAATACCGCCGGCACCCTCCTGAAGATCAGCCATACCCGGCATCTCGAAAGTTCCGTAATTCGGAATCTCAATCTTTGACGGCGGAAGAAAATCACCGGTGACCTGAACTCTGATTGCCTTGGGAGCCTGAAAGCGGAATGTCACCGTATTGTCAGGATGAATCTCAGGCGACATAATCTGGCTGCCACCACTGAGAGACTGCTGGGCCATGCAGAAGGCAACGGCACTGAATGCCGCGAACAACGTAAGAATAGTTTTTCTCATAATCGAAGAAGTTATTGTTAAAACATATCGAATTTCCAGGAAACTACAGTCCTGCAGGAGCAGAACAGCACCTCTGGAAAAGTCTGTCACGCAAATATAGTGAATATCGACATTTTATTCATACCTTAGCCAAAAGAAAAATGACAGCAATGATATTGCACAAAGACAAATTCCGCAAGTCAGGCAGAGCATTCCGCTGCTCTCTTTTCCTTACACTGTTTGCATTTGCCACAGCCATATCCGAACCGGCTCATGGCCAGCAGGGCAGTTTTGGCAGGAATCTGTTCTTCTACGGATTCGAAGAATCAGAAGAGGTTCCGCTGATTGAATACTTAGGTTTCACCGAAGACATTGACAGCCACGATGTAATCGACCGCTGGTACTCCACAATCAATCCTGAGGAGGGTATCGGAGGAAACCGCTTTCTGCAGGTCGGAACCGGCGGAGAAGCGAAACCCGGCAAGTGCCCGGACATGACCGTTACAGTACCGGCACTGGATAAAGGGAAAACCTACAGGCTCACCTTCTATGTCAAGGCACCCGAGCAGGCTGTCACGACCGTAACCGTGTCAGACAATGAAGGAATGGCCATTTCTGAAACTGTACAGACCAGTCTCAGCGGGAGCCACTGGACCAGATGCGTACATGTATTCAAGACAGACCGCAACACCTCATTTGCCAAGGTTACGTTCGCTTTCGAATCTCCAGATGCGACCTACCTTCTCGACAATATCCAGATAGAGCGCTCCACCATCGCCGGCATCTATTACAGCGGTGACAGACTCCGTATCGATTTCGGTCTGAAAACAGACATTGCCGAAAAGGCTTCACAAGCCTACAGCAAAGCCATATCACTTGACCCCGGCTGCCTTGATGTCAGTGCCGGCGGCAATCAAGTTCCACTCTCATTCGCCGAACTGCACACTGACGGCTTCCTCTATGCATGGGCCTCAAACGACAACTTCGACAACCTTGTCAAGCCGGTAATGGTCTCTTTCCTCAACCCCACAGAGAGCGATGTAAGTCTTCACTACGAAACAGGAGAAACTGTAGCCGACTTCGCGCTTGAGGAAGCCGTCCCCGAAGATCCCTGGAACCGGCAGTACATAGAGGTCCTGCCCATAATGACCTTGCCGCCCGAACTGATCTGCTCAGACCCGGACGACGGTTCCTTCAACCTCACCCCTGCCCACGACACATACGTACTGACATTCGACCGTCCGGTAATCACCGAAGAGAACGGGGTCATCACGGTCAAAGCCACGATATCAGACATTGGCGGCACCGAAACCCTCAGCCTCGCTTCAACCGAAAACGGCAGCCAGGTCCTGATTTTCAAGAGGACTTCCACGAGGACACTCGAAGGCGACTGTCAACTTACAGTCTCAGGCCTGAAATCACTTCCGAAAGGTGACGTCAGCACAGTCTCGGTCAGCATGACCTACGGTGAGGAAAAGGATCCAAAACCCACAGTGTATCTAAGCACCGAGTTCGCCAAAGAGAGCACAGGCACTGTCCCGCGCGGATTCCATGCCACTGACGGAGACTCCGACAAGTACAACGGACAAAGCACAGGCGGAAGCCGCCTTATGGCCTTCACCGAAGACAGTGACATACCGGTAGGCTTCTACCTCTCGCCCCGTAGCGGAAGCAACGGAGGTGCCCTATATAGCGGCGATGACCTCTCAGGCACCACCCTGAGGCTTACGCCGGGAGCCTATACCGTCAGTTTTCTCGCAGCGGGTTGGGAAGGCCAGCGAACCCCCGTACAGTTCTGCATATATCCGAAAGGCCGCGAAAGTGATGCCGTATTCTCTACCGAATACTCACCTACCAACACAGCCTATCGAGGCCAGTACTTTACCGGAGCTGACCTGATGAGTTATAAGTTCGGCGTAAGCAAGGAAGACGAATATGTACTGAAATGGTTCATCAGTTCAGACATTGACAACGGATGGGGGCGCACCACCATCGGTGATGTAAAACTGTCCAGTTCAATGACCCGGGCACAGTCATACGCCTACCTGCTTGAGCAGGCCGTCACCTCCGCCCAACAGGTTTCTGCCGCCACCCACCGCAAAGTTGCCGAATACAAGAACACCGAACTCGCGGAACTTGATTCAGTCATCGAAATCTACGCCGGTTGGAGCAGTACATCACCCAGAGCATACGACGAAGCAGTATCGCGACTCAACTCCGCCGTCCAGGCAGTACAGTACAGAATAGACATTGTCAGCACATACCGCAACGTTTCAACCCAGGCCAGACGCGCCATTAACTCATACGAAGGTACACAATGGGCATCCACGATTCTCTACGAAGCCATGAAGGACGCTAATGCCCAATACGGCAGTCTCAACCTCAAAGAGAGTCCCACAAGCACCGTCACAGACGCCCTTGACCACCTGAAGCCCCACTATGACGCATTTGACAACAGACTCAAGACCGCTGACGAATTGGATGCCACTCTTTCCAGAGCCGACAACTGGCTGAAGTCAAACTCTTACCTCTCGGAACTCCCACAATACATTATGCTGAGCCAACTATTTGCCGAAGCATCTGAAATAGATGTCTATTCGTGCACAGACAGCGAACTCAGAGACGCAATCGACGGCATAAACGGCACAATCGAACAAATTGAAAAGGACAAGTCAAGTGCCAACGTACTGGCCAGCCAGGTCAGGGAGCTCTATTCGCTGGCACTTGACATCGGAGTTGACTTCGACGGATACGGCATTGGGGCTGACGCCATCGGGCGGCAGGTGAATTCATGCCTCTCAGACGACCAGAATCTCGCAGACAAACTGCGCCTCGCACTCTGCCGTCGCATCTGCGAACTGTATGCCGACAACAGTGTCCCGTCACAGACTGACCTGTCTGACTTCATCGGCAACCGTCACCTGTACACAGGAGTCAAATCCGGTCACATTACAGACTACGACGACCCCTACCCCGACTGGAAATTCTCAGGAAGCGGAAATATCTATCCCGGAGTAACATGGGGGGCGGTGTACGCTTCAGACGACAATCCGTACGTCGATTCGCGCATAGGCCTTGACTGGACGGCACAATTCACTATGAGCCAGACGGTGAAATACCTTCCGGCCGGTATCTACGACCTGACCCTCGGATGCGGTACGCCAGATGCCAGAGACTCGTATATCCGTGTAACCCAGAAAGTTGACGGCAATACAATAGTTCAGGAAGTCACCATTACGAAAGGAGGAGAACAGAGCACCTGGAATTCTCAGATCATCACACTTGGCAACCTCAGGCTGTATGGAGTACCCATACGACTCGAAGTATATGTCAACTCAGGCAACAGCTGGTCATCAATTGACGAATTCACCCTGAGCCTGCAGGCCCCTCTCGAGGAGTTCGATTACAACAGAGCCGCACAGGAAACGGGCAAGCTTCTGCCCGTCGGGAGCATCGAAGCCGACGACCTCACACAATGGGAAAACGGTGTCGTGACATGGACAGACGCCAACGGCATAGTATCTGACACGCCCCGCCAGGGTCTCAACCTGAAAGTTACCGAACTGCCCGACGGACGGCGCAAAGTTGAAAAGATAATAATAAAGAGATGAGAACAACAGTAAAGATACTTGCCGCAATAACTCTGTCAGTTTTTTCCTTCAGTCCGCTGGCGGCCGACGGGACTCGTTCACTCATCATAAACGAGTTGATGCAATCCTCCATAGACGGTCCTCTGGACAGTCTGAACGAATACCCTGACGGCTGGGTTGAGTTGTATAACCCTTCATCTTCGCCCGTCAACATCAAAGGCTACTCAATCGGCAAGAGCAGCAAAATATCCGAGTGCTATACACTGCCCGAACTCATACTGCCGGCTGGCGGTCACTGCATAATCTACTGCGACAAAGAAGACCAGGTGGTAAGCAAGTCCGGTGTCACAGTCGAAATACACACAGATTTCCACCTGCCCAATATGAGCAAGGGCAAAGTCTGCCTGTTCGAACCCGGAGGCGAGCTTGCTGACCGCATTGACCTACAGCCAATGCCTGCTCCAAACGTCGCTTACGGCCGCATCAGCGACGGTGCTGAAACCATGGGCTACATGCTCACCCCCACCCCGAATGACGCCAATAGCGGAGGCATTGCCAAGATGGTACTTCCAGACCCTGTATTTTCCACAGTCAGCAGCATTGTCGAAGCACAGGAAGGAAGCGGAACACGCATCCGTCTGAAGGCATCGCTTCCCAAAGACCTCCCTTCTGATGCAATAATCCGGTACACCACCGATGGAAGCGAACCGACTACCGACAGTCCCGAGTTCTCAAATACCCTCTATTTCACCGACAACACCATCCTCAAGGCCGCCATCTTCGCCGACAGCTGCATTACTCCACCTGCAGCCAACCGGGTCTTTATCTTCCATGGCCGCAGGATCACCCTTCCTGTCATATCCATGGTAACACGCCCCGAGAATCTCTATGACCCGAAAATCGGCATCATCGCAAACAACAAGTCAACCGACTCTGACAAACGGTACAACTGGCGACGCCCCGTCATTATGGACTACTTTCCCCTCGGCTCTTCCAACGCAAAGTTCACTCAACGCTGCGAAATACGCGTCAGCGGAGCCTGGTCCCGCGCCAACGACCAGAAGTCGCTGATAGCCTACGCCAACAGCCGCTTCGGCTCAAAAGACTGGTTCACTGCCCAGTTCTGGCCATACACAAACCCCGACATGCTCTACAGCCCGTCAATCGGTCTTCGCGACGGCGGTAATGACTTCGGCAACACCAACATGCGGGACGGCATTTCCCATATGGCCTTCGGATTGTACTGTGACCTTGACTGGCAGGGATTCCAGCCGGCAATCATCTACATCAACGGCAAGTACGACGGCCTTCTCAACATCCGCGAGCGCGGGAACGAAGACAATATATGGATGCACTACAACAGGCTTGAAGATATAACACTGATTGAGAACCCCTCGTGGGGAGTAGCGCCCAAAGTCGGCGACATAAACCAGTACTACGAGTTCCGCGATTTCGTACGTCAGTCAGGCCATACCCTTCAGGAATTCGAAGAACGCATGGATGTCATCGAATACACCAACATGATGCTCTGTCACATATACATGAGCAACCATGACTTCCCCGGCAACAACTTTGTAACGTGGAGACCCAGACAGGAAGGAGGACGCTGGCGCTGGATAGTCAAGGATGTTGACCAAAGCCTGGGCGTCTGGGGTCACTCTGCAAAGGAAAAGACCATCAGGTGGATGCTGCGCGATCCCGCCGATGCCATACCCGACGCGACAGCCAACAACGAAGAAGACACCCGCCTGCTGCGCCAACTTATGAAAATCGGCGAATACCGCTCCATCTTCACCGACCGTCTGACGGTATACATGGGCGACTTCCTGACCTCCGCCCAGGTCGGCTCGCTCATATCATGGGCAAAGGACCAGATGGGTTACGAAATGCCGTACTACAAACAAGTTTACTCTGCAATCAGCAGCTACGACAACTGGACTTCCGAGCTCAAGCGCATGATACAGTGGGTAGGAGACCGGAACGAAAGCATGTACGAGCAACTGCAGGAGTATTTCGGTCTGGGAAGCCCCATACCTGCAACCATAAACAAAGGTGTCGCAGGCCAGTCAAAATACGACATCAGCGTAAACGGCATCCCTCTGCAGACTCACATGTTCGACGGAAAGCTCTTCGCAGACCGCGAGTACACCATCCGGGCCACATACTCCAACGAAGCCTATCAGATAGCTGGTTGGCAGATCGTGCGCACTACCGACCTTGGCGAGCAGGTCGAACTCCGGTACGAACCCGACCTGACCATCAACCTTGACGACGGCCTTAACTCTGTCGCCATCACCGCCATCCGACAGTCAACAGGCATGGGCACACCCGAAGAAGAACTGATGGAACCGGTTTCAGTACGCTACTGTAACCTATCCGGAATGGAGTCAGACCATCCTTTCCCCGGTCTGAACCTCATCCGTTACACCTACCCGGACGGCAGCATCTCAGTTGAAAAGCGTCTGTTCGGACAGTAAAAAACTCTGCATAAAAAGTAATCGGGACCGCATTGGCCCCGATTACTTTTCAAAATTTAGCGTCAAAGTCACGGTTCAGTAACAAGTATCTTCTTCCCGTCCTCGATTATTATGCCGGTGGCACCCTCCGAAGCTCTCTGACCCGAAACTGTGTAGCGGCCGGTAATATGTCCGTCTGCCTTGAGAGGTCTCACAGCTGACGGAGTGCCCGAAAACAGACGGAACTCTCCCATATGCCACATCCCGAAATCCGTGACGTTGCCATCACACTCAGTACAGACGAAGCGAAGGTAACGTGCAGGATTGCTGATGTTGATGTCAGCAATCTCCCAAGTCCCCGGCCACCTCAAAGGCAGATTAATCGACGTCAGGAATCTGAAATCGCCCTCCGGATCGTTGGCACCATACACATTAAAGCGGGTCGGCTGGCCTTCTCTCAAAGGGATGAAACGCTGCATTACAAACTCAATGCTTCCACTGAAAGGCGCCAGAAGGTCAACCTGAAGATAAGGCTTTTCGGGCGGGCTGACCATATCCAATGTACAAGTCCATCCCGATGTCGGCACCGTATCCAGAAGGCTTGAAAAATATGACCACGCAAACCCGGCATTACTGCTGAACTGGCTGTCAGATGTAACGAGATCAACTGCAGCATGTGTCGGTACAGGCTGATAGTCAAGACTGAGCACAGGCCTCACCGGCAGGCCGTAAGACATCGGATGTGAGTCTGCGCACGGATATCCCCAGCTCAACCTCATTGCATAAGCTTGGCCGACAACAGGATATGTATCACCACTCCAAAAGTAAGCCCCCCTCCAGTCCTGTATTTCAGCAACATACTTGTCCGGCATGATGATCTTGTTGTTGTTGTTGATGCGGGAAGAAACTATCCAGGCCCTGACACCCGAAATAAGCGTATCCTGCATGTCGCAGTTAATGAACAGATCGGTTACATCTCCTTCAGTCGGAAGACGCCACTCTCCGCCCCACCTGGCCCTTGCGGCATCATACCTGACATTTCCTACAACTCCCTCCTCTTCCCAAGGATACGGGAAAACGACGCTTTCCGTCTCAGAATCATAGAACTTGTAGTTGGTGACAGTAAAATTACTGCGCGACGTAGTCTCGGCGAAAGCAAACTCCGCACCGTACTGCATAGGATCTGAGGCCGAAATGTTCATTGTAGCCCACAGAGCGCTACAGCCCAAGTCAACATACTCATGACCCCGATAGGTGTACTGTGCCCCGGCGGTCACAACCGTCAGACAGGCCAAAGCAAATAACAACTTCCTCATAACGATACAGATTTGTTGATAAACAAAGTCATTGATTGGCAAATACAGTTGTGTTTACCCGTTCAAAGATATAAAAATGAAAGCGATTCACAACTGATTCCAAATTAAGAAATCAGAATCACACAGTGGGAATGCTGTTTTTTGTGTATCTTTAGGGTTTGATAAACTATTTGAAACTGAGAGCAGATGAAAGGCTTATTATTACTAATGCTACTGCCTGTCAGCAGTTTGGCACAGGATGCGCTGTTTACTGCAGACCTCCAGTTGCTCTCGCGTGGAGAGATACGCAATGGCGGTATGACTTCAGATCCCGACGATCCGGATTCGGAGGACAAGTCTGCGTTTATTCTCAACCGCGAGTTACTGACCTTGGGGTATAAACGCAACTGGCTGGAATCAAAGTTATCCGTTCATCATGCAGGTACATGGGGACACGAAGGAGCATCCGGAATAAATTTATTTGAGGGTTGGGGCAAAGTGACCGCCAGGAACGGACTCTTCGCACAAATCGGCCGCATTGCGCTGTCATACGATGACGAACGCATCATCGGCTCTGATGACTGGGTGGTTGCCCCCATGACCCACGATGCCCTGAGACTCGGATACGAAGGTCATGGCCATAAGGTTCATGCAATCCTGTGCTATAATCAGAACAATCGTGCAATGGACGAACCCGGTTCATACTATTCGGACGGAAACCTGCCATACAAAACCATGCAGACAGCCTGGTATCACTATGACGTTCCAAAGATCCCGTTAGGTTTTTCCCTTCTGTTCATGAGTATCGGCATGCAGTCTGGCACGCAACCGGGCACTCAGGACAATCAGGACGCACAGGACGCTCTCATGGACGACCCACCTCATACAGAGTGGCAGTTTTTGTACGGCGGATATCTGAAATATACCCCGCCACACTTCTCGTTAGAATGTTCCTACTATCGTCAGACCGGCCACGATGAACACAGGTTTAAACTTGACACATGGATGGCAACCATAAAGGCAGAATGGACCCCCAATGACAAATGGTCCGTGAATACAGGCTTTGACTACCTGAGCGGTGACGACTATGTGTCGGTTCTGTACCCCGGCAGCCTGGGTCTGCCCCAACATAAAGTAAACAAAGGATTCACCCCCACCTACGGCTCTCACCACAAGTTCTACGGAGCCATGGATTTCTTCTACGTCAGCACCTACGTCGAAGGGTTCACCCCCGGACTACAGAATGCCTATATCGGCGGCACATACAGTCCGTTGAAAAACCTGAGATTCAATATTGCCTACCACTACATGGCTACCGGCATCGGGTTAGAGGACCTGAACCAGACACTTGGCCATGAGTTGGAGTTTGAGATATCATATACCCCGTTGAAGAATGTAACTGTCTCAGCAGGATATTCATACATGACGGGCACGAAGACGATGGAGCGCCTGAAACGCGCCAGCAGCGACGGGCGTCTGCGATGGGGATGGCTATCGGTCGTCATCTCACCTCGCCTTCTCACAATACAATAGAGATCAACTGACACAGTTGTCATGCAAACAGGCGTGCCACATGCCTGTCAAGGATATTCTCCTTGACCTGTTGTGCCACGACATCTGCATTGCGCTTCAGGGCTGCATAGAAATCATCGCCCAACTCGGCTGCAATCTTGTAGCTTACGTGAACAAGCTGCCGGAAATCGGGATTGTATAGCGGGTCCTGTTGGTTATGCCGCAGAGCACGGGCGTACTCCTGACCGCTCCACGAAGCAATCTGAGCAGCCGTAGGCAGATTCTCCGGGTTGATGTCTATTACAGTGGCGTACGGTATGCACAGTTCTTCCATACGGCCCAGCGCAGAGATTGCAATTCTCTTGGCCAAAGCCAGTGCCTTCTCATCTGCAAGAGCCAGACCTATGTTCTCTTCAAGCCAGGTAGTTCCCGCAGTCTTGATATGAATACCCTTGTCATACTGGCGTATAAGTCGGCCCATTATGGGATAGATTGAGAACTTGTCACTGCCGGAGTGAATGCTGAGCTTCAGTCCCTTGGGCAGGTCGAACTCTCTGACAGCATAGTCTATGACCAGGAGGTCTTCGCGGAACTCTTTTTCAAACTGTGCAGTGTCTCCCACATACTCTACACCCTTGTTGAACCGGCCCGTGAACTTTGGAGCTACTGTCCGGGCAGGAACCTTCTCCTGTGCCAGTGCACTCAGGATAAAGAAAATCTCTATGGGAGTCTGAGGCGAATCAACCTCATCCATCGACACCTCTGTCACAAAGTTCTCCGCACCTTTCCGGCTTTCTATATGGCGGTATATGCGTCCTGCCTCCTGTGCGGCGAACAGATACTTTTCAGCCAGCGATACCAGAAGGTCACGGTCAACCGTAAAAGGCTCAGGGATGCCGGGAATGCTCAGTGTGCCGGTGTACTTAAGATTATCCTCTACAAACATGAGAACCGATTCATCATCTGAAGGCTTGCCGATGTAATCGGCCACATCGATAGTGAAGAAATCCGAAGCGTCAATGAATCGGTCAACATTGTTCATGTTGATGTGGTCGGCATCAACGAAATAGGGCTTTCTGTACCCCAAAGCCTTGACAGCCTCATCGGCCTCACGTCGGGTATCCGCAGGATCAGTACCGACAATCTGATGTTCCCGATTTGATTTGTTCCAAACCGGCACAAACCCGAAGGGATACTTTTCCGCACCCTCGATTAGTGCGGAAAGCTGTGCCTTACCCTCATGCGAAAAACGGTCGCCTATTCCGAAAGAATACTTTCCAAGTTCCATACTACTCTAAATAAATTCAGACTGACAAGACAAATACACCTTTATCTGGGGTCGCCGTACACGGCTCCACGGCCATGAGTGCCCACATAGACACGTCCGTATTTCTTGGGATCGCCGGTTATGTGCAGCACAAGACCGTACTGATGCAGGTCATCATTGATGCGCACCCAACTGGTAGCGCAGTCGTCGGAACGGAAGAAACCGCGGACCCCGTCAACCGTGCCGACCATGTAAAGGGCCGGATAGTCGCTGTCGGGAGCCGGAGCACCAAATCCGAAACCGTGCATCTCATCAACATGACCCTGGCGTACGAAATTCACACCGTCGGCCGCGTGATACAGCCCGTCGAAGGCAGCAATCCAGAGATCTCCCTCACGGCCCGGAGCCGAATAGACGCGGTCCTGTCCGCCACGGCTGTCACCGCGTCCTCCCCTTCCGGTGGCGGCAAAGCCGATTGGACGGGTGTGGAATGTCCTGGCACCGTCGAGACTCTCATACAAGATACCTGTACGTACGTTGACAGCATAGAAACGCTTCGGGTTCACCTTGTCGGCAATCACGCGGATGCCGCTCTCAATGCTGTCACTTCTATTCCAGGTACTGCCCATGTCATCAGTATAGAAAACCGGTGAGCGGTCAGGAGTCCAGACCCACGTCGAACCGTCTGACGATACCGCGACGTGTCCGTTACGCCCGTTTGGCAACGGAACAGAATCAGGTTCGGCCCAGGTATCACCGCCGTCCAGCGAATAGGAGATATTCTTGCCCCTGTAGCCTCCGTGGATGGTTCCGGCGCGCACCACAATCTCGGGCTTCAGTTCCGCTCCTGCAACGGCATTGGTGTTGCCGAAACGCGGGTCATGATGCGAGTCAGAAGCCGGTTTGTCAAGATCATGGTGGGTAAAGCCTCCATAGTCACCTATTCCCGATATAAGCCATGCTCCTTTCGTCGGGCTGTAAAGCTCGAGGGGAACAGTCTCCTCTATGCCGGTACTCATCACAGTCCAGAGTGTAGGACGGTCTTTGTCCATCTCGCCCAAGTTGAAGGTCTCCCAGCCGCCGTAACCTGTCGTAAACATTGCGTGGTCCGAGTTGAAAGGATCAATCTCGATATCGAAAAGCCAATGGATGCCCGTGTGTATGACGTATGGGGCTTTCGATTCATCGTACTTACCTCCTCCGGCAAAGACACCCTTCCATGTCTTGCCCCCGTCGGTAGAGCGGAAAATATCCTCGCTGGAACTCTCTCCAGACATGGGGCGTCCGAACGAACTGGCAATTATGTGCCTGGGATTCCTGAGATCAACCGACACACAGGCGTAACCGAAGCGGCGGTCTGCCGTCGGCTTGTCGGGAGTTATGTCACTCCAGGTATCTGACTTGATGTCATATACCCATACGCCACCATCCGTCATAGTCTGAGGGCCGGGGTTTGTACCATACGAAACGTACATGCGGCGGTCTGACGACATGACTCCGTGATTCGGCATATACTGCTGGGGAGCACCCTCCATGACCGACCATGTAGCACCTCCGTCACGGCTGACGAACATATTGGCCCTGTTCATTGCCGAATAGCCGGCAAAGATGGTCTGAGAGCCTTCCTTCCCTTTCCTTGAGTCCTTGTCGAAAAGAACGAAAACAACACCGCAGCCCTGGTTCATACGGCGCTGGCCGAATCCGCGGCCAAATGGAGAATCGGTCTGTTCCGGCTGCTGCCGGGCAGCGGCAGCAGCATTGATGCTGTCAACAAGGGTCTGGAACGAGGCAACCTGCTCAAAGTGCAGAGCCTTGTCGGTGCTGCGCCAAAGTCCCGCCTGACGGGTTCCTACATAGATAATGTCAGAGTTGTTTGGATCGACTGCCATGCGCTCACCGTTTCCCCGTCCGTTCTCGTTGCCACCCATCTTGAAAGGCACGTCAGTGCGCCCGAAGCTGAGACCTCCGTCATGCGACCAGAAGATAGCTCCGTTTGTCGAACTGGTATAGGTCCCGCAATCCAGATAGACAGTCTTGCTGTCATTAGGATCTACGGCTATGCTCTCGACTCCTACAAGATTATTGTCGGCATAGCTGATGAAGTCGAGCATCGGCATCCACCTCTGCTGTTTCCTATCCCAGCGGTAGGCACCGCCCATGTCAGTCCTTGCATACCTGACATCCTTGGCCTTGGGGTGGAACACTATCCCGTCGCAGAAACCTCCGCCGACAATCTGGACGCTCTTCCAGACGTATGGCCCGACCTCCTCTCCTTTTCCTGCCGCATCTGCACACTGCCAGACCGAAGCGGCGAAGGCCGCTGCCGCCAGTGTCATAATAATACCTCCGGTTCTCATGCCTGATCCCATATCAATTCAATTCATAAAGAATCACTTCATTATGGTCAGGCGTGTACCCCTTGCCTGTCCTGTAATTTTCGGAGACTGTCCGGAGCAGTCAGCCCTGACTGTCTGCAGAAGATTGTCCGAAGGCAGGCATACCAGCCCCGAGCACTCCTTGACATCGACACTGTAGGCCTTGAGCTGTATGTTCTTCCAGTCAATCTTGTCCGTACTCTGGGCAAGTGCCACATGCGGAAGCAGGGCACCGTCGCGCACCAGCATAATTATGGGCAGCTCGCCTTCGGCGGATATCTGCTGCCAGCAGCCGCCCTCAAAGACACGGCCCGTCTGATAGTCGGTCCACTTACCCTTGGGCAGATACACCTGACGGGCAGTCATGCCGCTCTCCATCAGCGGAGCCACCAGAATCTGCGACCCGAACATATATTCAGTCTCTACACGCCATGCGGCAGGATCGTCGGGGTACTCTATGAAGAGAGCTCTCACCATCGGCAGTCCCTTCTCGGTACACTCCTTGGCCTGAGCATAGACGTATGGCATAAGTTTGTACTTCATCTCTGCACTCTTGCGGAAAGTATCCTGCACCCTCTTGCTGTCGTAGAGCCAAGGCTCGGTAGGAGGATCGCCGTGGGCACGGGTGTGGGATGTCAGGAAGCCGAAGGGCAGCCAGCGGCAATAGAGCTCCTCGGGTGTCGACTTGACAAAACCTCCCATGTCGTGACTCCAGAAAGCGAAACCCGAAAGACCGAACGACAGACCTGCGCGGACAGTCCCCAGCATACCTGTATTGTTGGTGGCAGCGTCACCGCCCCAATGCAGCGGATAGCGCTGGGAGCCGGCCCATGCCGAACGTGCCCACATGATGTGGTCACCGTTAGTCTGAAATGTAATATCGTTTACAGCCTTGTTGTAGCGTACCGGATAGAGATTATGCTCGTACCAGCCGCTCTTGCCGTTAGAGTAGAGCCCGTCAAGCGGAGCACCCTCGCCAAAGTCGGCCTTGATGGCACCGACCCCCATCGAAAGCAGACCGGCCAGTTTCTCCTGATACCACTTTACGGTCTCGGGGTTCGAAAAGTCGAGGCAGACATCCTCGTAAGGCAGGCCTCCGCTTCCGTTGCGGACATACATATCCTTCTCGATCAGCTCGTTGAAATAGGTATTCTTGGGAGTGAAATAAGGCAGCTGCCACAGACATATATGGAAGCCCTGCGACTTGAGGTCGTTTATCATCTTCTGGGCGTCGGGGAACTTGTCAGAGA
The DNA here is from genome assembly GCA_017615835.1 of Bacteroidaceae bacterium. Classification (GTDB taxonomy): domain Bacteria; phylum Bacteroidota; class Bacteroidia; order Bacteroidales; family Bacteroidaceae; genus Colenecus. The sequence continues at coordinate 27,694 of JAFZZI010000001.1, read as the reverse complement.
ACTTGTAGTCGCACTGCCAGTCAGTCTGGAACCAACCGGTGTCAAAGTGGATTACATCGCACGGATACTGACCGTTGCGGATATTTTCGGCAACCTGCATACCCTCCTCCTGCGAGAAGTAGGTGATGCGGCTCATCCAAGTCCCGAACGACCAAAGGGGCGGCATTGCGGGCTTTCCGACAAGATTTGTGTACTCGTCAAGAATCTCGGCCGGAGTGCCCACGAACAGGAACATATCGAGATTCTCATCACCCATGAACAGTTTGTTCAACCCAATGTACGATGCCCCGAAGTCGCAGGTGACCGGAGCCGAAGTATGAAGGAACACACCATAGCCGCGACTGCTCATGTAGAACGGGACTGGCTTGTACATCTGGTCGGTCTCAGGACCCTGGGGATCCGTCACGAACAGATTGACCTTCTGGCCCACCTTATCGAGCGAGGTTGCCGACTCACCGCAGCCGAAAATCATCTCGTCAGCCTGAAGCGAGAAGACGGGATTGATGCGGCGTCCGTTGGTACTTGCCAGTTTGACAAAACTGAACGGGTTGTACTTCACCTGAGTCGAGTCAGTGTCGCGGTTATGGGCAGTCCTGGTCAGAATCCTGCCGTTCCTGTCCCTGAGCACCAGTCTCCAGGGATTACGGTCAATCTGGAGCGAGCCGTACGCACTCTTGTATATGATTGAGCCGTCTGTCTCTGTCACCTTCCACGACTTGTCGCTGCCGGGCTCGCCGGCAAGCATAACCTCGTCATCCACAGGCTTGGGCTCGACCGGAGTCGTCAGCATGCGTATCCGTATGGTGCGCGGCGTGATGAAGTCAACCTTGAACTTCAGCGCAGGATCGTTGTCATACGCCGGCGAAGGGAAGTCGAGCATGCGCAGCACCGTAGGCTGGCGTCCGTTTGTATTGAAAGCCTGACGCGGAGCAAGACGGTACCTGCGCCAGACCACCTTGCCCTCGCCTGAAGCGGCATCGAACGAACCGAGGCGGTCGGCAAAGAAGTAGGTGTTGCTGACATCCATGAAGTCGGTGCTCACATCGACGGCCTGATTCATCAGATAAGAATTTGAATTTACCGTCAGGGGCTGTGCTGCCGAAGCGAGACCGAGCGCCAGCATCATCACAAGGATAGAACACTTTCTGTACATATTTCTGAAGTTTGGTTAAAAACATGGAACAAAGTGGTACGCAATTTAAGCAAAAAACTGCATTATCTGGATTTTTATCGCTAAAATTGCGAGAACTAACCACTGACGTCATTCCCGTTATGAAAAGAACCCTGTCCCTTACAATCCTGGCTGGTGCGCTGTCGCTTACCTGCTCGTGTCAGCCTTCAACCACAGCCCCCAAGGGAGGCCCGGATTTCGGAAACGGAATCAGTTCCGCACCCTACACATTCTGCAACCCCTTGGACATAGTCATCGGAAACGAGCGGTCATACCGCGGCGGTGAGCCTGTAGTGCTCCTGTACCACGACGACTACTACCTTTTCGTATCGCACAGGAAAGGCTACTGGTACTCGTCCGACTTCCGCGACTGGACCTACGTCGATGCTCCTGCCTACCCCGGAGGAGTCGTATCAGTCGTGATCCTGAACGACAAGATGTACGGATGCTCCATGAACAACCGCAACGTCTTCAAGACAGACGACCCCAAGTCCGGAAAATGGGAAAAAGTCGGCGAACTTGAGAGCGACCGCTACGGTGATGCCAACATGTGGGCAGACGACGACGGACGCCTCTACCTGTACTACGGCTGGTCGCAGATCATGCCGTTCATGGTAGTTGAGCTTGACCCGACCACATTCAAGGTGAAGAGAGGACCTGAAATCTGCTTCTTCGGCGACTACAAGAACCACGGTTTCGAAGCCCGCCACAACGAAGATGTCATCTACTCCATATTCAACGGCCGTCGCGACTACTTCCCCGAAGAGTACCCGTGGATAGAGGGCCCCTGGATGACCAAGCATAACGGAAAGTACTATCTGCAGTATGCCGCAATCGGACTCGAACTCCTTACCTACTCGCACGGTGTCTATGTAGCCGACAGCCCCATGGGACCGTTCACCTACTCCGAGCACAACCCGCTCACATACAAGACCACCGGATTCCAGGTAGGCGCAGGTCACGGAAGCACCTTCCACGACAAGAACGGCCAGCTGTGGACCATCTGCATGATTCCTGCCAGCTACGGAGGTGCAGGACGCGGTTCGGAACTTGCCATATACCCCACCGCCGTTGACAAAGACGGCGTGATGCACTCGAACGTGGCATTCGGTGACTATCCCCAATACTATCCCGGCGTCAGGAAAGATGCCGTTGACAACAACTACACCGGCTGGAAACTCCTGTCGTACATGAAAAAGGCCGAAGTATCCTCGACACTCGAAGGCTCCTCGGCAGTCAATGCCGTCGATGAAAACTTCCTGACCTGCTGGAGTGCCACCACAGGCAACCCCGGCGAATACTACCAACTTGACTTCGGCGACGTTGCCGAAATCTGCGCCATCCAGCTGAACTGGGACCACATCGGTGCGAGGACACAGGGACGCGGCGGATTCGGTGGAGGATTCGGCGGAGGAACCGGCCAGCCCGGAGCAGCTGCGGCAGTTCCGTCCAAGGTGAAATACCAGTGCTTCAAAGTCGATGTCTCGAAAGACGGCAAAGAGTGGACCACCATTATCGACAAAAGCGAAAACTATCTTGACCTGCACCACGACTACAACGAACTTGCCAAACCCGTAAAGGCCCGCTACGTCAAAGTCATCAACGTCTATACCCACGACGAAGCAAACTTCTGCATCAAGGACCTGCGCATCTTCGGCAACCCGAAGGAGGGCAAGAGCGTCAAGGTCAAAAAGTTCATGGCCGTGAGAAACCCGCAGGACCGCCGCGAAGCCGACCTCCTGTGGGAGCCCGTTAAGGGAGCCGACGGCTACATCGTCCGCTACGGCATCGAGAAGAACAAACTGTACAACAGCCACATCGTATATGGAGGCAACACCCTTCACATACGCAGTCTGAACACCGCCCCCGAATACTTCTACGAGATAGAGTCCTTCGACAGCGGACTTGAGAGCAACCTCGACCCGACCGAAGTGGTTAACGGCCTGGGTGTCGAAATCGAAATAGACAAGGCAGGCAACCGTATGGCCTACGGCGGCACCTCTTCCACCAGACGCATAATGCTCAAACAGGGAGCAGAAGAGTACGAGTTCGACGGAATAGATGCCGGAAGGTGGACCGTACGCCACTCATACGGGCCTGTACTCTGGAGCGGCGAACTCACCGAAGCCGACCTCATCGGCCAGGGAGTGTCCCTGAGCGACATCTGCCTCACCGAACTTGGCGCCGGAACCAAAGTCACCGGAAAACTGACTATGCGCGTCGAACGCGGAAGCAGCTCCGGCAAGATAGTGCTCAGAATGAAATACGACGACTGACCGTCTGCCTCCGATTCTTAGTGAAGCCACCCCAAGTCAAGCTTGAGGTGGCTTCACTCTTTTTATCCCGGCAGGTCTCTCAGCGACAGCGTCCTGTATCTGATACGCGTCGGCAACGTCCTGACGATATTCATCCAATATTTCGCCTCCTTCCAGAACACCTCACCGAAGCTGAAACGCATAAGTCTGATGCTTCGGCATCTGCTCTCAAGCACCTGTCGCAAAAGGCCCTGTCTGTGTCTTTCTGCATTGCGTCCGAAGTTACCTCCCGCCATAATCTCGCGGAGCATCCACTCTCCACGGAAAGAGTCGGGAAAGCCTATCATCTCAGCCGGTTCCAGTTTCAGGACCTCTTCAAGTACCCACATCAGAGCATCGGCCGTATGGTGCAGCCCGTAGCGCTTGAGTTGAGACGACACCTCCCGACGGTCTGACTCCGATGCGTTCCGGAGCAGCAGTGAGACAACATAGAATAGTCTTCGTATCATATATCGTTATTGTTCATAAATCCTTATTCACACTTTACACAGCGGTAGGAACTCAGTAATTGATTCTTTAAAGAATTATTCTGTCTGAAACGTACACTGAACACCTCCGTTCCGTTCCCGTCATATTCAGAAATGACCCGGTCACAGTTGATGTTGTCTGTATCTCCCGGAATACCCCAGCCCACAATCATATTCTTTCCGCTGAAAGTAAGCGCTCCGCAAGCCGCAGCGAAATAGCCGTCATCATGAAGTATTGAAGATTCCAGAACTTTTCCTGTACACGTATCGACATCCAGGCGGAGCATTTGCGTACGACCGGTGCCGTTGCCATTGTTAAACAGAGTAACAGTATTGTCATCCTCGTGATAGCGCACATAGTGCTGACCGTGGAATGAGAATGAGCCGTCATTATCAGCACCGGCCAATCGCCACATAATGTCTCCAGAACCATCTGCACGGTTAATCTTCAGAACTGAACTGATGTGTCGGAAAGAACATAGCCAGTTTCCGTCGGGAAGGACATCAATCGAATTAAAATGAACGTAATCCGAAACCGCATTATCCCGGAAAACAGGATCAACCCAGTCAGCCATTTCAGCATGATCGGTACTCAGCCAGTCGAACACCACTCTGCCATTATCCACCTCCTGGAGATATGCCGCATAGACCGTATCAATCCTGACGTACGAAGACACGATATAGTGGTTTCGGCCAATCATCATAAAATCATGACCGTCAACAGGGTCACCCGTTTTAATCGTATCTCCCCTGCCGGCAAGAAGATGCAGAGTGTCAATCGGATTGTAGTTCTCATCCATTATTATGCGCATACCGGGATTATATCCGGAGAAGCCCAGGGAATAGAAACCCGGATCAGGGGCATGATAGCTGTAATATACAGTGTTGTCAATTACATGCTTCCTGAAATCCCACCAACCCTGGCTCTTGGTCTGGTCTATTGCATTAATCGGCTCATAGGAATAGAAAACATACTCGCCAGCATTGTTGATTCTGGCAATGAAGCGAATGTACACAAACGAGAGATAGAAATCTCCGGCCGACACCGAATTCCCGTCAATCACAAAGTCCGGCAAATCAGAGTGCATCGTACGCAGATACAGCGTATCGCATCTGTCGCCCTTTATTGCAATAAGTGTCAGGAAATGACTCTTTGCAATCTTGCGGACAGGAACAGACACATTTCCGTTATCTGCAGTCATGCCGTCTACGGTAATGACGTCATAGTCATAATGGTTCCTGACGCGAATCTCCGCCCCGGTCTCCGTCGAGAGCCTCAACAGATCCAGCGTGTCACAAGCCAGGCCTGAAGTGGAATACTCCACTCCATTGACCGACAAGTCCAGGACAGATCCACCGGCCGGAAAGTCCGGGAAGCCTTCATCGCTCCGGCAAGAGAAGAGAAACAAAAAAACTGCAATACAGAACAACTGCGCAGGCACAGTTGTGAATTTGAAAAACTTTTTCATCATCCCTGTTTCATTTGGCACCGCAAGGTACAAAAACTTTTCGTGCCAACTGCCCGCACGCTGTACATATTGTACAGGGCACACAGAACGGAACAGTCCCTGCCGGGTACCTTCTATGAATTACTGGGAATAACTGTGCATTCCTCCCAAAAGAAAGTTTACACCGAAATAGGTTATCAGGACGCTTATGAAGGCGAACAGGCAGAAGAGATTGAATCCCCGGTTGTTTTCCAGGAACGGGAGCCCGGTCCTGTGAAGGGCAAACGAATAGACTAGACATGTGATGAGTGCCCAGGTCTCCTTCGGATCCCAGCCCCAGTAGTTTCCCCACGAGATGTTTGCCCATATCGCACCGATAAAGGTGCCTGCAACAAGCAGGAATGTAGCCGGGAACAGCATCAGGCGGCTGATAGCGGTGCGGTCTCCGTCCTCTTTGGCTAACAGCGCCACAAGGCTGTTGAGTGCCGACAGCCCGAAAAGAGTGTAACTTATCATCATGCAGCTTACGTGGATGGCCAGAAGCGGTGACGAGAGAACCGGCATGAGGGGTGTAATCTGCGGATTCGAGATGCCGAGTGAAGCCACCAGCATTCCGAAGCCGGCAAGAATGAAGCCCATAGGCTTGAGCACAGACAGTCTGCCGGAGAGTCCGGAAGTAAGTGCCATTGCCATCCATGCTATGAATGTCATCAGTTCCGAGCCGTTCGAGACAGGCATATTGCCAGATACAAACCAGCGCAGCACGATTATTATGCTGAGATAGAGCAGCAGGAGCAACGAAGCAGCAGTCACACAACGGCCATACCCCCTGCGTCTGACGGACACTGGCGACACAGCCGAGACAAGGAACAGAAGAATGCCGGCAGCAAGGCTTATCATGGCCGGAACTCTGGGCAGTCCTATTGCATTGTACAGTTTCTCGGCCCGTTTGTGGGCAGCGTCAGGAAGTGCATCCCCTGCCCTGCCTACCTGATACTCGTGTACCTTGTCCAGCAGCGCGACCGCTTCGTCAAACCTCTCCATTGAGACCTCATCGCCCAGCATGGGAACGACCTGCTGCAGGAAAGCCCACTCGTCGGAGAGCGGCATGCCGGGCAACTCTCCTGCAGGAGAATACCACTTCAGCACTCCCCCTTCGCCCGGGAACGGAAGTATCCTGAGAGGACGGCCGGAGGCTGCTTCGTCCATAAGGTAAAAGGCTTCGTTTCCCTTGAGTTTCAGCGGGACATCCTGCCACGAATCATAATAGTACATCCACCCTGTCAGAACCTGTACAGAGCTGAAGCCCGCCACTTTCGACTTTCCGTAAACCTTGCGCACATACCCGTCGGCCATAGTCTGAACCGATGTCACACGACCGTTGTAGAAAACTTCAAGATTGCCGAGACGGTCGGCAACCTCTCTCGGAAAAGCCCTCGGCTGACCGGCCTGTGCATGAAGCGGTGAGAGCGACAGCAGTGCCAGACAGGGAGCCAGGCTGCGCAGGATACGGCGGAAGGCTGACCCCCTGTCGAAGAAATAGAGAATCAAAGAAACAAACAGCAGGAAATAGCCGGCATAACTGAGGCCGACGCCCCAAGGGTCATGCGAAAAAGAGAGCAATGTACCGTCACCGTCTTCGTCATAACTCATCTGATAGAACCTGTATCCGCCCGTCTTCAGTATTCTGTTCATCGATATGAAGGCAGTCTTGCCATTGACGGTAACCGTGCTGGTATAATCCATCGGGGTGTCAGTCCCGGGATAGTACGATATGTCGAACCCGACAAGCGTCATCTCCACCGGAACCTTTATCGTCTCGCCCTCGCGCAGATGGACTGCACCCTCTTCGGACCACAGGTGTGTAGTAAGGGCGCCTGACAGCATCAGCAGGAAGGCAAGGTGCATTGCTGCCACGGCGGGACGCTTCCAAACCTTCCGGTGGATCAGCAGAAATGCCGCGCCGGCGGTCGCAGCCGCCCAGAGCAGGACGAAGGCAAAACTATGGTAGAACAGTTCAAAAGCAACCAGACTGCCTTCGTTACGTTCCACCACAGTAGCCGCAATCATCATGACGATGACTGCCGCTACAAGCACAAGCACTGTCCTGTCGAGGATTCCCCCCCCTTTCATTTATCTCTGTCGCCGGCCATCCATACTAATAAACGTTCCCGACCGGGTTAATATTGTCATGTCAGCGATTTCAGGAAAAGACCTGCAACGGATAACTTCATATCGCCACATTAAAAAATTGCCAATATTGGCAAAAATTTAATGCAAATCTGCACAGTAGGATAATAATATTGTAAAAACAAAAAATTGGTAACATTTCGTTTTGCGGATTATATTTTGGGGAAAAACAAGAAGGTGGAGATAGTTTTGTGCGTTCTCAGCAAAACAACTGCAACAACTGCAACGCAACGCACCAATGACAATGATTGAAAAAATGGATAACAGATAAAAACTTAGGCATCCCTATGGAAAACAACGTAGAATATTTTTATCTTTGACTTCAGATGTCAAACTGACAAACTATCAACTAACAATAATGATGCTTATGAAAAAGAGACTACTTCAATTTCTCAGCACATTCCTCTTGGTTTCGGTGTGCTGTAGTGTGAACGCCCAGGAGACAAGCGGCAGTTGCGGAACAAATGCCACATGGTCTTATGAAGGGACTACGCTGACCATTTCAGGAACGGGTGCTGTAGCCGACTACGATTATGGCGAGACCCCTTGGAATGCGTATGCAGAGACGATGACCAGCCTTGTCATTGAAGAAGGCATTACATCAATAGGCAACAATGCCTTTGCAGGATGTGAACAACTGAACAGTGTGCAATATCCTTCTTCGGGCTTTACCAGCATCGGTGACTATGCCTTCAACAGTGCCAAGGTGAAATACATCACCCTTCCATTAACATTGACACATCTCGGAACGGGAGCCTTTGCCGGCAGCCAGGTCAGAAGCGTGGCAATACCTGCAAGCCTGAAGAAGATTAGCGATTATGCTTTTGAAGGCTGCGTCAGTCTGGAAAGCGTAGGCATCTTTGAGGGTGTGGAGGAAATCGGAGAGTCGGCCTTTGACGGCTGCTCTTTCACCGTAGTTACCATTCCCGGCACTGTGAAGACCATCGGTGCCTGTGCCTTCATGTCCAACACCAAGCTGGAGTCTGTGTATATCAGCGAAGGCGTCAAGACCATCGGTGATGCGGCCTTCCAGGGCTGCACCGGCCTGAAGAAAATCGGTATCGGCGGCCATTACAGGCCAGCTCTCGGCGAATCTGTATTCACTGAAACTGACGGTACCACACCTCTTGAAGTAGAAGCCCTCTATGTCCCGTACGGCTTTGATTATTATGGAGGATGGGGTGGTTTTGACCAAGATAAGTTCAAGACGGAATTCATAGGTACATGGACCAACAGCGAAGACCCTGCTTTAGGCAGCGGCAGCTGGCGCTTTGACATATTTGACGGATTACTGACCGTCAGCGGAACAGGTAAGTTGAACGTGGCCCCTTGGAACGACGAGCCCGCCATCAATCCTGTCGTATATCAGGACTACGAACATCCCGGTTTCTGGGGAGGCATCAAGAGCGCAGTGTTCGGCAACGGTATCACATCACTTGAGAATATGGCTTGCGGCATGCAGATTAATTGTGCTTCAGTCACCTTGCCCAATACTCTCAAGACCATCACCAACAGTGCGTTGGAGGAGTGCGCCTTCACCAGCATCGACCTGCCCGAGGGTCTGGAGACCATCGACATGTATGCCTTCTTTGGCTCCAAACTTACGTCTGTGGTCATTCCCAGCACGGTGACGAAGCTCGGTTACAGCGTTTTCCTTTACAATGAAGACTTGAAAGTAGTCACTCTCAAGCCCACCACCCCGCCGGCGCTTGAGTCTGAACTTCCCTTCGGCGATTGTGAAGCTCTCACTTCCATCTATGTCCCTGCAGGCTATTCAGGAACCTATATAGCAGCAGAAGGCTGGGATACATACGCCAATCTGATTAAAGATGCGCCAAATACCACCTTTACCTACACTGCGGCGGAAAAGGAGACGAAGTTCGATACCTACGCCAACTTCAAGGGTGCGATGAGCGTCAAGTCACACGACTTTGCCGACGGTGCGGGCACTGTAGTCTATGAAGGCTATGTATCGGCTGTGGGCGAATCAGCTCTGAGCTATTCCAAACTGACAGGCATAACCATCCCAGAGAGCGTAATATCTATAGATAAATATGCCTTCCAGGACAGCAAACTGACGGCCGTCAACTTTGCAGGCACACCGGCATTAGTTTTAATCGACAAAATGGCTTTCAATAACTGTAAAGCCCTCAAGGCCTTTGACGTACCTGCAACAGTGAAGACTATTGGTGAAAGAGCCTTCTCGTATTGCCCGGAACTGGCCACATTCACCTTCGCCGGCACTCCGGCCGTCACCGTCATCGGCAACTCCGCATTCAGCGATTGCAAGAAACTGAAATCCTTTACCATTCCCGAAAGCGTGACAACCCTCGGCACCACGGTGTTCTGGTTCTCAGGACTTGCTTCACTCAATATTCCCGCCGGTGTCACCAGCATCGGACAGGCTCTCTTCTGCTCAAGCCCCGTCACTTCGCTGACCATCGATTCAGACAATCCCAGGTATGTCGACCTGGGCTGCAACGGCATCTTCGAGAAGGCTACCGGCAAACTCATCTCCGGCGGTGCTGCCACCACCATCCCTGACGGTATCGTGGCTATCGGCGAAGAGGCCTTCTGGGGAGAGGAAGGAGAATTCGCCCTCACACTTCCCGAAAGCGTCACTGAAATCGGGAAGCGCGCCTTCCACATGGCACGCGGACTGACCAGCATCAATATCCCATCGGGCATCACCTACATAGACGGAGAATGTTTCCTCTTCTGCGAGAGCATGAAGGATGTCTATTGCTTCGCCGATGTTGATGCCATAACATGGGAAGGAGGAATGGAGTGGGATTTCAACATGATGAATGAAAAAGCCACTCTATTCCACGTAGCGACAGCAGATCTTTCCAAATGGACTGAGAAATTCCCCAATGCAAATGTCACCTTTGTAGATGATTTGTCAACAGGCATCATAAACATCAGGCATCAGTCAACTGACGAAGAATATCAGTTCAACCTAAGTGGACAGCGCGTCCATGACGGCTATAAAGGCATTATCATCAAGAACGGCAAAAAACTATTGGTAGAGTAATACAGGCCTTATTCAGTAAGGCCAGACTAAGAACTGCCGGAATTTACTGTAAACTCACAGTATTTTCCGGCAGTATTCTTCTGTATTTTATTTTTATTGCAATTTGCCAACTTGTCTGGCGCCCATAATGATTATTGCTTTACCGCTATTGAGCAGTGGAGTAATCCGGTCTTCTAATATACGATGTATCATATTGATTATTTGTTTACAGATATTATGAAAACCTGAATCAATTCCAAAAATCTTAATATGTATATATGGATTTAATTCCTAAAAACTTAATATAAGAAGGTCGGAGGATGTGTAGATAGTAATCCAATCAGGACTACTCTATTCTTCCGAAATCATTCCATCCGGGTTGCATTTTACCATTATGGCTGTCCAGAATCAATTTCTGAAGTGTTTTATATGCGTATTCCTGCCTGTCGGTGTTATGATAGTGCTGTATGCGGTCTGCTTTGATTCGCCTGTAGTTTTCAGGGAATAAAAGCCAATTCTTCCAGGCCAGTTTATCAGCTTTAATAGCATCTGTCAACCAATCTTCATATACAAATAGTGAAGGATTCAAATCTGGAGTGACAGCCAGTCCTGCAGGAGTCATCTCTCCCAGTTTGACGAGTCGTCTGCAGCGAACCATATTTTGCTCACACCAATTGCTGCGCTTGCGGCGTGGTGTAAAGTGCTGGATAGGTTTACCGTCATCAATGCTTTTCTGGGTACTGTCAATCCACCCGAAGCACAGGGCGACCTCAACGGCATCCACATAACGCACCACGCCCGGGCAATCGTCCGTAGCCCTGTTTACACGAAGCCAGAAATCACTCACTTTATTGTGATTCTCCAGATACCATTGGTACAACTCCGCCCGGGTGTGTATGTCAAGCAGGTTGGTTACTTCCATTTCACAGTTTATTATGCTTCAATAATTGTCACTGTCCCATGCTTTAAAGAGTAACCTTTGTGAGTACAAACCGGACGGGTTCTCTACACCCACACAAAGTTGTCTTTTCCGGCTCCAACCTCAAAGTGGTATTTCGCGATGCCCAAGTCCAACTGTGTATAGCCAATCATGGAGAATCCTTTCTTGGCAAGCACTAGATGACGACTGTTGCTCATGCCCATATACTCGAACGAGAACTTCTGCTGGTTAACGGCAGTAGGAGCAAGCAAGGCTGCTTCAACTCCCTTCCTGAACCACGACGGTGTGATGTCGCTGGCATTGCTGACTTGTCCGGCAGTCTTGATACTGTGGCTGACTCCCTGCGTCTCACCATAGCCGATGGCTATATAACAGGCAATCTTCTCGCCCTCGCCAAGAACGTACGTTCCGGGTACTTTCGAGTAGCTGAGTCCCACCCAGCAGGTGTTCAAGCCTAAGGTCTGAGCATATAGCACTAGCTGCTCGCCGTAATAGCCGACACGTTCATCAAGGTTTTCTGACTTCTGACCGGCCATGACGATGTAGTTGTTGACCCCACGGAACTTTCCGTATTTGGCCATAGTCCCTTGAAATGCCTTGGGTTCGTTCTGAATCAGCTGCATGTGCAACTGTCCTTCATTGTTCAGTTGCGTAATCTTCTCTTCCAGCATTTTGACGACATCATCTGTCAATGGCTGTTCTTTGTATGCCCTTACACTATGCCGGGCTTCAATGGCTTCCTGTATTGTCATTTCAGTGACCGTTGGTACATACTCTTGTATCACATTTCACAACTTCAAATTTACAGGAAAATCACGGTTTCTGGACATTATCTGGTAAGAAAAACGCATTTCCGGTATTTCAGCTAAGGCAGCTGACTTCTCTGCGGAAAACTTTTTTTGCTAAGTTTGCAGAAAATAATCATGTCATGGATCTGAGGGGACTAATTGGAAAGAAGGGGCTTATTGCGGCGGTTCTGCTGTTCTGGTCTTTCGGTGCGCAGGCACAGCGGGTTTACATCGGCGGGAACATCGGTCTGACAGGCAATGCCGACGGCGACGGTATTTCGCTGCTGATAGCGCCTGACATCAGCTATGCAGTCAGCAACACGTTCATAGTTGGCGGGCAGCTGTCGTACAGGACCGGATATGATATGTTTGCATTGACACCTTACGCACGCTGGCACATTATGCCGCTGGGTACGGGCCTCCTGTCGATTTACGTCTCTGCCTCGCTGCCCTGTGAGTTCGCGGGCTCGAATGCGTCGGTGGGTCTGTATGTGAGGCCGGGCCTGGCTCTCAGGATTGTAGGCAGGACTTACTTTACGGCAAGTTTCGGTTATGCCGGCTACTGTTGGGACTTCGCCATGGGACACCTCACGGGCTCGGGATGGACTGCCCGTCTCGACTCTGACTGCATCGATTTCGGTATCACGGTCTGCCTCTGACGTCCTGCATACACCGATATTCCATAAAAAAGGCGGTTCCCCGACATGAGCATATATGGGGGAACCGCTTTCTGTATGTTGTTGTGTGATGGTCCTCAGAGGGATTATTTCAGGACGGCCTTTACGTTGTCTATCATGCGGGCATGGCTGGCGTCTTCCTGGGTCAGCGTCTTGTCGAGTTTCACATCGCCGGCCTTTCCGTCTGTACTGAAGGTTCCGCTGTATGTTACGATGCTCTTGTTGTAGAGAGTGGCCTCAAGGAAGATTTTGTACTTGCCCTTCGCGACTGTATTGCCCTGGCTGTCTTTGAAGTCCCATGCAAATGTCTGGCGTCCGCTGGACTGAGGGGTGGCTCCGGTGAAGCCGTCAATCTGCTGGTCGGTAAGTTCCTCGGCCTTGGCGTTCCTGACCCATGTGGGGACGCAGTCGGGACGGAAGGTGTATCCTCTGGCTGGCTGTTGGCCTCCTCTTGTACGGCCTTTTGTGGTGAATGAGGTTACAAACAGGGTTCTGACTACCTGCCCGTCCATGTTTTCCACCCAGATGGCATACTGGTTCGAGCCGGGTCCACTCTGCCTTTCATAATCAAAACTGATTTCAAGGCCTTTCGATTTCTGTGCCGCTGCGGGCATGATTGCCATGATGGCCAGAACTGTCAGAAACAGAATCTTAATTGACTTTCTCATTGTTTCGTTTTTTTATTGTTGCCGGGATGTTATGCGTTGCGGTTATAGTTCCAGTTCCTTCTTCCACGCAGCCATGTCTTCTTCTGTGGCGTTGGTGAGCAGACGGCCGCCCTTCCAGTTGAGTGCGGGATAGGCGGTTTTCAGATCGCTGCACGATTTGTCAATCGAGCTGCTGCCCGAGGTGGCGAAGAGTATGACTGTCTTGCCGGAGAAGTCGGCCGACTCCAGGTAGCTGTTTATGATTCGGGGAGCGGTAGCCCACCATATAGGGAAGCCTATGAAGATTACGTCGTACTTGGAGACGTCATTCTTGGCTTTTGCAAGTGCCGGGCGCGACTTGGGGTCCCGCATTTCGACTGAGCACCTGGCATTGGGGTTGCGATAGTCGAGGTCGGCATCGCTGTATGCGGTCTGGGGCTCAATTTTGAAGATGTCGGCTCCCATGACTTTCTGCAGTTTCTGTGCGACTGCTTCGGTCTTGCCTGATGCGGAAAAGTAACTTACCAGAACTTTCTTCTGGGAGGATGCGGTGAGCGCCGTCAGTGCAAGCGCCATTACTAACAGTAAACGTTTCATATTCTTGTCTCTGCTTTGGTTCAAGTGCGAATATAGTCATATTATTGCAATTCGTCCAAAAAGTTCACTGTTTTTCATGCCGGGCGGCAGGACAAAGGAAACGTTCCGGACAGGTAAACGGTACCGTCCGGATACGCATTCTGGACTCAGGGTCTTCTGTTACATCAGACCGTCAAAGTCAAAGCTTCCCTCTTTGCGGTAGCCGAGAGCGGTTCCGCTGGCTATGAGCATGCCTTCGTCGTTTACAATCCTGACGTTGCAGGATGGAATACGGCGATGGTTAAATCCGAGGTTGGCAGTGGCGGTGAGGTGCTGTCCTTCGGAAGCGGAGTGATGGTATGTAATCACATTCTCGATTCCCACCGTGACGCAGCCACCGCTGTTCATTGCGGCGGCTACGGCAAGGTCGGCGAGTGTGAACAGTGCCCCACCCTGGCAGACTCCTGCTCCGTTGAGGTGCTTTTCGGCGACAGTCATCTCTGCGACTCCTACACCGGGAGTGATGCAGGTCAGGAGCATTCCCGATCCGGAAGCGAACCGGTCGTTCCGGTTCAGGTATTCCAACAATGTCATCCTAGAGGGATTTTAGTCCGTGACGCAGGATGATGTCTGAGGCTTTTTCCTTGTCGTCGGTTCTGAACACCAGCACAGGCTTGTTCTCATACAGGAATGTGTAGAGGTAGGCAAGGCTGAGGTGTTCCTTGGCGAATATACGGATTGTCTCGGCAGCTGCACCGGGGGTGTCGCCTATGATGATGGCACGGACGTCGGATTGCGAGACGGCATGACCGGCATTGCGCAGGATGGCAAGCGCTTCGTCAGGCTTGTCGCAGATAAGACGGCAGATGCCATAGTCACTTGTGTCGGCGATGCTTACCGCATAGAGTTGTATGCCGGCATCTGCCAGTATGTCGAGCACGCTGGTGAGGGTGCCCGACTCGTTCTGCAGAAATATTGATAGCTGTTTCATCTTACTTTATGTTTCTTAAGTCTGTTACAACTTTGGTCTTTCCGTCAACTCTCTCTATGCTGCCGGGCTGTTTGATCTGGACAATCGGCGAGATGCTGAGGACGCTCTTGAGATGGGACTTGACCTTCTTCTCGAGTTCGAAGATGGGATTGAGGGTGTCAACTTCGCCATCGAACTGTTCGGGACGTATCTCGACCTGGACGGTGATGGTGTCGAGGTTGTTGACGCGGTCAACGACGATGCGGTAATAGGGCGCGCACTCAGGTATGCTGAGCAGGACACTCTCGACCTGCGACGGGAAGACGTTGATGCCGCGGATGATGAGCATGTCGTCGCTGCGTCCTATGATGCTGCTCATGCGTACATTGGTGCGTCCGCAGGGGCACGGTTCGTCGGTTATTGAGCAGAGGTCGCGGGTCCGGTAGCGGAGCAGCGGCATTCCTGTCTTTGTCAGGGTGGTGAAGACGAGTTCGCCGGTAGTTCCGTACGGAAGGGGTTCGAGGGTGTTGGGGTCGATGATCTCGGGGAAGAAGTGGTCTTCGTTGATATGCGACCCGTTCTGGCATTCGCATTCATAGCTTACACACGGTCCCATTATCTCGCTCAGTCCGTAGAGGTTGTATGCCTTGAGGCCAAGACGCGACTCAATCTCCTTGCGCATGTTCTCAGTCCAGGGTTCGGCACCGAAGGCTCCGCTCCTGAGTTTGAGGTCGGACTTTGTGACGCCCATCTTCTCCATGGTTTCGGCCAGGTGAAGGGCATACGAGGGAGTGCAGGCTATTCCGCTTATCCCGAGGTCGGTGATGAGCCGGATATGTTTCTCGGTGTTGCCGGTCGAGGTGGGCACGACCGAAGCGCCCAGGTTCTCGACTCCGTAGTGGACGCCCAGACCTCCTGTGAAGAGTCCGTAGCCGTATGCCACTGAGAATATGTCGTCGCGGCCGATGCCGTACGCCGTCAGGCAGCGTGTCATGCACTCGCTCCATACATCTATGTCGCGGCGCGAGTAACCGACGATTGTCGGTTTGCCCGTTGTACCCGATGATGCGTGGATACGCACAATCTCACTGGCAGGAGCAGCCTGAAGGCCGAACGGATAGTTGTCCCTCAGGTCCTGCTTGGTGGTGAACGGAAGCAGGGTAATGTCATCGATGGAACGGATGTCATCGGGAGTAATGTCGGCCTGTTGCATTTTGTCCCGGTAGAAGGGCACATTGTGATAGACGTACTCTACCAGTTTGTGCAGCCTCTTGCCCTGCAGAGCGCGCATGTCTGCGCGGCTCATTGTCTCTTTGTCTTTGTTCCAGATCATTGTTCCGGTTATTTGTTGAGTGCGTCGGCACTTGATATATACTTGGCAAGTTCCTCATCGGAGAGATTGTAGTTTCTCATCTCGCCCGAGAGATACTGGTCGTAAGCACTCATATCGACAAATCCGTGGCCTGAAAGATTGAAGAGGATGGTCTTCTTCTCGCCGGTTTCCTTGCATTTGAGGGCCTCCTTGACTGTGCATGCTATTGCATGGCACGACTCGGGAGCCGGGATGATGCCTTCGCACTGGGCGAAAAGGACGCCTGCCTTGAAGGTATCGGTCTGGTCAAAGTCCTGAGCCTCCATCAGGCCGTCTTTCATCAGCTGTGAGAGGATTACTCCGGCACCGTGGTAACGGAGGCCTCCGGCATGTATGGTGGCGGGCTTGAATGTGTGGCCGACGGTGAACATGGGAAGCAGCGGGGTCAGTCCTGCCTCATCGCCGAAGTCATACTCGAACTTGCCGCGTGTAAGTTTCGGACACGAACTGGGTTCGGCAGCGATGAAACGTGTCTTCTTGCCTTCCTGGATGTTGTGGCGCATGAAGGGGAATGCCAGTCCGCTGAAGTTGGAGCCGCCGCCGAAGCATGCTATGACGATGTCGGGATACTCGCCAGTCATCTCCATCTGCTTCTCAGCCTCAAGTCCTATCACTGTCTGGTGCAGGCAGACGTGGTTCAGCACGGAGCCGAGGGTGTATTTGCAGTTCGGGGTCGAGACTGCAAGTTCGATAGCCTCGGAGATGGCGCTGCCGAGTGAGCCCTGGTCGTTGGGGTTGATGGTAAGAAGGTCTTTTCCGGCACGGGTGGACATTGACGGTGACGGGGTGATGGCGGCGCCGAAAGTCTGCATGATGGAACGTCTGTAAGGCTTCTGGTTGTAGCTGGCCTTGACCATATAGACGGCACATTCGATGCCGAACTTCTTGGCTGCGTATGAAAGGGCACCACCCCACTGGCCGGCACCTGTCTCGGTTGTGATGTTGGTGACGCCCTGTTTCTTGGCATAGTAGGCCTGGGCCAGAGCGGAGTTCAGTTTGTGCGAACCGGCCGGAGAGACGCTCTCGTTCTTGAAGTAGATGTGGGCAGGTGTGCCGAGAGCCTCTTCGAGGGCGTAGGCACGTACCAGCGGAGTGCAGCGGTATGCGGCATACTGCTCGCGGACCTCTTCGGGAATGGGAATCCACTCGTTGGTGGTGTCAAGTTCCTGACGCGAGCACTCCTCGCAGAATATCGGGTACAGGTCTTCGGCCTTCAATGGCTGATGGGTACCCGGGTGAAGTATCGGCAGCGGCTTGTTGGGCATGACAGCCTGAATGTTGAACCAGTTGCGTGGAATCTCTGAATCCGGAAGGATGAATTTTTTCTGTCTCATTGCTTTGTTTTTTTAGTTATTAATAATGGTTGTTGAATATTTAAACGAAAAAGGGCCGCCTTGTAGGGCAGCCCTGTTGTTATGATTGTATTGTAGTGTATTTCTACTTCATGCAACACACGTCATCCGACGCTGCCCGGGAACTCGGTCAGACGCCACCAAAAGAAGAAAAAACTCTGTGCGTTGCGTTTCATGGGGGCAAAATTAGTCATAGAATTGTAAACGACAAAGGATTTTGCAAAAAAAATATTCATCAGAATCAAAAAAGGCAATGAATAAATAGCTAATTTCGCGCTGGACTAGGCTATAATCGTACTCAGAGTACCTTTAAAACGGTCTTCGAACATTACTGCTCTCTATGAAGATTCTGATTAACGACAAGAATACCGAAACCGCTTCTGCAAATCTGCATGAGCTGGCCGCTGAACTGAAACTTGCCGACAAGGGTGTCGCCATAGCCCTGAACGGTGTCATGGTGCAGCGTGACAGTTGGAAGTCGGCTCTCCTGAACGAGAGCGACAAGGTCATCATCATAAAAGCTGTCTGCGGAGGATGACTATGCTTCAGTTCATAAGCCATCAGACAGACAAGTTCTCCTACCTTGACGGAATCCGCATGGCTCTGCAGGGCGGATGCAAATGGATTCAGTTGCGGATGAAGGGTGCTTCTGCAGGCGAGATCGAACCTGTCGCGCTGGAAGCGATCCGTCTTTGCAGGGAATCGGGAGCCGTCTTCATAATTGACGACCATGTGGAACTTGTCGTGAAGGTTCACGCGGACGGGGTTCATCTCGGCAAGAAAGACATGCCTGTCGGTGAGGCCAGAAGAATACTCGGGCAAGATTATATAATAGGTGCGACGGCCAATACTTTCGAAGATGTCCGGAATGCTGTCGGCGACGGGGCCAGTTACATAGGCTGCGGCCCTTTCAGGTTCACCACTACGAAAAAAGGGTTGGCACCGGTCTTGGGCATTGAGGGGCTGAGTGACATTACCGGCAGGATGAAGACCGGGAGGATTGATATCCCGACAGTCGCGATCGGCGGCATTACGGCCGGTGACATTCCGGCGGTGATGGGGACGGGTGTGACAGGGATAGCGCTGAGCGGTGCAATCCTGAATGCCTCCGACCCTGTTGAAGAGACGAGAAGAATAATTAAAATATTGAACGGATGGAAAAACTGATTATCGCAGGACAGGAGTTCAACTCACGACTGTTTCTCGGCACAGGCAAGTTCATGAACAATCAGGTTATGGCTGAAGCGATAAAGGCAAGCGGCACTGAGATGGTGACTGTGGCCATGAAGCGCATAGAACTTGACGACAGTCAGGACGATATGCTCACGCACGTCACCCGGAATGCCAATGTCAGGCTGCTGCCGAATACTTCGGGCGTACGCAATGCCGAAGAGGCTGTATTTGCTGCCCAGATGGCCCGCGAGGCTTTCGGAACGAACTGGCTGAAACTGGAGATTCACCCCGACCCGCGCTATCTGCTGCCCGACTCAGTAGAAACGCTGAAGGCTACGGAGCAGTTGGTGAAGATGGGATTTGTCGTCCTGCCCTACTGTCAGGCTGATCCGACTTTGTGCAAGCACCTCGAAGAGGCCGGTGCCGCCACGGTGATGCCTCTTGCAGCACCAATCGGGACGAACAAGGGACTTCGCATGAAGGATTTTCTACGGATAATAATTGAGCAGGCAAGCGTTCCTGTAGTGGTTGATGCAGGCATCGGCGCTCCGAGTCATGCTGCCGAAGCGATGGAGATGGGTGCCGACTGCTGTCTGGTGAACACGGCCATTGCCGTTGCCGGTGACCCGGTGCTTATGGCTGATGCTTTCCGTCAGGCTGTGATTGCCGGACGCATGGCCTACGAAGCAGGACTTGGAAGTGTCAGCGATTCGGCCGAGGCGACAAGCCCGCTCACGTCATTCCTTGGTTAAATGGAACTGGATCCGTTGCAGAAACGCAGATACAGCCGGCACCTGATTCTTGAGGGTTTCGGGGCTGAGGGGCAGGAACGTCTGCTCAGTGCGAAGGTTCTCATTGTGGGAGCCGGCGGACTAGGCTCTCCCGTCGCCATGTATCTTGCGGCCGCAGGAACGGGCACTGTCGGACTGATTGACGCCGACACGGTGAGCCTGTCGAATCTGCAACGGCAGATCATACACTCTACTGCTGATGTGAACCGGCCGAAGGTAGATTCGGCGGCAGAGCATATCGGTGCGCTCAACCCTGATGTGACGGTTGTCAGACATCCGGTCAACCTGACCGCCGGGAATGCCTGTGATGTCATCGGGGGCTATGACTATGTTATTGACGGAACAGATAATTTCGCATCGAAGTATCTGATAAACGATGCCTGTGTCATGCTAGGCAAGCCCTTCTCGATCGGCGGCATTAACCGTTACCAGGGACAGCTGATGACTCACGTTCCGGGTTCTGCATGCTACAGGTGCCTGTTCCCGGAACCGCCGGCCGACAAGGATGTCGAGACCTGTTCGGTTACGGGTGTACTGGGAAGCATTGCGGGTATCTGCGGCACGCTGCTTGCTACCGAATGCATCAAGTTCCTTGTAGGATATGGTGAACTGCTGACCGATACGCTACTGACATTCGATGCCCTGACCATGCAGTTCAGGCGTCTGGCGACAGCAAGGAATCCACACTGCCCGCTATGCGGCGGACACCCCTCCATCACAGAGCTGAAAGAATACTCTTTCCGGCCCTGCGTGAATTAAGAAGAATGCAATCATGTTCAGTGAAGAGATAAAGAAGATTGACTGGGATGCGACTACCGACAGAATCGCCTCGAAGAGTGATTCAGACGTGCGCCGCGCCCTTGCGAAGGAGCATTGTGACGTTGATGACTTCATGGCCCTGATTTCGCCGGCAGCCGAACCGTACCTGGAACAGATGGCACGGCTGTCGCGCAAATACACCAGAGAACGTTTCGGCAAGACGATGTCGATGTTCATTCCCCTGTACATTACGAACTCCTGTACGAACTCGTGTGTGTATTGCGGTTTCCACGTACAGAACCCGATGGCGAGGACTATCCTGACCATAGACCAGTGTGAGGACGAGTACAAGGCCATAAAGAAGTTGGGACCGTTCGAGAACCTGCTGATAGTGACGGGCGAGAATCCTGCCAAGGCCGGACCCGCCTACATAGCCAAGGCCCTGGACCGTGCCAAGCCCTATTTCTCGAACCTTAAGATTGAGGTGATGCCACTCTCGACCGAAGATTACCGGATGCTGGCCGGTCACGGGCTGAACGGGGTAATCTGTTTTCAGGAGACTTACAATGCGGCCAACTACAAGTGCTATCATCCGCGCGGCATGAAGTCGGACTTCGGGTGGCGGGTTGACGCCTTCGACCGCATGGGACAGGCAGGGCTCCACTCTATAGGAATGGGAGCACTTCTGGGCCTTGAAAAGGAGTGGAAGACCGATGTCACAATGATGGCCTTTCACCTGCGTTACCTTCAGAAGAGATACTGGCGTACAAAATACTCGGTGAACTTCCCCAGGATGCGTCCTGCCCATAATGAGGGCTTCGAACCCAACTGTCTGGTCTCTGACAGGGAACTGGCACAGGTGACGTTCGCCATGCGTATCTTCGACCACGATGTGGACATCTCGTACTCTACACGCGAGCCCGAGTTTATCCGGAACAACATGTGTACGCTCGGCGTTACCACCATGTCGGCCGCCAGCCGTGTGAATCCCGGCGGCTATTACACATATCCCGATGCTCTCGAGCAGTTTACTGTCAGCGATGACCGCACTGTTGACGAGATTGCAAGTTCACTCCGCGAACGCGGCATTGAGCCGGTGTGGAAGGACTGGGATGCGGCCTTTGACCGTCCTAACCTCAACACGGCACAATGACCATAGTAATAACACTGCCCGGATTCCACGCCGGCGAAGCGGAGCGCATAGCGCAGTTCCTGCAGAGCGGCGAGATCGGTCTGGTGCATCTGCGAAAGCCCGGTTCGTCAGAGGAGCAGATGGAAGAACTGGTCAGCAGAATCCCTCAAGAACTGTACGGACGACTGGTTGTCCACGACCACTTCGGGCTGGCTGTCAGATACGGCTTGTACGGAGTGCATCTGAACTCGCGAAATCCGTCATCTCCCTCCGGATGGACCGGAAGTGTCAGCCGCAGCTGCCACTCCATCGGCGAGGTTGCCGAATGCAAGGCAAGGTACGACTATGTCTCGCTGTCGCCCATATTCGACAGCATATCAAAGAAGGATTATAAGGCAGCTTTCAGCAGGGAGGAGCTGCTCATGGCAAAGGACAGGGGAATCATCGACAGCAAGGTGATGGCTCTGGGCGGCGTGACATTCGACAGGCTAAGCGAAGTAAGGGCCCTCGGGTTCGGCGGAGGAATGATTCTGGGCGATGCCTGGAAAGATGGTCAGGGCTGACGGCATTTGGGACACAGCCCCTTGATGACATACTCGGCATCCGACATAGTGTAGCCTTCGGGAAGATTTACAATCGGAATTGTGTAGTCGTGCAGGCAACAGGTTTTGCCACATTTCAGGCAGGTGAAATGGACGTGACTGATGTGATGTTCGTCGCAGCAGCGACATACGCAATATTTCTGGTGACCGGTTCCGTCATCAATCTCATGCAGCAGATGGTTGTCAACGAACAGACGAAGGGCCCTGAAAATGCTGGACCGGTCCATGTCGGGCATACACTCTTCAACATCTGTCAGCGAGAATGTTGACTCGCGCTGCCATATCTCTTTCCACACCAGAATGCGTACAGCTGTCGGCTTGACGCCATGCTCACGCAGATGACCCTCGGCTGTTTCCATACTGCAAGAGTACTCATTTTGCCACTGAGTTGCAAAAAAAAGAGTCCAATTTTGCATCGGAAAATGAAAATAAAGGCAATTTATCTGTTATGGAATCACTGATGAACGTGTTGAAAGAGATTTGGATATTGGTCAACGAGATGTCTCCCTATCTGTTGCTGGGATTTCTGCTGGCCGGTTTCATGCATGAGTTCATTCCTGCCGGTCTTTTCAGAAAGTACCTTGACGGGAGGAACTTCCGCAGTGTCGTACTGGCCGCCCTGTTCGGGATTCCCCTGCCCCTCTGCTCGTGCGGAGTCATTCCTACCGCCATGGGACTCCGTAAACAGGGAGCAGGCAAGGGGGCAACCGTTTCGTTTCTTATCGCCACGCCGCAGACTGGGGTTGACAGCATAATTGCTACCTATAGTCTGATGGGGCTGCCATTCGCGGTTATCCGTCCGCTTGCGGCACTTGTGACGGCAATATTCGGAGGATGGCTGGTAAACGTCAGCGACAATGACAACACTCCTTCAGGGATGAACGGAGAGGCAACGGAATGTCACTGCCACCACAATCATGAGGAAGAACAGGAGGAAGAGCATTGTCACTGTCACCACGGGCATGACTCTGAGGAACATCAGAGCCGCTTTGTGAACGCAATAAGATATGCTTTCATGGAGATGATGGAAGATATCGGCAAGTGGCTGGTTATAGGTCTTGTAATAGCAGGACTCATCACTGCCCTGGTGCCGGACAGTTGGTTCACCTCGTTCAAGGGCAATTCACTACTGAGCATCCTCTTTGTGCTGCTGTTCAGCATTCCGATGTATCTGTGCGCCACGGGCAGCATTCCGATTGCCGTTGCCCTGATGCTGAAGGGGCTTACTCCCGGGGCTGCGCTTGTGCTCCTGATGGCCGGTCCGGCTGCAAATGCTGCCTCTGTCATGGTAATCGGCAAGGCTCTTGGACGTAAGAGTCTCATCGTCTATCTCACCTCGATAGTCACAGGTGCAATACTCTTCGGTCTCGGCATTGACTGTCTGCTGCCCGCCGAATGGTTCACGGGTGCCCTGACGGCCGCAGCCGACTGCTGCGAGAGCGGACCGGGCTGGTTCAGCATCTGCTGCACCATACTGCTGGCAATACTGCTTGTCAACTCTCTGGTCATGAACAGGCTGTCCAGGAACGGGGAAGACAGATGCCACGAATGCAGTATATGACCGTTACGCATCACACTCGACAAAGGGATTCCCGACGGGGCAATCCCTTTTTTGTCATTCAAACTTTTTGTAAATATCTGAAATACCCTATTTTTGCAGAATAGCGATTCAATTTATTCGTTTGTTATGAAAATACTGAAAAGAACGGCACTTGTCATGACCGCTGCTGTTGCAGTCATCACGGTCAATTCCCAGGAGAGATATGAGATGGGTGATCCCAAAGATCCTACCAACTACGGTTATCTGAAGGACTACAGTCCGCTTAAGGAGTATGTCGATACTGTGAAGTATCCCAATTTCAGGCTGGGAGGTGCGACTATAGCTGACGATTATCTGAAGAACGGCATTGTCAAGCACATGATTGACGACAATTTCATGGAGACCGTCCCCGGCAATGCTATGAAGATGGCCAGTTGCGTTGACGGCAGGGGGAATATGAACTTCGACAAGGTTAAAAACTTCGTCAAGTCGGTTACTTCGGCCGGGCTTGATGTCTATGGACACACCTTGGCCTGGCACGCTCAGCAGCCCGGGCAATGGCTTCGCTCTCTTATCAGGGACATTCCTGCTGAAGATATCGAAGGGGCAGACATTCCGGTGTATGTTTTGGCGGCAGAGAAGGATTTCTGCAAGACACAGAGTGTGGGATGGACTGCCGACAAGACAAAATACGGTTTCACGCTGACTTATTCCGACACTGACGGACTGAAGATACACACCACCAAGAAGCAAGGTTCGTGGGAAGTGCAGTTCATCGCTATGGACAACATACCTATCGAGACGGGCAAGACTTACCGTATGACAATGACCGTGAAGGGCAGCGCGTCGGGTAATCTGCACAGCAAGCTGGGTGACTGGTCTGTCGGGACAAACGCCGAGATACCGTTTACTACCCAGTGGAAGGATGTAGTCGTCAACTACAGGTCGCAGGGCGGAAGTTTCCTGTTGCTGCAGTGCGGCGATTTCGTCGGCGACATTCAGATACGCCGCATCGTATTCGAAGAGAAAAAAATGGCTATAGAAAAGACCGAAGAGCGTCGTTGCATAGTAGTGGAAGCCACGGCGATGGAATTGGATCCGTGGGACAACCAGTTCTGGATTGTCAGCAACCGCAGTTTCGCGCAGGGCGACAGATATGAGTTCACGGCAGAGGTCAGGGCCGACTATGCTGCCTCGGCCTCAACACAGATACACAACTCACCCGGAAATTTCGTAACTTCTGACGCTTTTGGCAAAATAGACTTCTCAACCGACTGGAGAACGGTGAAGGTAAGCGGAAACATGAGCCGGACCGGCAAGTCTATAGCCTTCAACCTGAACGAATACGCTCGGGCCAACAACTACTACTTCGACAACATAAGCCTGAAAATCAATGGGAGTGAATGTGTGGTGAACGGTAATCTCGAAGGTACCGACATGAGTTCCTTCAGAGTAAAAGTCAATCGTGGAAGTACTGTCACGCCCACAGTGACCGACGAAATATCGTACATCTACTACCCCAGCCCCACTCCTTTGTCCGACGAAGTGAAGCGTGACACCCTCATCTGGGCCATGGACAAGTGGATCAAAGGCATGATGCAGGCATGCGACGGCAACGTCAGGGCATGGGATGTCGTCAACGAAGCCATCTCCGGCGGCGGTGACGACGGTCAGGGCAACTACCTGCTTCAGCATGACAACGGCTCAGGCGACTTCTTCTGGCAGGACTACATGGGTGACCTCGAATATGTCCGCTCGGCAGTACGTCTGGCCCGCAAGTACGGCCCGTCGGACATCAAGTTGTTTGTCAATGACTACAACCTTGAGAGCGACTGGGATGGCAACAAGAAGCTGAAGTCACTCATAAACTGGATTAAGAAATGGGAAGCAGACGGTGTGACCAAAATTGACGGCATCGGCTCACAGATGCACATTTCATGCTATATGAATGAGAACACCCAGTCGAGCAAGAAGAATGCCATAGCCAACAGTTTCAAGCTGATGGCAGCATCGGGCAAACTGGTACGCATAAGTGAATTCGACATGGGTATGGTGGATGCAAACGGCAAAGATGTCCCCACCGGCAGTATGACCGAGGCCATGCACAAGAGGATGGCCGACCTTTATGCCTGGATAGTCAAGCAGTATCTCACCATAATTCCGCCAAGCCAGCAGTGGGGCATCTGCTTCTGGTGCCCGACCGACTCTCCTGAAAGCAGCGGATGGCGTGCCAACACTCCGGTAGGCCTCTGGACCCTTGACTACTATCGCAAGCACACCTATGCGGGCGTAGCAAAAGGTCTGGGCGGAGTACCTATGGGAATGAAGGAAATCCTGTCAGAAAGCGGTTCAGACAGTCAGGTCATATACCGTATCAACGGCATACCGATGCCAGCCGGAACAACCTACGAGAGCCTTTCTCCAGGCTTCTACATAGTGAATGGCCGTACGGTGCTAAAGTGACAAAGAAAGGTGTGACTACACCTCCTCATTTTATAGCATCGAGCTTCTTATTCTGTGCGTTTTCATTTACAGCCTCGCAGCCAGACCTTGCCGGCATACTTAAAATCGCAGACTTGTTAGAAGTCGATATTCGAGAATTATTCGTAAGAGAATACAAGCAGTACCTTATATCTATGGAGGAAAAGAAAATATGATAACCAGAGAAGAGATACAAGAACTGCTGCACAGCACGGAAACCTATCGTGTGGAGCGAACCACGTCAACTGGCGATATGGATAAGTTCCAGGAGGCCATCTGTGCCTTTGCCAACGACCTGCCCAACTCCCGCAAGAAGGGCTACCTGATACCTGGGGGCTAAAGACAATGGCTGTAATGTTGTCGGAAAAGATGTCGGAAAGGATATTGGCGGTAATGTTGGCGGTAATGTTGGCGGTAATGTTGGCGATAATAATGTCCCCAGTTTTGTCCCCAGTTTTGTCCCCAGTTGTTACAAGTTTGTCACAAGTTGGAAGGTATATGAGAAAACTTATATGTTTCTACGATTGGAAAAGGTACGGATGGTATGATACTATTTGATTTTGAAAAGTAATTAATGTATGGTAAAGCGTAAAGAAATAAGAAATAGCACTGCTGAGTTCCTAATATTCCAGATAGAGGGAAAGGAACAAGGTGTTGAGGTCTATTACAAGGATAAAACAGTTTGGTGTACCCAGAAAGCTATGGGTATGCTATTTGACTGCTCAACGGACAACATAGGACTTCATCTGAAAAATATTTATGATAGTGGAGAACTAGAAGAAAAAGCAACTACCGAGAAAATCTCGGTAGTTCGTCAAGAAGGTAGTAGAGAGGTCAATCGTACTCTTCAGTTTTACAACCTTGATGCAGTCATCAGTGTTGGTTATCGTGTAAACAGCATCCGTGCGACCCAATTCCGTCAATGGGCAACGAGCGTGTTGAGAGAGTTCGCTATACGTGGGTATGTATTGGATAAAAAGAGAATGGAGAACGGCTCGTTCCTTGGCGAATCCGATCAAGCCATCGCGGTCACGAAGCAGCCGGCAGAAGAATGCATAGGGAATCAGATAGACAATATTATCATCATGCCGAGCCATTCTTCTGCCATTTTCACTATATATGTCAATAAATTTCGCAGTAAGAGGTCGGGATTGGATGGCTTTTCAATGCCGGAAGGCCATCGAAGAACTTGTGGACACCTGTTCCCGTACGTCGGGACATCTCATTTTAAAAAGATATGGGTCTGAATGTGAAGAGACCCATATCTGAATGTAAAGAGATATGGGTATC